>JACKLV010000007.1 GCA_024235755.1 Burkholderiales bacterium | reverse complement strand
ATATAAAAAGATTATGTCAGTTGCTGACGGTTGAATCGGAATCGGAGATAGCTCACTGATGGACTGGCGATGACTAGAAAAATATGGAAGGCGATTACTCGATCCGGGCAGTATTAAATCTAGGAGCTTGGCGGCTTGCCGTTTATGGAAGAAAATAAAATACGGTGAATGATTGCAGACCGGATAATCCGGCGGTATCGCCTTTTGCATCGCGATACCGTCGGGTTGCGGAATAAAGCGGTTATTAAACGGCCCGAGTAAAGTATTACCGAGTGGTTATAGGGCGCGAACTAGAATGTATCAAACGGCTTCGTCATCCGCTTTTCTCTTTCTGAGCGCGATCATTCTGACAAACAATGGCGCACAGATCAGACCAAAAAACAATCCGATGAATGACATGCCTGGAACCGGAACGTTATCGTTGAAAAAGTCGGTAGCTTGCTTCGACAAGGAACCCTTTTTTTTGCCATTATCATCGTTGGAGACCTGCGGCAGATCTTCCGCTTCGTATTTGTCGTTGAACACATAAGGCGTCAGTCCGGGAATGCTTGGAATGTCCTCACCGCCGTTGCCGACAACGAGTTGTGCTTTCATGCCTTTTTCCATGTGCTGAGCGATGTCGCAATGCACCAGATACGTTTCGTCCGCTGCCGGTACAATCATGGTGCCTGAAACCTTTCTCGGGCCGGTATTTTCCAGATGGAACATGCCCAGGTGATATAAATAGCGCGGCAACCCGTGCATCATGAACTGATGGCGAATATTATCTTCATTAATAAAATGCCAAGTGATTTTGGAACAGGGTTTGACGCGCCATTCCTGCTGGTCGAAGGCAAAAGTGGTGCCAGGGAATTTTTTGGCATATTTGGTGCTGGCACGAACGGTGATTTCAATTTCCTCTGAAATACTGGTGCAACTGCTCGGCAGTTTGTCAAAATTCTGCCCCATAATATGCGTGCCCTCATGATCCATGATATGGCCGTCATGATGGTGGTGGTGGTCGCCGTGATGCTCCGCATGTGCGTCATCTTCGCCATGCAACATCGTATGGTCGCCCGGCGCATCCATCGTATGACCGTCGCCATGCGTCATGCCGCTATGATCATGACCGCTGTGATCCATCTCATGCTTGCTGTGATCATGAGCGCTGTGGTCCATATCGTGTCCGCTGTGATCATGGGCACTGTGGTCAGTATGATCGCCGTGATCCATATCATGATCGCTATGCCCGTCGTGCTGCATACCTTCATGCTGACTGTGATCGGTATTTTCTTGTGCAAACGCGTAAACGCTGAATGCAAAGGTGCAAATTAATACACTAATAAACTGCTTAATCATTGGCGTTACTCCCTTTAGAGCCTTTGAGCTTGCTGAAAATACCTGTCATGGCTCCCCTGACTTGCTGTTTTCTGGCGATGGCTAAATAAATCAACAGGCCGAAAACAAATCCAATTATCAGATTGATCACGGTCTGCTGTGTTTCCGGATCGATACCTGAACGGACGCCCGGTGCGCCCAAACTGCCGGTTTCATCCAGATCCTGCCAGATTGGCAGCCTGCGCTGGTAGTATTCTTTGGTAAAGTAGACCGATAAATCGATGCCGTGCGCGACCTTGGGCAGACCGGTCTCATCAAGATACGATTTATACGCGATCATACTCATACTGCCGCCTTCGCTCATGCCATCGGTTGTGATGCCTTTTTCACGGTGATCGTGAAAAAGCCACGCACCGGATCCATAACTATGTAACCCATCGTTTACTGTCTTCAGTACCAGATCCAGCCGCTGGGCAGGGGCCATATCAAAAACATCACGCGTGATCTGAGCGACAGGGTTTTGCTCAATGCCGTCATAATGCGTAATGGTTGCTTTGTGACCGTGCGTATGGATTGCAATGAATTCACCACCGCTGTTGAGCATACGTAGTTTGATTTTCTGGTCGGGCTCGACAACAATCATGGACTCTCTCAAGGTATAAGGAAAGGATAGTCCATTCAGTGTGTAATAATCCTCGGTGGCATCCGTCAGATCGTAGCGTCGGTTCATGTCGCGCGCAATCAGCCGGGGATCGTTGTATTTTTGAATGATGCTGGTTAGTTCCTTGTCCATGGCATGATAATGCAGGTCGTATTCCTTATCGAACTGCTCTTTGACCGCCACTGAAGGGTGTCTTACATGTCCTGCGCCGACATTCAGTGTCTGCAGCCAGTTGTTCGGCCGGTTTTCTTCAATGATAATCATGCCGGCAAGCCCCATGGCCAGATGTGTATGTGTTTGAACATGACAGTGGTAGAACATCGTGCCTGCCTGGCGCGGCTGAAATTCGTAGACGCGTCTTTCACCGGGCATCAGGTTGATTTCACTGGTTTGAGGGACGCCGTCGTTACCGTATTTTCCTCCGCCATATTCATGATGAGAAAAAGGATGATCTACACCATGCAGATGGATGGTGTGCGGAAAATAATGGGTATTTTCCAGAACGATTTGAACAATATCGCCAACTTCGACGCGGATTACTGGCGATGGTAGTCGCAGTAAGGAATTGGCTCTGATGCTCTCAAAATTTTCCGTCGACATGCCGCTTGTTTTGGGTGCAAAAACCCATGCGCCCGGTTGAATACCCGGCGCTATGTCGTACGTTGGAATGACGCCTTCAAAATCGGGCGTGCGTCCATTCAATTCAATGACCTCGAGTTTAATCGTAATGCGATCCGGGTCGCCATCGCCATCTATATCATCAGTTTTAATGATTGCGTCGGGCGACAAACCGGTTTCCATTAACGTGCTCATGGAAATATTGTTTGTTCCTTTAACGGCGGCCGCGATTAAATGCGGATTATCCGGGCTGCAAACATCGGAGGCTTCGATTTTAACCCCCTCGATGACTTGCGCTTTTCGCCAGGCCGGGGAAATTTTGGGATCGCACATGGGTTCCATGTCCAGTGCTGCAGGGTTGACTTTTACAGTTTCAGGCAACTTCAGTGAGGCCTGCGCATTCGCAGATAAAGCAATGCTGCAGGCTGCCAGAATGGCCATAAAATAACGGGTCGGCATTTTTTACGCACCTTCTTTTGAGTTAATTTTATCTAACAATAGTTATAATTCAATTAATCGACGTTAACCCAGAACAAGTAGTGTTTTTTACCAGGTGCATCGATTGTTAAAAAATTCTTTGGATTCCCTCTTAATCCAGTCTTTGGATTCCCTATTTATTAAAAGGTTTTTAAAAAATAAGTTTAATTTGTATCATTTTGTTGCAGAAATTTGATATTGTGTGCACCCGTACGTGCAAAGGCTATTGTCCATTGCCGGTGCAATTTATTTATTATACAGAACCCATAGGGCCATGTAAGCTTTTCTTAAAACGTCGCCGGCCACCGATGTGTTTTTGCCGAGCAGTTTCGTGTGCAATTTCAGAAACGATGTCGCTGTGCGTTGTATTCATAGCAATCGAAATACAAATCATTGATGATGAGAACAATTTATGTTTCAGTCTTGGCGTTCGCTGTTTTGCTGTTGTTACTTGCTTGTAGCAGTGATCCTGCTGAACGTGCAATACCAACGGAAAACCTGACTGTCGGCATACTGCAAGTACAGCCGGTCAATTTACGCCTGAGTGCGGAAACCATTGCTCAGACAGAAGGTGCCAAAGAAATTGAAATTCGCCCCAGAGTCGGGGGGATTGTGCTGAAACGCTATTATCATGAAGGTTTGGCGGTTAAAGCCGGTGAGCCGCTGTATCTGATCGATCCGGAGCCTTTCCGGAAAAACCTGGCCGAAGTTCAGGCAGAATTCCTTGAACAGAGCATACGGGCGATGAAAGCCAAAACAGAAAAGGAACGGCAGGAAAAACTGGTCGCTGAAAACTTTGTCAGTCAGCGTTCATACGATAATGCCGTTGCTGATCTGATGATCACTGAAGCCGCATTACATGCTTTGAAAGCACGTGTACAACAGGCTGAGCTCGATTTGTCCTATGCAACGGTCAAGGCGCCAATTGACGGGATTACAGGGCGTTCACAGATTTCCGAAGGAGCGCTGGTGGCTGCAAACAGCAGTGTATTGACTACAATGACGCAGATATCACCTATTTGGGTGCGGTTCAGTTTTTCCGATAACGAGCTTGCCCGCTTTAACGGTCGGCTTAACGAAGATAATGTAGAAGAGGTCATCCTGGTTTTGCCCGACGGTTCCGAATATTCTGTTCGCGGTACTATCAATTTTGCAGCGAGCGAAATTGATCCGCTGATCGGTACGCAGCAACTCAGGGCGACATTTGAAAACCCGGATCGCAGATTACTGCCCGGAAAGTTTGTTCGTGTTCGCGTAGTGTCAGGTCAAACCGACGATGTATTTCTGTTGCCGCAAGTGGCCGTGATGACGTCCGATTTGGGACGGTATGTTTATGTAATCGATCATGATAATGTCATTGCCGCGCGTCAGATTACTGTTGGCGAATGGATCGGCAAGGACTGGATTATTCTGGATGGTCTGCAGGCGGGCGACCGGGTTATAGTTAATAACCTGATCCGGTTGAGCCCCGGCATGACGGTCAATCCTGAATTGCAGGATGCTTCAGAAGTTTTGTCTTTCGGACATAAATGAGTATTGCCATAGTCATAGTCAAAGTATATGCGGCATAAACGATCTTAAGACAAAATGACCAAGTTTTTTATTACACGCCCTATCTTCGCGTCGGTGTTGTCGATTATTATCGTGCTCGCCGGTATCGCCGCAGCGTTTCAGTTACCGATCGCGCAATATCCTCAGATTACGCCGCCTGTTGTTCAGGTAACGGCGAGGTTTCCCGGTGCCAGCGCAGAGACGTTGATTAAAACGGTAGCCGCTCCGATCGAGGAACAGTTGAGCGGCGTCGATGATTTGCTGTATTTCAATTCGAGCGCGGATTCAAGCGGTCAGCTGACCATAACCGTTACTTTCGAAATCGGTACGGATATCGACCTTGCGACGTTCAATATCAGCAACCGGGTCAATATTGCCCTGCCGCGCCTGCCCGACGAAGTCAGGCGTTCGGGTATCACCATACAGAAACGCGCCAATGATCTGCTGCTGGTATTCGCTGTTACATCAACGAACGAAGCACACTCGCCGTTATTTCTGAGCAATTATATTACCAATCATTTTCTGGATGAGCTCAAGCGCACGGGGGGCGTCGGAGAGGCGCGTATTTTTGGGTCGCAGGACTATTCCATGCGTATCTGGCTGCAACCTGACAGAATGGCGCAACTGGGTATCACCACCAGCGATATTGCCGCTGCAATCCGTGCGCAGAACGCGCAGTATGCGGCCGGTAAAATCGGCCAGGAACCGGCGCTCGCGGATCAGCAACTGGTGTATACCGTGACTGCCAAAGGCAGGCTGATTGAAACAGAAGATTTCGGCAATATTATTTTGCGCGCCGACGGCCAGCGCGGCGTGTTGTATCTGAAAGACGTTGCGCGTATCGAACTGGGTGCGCAGGAATATAATATCCAAAACCTTTTAAACGGCGCACCGGGCGTCGGTATCGGGATTTTTCTACAAACCGGCGCGAATGCACTGGATACGGCGTCCGCGATCAAATCCAAAATGGCGGCGCTGCAGCCAACATTTCCGGACGGCATGCATTATGTCCTGCCGTATGACACCAGCGAATTTGTCAAGGCATCGATTTGGGAGGTTGTCAAAACACTGCTGGAAGCAATGCTGCTGGTTGTACTGGTCGTCTATATTTTTTTGCAGAGCTGGCGCGCAACGATTATCCCGATTATTGCCGTGCCTATTTCTCTCATCGGCACATTTGCAGGGTTATGGCTGCTGGGCTATTCGATCAATACTATGACGTTGTTTGCGATGGTGTTGTCGATCGGTATTGTGGTCGATGATGCCATCGTCGTATTGGAAAATATCGAACGGCTGATTTCCGAAGAAAAGCTGACGCCCATTAATGCGGCAATCAAAGCCATGCAACAGGTTTCCAGCGCGGTGGTTGCGATGACGCTGGTTCTGGTGGCGGTTTTTGTGCCGGTTGCATTTCTGGGCGGCATGGCTGGCGAGCTGTACCGTCAGTTTGCCGTGACTGTCGCCGTGGCCGGTGTGATTTCAGGAGTTGTCGCATTGACACTGACCCCGACCTTGTGCGCCATGCTGTTGCATTCTACTCAGCGGCGCGCCGCCTTTTTTGACTGGTTCAATCGTGTATTTGACCGGTTGCGCAATTTTTACGTCAGTATGGTCGATGCCGCAATACGGCGTGTTCTGGTCAGCGTGCTGGTGTTTATTGCCTTTATAGGGGGTGTGAGTTTTTTGTTAAAAATCATACCGGGCAGTCTCGTGCCTTCGGAAGACCAAGGTTACGTGATTGCTGCGGTGATTCTGCCGGACAGCGCCGCACTGTCGCGCACAATTGCCACGAGCGATGCGATTCGTGCCGAAATTGCGAAAAACCCGGACATTGCTTTTCAGTTCGCGGTAAACGGCCTGGATTTTATCGGTGGCGGCAATAAAACGAATGTGGCGACTGTATTTGCGCGACTGAAGGACTGGTCCGAACGGGAAACGACCGCCGATGATCTGGTCAATCAATTATTTGCCGTGGGTGCGCAACAGACCGACGGTATGGCCGTGGCATTCAATCCGCCCGCAATCCGTGGATTGGGCAGCACTGGCGGCTTCGAGTTGTACGTACAAAGCAGAACGAACACGGATCCGCAGCAGCTTGCCAAGGTTGTGGACGATTTTATGCGGGCATTAAAGCAGGAACCCAAGTTGGCAACGGCCAATACGTTTTACCGTTCCAAAGTACCGCAGTTTTATGTGTCAGTCGATGAGGCCAAGGCGGTCTCCCAGGGTGTTGCCATTGCGCATATATACGAGACGCTGCAGAGTACAATGGGGTCGCTTTATGTAAACGACTTCAACCGGGCGGGACGTACCTACCGCGTGCAGTTGCAGGCGGAAGCGGCTTACCGTATGAAACCGGAAGACATCGGCAAAGTCTATGTACGTTCGGATTCAGGGTTGATGGTGCCGTTGTCAGCGCTGGTGCAAATCAAACATATCATCGGCGCGGAACAGCTGGAGCGCTTTAACGGTCTATTGTCAGCCAAGGTTATTGGCAGTGGGGTGCCGGGTTTGAGTTCGGGCGAGACGATTAACCTGATCGAGCAGGTGGCCGCTCGTGTTCTGCCGGATGGTTATCAAATCGCATGGACGGGCAAGGACTTTCAAGAGAAAAGAACCGGTGCGGCAGCGGTGTTTGCGTTCAGCTTGGCGATTATCATGGTGTTTTTGATATTGGCGGCGCAATTTGAAACCTGGGCGTTGCCGCTGGCGGTGATTATGGCGGTGCCGTTTGCAATGGCTGGTGCGCTGATCGCTGTACTGTTGCGGGATATGCCCAACGATATTTATTTTCAGATCGGTATGGTGACGTTGATCGGATTGGCGGCTAAAAATGCGATATTATTGGTCGAATTCGCCAACCAGAAAATGAAAGAGGGTATGGACGCCAAACGTGCGGCGTTAGAGTCCGCGCATTTGCGCTTTCGTCCAATCGTAATGACTTCAATGGCGTTTATCCTGGGTGTGGTGCCATTGGTGATCGCCTCCGGAGCGGGTTCGGCTGCACGGCAATCCATGGGGACAGGCGTGTTTGGCGGCATGATTCTGGCTGCATTTGTCGCCACTGTCTTTGTGCCATTGTTTTTTTCATGGTTCGTATCCAAGCATGAGACGCCGCGATCAGCGTTGCACTGGCGAGAATATGCGCAGAAAAAAACAAATGACTTGCATTATAAGCCCGCCAGGAATGCAGCGAAGACAGGAAGGATAGATTAACCAGATGTTGCGCCCCGGTATCGTATCGATGTGGAAAGTGTGTACGGTGATCTGTAACAGGCTTGTTATAATCCGGCTATGAATCGAAGTAAAAGAGCCGCTGTTTCTGATAAAAAATTCTTACAGTCCCTGGGTGACAGCAATATCATACTGGTCGGCATGATGGGTGCGGGAAAAACGACCATCGGCAAAGCGCTGGCAAGTTATACCGGTAAGCAGTTTTTCGATTGCGATCATGAAATTCAAAAATGCACCGGTGTGAAAATCCCGGTTATTTTTGAAATCGAAGGGGAGGGGGGGTTTCGCAGACGCGAAACGCAGGCGATAAAAAAGCTTGTATGTAAAAACAATGTTGTTCTGGCAACCGGAGGCGGTGCAGTGCTCAGTCATGAAAACCGCACTGTGCTCAAGCAAAGTGGTATTGTTGTCTATTTAAGGGCGTCGGTGAATGACTTGTACCGCCGAACACGGCATGATAAAAACCGGCCATTGCTGAAGACGGATAATCCGCGCGAAAAACTGGCGCAGTTGTATCAGCAGCGAGACAAGTTTTATCAACAAACGGCGCATATTATTGTAGATACAGCCAGGCAGAATATCCGTCTGCTGGTTAAAGAACTGGTCAAGCGGCTGGCAGCGTTTAAATTAAATCAACCAACAAATATATCAGATAGACCTATGCAAACCATAACGGTTGAATTCTCATCCTCTGCAGAAATGCGGAACTATCCCATTCATATCGGTAACGGCATTTTAGACCAGACTGAACTCATCACGTCATGCCTCAAACAGAAACGCGTTGCCATTGTCAGCAATACGACGGTTGCGCCGCTGTACCTGGAGAAACTGCGCACCGGGCTGGAAAAGAACGGCGTGCAGTCGATACCGATTATTCTGCCGGATGGCGAAGTCTACAAGAACTGGGATACGCTGAATCAGATTTTTGATGCGCTGCTAAAAAATCATTGCGAGCGTAGCACAACCATACTGGCGCTGGGCGGCGGAGTGATCGGCGATCTGACCGGATTTGCGGCTGCCACGTATTTACGGGGCGTCCCGTTTATTCAGATACCGACCACGCTGTTAGCCCAGGTGGATTCCTCTGTCGGCGGTAAAACCGGCATCAATCATGCGCTGGGCAAAAATATGATCGGCGCGTTTTATCAACCACGAATGGTAATCGCCGATAGCGCAACGCTGGATTCGTTGCCGGACAGAGAATTGCGTGCCGGTATTGCGGAAATTATTAAATACGGTTTAATTCGCGATCCCGCGTTTTTTGAGTGGCTGGAAAAAAATATGCAACGGTTGCTATCGCGCGATCCGGCGATACTCAACGATGCAATTCAACGCAGCTGCGAAAACAAGGCGGAAATAGTCGCTGCTGACGAAAAGGAGAGCGGCGTGCGTGCCTTGTTGAATCTGGGTCATACTTTTGGTCATGCTATCGAAAACGGCATGGGATACGGTATCTGGTTGCATGGTGAGGCTGTGGCTGCCGGTACAGCGCTGGCAGCCGACTTATCCAGGCGGATGAAATTAATTAACGATACCGACGTCGCGCGTATTCATGCGATTTTTCAACAGGCCGGTCTGCCGGTCAGCGCTCCCAGACTTGAACCAAAAAAATATCTTGAGCTGATGGCGCTGGACAAAAAAGTTTCCGCCGGAAAAACACGTTTTATTCTATTGAATCGTATCGGCGAGGCCGTCATGCGTGCGGATATCCCACCTGAACTTATCACCGAGACACTGAACGCCTGTATGACGCATGAATGAGCCGGCGTCCTACGCTGTAACCGAAAAAAATTCCCGGGGTCGCGTATTTAAAGAATCGCCGCCTGCTGGCCGTGGAGAGTTTCAGCGTGATCGCGACCGCATTATTCATTCAAAAGCATTCCGCCGCCTGGAATATAAAACCCAGGTATTTGTGAACCACGAAGGGGATTTGTTTCGCACCCGCCTGACACACAGTCTGGAAGTCGCTCAAATCGGACGTTCAATCGCGCGCAATCTGCGATTGAATGAAGATCTGGTGGAAGCGATTACGCTTGCGCACGATCTGGGGCATACACCGTTCGGTCACGCCGGACAGGATGCATTGAACGCGTGCATGAAGGAGTACGGCGGTTTCGAACATAATCTGCAGTCACTGCGGGTGGTCGATATCCTGGAAGAGCGCTATGCGGCATTTGACGGGTTAAATCTGTGTTTTGAAACCCGCTCCGGCATTCTGAAACGCGCGTCAAAAAATAACGCCCGCAAGCTGGGCGCGGTGGGGGAGCGTTTTATTCAGAACAAAAGACCGTCGCTTGAAGCGCAACTGGCCAATTTTGCCGATGAAATCGCCTATAACAATCATGATGTCGATGACGGCCTCCGTTCAGGACTGATTTCACTTGAACAGCTGCTGGATGTCAGTATCTTTTCCCGGCATCTGGATGAGGTCAAGGCAGCGTATCCCGACTTGACCGAACGGCGGTTGATTTATGAAACCGTGCGCTGCATGATCAATACCCTGGCGACCGATCTGACCGCGCAAAGCAGACGAAACATCGCTCAGGCGCAATTAAACAGTCTGGACGATGTGTATCAAGCGCCGCCGCTGATCGGTTTTAGCGATCCCATCAAACAAGAGCAGCAACAGTTGAAGAAATTCCTGTATGACAACTTGTACCTGCATTTTCGCGTCATGCGGATGAGCAGCAAAGCGTCGCATACTATCAAGCGCCTGTTCGAGGCGTTCAGTTGCAACGTACGTCTGCTTCCCGTCAAATATCAGCAAAAATTCGAGCACGAAGGCCATCAGGCGATTGCCGACTATATCGCCGGCATGACTGATCGATACGCCATTCGCGAATATCAACGCCTGTTTGCAATTACACAGGATTAACGCAGTTGTACAACAATTCGATGAAATACCCTGCGCTATATCCTAAACAGCTTCATGAAAGCAAAGATGCTGTTGTCAGTTAAATTTCAGTTGGCACCCTGACCGATTATTTATCTCAGAAACAATTAACCTAAAAACCTCAGTTGGATGGTGTTTAGAGTGCTTTGTTTTTTATTTTTGGCAAGGCGCAATGAGGCGTAATAACCCGTTATTACAACGAATTGCAACACTGCAAAAATTAAAAAACAATGTGCTATAAATACCATAGTGTTGCTCACCATTCAGGTTAAGGAATTTTTTCTGAAATTTGTATTTTTATTCATCAAGTTGGCACTTCTTTCTAACGGTCAACTGAGGTTTTTAGGATTAATGTTTAATCAATTGTTTGTCATGATTATTTTGGCAGCGGCCGCAATAGCGCGGTGTCGCGGAGTAGTTTATTCAATTCATTCGGAACATCGGGCGAGACGTTAACAATCTGCATGGCGTCGATGTGTGTACCAGACAGAATAACAATGGTCATATGGCTGTAACGTTGTTTTTCTAAATTATGCAGCGCGGGTCACGCAGTGACTGCGAGTACTGAAAACATAATTTTATAAGGACAACACGATAATGAAAAAATCAGTTTTATATTCTTTGCTTGGCTTTTCGGCGCTGATGGCGGCTGTTTCCGTTTCAGCTTTGGCCGACGATGATCGCCATGACGATAAAAAATCGCACGGTACGCCGGATTTCGGGCAATTCCGCGATCAAATGCTCAATCAGCGTTCCATGCAGTTTTTCGGTATCAAAAAACCACTGGATTCGGAGTCGATCCAAAGCGTTTCAATCGATACCGCCGAAGCTAATCCAGTTTCCATGGTTACGTTGGCTAAAGGATTGCAGGCGCGCGTGGTGGCTTCCAACGCCGATCTGGGTGCAAATATCGACATGATGGCGCTGTACCCGCAGGATAATCCAACACACCTGATCGTTTGTAACGAACAGGGTCCGGCTCAACCAGGTCTTCAACGCGTCAGCTTGTCGGACGGCAGTGTTGAAACCATTCTGACAGGAACGCAATCCTGCGATCCGGTGCACACTACAGCGTGGGGCACGATTGTATTCGGTGAAGAAGCGGGTAACAGCGGCACAATACTGGAAATGATCAATCCGCTACAAACGACTGGCGTTCTTTATGATCGCTCCAGCGGCACATTCAGTGGCGCCGATGCAGGTAACGTTACGGAACGGCCAGCTGTCGGTCATCTGTCATTTGAAGGCGTTGTGATCTACCCCAACGGCGTCATGTATTACGGCGATGAAAATCGTCCATCCAATGGCACCGCAGGCGGCGCCTATTTCAAATTCATTCCCGATGTACCCTGGAATGGCGGTGCGCCAATAACCGGCCTGGACCAGTCGCCGCTGGCGCATGGCAGTGTATACGGTCTTCGCCTCGGAAACCGCAATGGCGGTACCGATTACGGTCAAGGCAGCAACACCGGACGTGGAACATGGATAGCAGTTGATAATTCTTATGATGCCGATCTGCGTGCCGCTGCTGCCAGTCTCAAGTTGACCGGTTATTATCGTCCCGAAGATGCCAGCGCGGATGAGAAAGCAAAGGCTGTTGGAATGGTTCGTTTCTGCGCCAACAATACCGGTAACGAAGAAAGCAATCGGAACTGGGGAGAAACTATCTGCATCACCGATGGTTCGCTTGAAGAAGCGACATTCAATCTGGCTGTTCCTGAGGTTCAATACTTCATGATTGGCAACAGGGATATGGGGATGGTCGATAATATTGCCTATCAGCCAGGCAGAGGCAACTGGGTATTGCAAACCGATCGCGATGCGGTTGGCATGAGCGATGAAGGCTATCCATTCAACAACAGTATCTGGATTTGCCTGGAAGATGGCGATGATGTCGATACGCTGACCGATGGCTGTATCCGCGTTATCAATTTGAACGACCTGAATGCTGAGTCAACGGGCGGGCTTTTCGACGCTACAGGCAAAAGTTATTATTTCAGCGTGCAGCATAATGTGACCGGTCATGGCACCATCCTCCGCGTTGACGGGTGGAAATAATGCTAGTCCGGTTTAGTGAAAAATAAAGTTTTTGATTGATTCAGATTATCGGGCTTTTCTGAAAAAGAAAGCCCGATATGTTTTTGGTGAATACCTGATTACGATTCCGTTAACGCGTCAAAAATTTCCTGTCAGTACTGCCCCGTAGACTTGATACACACTATCTATTAGGAGTATAACTATTCTGTGTAGCTGTTGCCTTCACTGATCGTTCAAAAACAAATTTACAGCAGCATGGGTAAATGCTGCTTCCGGTTGTGCTTCAGATTGCGCATAATAATGAAGTATGAATTGAGGAATCAATTCGCATTGTTTAACGAGAAAATTGTCGCTTTTGCTATTCAGTAAAGGTTGTCGGGTGTGAGAATGGCTTGCAATAGTTTTACGAAATATAAGAATTATTTGGCAGTATTTTCAAAAAGCGTTGCGCTTGTCTGGATACTGATCATGCAATCGCTTGCAGTTCCTGCAGGCGTGACTTATGCCGCCGATCATGTGATTCGCGTTATCGATTTTACCGGGCAGGATGACGGCAGCGCGGTAGCCTGGCTGGAACAGCAGGGGTTTGAATTCGAATTAAACGCCAAGGGATTGAATCCCCGTTTTGAAAATGACGCGCTGGTGATCAGCACCCGGACCGAAGCGGCTGGACTGTTCGGCTTACGGTTTGCGCAACAGGATTATCTTTATGGCGTCAAGCGCGTGGAAATCGTCTGGGGGGTGAATCGGTATCCCGAAGGCGCGGACTGGAGAAACGGCGTCAACAGCGTGCCGATTGCCGTGATGCTGTCGTTTGGCACTGAAAAACTGTCGAGTGGACTGCCGCTTGGTATCAAATCGGCACCGTACTTTCTGAGCCCGTTCATCGGTAAGAAAGAAGAGCAGGGAAAAATGTATATCGGCAAGCTTTGGCAGGACGGCGGGCGTTATTTCTGCGTGGCGTCGGGCGATCAGTCCGGCAAAATCATCACCACGGATTTTGAAGTGGACCAGCGGTTCAAATCGGCCTTTAATCAGCAGAAAACACCGCCGATTACCGCATTCGCTTTCCAGAAAAATACCAGCAATACCAACGGTGCATCGGAAGCCTTTATCAAGAAGATTACATTTTTGTCGGAATGACTGTTGGATGGCTTAAATCTGTTATCTGTTCAATAAACAGCAGTGAAACAAAATTGAAGAAAATCAGCTTTTATGTCACCGGTAACGTTCAGAACGTCATGTTCAGACAGACGTTCATTCGCGGCGCGCAACAGCGCAAACTTGCGGGCGGCGCATCCAACGACGCCAAGGACACAAACCGCGTGCATTGTTCGCTGGCAGGCGATGTTGATGCGATCGATGAAATGATCGCGAAACTGCAGGCCGGCAAACCCATCAACTCGTGGCAAGCGCGTGTGGAAGCGTTGCATGTGTACGATCACTACATCGAATTATCCGAACATCAGGTGACCACCGACAATGTCAGCCGGTTTAACTGGTCGCCCAATGTCGAGTTTTATTTGTAATCGAATTACGGCAGCGCGACCAGCGAATCGAACCAGGCGTTGCCGCTGAGCAGCGCCGGGATTGCACAGTCCGAATGGTTGCCGAAAAACAGTGTTTCAAGCCGGACATCGGCGCCTGCGGCAGCGAAGTGGTCTATTGCCACCGTGGAATTTTCATACGGCACACGATCATCGTCGAGGCAATGATACAGGCGCGTCGGTGACACCGGCGTCCAGCGGTATACATCGTTGTGCGCCAGCGCCGCTTTCAGCGGGTGGTAGTCGCCATTCTCCAGCGTGGCCAGCAGCGCGGGCGCAAACAGATCACTGGCTGTTGCAGGCAGCGCTGTATCGATGGTATCGCCGTCGTTCGATCCGTCGAACAGTTTTGGCACTGTAGCGGCGATGCTCTCGTTGAACAGGTTTGCGAGGTTGTCATCGAAACCGTAAATCTGGTTGTACGCCAGCAGTACGTAAGGAAAGTACATCGGCTTGGGCAATGGGTCGTCTGTTAACGCCTGTTGCAGCATGGTGCCGGATAAATCGTAAGCGCCTGCCATTGGCGCCGAGGCCGTGATGACAAGTTCGCCGGCGTGGTGAATTTCGATTTCTCGCTGTGCGGCCATGGTGGCGTAACCGCCTTCGGAGTAGCCTGCCAGAAACAACTGTCCGTTGAGCGGAAAACCGCTGTCAGTCGCCAGCGAACGCACGGCGCGGATCAGGTCGATCACCGACCAGGCCAGCGTTTTGGCGTGCATGAAGGGATGCAGGGCAGTACTGTCGCCAAATCCGAGGTAATCCGGTACCGCCACCAGGTAACCGCGTGCACCCATCAGATACAGCGCCAGATCGGCCCCAGTTTCTTCCGGATTGATGCTCGGCGCATGGTCGTGACGGGTAATGGTGCCATGCTGAAAACTCAGCAACGGCGCGCCTGCCGGTACGCCTACAGGCACGCCGACAACGCCGGACGCTGCGACAAGGTTGCCAAAAGCGTCTTGTGTCTGATAACTGACTCGATAAACTGTAACATCGTAACGCAGCTCGAATCCGGCGATGGCGGCGATTGGATATTCCGCCGCTATCTGTTCGGCCGTTCGAGTTTCCATCAATGCGGTTGATAGCGGTATGCCTCTGCCTGCGGTGGCCGATACAGGCACGGCGTGCGTGACCCGGAATGCGTCGCCGCCGTCATGGCTGAGCGTGGCACGGTACAGTTCGCCACGATAGCCGACTTGCGGCACCACAACGGTCAGATCGTCATCGACATTCGCAAGCGCGGATTCGGACGCTTTGTTGCGCGTAACTGTGGTATTCAGCAGGAATTTCAGATTGTCTCCGGTAGCCGGATGCATTTGTACGGAATAAGTCTGGCCGCGAAATTGCGTCCAGGGCAGATAGAGTTCGAACTCGTCAGAGAGCAGCGCGACGGCATGCGCCGGTGAAGATGTGTATGCGGCTGTCAGCAACCAAACTGTGAATAAATGGAACAGACGATCCTGTAGTCGGCGTTGTCGCAATGTACGGGATATGTCAGATGAACGAATTTTTTGGAGCATGCCGGCTCTCCTGATACTGGTTTGATGGTCTTGAGTTTATGCTACGTATGGTATGAAATGGTCAGAAACGCACATTAACACAAATTATGGTAGCGGATAGTTCATTTGCAGACAAATTCAAGTTGCGCGTTGCTATGCACCCACTTTTGCACCGGACCTTGCGCTAACCTGCTGTAACCCGGCTAATGCGGTGCCGATGCCTGAAACAATAGCGCCAACCGGTGTTAAAATGTATCAACATTTTCAATAGCAATTCATCACAAATAAAAACAAGCAATTAATAGTTCATGGAGTTAATCATGTATGTTCAATTTAAAACCTGGGCGCTGATTATGGCGATGGGGTTAGCTTTATTGTTTTCCGGCCAGCCGGTATTGGCTGAAACGCCTGCGCCCAAAGCGGATGAGACGATTCTGCTGTTGCTCGGCAAGGAGCAGGATTTGACGGGCTGCAAACTACTTGGCAAAGTCACGGCGGAGTCAGAGGACGACGGCGCAACCTATCCGGAACGTATGTTCGAGGCGCGCGACAAGCTGCGCGCGGAAACCGCTAAGCTGGGCGGAAATGCCGTGCATGTGCTGCAAACTTATAATACGGCCCGCTATGCGATTCCCGGCATCGAACAAAAAATCAAGTTTTCGGGGAATGCCTATTTTTGTGAATAATAAAGATAATGGTCTGAGCATATTGCCGGAATTTTGATTTTTGTGGCATACCGGATTTTTCACAAACGATGGATTTATTAACACAGGGTTTACTTGGCGCGGGCATGGCGCAGTCGGGTGCTAAGCACGGCGAAGCGCGGATTGCCGCCGGTGTCGGTTTTTTTGCCGGATTGATCGCAGATGCGGATATTCTGATCCGTTCAGAGAACGATCCGCTGCTCAATATCGAGTTTCACCGGCATTTTACGCATTCCCTTTTTTTTGTACCGATTGGCGCTTTGATTGCGGCCATGCTGCTGTGGCCGTTTTTGCGCAAGCGTTTGCCGTTTGTGCGTCTTTATCTGTTTGCGTTTCTGGGGTATTGCCTGAGCGGTGTCCTGGACGCGTTTACCAGTTATGGCACGCATCTGTTGTGGCCGCTCAGTGATGCGCGCGTGGCGTTCAACATCATTTCGGTTATCGATCCGGTATTTACGTTAATTCTACTGATTGCAGTTGTAATTGCGTGCAAGAAATACACCGTGACCGCGGCGCGTGCCGGGTTGTTGCTGGCGGCGGTTTATCTGTCGTTTGGCTGGATGCAACTGCAACGTGCAGAGAATGTTGCCGAAACCCTGGCGGCTGAACGAGGACATACCATTGAACGGCTGCTGGTCAAACCGACGCTGGCTAATTTGGTGCTTTGGCGTTCGATCTACCAGTCTGAGGGAAGACTGCATGTCGATGCCGTGCGGGTCGGTTTGTTTTCAGGTGTCCGCGTTTATCCGGGAAGCTCAATTGAATTGTTTGACGTTTCACGCGATTTGCGCGATCTGCCGGTTTCATCTGTTCTGGCTGACGATATCGAGCGTTTTACACATTTTTCCGATGGCCTGGTGGCGCTTTGGAATGAACAACCCGGACAGTCCGAGGTGTTGATTGACGTGCGTTATTCCAATTTGCCCATGACGCTGGCGCCGCTTTGGGGTATTGAAATCGATGCGGCGCAGCCGGAACAGCATGCCAAATATACGCTGTATCGCGATGCTTCCGGCGAAACACGGAAGAAATTCATGTCGTTGCTGATGGGACGGGATCTGGATTGATGATTAGTTGTCACTGTGGGCTGTCACTGTGCGAGTGTTATTTCAAGGCAGTGATCCATTTTGCATACAGGCGGTCGGCAACATGATTGAGTTTTTCCACGCGATCAGACAGATTTTTTTCCATCTCGGCGGGTGACTGGACAGTCGGCTCATTCATTTGAATGATTTCCTGGTAATTGACATCGCTCCAGTCTTTCACCATGCGCTCCGTCATTTCAACATGACATTGCATGCCCAGGTGTATACCGATCGCGAATGCCTGATTTTTGCAATGCGGACTGGACAGAATACCAGTGGCACTTTCCGGTAGACTGAAAGTTTCGCCATGCCAATGGAAAGTTTCAAATTCCGAAATATCATTAAACCATGCGTGCGCCACCGGGTTTTGCGTCACTTGTACCGCCCCCCAGCCCATTTCCTTGCATGCATTTTGCGTGATTACGCCGCCGAGTGCTTTGGCCATTAACTGACCGCCTAGACAATGTCCCAGAACAGGTATTTCACGCGCTATCGCCTGCCGGATCAGGTCCAGCGTGGGTTCAATCCACGGCAAATCATCATTGACGCTCATCGGACCGCCCATAAAAACCAGTCCGCCGTACGGTTCAACGTCAACCGGTGGTTCGTCGCCCGTATCGATTTTGATCAATTTCCACGGAATATGATTGTTGTCGAGAAATGTGGCAAAATAGCCGGGCCCTTCTATGGGCAGATATCTGAAAATTGCAACTGGCTTCATGAAGTGTCCTGCTAACGATGAGTCAAAAAAAATTAATCCATATGTGTAAACGATACCATCATCATATTTTCTCCTGACATTGCATGTCAATTTTGTGTCGATTTGCTGATTTTTGTCAGCCGTTTGATCGCTATGATTTATTCTTGATCAATAACCATAAGCGGTTTTTTTATTTGTTGTTACTTTTGTTATTCAATGCCAGTCAAAAAAAATTCATTCGCTGAACAGGTGCGCGTTGAACAAGTGCGTGTCATCGAATCAGTAAAATCTGAAGAACTGTCTTATGCCGGTGTGGCGGATTCGGAAAGCCAGGCAATGGCGGATTTCAAATATACCGATTTTACGCAGCGGTTGAATACACGTGCACATACGCTGATTCGGGATAACAGGCTGGAAGAAGCTATCGAAAAACCCGGTCGACAGTTCAAGCGCGCAAGTCAGGTTTGTTTGATTGTAGCCGCCATTCTGGGCTGTCTTGCCGCAGGCAATGCCGTCAGTGCCTTGCATACATTGAATATCTATTGGCTGCTCTCGGTGTTGCTGGGTTTTCATGTGTTGTCGCTGATATTGTGGTTGACCGGCATTACATTGAATGTACAGGGCCTGAGCAGTGGTGTAGCCGCCCAGCTGGCAGGGTGGTGGCCGTTTCGTAAAAAAGAAAAGGACACGGCTGAATCGCTGGCAAGGCTTGCCTGGTGGGAAAGCTGCCTGACCGGCGCTGTCGGTAAGTGGCGTATCAGTGTCCTTACGCATCAATTCTGGTTGACTTATCTGGCCGCGGGTCTTTTGTTGCTGGTTTTGCTGATGCTGGCCAAACAATATAATTTTATCTGGGGAACCACGTTGTTGCCCGAACACAGCCTGCCCAGACTGACGGAGTCACTGGGTAAGCCTTTGACGCTGATTGGTCTTGAAATCCCGGACAGTCGGCAGATTGCTGCAAGCAGAATGGGAGTCATAAAACAGGATGCGGAAACACGCAGCGCCTGGGCGCAGTTTCTGATCGGCGTGTTATTAATTTACGGTTTGTTGCCGCGGTTATTGTTGCTTGCTTTTTCAGTATTCATGCTGAAGTGGTCAGAACGCCGGTTCAGGCTAGATTTGTATTTGCCCTATTACATTGATTTGCGCCAGCGTTTGATGGCGCGCAAGGACAGTCCTAAAATTATTGATGCGGATCCGCTGGCGAACAAAAAGCAAGCAGAGGTGATCTATGCACCGGCTAACAATGCGATACCGGATGGTGCGCATGCAGTGGGCATTGAACTCGACGATAAGATTATCTGGCCTGATTCGGTAACCTGTCGCCTGAATATTATCGACCAGCAGTCACATGAAGATGCGGTCCAGTTGGTTAAATCGTTGAATGGATCTTTGTTGATCGGTGTCGCCGCTTACCGTTTGCCAGACCGGGGCGTTCAACGTATTGTCATGGATTTGCTTGCGGCAACCAAATGCAATTCCTGGTTGGTGCTGTTGAATAAAAATCCTGCCGTATCCGTTGCCGGCAGCCGGGAACAGGCCTGGTTCCGTTTGGCTCAGGCATGCAAGATCCCCGCCGAACAGGTAATTACCCAATAAACGATCATGGAAAAAACTTCACTACGCCTGTTGAATATCGCTGTCGTCGGGCACACCAATACAGGTAAAACATCGTTAATTCGCACTATGTTGCGCAGTGCCGAGTTTGGTGAAATAGAGGATGCAGCCGGCACTACGCGCCATGTGGAACAAGCCACGATTAGCGCGGGTGATTTCCCTGTCTTGAATCTGCATGACACGCCCGGACTCGAGGATACGCATGCGCTATACGCGCATTTAAAAAAAATGGGCGAAAAATCGAGATCAGTCTCGCCTGTGAAAATTCTCGAAGAATTCGTTGCAAATGTTTCCATGCATGATCCGTTGGAACAGGAGGCAAAAGTCGTTCGCCAGGTTTTGCGCAGTGATATCCTGCTCTATGTTATCGATGTGCGTGAACCTTTTCTGGAAAAGTATCGTATTGAATTGGAAATTCTTACGCGATCATCAAAACCAATTATTCCGGTTTTTAATTTTATCGCCGGGCATAAACAGGAATTGGATCACTGGCGCGAACAGCTGGCCGCTTACAACATCCATGCAACACTTGAATTTGATACGGTCGCGTTTACGTTTGAAGCAGAGAAACGTTTGTATCAGAAAATTCAGACACTGGTCGAAGCGTATTACGATCCCTTGCAGAAGTTGATCGATTATCGTGCCAAAGTCTGGAATCAGCTTTGTCTGTCTGGAGCGAAACGTATTGCAGAGCTGATTGTCAGCGTAGCCTGTTATCGCGAAAGCAAAAACGCCAAACAAGTTCATGTTGCTGAATCGCTGAATGAAGACCGCTTGCATGACTATGTTCGTAGCGTCGAACAAAGTTGCCTTAAGGATTTGTTGACGATTTTCAATTTTTCGGAGAAGGACATCGCAATTCAGAAGATTCCGGTCAGTAATGGCCAGTGGCAACTGGATATTTTTGCGCCGGGTATTTTGAAAGCGTACGGACTGGATGTTGGCAGCGCTGCGGCAAAGGGTGCAGCTGCCGGTGCAGGGATTGACTTAATGGTAGGGGGGTTAAGTCTAGGTGCTGCCAGCGCGCTGGGCGCTCTGGCGGGTGCCGGATGGTCTACTTTCAAACGCTACGGTGATGAAATCAAAGCATCCGTACGCGGCACGCAATGGTTGTGCGTTGATGAGAACACGCTTCAGGTGCTCTATTTGCGTCAAAAGAAGTTGTTGGAGAAACTGATGCATCGTGGCCATGCTGCACATGATACGATGAAAGTCGATACGCCGGAAAAGACCCAGCTACCGGATGGCTGGTCCGGCTTGATCGGTACGCTGCGCCAGAATCCAGCTTGGCATGAATCTTCAACATCCCGCAATAACAATAAGCAGTTTCTGGAAATAGAATCCAAATTGATCGCAGCCATTTTGCGCAATGAAGCGGCTGCACAGCAGTAACACTTCCAAGTCTTTTTTGTTCACGTCGTACCACCAAGCAAGTGGGCGCTCACTTTCTGTAATCAAGCCGTATGGCATGCTGCTTATGCCTAAGTTATCAGGGTGTCGTGCCGTATATATTGCCATCAATTACAACGAAAATAATCAGTTATCCGCATCTGATTAGATTGAACCCCCAAAATCAAGGAGTAATTATGGGCGCTGTCACAGCACGTACAGATAAAAAAGTTAAAGAAATCAATTTTTCTTGGGAAGGTAAGGACAAAACTGGTAAACAGATCAAAGGTGAAATGCGCGCGGCCGGTTCTGTCGTCGTTACATCGGCGTTGCGTCGCCAAGGGATCAAAGTTACAAAAATCAAGAAAGTTAATCAGTCGGGAGGAAGAATAACGGACAAAGATATCACTTTGTTTACCCGGCAGCTTGCGACTATGATGAAATCCGGCGTGCCATTGCTGCAGGCTTTCGATATCGTTGGCAAGGGACATAACAATCCTGCAATGAGAAAACTGCTGCTGGATATTAAAACCGATGTGGAAACCGGCAACAATTTGGCCGATGCGTTTCGTAAATATCCGCTGTATTTTGATAATCTGTTTTGCAATCTTGTGGGGGCGGGTGAGGCCGCCGGTATTCTCGATACGTTGCTGGACCGTTTGGCTACTTACAAAGAAAAAATTCAGGCTATTAAAGGGAAAATCAAGTCTGCACTGTTTTATCCTATATCGATCATTGTCGTGGCATTTATCATCACTGCGATCATGATGATTTTTGTGATTCCGTCATTCAAAGATTTATTCGATAATTTCGGAGCGGATTTACCTGGGCCAACGCTGTTTGTCATGACGCTCTCAGATTTTTTTGTGGAATACTGGTGGGCTATATTCGGATCGCTCGGGGGCAGTATTTACGCTTTTTTTTATACTTGGAAACGTTCGCCTGCCATGCAGCGGGTTATCGATCGCTTGATGCTCAGATTGCCCATTTTCGGTGATGTCATTCGCAAAGCAACGATTGCACGCTGGTCACGGACATTGTCAACCATGTTTGCTGCCGGAGTGCCGCTTGTCGAGTCGCTCGATTCGGTTGCAGGTGCGGCAGGCAACTATGTTTACTACGAAGCGACTAAAAAGATTCAGGTTGAAGTGAGTATAGGAAACTCTTTGACGTCATCCATGACCGGTACTGAATTGTTTCCGCATATGGTGCTGCAAATGGTTGCCATCGGCGAGGAAGCGGGCTCTCTAGATTCCATGCTCAGTAAAGTAGCCGATTTTTTTGAGGCAGAAGTGGATGATGCCGTAGAAGCGTTATCCAGCCTGATGGAACCCATGATTATGGTGGTGCTGGGCACTTTGATTGGCGGTATGGTGGTAGCGATGTACTTGCCGATCTTTAAAATGGGTATGGCAGTTGGTTAGACACCGCAAATATGCAATCATAAAAATTTTTCTTGCCCGGTGACTGGCGTTAGAATCCAGTCACCGGGCAATATCCGGGTTACAATCATTTTCCTAAGCTGCCAAACATTTAATTCTGATACCCATGATCACACAGTTACAGGAATCCGCAACATTTTTCATTACGCTGACTGCCATTTTCGGTCTGATGATCGGCAGTTTTCTTAATGTGGTTATTTACCGCATGCCCAAGATGATGGAGCGAAGCTGGCAACGGCAATGCGCAGAGTTACGGGGCGAGCCGGTCGAAGCAATGCCGGTTTTCAATCTTGCAGCGCCCAGGTCAGTTTGTCCGCACTGTGGGCACAAGATTGCGTTCTGGGAAAATATTCCTGTGCTAAGTTATCTTCTTTTGCGGGGGCGCTGTTTGGAGTGTCGTTCTCCGATATCTGTGCGTTATCCAATTATTGAAGTCGTGACCGGTATAGCCAGCGGTTTTGTGGCCTGGCATTTTGGTTGGGACTGGTTGACAGCCGCTGCGCTGGTATTTGTATGGGCGCTGATTGCATTGGCGGCGATAGATATCGATACGCACTTGCTGCCGGATGATATTACTTTACCGCTGATGTGGCTTGGCATACTTGTCAATATGCAGACCGGCTTTACGAATTTGCAATCTGCTGTTATCGGTGCAGTTGCGGGGTATTTGTCTCTTTGGGCGGTTTACTGGATTTTTAAATTGATCACTGGCAAAGAAGGTATGGGATACGGCGACTTCAAGCTGCTAGCGGCTATCGGCGCCTGGCTAGGCTGGAGCATTCTGCCGCTGGTTATTCTGCTTTCATCGCTGGTTGGTGCGGTTGTCGGTGTTGGTCTTATCATCGCTGCTAAGCTTCACAAAGACATTATGATACCTTTTGGGCCATATCTGGCAGGCGGTGCGCTTATAGCTTTATTCTGGGGGCAGGAAATCAACCATGCTTACTTCGGATTATTCTGATCTGTCATGTTTGTCGTTGGTTTGACAGGTGGTATTGGCTGCGGTAAGAGCACGGCTGGTAATATTTTCACGGAATTGGGTATTGATGTCATCGATACCGATGATATCGCTCATCAATTGACACAAACCTGCGGTGCAGCCATACCGGCAATTCGCAACCTGTTTGGTGAAGCCTTTATTACCCGTAGCGGTGCGCTTGATCGGGAAAAAATGCGTAAGCTGGTTTTTTCTGATAACGTTAGCAAGCAAAAACTCGAGAAACTGTTGCATCCGCTTATTCTCGCTGAAGTAACTCATCGTATCCAGCAATCCCGTTTGTCCTATGTGATTGTGATTGTCCCGTTGTTATTAGAAACAGGCGATTATGATCATTTGATTCAACGTATTCTTGTCATCGACTGCGATGAGCAGTTACAGTTGGTTCGAACCATGGCGCGCAGCCAGTTAAGTGCTGCGGATGTTAAAACTATCATGGCGGCGCAAGTTGACCGTCAGTGCCGCCTGAAAAAAGCAGACGACATTGTCGTTAATAATGAGGATGTTGGTTATTTAAAAACACAGATTATCCGCCTTCATCATTATTATCTTACCTTGAGTGCTTAAATTCATTCCTGAATCTACTTGATCTTCGAGTAAAACTTGTAGTAAAAGTACCTATAGACACGACCTGAATAAAAGTTATTCAGTATAGTATAGCCGCGACTTCATGTGTACACACATTCTCTGGAGCGGAAAACGGTTAATGAACTTTATGTACAACGAGTATGATTCAAAAATGATGAACACAATTCAAAAGCGGGTTATTCCGCCACTGGTATGGCAATTAAAAGGGAAAAATAGTCAACCTATTAATTTAGTTATCTTTTTGGCTATAATCGCTTTTCTTTTTACAGGTTGCACGTCACCAATAAAACCGCCTGTACCGAGAACGGCGGTTAAAGTGCAGCCGCCACAGCCATCAAACGCGCCGTATAACAGGTCTTACACAGTGAGAGGCAAAACGTATCATCCAATGCGGTCCGCAACGGGTTACAGTGAACATGGAATCGCCTCTTGGTATGGTTCGGAATCCGGTAACCGGACCGCTATGGGTACGCGCTTTAATCCGCATGGATTAACAGCCGCGCATAAAACCTTACCGTTACCGACCAAAGTGCGGGTAACCAATTTGCGTAATGGGCGTTCGGTGGATGTCGTGGTCAATGATCGCGGCCCATTTAAGAAAAACCGATTAATTGATCTGTCTCATGGTGCCGCAAAAAAAATAGGGCTGGATAAACAAGGACTCGGGAAAGTTAAGGTCGAATATCTGGAATCCTTGGCGGTCAACCCTTAGTCGCTATTTTAAGATTTCATTGCAGAAGGTGCGCTGCAGGAAGATCGCGACCTTGTTTTTTTCGAAGCTGCTGCTTTCGGATAGTCTTGAGTACAGACAACAATCATGAAAAAAAGCACACCCAACCTCATGAGCATGCTGCATCAGCTTATTGCCATACCTTCGATGAGCAGTGTTAATCCGTCATTCGACACCAGCAATCGCGCGGTAATCGATTTATTGGCCTGTTGGTACGAGGCGCTCGGCTTTACGGTGCAGGTCATGCCGTTGCCTCGACAACCGCATAAAGCGAATCTGATTGCGACCATTGGGCCTGCGCAGGAGCATGGAAAAAACCAAGGAATAATGTTGGCGGGGCATACCGATACGGTACCGTGCGAAGAGAAATTCTGGCGATTTCATCCTTTTCGGTTAACTGAACAGGAAAATCGTTTGTACGGACTTGGCACGACCGACATGAAGAGTTTCTTCGCACTGATCATCGAGGCATTTAAACGATTTGATGCATCCCGATTCAAACAACCGCTGGTTGTATTGGCGACAGCCGATGAAGAAAGCTCAATGGAGGGTGCCGCTATGCTGATACAGGAAACGAGTCTGCCGGTGCGCTCTGCAGTCATCGGTGAGCCGACCGGACTCAAGCCTGTCAATGCTCATAAAGGCATGATCATGAACGGCATACGGCTGATCGGACGGGGCGGACATTCCAGCAATCCGGCACTGGGTTTGAATGCGATGGAATTCATGCATCAGGTGCTGGGAGAATTAATATGCTGGCGGGATGATTTGCAGCGCCGCTATCAAGATAACCGCTTTGCCGTGCCGGTGCCCACGCTGAATCTCGGCCATATCCAAGGTGGCGATAACCCCAACCGTATCTGCGATCAGTGTGAAGTACACTTCGATATTCGCCTGTTGCCGGGCATGGATGTTCAATCTTTGCATGACGAACTGCATACGCGTTTAAAAACGTTGCTCGCAGGCACGGAAATAGATTGGGAATTTTTTCCACTAAAGCAGGGAACGCCCCCCATGCTGACGGCTAAAGACTCTCGCATCGTCAAAAGCTGCGAACTGTATAGTCATGCAGCTGCACATGCTGTCGCATTTTGTACCGAAGGCCCTTATCTGACAAAGCTTGGCATTGATACGGTTATCCTCGGTCCAGGCAATATTGCCCAGGCGCATCAACCCGATGAATATCTCGAACTGTCAAGCATTCAGCCCTGTGTAGATATTTTGGCTAAACTTATCGCTGAGCATTGCCTGTAGTTAAAAACGGGAAATTTACAGAATCAGTTGGTTATATTCGATTGGCGGTGGTTTTGCTTCAGCCGCACGTGGTTTCTTCGAGTAATGCAAATGACGAAGATATCAGGTAAGTCAAAATCTGTTGAGATAACAAAGGATTGACATGTCTGAAGATGCACAACAGAAAAATTCTGGTCTTACAGCACGTATACTGGAAACAGTTGAACGAATAGGCAACAAACTGCCCGACCCGGCGATGCTGTTTGTCGGGCTGTTGTTTGTTGTTTGGATACTGTCGTGGTTGCTTTCGCATTTATCGTTCGATGTCATCGATCCGCGTACGGATGCTCCGCTTGTTATCCATAATCTGCTGTCCGGCGCAGCTATAACCGAGTTTCTGTCGGTTATGGTGACAAATTTTTCGCATTTCCATCCGGTGGGTGTTGTGCTCGTGGCAATGCTTGGAATCGGTGTTGCTGAGCACACAGGCTTTATTAATTCCGCATTACGGGCATTATTGGGCGTTACACCCAAACGGTTATTGACGCCGATGATTATTTGCGCTGGTATCGTCAGTCATTCTGCTGTTGATGCCGGTTACGTGCTGGTTATACCGCTGGGTGGAGTAATATTTTATGCCGCCGGGAGGCACCCTTTGGTTGGTATTGCTGCGGCTTTTGCGGGTGTCTCCGGCGGTTTTTCAGCGAACTTTGTACCCTCATCGCTTGACCCATTACTGCAGGGCCTGTCGCAGGCCGGTGCTCAGATTCTTGACCCTGATATCATACTCAATCCGCTTAACAACTATTTTTTTACGACAGCTTCATCCGTTTTGATTATCGGGTTTGGCTGGTACGTAACAGAAAAAATCGTTGAGCCGCGCCTGAAGCATACCGCGTTTCAGGATTGCATCGGTGACTTGCCCGTGATGCGAGCGCTGGAACCACACGAAAACAAGGGGCTGCGTGCAGCGGGTGTTGTTTTTTTGCTGAGTCTTGTTGTCGTGTTTGCGACGGCTTTGCCGTCTGAATCACCATGGCGGGATGTGACAGGCGATCTTACCTCTGGCACGGCGCCGATCATGCGTTCAATCGTTTCGCTGATTTTTCTGATGTTTATACTACCAGGTTGTGTGTACGGTATTGTGGCTGGTACCGTAAAAAGCGCCAAAGACATTATTGATGGCATGACTAAAGCCATGCACCAGATGGCTTATTACCTCGTAATCATGTTCTTTATCGCCCAGTTTGTCTATGCCTTCGGTCAGTCCAATTTGGGCGTTCTGCTCGCCCTGCAGGGAGCTGCTTTATTAAAGACTTTGGCGATGCCTTCGACTATTACGATTGTCGGGGTTGTGTTGATCACGGCATTCATTAATCTTTTTGTCGGATCGGCCAGCGCAAAATGGGGACTGCTCGCATCGATCTTTGTGCCCATGCTGATGCAGCTCGGCATTTCACCTGATTTGACGCAAGCTGCCTACCGTATCGGCGATTCAAGTACCAATATCATCACACCTTTGTTGCCGTATTTTCCACTTGTGGTGGTGTATTGCCAGCGTTACGTGAAGCATGCAGGTATCGGTACGGTAACGGCGATGATGTTGCCATATTCGATCACATTTCTCATTATCTGGACGTTATTTTTGTTGTTGTATATGTCTACAGGTCTGCCGCTTGGCATTCAATCGAATTATATCTATCCGTAACTGCAATTTATTTAATCAATTTCAGAGCCAACGCATAACTTTGCTACCGTAAAAGGCTGGCAGCCTGTAACAATTATTATGTCACGCAACGCAAGCAACCGTTCATTTCAGTCCTGGTAGTTTGTAGGATAGAAGATTAAAAATTGTTTTTTAAATATTTCTGACAATTTGCTGAAGTTAACAGGTGAATGTTAAGATAATCAATGTAAACTTCAGAACTGAATGTTTTCGATATGTAAACAATTTCTTATAAGCTGCTTATACTTTCTGGGTTGGATTTTAAACTAAGCATGCATTAAATCGTCATTAATACTTTTTTACAAAAGGGGAATGGTCATGAATAGAATTTTATGGATACTTTCGTTTGTTGTTTTGGCTTTCTTTGTAACAAGCTGTGGTGATCGGGATTCGGCCGAAAGTATTGGTGAATCGATAGATCGGGGCATTGAGAGTGCAAAGGAAGCTTTGAGTGATGCAGCCGATGAAGTCAGCAGTGCATTTGACGATGCTACCGAAGAAGCTGGCGACACTATGGATAGTGCTACAGAGGAAGCAAGTGAAGCCATGGATAATGCCATGGAAGAAGCTGATCAAACAATGGAAGAAGTAGGAGACGCTCTCGAAGATGCCGGCGATGAAATTGAGGATGCCGGCGATGATATTGAAGAAAAAGCACAATCTAGCGGCGGATATTAATTGTAAAGTACGAAACGATTCAGAAGCCGTAGAAGCTTGACCGGTTTCGAAATTAAATCTTACTGAGGCTGATCACCAATTGATATTGATTGAGTGATCGGCTTTCAGCAGCATTGCCTCAACATGCAACAGTGACACGCTCACTAAATCCTGCAATATCCATGATCCATGAATAAAGTATTAGTTATTCTGTAGCCTCAGGTTTATAGAAAATATGTGCCCCAATCTCAAATGTTTTGATAAATTTCGTTGACCATTCAGGTGAAATTTCGCGGTGATGGAAAAAAGTTGCACCTTGTGTACGATCAGTTAGCTGCTGATTCAGCGCCCTGCGCGCTATTTCTTTGGCGATAGTATAAGATTCCTCGTCAGCTTTATCAGGGTGGCCGTCACACCACCACGAAAATTGGCAAGTACCTTGTTCACTACCTTCAGTGACAACATCGCAAATGGTGTCGGGAAAATCGGAATGACTTAATCGATTCATAACGACGCTGGCAATGGCTTCCATTTCTGCAGTTTTTTGACCTCTGGCTTCCCAGTATATAGTTCTTGAAAGACATGTAATCGGGTCATTCAAGGATTTTTTGCCATCAGGGTCGACTGCCCGTGCTTCGGTTTTTGTGATAGTGCTGGATGAGGATGGGTTTTCAGCATCGGTCACAATTCCTTGTTCTAAAGTTTTTGCCTTGTTTTTTGCGATTTCCGCAACATGCGGTTGTTCGGCGGAAAACACCAGACTAGGCCAAAAAAAAACTGCAAGCAGCGCGCCAATTCTTACATTGTGCATGATTAATTTTTCTCGTATTTAGTCAGCGTGCGCCAGATATTTTATGGCTATAACAAGGGTCAACGATTTAAAATCGGTTTGCCGTCTTCATTCGCTATTACTATTTCGACCCTTCTGTTTTGTTGTCTGCCGGTTTCAGTCGTATTAGGCGCCACAGGATAGGCTTCTCCCAGGCCAGCTACGCTGATGCGGCGGGGATTTACGCCATGTCTTATCAAAGAATGCTGTACCGATTCTGCGCGTTGTCTAGAGAGTTTTTGATTGTATGCTTCGCTGCCAACGCTATCAGTAAAACCTTCAATCAGTATGTAGCGATTTGGATAATTGTTGAGATAATCAGCGATGCGTGTGACAGTCGTTTCACCGCCTGGTTGTAGTCGGGCGCTGCTAAATTCAAAAAGAATGTTCTCCAACGTCATAATTATGCCGCGTTCGGTCTGTTCTGCCTTTAATGACTCGAGTTGAGAAGCAAGTTTCAAGGCTTCCAATTTGGCGTTTCTGAGTTCATTTGCTTTATTTTCGAGCATGAGTTGTTGGCGTTTATCCTTCGCTTGTTCCGTTTCTTGCTCAATTTGTCTTAGGCGATGCCGTTCTTCCGCAATTTCCGTTTTTTTGATGGAAACAAAAGCAAAGTGCTCAACTAGAGCTGGTGATTCGTTATCAGTCTGCAGTTTTTTTGCTTTATTAAGTGCCTCTTTCGCTTCTCCCATGCTTTGCGCATCCGAATTCTGAATTCCCTCAATCATCTGTGCCGATTTATACCTGTTTTCAGCGTCGATCAGAGTCTGGTTTGGCGGATTGCTAGCACATGAGATTAAAAATGAAGTCAACAACAAAGTTAAAAAACTTACTTTAAAATTACTCATCATAATGGCCTCCTGATTTGGTTGGCTTTTGAAACGATTTCGCTGTAAATAAAATGCTAAGTTTGTAAAGATTATGATTAACAGGCTGTTAAAAAACGTATTCGAAGCAGTTTAATGAATACGTTGATTCTATTTTTAATATCGCAGCAATGCGGATGCGGATGGATACTGTTTCAACAGTTTGTTAACGGGACATTTCATTTTCTAGCGTTTCTAATCCCTTATTGATTTCATCCAGCATTTTTTGCGCGCGTGTACGCATTGCTTTTGTTTCTGCTAATTGAGCGTGTAATTCAGATTCTTTAAGCAGCCGAAGCGCTTTTTTACGTTTACCATCATTATCTGCTTTACGTGCGTCTTCAAATTTTTTTTGTGCTTCATAAAGTTCTCCTCCTGCAATTTTACTTGCGTGCAAATCTTCGGCTTCTTTGATTTGTTTTTGAACACTGGTATAGCGGCTCTCACTGACCGGAGTACTTCCACAACCTGCAAACCCGAAACAAACAATAGTTATCCAAATGAATTTGGCCATACCTGAAAATCGCTTTAATCCATTGACGCTACTTTTATGATTTATGTAAATGATATCCATCACAGCTTCTCCTCAAATGATTGACATAGTAAGTTCGATTCATTAGCACACTGTGTCAGTAAACAGCAGATCCTTCATTTATTTGTTTTTTTCGGTTCAAGTATTCTTCGCGACTGATCCTGCCTTCACTGAATTCCTTTTCCAGTTCATCCAATTGCTGTTTGTTTTGATATTCATAAGCGCCGCCGGCGGCACCGGCTCCTACCAGCAGTGCACAACCAGTAACTGTGCAAAATACTAGCAAAATCAATATTAACCTAAGTTGTTTACACATTATTTTTTCTTCCTTTTAAGCAAAATGCAAATGGAAATTGATTATATCTCTCTTAAATAACAGCTCTAGCACAGTTGTTATGATAGTCTACTTTTAGATCATAATAGAATGAAAGCTAAAAGACTTCATTAACATATGATGGTTTGCTTCAATTTGTAAGAGACAGTCTATCCCTAGACTTATTAGTGATGAAGCTTTGGATGAAACCTTGGTAGGAGATCATTTTCCTATTTTGATGTCTTTTATGCTTACCGTTTCCAAAGCATCAATTTTTTCGGCATTGATCAGCTCTTCCAGGATTTTTTTGATATCTGCTATGCTAACCTTCGATAAGTTGATATCTAATTCAACTGTCACTTCAACTTTCATTTGTTCTCCGTTTGTTGTGTTCGTTTCATTGTAATATAAATGTTCGATGATTAAACACAATCTGTTGTCGAATCGAAAATTTGTATAAGTAATTGATTATTTTGTTTATTGTTTTATTTTAAGCATCACAGCGGAAAATTTGACACATCTTGACGATCCGTCAGTAATTTAATGGAATGTTTTTTCGACTTTACAATGTGATTGAAGTGCAGTGGATTCCGAGATGCGCAGCAATTTTATCGGCAAGCGCCATAAATTTTGCAGTTGACTTGGAAATTGTATGGTTGAATGACTATGATTATTACAATTGGAGAAAATAGTGCGTGAATCGTTTCACATTGTTTGTCGGCACTGTGAGGCCATCAATCGAATACCCTCTGCGCGGCTCGAAGACCGGCCGAAATGTGGTAATTGTCACCAGTTGCTTTTTGATGGCCAGCCGCTGGAGCTGACGACAGCAGCATTTCAGAAACATATCAGTCGCAATGAATTTCCGATGCTGGTAGATTTCTGGGCACCTTGGTGCGGCCCCTGCAAGGCAATGGCGCCTCAGTTTGCATTGGCTGCGGTTCAGCTGGAACCGCGTGTTATTCTGGCCAAAGTGAATACCGAGATTGAACAGACACTCAGTGCGCAAATCGGTATTCGCAGTATTCCTGCGCTGGTATTGTTCCAGCATGGCAATGCGGTAGCGCATCAATCAGGCGCGATGAGCAGTGAGGAAATTGTCAGATGGACGCTTGACCGGGTTGCTTGAAACGATTCGATGAGCGATCAGAGTTGCCCAGGTCTTTTTGATTTATCGTTGGATTGCTAGGGTTCTACAGCGTGATCGGCATCCAGCTGATCAGCCAGTTTTTGTATTTTCTCAGAAATCCTGACAGGATACTCGGGCGCGGGATCCAAAAGCGTCATGGCATTCGGCAATTGGGAATAGTTCGATAACGCATTGTGACGAATATCATGCAGTGATATTTTTTCCTGAACGCGCTGCCCCTCCTGCATGAATTGCTTGATCAAGGGCTTGCCCGTCTGCGAAAGCTCATCTTCCAGCACTACAATATCGCCCGTCAGGCGATTGTAAGCATCATAGTTGCGCAGCACCTGTTTTCTTCCAGGCCAGGTCGCTTTTCCTTCCGAATGTTTGCGGCGCGGTTTGCCGGCGTATTCCTGAAGTTTGTATGCGCAATCGAGTGCAGGCGCATCACTGGATATATCCAGCGCCGTGCCGATGCCAAATCCATCAATCGGTGCGCCAGACTGTATTAGTGCGTGCAGGCGATGTTCGTCGATATTGCCGCTGGCGAAAATAGTGGTTTCACTCAGGCCGCCCCGATCCAGTATCCTGCGGACATTGCGTGCGTGTTGTGCCAGATCCCCGCTATCCAAGCGAACCCCGTGGATGTGAGTCTGACTAAGTTTGTTTGTCAGCTCCACAATTTTTTCCGCCGCTTTTTCGGTATCGTACGTATCAATGAGCAGTACGGTATTGTCCGGATGAGACCGTGCGAAGTGCTCGAATGCAGCCAGTTCATCATTATGTGCCTGAATATAGGAATGGGCCATTGTGCCGTACAGTGGCACGTCGTAAACAGCACCGGCCAGCACCGTTGCAGTACCGGAGAATCCCGCAAGATAACTAGCGCGTGCGGCCAAGAGTCCGGCTTCTGCGCCATGCGCCCGGCGCATGCCAAAATCTACCAGTGTTTTATCAGGCGCAACCAGTACCGAACGGGCGGCCTTGGAAGCGATCAGGGTTTCGAAATGCATCAGATTAATTATCCGGGATTCGACCAGTTGCGCCTGCGGCAGGGGTGCTGTAATTCGAATCAGCGGTTCATTCGGGAAGAAAATCGTGCTTTCCGGAAGTGCATGCACATCCCCGGTAAATCGAAATTTTTCCAGATATTCGATTACGTGAGGTGGAAAACGTGTGGCAAGCCAGACAAGCTCTTCCTCGGAAAACCGTAAATGCTCAAGATAATCCAGTACCTGTTCAAGTCCGGCTGCAACCAGGAAATTACGCCCGCTTGGCAGTTTACGAATGAACATTTCAAAGACAGCTGTGTCTTCCATACCGTGCTCCATATAGCTTTGCAGCATTGTTAGCTGGTACAGATCGGTCAACAGCGGGCTGAATTGCCCGTAAGGATTTGAGTATGGATTCATCGTTCAATCGCCTCATCTTTGGTTGGTATGGCACCGAGTCGTTTCATCGTCAGCAGCGCATCGTGGCCATCATCGGGTTGTTGATTAATTGCACATACTGCATCTTCAAGTATAAATGTAACATAGTGAAATCGAATGGCATCTTTAACAGTATTCAAAACACAATATTCCGTTGCCAGTCCACCGAAAAATAAACGCTTCACATTTAGTGAATGAAGCAATTCATTAAGCGGCGTGTCAGAAAATGCGGAATACGCGTCTTTTGACTGAGTTGTGGCTTTGGAGATTATTTTTGTACAGGCAGGTAGCTGAAGTGCTGTCGGAAATGCAGCGCCTTCTGTGTTTGCGATACAATGTGGCGGCCAGGGACCGCCAAAGGATTCAAATGAACAATGATTGATTGGATGCCAGTCGCGAGTTGCAACTATTGGCAATCTGCGCGCATGAAAATCGGTGATATAGCGGTTGAGCATTGGAATAATCTTGTTTCCTCCGGCAACTGGCAAACTGCCGCCGGGTAGAAAATCGTTCTGCAAATCGACGATAATTAGCGCATCTCCAGATAGAAGTCTGGTTTTCATCTCGATGGAATATATATATGGGTTATCCCAAGGTCATTCAGCTACGTTACGGTGCGGCCGCAATCGTTGTTTGCACGCGTCAAAACGAAACGTGATACCACATGCAGTCTGATATCCAAGGCAAATTGAGACTGCTTATTTAACAATGGTTATATCGCCCTAAAAATGGGATGATCAAAACGATTTTCTAAGACACAGGCTTCTGTCTAAAAAACAGATCATTCATACCATCAACATCATATGCTTGTAGTGAAAACCACCATGACTATCGTGCCCGGAATATCAACGATTACTTCGATGTTACGTTTGAATATTGCGACAATCATAGACAAGACAACTTAATACTTCTCTGTCAGAGAAGTATTTATGAGTGCAACGGTTATGAGTTGAAGGCGTTGTAAACCGATGATGTTATTTCTTTTCAGAGAAGGCAGCAACAGCTCCCGGCCTGCGCAGCATTTTGTCCACTTCACCCTGATGCATTTCTTCTGACGCAATCAAGCGGCGTGCGTATTCTTCAAGCATCACGAATTTACCCTCAACCAGAGACAATAATTCTTTGTAACTCGCCAAAGCTAATCGTTCATGTTCCAGTGACTCGCGCAGTAAATCGCCGATATCATGTTGATGGGTTTCCAACAGAGGGCCGATCGTTAATGGCGGATGGTCGCCTAAATGGGTGATCATTTCACCTGCTTCCCGTGCATGAAGTAAGGATTCGTCTGCCTGTGCTTGTAGCCAGGATACAATCGGTATGCGATTGTATCCATAAACCATAAAAGCATAGTGGGTGTAGCGTACTACGCCCGCAAGCTCCAGTTCGAGGATTTTATTTAGGCAACTCAGTACGGCTTGTTTGTCAATTGTTTCATTCATTGGATTCTCCTTTTTACTCTGCGCATAGTTCTGTTTTCCAAGCGGTTTGCCCAACCATTCTTCTCAAGTTTGTTCTGTTTTTGAACCACCGAGACACGGTGGAGATTCATTGGATTGTTCACCGTTTCCTGCCCATTCTTCCTGAGTCATCGTGTGCAGCGCAAGGGCATGGATGGAGTGGGCAAGCTCATCGGCCAGAATTTTGTTGACCTGCTGGTGCCGGGCAACAAGCCTTTTTCCGTTAAATTGATCGGAAACGATAATTACCTTGAAGTGGGATTCCGAACCTGCTGGTACAGCATGCTTGTAACTCTCGTTGATCACTTCCAGAAACTGCGGTTGCAGCGACTGAAGCTTGTTTTCAATTGATGTTTTTATATTCATAAATACGATCGTATAAGTATAACTTGGGATTTTTTACTGCATCATTAAAATTAGACTGCGCTGACTGGATTATGTTTCGGCTGTGTTGATTTTAAATCCAGAACTCATGATTAAATTTGATTTCGCTTTATAAATTATGAATCAGTGTGCATGATTCAACTATATCAGACAAGTTTTTAATTGCTGCCCGGTTGTGTTGTTTTAGATATTGGCGGACAGTCCCGCATTTAAAAAATTTTTTGCAAAAGATTTGTTGTAATACAGGATGAGACTTTTGCAAAAGGTCTTGTCAGAAGCTTTTTTGCATTGATTAAAAAGGATTAATTTTTAAGTTTTGGGGTTTTGCAAAGGTCTTAGGATAATAAAAAGCTCATGCATCACAAACGAACTAATTGAGCAACTGGCCGTGAATGCGTTATTCTAATTAGATAGTACGGTCTATTTCTTTTAAAGATTGATAACTTCTTGGAGCGTGAAGTACTATGGTACAAGTCTATGGAATTAATCATGTTGCGTTGGATGTTGATGATCTGGATAAAGCCATTGCATTTTACAAGGACATACTGGGTGTAAACGTCATGAAACGAACCGATAAGGCAGCGATGCTGGACTTGAACGGTCGGTTTGATTTCTTGGCGTTATTCGAGGACCCATCCATCAATCCAGATACGCCTAAGGTTGGTCACTGGGGTGTAGTGGTAGACAATCTTGAGGCGGTACGTGAACGTGCTGAAAAATGGAATCTCACGTTCTACCCTGACTTCGAGTGCGATTTCAGGGATCCTTTTGGTTATCGAGTGCAGGTAATCCGTCAAACGGATGTTACCAAGCAGCCAACTCCTTATGATACTAAAAATAAAAATTCTTCGGAGAAAGGCGAATAGTGTCCAGCGTAGTTTTAAATGCGGACTGGAGCGAGTAGTTTGTTCAATCACTGACGATCAAATGCGTAAAACAACTGGTTTTGTCCTCCCGGTCCTGTCGGATCCAGGTAAAGAGTATAAAGACTAAAATCTGCGGCGGTTTCGAGTAACGGACCTTCAACGATGCCGGCGTAGTGTTCACCGCCGAGAATTCTGCTTGTGTGTGTGAAATAGAGTCTATTCAGTATTTTGCTTGCAATCAATAGATGTAAAATTTTTGGTCCGGCAGATGAAAAAACAATACGATAGTTTCGCTCGGTCAAGTAATTAATCATTGTGGTTCCACTGACGCCGTTTTGGTCACCAGCTACGATCACTGGGATGCCTTTTTTTTCTATCTCCCTAATTCGGCTTGGTTTTGCATCAGTCGTGGTAAATACGAAAGCCTTTCTGCCAGTGGCTGTTAGAACATTTGGAACCGGGAATTGCAGGTTGTTACTGATAATAGCGATGTCAGCCTGCGGTGGAAGTCCTTGAGACAAACGCCAGTCGCGCAGTTCAGCAAACTCGGGATTGTCGACCTGCAGAATTTCTTGTGCGTTACCCTGCGCCCATTCACGCAGATATCGGCCGCTGCTGATAATAATGTCTGCCTGACTGGCCAATTCCTGAAATAACCACCAGTCATGGTCATTAGTGATCGACTGTGGTATTTCCATACCATTCTTGCCATCTCGGCTAATAGCAATCCGATTATCTAAGCTTGCGATAAAGTTCGTATAAACATATATCTGGTCCTGAGCGGCAAACTGGCGTAAATTGTGTGCAAGATACGACCCTTTAAGTGGTTGTTTGCCACCTGGTTGCGGATATAACTGAATAATGCGTTGTTCCATAATAGCTTATGCTCGTGTCAGGTTGGTAAAAACGTATGTTGAAAAATAAAACTTCCGCAACCTGTTGTTTCAATTATTATTCTCTGGATTTTAAAAGTGCTGCAGTGAGTATTTTTTGATAACCATACTCCTTTAAGCTTGCTGGTTTATTCAATTGCATGCGTGCCAGGCACGCAGTTTCAGCTGCTGTCAAATCAACTGGTATTAGCCCATTGATAAAAAGATGAAATAATGCGCGCTTGGAATGCGATTTTTGCTTTAACAGTGCCATGGCCGGCAGCAGTCGTTGCTCGGTTTCGGTGAAGTCGGTACCGAACGGAAAGACCGGTAGTGTGCCGGCTTTTCTTGCCGACTGTAATTTTTTTTTGATATGGTCCGGCGTATTGTGACGGTAAGCTTCGGGTATGAACCAGTCCGGGTCTATTTTGCCGGCCGCTTTCGCTTTTTCTAACAGATCGTTTTGAAACCGTGAATCCGCGATGGCGAGCATTGCTGCTATGGCTTGCGCATCGGATTTGCCACGCAGGTTTGCCACACCATATTCCGTGATCACTTTATCACGCAGATGCCACGGTATTGTTTCATGACCGTATGACCAGGTGATATTTGATACTGTTTCATCTTTGGACTGGCGTGTGGCATTTAGGGTAATAATAGAAAATGCATCGTCGAGCGCTAAAGCCTGAGCAACAAAATTATACTGACCGCCGACGCCACTGACGACAGCGCCATTCTCTAATGCATCCGAAATGATGGAACCGCGTAAAGTCGCGAGCATAGCGTTGTTAATAAAGCTGGCTTTAACGCGTGCACGTCGTTTGTTCAATTCATCGCCAAAAATTTCGTTGGTAAAACTGACGGCTTTCATTTGAAAGTGCGCTCTTTCCTTTGCTGGCATTTCGCGTAAACGTTGATAGAAATCCCTGCATTCGACAAAAAAAGCGCCATGCAGTACTGCACCGTCGACTTCGCGTTTGAGTATGCCGTTTTCTGCCAGCCTTAAAAAACCATCGACGAACATTTCGCTCATACCGTAAATGCCCTCCTGGAATGGCTCGTCGTCATGAAAATCGTTGCAAGCAGCAGCATTCCGGCTGGTCAGTTCATCAACCAGTTTTCTGAATATGGCGTTATGTTTGTGACGTAAAATCAGTGCATGCGAGACGGCGTCGCCAATTGAGCCGATACCGATCTGGAGTGTGCCGCCATCTCGCACCAGCCGGGCCGCATGAAGTCCGATGGCCTGATCCGCCAGACTGACGGGCCTTTTGGGTGCGCTGTACAATTCGTGATCGGCGTTGGGGTTGTCAAGCAACAGATCCACTTCCTGTGCCTGAATTTGTGAATCGCCGAACATAAACGGAAGCTGGCGATTGATCTGTGCCGCGAAAATAAAGCGGGCGTGGCCTTCACGCCGGGCTTTTAATAAATCTGCGGTGATATCCGGATTGCAGCTCAAGTTATATTCCCCGCCGTCGTGTGTTACCAACTGAGCTAGAACATTCACGCCGTTATCCAAAAGACAGGCTAACGCATGTGAATAATTGACTGGAATATAATTCTGCTGCGCTTTGGGAATTTTCAGCCACTGTCCGGCCTGAAAGAAAAATTCATTGACTACGATATTCTGAGGTAGTCTTCCCGCTCGCAACAGCTTTGCATAGGTCAAATCTGGATAGTCGCCAAAAAGCCGGTTGAGTGCGGGTTCAAAAAAACGACGCTTGAGTTCGCTGTTTAGTTCGGGTCGTTCCAGCGTCAATGCGGTAAATATCTGTAAATGGATTGTGTCGTCTGTTAGGGCGCGTTCGACCAATGCATTGGCAATATGGTTGGCCTTTCCAAGACCCAGCGGCAAGGCAAGCTGGATTCGCTTGCCTGTCTGTTCGATAATGGCGCTCGCCAGCGCGTCAGAGCATGTATGAATAACCGGTTTTATAGTCACGGGACAGTTTATAACGACTGCCAGCCCTGATCCGGCTTGAACCGCTCACCCTGTTGTTCGCACAGTTTTTCGAGGGTTGTGACAATTTCGTTCACACCGCGTGTCCGGGCGTAATGGAGTGGGCCGCCCCGGAATGGCGCAAACCCGGTTGCAAAAATCATCGCGCCATCGAGGTGATCAAGATCCTTGACAACTCCTTCGCGGTGACATTCCACACAGGCGTCGAGCATGGGCAGAATAAGCCGGTCAATTAAGTGATCGCTACCTTCTTTGCCGGATTGCTTTCCATTGATATTGCTGTCACGTTGGGCTTTTCCATTTTTCCATTGATAAAATCCTTTGCCGGATTTTTTTCCGAGTTCTCCATTATCGACTTTTTTACGAACACTGTCGGGAATCCTGGCCATGGGCTTGTTCAGTGCATCCGCCAGCATGTCTGCGACATGAATACAAATATCCAGGCCGATCTGATCGACCAGCTCGACCGGCCCCATCGGCATGCCGAAATTTTTTGCGGCAGCATCAATGTCTGTTTTATCGATGCCTTCTTCAAGCATGACAATCGCTTCCAGCAGATACGGTGTCAGCGCGCGGTTAACCAGAAAGCCGGGATAACTCGTTACCTGCACCGGGATTTTCCCAATGTCGCGGGTAAACGCAAGTATTCGCTCAACGACATCTGTATGGGTACTTTCATGGCCAATTGCTTCGATCATGAGCATTTTGGATACCGGATTGAAAAAATGCAGACCCATAAAGCGCGCAGGATTGCTCAAACCGTCAGTGAGCTTTTCAATCAGAATACTTGAAGTGTTGGTCACCAGAATGGCGTCGGCTTTCATGCTTGGCTCAATGGTTTGATACAGCGCTTTCTTGATTTCAATGTTTTCCGGAACGGCTTCGATAATTAAATCGGCATTTTTCAAGCCGGCATTGCGCATGTCCGGAATCAAGCGGTCGAGCGCATCACGTGTCTCAGCGCTGGTTTTGTGCTTGTTCCGGCATAATTGTTCGGTATTTTTGACGGCCTGTGCGACAGGTTCTGCCTGTTGATCGGATAACGTTACTTTCAGGCCTTGCATGGCGCACCAGCCTGCGATTTCACCGCCCATTGAACCTGCGCCGATGACGTGGACATGCTCAATGCCAGTATGATGGTTTGTCTGGTTTTTTAACGATTGATGCAGAAAGAAAACGCGTACAAGATTTCGCGCGGTTTCGCTCGTTATTAGGCGGGCAAATGACTGGATCTCGGCCGCCTGCATTTTATGCGCATTGGCGCCGAATTTTTCCCAAAGACCGATCAGTGCGTAAGGCGCCGGGTAATGAGCGGACGGCGCTTTTTTTTCACTCTCAGTACGCATTTTTTTTGCAGCAAATTTGCGTACTGCCAGCATATTCAGCATATAGTTGCTAAATTTGCGCCTGCGTTTCTTGGCGCTTTTTTCTATGGCTTTGCGAACAGCATTTTCAACATGGCGGCGTTCGACCAGATCATCAACTAGCCCTTGTTTTTTGGCTTGTTTGTCATATTGCGATTTGCCGGTCAGCATCATGGTCATGGCTGAGATCGGGTTGATCAAACGCGTTAAACGGTACGTGCCGCCCAGTCCAGGGTGCACACCGAGACGGATTTCCGGAAAGCCTATTTCCAATCCGTTTTTGACGCCAATCCGCTGCCGACAAGCCAGCGCAAGTTCCAGGCCGCCGCCAAGGCAGTGCCCATGAATTACAGCAACGGTTGGCATGTCCAGCGTCGCCAGGCGGTCTAAAACGGCGTGGCCGCGACGCAGCATATCCGTCATTTCGGATTCATCGTGGCTTTTGAACGATTTAATATCAGCGCCTGCACAGAACCCCTTGGGTTTGGCGGAGCCGATTACCAGCGCTTTGGGGGGCTTCTTTTCGATATCATCAAGTATTTCATTAAGTTCCTGAAGCACCGCTTCGGACAGCGTATTGGCGCTGCTGTCCTGTTTGTCCAGTTGCAGCCATAACACGTCGTCCTCATCAAACCGGGAACGCCAGTTTGATTTTTCTGACGCATACGATGGAGTGAGTTGACTCAGATTCTCAACATGTGCAAGTACATCAATTTTCATGATTTATACCTTCTCGATTAGCATCGCGCCGCCTTGTCCGCCGCCGATGCATTCTGTAGCAATACCGGTTTTTTTGTTCAGGCGGTGCATCGCGTTGATCAAATGTAAAACGATGCGGTTACCGCTGGTGCCGACAGGGTGCCCCAGTCCGATTGCGCCGCCGTCTACATTGAGAATAGCCTGATCCATTTTTCCCATTGGCTGTTCAAGACCCAGTACGTCTTTGCAGAAATTCGCATCGTCCCAAGCTTTCAGACACGCCAGTACCTGAGCGGCGAATGCTTCGTTAATCTCCCATAAATCAATATTATCCAAGGTGAGTTGATGGCGTTTCATAATGGCCGTTGAGGATAAAACAGGCCCCAATCCCATGATGGAAGGACTGAGCGCCGACCATTCGCTGTCTTTAATCATTGCTTTGGGCTTCAGCTGGTATCGGTTAACTGCATCTTCAGAGGCGAGAATAACCCATGATGCGCCATCGGTAATTTGCGAACTGTTTCCCGGTGTAACTTTTCCGTGCGGCGGCTCAAAGGCGGGGGAGAGTTTCGCCAGTTTCTCAAGCGAGGAATCCGGACGCACGCCATCGTCATATTCAAAGACCTGTCCGCAACTGCTGAATGTGGGTTCTACTTCGTTATCCAGGTATCCTTCCTGTTGCGCTCGATGTAGCCGGGAATGACTGACTACAGCGTATTCATCCGCCTGCCGCCGTGTGATATTGAACAGGTATGCCAGTTTTTCAGCCGTTTGACCCATATTCATTTCGACGACGGGGTCGGTCAGACCGCGCAACAAACCGATGACGGGCTTGAAGTATCCTGGCCTGAACGCGGCCAGCGTTTTTATTTTTTTTACAAAGGAATTGGCGCTGTTTAGTGAAGCGAACCATTCGACGGCTTGATGCCTGAAAAGCAGCGGCGCATAGCTTAACGCTTCCGCACCGCCGGCCAGTATCAGGTCGGCATCACCAGAGCGGATGTATCTGTACGCAGTATCGATGGATTGCATTCCTGAACCGCAATTGATTTGCACGGTGAACGCTGGCATGCTGTCGCCCATGCCTAGACGCAATGCGGCGATGCGAGCCGGATTCATTTCTTCAGAAATTACGTTGACGCAACCCAGAATAACCTGATCGAAATCATTGGGATGAAAGGGCTGACGCAGCAGTAGCGGACGGCCGCATTGCACTGCAAGATCCACTGGTGTAAACGGGCCGGGTTTGCCACGCGCCTTGATAAATGGCGTACGCGCGCCGTCAATGATATATACCGGGCGCCCTTGAAATACCTGTACTTCATTGTCTCGATGAAATGTTGTCCGCACCATGGTTATTCCTTTTGTATTCCAGTTAATGCCGCGGCGTCAAAGTCATCCACCGCGATGACCTGCGCTACAGCTTCTTCAGTCGTTTTAAGTTTCTCGGCTTCCGTATTTGACAGAACGTTGCGCTCAAGCGCTTGTTCGATTGAGTAGATACGCGCTTTTTTCATCTTTTCAGTTAATGAGCTATTTTCGTCAACCAGTCTGAAGGCTTTTTCCAAAATAGAGACAGTGCTGTGTTCATCGCCGGTATGCAGCCCTTCAGTCAGGCGATCCCGTTGCGCAGATGGTGCAAGTAACAGTTCTGCACACTGTTTTATCAGGTTGTCCGAAGGGCCGTATGTGCGCGGTCCCAAGGGTAGGGTAAGGAAACGGGCCAGCCAGGCCATGAAACGGTTCGGTAAATTTCTGAATACGGCGTCTAGCCGGTTTTCAATAACGGTAAAACTTTCCTGTACACAATATTCAACCAGTGGCAGATCTTCCTTTTTCTCACCGTCATCCTGCCACCGTTTCAACACAGCAGAGAGAAAATAAAGCTCCGAGAGAATGTCGCCCAGGCGTGCGGAGAGCATTTCCTTGCGTTTTAATGTTCCGCCTAGTGTCAGAAAGGCGAAATCGGCAATCAGGGCGAAAGCGGCTGTATAACGATTCAACTGCTTATAGTAAAGCTGTAGCTGTGCGGGAGCGGAAGGAACAGGCGAATATTTCCCGTTTGTCCAGCTGCGCAGCCATGCGCGCCCTAATGTTTTTATGCTGTGTCCGATATGTCCCCAGAATGCCTGATCGAATTCGGTCAGTGCTTTTTTCTGATCTTCTTCTTCAAGCGCAAGTATTTCTTTCAGCAGCCAGGGGTGACAGCGGATAGCGCCCTGACCGAATATAATCATATTGCGCGTCAAAATATTTGCGCCTTCGACTGTTATGCCGATCGGTACTGCCCGGTATAAGTTGCCTAGATAATTAGACGGGCCATCGATTACAGCTTTGCCTGCATGGACATCCATGGCGTCATTGATTGCATCGCGCATCCTGTAGGTCGTGTGCGCCTTCATGATCGCGGAAATCACGGCAAGTTTGTAACCTTGATCCAGCCCGGCACAAGTCAATTGTCGGGCAGCGTCAAGTAAATAGGCGTTGGCAGCCAATTTTCCAAGGCGGGCTTGAACGCCTTCGAATTTGCCGATCGGGATGTGAAACTGCTGTCTGATACGGGCATAAGCGCCAGTTGTCCGTGCTGAGAAAGCCGTTGCAGCGGCTGCGAGCGAGGGAAGTGATATGCCGCGCCCGGCGGCAAGCGCTTCCATCAGCATTTTCCAGCCCTGGCCGATCTGCTGCGGCCCACCGATGACAAAGTCCAGTGGAATAAAAACATCCTTACCCCAGTTGGGGCCATTCTGAAACATCTGATAACATGGCAAATGGCGCCGGCCGATATTTATGCCATTTAGTCCGGTTGGAATCAATGCTACCGTAATGCCTAATGTTTCCTGATCGCCAATCAGGTGTTCCGGATCGTACAGTTTAAATGCCAGGCCCAGTACAGTCGCCACGGGCCCAAGAGTGATATAGCGTTTATGCCAGTTTAGACGGATGCCGATAATTTCCTCACCTTCAAAATTGCCTTTGCAGATGATGCCGTTATCGTCCATCGAAGATGCGTCCGAACCCGCTTGAGGACTGGTAAGCCCGAAACAGGGGATTTCTGTGCCGTTTGCCAGTCGGGGCAGCCAATACTCTTGCTGTGCTTTGGTGCCGAATTCCATGAGTAACTCACCCGGGCCGAGCGAATTGGGTACCATGACGGTAACCGCCGCGACTACAGAACGGCTGGCGATTTTGCGAATAACCTGTGAGTTGGCGTATGCCGAAAACTCAAGTCCGCCATATTGCTGCGGAATAATCATTGCAAAAAATTTATGGGTGCGGATGAAATGCCATATTTCGGGTGGCAGATCGTTACGTTCCCAGTTTATTTCCCAGTCGTTCAGCATGCGGCATAGTTCTTCGACCGGGCCATCCAGAAACGCCTGTTCCTCCTGCGAAAGCTGTGCAGGAGGTGTATTCAGCAGTTTCGACCAATCTGGATTGCCGGTGAATAATTCAGCATCCCACCAGACATCGCCAGCTTCCAGTGCTTCACGTTCTGTTTCGGATATGCCCGGCAATGCCTTGCGCATACGTTTCAAAATGGGTCTGGTCAGAAGATGGCGGCGCAGTGTCGTGAGCATACAATATCCTTATTTACGTGCGCTTGCGGCGCATTGTTGAGGTTATTTGCGTTGCGTGCGGGGTAGTTGCCCGGCAGTAAAGATTCAGCTGCTACAGCTACAGGAAAAGAAAAAAAGAATACATTAAATCACCCTCACTATTCTGCTTTACAAGGGCGCTTGCGTCAAATAGGTTTTTTTGTGTTTTGCTTTTTACAACAAGACCCAAGCACCCATGATAGCCATCATTGCATTTTCGGAAAAACTGACAGTGCCCAGCGGTACATTTGAATTGCCGCCTACACAGGCGCAATTTAGGTCGGTTTTATCGATATACACTGCTTTAAAAACCGAAATGCCACCGGCAATACCGACACATAACGATATCCACCCGGTAATAGGCAGATACTGCGGTGTCAAAAAACCAAGTCCGGCTATCAGTTCAGCAAAAGGGTAGATTTTTCCATACAGCGGTATGCGCTGCGTGATCAGATCGTATTTCTCGAATCCCGATACAAAGCTGTTCAAGTTCATCAATTTGAGGCATGCCAGCAGGCATAAAGCATAGCCCATGAAGCTGTACATGATGTTTTCGGTCGATAACGCCATCAACAGCGCGATACCGAATACGGCAATAACAGGAATGTAGGATGTTTCCTCAGCATCGGCGTCATCGGTATCTATATTGTAGAAATCCGCCAATTCGGTATAACCGCCAATCCGCTCGTCGTCTAAAAATACTTGCGGGGTTGTTTCGACGTTCCACTTTGCTTTGAAAGCATTTTCATCGTCTCTAGAGGTAAATATATGATCTTCGAATTCAACATCTTTTTGTCGAAGCAGTTTTACGGCTTTTTTGCCCCATGGACAGTCACTACGGCGGAAAACTTCGTTTGAACTTTGTTGATTCATGGTTCCTCCTTGTTTTCCTTAATGTGAATCGATACGAGCACAAAAGTTCTGTACAAAGCGGCGTTACCTGGCGCAGTCGCGCAAAAATGTTCGCAAAATCAATCTATTTCAGGGTTTTTTAATAAATAACGACTAAACCGAAACAGGGGATTCAAGGTTTACTAATGACAATATTCTGCGATTGTTTGTAAATTTAGGCAAACGATATGTTAATGTTTATATTTTTATTAACGCGGCTAAATGATTCAATGAGAAATAGACTGAATATCTCCACCAAATTAATTCGCGGTTTGTTTACCAGGGCTTTCACGTCTGCGCTGGTCGCATTGCCGTTAAGTTTTGCCAACGCCGGTACGGCAGATTTTATTACTGAAGATTTTGTGCTATCCGACACCGAAAAAGAGAAACGCGTTGGTGAAGCTTATTACCGTGCCGATCAACAATGGATGGTTTACCAGGCGGAAGTGGCTGATGAAAATCCTTTTTATCAGATTTATCTGAAACATCTGGACAGCGGCAATATCCGTCGGGTATCGCCTGGGGTCGGTAAAACGACTTGTTCATGGATACACCCTTCGGTAGACAAAGTGCTGTTTTCTTCAACCCATGACGATCCAGATGCTAAAAGCAAGATGACGGCCGAACTGGAGCGCAGAAAATCAGGTGAGCGCAAATCTTACGCCTGGGATTATGATGAGCATTATGATATTTATGAGACCGATCTGGAAGGTAATAACATCAAGAATCTGACTAATGTTCTGGGTTACGATGCGGAAGCATCTTGGTCGCCCGATGGCCGATATATTGCATTTGCATCTAACCGTCGTGCGTACACAGAAGAATTGAGCGAAGCAGAAGCCGAATTGTTCAAGAAAGACCCATCTTCGATGATCGATATTTATATCATGGATGCCGACGGCTCAAATGTAAAACGACTCACACACACCAATGTATATGACGGCGGGCCGTTTTTCAGTCCGGATGGCAAACGCATCGTCTGGCGGCGTTTTTCACCGAATGGAAGGGAAGCTGAAGTGTATACGATGAATATCGACGGCACCGATCAAAAACAGATCACTCATCTGAAAGCGTTATCATGGGCGCCTTTTTATCACCCGTCTAATGAATATATTATTTTCTCGACCAATATTCACGGGCACCGAAACTTCGAGCTGTATATTGTTGATGTCAATGGTGAAAAGGAACCTGTGCGCGTCACAGATGAAGCGGGGTTTGACGGTCTGCCTGTTTTCACGCCGGATGGCGATTACCTGACCTGGACCAGTGATCGCGTGCCGGCTAAAAAGGGACATTTGTTTCATGGCAAGTGGAATCATGCACAAGCGATGCGAAGCTTGTCACTGGAACAAACCGATTGATCGTTGATAGAAAGGTTGGATAACACGATATTCACGGTTGAAGTCATGTTGACTCACTAGGCGGCGCGAGTTGCAGGGTTTGCGGTTTTTTTGGAAATCTGGGAATCACCGCAGTTACCTGAGATTTGTCTGCGATGTATTATTCCTGTTTCTGCCGCCGCTGCTTACCCTGTTCAACAGCGCTTCGCAATGCAGCCAGTTTTTGCGCGAGCATAGCGTTTTTTTCATCCGTGGCAATTGGGTTCTGACGACCGGCGGCAGTAGCTGTAGCGGCTGATGATTGAGCTACAAGCGCATCTTCGTCAATGGGTGCTGTTTTTTTGCTGCGTTTGGCTGCAACGACTCGGAGTGTGAGATACAAAATAAGTACAGCCAGTAATCCAGCTGAAGCGGGTATCAAATATGGGGAAAAAGGGGAAATCATTGTCCGCCAATGTTCCATATCAAAAGGCGAATTGATTGTTTCCTGATGAGGCTGCGTAGTTGCCGAACCCACCATAATCTGACCGGGCTCAGTCGTCACGATTTTCGCAGGGCTACGCTGGTTATCCCGAGTGTCTTCGATTTGAATGGTTTGAATCGGCTGACGTTGTTCGATAACGGCCGAATTGAGTGCGGCAATTTTTTGTTCCAGCCGCGCAATACGTTTGTTCAGAGCTTCGATCATTTCGGCTTCTTTATCGCCTTGCCGTTCCAGTGCGTCAATCGCACTTAATAACTGCGTATTGGGAACCGGTGCATTCGAATTATCAAGATCGGGATGAAGATAAGTTTGCGGCGCCGTATCACTGGATACAGCGCCGCAAAATAATAACAACACAGGGAATAAAATCAAAAATGTTTTTAATCGAATGTGCTGCATTTAAGCTGTGATAAATTGCCGTAAATTAAATTTTACTTGCAAAACGTTTTAATGGCCTCATTGGTTTCATCAATTTTCTGTTGACGCAAGTTGTCATCAGCGTAAGCAATCCCACCTTTGCCATCCGGTATACGTAATCGGGGTGATTCCAAAAATACTCTTAATCGGCTCTGGGCGTCAACACATTTTTTTTGATTTTCCGCCGCTTCAGTTTTTCGTTGCGCTTCTTTTTTCAGTCTTTCCTGGCGGCGCTTGTCGTATTCAAGCCTTTGTTCAGTCAGTGCATCAGCATTATCGGGATCTGTATTGTCCGCTGCACTGGCAGTGGATGCAGACGTGGGTGATACGTGAATTTTAAGCTTTTGTTCGTTTTGGATGTTGTCTGATGGCGGCGGCTGGTCAGAGTATTGGGTTTTGCCATTCTCATCAACCCATTTATAGAGCTGGGATGATACTGGCATACTAAAAAAAAACAACCAAACTATGAATACGAGATAACGCATTTTTTTCTCCAAAAACTGATGAATCAAGAATAGGTAACGATCGACATTAACAGTATTCATTACGGATTAATCCGTCATTAAATAAGCATTTAAACGGTAATAATTTGAAAAACATACCGTTTGATGGTTGAATTGCTGCAAAAAACACTCGTGATTTGGATATAATACCGCTTTGCAAAGGATTGATATTTCGTATGCAGTTAATTCAAGAAGCGCTCACCTTCGATGATGTCTTACTGGTCCCCGCTTATTCTGCAGTCTTGCCGAGGGATGTCAGTCTCGAAACCCAGCTGACTCGCACAATCTCGCTGAATATACCATTGGCGTCCGCAGCCATGGATACCGTTACTGAGGCGGAACTGGCAATTGCCATTGCGCAGGAGGGCGGTATTGGCATCTTGCATAAGAACATGCCGATTGAAGCGCAGGCGGCACAGGTGGCCAAAGTCAAACGTTTTGAAAGCGGTGTCGTTAAAGATCCGATCACGATTCATCAAAATATGACCGTGCGGGAAGTGCTGGAACTGATTCGCGCGCATAAAATTTCAGGCTTGCCTGTCGTCAACGGAAAAAAGGTTGTCGGCATCGTAACCAATCGTGATCTTCGTTTTGAAACCAATCTTGACCAGCCGGTTAAGAATATCATGACACCCAAAAAGCGGCTTGTTACGGTCAATGAAAATACTACCCGTGAAGAAGTCATGAATCTGCTACATAAACACCGGCTTGAACGCGTGCTGGTGGTTAATGAGCAGTTTGAATTGAAAGGCCTGGTTACAGTCAAGGATATCACTAAGATTTCAGAATATCCGCTTGCCTGTAAAGATGATCAGGAACGTTTGCGGGTTGGCGCGGCGATTGGCGTTGGTGAGGGCAGCGATGAACGCACCGATGCGCTAGTGAAAGCAGGCGTCGATGTGATAGTCGTTGATACTGCGCATGGTCATTCACAAAGTGTGCTCGACCGGGTTGACTGGATTAAACGGCGTTACCCGGAAATCCAAGTTATCGGCGGTAACGTGGCTACTGCCGATGCAGCGCGGGCGCTGGTGGATTGTGGCGCTGATGCTGTCAAAGTCGGCATCGGGCCAGGTTCGATTTGTACGACACGTGTTGTTGCTGGTGTTGGCGTGCCGCAAATAACTGCCATTCATAACGTTTCCGAAGCACTTAGCGGCACCGGTGTGTCGGTTATCGCAGATGGCGGAATCCGTTATTCGGGCGATATCGCCAAGGCGCTAGCAGCAGGTGCCAACCTCGTGATGTTGGGTGGTCTGCTGGCCGGCACTACCGAGTCGCCTGGTGAAATTGAACTCTACCAAGGGCGATCTTATAAAACCTATCGTGGTATGGGGTCGCTTTCAGCGATGCAGCAGGGTTCCAGCGACCGCTATTTTCAGGAAAAAGAACAAAAAAACAATGACAAACTAGTTCCAGAGGGTGTTGAAGGACGTGTGCCGTTTAAAGGTAGTATTGCTTTGGTTATTCATCAGTTGATGGGTGGCGTGCGTTCCAGCATGGGCTATCTGGGATGTTCCAGTATTGCGGAAATGCACGAGAAAGCGGAGTTTGTTCAGATTACGGCTGCAGGTGTACGAGAATCGCATGTCCACGATGTTCAGATTACAAAAGAAGCGCCCAATTATCATATCAAGTAAAACCGGCTCTTATGCATCAGAAAATTCTTATCTTGGATTTCGGATCCCAGTACACGCAACTGATTGCCCGGCGTGTACGTGAAGCAGGGGTGTATTGCGAGCTGCACCCCTACGATGTAACTTCAGAGTTTATTAAACAATTCTTTCCACAAGGCATTATATTGTCGGGTGGGCCGGCTTCCGTAGTTGAGACGGAAACACCACGTGTGCCGCAGATCGTATTTGAACTCGGCGTGCCCATTCTCGGTATCTGTTATGGCATGCAAACGATGGCCGCTCAGCTTGGCGGAGTCGTTGAAAATGCGATTGTTCGTGAATTCGGCTATGCCGAAATCGAAGTTTCAGGCAGCAGCGCGCTATTCAAAGACATCCGGGACCGTACTAATGTACAAGGCAAAGAGATATTAGATGTCTGGATGAGTCATGGCGATAAAGTCGAAACGCTGCCGCCGGGGTTCCAGGCGACCGCACAGAATGCGGCAACACCGATAGCCGCGATGGCTGATGAGCGGCGCCGTTTTTACGGTATCCAGTTTCATCCGGAAGTAACCCATACTTTGCAGGGGAAGGTGATTATTGACCGTTTTCTGCATGATATCTGCAATCTTGGCCGTGACTGGAATATGCCCGACTTTGTCGAAGAGGCTGTCGGCAAGATTCGTGCGATTGTGGGACACGATGGCGTTATTCTGGGTTTGTCAGGAGGAGTGGATTCTTCCGTTGCCGCAGCGCTGATTCACAAGGCAATTGGCGATCAACTGACCTGCGTGTTTGTGGACAACGGGTTGCTGCGGGCCAACGAAGCCAGGCAGGTTATGGATACATTCGCCAATCATCTTGCAGTCAAGGTGATTCATGTGGATGCCAGTCGGATTTTTTTCGAGCGGCTGAAAGGCGTTACCGACCCGGAAGAAAAACGGCGTATTATCGGCCGCGAATTTGTCGAAGTTTTTCAGAGCGAAGCAACCAAAATAACAGATGCTCAATGGTTGGCACAGGGCACGATTTATCCGGATGTGATTGAATCGGCAGGTGGAAAAACGAAAAAAGCGAATACGATTAAATCGCATCATAATGTCGGCGGCTTGCCAGAAACGCTCCATTTGAAGCTGCTCGAGCCATTGCGAGAATTGTTTAAAGACGAAGTGCGTGAACTCGGACTGGCGCTTGGTCTGCCGCGCGACATGGTCAATCGTCATCCTTTTCCTGGTCCTGGGCTGGGCGTACGGATTCTCGGCGAAGTCAAATACGAATATGCCGAATTACTCAGGCATGCTGATCAGATTTTTATCGAAGAGCTGCAACATTCTGGGTGGTATCAAAAAACATCCCAGGCGTTTGCTGTTTTTTTGCCGGTTAAATCGGTCGGCGTTATGGGCGACGGACGTACCTACGAATATGTAATTGCTTTGCGTGCGGTGCAGACACAGGATTTTATGACCGCCAATTGGGCCGAACTGCCGTATTCGCTGCTCGGCAAAGTCTCGAACCGAATCATCAACGAAATCCGGGGAATCAACCGGGTCGTATACGATATCTCTGGAAAACCGCCGGCGACGATTGAGTGGGAGTAGTCAGTACCATTATTTTGTTGTAGACCGATACAGCTATATGTGTGGGTAAACTGGAAAAGTCCTGGATACAAACCCATTAACGTTATTGTAAATGGATTGTCCTATCATCCTATTGGGTTATCGGGCAATCTATCAGTCAAATGATGTGCTTAAAACTGAAATAACTTGTTTAATTCCAGTCGCAATGACTCGGCTGTTTGTGGGGTATATAACGTTTGCAGTTTGTTGCCGCTGGCTGAGAAAAACACTAACGCAGCCGGCATCAGACCGTGGCTGTTTGCAAATGTCCTGCCCTCGGGTGTGTTGATGTCCGCGACAATAAAAGCCAGTCGTTCCGCATATTCATCTCTGATCGCGTTCATGGCGGCCATTGTTTCTCCACTTTGCAAAATATTGTCATCATGGACCAAAAGTAACGCATGCGTTCCGCTTCCAATTAATGAAGTGTCGCCGGAGAAACCACGGGGAAGGAGTGATACGGCAAAAAGTGCGATCACCAAAATCAGAGTCAGTGTCACAAACTTTGGCCAGTTGTTTCGTTTGACAGCCGGTTTTTGAGTATTCTTTTTTTGCATTATATTGTAGCTCGTTTAAGCGTTAGGAATTATTTATGACAGTTTAACAAATTTGTTTGTAAAGTTTCACGATTTAACTTCAGGAAGTGCTTGTGGCAGTTTGTTTTCGATTTCTAAAACTGATAACGGTCGACAAAAATAATAACCTTGAAAACGTTTGCAGCCTTGCCGTGTCAGTATGGCGACCTGCTCTTTTGTTTCTACGCCTTCCGCGATCACTTCCAGATTCAAGCTGCGGGCCATCGCAATGATGGCAGCAGTAATGGCCGCATCATTTGGGTCAGTAGTAATGTCCTGTACAAATGTCTGATCAATCTTTAACGTATTAATTGGAAAATGTTTCATGTAACTCAAGCTCGAATAGCCTGTTCCGAAATCGTCCATTAAAATTTTCAATCCTAACGCGCTTAACTGGTCCAATATTTTTTTTGCTTCGTTAACATTGTGGACAAGCATGCTTTCGGTAATTTCTACCGCGAGACAGTGCGCTTTCACGTCAGTTTCTTTCAAAACGCGTGAAATATCTGTTACCAATGTTTTATGGCGAAACAGACGGGCAGAGAGATTGATGGCCAATTGTGGCACCTGATAGCCTTTTGCTTGCCAGACTTTAATTTGCGAACATGCGGTTTTTAATACCCATTCTCCTATTGAAGCGATTAAACCGGATTCTTCAGCCAGCGGGATAAATTTAAGCGGTGAGATTAACCCCAGTTTATGATGCTGCCAGCGTAATAATACTTCCATACTTTTTATGCGGCAGTCGGGCATACTGATGACCGGTTGATAAAACAACTGCAGTTCATTGCGTTGCAACGCATTATAGAGCTCTGTTTTTAGATAATATTTTTCCGAAATAAGAAGATTCATTTTCGGAGAAAAAAACTGATAACCATTACGATCATCCGCTTTTGCGTATGACATGGCAATATCGCTGTTCTTCAACAACGTATTGACGTTATCGCCATCTTCCGGAAAGATGGTAATGCCAATACTGGCACTGATACGCAATTCTTTATCGGCAATATAAAAGGGCTGTGCTATCTTTTTCAGTATCACTTGCGCCACAATCCCGGCATCTGGCTTATTGGTTATATTTTCCAGCAATATAATAAATTCATCGCCACCCTGGCGCGCTACAGTATCTTCTCTACGCACACACGACAAAAGTCTTTTTGAAACCTGCTTTAACAAAAGATCGCCGATATCGTGACCAAATGAGTCGTTAACTACCTTAAAGTAATCCAAATCAATAAATAAAATTGCTGCTTGCTGACTGTTTCTGTAGTTTCTAGTCATTAAGCGTGCGATGCGCTCCTGAAGTAAATTGCGGTTTGGCAGGCTTGTCAATGCATCGTGAGTCGCTAAATAATTGATACGCTCTTCGGCGCGCTTGCGCCCTAGCCATTTGCCTAAATCCTCTGTAATACAATTGATTAAGTTTTGTTCATCGGGTAGTAAAAAAGGTTTGTCCTGGCTGTAATAAACTTGCAGTTCTCCACATTTTGTGTTGTTATCAACCACAATATCCGAACACAACGCATTTGTAAGCGTATTGGTATAGTTGGCAGATGTATACAGGTTGCTGCCGATCTCGATTTTAATAGCAGTGATTTCCGGGTACTGCATCGCGTTCATCAATTCTTTAATAATCAGGCGACAAATACGCTTAATTCCAGTTTGCGGCAGCATTTGACGACGAATTGTGTATAGGCATTTGCTTTCTTTCAAGCGCATGCGCAGTGCGGTTTCTTGGTTTTTACGTTCGGTAATATCCACGCGTACTGATAAATAGCCATCTATTTCTTCATCTGCGTTTTTAATGGGCACGATGGTTGAATCGACCCAATAGAGTTCGCCCTTTTTGGTGCGGTTGCAAACTTCCCGATGCCAAGTACAGCCTTTGGCTACAGTGGCCCACATTTCAACCCAGAAAGATTTTGGGTGTTCGCCGGAACGCAGTACTCTGTGATTGCGGCCTATCAATTCTTCAATACTGAAACCACTTACTTCACAAAATTTCTGGTTTGCCATAGTGATGTTGCCATGGCGGTCAGTAATTGAGACTAAAGCAAGTTGACCGATCGCTCGCAAGTAGACGGCCGACATCGGGTGTTCTTCAATTTTTTTGGTATGCGAAATATCTCTTGCAATTTTAGAAGCGCCGATAATCTTGCCTGATTCGTCTTTAAGCGGTGATATCGTGGCAGAAATTACTATTCGTTTTCCGTCTCTTCTGATACGTATAGTCTCAAAATGATCAATCTTTTCTCCGCGGCCTATACGGTCAATAATGTGCAGTTCTTCGTCATTACGATCCGGTGGAATAAGCATTGTGATCGGTTGACCGATCGCTTCTTGCATAGAATAACCAAAAATACATTCAGCGGATTTGTTCCAGCTGGTTATTTCACCACTTAAGGTTTTAGTTATAATTGCATCGTTAGAGGACTCAACGATTGCATTAAATATCACTTGGTGATTTTGTTTGTTTTGAAAACTTTGTTTGCTCAATTTCTTCTCTGCCGTATAAAGCTATTTATACAGTTTGCTCATATCCGCTTTGAATCGTTTTTTTATGTATAAATTTAGTTAATCTTCTAGTTAATATTTTTTGTTATTTTACGGTATTACGCCTCAAGGCCTTAAATGATAAGAGAGATAAATAGTGCGTTTCTGATGGAATAGACTGTTTTCAGTCATAGGTTCAGGAATTGATAAAAGGGTCCAGATTCATGACTAATCTCTGAAGCTAAGTGGAAAATCAAGTATATTTGAGCGTCATAGAAATTTGACGCACTAAAATCGATTAGCGTTGCTGAAATACCATTGCATCTTGCACGTGTTAAATTACAATGTGACATATTGATATTCAAAATCCAGGTATCATTAAAGTTGGCTGCACGAAAGTTTGCGCCAGACCGAGAGCAGTCCTGCTTTGGAGGAATATAGCAGCTTCATCCACCAAGTTTCTGCGCCGAATAACTGATTTAGACATTCGTGCAAAATGCTTCAATTCATGGCTAAACGTTTAAATTGGGGTATCATGATTGATTAGCAGCTACAATTTGAGTCTTTTTTTTAAAGGAGAAACCAATGGGCGTTGAAGTGGGCGGCTTTTTTGGATTGTTATTACTGATACTGAATGTTTGGGCTATTGTGAAGGTCGCGCAAAGTGCTGCCAGTACGGGCAGCAAAGTGCTATGGATCGTATTGATTCTTTTGTTACCCGTGTTTGGTTTGATTATGTGGTTTTTGTTCGGGCCAAGAGGGTAGTAGTGCGGATGCTGCAACGAAAGTTCACTACTATCCGCCTTGAACTGACAGCCTAAGCCAGCGGATTAATAAAATTCCAAAAAACCCGATTAGCAACACTGTACCCAGTAGCAAAAACCCCATACTGCCAATAAACAATCGGCTGTGCAGAGTGGCCTTTCCGGGTTTTTCCAGATAAGCGTTCAGTAATTGCACGTTGCGATGATTTGCTTTGAATACAAAATCGGTCAAATCACCGATAATCGGAATAATACCCAAGAGGGCGTCTAGCCCGATATTGAATCCCATCCTTATGAGCAGCGATTTTGGTGCGCCCAACTGCGCTGCCTGGTTTAGGATATGTGTTGAAATCACGGCGCCGATGGCATCACCCAATCCAGGAATAAGTCCAACTAATCCATCAAGGCCAAATCGGATATCTGTACCAGGTATACGAATTGAATTATCTAGCAACCAGGCCAACCGGTTCAATTTTTCCTTCGAATAACTTCTATCTGTTTTGTTCATAGAACATGGTTGGTAATAAAACAAAACTGAACTGAATAGAATCAGCTATGATTTGTCCGGTTTCTTGTTGTTAAGTTGATGATCTGTATTTGATTCGATTTCTGGTTGATCCGAACCATTGTCTGTAACATTGCTATTATAATCCTTTCCAAAAATCTGCCAGAAGGCGATGAACAGGACAGCAATCAACGGCCCAACTACAAAGCCGTTAATACCAAATAATCCGATTCCGCCGAGTGTTGATAATAACACCATCCAGTCAGGCAGCTTGGTATCGCGACCGACCAGGATAGGGCGCAGAACATTGTCAGCCAGACCGATGATTAAAATACCATAGGCAATCAGTATTGATGCAGCAACCCATTGTCCGTCTGCGTACAAATAAACTGCTGCAGGTAGCCAGATCAGACTGGCGCCGACAGCCGGAATCAAAGACAAAACCGCCATAACTACACCCCAAAGCAGCGGTGCAGGAATATCCAGAACCCAGAAAATGATGCCGCCCAGTGCGCCCTGTACCATCGCCACCACCAGATTGCCTTTGACCGTTGCTCGGGCAACGGCGGCAACATTTCGAAACAAGAGCCGCTCGCGTTCGTCACCGAGTGGAATGACGTAAACTAGTTTTTCAATCAACGTACGGCCATCACGTAGCAGGAAAAAAGCGATATAGAGCATCAAAGCAAGCTTCAACAGAAAATTAAATGTGCCCACACCCACGGCCACGGCATTCTGTGTCAGAAAGCTACCGGTAGCCAATGCGGCTTTGGTTGCATTTTCGCGCAGCGAAGCGATATCCACGCCGATGCGTTCCAGAAAATCCTGGACTATCGGAAACGCCTGACGGATTCTGTCGATGTATTGCGCCGGTTGGATTTCACCGGCACCAATGCGCTGATACAGTGCAATCCCCTGTTGCAGGAATGAAGTCATCAACAGCAATACAGGAATGACAACCAGGAATACGCAGACGGTCAATGTGATCAGAGCAGTCATATTGGGGCGCTCACCCCACTTTTCTTCCAGCCAGACCTGCATGGGATGAAACAGGATTGCAATGATACAGGCCCACAGAATCGGAGCGAAGAACGGCTTGAGCAGGTATAAGAACAGACAGGAAACAAGTGTTAAAGTGAGCAGAAATGTCCACCGCTCGAGCTCATCAATTTTCATAAGTCCCCAATAGCAAATCCACTATTAATTATAGTGACACCTGTAAATGTCGCCATGTTTTTTGGTCAAAACCATTCCTGAAAAAATGGCCCTGCTTCCGTCGGCATGCCTTCGTGATTCTTTTCTTCGGCCGGACCCAAGGCTCTTTCTTGTACTGTCGCCTGTTTGTCGCGCTCTATAATCGCCATGCCAGCCTGATTAAGGCCGACCGCGACCGAGAAAATAGTGACTGAATTTATGATATAGAAAATAAATTTATAATAAATTGTAATTGATTTATCGGCGAGAGCCATTAAACCGAATACAAAGCTGATTGCCAGCGCGGTAACGGCACCGGGAAATCCGAATGTCGTTACCAATGTCCCCGTGATCATGGTTGTCGCACTACCGGCAATACCGGGGGTGATCATTGATTTGGAACTTATAAAATTATCCATGTTGTCGCTCATTAAGATTAAATTTTATATAGGGTTATACGAAAATATACAAGCTAATTGCTCGACTCGCCTTTGCGAATATCGATGTCCGGCAATTCTTCACCTGCTTGTGGCAATAGGCGCGGAATAGCCGTGCCTTCCAGATATAAATCAATTTCGCGTTCCCGACGGGTCACGAGTCCTTGCCATACTTTGCCGCCGGCGCGGATCCAACGCCTGAATTGTGCAGGCACTTCTGCATGTTGTCGTGCATTTACCTTTTTGAGCAGCGTGGACTTGTTGAAATTGCCGCTGCCAACATTAAAAACAAAATCTACTAGTGCGGCATACTGGCCTTCAGTCAGCTCGACAGATACGGCTTGCATTACTGAGTACTTGGCCCAATCCATGTCTTCAATTAAAAGCGTTTCGCCTTGTTGCTCAGTAATGCCGGATTTGAATTCTGGTTTTTCCGTACCGTCGCAGCGCGCTTTTTTTATCAGATGCCCATATCCAATGGTGCAGAAACCGGCCGCATCATTATAAAGTTTGCTACGGAAACCCTCGGATACCTTGGTTAATTCTATTCCGGGTGGATATACTTCTCTTAACTCGACGCCTTCAGGGATCAAGGCGCGCGTTTCATCTAAAAAAATCCCGGGCGTCAAAGCATCTGATATCTGTTCGACGGGTTGCTGCTGTAATTGGGCGCAACCTGATAATTGTATAACTAGCGTAGTACTGAGAATAATCAACGTGATAGCTTTATACATTTTTTCTCCTTTAAATTGATAAGATCGAAAAACCTTTCCAAAAGTTACCTTACGCTATGTTGCTGAGTTTCGTGCAGTGCTCAATCCTTGTAATCTCAATTACCCTTTACCAGAAATAATACTGCATACAGGGTATAGAGTCTTATAAACTTGTCGAGGCTATCACTGATGATGCAAAATTGCCAGACTTTGAAAAAGTGTCGGTATGCTTGTAATAACATTGTTTAATTCATTTACAAGCCATTGCCAATTAAAATAAAAGGTGCCCAAAAGTAGGGATGGGCGGTGCGCTGATTCGATTCAGGTGCCGTATCTACTTCGCGTTGCACCCCTCGATCTGAGTCCGCAATGGGTGATATTGCAGATTCTGACAGCATAGTGAGCTGTGCTTTCTGGAGTGCAGCAGTTTTTGTGGTACCGGGTTGCCTGAGTGCTTTGTAGAATTCGTTCATAAGCAGTTGCGTGCCGCGATCATCGACTGACCATAAAGAGGCCAGCGTGGTTTTTGCGCCGGCACTTTCCATTAAAAAACCCAGCCCCAAAATTTCTTCACCCTGGCCAAAAACAGCACCCAGGGCAGTTTCACAGGCACTCAATACAATTAAATCGACATTAGTCAGGCTCCATTCGTATTTGACCTGGTCAACGGTCACTCTATCGCCATTGCCGAACAGAATAAACGATTCATAGGCTTTTCCGGGTACCAGTGCAGCATGTGTTGCAAAGTGAATGATGTTGAAATGATTGATTTCTGTAATCACAGCATCCGGATTGAAATTTTTATCCAGAAGTTTAATCGTATCTGGATATATTTCAGCTAAATTATTCACTTCCTCACCGGCATATTGCAGTCCTTTGAAGTCAAACGCCTGGTTTCCGATGGTGAACGTATAGTTCCCAGTAGTAAAAGCAGCAGCCAGTAGTTTTGCTTCTTTTACCGGACGGGTATCCAGGTCGGTGAGGGAAAATGCGGTAATATTGTTAATCTGGTACCGTTGTATCAGCCATTGTTGTCCGTCATGCAAGGCTGCTAAAGGGATGTATCGCAATACCCCATCCGGTGCATACAAAATGGTGCCCGCATTAACCTCTTTTAATAAATGTTCAACCGGTTTGATGAGCCACTGGTATAATTTTTGAGCGAAGTGCTGTACCGTGTCCTGCCGTTCGATCAAAGCCGTTCGGAAATTCAATACCGTTTGGTTCAGGTCATGGTGGTCGATGGGAACCGCCATGTGCAAAGGTGGGGTGAAGCCTGTGACCAGAACCAGTTCAAGCCGGTCTTCCATGATCAAGGGATAAAGTAAAACAACCTGTTCCCCCAATCGTTTTAAATTGTCACGCAATGGCCGCAGTTGCTCCAGCGCAGGCATTTGCGTGCGGACATCCCTGCTGAGTTGATCGACCAGATCTCTAATTTCATTACTTTCAATAAAGCTGACAAATCCTCTTTGCAGTTGCTGCTCCTGCTTAATAAGCTGAAGTAGTTTTTCGTTTTGTGCAGCTGTCCGGTTGCTTCTATCGATGTTGTTTAATTCGGCCAGCTCCTTTCCGACACGGATGGATTGCTCCAGTAACAGTGCATATTGTTTCTGGATTTGTTGTTCAGGCGATAGCATGGCGATACCTGTAGCTGTACTGGTGTTGCCGCGAACAGGCCCTAAGAAGTTCGCTGCTTCCTGAATTTTTAATAAATCCAGAATCTGCTGGGCTTCAATGACTCTATCCTGCTGGAGCAATAAATCAGCCAACTTGCGGTAAAAACCCTGTACGCGGTTTAAGTACGCTTTTTGCTCTTGTTGTGGCAGTACTTGGAGTTCTTCACGTATGGCTTCGCTGATATTGACAGCGAGCTTGTAAAAAACAATGGCCAAAGTATTCTGTCCGGACAATGCGAAAGAATCACCCATGTTGGCCAGGGTGATTCTTTCGCTTTCGCGGTCACCGGTTTCATGCCAAATTAACAGCGCTTTCTGAAAAAACTCCAGTGCTGGCGTGTGTCTTTGCTTGCGTGCATAGACGTTGCCGATACTGTCATAGGTTGCTGCAATTTGTATGCGGGTATTTAATTCTTCCAGAACAGGCAGAGCCTGAAACAATATATTTAGCGCGTCTTCTTGCCGTCCCATTTCACTGAGCAGCATACCCAAGTTGTTACGAGTTTCGGCTGCGCCGAAACGATCATGTATTTTTTCACGTAATGCAATCGCCTGCTTGAAAGCATCAAGAGCGACGGCATAATTTTGCTGCTCTGATTCAATATAACCGATATTGTGATAGGAAGACGCTATACCCGCAGTATTCCCGGCCTGCTGATAAATAGTCATGGCCTGATGCTGGTGAGTCAGCGCTTTGTCATATTGTCCCATTTCGGCGTATACCGAACCCAGATTGGTTTGAATGTTTCCTAAATCATTTGGGGTCGCATGTGCTGTTTTTGCAAATAGCTGTTGTGCCCGATGATAGTGCTCAACGGCTTTGATATAGCGTCCCTGAGCAAGATAGGTGGCGGCCAGGTTGCCCAGTGTGCGAGCTTCGCCCAGTTCGTCATGATTGATGATTCTAAGTTCAATCGCCTGATTTAAATGTGCCCGGGACTTTTTAATGTTGCCGGTTTTCTGATAGGTCAGTCCCAGCATATTGTGCAAGATTGCCCGGTCATGGCTGCTGCCGTTATTTTGCAGCACCAGAGCCCGTTCGAAGCTTTCTATGGCGGCAGGGTTGTCTTGCATTCCAAGATAAGTGCGCCCAAGCTTATAGTAAAGATCTGCGCGTAGGGCGTCACCATTGTCGGCCGGTAAATACACCAGGGCGTTCTGGTAATGTTTCAGCGCCGCTGGGTAGTCTTGTTTTTGGTACGCCGCAAAACCTGCATGGCGCTCACTCTCGGTTCGATCAAAGTGCTTGGCGTCGATAAAATTATTGAATGATATGCAAGCTGAGATATTCGCAATCAGCAATAAAACAATGCAGCACCTGGCGGTTACACCCTGATGCAAGGTACAGTTTTTACGGTGACTGATCGCGCTCACATCATTACGAAACGCGTGAAATTGGTCTGTATCTGTGCAATAAAAGCATTGCCAGCAAAAACATCAGACTTAAAATCAACAGCACAGGATGTTTGACAGCAATCACCAGCGGCCAGAGCAATGTACGGGTTATAGATCTAGCTGTCTCGTGCCGGGAGATAAAGTCGGCGAACGGGGGCGAATGGGTTTCATATAATGCAATGATATTTTGGCCCAATGCTGTTTTTGCTAAATGGTTATCTCTGAATTGTCTGAGAATTTGCACTTCTCCGGCAAGGGGGCTGCCATATGCGGCAGTGGCGATAAAGCAGGGGTGACTCTGCCGGCGATCACCTATATTTGATTGACCCGGTCCGTACCCGGAATCGCTTAAATGATCTGCATCATCCGCAAAACCCTGTTGACCGGTAGTCATTTTGCGCATGATTGTCTGCTGGTTCTCCAGATCCTTGATCTGGTCTTTCATTTGATTTAATTGTTCATGCATTCGGCCTATTTCCAGTTGCAACTCCTGTTTGATTTGCGGTTGTACGGCATTGTCTAGAATACGCTGCTTGTCCCTGATTTGGCGTTCAAGCTGCAGTGCATTATCACGCGTGCGGCGGGTTTGTATTTTTAACTCATTTAATTCTCTGCGAATCTGTATATGCTGGTCCCGGTCTAATGGCTTCTGAATCATGAGCCGTTCTGGTTCTTGAACGGGTACCGGAGCCTTGTTGACCGGTGTTCTCTCCTGAATGCGCATCGGTTCCCTGTTGCGCAGTATCTCCCGATTGCGCGGAATTTCCTGAGCTTCCAGATTACGTGGCTGAATCGTTTGGGTTCTGTCGGTACCGGTACGAGTATCCGCCGGAAAGCGTTTAATCATTCTGTCTTTCTCATCAGCGTACGAAACCGAAGAGACTAGCAAAAATAATACGTAGCTTATTTTAATAAAAGAAATTGAAGTGAAAATGGCAAAAGGCATTGTAAACTCTCATATCTATATTATGCGGGCTGAAAGTGCGTGTAATGTCAGAGATCAGGATCTATCACGCGCATCGTAATGCTGCTTCTAGTCCAGGCGGTGTCAGTATCGTCGGTTTCAACCGGTTGTGCGACGCCACGAGTACCTTTCAGGTATTGATCTAGTATTCTATATAATCCGCTTTTGATATCGCCTGCTCGATGCACGGCGGACTGTGTTAACCGTGACCACGGGACCGGATTTGTTTCCTGCGTTCCAAAAACAACGACCTGGTCTTCAATGTTTACAGGCTCCGAAGCGACAAATGTTTCCCCTTTAGCCGCGAAAACGACTTCTTCGCCCGGACCTAGAGGAATAGCCGTTCCGTCCGCCGGTAAGCCAAAAATGCTGCCGTCTGTCGATAGAATCAAACCACCCACCAGGAGGCGAACAGGCGATTTTTCACTGAGTTTTACTTTGACATTCCATCTGTAGCAAAGTGGAATTTCCTGGGCAGTAATTGCATTGGGTGGTGCCTGCCGCCAATTTGTATTTTGCGCACATTGATCCTGTTTATCAGCCGGTACCAATTGGACTTTAAGTGTGTCTTGATCTGCAAACAGATTGCCCCCTTCACCGCGTAACGAACTTAACATCCGCTGCAGGGCATGCAGCCGAAGATTTTCAATCACACTGTCAGCATTGGTGAAACGGTTTCGCACCCGGTTTTCCGGGCCGCTTACAACGTATTGATCGTTGTCATAGCTGATCTCAAAAAAGCCGTTATTTTCGACCAGTTGGATCATGTTTTTTGCATCCTGATTTTGATCCAGGCTGGTGCGGATTAGATTGGCCTTTTCCGTCGTGATACCGCCTGGTTCGGCGTGCGGGCGGAGGGTGACCTTAAGCATTTTCTGGGCATCGCTGGGTCTTGATAAGATGGCCAGATCGCCGGGACGGATCGGTTCTGTATCAACGGGTTTGGATATGATTCGGGCTGTGGCATTCAAACGCGTGCTTTCTTCCACAATAATTACGGCCTTGGCTTTGGTCGGATCTTGCAGGTCAGCGCCTTTTAAGAATCCATCGTATACTCTGAATTCAGCCCCTGTATCGACGCCGGGAAGAGGGAACCCCCCCAGTTTGAGCTGTGGCGCAGTTTCAATCACCTCCCAGGCCAATGGTAATTTTCTGTTTACACCGGCAAACACTGTACGCTGCAAATCTCCCTGAAAATAGGGAATTTGATAACTTTCCGCTTTTACCAGTGGCCTGATCTGCCGGGCCGCCTGCGCATAAGTCAGTTGCGATGCGTTTACCTGTCCGAATGTTGTAAGAATCGCGTCGGTAAAAATGCCCCGTGAATTTTTTTCCAGTGCAACCGTACCGTCACCCGCGGCGGTAAAAACGACAATGCCGGGCAATGATTTTGAAATCCAGCCGGTTTTCTGGTCATCTGCCGTGGGTTTTGTGTCTGTGCTGCGTTTGATAATGGTATTAGCTTCGGTTTCGGCTTCAACTTCGGTTTCCGGCGGTGGGATATACCGGGATAAAAATTCAGTGTCGCCGCGCAATGCGGTACCCGAATTGCACGAATCCAGAAACACGGTAATATGGTTGGTCTTCTGATGCAGGCGAGTCAGTAATTCGTCAAATTCGTCGTCGGTAAAATCCTTGATTCCGTTGTTTCTAGCATCATGGAAAACAAATGTTTCATCCATGCCATCTGGCTCGTCCCCATTATGATCCCGTGTTTGTGAACCGTGTCCTGCATAGTAAAAAACCACCTCGTCGTTCGGCTGTGCGCGTTCAATCAGAAAACTCGAAAAATACTGTTTAAAATTCGCCGTTGTAGCCGCTTCATCCACTAATACACATACGTTTTCCTTTGGGAAATCATAACCGTTTGCACCGGTCAATAATTGATAAATTCGTTGTGCATCCTGGGGTGGTCCGGGCAGATCCGGTATTTTCTCGCTTTTATACTGACCGACGCCTATTATCAACGCGAGACGGCGAATGCCGTCTTTAGATGGAACGACATTTTTTGCGGAGCATGCTTTGGCTAAAGCGGTTGAATTGATCGTTGCGTGAGCTAGTGGCGGCTGTATGCCCGGCAACAAACAGAGCGCGAGCAGAACCAATGCGGCAGATAATAGTTTTCGCCCGATTACGCTGGGATATTGATTTGTAAAACTGTTTGCAGTATGCATAGCTATTCCTCTCGCAATCCTTAATTAATAGTAAATCCTTCTGGCATCACACAACCGCTGTTCACCGCGGTTATTGGTTTGGTGTTATAACTACCCATCGCCAGTTGCCGCTTTAATTAATAGGGATAATTGTTGCTTGAGCCGGGATCGGGGCTACGGGGTGGACTGCCGCTGCCGCCAGATTTGCCGCGCAATATGGCGGCGACAATACCCGCTGCAACACCTGCGCCTACTAATACTTTAACCCAGCTGACTTCACTCTTATAAAAATCGTAGTTGTCTCTCCAGCGAATTCTCCGCTCAATTTCTTCAAAGGAAACAGGCCGTGGTCCAATAATCGAATCGGCCGTGAGGATAATTTCTTCGCCACTATTGACGATAACGCTCTGAGTCGGGTCCGCAAGTAATGACGACTGTAGTAATCCGCGTAATACGGTGATTTCTGTTCCTTGGTCGGACACGTTGATATGGTATATCGTATCCCGGGTTCTGGCAGAGGCATGTGTTGTGATGATGCTGTATTCGCAATTAGCGGTATCTCCATAGCCGTTGCCTACGGAAAACTCCTCAATTTGTATCGCACAGATACCCTCGCCATCCATAAATTCAATGCGGACGCTGCTTTTCGGACCGGTGCTGACAAAAGCATTATTTTTGATGTCCAGCGTGCTTTCCACCCGTGCGCCGTTGACCAGAACTTCGTTTCCGGAAGCATACAATAAGCCAATTTCTTGATCGGCTTCCATCGCCCTATGATGAAAACGCGGATCGGTATTTTCATCTTGCTCCCAGAATCCGCCCGCACTTGAAACATTCCGGTTTTCAACCGGTACGGTCGAACAAGCGCTCAGCAAAACTGCCAGCAACAGGATTAAGAAAATATAGCGGCGATTAGCGGAAGGAGTGGATAAATCCAGATGCGACAGGCTTTTCCTGCTGGTGGGCGGTGAAATGAATATGCTGTTGATCATTTTCATTCATTTGTCCTCCTCTAGTCGTTTTCTGAACCCGTTTTAACATAAGTTAAACAAGTTTCAGAAAGCTAAGGCAAGTCAGCCATGTCTTCATCAAATGTTGTAACAGACATCTGCTGTGTGTATATCGTTGCTGCTATTCGTCCGGTTACAAGCCAGTATTCCGGTCCTCATGACGCGATTCTATTATCACAGGTAACTTTCGGAAGGCAAGCGGCTGATTACTGTTATAGAGACAAATGACGTGTTTTGTCAACAGTTTTCTGGGTAATTGTAGTAAGGCATTATTATTGGCACAAATCTGAAGGTAAAAACTCTGCTGGAGATAACTTGCTCTGGTTATTGACTTAAGACGGCTGGTGTGCCTAATGGGCGTCTTCGTTTTGCTATGTCTGAACTGCAGGGTTGACGCGGATTTATTGATGGTTGATGAAGAAAAGTTACTTGACCAAGTTAAAGCTTGTCGTGACTGGGCAGTGCTAGAGCCGCTAGAAACGGTGAAAACAGCACTGCGATCACAAAGCATACAAGATAAACCAAGGCGGAAGCGCTGCCAACAAAATGAAAAAAAAGACTGGCCATGAAAAATATTGAGATGAATATGAGTATGACACCTAACGCAAGATTAATGCCGGCTTTACCTTTTTTCGTGGCGTAATAGCTATCCATGAAAGCAGCTGCCGGCCATAGAAACCACGTGATCAATGCACTCCCTAATTTTCCTTTCGAAACATAATCTTTTTTATGCGTAGAGGGCGCGGCGAAATCGTAGCCGATAAGAGCAATGCCAGTTGCTAGGTAGGCGATTACAAAAGGTGCGGTTGTTTCCATCTTTTCTTTTTCAGAAACTCTAACGAATAATTATGCTGGATTTATACCATACATTCGGAGAATTAGCATGCTCCTCCGGCTATAGCAAGTGGTAGGGCGGGACGCATGCATTCTATTTTTTGATGGTGAAGTAAAAACACTTACGTCGAACAAAGTAACTGTATGAAAGCACGAAACCAGCGGATGCTGGTCTATCAACAAGTGAAACACTATTGCCAATTGCCCATAAGGATAAACGGCGCCCAGAAATAAGGGTGCTCAAACTGCGATTCCGCGATTTCTTCTGCAGGAAGCGATGCGCCTCTGAGGCGTGCCTTGCGGTTTGTTTCATCCATAATCACATTGCCTCGGATAAACAGCTGCTGAGTTTGACGGATGGCTTCGGCTTTAGAAATGTTCTTCTTTTCCCTGATTGTGTAAAACTGCTCCATGAATACTGCCGTGCTTTCGTCGGCTACGGGCCAGAGGGTGGCAAGCACCGCATGTGCCCCTTTTCTTTGGATAAGTGTGCCCAATCCTTCCAGTTCTCTGCCATCCTGATTGAGTTGATCCAGTTCACCTAATGCGGTTTCGCATGCAGATAACGTAACAAGGTCTTTACCGGCCATTTGATAGTCGCCACGCAATAAGTCCTGCAAACTGATGTGCGCGCCTTTACCGGCCAGTAAAAATGAGTCGATTGGAGAAGCCGGTGTGAATTTGAAATGCGTTGCAAGATGAATAACCTGGTATGCATCTTTTTGTTTTAGTGTTTGCATCAGTTGGTCTGGGGTGAAATCCTGGTTCAGGTACACACTCCCGGGTAAGATGCCGATTTCGTCTGCGGTTTTCTCCTTGACGATGGCGTTAATTTCATCCTCGACGGCGGGTAAATTATTGAATAAGGGATCATGGGATTCAGAAACACCAAAACCGGCGACCGACCAGTGCGCTTTGGGTTTTTCCAGTAATAAATAACTTTGTGCTGCTGCGTTGTACATTGTTACTGCATATTGTTCAACCAGGTATTGTTCTCCGTCAAATAATGCTGAAAAGGGCAGGTAGCGCAAAGAACGTGCCGGATAGATCAGCAGGGTGTCGGGTTTGAGCAGATTCAGATCGGCTTTTATCGGCGCAATTAATTGTTTAAATAATTTTTCAGCAGCAATTAAATGATCGCCGCGGTTGGATAGGTTTTCTCTGAATGTATAAATTAATTGATTCAGTTCCGAGCGACTGATCGGTTGTTCGTGTAACTCCGGGGGAAAAGATAAATTAGAATCGAGCAGGAGGATTCTTAATTTTTCATCGGTGTACAGGTAATAAACCAGAACCGTATTCTCGAATTTACTCAGTAAATTTTGAGTCTGGCTGACTTCATCGAGGTCTCTGGCATAGAATTCTTTTAAGTGGTGTTCTTGTGTAAATACCTGCTCCAGTTCGTTCAAAAAATCGAGGTAAGTTAGGCGAGCCTCTTCAAGCCGTGCATTCAATTCATCAAGGCGCTGTGTTTCTGCTTGTGTCAGTATTTGCCCGCCTTCCAGTTTCTTGTTTAGCTGCGTATAGACTTTACGCTGTTCGATCAGATCGGCGGTGAGTTCGTGGTAACGTATGGCGAAATCGGTTTCCGTTTTGGTATACGTTGCTTTTGTCCATTGCGTATCGTTGTCTGATTGCCGTTGAATAAAATCAAAATACTCTTCCTCCTTGAGCATTGCCAGAACTTGCTGTGCTTCTGGAAAACGGCCCTCGTCGATCAGTAAATTTGCAAGGTTTTCATAAATGACACGTTTGTCTTCCAGAAAGCTTTTTTGCAGATGCTTTTTGAGTTTAAGGTTTTCTGAGCGAAGTGACTGAATATTGTTGACTGCCATCTTGCCAAAAAAAACAGCCAGATCCAAATGATTCAGTTGTTTATGAATATCACTTAAATGCCCAAGGATACGCCAGAGTAGAGTTGCCTCGGCCAATTCTGTCTGAATCAACAAGGCTTTCTTCAAATATTTTAATGCATCGTCATGTCGGTCAAGGTCGGAATAAGTCAGCCCAATGTTGAAATAAGTGGCGCTTAATCCCGATCTGTCTTTGAGTTGCTTTTTAATGTTCAATGACTTAAAGAAGCAATCCAATGCTTTCCCAAGTTTTCCTTCCGACTTAAAAATAAGTCCCAGATTGTTCCAGGCGCGCGCTTCTCCATCGAGATCGCCGAGTGCCTGTTTGATCTCAATTGACTGCACAAACGATTTTTCTGCTTTATTGAATTCTCCCAGGCGCCAATAGATTTCTGCAATATTATTCAGATGGTTTGCTTCATAGGCTTTCGTATTCGTTTTGCGGGCGATTTTCAGTGCGCGATTACAAAATTTTAAAGCCCGCTCATAGTCATTCAGATCCCGGTAAATGCGGCACAAGTTACCGAGAACATTACCCTGACCCGCCCAATCCTCTATTTCCTGCCTGAGTTGTAAAGATCGATTATATAATTCGAGCGCTTTTGCATATCGTCCGCGACGCTGCGACAATTCCCCCAGGTTATTGAGTGCTTTGGCCTGCAACAGAACGTCTTCGGCCTGGTTAGCCAACGCCAGGGCTGTTTGGTAAAAATTTTCAGCACGATTAAATTCGCTCTGGTTTTTATAGATTGCACCTAGATTTCTGGCGCTGTCGCTCTCGAGTTCAAGGTTTCCGATCTGTTGTGCTATAAGCTGGCCTTGCTCCGAATGGTTTATTGCTGCCGGGTAATTTCCCATTTGCAGGTAAGCATGGCCCATAATGACATGTGTTTCGGCTTTCAGTTTTGGGTCGGACAACTTGTCGGCGATTTGTTGGGCCTGACCGGCCAGATCAATGGCCTTTTCATGATTACCCAGGTTCTCATGAACATGCGCAAGCCCCGTAAGAAAAGAAGCGGGCCACGCATTTATGTGCTCGCTCTGGTTTGCTTTAGTGAGTCCCTTGTTCCAATAGCGTTGCGCCTGTTTAAAATCTCCATGTTGATATGCTTCCATACCGAGCTGGTAGAGCGAGTGTGCTGACATGTCTGAAATGCGGGAGGCGGGCGCTACACAGCCAATAATCAACAGCATGGCAATGAGCCATACGCGTCGGTAGAAGGATAATAATCGTTTATTGAAGGCCATCTTTATCGCTCATTGAAGAATAGAACATCTGTGCGTGGCTGCACCAACTCCATAGCGTCAACTATGCCAATCCAGATAATTTACATGCTATGCTATTGCAACTAGTATGCATGTTCCGTTTACAGTGATCGTTTTGATAGCGTGGATATGTATAATCAAATGCCGGAAGCATAGGGACAAATGATTGCAATAAATCATGCTTTTGCAATAGAGTAAAGGAGTATAACGTTGTTTGATAAACTGAGAATTCCTTTTTTTTGTGCGTCAGTTGTTTGCCTGGTTATTGTTTTTGCGGTTGAATTGGGTGCCCAATTTTTTTTAAAAGCAGACAAAGACAGTCTGGCAACACCAGGACTGGGAATTCTGTACCTGGCCTGGCTGGACTGGTTGTTACTGTTTACCATTTTACTGATGGGTACAGCATTAATCTTGCCCGATAGAATTCACGGCCGTATCCAGGGAATCATTACGTTCATTGTTGCGTTGCTGACATTATTAGGCGCCATCGTTGCGATATTTACCGCATTTGGATTGTTAATGCTTATGGTTTCGCTGTTGCTGGCGGTGCCCATTGGTACGGCGATTTATTTTGCTGAATTTGCCAATTTTAAAGTGGGTGCGGCGGCGGCTACACTGACATTCATTATGATTTTTAAAGTTGCCTTTGTGATTTTTCTGGTGCTGGCGCATCAGCGTTTTTTACAAAATAAGGGGCTGGTGCTTTTGATCGCAACTTCTTTGGTGGCGACGATTTTACTGGGATTTTTGCATGGAATTGCACCGCCGTTTTTAGCCTATATTACCGACGACATTGGCGCACTGATCAACGCCGTTCTGGCTGCCATTTGGGCGTTGTTTTTTCTTATTGGATCGATTCCTGCCGTTATTAAGGCGTTGCGAATTGACAGGGCTTTGAAGTAATAGGTTAAAGCGCTCCAAGTGAGTACTTACGCTCAACAACGATTAATCAAATGCTATTTTCACTTTTCGTTGACCGGAACAATTTTTGCATTCGATAAAAATCGTTGCCACTGTTTGACCTTGTTTATCTGCATTACCCAGGATGACAAAATTGATCGTCTCGTCGTCAAACTCCTCTGAAGGCCAGAAAAAAGGATCTGGTTTATCGCCATCCGTCGGCAAGAAAGTAATTTTCAATTGAATGCTGCGCTTGTCAGGCCTGAGTGACAGCTTCTTAAATGATTCGCTGAAACCGGGTATTGTGATTTTACATTCAGGGGTTTGTTCATTTAGCTGAAATCCCGTATTAGAATGCGAACAGTTGATATCGACATCGTCTGGTTTGAACGAAGCAGCAAACGGTGCAAGTAATTTATCTATGACACTAACCCAACTGTCTTTTTTGTAGTCAGATGCGACTTCCTGCTGCCGCTCTTTACTTTCACTGGACAAGTCACGATCCGGTTTTTCGATCAGATTCAGACTTAAACCGATAAAAAAGATCGCCATCAACAGTAATAGGCAGATGATGACGATCTTTGTGGTGCTCATGGCAAATTGATAACGTTATTGATCGGTTTCTGTTTCTGTATCTTCATCCGATTCCTCCGGCGCAAGCTGGCGGGTGATGCGCGCACTATGCGTAATACCGGAATTAATAATTGCTTTCAAAAAAACCGGATGCGCTGTAACCACTTGTTTTTTAGTCGATACAACCAGCTCTATCTCGGTTTCTTCAGGGACTTTTCCGCTACGGGGTTTTTGATCGATAATTGTGCCCTCTGCTAGATTGGTCTTGAATTTTGTGCTGATATCGCCCAGAGCCAGTTTTGCCGATTGCAGTCGCATCAGCGCATCTTGAAGCTGCATGTTTCTGACATTCGGCACATCAATCCCGGAGTCAGCGATTATGAGCGTGACTTTGGTTTCTCTGGCGCTGATTTCCGCACCGGATTCTGGCGATTGCGCCAGAATGGTTCCGGCAGGTTTCGATGCGTCGAATTTAGGCTCAGTAGCAATATTTCGCTGATTGAAACCTTTACTTGCAAGGCGCTCTTTTGCGCCTTGCAACGTCATGTCTCTGACATCGGGCATGGTTGTCGCAGAATCAGCCAGTATCAATGTCACTGTGGTATTGTGTGCATCGACTTTCGATTTTGCATCGGGTGTTTGCTCCAGTACTGTGTTGGCTGCTTTGGAGGCGTCAAATCGTGCTTCTGTCTCTATTTCAGAAAACTCCAGATCCTCCAGTATGGATTTTGCCTCTTCAAAGGGCTTTCCTGTCACGTCAGGCATAATGACTGACAGGCTGTCTTTTTGTTCAGCCGGCGCATTTTCGTCCGGACCGCTAAAAATATAATAGCCGACTACTGCCGAAGCAATCACTAAAACGCCCACAAGCAGCCACACGATCCACATTTTGGAGTTGGGTTCCGGTTCTTCAGGCGCTTTTTCCTGCGCGGGAACATTGACTGCAATAGTTTCACTCTCGGTATAGTCCTCATCGGAATTTTCAATGTTATAAACCAGCAGACGAAGTTTATAACTCCCTTCCGCAGCATCGCTTGCTTTGATCTGAACTGAAAAATGATCAGTGGCATCGATTTCGAGTTTTTTTTCAGTTTTGTCAACGATGTTGAACCACGATTCTTTTGCGGGCTCTTCGGTAATAATTTTAGCGCCGACTCTTAATTGAGCGGCGCTGATATTATTTACGTTAAACTGAATGCTTGCCTGACCGTTTTTGTCGCAGGTCACAGTATCCGAGGATTGAGTAATTTCGACTATTTTGACCATGAATACTTCTCCTTTTAATGAGGACTAAACTCCAAATAATGCGTGACGTATACCGGTTTCTCCTGCTCAATGATCCTTTCGATTAATATCTGATATCTTTGTGCCGCTTTGGGAGCAGTAATCTTTATATGAAACGGTATCATATCATTGTTTTCCTGCAAAACATTTTCGTCAATGGTAAAGCCTTGTACGCCTGTTGCAGTTTCAAGAAACAACTGCAATCCCGCAGCGGTACCCCGTAATTTCGACAAACGCGTTGCAGCGACAATCAGTTCGCGCAGGCGGCCGCTATTGAGCAACTGCAGTAACTCTGTTTCGGTAACCGTTGAGCCGGGCGATGAAGAAAAAAAACGATCTAAATCCACCCAGCTTGCCAGGAATGGCAGAAATTTTTCTGGAGCAGTGTAAGGATCAAAGTAAACCGGCAGCCGTTGAAGAATCGTTTCCGCCGGTTCAGACAGTGCTTCCATTGCCTGTAACAGGCCATAAAGCGGCGAGCCGGGTTGGTCGGTTCTTTGAAAAATCTCCGGCAGTAGTTGCTTGAGTTCCCGATGTTTCATTTTAACTGCTGATCTCTATTTCATGCGTGCCGGAGTAAAACAGCCAGTTCGGCGGAATCCGAACTTCGTCACTGAATTCATGTCGAGAGCATTTGGCGTAATGCAGACCGCTATCCAGGCTGCGATATACACCCAGTATGCCGCCCGCCATAATAATGTTGGAGTTAACGGCACCCGCTACCGCATCGATCGTTTCAAGTTTGCCAACATCTCTTAAAGGTAAACCGCACTCGGAAGCGTTCAACGTTTCCCATTCAGGGTTGTGCAAATCGGAATTCAATCTCAACACGCCTAACCGGTATGAAGCGGCTAGCGCAAAAGCTCCTTGAAAGGCCAATGATCTGCATCCGCCAGCCGCCCAGTTTTTTGAATAGGCTTTCCAGCCCTCGGGATTGACAGCGGATTCGGAAAATGTCCAGCGAAAACAACCTTTGCCTTGATCAGATCCTGGAGCGGCAATACCGGCCCAAAGATACCGGTGAGGACCCTTGTGCTGCACCGAAAGGACTTCGATCAATTCTCCCGCAAGGCCAATATTTTGAAAACTGCCTGATTTTCCACCTTCAAATGATAAATAAACCCCTTTGTTTTCATAACCGGCGGCTGCGACAAAAGTCCGCCCGCCGAGCGTGGATGAGACTGTAACAGCACGAAAACCGTGCTCCGGAAGTTTGGTGTCAACAAGAATCTGGACAGGAACAGCTTTTTTTTGCAGGCTTAGTTCATAAAGTCCCTTTTCACTTGCCAGTAGAAGATAAGGGAAGCCTTCGCGATCGACCCAAGCAATATCGTCGATATTAAACTGAAATTGTTGCGCGGCTATCCAAGTTTGACCGCAATCTCTGGAGATTTTTACAGATGAAATATGCGGCGATACTTTCGTCGTGACGGCGAGGAGACCTGCATGGCGGACGCTGTGGCATGATTCGGCCGGGAAGGATTGAATACGTTCCACTTGTTCGCCGTCAAAGCGCGCGATCAGTTCCCAACTGTAACCATTATTGGTGGATCTGAAAACACGTTGATCGCAACCGCAATACCATGCGTCCTGCTGAAAAGCATCGGCACAGATGTCGACGACTCTGGTATCCGGCACATCGTCCGTAATCATTTGCATCGAATCGACTGAAAGTACTGCAGGTTCGGAACCTATGATTTTGTAAACATCCCACGCTTTTAAACTTTGGCCGAAAGGCCAGGGGGACTTGGATTCAGCCGGGATTTTAATGGGACATATACCACTGTAGAGTTCATTCAGGACCCTTTGTTTGACCTGATCGGCTTGCTCTTCGCGGTGAATCGTTATTTTTGCCCTGACGCTGACTTTTTTGTAATTCATCCAATTTACAACACAGTGCGCTCCAAGCGGTTTCCGACTTTCCAGGACTGTTTGGATTTGTTTTCGTACCGATTCAATGTGATGTGACTGCAGATTTTCGGCGGTAATGGTTTGTAATTGATTGGCGTTAACATTGATTTCGGGTACGAGCGTTACTTCAACCGTTCCTGGCGTAGCATGAGCCCAGAGTTGCGCCTGGGTAAATGCTTTGGCCCGGTTTACCGCCCCGGAACATTGAGTGGCGATGAGTTCGAAATCTCTGGCAGTGACTGCACGGCTTAATGAGTGTAGTTCCTGAGGTCCTCTGATCAGTGCGTTTTGTAACGATTCCTGATCGCGTCCACCAGTTGCTGGCTCTGGATTCGTGACTGACACACCGACAATTGGGTCTTTTAACACTGTCAGTGCGTGCGCCGAAACATTACCCGTTGATCCGCCGCCGTATCGATACCAGACGCGGATTTCCCGCCCGGCTGGCGGAATTTCGGCCAATGCTTCAGGCGCAGCTTTCATTAATCCGGAATCATCCTGGCGATGCACTGCGGGTGCGAAAGTAATCGTGCCGGCATGCCGATCCGCAATGTATACAAAGGGATTATTGCTGTTATCAGAGAAATTTTCGGCTTCTGTCCAAATCTGAAAGGATTTATCTAAATGTTTGACAGCAGTGGCATGTGCTTCAAGGGTGTCGGGCGGTGTTTCGACACCAACGATCAAATCCAGTTTGTCGGTTGTCGGATAAATGATCGGTGCGTGTTTGACGGGCAGCGTAAGCCCGGGCAGACCGGAGCCGACACCGATAAGCTCGGCGTCAATCTGGCTGCAATGATAAGCCCGGGCCTGGACGTTGATTTCTCCAGCCGGTATCGTTACGGCTTCGGCCAGGGTAAAAACCGGCGCATTTGTACCGGAAGTGCTGTTTGCTGTCGTGACACGTGTGTTCAGCGGAATTTCAACAGGTTGTGATTGCGGTTTGCTGAGAAAGAACTCGAGCGTGACCTGTGCTGCGGAGGGCGGCGTCAGCTTAACGCCGATCAACTTCAGGAATTCGATATAGGCTTTTTCCGGAATTCTATTAAGCCGGTAGATCATTGTCTCGGTGAGAAAAGCAAATGCTTCCAGCAAAACAATCCCGGGGTCGCCGGGGGAAAGATCATTCCATTCAGGACAGCGTTGCCTGATTCTGAGTTTGGCAGCTTCAACCAGATCCGTAAATGTTCGATCATCTAAGTTAGGTGATTGCATTGGCATCAGATTTCAGCTCCCATAAGGTGGTATGCAATAGTCAGTTGTTCCGGTTGTTTTAATTTTCGTATGCGATAATCCAAAGTGATATCCATCAGACTGGGGTCGTCGGTATTGGTATTCGCGTCTATGTGAATAATGTCAATGCGCGGTTCCCATTGCTCGAGCGCCGTTCTGACATAATGAATTGCCAACCCGTGTGTGGTTGCATCATTTGGCATAAAAGCGAGTTGATGCAGATTGCATCCATACTTGGGACGCATGACTCTTTCGCCCGGTATGGTAGACATCAGCAACAAAATGGATTGACGAACGGCGGCGCGGCCGCTGGTCATGGCGATTTTTCCGTTTGGTTCGACATACAGGCCCATACCCATACCATGGATTTCTCCAATATCGGGGTGGTTGAACCGCCAGGCGGTATTCAGTCTATTAGCCATCAGATCTCCGAAACAAGCTTTTGTCCGGCGCTGCGGACTTTGTACGTAACGGTTCCGGGAGGCGTCCCGTCCGTTAAACCGGTTACATTCGATAAACAGACTCTGTGGCCATTGATCCGTAGCAATGAAGAGTACCCATGGGTAACTTTCAATGTTGTCGTGCAGGGTTTTATCGACGGGCCTGCATTGGGACAGCCGGTAATCGTTTTGTTTTCAGGATTCCGGGCCACTAAAACGCGCCTGCCTTTGATTCTGACAAAATTCTGGGTTGCTTGATTCGATATAATGCCTAGTTCGTGTGAACAGACCAGAACCGCATTTTCAGTCAGCCAGTGCATTATGATGCCTCCTCAAAGTCAATTCTTTTGCCGCGAATGGTAATCTTGTTCCCTGGCGCTTCGATTTCTAGATCCGTCTCTGAATGGATCGTCATTCGCTCATCTGTTAATGTGACCGAGCTGCCGTTGTGACGTGTGATTCCAATTTCTGCAGGGGTCAAACTGATTGCATGTCCGTTTTGTGTCTCAATTCGAATTGCGTTTTCGGTATCATCCAGTAAAAAACGTTGTTTGCCCGCAGTTTGCGTCACAAACTGTTTGACAGCGCCTTGGTCAATTACAGAGCCGGGGAGCGGGTTTTCGCCATACAGACCGCCAAGAACAATCGGTTGGGCAGGCTTCTCGTTGACGAAAAGTAATAAAACGTTATCGCCGACATCAGGCAAGATGAGCTGGCCCTTGCCGGCACCCGCACCGGGGATTAACACTTCAAGCCAGTCTGTTTCGATATCGTTATAAGTGGGCAAGGAAACTTTAATACGCCCCAGATTATCCGGGTCATTGACCTGCGACACAATACCGACAGTGGCGTTTGTCGATGCTTTTTTCTGAGCAGGTATAATAGTCGGCACCGCAGTGTTGATTTCAGAAATAAAACCTTTGTCCGGGCTGATCGAGTGATATATTTCAGTCAGCACATAGCGGCCTTCCAGTGACGAACTAGCGCCGGATACCTGCACGGCGCCGCCGGGGATCAGATTGGGATCGCCCTCAGCAATACCCCAGAGCGTGACCTGCTGTGCAGTCCGTCTGTCCAGCTCGCTTTGTGCGGCAGTTTCGGCCAGATCTTCGTTCTCGCAGTTATAATCGACGATAGTGCGTTTGCCGTCTGTATCAAATCGGGTTGTATCCAAAAATTCATGTACCGGCAATTTTGTATTGGGCGTTTGCGCGTTTTTAGCGTGGGAAACTGTGCATTGCAGGTTCCAGCCGGTGGCGCTGACAGACTGGGTTGTAGTGTCGGCATTGACAGAGAATCGGGCTTCAAATAGATTCTTTCCCAGCGTTAAATGTGCGCTAGTTTCAAATCCATCTAGTCCGGTAATACGTAAGTCGTGTTTATCTAAAAAAAAGTAGAGCCCGTAATCTCTTCCCAATTCAGATAGCAGTTCCAAGTCTGATTGCCTGAATTGCACCAGTCTTGGCGTAACGGGCGCTGATTCTGCACTAGAAACAGTGATTCCTAAATCATGTGTTAGTTCTTGGGCGAGTTGATAAAAACCGACTTTGACATACGTGCGTACCGGTTGACGCTTGCGTAATCGATGAAGGAGGTCGTAGGCGCGGATATTGATCAGTGGGCGAATCGATGCACTATAATGCTGCTCAACAGCGGTTATCTGGCCGTAAAATAGGGATTGTTCCTGGTACCCGATTTTAATGTGAATTGCTGCGCCTATTTTCGATAAAGCTTCCGTCGAGATGTTTTCATGCGCTTCCTGTAAAAGAATTTCACACTGGCTAGGTGCAGACAAAATCTGCCGAACGCGGATTTCATGGATGGTTTGAATGACACTGGCAGCAAGAACTGAACCGTCAATCTCAATGGTAATCTGGGGTACGGTTGCGTGCATATTTATTCGTTTGCATCCTGAGTTTCACTCGCGCCGTTCTGGTCTGATGTTAATGTTTTCAGCCATGCAAGGGGATCGGCCAGATTGTACCGATCCGCTATGTCGCGCCATTGGAAAGGGTCGCCATTCTGGTGATAGGCGGATAGATCGATTCTTTTATAGGCATTCTCCGGTAATTCAGATTGTTCGCCCAATACGTCAGGAAATGAATCTTCTATCTGAAGCTCGGCAGTTTCGGGTAGATTTAGTGTATCAATTACATTATTGGGTGTCTGGTATTCTTCAGTTGGCCACATCTCATTTTCAAGAAGTGACGAAGTTGGCTGCTGTTGCATTCTGATAAGCCTGAGTCTGAGCCAGGAACGCCGTGGAATGCCTTGGGGTGAGAATGATTCCAGTTTTTCTGCTATAGCGGAAATCACTCCGGGTATGTTCCAGGATTTTCCCCAAATGAAGCGACAGATGGCTGGCCGGTAAAGGCGGTCGCTGCGTTGATGGTTCTCTGCAAGATTCCATATCGGTTGAGTAAGGTCGCGCACATTCTGAGTGACGATCGATGAACCCGGAATCGATATATCAAAAACCAAATCCAGTTCAATAGTGGTCGTTCCAGCACCGGTAAACAGTAATGGATTATCTCCGCTTCTGTCGCTGTTGATTAATCCGCTCAATGATTCGCGTGATTGTACGCCTGTGGTTCGGCGCATTACGACAGTTTCTGGATTCAGCAGACAACTCAATCTTTCATTGCTGTCTTCAACCAGAAATGTCACCCGTTCCAAAATATACCCCTTTGCTCGAGTTCGCTTTGGTGATTGCGCTTAATCGCTTTTTGCAATTGTGCAAAATTTTTCACCGGTTGAAATATTTTGTCCGACTCCGGCGTTTTTTCCTCCGGTAATTCGGGCCAACGATCATCAGGCAGTCGCCTCTCTTTTTCGTCCGGCAGATTGGGCCAGTGCGTTAAGCCGGATTTAAATGGCTCAGCTGCTTTAGGAATCGAAACAGGGTGTTTCTTTTGACTCGATTCGAATGAAATATTTTCAACCGCGTTATCGGTTGCCTGTGATAAATGCCTGTCAATAAACTGTTGGTTTAGGCGCAGTTGTTTGCTGGCTTTGTGTTTGTGTGGTAGGGAGGAAGACGCTCTATGGTCGGAATTTGGCGCAGCAGTTTCGTTAAAGTCGTGTTGTTTGAACGCATTTATGCCTACGGAATTGTGCGGCTTTATAGTGATATTGGGTAATTGTCGCGCGGCTTTGTTTTTTTCATGCGAATTATGTTTGATTCGCATCTGATTGGTTGTTGTGAATTGCTCATGTGGGGCGCTAGATTGCCGAGGATATTTTTTGTTTTCAGTGAGTGTGTCTGGAGTCGCGGCGTCCAGTTGCGCAACACTAAGTTGTTGGTTCCTGGATGATACTTCTGGTTTTGTGTTTGCGTACTTGCCTGGCGACTTTGATTGGTCTGTTTGTTTAAATCCGGTTTTTCCGGTTTTATTTTTTGTAATTTCTTTTTCTGAGATCGAGGAGAGCTTATTATCACTGAACGGCTTTTCCATTTTTCTGAAGCTGTATTGTTCTGCCTGGCTTGGTGAGCTTTTTAATCGTTTTGGATTGTGTTGAATTTCTGTGCTGAGATAATTGGTTTCAAGATTGTCGAATGAGTCAAAAAATTTATTTTCAGGGGAGCGGTCAGGCAATTTGTCATTAGACAATCTTAAGTTTGCGTCAGGCTTTGTTTCTACAGCGTTGAGTTGTTTTGCTGTAACTTCATCATAAACTGAATTGTCGTCATGGATAGCCTTATGACTGCTCGGAAGTTGTGGTAATGCCTGCTCATGTGCAGTAATGTGTTTGGAAGAATTTTCCTCGTAAACGGGTTGTTCATCCAGTAAATGCGGTGCGCCACGCCTGACTTTTTCTATCCAATGCGCAGGCGGTTTTTCACTCGAATCATTGGATGCCGGCGAATTGAAAGAAGAGGTGTTTTTGGCTTCAAAAGAATATGTAGCAATTTGCGTATCATCCTCAGAATGATTTTCCAGTAATTGAGGTGCGCCCTGTCGCACTTTGGCCAACCAATGAGCTGGCGGGCGTTCATCTGAATAATCGGATATGGAGTGATTCGTTGATGAATTATCCCGAGCCAAGTGCTTTTCAATCGAACTGGCATATCGGTGCAATGTGTTGGCTATTCCCAGCAGCAATTTGCGGGTCAGTTTAAGCACGCGTTAATCCTTCATGTGCAAGATGCAGCGTTTCAATTGCAACTTCATTGGACAAAGCGTCCAGTGGCGCTCCCCGCCATTTGCATGGCCAGGCATTGTCGAGATTCCAGCGGGTTACTTCCCGCTTGCCATCGTTATCTCTGAGTATGATGGAAATATTCCTGCGGGACACCTCGCCTTTGACTGCGGTCATCAACCATTCCCACATGTCTGTGGATTCCGTCAGGCCCCATTTTAATTCGATGTTATTGTATGAAACCCTGCCTGCCAGTTTGCGTACCGCGGGTCCAGCGCCGCCTTCGCGAAAGTCGATGGTTTCTATATCAACGCATAGTCCATTGATTTTTGTAAAGTAGCAAACTTTTCCGCCACCCAAATCGAGGACAAAGTTATAAGCTCTGTATATATTTTGTTCGGCCATGTCTAAGCTCCTGCACTTGTTGCTGATTCGGTTTCACTTGTCCATTGCCCAATGCGGAAGACAATGAATTCTGCCGGTTTAACCGGAGCGATTCCTATCTCTGCGATAAGCTGCCCCGCATCCCTGACTTCCGGAGGGTTTGTTTCGGCATCGCATTTAACGAAAAAAGCCTGTTCGGGTGTTGCGCCCAACAGTGCTCCGTCGCGCCAGACGCGCATCAGGAAGGCGCGAATGTCGCGTTCTACCGACTTCCAGGTCATCATGTCATTGGGCTCGAACACTGTCCATCGTGTTCCTTCCTGAATGGACTCTTTAATCATATTAAATGTTCGTCTAACGGGGATGTAGCGCCACTCGCTCGCTTCAGCAGCCAGCGTTCTGGCGCCCCATACACGAATACCGTCAGGAAACATGCGGATCACATTGACGCCTTTGCGATTGAGTTCGCCATGTTCTTCTCTCGAAACGTTATACGTTAAGCCCAGCGCACCTCTGACTTGCTCATTAGCAGGTGCCTTGTGAACACCGCGCGTGGCATCGGTACGCGCATATATGCCTGCAATAGCGCCGGAAGGCGGTATGTTTACGATTGAGCCAGAGTTGGGTTGCAGTACATCCAGGCCTCTGAACCAGGGAAAATAAAATGCACCATAACCTTCATCTGAATTTCGGGGTCTTAATCCTTGCGAGGCAGAATCTTCAATTTTTGTATCCGCTGCCGGCTTGGCTTCATCCGACCCACTGCCAGAGACCGTTTTTAAGACTTTTAACGCATTAGTATCAGATACGGCTTCCGGCGCGTCCAGAATCGCAAACCGATACAGTAATTTCTCGCAGTGGGCAAGCAGGGCTTCGTAAGAAATTGCGTCGGTGTAACCCGGTGCCGCCACAATAGCTACTTCGTCAATGGATTCCAGTGCATATAACCCGCTCTTATTCTTAACATCACCGGCAATGGAGCCTTTGTCGCCCACATTGACGATATAGCAGCGGCTGCCGCGGTTATTGAAAAAGCTGAATACAGCTTGGGCCAAGTGCGTGCTTTTACTTTCTTCGTTGACAAAATGCTTGCAGAATTCGCTCCAGCTATTGCATGCAATGGCCTGGTTTACAAATTTGTTTTTAGCCGGTGCCAGGCCGAGAAAAGCGGGGATGCTTGTCCCTACCATACCGATCGGTTTGGTGCCTGTAGATACCTCTTCTACATAAATTCCAGGTGATAGATAATTTGGCATATTAAACCTCTAAGTCAAGATGAATTGTAAAAGGTGCATGCGGTGTTTTCAGTATCTGTTGCATGGGAACGGAGACAGAAAACTGTTTTCCCTTTGCATCAATTTTACAGTTGAAAGCGCGTTGCGAATTAGCATCGGCAGCAACGGAAAATAATCCCTTGTTGTCTGTATAAACAACTGTTTTTGAATGAGGTAACATAATTTTGGCATCCGGAATTGGTTGATCCAAAGGCCCTAAAACAACGCCAGTCAGATGGGTAATAGGACTGATGCCAATATGAGGTTGCGCTTTGATAACGGGACAATGATCAGTCTCGCGCATGATCATCATGGGCACGTGCAAGCTGAAATGGGGCAGCGGGACAGTTCCTATCGCCTGCCAGAATTGTCCGGGCAGTGCAGGGAATCCGACTTCCATGTCAGACTGGGATTTGGCGGCGTAAAGAATTTTTCCCAGATATTTATGAGATTCGACCTGATTATCCGATTGGACTGTGAGCAGATAAGACAACGATATTTGTAATGGAATTTCTCTTGTTGTCGAATTTGGCGTGGAGTATCCCATATCATACAAATAAGCCGAAACCGTGGGCTGACTTCGTTCTGCGCCGGGATGCTCAAATGTTATGGCAAGTTTGCCGTCGATAACCGTGGCAATCCACTCCTTAAGGCGACTGTCAATCTCATCTATCATATTGAAGCCTTGATTACGTTATCGTTTCGGAGCAAATCGGTTATCAACGCACAACTTGGCTTAATTGAATCAGCATATCATTGATATAGACCGAATACCCGCCGCTTACATACTGCTTACAACCTTTTTAACATTATATAAAGCATCAAGTCAATTGAAACCGTATCATCCTAAAAACTCCAGACCGGTTTGGGATAGCCCTATAAAATCGATATTACTTTGATTAAGCGCGGTTTCCGCCGCGTATATGCCAATAGATGTGACGGTAAACTCCCCCGAATCAAGCAGTTCGACAAAGTATGCTTCGTCGGTGGCTGAAGGCAGATGCCCGGTTACGTTTTTATATAACAGATTAACAACGGCGTTGGTGTCTGTTGCGCTGCTTCCGAGCGCCGCATTCATTGCAAGTTGTGCGAGCATTTCGTAGCTCGTTCCGTTATCGAGCAAGTGCAATCCGACGCCTGCCAACTGTTTGTTTGAAATCGATGCCTGGCCAAAGACTGCGCCGATTAATTTTGCGGTAAAACCGGCATCGCCACTAAGGTCGAGGGCGAGCGACTTATCGGAAAATGTTATGCGTTCAATATCGATGAGTGTATCCGTTCCATCAATGCCGCCATTCATATGCGTGACCGTCCAGCTCTTGTCCGAGATTTTTTCAACATCGTATTCCGAAGATTGGTTGCTATAGACAGCCGTGTCGATTGCAGCATTTCCAATCAACATGTCGTTTCCGCCAAAACCGGTTAGAAAATCTTTTCCAGGGCCGCCTTCAATGCGTTCGGCGGTATTGTGATCGATAGTGAACGGTGTTTCGTAACCTGTAAATATCTCCATATAGTCATTGGCAGAGGTGCCGTTGCCATCTTCCGGGCTGAAAATTGCGCCTGACAGCAGATAACCTTTTAAACCGGCAGTTTCCGACGAACGGCTGCCGGCGCCAATCAAATGGGCAACAGCCAGCATTCCCGAGGCAGTAATCGGTTTGCTGTTGAGCGTTTGCGCTTCATATTTGTCAAGTTCCAGCGACTGTATTCTGTTCCACAGAATTTCGTGCCAGTCGCGAATGATGATTTCCTGAACGGCGCCATTATCGAAGTAATCCTGTTTGCTGAAGAGGCCGTCTTTTCCGGACCAGTTGCCGCGCCAGTCGTTACTGAACAAGTTGTTGTCGCTGCCGTCAATAGCATAGTACCCCAGGTCAAACAGCGCCGCTTCGCCAAACTGATATTTACCGATGAAACCGAATCGATTTTCAACATCGTAGTTTTGAGTGCCGCCAGGAATACTCGATGATTCTCTGAAACCGAGTGCGTCAACAAAATCTTGGTATGTGTTCATCGTCATGATTGTTAACAGTTGCTTATCAATAGTAATAGTGAATAGTGGTTAGGCCGATCTATTTCGGTTATAGGGATTCAGTTTTTCTCTCATTATATTGAAAACTGATTCCGTGACCAACGGCGGAACTCTCAGCGCAGTTCGATGAATTCGGCGTATGATATCAAGAATTTTTTCAGGGAAAAGTGGCTAAGACTTATTGTAATACCGACAATCAGCAACAATCTATGTTCGGAGTGCAATCCGGTTTTCCTGGGAGTATGTTTATAGGAAAGGGTGCAACGGTATATTTATCAGTGAGGTGAGTTCAATATGAAAATTTCGATTATCGGCACCGGTAATGTCGGCTCGACTATTGCATATACTGCCGTACTAAAAGGTTTGTGCAATCATCTGGTACTCGCTGGACGCAATGTCACCAAAGCGCAAGGCGATGCACTTGACTTGCAACATACCCTGTCATTTTGTGAACGGCCGATGATCATCGAAAGCAGCGCGATTGAAGAGGTCAGAGACAGCGATATTCTTGTAATCACGGCTTCCGCAAAAGGAAAAGGTAAAATGACCAGCCGTATGGAATTGGGTGCAGGCAATGTCAAATTGTTCAAAAAAATGATTCCGGCGCTGATACAGAATAATCCTGCGGCAGTTATTGTGATCATTTCCAATCCCGTCGATGTGCTGACATACCTGACAACTCAGATTGCCGGATTGCCGTCATCCAGAATAATGGGGATAGGCACACTAGTCGATTCGGCCCGCTTTAGGGTGCTGCTTTCACATGAAGAGAAAATTCATCCTGATGATTTACGTACTTATATTCTGGGTGAACATGGACCCAATCAATTCCCGGTTTTTAGCAATGCCTTTGCCGGCAGCGAGCGTATAGCGGATAATTCCGTACATCGCAAGATTTTTGAAGAAGTGACCGAGGCTGGTTTTGATGTGTATAACCTGAAAGGCTACACCAATTATGCGATTGCCACCGCAACCTGTGAAGTACTCAAAGCCATTGTGTTCGACGACCATCGAACCATGCCGTTGAGTATTTATTTCAGAGAATGGCAGGGGATCGAGGATAACTGTTTCAGCATTCCCGTGGTCGTTGGCCGAACTGGCGTAATACGGCATTTACATCCCAAACTGAATCAGGTGGAAAAAACCGCTCTGGAAAAAACCGCCAAGTTAATGAAACAAAATATTAATAGATTGGTTTACAACGAAAAATAACGCAGCTTTTCGCTTGCTGTCGAATGACTGATCGGGCAGGGCGGTTGAGTTGAACGGCATCCTGCCCGTTGTGCAATACCTATTTTGGTTGTTTCACTTTTCTCAAGTATGGCTTGACAGTTTCCCATCCATCGGGATAAGTTTTTTTGGCTTCTTCGTTACTGACTGCTGGAACGATAATCACATCCTCGCCTTGTTGCCAGTTTACCGGTGTTGCAACCTTGTGTTTCGCGGTCAATTGCATGGAATCGATAGCGCGCAGAATTTCGTTGAAATTGCGGCCTGTTGTCATGGGGTAAGTCATCATTAGTTTGATATTCTTATCGGGGCCAATGACAAAGACAGAGCGCACTGTTGCATTGGTCATCGCTGTACGGCCTTCAGCCGAACCCGTTTCATCGGCTGGGAACATGTTATACAACTTGGCAACATGTAAGTCGGTATCCGCGATAACCGGATATTTCACTTGGGAACCGCCGACGTCTTCGACATCCTTTAACCACTGTTTGTGGTCGTCGAGCGGATCGATGCTGAGGCCGATAATTTTGGTGTTCCGCTTGTCAAATTCAGACTGAATACCAGCCATATAACCCAGTTCCGTGGTGCAGACAGGGGTAAAATCCTTCGGGTGCGAAAATAAAACAGCCCAGCTATCTCCTATCCATTCATGAAAGTCAATCCTGCCCTGCGTTGTTTCCACCTGAAAATTAGGTGCCTGATCGTTAATGCGAAGCGCCATCGTTTAACTCCTTTGTATCGTTATGTTGATGTTTAACGTAATTGGTTTTGTATAGCACGACAAAGTGTAACCCGACAGCATATTCAGAACAAATAAAAGAGATTGGCTGTCCTTGAGTGAAATAACAAGGCTCTAGACTAGCAGAGACGAACTGTTATGAAATGCTATGGCCAGAGGCATGATTCTTTCTTTGAAGCTTAACGCCCAAAGCAGTGGCGCGTTTACGTGTCCGACTGCCTTTGCTTGTTATAAGTCGTGTGTTCTAATCGTTCAGCTAACCAGACTTTAATTATGGATTGGCGTGTCACACCCAGACGCCCAGCTTCTTTATCGAGCAAATCGATCATCCATACTGAATTCAAGAATGTCGTCTCTTTTAACCCATTTTTGCACCGCTTAATAAATATTCGTGAATTCTACGAATATGCTCCTGAATTACGGTACGGCCTAGAAACCTTTCAATTGGAGCACATTCTCCAGAAATATCATTCAGCATCGTTATCCTTTGGGAGTCAGTGCCGGTAAGCTATCTATAATTGTTTTACTTTCTCATTCAGCTTTCCTAAAGAGCATTGAATGACCTTCAAGTTCTTCTCCGACTTGGGCTGCATCGAGATGCTTGTTGATCGTTTTAACAAGTGCGAGAACACTCATTTTTCTCTAGAGACGTATGATTGACATGGAAGGGGGAGCCTGAGTCAATATCTCTTATATTTAGATCGACTAAAACGGTATATTCTATTTTCGATCCTGATAGAGCATCTGACTCAAACAAGAACTAAGGTTTATCCTGATTATCTTTAGTGAAACACTATGCTTAAAATTTGTATCTTTGAGCTGTCGAAGTATTTCGTTAAACCAAATCGAACCTCTATCAATTCTTTGGATGAAACCATGGTTTACCGCTTGAATAACGCACGGTATCCACTTCAAGCGAAGTGTAACTTCATGACTTTTTTCCCGACCAGCCATAAAAGCCTTCATTTTCGATTATTACTCCTTTTGAGTTTAACGTTGCGCTCACCGCAATGGAGCGAAGTGAAAAATTGTCCGTGTGCAGCGTTTCGTAAGTGGTGATTGTAGTTGAATGTTGACAGCCTTTCATCGCTAGAAACAATGTTCTTCCATAACCATGCTTTTCAAGATACGACGGATAGAGGACTTTGACAGTTTTAGAGATTTCTTCAACGAAGGCATTCGGATCAGTCATCATTTGCTTGATGCGATACTTGTTTTGTTTAATTGGCAAACAGCTTTTCGTGCTACTTTTGCCAAAAACCGATGATCAATATAGGCTGTTCTTCTGTGTCACCGCTTATTGCAGGCTGATGCGTAGTTTGCCATGGCATGAGCCCTGTCTCTCACCACTTCCGCCAGCTCTAATACGCATCAAATGTAGCACCTTTATGTAGTAAACACTGTTATTTTTAGAATCGCCACGCTCATATTTGAGAGCAAACAGTATGATTATCAAAGGACAAGGATACAACATACGCAGGGTGCAAGTCACCTAAAATTCAGAAAGCTGTTCAGTTTCAGTCCTATATAGAACCCCAATGCCTATTGTTCTCTCACTACGAATATTAAAATCAATCTCCGCTGGTCTGTTACCAGGTGTGGTGTGCAGAAACTATTTCATTTGGCAGCAGTCTTTATTTCTATGTGACCGATTGTTTATGTTGGAGATGGATTTCAGTGATATCGGCACCTCATCATTTAGTATTGAACCCAATGGTTCTGCCCTCAATTAGCCTTGAATCCGCCATAACGTTCTTGCAGCTCATTACCGATATTAGCAAATTTCAAAGCACCTATAGAAATCAGGTTATCACTCACCTTCGAACGAAACCCGCTATCAAGCTGATAAGACAATACTTCGGTTTTGGGTTCATCTTTTCTCAAATACCAATAACCTCCGATGACAGTCACAACTAAAGTTATAGCAGCCTGTTCAGCAAACTCTTTCCAACGTATCTAGTCTTCCATATTGATATTGCATCGTTGCCGGTAATGCGCACCAAAACCGTAAGAGAGTGTGGCGCATATAATGGGTAGCCATGCGCGAAATGCCGCGGAGGTTGGGTTCCATTGACGATCTATTGAGCAGCGGTATTGACTGCCAAACAAAGCCACTTTTAGACATGAACCTGTTAACCGAGACGCTAGAACAAAACCACAACCTACCAACTAACCTGTTTTATTGAGTTGACTGTTACTGCATGACGATAGTTGCCACAATAATTTTTACTTTTGGTGGCACCAGAGCAAAAGCAGAGCAAAAAGGGTCAGGTCTTGTATTAATGTAAACAATGATCTGTTGTATCCGATATCGAAATCTAAAACCCACAATGACAAAACCATTAAAATAGAATTTCCCGGTGGTTGCATCACATCACCTTCAGCGGAGATTGTCGAGAATATTCATCTGTACGGCGCTGACCGTAACAATTGGCTAGCATTGTTTGGTCATGTTTGTAAACAGTTCAACTGGGTATGTCATGCCCATTGTCTGATGGATAATCACTATTATATCGTTGAAGAAACGGCTGAAGGAACTCTGTGCGGGGTGCAGTCAAATGGTGCCTATATGCTGATCTTGAATCGGTTTCACAATCGTGTCGGGCATGTTTTTCAAGGCCGTTACAAAGCCATTCTGGTGGAAAAGACCGTTATCTGCTTGTATCAAACGGGTGATTATACAATGAAGCCATCGCGGACGAATTTGGCGTGCATTATCCCACGGTTAGCCGGATTGTTAAAAAGGCAGGCTGCGTGTATTGTATTGCAAGATTCCGACCCCACAACGTGTGGGACCTCACAACGTGTGCTTAAAATGATATCAGTGATTTTGTGCTCGCAGCTTCCTGAAACATAACGTTTTGCATGAGGATGCCCCTCGGCAGGTGAGACACACCGATACGGGTGGAAGGGTTCACATCCATGAAGCGCAGGGCGCAGAAACGGTTGAATCAGATATAGGCCACCCGTTCAATGACGATCTTTACCGTGATTCTTGATTTCTGATGGTTTACGCTTACGCCGGGCGGCGTTGTTCTCGGCCAGCACCAGTTTCAGCTTGGCTGAGACTTGTTCAGCAGGCTGCGTCGGGCGAACTGGGCGAATTTTTTGAGTTGGCTGTTTCATCTAAGAGACCTTTGAACCACGAAGCGACGTGAATCCACACGAATATTTTTAACTACCTGTCTTCGTGCGGACACACAGGCTGGCAGAATACACGGAAAGCACTGAAAGGACGCTTGCTATACACGCATGTGCCGGACGCATAAGTTATGAGCGGGCGCATATGTTCCGCGGCGCGCGTATTTTTCAGCGAGCCCCAATGGCTCTGTACGATTCCATGTATGCTTGCATAGGATACAAACATGCAGTGCACATTTTATGCTCATCAAGCATATTTACGCTCGGTGAGCATAAATATGAGCATATCGTGTCAAATCCGCTCATAAACAGCCCCCTTGTGTTCACCGATTTGTTTAATTTGACCCGCTTCTTTCATTCTGACTAGCATGCGATAAGCCTGATTCCGATCGAGATGGCAAAGATCCATGACTTCAGCCCGTTTTATGCTTCCATGTTTGTCGATGTAGTTAAGCACCATCTGTTCCTGCTGGATGGGTGCAAATCCGGCCTGGCGAATATATTCCGATTTTTTTCCTGCTTTACGATACAGGGCAGCGTTGAGGGTATAGGTTCGGCCTCGGCTGGTGCCAAAGTTTCAAGCGGTTTCTACCAGTTTTTCCAGTGTTGCCCGGACAAAAGCTTCCGTTTTTGAACGGATGGAGCGAGGTCGGTTGTTGTCAAACGGCGTTCTTCACGGGCGGACAGATGATAAGAGAATCAATGGGCATGTTCCCTAACGCCTGCTCGATCACCATTTTAAGAAAATCAGTCCAGCTGCACGTTGGCCATTTGTACGGAAACCGTAAATTCATCTGACATGGAATAATCAGGTGCCGGTCGACATTAGCGCAGCATACCTTCATAGATTCGGTCAATACCTGCCAGTCGCTCAGCCAGACCAATCCAGCTTAATCACGTCTGCAAGCAGTGGATTACGGAACGGGATCGGCAACGAGCAGGTTATCCAAAGTGACACCTTCGACGAATCCACCGGGATTGCTGATAGAGAGTCCATCGCCTGTGATCTTGACATGCACGGCACCCAGACGACTGAAATCACGATGTACCAAAGCGTTGACGAAGGCTTCACGGAAGGCGCGACGATCATAGTTGTGAACCGGCACCCGGAAAAGACCAATTTGCATCTCTTCTTCCTCGACCCGTGCCTTGAAAAGTAGTTCCACTTCTTCAAAGGTTTCCAACAGGGGTTTGCGGAAGAATTCATTCACTCTGACATCCGTGCCATGCAGCACCTGAAAGAGCGACCTCGTAGGCGGGAAGATGTTGCCGCAGCAGGCTTTCGGTTCCCAGCAACAACAAACCGGCACGGTTGGTCGCCTGGCGCCGTTCAATTCCCGCGACAAAGCCCCAGAGCACCATCCAGTTCGTCATCCGCCAACGCCAGCAGGGATTGTTCGCCGCCGTATTTTTGATGGCATTACGAATGCGCAAACGTGCCAGAGGATCGAGTTGCTGGCATCTATTTCTCAAGCACCATGGCTGAAGGATCGACAAGACCCACTGACGACTGGCGCTGTATAAACTCGTGTGGGAAGAACGGTACCGCTTCAGGTGTGCCATTAAGCTTGAGCCTTCTCCGAACCAGAAGTCCATCGCAGTCGATACTAGTTGCCGCGACTTGGAACGGTAATCCGAGCGACAGATTTCTCATGAGATCACACCGTTCCACTCTGACTGAGATGGCAGGGTTGGTCTTGTTGGCAACAGCAGTGAAGGAATGCCCAGCATTGAGAGGTGTCTGCATGCGCTGCCGACTGTACCCATCGTCCTCAACGCGAGCAGTAATTCCGCCTCCTGTGTCATTGGCCAAAGAACGACAGTTGCTATTTAGATCTCTGTCCGGAAGGCACTTCAGGCTGTTTGAACCTGCGCCGTAGCTTTCACCTTGCCGGATCAGCCTCCTGATTTCGTGTTCATTCATGTCCATTCGTGATTCCTAAATCTGAACTTTTGCCTTCGAATTTTCTGCAGTCAGTGCATGGATTCAGGTAGTTCCACGTCGGTCTCTGCTTCGGCCAGCAAAGCCTTACTGAAAGTAATATTTGATTTTTCATATGCAAACTTTTTTCTCTTTGCGGATCTTTGCCGTCATTATCCGATTGATCAATATCGTTATCATCAGGTTTTTAGTGTGTTGCTAGTTCCACTATTCTCAAGCAGCAATTCTGATAACCCTGTTCCTCGCCGAAGTAACGCATAATGATCATTGATTACCGCAATCAGGCCCTTGATGAAGAATATGATCCATTGTTCCCGATAGGCTTCAGTGCCTCGACGGTTCTTTCATCAGGCAATTTTTTGTATTCATCCGGCTTTGCACTTTGACTTCATGGCTTCCAGAGTGTTTTCGCCGATTCGCGAACGCTTTTAACTTTGTCATCCATTTCCTCTCTCTTCAAAGTGCCAAAGCCGTCTTTAATTGCTGGATACGGATACCCTTGAAACAAGCGAGATCTTCAAGTGCATGTTTTACTTTGTTAACTGCTTCATCATTGATATACGAGAAATTGGGTTCATGGATGCGCATGAAATCCTTGGCTTGGGCATAAATATCTTTTTGCGGACCACTCATGAACTTGCGGATAGGGTCTATAACGCTTTCCTTGATTTTAAGCAGTTCATCTTTCTGATTACCAAGATCGGTCATATACCAGGTGTAAGGCTTGCCAGTAAACTCCTTCAGTTTCTTGATTACCGGTGTCAGCATATTCAGGAAGGGATATTGTAACGCTTGGGCAACCAGCGGAGTGAGTTGTTGGTGTATCAGTTCCTGAAACGCAATGCCCGTTTCCTTGCCAAGTGCTTTGGCTTCACCGGCATTGGGTGGGGCATCGAAGAAGTCCTCATAAAATTCTTTAAGGGATCGAACCTGTGATGCGGTAAATTCTACCTGGGGTTCCAGCACCACATTGCCGTGGCCATGCGTGTTGCGCAGCGTCCGTTCCAGTTCATTTTCTTCCAGCAAGTTTCCATCAACACGAACTTCGATTTTTCCTCGGGCACACAGGTTCGCCAGCGTGCAAAGCACCGCTGCGTAATACCATCCATAGGGTTTGCGTTCGAATTTTCCAGCAAATTTTTTCAACGTGGTATGCACGCCACCCCTGGTTGTTACTCTGGATGAATGCCAGCAACTCCTGCTCGACTCGGCCAGTGTAGTGGCGTCGTTGCCAAACAACCTTGCTGTAATTGTTGAAGGCATTGAGCAATATCGTTTCCGGTATGAGGTGATACCGCGCAACATGCGAAATTTGGATAGGCGCGTGAGATGAGATCGTGGAATCCGCGTACCGTTCTCATTCTGCGCATCTTCCGAGCCGATTTCGATGTCACTATCGCTCCGACCTAATTGCTAAGGCGGCTAAATGGGCGCATTGGCTTGAAGAACATTCTTTATGAAGATATCAAAAACACCTTGATTAGCAACATTCAGAAGAATATTGTATGGGAAGCTTATTTCATAGACAGTTAAATACTGCAGCTGAACCACGAGACGTAGATTTTCACCGCTAATTAGAGCTTACTCAGAAATTCATCAAAGCCATCAGTCCTGACAAACAATAATTTCGTCTTGAGATGAATAGACGAGAACATCTAGGCTCAATTTTCTGGGTATGGTGAAATTCAACACCCGGAACATCATTTTAAAGGTAAATTTCTTAAGGCGAAGAAAAACCTGCATCAATACCAGCAGGTTCATGACCAGAAAGATGGCATTTATCCAGGCAATCGACGTATCGGCACGTCTGGCGCGGATATTGTTGAGGCGGTAGCCATATTTGCCTTGTCCAAACTTGCCTTCAATCGGAATTCTCTCCCGATATTCCTGCCGCCGCTGTGCTTTGAGTCGTTTCAGCTCACTCTGGTTTTCAGCGGTAGCTTTGGGGGAACGTCCCAGTGGTTTGCCTGAGAAACGGATATTGTGTTTCTCCAGATAGCTGCGATTGTCGCGAGAACCATAGAGCCTGTCGGCGATAACGACCTCAGGGTAATAGCCGTAGCGATTTTTATAGGCTTCCACTTGTAACTGAAGATCACGGCCTTCATGACAGGCGCCCCAATGTAGTTTATCGACATGCGCCAGTTTGTCGCCGGTCAGGCTGACGCTGATTTTTGCGCCAAATTCCACCGCCTTGCCAAGCTTTCCTCGGACAATGGGCCGCAGATGGGGCTGACTGATGCTGACAATGCGATCTTCGCAGCGTCTAACGTTGGCTTTGTACATTTCATACTGCTGATCATAGAGGTAGGGTAATACCCAGTAGCGACGTATCAGCCAGTTGGGCAACGGCAAGGGTTGACCGTAGGGATAGGCCGTCAGCATGACTTCGATGTGCTTTAAGTTTCTACGCAGGTACTGTAATTGTTGTCGGATTGCCGCGCGACGTTTCCTGTTGGTAGGTCGCTTTTGTTTGGCAATGTTCAAAAATGCTTTCCTGGCGTTCTGTCGATAGGTGCGTGGCTTCTTTGTTCGTGGCTGAGGACTGTTGGTATACAGTATATCAATAATGCACTCGCTCAGTTCTCTCGCTTCGTTGAGCAAACCAAGGTCTGTCGGATAACGTATCGCCTGCTCCGCAACGGTCGCATCCAAGATCAATTTACCGTGATTCTGTGGCACATCCATTTTGTCTTTATCGGGTTCAGTATCGGTACTTGATGGTGTGCCGTTGGTATCGTCATCATCACTATCTTTAACAGCCCGCTTTGCCTTCTTGCGTTCAACCGATTCAATGACCGCTTCATGAAATTCATCAAACACCCCTTGCCCCATGCGCTTGCGCACTTCAACCAATAGCGAAGGCGCAAAGGGCGCTTTCGATTGAAATCCTTTCAAGCCAATGAAATATTGCAGGTAGGGATTTTCTCGGATCTGTTCAACCGTCTCTTCATCGGATACCGATAATTTATGCTTGATAATGATCGCACCTATGACAATACGCGCATCCTTGCACGGGCGGCCTGACGTTGCGGATAGTGTTTTGTGGTAGCTCTGCGCTAAATTATCCCATGATATGCAATTGCTGAGTCTTACCCAACGATTATCGGGATCAAGGACCATTCCCGTTGGTGTGTCAAATCCTGGAAGGGCGAGTTGGTTTTGGCTTGTATAACGAATCATAGTGCACGGTTTTTAGCAGTATTTCAGCAAATTACGTGCACTATTTTACCAGATTACAGCGTATTCATTAATACAATCATATTGTTATGGTTTCTGAGTATGCTCTAAGTATCCAGCGACGTTCCTTTTAAACTTTCATTCCAGTCCTGCAAGATCGAGAAAATCTGGTTCGAATTCGCTCCGATTTTCTGCACCATAAAATTCATATACTTACGCTTTCAGAAACTAGCCCCATATTTCTCTTTGTGTAATTCTTGTGTAATCCTGACAGAAAAACGCTAACTTATTTTTTGATAGCGATTTTCAAGTTTATCCATCGCAGCATTGATATGTTCACCATTCTGGTGTGCATAACGTTCAACCATGATCAGTGTTTTATGGCCTGAAATCCTTTTTACGGTAGGCAAATCCACACCCGCCTGTACTAAGTGGGTAATGGCCGTATGTCTCAATGTATGCCGTACAACTTCATCAGGGTTTAAAGGCCCGCAAGCGATTTACGATTAAAACACTGGGAGCGTCAGATTTTTTTACATTTCGTCATTTATTTAGCACAGAAAAAGAAAATCAATGTTTGAGTTTGGAAAAAAATGCTTTAAACACATCATGATAAAATTTAATTTAATTATCTGGCATGTATATTGCTTTAATATGTAATGAAATCAATACTAAATTAATCGATGATTTTAGTTTTGGTTTAATTGCAAGCTTGAGTGCATGTTATGACCTTCGGTAAGAATAAAAACTGTCAGTCATTGGTCTTCTGGCAATAACCGTCGGTTCGAGTGTTTTACATATAATAACTAATGGAGAAATATAAAATGAAAAATAAATTGCTTACAGCAACTGTTGCATTAGGTCTGGGAATTAATGTGGCAATGGCGCCAATGGCTGCTAATGCCGATCAAATTCAATTAGGTTTCATTCTGGATGAATCCGGCAGTATCGGAGCTGGCAACTGGAATATTATCCGCCAGGGCCTGGCTAACGGAATTGATTTGATTCCGGTGGGTGGCGCTGACACGTATGAAGTTTCGATCGTAAGCTTTTCTTCCGGCGCTACCGTCCGTGCTTCGAATGTACTGATTGACAGCGTTGCAGCGCGCGATGCTTTGTCTGATGCGGTTGAGAATTATAACTACAATGGTGGCAGCACCAATTTTGCAGCTGCATATAGTACCATGCGCAACGTACTGAACAACACCATTGGAAATGCAGACTTCTCATATGTAAACTTTGCCACAGACGGTCAGCAAAATGTTGGCGGTACCGGTGTGGCTGAGCGTAACAGCCTGATTGCCGCAGGTGTTGACAACATCAGTATTGAAGGTATTGGCGGTGGCGTGGATGCAAACGATCTGCGCAACAACTTCTGCTATCCGCAACCTTGCGATACGACAGTTCCATACAACTTCCCAACACAAGGCTTTTACATTGGCGTGGCTAACGCACAAGGTTATGCTGACGCAATTACAAACAAAATCCGCGTGGTAACAGGTCAAGTTCCTGAGCCGGGTACAGTTGCTCTGCTAAGCGTTGCGCTTCTCGGTATGGGTATTATGCGCCGCCGTAAAGAAGACTAAGCAAGAAAACTAGGTACATAAACGCTTGAACGAATTTTTCGTTAAGTAACGTATGTTATCAGGGGCTATCTGAAAATTGATTTCAGATAGCCTCTAATAATTTGGCCAGTTCGCAGTCAATTTTGATTGTGTTATTGCTGTTTCAATCCTTTCTAAAGATCAGCATATACCAGCAATATCAAATCTGTTATTACTGTTGCAAGAAATAGGTCTGACAAGAAAATGTTTCTTTTCAGTGTTCCGTTTGACGCATAAAAAACAGAATGGGGATTAATCCTGCCAGTACCAGCGTCAGCGCGGGCAGAGCCGCCTGTTCCCATTCGCCTTCGGAAGTCATTTCGAAAACGCGCACTGCCAGCGTATCCCATCCGAAAGGACGCGTCATCAGGGTGATGGGCATTTCTTTCATGACATCCACAAACACCAGTGTCGCGCCAGTAAAAATACCCGACTTGAGCATGGGTAAATGAATTTTACGGATCATAGCCCAGCCGTGCAGGCCCATACACATAGCCGCTTCTTCAATGCTGGGTGTAATCCGTTGCATGGCACCGTTAATCGGATAGTGACTGACGGCCATGAAGCGGATCAGATACGCCAGCAGCATGATGATGAACGTTCCCTGGATTAAAAGACCCGTTTCAACCTCAAATAATGTAAAAACCAGTTCACTGAGCTTGGCATCAAGCCAGCTTAGCGGTATGAAAATGCCAATGGCGAGTACCGCACCCGGTAATGCATAGCCGATAGTGGCAGTACGTACGGCAAACTGCATGGTGTTACCCGGAAAACGGCGTGCTGCATAAACGATCATAACGACAACCCCGCAAGTAATCAGGGCCGCCATGCCTGAAAGCGATACCGAATGCCAGAGAAATTCAAGGTAGCGGTGCAGATCGAAGTCGGATGTAATAGATTGTAATGACCAATGTAACAGTTGCATGACCGGCAACAGAAATGCAAAAAACCAGACCACCGTAATAAAACCGGTAATGCTCCACTGGTAACCTGCAGTCAAAAGAATACGGTTTGCGCGTTGACTTTTTCTGGTTTCTGCATAGCGCATGCGCGCGCGGAACTGCTGCTCGAGCACAACAATGACGAAAACGATCAAGATAAGCAGTGAAGCCAGTTGTGAAGCTGCTGTCAATGAAAACAGACTAAACCATGCCTGGTAGATAGCTGTGGTGAAAGTATCGTAATTAAATACTGCGACAGTGCCGAAATCGGCCAGTGTTTCCATTAAAACCAGCATCAGACCTCCGGCAATCCAAGGGCGTGCCATCGGCAGCGCGACTTTATAAAAACCCGCGTACCGCGTAAAACCCAGCGATTGCGCAACTTCCAGCGATCGCTTTCCCTGACTCACAAAAGCATTGCGTGCAAGCAGATATACATAGGGATAAAAAGCCAGCGACATGACAATAATAACCCCCGCACGGCTGCGAATATCCGGAAACCAGCGCAGATCGGATTCCAACCAGTCGCGCAGCATAGTTTGGATAGGGCCGGTAAAGTCAAACAGTCCTAGTGCGACAAAGGCGGTAACATAGGCAGGGATTGCCAGCGGTAAAAGCAACGCCCATGTAAAAAAACTGCGTCCGGGAAATTCGTAAACCGCGGTAAACCAGGCCAGACTAACGCCCAGCAAGCCCGTTCCGAACAGAACGCCTAATGCCAGCCAAAAGGTGTTTGTCAACAGCAGTGGCAGGGTATTCTCTACCAGGTGCTCCCAGATGTCACCGGCTGGTGCAAACAATGAAGCCATGACTGCACCGACTGGTATCATGACCAGTATTGCAGTCAAATAGGGAATCAGTCGCCAGCCAGCAATCACATGTCCATTAACTCAAAGTATTCCAGGAATGCGGTTCTGAGTCTGAGGCCAATTACCGGTAGCCTGCGCGATCCATCAGCTTGACGGCCGCTGCCTGTAATTCTCCGGCCTTCACTAGATTAATGCGGCTTTGTTTAAAACTCCCCCAGGACGTGACAGCAGGATCGGGCGCAATATTCGGATTGACTGGATATTCCATGTTGACTTCAGCAAACAGTTTTTGCGCCTGAATCGATGATAAGAATTCCAATAGCTGTTCCGCTGCTCGCGGGTTTTTACCGTAACGCGTGAGTCCGGCGCCGGAAATGTTGACATGAACTCCGCCGTCATCAACAATTTTTTGATTGGGCCAGAAAATTGCCAGCGGTAAATCTGGGTTTTTTTGCATCAGACGTCCGAAATAATACGTATTGACGATTGTCACGTCGCACCGGCCGGCCGCCACGAATTCCATAGCGCGCGTATCGTCGGAAAGCGGAGCAGTTGCCAGATTGGATACCCAGCCCTTAACGATGTTTTCTGTTTCAGCCTCACCATGTTCGGCAATCATCATGGCCACCAGCGATTGGTTATAGACTTTTTTTGACGTGCGCAGACATAGCCGGTTTTTCCATTTAGGGTCGGCAAGATCTTCGTATGTGGACAAATCGGCAGGATCGACTTTGTCGGTATTGTAAACAATCGTACGTGCCCGGATGGATAATCCGAACCATTCATTATTGGGATCGCGTAAATGCTCGGGTATATTTGATTTGAGTATTTGCGAATCATAGGATCTGAATAAGCCTGCCTGTGCCGCAGCCCATAAATTGCCGGCATCTGCTGTAATCAGCATATCGGCAGGCGTGTTTTTACCTTCCGCTTTCAACCGGGCAAGTAAAGCACCTTCTTTATCCGTGGTGAATTTAACCTGGATACCCGTTTTTTCAGTAAATACATCGAACATGGGTTTGATGAGTTGCTCAATCCTGGCTGAGTAAACAACAACCTGTTCTGCATGAGCCGGACTGATTGTAAAGAAAGAAAGCGTTGCGAATAACGATAATGTTATGTAGTGAAATTTAATACTTGGAATATACATGTGATTGCCAAAAATGAAATGGGTTAGCCGATTTATCAATAGAGTTACTATAGTATGGGTAGGAATAATTATCAATCAGCCTATTTTACACATTTTCTGTATGTGGAAAAATATTTGAATTGCGCCGAAAGATTAAATCCCATACTGCATGTCCGAGCTTGATGCCGCGCTGTTCAAATTTGGTCAAAGGCCGGTAATCCGGACGGCTTGTATAATCAGTGGCAGTGTTGTACAGCAATGATTCATTGTCGAGTACTTCGAGCATATGCTGGGCGTATTCTTCCCAGTCTGTTGCAAGATGAATGTAGGCATCGTGTTTCAGGTGTTTGCACAGCCGAGAGATAAATGCCGGTTGAATCAGACGACGTTTATGGTGTTTTACCTTGGGCCAAGGATCGGGGAAAAAAATATGTACGCCGTCAAGACACATGGGAGGCAGCATATGTTGCATTACATCAACGGCATCGTGTTGAATAATGCGCAGATTGGTAAGCTCCCGTGTTTCGATCTGATTGAGCAGATTGCCCACACCGGGCGTATGCACTTCGACCGCCAGATAATCTTGGCCGGGATGGGAATGCGCGATATCCGCCGTTGTTTCGCCCATACCAAAGCCGATTTCAAGAATTTTGGGTGCATTCCGGTTGAATACGGCTTCCAGACTAATTTGTTCGTGCGCAAAAGGAATGCCATACTTGGGAAGCAGCGTTTTGCAAGCACGGCGTTGTGCATTCGAGATTCTTCCCTGGCGCAGGACAAAACTGCGGATGGCGTGAGTCATGAACCGATATTTTTATTGTTTGCCCGTCATTTTGATTGTGCGCTGGCAATCACGCCTTCAACGGGTGAGCTTGGACTGGCAGTATATATTTTTTTTGCCATACGTCCAGCTAGATATGCTTCACGCCCGGCTTCGACGGCTTTGCGCATGGCCGATGCCATTAGCACTGGGTTTTGCGCCGCGGCGATTGCGGTGTTCATCAAGACGCCATCGCAGCCAAGTTCCATGGCTATTGCCGCATCAGATGCCGTGCCGACACCGGCATCAACCAGCACCGGAACTTTGGCGTTGTCGATAATAATTTGTAAATTCCATGGATTCAGGATGCCCATGCCTGAACCAATTAATGAAGCCAGCGGCATAATGGCAACACAACCGATTTCTTCAAGCTGCTTGGCTGCGATCGGATCGTCGGAGGTGTAAACCATCACATCGAATCCTTCTTTGACCAATATTTCCGCTGCTTTGATTGTTTCTACCATATTCGGATAAAGCGTTTCCGGGTTGCCCAGCACTTCCAATTTGACCAGATTGTGGCCGTCGAGCAGTTCACGCGCCAGGCGTAAGGTTCGAACCGCGTCATCCAGCGTGTAGCAGCCTGCCGTATTGGGCAATAGGGTAAATTGAGACGGCGGCACGCTGTCCAACAGATTGGGTTCATCGGCATGCTGACCGATATTGGTGCGGCGAATCGCCACCGTGATGATTTCCGCGCCACTTGCTTCAATGGCCGCACGGGTTTCCGTGAAATCTTTATATTTGCCTGTGCCGACCAGGAGTCTTGAAGCATAGGTTTTTCCGGCAATGATGAGATTGTCCATGAAATACTGTAATAAATTGAATCAGAGTTGCTTGATAAACAGAATGTCAGTACGTTGTAACCTACAATTTACCTGCAAATCCTTATGATGTTAGAGCGTTCCGCCATAAGCAACATGCAGGGTAATTTACGGATATCTTGTGAATATTAACCGCCGCCGACTGCAACAACCACTTCGAGACGATCCCCATCGGCCAGAAACTGTTCAGTAAACTGACTGCGCGGCACGATCTCGCCGTTTCGCTCTATGGCGATTCGTTTACCTTGTAAGTTGTTTTCATCAATAAACTGCGCAATATTGATGGATTGATCGAATTGACGAGTTTCGCCATTGATTGTAATGTGTATCATTAAGAGAAAATATCGAATCGAGAGACTGAGTTAATTTAAAGCGGTCATTTTATCATGGAGGCAAAATACGATGAAAGCTCAATCAATAGCTCATTATTTTTGCCACTGTTTTCACCTCTGACCTCTGTTAACCTTGGGTGCGAACTCGGCACAGTAGTGAAGATTATTTATGACGTGAACTGCACATTGTGCAGTTCAGGATAAACCAAGTCAATTTCATCATAGGAACGTTTGGGTCCGGCAGGTTGGTATAGACTATAGCTCGACAGTATTTTTGGTGGAATATAGCCTGCAATTTTTTCAAGCTCCGCAAGGCGAATGCCTTGCTTGACCAGGTAAATCAGATAAGTCTGACGCAATGAATCGGCGTTGATTTCACCACTCTCAGACAAATCCGCATCGGCAATCGCACAAGTCAGCAATGCGGCAAGGTCTTCTTCGGACAACAGATCTCCGGATGAATCGGTCAGGCGGCAAGTGTCGCTAGCAAAAAGGGACTTCAATACCGGACTAAGTGGCAGTACACGCGGTGACTTGCCATGAATCATCAGTTTTCCATTGTCGGCATCGATATCTTCCTGTTTAATCATAGTAATTTCTTCCAGAGTTGCGCCGCTAAGCAACAGGGCAATCAACAATTTCTCCTTATCACCGGCACTGAGCAGTAATACGCTGATCTGCTGCGCGGGAATTTCCCTTGGAGGCGGGCTGCTTAAGACGGGATTCTGCACCGGCAGTTGATCGACTGATTGCCGCGGAAGCTCGAATGAATCCTGTTTGATTTGCCTGTCGTATAAATGAATGCCTGAAAGATTGACCACAGGTTTCGGTTCGGTTTTGCGCGTCAGGAACTCGGCAATCCAAACACAGAACAGGCTGAATATGATCGATACAGCCGTAGCAATGCCTGTATCACGCAAATAATCCGGATACACGGGTGCGCCGGGTAGAAAAGCCCGTTCTATTACATCGACTTGCGGGTACTTGCCCGCGTATCTTGTTTCAATCTGAACCAGTCGCTCTTGCGATTCGCGATACAAGCTTTCCAACGCTTCAAGATCGCCTTTTAACGCCTCATGTTCTGTGAAACGGGCTGAAAAGGCGGTCGCCTTTTTTTTATGTGCATTAAGTTGCTGACGTATTTCATCAGCAGTCTGTTTTGCTGCGGCATATTCCTGTTGTGCGTCGGATTGAACCACCGTTTGGCCGTGCTGACGCATGCGTTTGATTTCCGCTTCAAGCGCGCTGAGTTGTTCGGGGATTACTTTGAGTGAAGGCGATAAATTGAGATACTCCTGGGTATAACGCAGATTCAGTTCCGCTAGTTGCTGACGCAGCTCCTGCGCCCGGTCTTCAAGCAGACTCAAAGTGCGCGTATCCTCCTGCGGCACCACTGCCTGGCCGCGCTCGATTGCCTTATTGATTGCATCTAGTTTGGCTTTGGCTTTGACTTCGTCTTCACTGGCATCGTTAAGTGACTCGTTCAAACCCTTTAGCCTTGCCAAGGCTTCATTTTCTTCGCGCTCTATAGAAGCGATATCGTGCTCCTGCCTAAACTGGTCAAGCTCGACGCGTTTTAATTGAATTTTCTTTGCCAAACCATCGAGTTCATCCTGGATAATCTGCGTCGTATCGCCCAATAATCGTGAAACTTCCGCCGCTCTGGCATCCAGATACACATCGATCCAGGTATTGATCAGCAATGGTAATATTTCAGGTTCAGGTCCTTCGGCAACCATTTCTATCAGGTTGGTCTCGGGAACCGGTCTGACATCGAGCATTTGACGGATTTCACCGGAACTCAAGTTGATCTGAACTCCAGTATCATTCACTGTTTTTAGTCTTCTCGACGTTTCCGTCAGTAATTCCGAACCCAACAGAATTTGTTTTTGAATGGCGACATGCTGAATATCGGCATCGCCGCTAGGCAGATCAATTGCTGTTTTGGCGACGGTCAAAAGCGTCGCGTAACTCAGATAAATAGCAGGCCGGGAGTAAACATAACCTAGCGTTAATGCCGCGCTGGTTAAAAAAGCGATCGTAAAAATGATTAATCTACGCGATCTAAACCATGGCTTAGGTTCATGCTGCGGGGGATACCAGTCATTGCTGGCGTCATTGAGGGATACAACTGTTTCCGAAGGCAAGCGGCTAGACATAGTCACGAAATGATACGCTTTTTCTGGATTGTTACATTTTCAATGTGTTGAACAATAATCGAATTTTCATGCGCAGTACTTTTTTCGTCTACAAAATGATTATGAATCAGACGGATATCGTTGTTCGCAAATAAAAACAGTAATGTAAATCCGTGACAAAAATTTTCTTGGTATGCTGATAACCTGAAATTTTAGTCAAGCAAACTCTTTATGCCACACTATAACTTCCACTGTGACTTGTATGATGGAGTATAACAGACTACACTTAATAGCAGTAAAGTGCGTTATCGTTGAATCTATCTTTAAATCGACCATTATCAAGGTTTCATGCATGGAAGCGAAATTCCTGAATAAACGCCCCAAGCATCTCAATCTGTTTAAGATCAGTCAACCACTGCCGGCTATTGTGTCGATCATGCACCGTATCAGCGGTGTGCTGTTGTTTTTTCCAGGCATACCTATACTGCTTTATGGCTTGCAGTTGTTGCTTGAATCACCGGAAAGTTTTGAAATCCTGCAAACGGTTTTTCAGAATCCGCTAGTGAAGCTGACTGCTATCTTTTTTATCTGGGTTTTTCTGCATCATTTGTGTGCAGGTATACGCCATCTTGCACTGGATTTACACTATGGCATTGCGCTTGGACAAGCGCGCGCAAGCAGTCAATGGGTACTGGCAGTCAGTATCTTACTGACGTTAACCTTGGGAATCGTTCTATGGTAAAACAGTCAGGCCGTATTATTACTGGTGCGCATTACGGGCTGAAAGACTGGCTGGCGCAACGTGTGACAGCAGTGTTGATGGCGGTCTATATTGTTTTGCTTACAATAATTGTCTTTGTTTCTGCGCCGCAAAATCAAGCAGAGTGGGTGGCAATTTTCAATTATCCCGGGATGCGTATTGCATCATTTCTGTTTTTAGCATCACTGATGTGGCATGCGTGGGTGGGCATCCGCAATGTATTGATGGATTATATAAAACCCGTGGCTATTCGCCTGACACTGCAAATTCTGGTGATTGTTTCCCTGATGGCATACCTGATGTGGGCAGCCGAAATTTTATGGAGTTGATGTGGCGGTTGTAACAAGAAAATTCGATGTGGTCATCGTTGGTGCAGGAGGCGCAGGTATGCGTGCCGCATTGCAATTATCCGAAGCAGGGCTCAAAGTGGCTGTATTGTCGAAAGTTTTTCCCACACGCTCGCATACTGTTTCAGCTCAGGGAGGCATTGCTGCTTCGCTGGGTAATGTGACTGAGGATAACTGGCATTGGCATATGTACGATACAGTCAAAGGTTCGGATTATCTCGGCGATCAGGACGCGATCGAATTTATGTGCCGTCAGGCCAGTGAAGTCGTGTACGAACTGGAGCATTTTGGTATGCCGTTTGACCGACTGGAAAACGGTAAAATTTACCAGCGTCCGTTTGGCGGGCAGTCCCAGCATTTTGGCGGCGCCCAGGCCACACGTTCTTGTGCGGCTGCGGATCGTACCGGCCATGCGCTTTTGCATACGTTGTATCAGCGTAATGTCAGCGCAAATACACAGTTTTTTGTCGAATGGATGTGCCTGGATTTGATTCGCGACCAAATTGGTGATGTACTGGGCGTCGTAGCGATGGAAATGGAAACCGGTGATGTGTTCATTTTACAGGCTAAAGCTACACTATTTGCAACCGGTGGAGGCGGACGTATTTTCCAGGCGAATACCAATGCGTTGACTAATACCGGCGACGGACTCGGTATTGCGGCGCGCGCAGGCATTCCCCTCGAAGATATGGAGTTCTGGCAATTTCACCCGACCGGTATTCACGGTGTTGGTGTATTGATCAGCGAGGCGGTGAGAGGGGAAGGCGGTTATTTGATTAACCGCGATGGCGAGCGTTTTATGGAACGTTACGCACCCAATGCCAAGGATCTTGCTAGCCGTGATGTGGTCGCGCGTGCAATGACTATCGAAATCAAGGAAGGGCGCGGCTGTGGCGAAGAAAGCGACCACTTGCTGTTAAAGCTGGATCATCTGGGCGCGGATATCATCAAGTCAAGATTGCCCGGAATCCGTGAACTGGCGATAAAATTTGCGCATGCCGATCCGATTCATGATCCCATCCCTGTGGTGCCGACAGCGCATTATATGATGGGTGGCATTCCGACTAATTTTTTTGGACAAGTTGTGGCGCCGTATAAAACAGGGCCGGAAGAAATCGTTACCGGTTTTTATGCGGTGGGTGAGTGCGCTTGTGTTTCGGTGCATGGTGCCAATCGGCTGGGTACCAATTCTTTGTTGGATATTGTCGTTTTTGGCCGTGCGGCAGCCAACCAGATTATCGAAGATTTAAAAATTAACGCGCATCATAAACCTTTGCCCTCCGATGCTGCCGATAAGACTATGTCCAGGCTCGATCGGCTGGAAAATCAAACGGATGGTGAAAGTGTTGCCCAAGTGACCGATGCATTATGCAAGACTATGCAAACTTATTGTGGTGTGTTCCGTTTTGAAGATACGCTGATGCAGGGTGTAGAGAAAATCAAAGAAATCGCCAGGCGTGTAGATCGCACTGAAATCAAGGATAAAAGCAGCGTCTTCAATACTGCACGGGTCGAAGCGTTGGAACTCGATAACATGAAAGAAGTTGCAATGGCGACAATGGTTTCGGCCGAAGCACGGCGCGAAAGCCGTGGCGCGCATGCGCGCGACGATTTTCCTGAGCGTGATGATGACAACTGGCTGAAACATACGCTGTTTTTCAGCGAAGGCAATCGCCTGGATTACAAACCTGTTCGTCTGAAACCGCTGACAGTGGACTCATTTCCTCCCAAAAAAAGAACCTATTAACGTCCCCTAGCATTTATATTGTTACCTATCTATTCTGTCCTGACCTTGTCGGTTTTGCAAATTAACTCTTAACAGCTCTCTCTAAAGATCACGATGAAAAAAAGTAATCGCATCATATTTTCGATTTTTATTATCTTTTGTATATTTTTTTCCAACCAGATTGCAGCAGAGCAGCGTTACGTCACGGATCGTTTTGAAATAATGTTGCGCAGTGGCCCCAGTGGCAAACATGCAATCCAGCGCATGTTAAAAAGCGGTACATCGCTTGAGTTACTCGAACAGGATGTAGAAAATGGGTATTCGCTCGTCAGGACGCATGGGGGTACCGAAGGCTGGGTATTAAGCCGCTATCTCATGCGCGAACCGGCGGCCAGAGTTCAGTTGGAACAGCTGGTCAAACATGTGACCAGCACTGAGCCTCAGCAAAACAGCAGCATCCATAGCCAAACGAACATGATCAAAGCTGAATACAAAAATATTAATAAACGAGTTGCAGATCTCGAACAGGAAAAAAAGCAACTGGAACAGCAATTGGATGATATTAAAAGTACTGCAGCGAATGTTTTAGCGATAGATGCGGAAAATAAACAGTTGCATCAGAAATTTGTTGAAACGAAATCGCAACTTGAAACATTGCAAGCGGAATACAGCGCACTTAGCAGCAGTAATGAAAAAGACTGGTTTGTCACAGGAGCGCTGGTGCTGCTAGGTGGTTTATTGCTGGGTATGATCATTCCTAAAATCAATTGGGGTAGGCGTTCCCGGTATGGTGGTTTTTAACCGCTATATTGCATTTTTCAACGACTATAATACTACTCATATTCATATGATATTGTAGGACAACCACGATAATGCTGTACTCGGCAATATCATATGAATGGAGTACTGGTTACTGCCTGATTAGCGCACTGGGGTGGCGAATCTGGATTGAATATTTTCCGCCACGCCGGGAGACCCAGCCGCGAATTTCCACCATTTTTCCCAGATAGCTTGTGAGTTCTGGAAAATAGTTAAGATGTTCATTATCGATACGTATATTGGTCTGATCATTAAAATTCAGATAGGTATACCGTTTTTTATGCTGAATTGTCTGGGGCACCCCGGTATAGCGCTGCCAGCCACTGTTGTCTGATGTGATTGCCGACAGTGGACGAGCCTGATAGCGTGGCAGCGCCCATATTCCCAATTTGTTCTGCTTCGCTTGTTTTTGCGCCAGCTCAAATTGTTTGGCATGCCTTAAATTCGGCGGCATAATATTCAGAAAAGCCAGGCCGTTTTTAATCAGTTCGAGGTTGACGTGTTTGCCGTCGGATAAAAACACATGCGCCAGTAATCGCTGATACTTATCTTGTTTTTCCAGATCATATTCCAAATAAACTTTCCGGTCCTGGAGTTTATTGTGCAGCCATAACCTGGCTTGTTCTCCGCCAGGCTCGCCTGCGCGGTGCCGGCTTTCGATTTCAGGCGTGTTAACGCCCAGCAGGCGTACGCGTTTGCCGTTTTCCAGAATAAGCGTGTCGCCATCATAAACTTTTTTCACCCGATGAAGATGTCGGTAAACACGGTCCGACAATTGAATTTGTTTTGCGCCATCAGTCGCTTTATCCGAATAGGTGATTCTGCCCGATGCATCTTCAATACGAAAAATTTCAGTACTGAAAACTGTTTGAGCAAACAGGCCGAGTGTAATCGTTAACACCGATGATAAGAATTTAACACGTAGAATGTTCGTCATTTGATCTGTTTTTTCCTTGAAGCCAAGTGTGCGGCAATGAATAATCGTATATCTCCGTAATTGGCAAATATGCTTTGACATAAAAATATGGCAAAATAAAAGGATTTTTAGCTTGCGGATTGTCCGTGTACTTTGGAAGAGTGCTAGTTAGTTTTTTAATATTATTTGGTCTGTACCGCAGCATGCATTGTGATATTTTAATCGCTGGGTTTAAACAACAATTTCACGGTAAAAAACGGTTTTCTGTTTTACTTTTCAGTGATCACATAAGTTAAGTCGGATGCATCCGGAGGGTTATATGGCCGGTATAAAACAAGACACAGGAGTGAAAATAGCTTAAATGGAAATCGATAAAATCATCGATACGGCGTTCGAACCTGTTTCAAACGCCGTTGCTACAGTTATTTTTTATAGCATTCCGCTTTTTGATCTTGAAATCAAGCTGGTTTTGGTATGGCTGGTTGCTGCTGCACTTTTCTTCACTGTGTATTTCGGTTTTATCAATATCCGTTGCTTTCGGCACGGCATCGATGTATTACAAGGAAAGTACGACCGGGATAACGCAAGCGGCGCAGACGGACAAATCAACCGGTTTCAGGCATTAATGACTTCGCTTTCGGGCACTGTGGGTTTAGGTAATATTGCCGGTGTGGCCGTTGCGATTTCTGTGGGTGGTCCGGGTGCTGCATTCTGGATGGCAGTCATGGGTTTATTCGGCATGTCGACCAAATTTATAGAGGTTACCTTGGGTGTCAAATACCGCCAGCATGGATCCAAACGGCATCCGGAAGCGATTTCTGGCGGTCCGATGTATTATTTGAGAGCGGCTTTTGACCAATTTCATACCCCCAGGTTGGGAAAGTTTATGGCCGGTTTATTCGCGCTCTGTTGTATCGGCGGAACCGTCGGTGCCGGTGGTTTGTTTCAGGCGAATCAGGCATACCAGCAGGCTCTGGTTGTAACCGGCGGTGAATCCGGCTTTCTAGCTGAACGTGGCTGGTTATTCGGCATTTTTATGGCGTTGCTCGTCGGTTTGGTGATACTGGGCGGTATTAAATGGATCGCGGCTGTGGCCAGCAGCGTCGTACCGATTATGGCAATAACCTATATCGTCGCTGGCTTTGTGGTCATTGGCGTACATTATGAAGCAATACCGGACGCACTGCTGACAATCCTTGAGATGGCTTTGTATCCGGAGGCCGGAATCGGTGCATTGATGGGCGCACTGCTCATGGGTGTGCAGCGAGCGACTTTTTCCAATGAAGCGGGCCTTGGCTCGTCTGCAATTGCACACAGCGCTGTGAAAACAGACGTGCCTGTTAGTCAGGGTATGGTGGGTATGCTTGGACCTTTTATTGATACAGTGATTATTTGCATGATAACCGCGCTGGTTATCGTAATTTCCGGTGCTTATATCGAGGGCAGTGGCATTGAAGGTGTGGAATTGACGTCACGCGCCTTTGCATCGGGAATCTCATGGTTCCCTTACGTATTGTCGGTTACTGTTTTTCTGTTCGCTTTTTCCACCATGATTTCCTGGTCATATTATGGGTTAAAATGTACGACCTATCTGTTCGGTGAATATGATATTGTTGAAAACATCTACAAAGTCATTTTTTGTGTATTCATCGTGATCGGATCCGCTACACAGCTGTCAAACATTATCCTGTTTACTGATTCCATGATTTTTGCCATGGCAATACCGAACATCATCGGATTGTATATACTCGCACCGGAAATCAAAAAAGACCTGCAGGGTTATCTGCAAACATTGAAAATACGGTAACCAACGTGATGTTCGCTTAGGTGCGCAGCTTAATTTTTAAATAATAATGTGATAAACAATGTCATCCGAAACGCTTGTAGAAATCAGCGACTTGAATTTTTCGTATAATACGCGCCGGATATTAAATGGCGTAAATATGTCCATGAATCGTGGTCAAGTAATAGCCATTATGGGTGGGAGCGGCTCAGGAAAAACAACGCTGTTGAAATTAATCGGCGGCGAAATAACGCCGTCATCCGGCTACGTCAAGGTTTCAGGACAGGTCATTCATGAACTCAGCCGCGATGCCCTATTTGCGATGCGCCGCAAAATGGGCATGCTGTTTCAATTTGGCGCGTTGTTTACCGATCTGTCGGTATTCGACAACGTAGCTTTTCAAATGCGCGAACACACCAATCTGCCGGAGTCGATGATCCGCGATCTGGTGTTGATGAAACTGCATGCCGTAGGATTGCGTGGGGCGCATCATCTGATGCCTGCTGAATTATCGGGCGGTATGGCGCGCCGCGTTGCCTTGGCCCGGTCGATTGCGCTTGATCCCATGCTGATTATGTTTGACGAACCGTTTACCGGCTTGGATCCGATTTCATTAAGCGTTATCGGTAGCCTGATCCGCCGTCTGACAGACGCCCTGGAAATGACATCAGTTATCGTCACTCACGATGTGCAGGAATCATTAAGCATCGTCGATTATGTTTATTTTATTGCGGACGGTGTAATTGCCGCGCATGGAACGCCGGATGATGTCAGAGCCTCCAAGGCGCCCTTTGTGCATCAGTTCGTTCACGGAGAAACTGACGGTCCCGTGCCTTTTCATTATCCGGCACAGACTTATCTTAAGGATTTGCAACTGGAGAAAACTGTTGCCTAAGCGTATTATTGCAGGCATTCAAAGAGTCGGCCACAGTACCATTGAAGGTATTCGCAGGCTCGGTCATGCCACACGTTTTTTCCTATTAGTGTTGTTGAAATCAGGAACCAGCCTGCGGCGTTTTAATCTGGTCATACGGGAATTATTTTATGTCGGCGTTTTATCGCTGATTATTATTGTTGTTTCTGGCTTGTTCGTTGGTATGGTGCTGGGTCTGCAGGGATATGAGACGCTGCAAAAGTATGGCTCGGAATCGGCTGTCGGCACACTAGTCGCGTTATCGCTGGTACGTGAACTCGGACCCGTGGTTGCTGCGTTGTTATTCGCCAGCCGCGCCGGTTCGGCCATCACTGCCGAAATCGGTTTGATGAAAGCAACTGAGCAATTGTCCGCGATGGGCATGATGGCCGTCGATCCGGTTGCGCGTGTTGTCGCGCCGCGTTTCTGGGCAGGCGTCATTTCCATGCCGTTACTGGCGGCCATATTTTCCGTCATGGGCGTATTCGGCGGTTATCTGGTTGCCGTGGTGTTTATCGGTGTTGATGCGGGCTCATTCTGGTCGCAAATGCAAAGCAATGTAGATTTTCGCATCGATATATTGAATGGATTTATCAAAAGCTGTTTTTTTGGCGTCGCGGTGACTGCGATTGCCGTGTTTGAAGGGTATGATTCGCCCCCTACGGCCGAAGGCGTTTCCGGTGCGACGACACGCACCGTCGTCACTTCGTCACTGGTCATACTGGGGTTGGATTTTATCCTAACGGCTTTCATGTTTAGAGGACTTTAGACAAAATGCAAAGAGCGACGCTGGATTTATGGGTTGGATTATTTGTGATGGCCGGAATTGCCGCGTTAATGGTTTTGAGTCTCAAAGTCGGTAATCTGGACACCTATAACGGATCGGATACCTACGTTGTCCGCGGTAATTTTGAAAATATCGGCGGCTTGAAGGTCAGGGCGCCGGTTAAAAGCTCCGGCGTTGTAGTTGGGCGTGTAGCAAATATTCAGTTCAGCACAAAAACCTACGATGCTATTGTTACCATGAACATTGAGCGACGTTATCAGTTTCCTAAAGATACGTTCGCCAGTATTTTGACATCCGGGTTACTGGGCGAGCAGTATATCGGACTGGATGCAGGCGGTGATGAGGCGATGCTCAAGGAAGGTGATACAATTATGAAAACAAATTCCGCATTGGTGCTCGAAGAGATGATCGGGCGTTTTTTGTTTGACAAAGCATCGGATGATAATGCCTTTTAACCAATTAGCGTAAAATCTCCGTTGCTTATATTTCTGTGTTTAATCGAATATTCAATGAATTTGTGAGGGAACAATGAAAAAATTGCTTGGTGTAATGACATTTCTGATTTCGTACCTGTTCGTGTTCCCGGCGTGGTCGATGATGGAGCCGGACCGGCTTGTCGATAAAACCGTTCAGGAGGTTCTAGAAATTATCGGTAAAGACGAAAAAATCGGCGATGATAAAGAAAGAATGCTTGATCTGATCGAAGATAAAATCCTGCCGCATTTTAACTTTACACGCATGACAAGCCTGGCAATGGGCAAACACTGGTCTTCTGCGGCCCCGGAGCAACAGAATGTGCTGGTTAAAGAATTCAAGACACTCTTGGTCAGAACCTATTCCAATGCATTGACGACCTATCGTAATGAAACCGTAAAAGTCAATCCTATCAGAGACCTGGGTAACCAGATCGATGCCACAGTCAGAACAGTCGTTCACCAGGGCAGCGGCAAGCAGCCTGTTCCGATTGATTACAGTATGGAAAAAGGTTCAGACGGTTGGAAAGTTTATGATGTTACCGTTGCCGGCGTCAGTCTGGTTACCAATTATCGTGGATCATTCAACAGTCAGATCCGTAAAGGCGGTATTGATGGACTGATCAAAACCTTGTCCGACAAGAACCGTTCACTGGAAGGCAAGTAAGTTATTTGACATGCTTATAGATTGAAAATAGCCATTTCGCTATGGTACACCGAGAAGGCAACACAATTGTAGTCCAGGGGGCTGTTACTATCCATAACGTGGTTGAATTAATGCGGCAGGGGACTGCCTGCATCAATGAAGACACTGCAGGCAGTCATCTGCAGGTCGATCTGCAGCGGATCACCGAAGTGGATTCAACGACCATCAGCATGCTGTTTGAGTGGCTGCGCGCGGCTAAACAAAAAAACTGCCGGCTCGAAATCATGCATCTGCCCCCAAGTCTGGAAAGTCTGGTACAGCTGTATGACGTAACCGAAATTGTGACACCGGGCTCAGGCGGTTAATATCCCTGAAATTTCAAGAAATTCCGGTTTCATACCTATTTTCTCAACCGAAAGATTGTTTCTATGCCCGCAGCTATAGCAGTCCGGAACGTATGCAAATATTTTGGTACGTTTTGTGCGCTTGACCATGTGGATCTGGAAATACAGGCAGGGGAATTTTTTGCCTTGCTGGGACCCAATGGCGCCGGAAAAACAACCCTGATTCATACCATTGCGGGGTTATCTATTGCCGATAGCGGTTCGATCCATGTCATGGGCAGCGATGTTAACAGCCAGTACCGAAGAGCCCGGAGGCAACTGGGTGTGGTACCGCAGGAACTCGTTTTCGACCCATTTTTTACAGTACGCGAGACGCTAAAGATCCAATCGGGTTATTACGGCATTGCAGACAATGCGGCGTGGATTGACGAAATCATTACCCGGCTGGGTTTGGTGGACAAAGCTGACACCAATATGCGTGCGCTTTCCGGCGGCATGAAGCGTCGCGTCATGGTGGCGCAGGCATTGGTGCACAAACCACCGGTAATCATTTTAGACGAACCGACTGCGGGTGTTGATGTGGAATTACGCCAATCGCTCTGGGATTTTATCCGCCAGCTCAACATAGAAGGCCATACAATCGTATTGACCACACATTATCTGGAAGAAGCCGAAGCGTTATGCAACCGGATAGCCATGCTCAAACAGGGAAAAATCATTGCCTTAAACAGCATGCAAAATCTCATCGGTACCATGACAGTTGGCTATACCTTGTGTTTGAGACTACAGCCGGACACATTACCACCGATTCTGCAGGAAAAACAGACAGGCTATCGTAACGGATGCATTGAACTGAAAATAGACAACTACACACAGATTGAGTTTGTCCTAGCGCAGCTGCGTCAGGAGGGTATTCAGATTCAGGAGATGCAGCTATTGCAGCCCGATCTTGAAGATGTATTTGTCAACTTAATGCACAATCCTCAGTCGCAAATCCAATGACAGGCTTTCTGACCTTATTATACAAAGAGCTGCTGCGTTTCTGGAAAGTCGGTTTTCAGACCATACTGGCGCCAATTGTATCAACGCTGTTGTATCTGCTGATATTCTTCCATGTGCTGGAAGCGCATGTGGAAGTTTACCAGGGGGTATCGTACACGGTCTTTTTAATACCGGGTCTGGTGATGATGGCAGTGATGCAAAATGCATTCGCCAATGCATCATCCAGCATGATCCAGTCAAAAATCAGTGGCAATATCGTTTTTGTATTGTTATCGCCGTTGACTTATTGGGAAATATTCTTTGCCTATATACTGGCATCCGTCGCGCGCGGACTGCTGGTGGGTGTTGGTGTGTATTTGGTAACCGAGCTGTTTTTTGAAACGCCGCTTTACTGGCCGGTGTGGATTTGGATATTCGCCATACTGGGCAGCGGATTACTGGGTGCGCTCGGCGTGATCGCCGGCATCTGGGCGGATAAATTCGATCAACTGGCCGCGTTCCAGAATTTTATCATCATCCCATTGACCTTTCTTTCCGGCGTGTTTTATTCCATTCATTCATTGCCACCCGTCTGGCAGTTTCTATCGCATCTCAATCCATTTTTTTATATGATCGACGGATTTCGTTACGGATTTTTCGGCGCATCGGATTTTTCGCCATACGTAAGCCTTTGTATTGTCATTGCATGTTTTGCTGCTGTTTCTTTACTGGCAATCAGAATGCTCAGAAGCGGCTATAAATTAAGGCATTGAAACAAAAGCGACTTGAAAAGCCGCATATGGTTTTCGATGATCCGCGATTCCTATATGCCTGAAACACCAAAACCATAGATTAATAATCCCTACTGATTTTCAATTGCCGCTAGACCTTCAGAAGTTCAAATCTACAAAAAAATTGGGATAATCAAATCCAAATTAGTTCCGCGCTCGTATAGATTAATAGCAATAAATGATTCAGCAACAATATCATTATCTACAAACTATTAATCTTGAAAAGGAAGCCGAAATGAATAATTGGTCCTTAATCTATTTGAAAGCAAGCGGTATTGTGTTATCAGGGCTTATCTTATGCTCCTTGGGATGGGCGCAGTCACCTAACGATGCAGGCAGTACTTTTCAAAAAAAACAATTTGAAAGTATTAAATCTGACGAATCAACGCTCGACACGATCACGCCAGCTTCAGCCAACACCAAGTTAGAAGTGACGCCGTTAAAGTTAACAACAGAGCCGGCATTCAAGACAAATGTAGCAAACTTGGAAGGTCCGTCTGGCTGGGAAGAAGTTGAGCCACAATATGTCATCACTTTCGAAGAATGGGCGAAGGAAACCGGATTTGAACCGACACAACAAGAATTAACGGAACGAAGCGAAACAGGTGCCTATGTGGGTATTGCGGACAGGCCTGTGATTCACAAGAATCTCAACCTCATTGAGGTTCCTTGGGAAAGAATGAATGCGTATCAAACCGAAAGACAAAGTCTTCGCTTTCAAGACGCCGATACTCCTCAAGCGGTTATTGTGGCGCTTTGGCGGCACGGTCTACTGTTAAAAGACGATCCTGTGACCCGAGCGCACCTTACGACACTCATCGGCGAACCTGATCCGAATCAACTTGCTGAGTTTGAATTCTCACGCTCAATATCGGTTGCCGCTCTGTCAAATCAGATAATCCGGTTTGATGGAGCGTTGGCTCAAGCAAAGCCACAAAAGAGCGGCATTGGCAACAATGGTGATATAACGCTACCACCACAAAAAAAACCGAATACAGGCGATACTCTCCAACCGCCCAAGCCCGACGAAGGACAAGATGGACCAAGGATTTCCGGGACGGAAGAATCTACGCCAGAACCACTGGGAGAACCGCCTATCTTCCATGGCGAACCGATGGTAAAAAATAAATGTATCGCTACAGTATATGCGTTGATGAGCAGGGTTGGCAGTTATGGGCCGAATAATCTGTCTACCGCTGTGAAAAATAAAAGCGCCACGGACAAAAGTGACGGTGCTAAAGAAACAGCCTTCTATCTTGTTTTTGAGCTTATTCCAAAACGCAAGGAGCACTGCGCGGATACTGACGGCGCCAATCTTAAAAAGTTGACATTGGATGGCTCAATAGCCATGACCGCTTCTGCCGGCAATGTCGAAGGCGTGAGCGCATCCGCGACTGGTCAGGCCGAGTTGTCAGGATTTATAAAAGGTGGTTCCAAAGCACAAGGCAATGAACGATGGGATTGGAGTGACGCTGTCAAACGTGATGTTTCCGTCCGGATTGGTGTCAAAGATGTCAAATCGGAGACTGTAAAGGAAATAGGAGGCGGGGGAAAACTGATTCCCGGCGGCGGCATTGTTGAAGGAAGCGGTGGATTTCGGCAAAATAAATCGTGGAGCAGTAGCGTTGGTGAAGTAACTACAGACGCATCGGCGACTGCAACTTTTAGCGCGGCTGATTGGGGTTTAAGAATAGCCGATTCTCAAAGAGACTTGGAAGTGAGGCTTTCAGCCAAATTGTTGACGTCTATTTCCAAAGTCCAGGAAGAAGGCGGCTTTACCGGCAGCACCAAAGGCTCGGCAGACCAATCGTCCAGTGGGCGCGTTGACTTACGGTTTGTTGGAAGAGGGCTGGATTGCTCTGCGGTAGGGAATATCGAAATCAAATACTGTGGATATAAATCCGATGAGTTTAGGAAAAACAGCTCGACTGCTCCTAGCGAATCAGGTGGCTCTACTTCGACGGGAAGTGGATCAAAGTTTCCTGGCGGAACATCATCCAGTGGTGAAAGCAATGAAACTGGTATAGAAATTCAGAAAAAACCAAAGGGTCAGATTGGCAAGGCGTATTTGCAAGATGCACCGCAGGAATGCGGGATGCCGACTGTTGAGGCGTGTGTTATGGGTAAACATACGCATAACACTTGTACAGCCGCCAAAAAGGAAGCCGCCATAGCGCTGGGTAATATTCTAAAAAATCAAGGACTTCAGGAAAAATGCGGGAAGTATATTAAATCGGCGAAACCGTGCAAAGAGGTGGATAAATGTCCATGATTTATATTGTGCCTACATGGTCAGGCCGAAAAATGTTTGAATGGCCGGAATACTGCGCTCAGCCAAAAGCCAGAACCAGCCAGACAAACGCAGTCAAAACACAATATAAAATACCGGAGCAAAGCTTTGATCTGTATTACTCAGCATCCAAGCATACCATGCTTTACGTCTCGATACTCGTTTAGCTGCTTGTGCCTTTTTTTTATTTATCTGGCTACCAGTTCGGTACCGGCTAAACTGTCAGATGACACTGAAATAGTTGAAAACATAGAAGAAAAGGAAACGGAAGAAAAAACCGGCATTGTCAAAATTCATCCAGGACAAACCGGCAGACACTGGCCGCACACTTCCAACATTGCTAACACAGGAATATGACTGGGATCGTGTTTGCGCGTGCCTTCAGTCTGAGAAAATCGGCTGTGTCTGTTACGGCCTCAGCTCCGAACGATTAGTGATACCCCTCGAAACGTGCCAGCTTGCGACTAAGCACGGCTGGACACAAGCTAAAAGAAAACCAGCCCATAGAGTCGTTCCCGTTGAAACGCTGCAACGACATCATAGACGGAGTTAATCCTCTGGCGTTTACCCGTGATAAACGAAACATTTAATGATCGATATTATAATGCAGTACTTGGAACAGCATTCAGACAAAGACTAACGGCTTCCAGCCATACTGAACCTACCGGCACCAGCCGGTAGTGGTTTAGTTATCTGGCTACCAGTTCGGTACCGGCTAAACTGTCAGATGACACTGAAATAGTTGAAAACATAGAAGAAAAGGAAACGGAAGAAAAACCGGCATTGTCAAAATTCATCCAGGACAAACCGGCAGACACTGGCCGCACACTTCCAACATTGCTAACACAGGAATATGACTGGATCGTTAGCGCGTGTCTTCAGTCTGAGAAAATCGGCTGTGTCTGTTACGGCCTAAGCTCCGAAAGATTAGTCATACCTCGAAACGTGCCAGCTTGCGACTAAGCACGGCTGGACACAGACCAGAACCAAAAACAAACGCTTTGTAATCAAGCTATAACCCCACATACGTCAAGGGCAGAAACGGAAAGTTTTAATGGTACTATATTAAAGTTTCCGGTTCTGGCTTGCGCACCCTTGACGACGCACAAAACCAATAAGCTCAGCGATGAAATTTTTCACATGGGGTAATTATTCATATGAAAAATTAAAGAATCACTACTTGAGGACTGCTGCTCCTACCATATTGCCTAATTTTAGTACAAACAGAAGCTATATAAGTACTCAAAATACGTTGACCTTTAATAAAAATTTATTAGGTGATGATATTCGGAAACTTTCGGAGCGTTTGGAAAAGTTTATGGCCGTTGAGCATCATTTTGTTGATGGAAGTCTTGTTATAAGCCTAAATGCTAATTTTGGAGCTGGTAAAACCACTTTTTAAATATGTGGAAATCTACTTTCGATGATGAAAACGAGTTGAAATCGAAAGGACTGAAAAAATAAATAAAGATCGGCCATATAAACCAATAATAAAATTACAGGGTAAATTTATATTTTTAAAGTGCGTAATTATAAATTTACCTAAAGAACTCATTGTGTACATGTTTTCAAAGATTACAAATTTATATTGGCATATTCGCTATAATCGCAATTCCAGTATAAAGCGCCGTTATTATCGATATGTTGCTGTCGAAAAAAACTCCTGCTCGAAGCAGGCGCTGATCCGGAAGAATTGCGGCTTTTATGCCGCACGCTTAGTGCACGTTTAAACCGTCACGCTGAAAGACGCTTAGCAGCCTATAGAAAAAATCAGCCAGATAATCCGACTTCCTCCTGAATTTTTTCTACGACCCAATTGCTTATAATTTATATTATGTAAAATTAATCGTAGACGTTACAATAGAAGGCTTACAGACAAGATACAAAACTTCTTTTTCAATCTTTGGCTTTCCATCCAACAATTTGATAGCGGACAATTAAATAAACAACGATGAAACAAATTTACTAGATATTAATAAATCACCAACCAATATAGGATATTCATCTACCTGATATGTAGCTATCAAAGTCATATTTTCTAAGTTGTATAGTTAAATCAGCGTTTATGTTATTAGCTATAACATATTGATTAAGATGAATAGACAAACAGGAAAAATGATGAATCAAGGTGTAATACTGGAATCAGAAATAAAGTGCCCGGTATGTGGGTATAAGAAAGTTGAAAAAATGCCTACTGAATTTTGTCAGTGGTTCTATGAATGTGAACAATGTCATACGCTTCTAAAACCGCTTGCGGGCGATTGCTGCGTATTTTGTTCCTATGGTTCTGTACCATGCCCACCTATCCAGCTTTCAACAGAAAGCAAGGAAGGTGGTTGTTGTAGCAATAAATAAAATCTGATTCTGGGTTTAGTAACATCCGGTATCTATAAACTGTACTTCCCAATTCATAGAATTTCCCCGTTGATTCATAACGACGTTGTACTCATTGCCGTCGACAATTACACACGGAATAACCAGTTCGCCTGAAGATAAATTAGCATGCGCTCTGTATGGTGAAAATATGCCATCTGGAACACAGGCGCTTATGTCGTATTTAAAATAATCAGTTGCGGCTGAGCTATTTTCATTATTCGATGTGGCTATGTAAGCATGATTTCCGACCACCTTTACATCAACCGCACCAAGAATGGGAATTTGTATAAGTGGTGACGCTGCTGGAAAAAAGATGCCTGTTGATTGGTCAAAAGAACAGGATAGTGCTGTATTCGGGGAATCCGGAAGAACTGTCAAATGATCATCAGCAGCCAATAAAACAGCATACCCCTTTAAAACCACCATACGATCGGCGTAACTTGATAAAGAAAATCCCAATCCTAATGCTGCTGCAATAATTGCAAAAAATAATTTTTTCATGCCTAGCCCTCCAACTATCGTTTAAATTCCAATAATTATAAAGACAATATATAAACAATTGAAAAAAATTGTTTTTGTTTAGCAAGATGGCGTAGTCAGATTTACAGTCTGTCTTCGTTGGGGTTCGGCACAGCATTCCGCTTACGCTTCATGTGCCACGCGGCGGTCGGCGGCGCGTCCCCTGTTCTGTTTTCGGTTTAAAGTTGGGCTGGCTTTCTTTTGGTTTGTGTCCAGCCGTGCTTTGTCGCAAGCTGGCACGTTTCGAGGGGTATCACTAATCGTTCGGAGCTGAGGCCGTAACAGACACAGCCGATTTTCTCAGACTGGAGGCACGCGCTGACGCGATCCCAGTCATATTCTTGTGTTAGTGAACAGGTATAGTCTTGGTAGGCGTATAATGTGTGTAGTGCGTTCATAAAGCTGGTTGATAAATGAAACAGTAGCCCGCCGCCTGACTCGAGAAAAGGCAGACACTCCAGTTCATCAAGGATGACGCCGCTTACTATAAAAATTCACAATGTTGCTTCACGATCGTACAGCCCTGCTGCAAAAACCGGTTAGACTGAGAGTTGTTGGCAAATACCTTGGCCAGTTACTGCTTGTCATGGCCGTCCTGTCATTCGTACCATTGACGGCGTCACTGATTTTCACTGAATATGATTTGTCCCTGCGTTTCATTATTGTTGAAATCATTTTACTGACAGCGGGACTACCGCTGGTTCGGATCAGTGCTTCCACTGACATTCAAACCAGCGAAGGCCTGGTCATCACCGGACTTATTTTCACGTTGTCCCCTTTGATCATGACCATTCCCATCATGGGTAACGGGCTGGATTTTATTGATGCATTATTTGAAACGGTATCGGCTTTTACAACGACCGGCTTGTCTGTAGCCACAGAATTACAACAACAACCCTTAACCTTCCTATTTGCTCGCGCCTATATGCAATGGATTGGCGGATTGGGTATTGTGGTTTTGACTATTGCTCTGTTGCCAAGGCCCGGCGCTTATCTCAGAAAATTGATTGAGTTGGATGAACGCAGCGATTTTGTCAGTTCTGCACACACGTATGCACGACGCATTCTTGCAATTTACTTAGTTTTGACCGGTATCTGTACAGGATTGATCTGGATTGCGGAAGGCAATTTCTTTAATGCAGTGACGCATGCATTTTCTGCTGTTTCCACGGGCGGCTTCTCCAATTTCGATAACAGCCTGGCAGGTTTTCATTCTCCTTTTAGCGCAATCAGTGTCATTCTGGGATGTATTTTTGGCGCATTGCCTTTATTATTATATTTCCATATCCGCCAGCAACGCTTTTCAGTGATTTATCGGGATGTGCAGGTTAGAGCGATTTTAGTCCTTTTTTTATTGATCAGTTTGCCACTTACATGGGTACTAATGCATGATTTGCAGATGACCTTCCATGAAGCTTTTTTTCATGCTCCTTTGATGGTTATTTCCGCGCAAACGACAGCCGGTTTTGCATCGATCGATATCACGCAGATTGGCGCTCATGGCATGCTTATTCTAATGATGGCGATGTTTACAGGCGGTGCACTGGGATCAACCGCAGGCGGCATAAAACTGTATCGCATGTTAATTTTCTGGCAGGCATTCAGTTACTTGTTGAAAAAGGCAACAGCGACACCGCATGCCGTCATTTTACCCAGGCTTGCGGGCAAAAATCTGGAAACAGATGAAATCAACAAAGCTTTGCTGGTGATTCTGTTATTTATCTTCACAATCACATGCGCTTGGTTGGTATTCTTATTTTCCGGTTATCAGCCGCTGGCAGCTTTATTTGAAGTCGTTTCCGCAACAGCCACAGTCGGTCTGAGCAGCGGTATTACCGATATCGATCTCCCAACGCACTTAAAGTTAACACTGTGCTTATGCATGCTGCTTGGGCGACTTGAATTTTTCGCTCTGCTCGTATTAGTCTATCCTTTAACTTGGGTGAACAGGAGATCAAAGGCATGAGAATGGCATTTATTGGCACGAGTTCTATTACCATTGCTGCAGCCCGAGAGCTGAGCAAGCAAGGCCATGACATCATCATTGTTGAAATAGACAAGGATAAAATTGAAACATTGTCGGAGCAACTCGATTGCGGTTTCGTCCATGGCGACGGCACACGCCCGGACATTCTGAAAGAAGTCGACCCCGAAAACACTGAAATCATATTTTGTTTCACCAGCAATGATCAGTCCAATATTATCGCCAGCTTGATAGCACGGTCATTGAGATTCAAGAAAGTGGTCACCAAGCTTGAAGATTCTGCATTCGATCATATAGCGATTGAGTTGGGTCTGGAAAGCATCATTGTACCGTCAAGAACAATTGCGCATTATATTGCTGACATGGTCGAAGGCCGAAACATTCTGGAGATCACTTCAATTATCAAAGGCGATGCCAGGGTATTCTCATTCGTTGTGCACAAATCTCAGGAAGGTAACCTAACTGAGTTGGATCTACCCGCAACATGCCGCATTATATGCATTTACCGGCAGAATGAGCTGTTGCTGCCGAAGGACGATACCCAGCTCGAATCAGGGGATGAAGTGATTCTGATCACACACCAGAAACAATTAAATTATTTGCGCGAACGGTTTAATTACGACAAATGAAGATTATGCCTCGGACATAATCGCCAGCAACTGGCCGTTTGTCACATACGCACCTTTTTGACAGAAAATCCGCTGTAACGTCCCATCGCGGTCGGCTTCGACAATGAACTCCATTTTCATCGACTCGATCACAATCAACGGCATCCCGGTTGTTACACGCTGCCCTTCTTCGACCAGGATTTTCCAAATCGTTCCGGTAATATGCGAACCGATTGCAATGCTGCCTTCCGGAAGATCGAGTTCACTTTGCGCATCGGACTCATCCAGTGTATTTTCATCGATTTCGCTTGCGTATTCAGGCTGTCCGGTTGCGCGCCAGCGCTCGCGTTCGGCTTCGAATGCAGCTTGCTGCTTGGATTTGAATGCCTGTATCGATTCACTGTTTTGTTGCAAAAACCGGCTGTACTGTTTCAGACTAAAAGTGGTTTCTTCGATGCGTAACTTAAATTTTCCGGTTATAAAATCATCGCGTAATTCAAGCAATTCGCTTTCGCTGACAGGATAAAAACGAATCTGATCGAAAAAGTGCAGCAGCCAAGGCCGGTCGTCTTTAAAATCACGCGTCTGACGATAACGGTTCCACATCTGAACGGTCCTACCGACAAACTGGTAACCGCCCGGTCCTTCCATACCATAAATACATAAATAGGCACCGCCAATACCGACCGCATTCTCCGGGGTCCAGGTTCTGGCCGGATTGTACTTTGTCGTTACCAGACGGTGGCGCGGATCCACAGGCGTCGCCACCGGCGCACCAAGGTAAACATCACCAAGCCCGAGAACCAAATAGTCAGCTTCAAACACAATGTGACGTACGGCCTCAATACTATCCAACCCGTTAATACGGCGGATAAATTCAATATTGCTCGGACACCAGGGCGCGTCGCTGCGTACAGACTGCATGTATTTTTCTACCGCCTGTCTGGTTGCCTGATCATCCCATGACAGCGGCAGATGCACAATCCGCGACGGTATTTCCAGGTCATCCATCACAGGCAATTTGGCCTCCGCTTCAACCAGATTTGACAGCAACTTATCACGTGGCAGAACCAGTGAATCAAAATGCACCTGTAGTGAACGTATTCCCGGCGTCAAATCGATAATTCCATCGAGCGCACCTTCATCCCGGGCACTCTGCAACGACAGCATTAACGCGTGCACCCGCAATCTCAAATTAATATCCAGCACGGCTGGCCCATACTCAATCAGCAGATAACGATCGCCCGATTGCCGATATACGACAGCCGGCGACTGATCGCTCTCTGGCATACTGTGTATCACCGGATTGTCGAGCAACAGAGGCTGCGATGGCGCCAAAGTATACTTGGGAAAGTCTATTCGCCCGACAGCAATATTCAAATCATGCTCCATGGTCTCGGCTTGCGTCAATGATAATGGGCAAAAACGGATCGTATCGCCCGGCTTCAGCTGCCCGAGTTTCCATAGTTCCGCATGCGCTACTGTGGCGGGACAAACAAAACCGCCCAGACTCGGGCCGTCCGGCCCCAGAATGACCGGCATGTCTCCGGTAAAATCTACCGCACCAATTGCATAAGCGTTATCGTGAATATTGGATGGATGCAGGCCTGCTTCCCCTCCATCACTGCGCGCCCACTGCGGCTTGGGTCCAAGTAGTCGTATGCCTGTACGGCTGGAATTATGGTGCACAGTCCATTCGGCGGTAAAAAACGTTTGTATGTCCGCTTCGGTAAAAAAATCTGGTGCACCATGCGGACCGTACAGCACACCAATAATCCAGCGATCCGTATAGCTTGGAATGCTTTCTTCCGCTAAATAACGCGGTTGGTGATTGTCTGCTTCCAGAATGTGTAATACATCGCCACTGTGCAGCACGCGCCCAGCATGTCCGCCAAACTGACCCAATGTAAACGTCGATTTGCTGCCTAGATAATCCATCACCTGAAAACCGCCCTGCACCGCGAGATATGCACGGCTGCCATGATGGGTGATTTTTCCGAACTGCAATAGCGAACCCGCTTTGACCGCATGCGAACGCCAAAGCGTGAGGTTTCCATTACCATCCAGTTGCGCGACTATCGGCGCTCCGGTTATTGCGATGATGCTGTCGCAGTTGAATCGGATTGTCGGACCGGCAAATGTCATTTCAAGTGCCGCTGCATCACTGTCATTACCAACCAGTTGATTCGCCAGACGAAAAGCAAGGCTATCCATCGGACCTGACGGCGGCACGCCGATATGCCAGTACCCTAATCGACCCGGGAAATCCTGTATCGTGGTCTGCACGCCGGGACTGAGAATATCGACTGTCTGCGCATGATAGTGAAAACCGTTCAAATACCGTGTACCGTAGATACCTTCACGAAATGCGACACTGTTGATAACCTGCAGCAAATAATCACGATTGGTTTCGATACCCTGTAACACGGTTTGTTCCAGAGTACGCACCAGTCCGTCGACCGCCTGTTCGCGCGTAGCAGCATGCACAATCAGCTTTGCCAGCATGGGATCGTAATAAGGCGTCACGTCTACACCACTATCGACCCAGGTTTCGATACGCGCAGCGGATGGAAACTGAACTGCGGTCAACATACCGCTGGATGGCTGAAAATTCTGCGCAGGATTTTCTGCATAAATCCGTGCCTGGATTGCCCAGCCTTCAGATTTTATATCGAGCGTATCCAGTTCAGGCAATTCTCCGCAAGCCTCTCGAATCATCCATTCGACCAGATCGATACCGGTCACCATTTCGGTAACGCCGTGCTCCACCTGAAGACGCGTGTTGACTTCCAGAAAATAAAATTCATTACTGGAACCGTCGACAATAAATTCCACCGTGCCGGCTGACTGGTAGTTCACGGATTTACCAAGGCGCACCGCGGCATCGCTTAGCACTCTGCGCAAATCGTCTGTCAAATTGGGTGCCGGCGTTTCCTCAACAACTTTTTGATTACGGCGCTGCATAGAGCAGTCGCGTTCGCCCAAAGCAATCACTTTGCCTTTACCGTCGCCAAAAATCTGCACTTCGATATGCCGCGCATTTTCGATATATTTCTCAAGAAAAATGCCGGCATCGCTGAAATTATTCTGCGCTAGAAACCGGACGGCATCATAGGCGTCGATAAGTTCTTTTTCATTCCAGCATAAGCGCATACCGATACCTCCGCCGCCGGCGGTGCTTTTCAACATTACCGGGAAACCGATATGCGCCGCGGCATGCAGCGCTTCGTCGAGGCCTTGCAGCAGACCGGTTCCGGGCAATAATGGCACATTGTTTTCCAATGCCAGTTCACGGGCGGTATGCTTAAGGCCAAAAACGCGCATTTGATGTGCACTCGGGCCGACAAAACGAATATGATGGGTCGCACACTGATCGGCAAAATCCGCGTTCTCGCTCAAAAATCCATATCCTGGATGTATCGCCTGCACATGCGCCTGCTGGGCTGTAGCCAGTATTTTATCTGCTCGCAGATAACTGTCCGCTGCAGCGCCCTGGCCGATACAGTAGGCTTCGTCCGCCTCGGTTACATGGCGCGACAACGCATCCGCTTCGGTATAAACCGCAACACTACGAACACCGATTCGACGCAGAGTGCGTATAATGCGGCAGGCTATCGCACCGCGGTTGGCAATCAATACTTTTTCAAACATGTTTGCTCCCTGTTTGACGCTGTCTCAAGCTACAATCGGTTAATTCCAAATCAACAGACGAATTGGCGTCGGATTGTACGCATTGCAAGGATTATTCAGCTGCGGGCAATTTGAAATCAACACTATCACATCCATTTCCGCGCGCATTTCAACATATTTACCGGGCGCCGAAATTCCATCGATAAACTCGAGTCTGCCCTCTTCGGTGACCGGCACGTTCATGAAAAAATTGATGTTACTGGGCAAATCGCGCTTGCTCATGCCCAGTTGCTTGCACAGCGGATCATGCGCGAGCGCGTGTAAAAAATTATCGCGGCAGCTATGCATTGGATACTTTTCCAGCGCGTAACGAACGGTATTGCTTTCCGCAGCACAGGCGCCGCCAAGCGTATCGTGGCGTCCGCAGGTATCGGCAACAATGCTCAGCATGGCATTGCCAAAATTGGAATACAGTTTGCTGCCGGTCGTTAAATAAAGCCGGTTTTGATTACGTAGGGTGTCGTTCACACTGTAGCGCTCAAGGGCGTGTTGCGCATTATAAAAAAGCGTATCGACAGCCTGATTGCCTTCCAAGTCGACAATCCGGAAAGTCTGGCCGGCATTAACCTGCTTGACCCAGGGTTCGCCAGCCGCGCATATTTCATCAACAACCGCATTTGCGGGATTCAATTGACTCTCGGTCAGATTATGCTGCTGAAGTTGCCTATTCATAGCTTACCTCCTGATACGTAATAGCGTTGTGTATTTTCCATTCCTCGTCTGTTCTCGGCGATTTGCAAACATTTTGCCGCGCGGTCAGACGGTGTTTCGTACAACGAAAGTTCTACTGTGCCAGGTTGATAGGTTTCACTCCGATTTAGCGGATGAGGGGTTGCCGAGAGCACAACCAGCGTATTCATCTCAAAACTCAGATCGACAAAGTCACCGGCCTTGCTGTTACCGGGATGAAAAGTCAGTTCCCCTGAGGCATTGGCATTTACTTTACTGAAGAAGTTGAGATTCGACACGATATCGCACCGGCCAAGGCCCCATTTACCCAGTTCGATCAGCATATTATCCAAGCCGTTACGATACATGTCATTGCGCTTTTCCTGATAGCGTGCAACCCCATATTGTGCACGCACTTGCTCGGCATCACTGATGCCGCAAACAGTATCATGCCACCCTACGGTATCTTGAGTAATCCGGCAAAATATGCGCCCCATATCGGAATGGCAGGCATGACCCTCGGTCAAGTAAAATGTATGCTGCGATTTGAGTGTGTCAGCCATGTTATATCGCTCCAGCTTTTCTTCCTGGTTATAAAACAGCATTGCAGCATTGGCCCGGCCATTCATATCTGTCAAACGCAGTGTTGTGCCACGCCGCACAATACCGGACCAGTGACATCCACCCGGAACAGTCTCCTGCCAGAAAAATTGTTGATTTTGATTCACTGTTACCTCCTTGGTAAATTTCGATCACATGCGAAATTAAATGACACTTTGATTTAAATACTTGAATACACCCAGATCGTGAGTGCCGCCATGAAAACTGGTTACTGAAAATTAATTGCGGCGAATCTTCTGAATCAGAATATATATCGTCGTGAGACCCAGAATACTGCCAAGCACCAGCGGTATCGCCCACAGCTGCCACCAGGGTGCATGCTCTGAAACAGCGTAAGCGCGAGGCCAGGCGATATTGATTAACTCGAACAGTGACCAGGCGAATGCTGCGAAATTGATTACAAGCCCCCACGCACCAAGCTTAAGTTCGCCCAGTGCCGGATTCCACCGTCCGGTCAAGCGTGTATACAGACCGACACCCGTCGTCATGGCAAACATGGCATACAATCCGCCGGTACCGAAAGCTATCACTGTCGCCACCGCGCCGTCATTCAAACCCAACAGCAACCCCAGGCCGGACAACGTAACCGTAAAAAGAATAGCATTACGCGGCATTTTATCTGCAGTCACGTGACTGAGGACATCTGGCATATTGCCTTCCCGCGCCATTGAAAAAACAATCCGCGACGTATATTTAACAACCGAAGCACCGCATGCTAGAAAAGCGATCATAACAATGCCTGAAAACGGCTTGCTCACCCAGTCGCCCAACGAACTTGCAATTAACGGTGTAACCGGATCAGCCGTCTTGCTGGCCGTCGCCAGTGCTGCATGATCAAAAGTCAGAATCAAGGCAGAAGAATTGAACAACACAACGGCGCCGACGGCGCTCAATGCAAAGAAAATAGCGCGGGGAACCATGCGCTTGGGTTGATGCGTTTCTTCCGCCGTTGTGGAACACGCGTCGAAACCGATAAACGCCCAGCCGGCAATCGCCAATGCCGCAAGAAAAGCAGCAGTTTCTGTAGGCGCGGTTCCGGTGCCCATGTGCTGAAACAATTCAGCAAAGCCATACTGACGAAAAAAGAAGAACAGCAGCAGCGCGATACCGAATGATCCGATCACTTCCGCGTAAACGCCCAGCGCAATCAACGTTTTAAAGACATTGACATGCGCAAGGTTGAGCGCCATGCAAATCAATAAAAAAACCGCGCCCCAGAACACCATGGATGCACCGCTGCTATCAAGCGCACCCCAGAAAGTCGCCAACCAAACACCACCCGTATAAGCCGTGGTTGTCAGCATGGCGATCGTTGAACTGACGTAAATCACGCCCGCATATTGACCAGCCGTCACACCCCCAAGCTGCCGCGCCCATTTGTAAGCGCCGCCAGCAATCGGAAACTGCGAAGCAAGCTCGGCATAAACCGTGGCCACCAGTAATTGCATGACCAGGCAAATTGCCAGTGCGGCAAACCAGCCGCCACCGGTAACGACCGTTTGCACGCCAATGATGGCATACAAACCAACCACCGGAGAAACAACCGCGAACCCCATAGTAAAACTGTGCCAAACGCTCATGCTGCGGTTTAGCACATCCGTACCGGAATGATTCTCGTCAGTTGTCAAACGATTTCGTTGAGATGATGCAGACATAACAAAGACTCCTATTCAACGGATATAAACCCGGACACAGACCGAGAAAATATGTATGCAATTACTGCATACGCTTATCTCCCGGGCTTTTATCCCTCCGTGGAGTCTCGTTATCTAGAAGATAAAGCAAACGAGACCGGAAACTCTCGAACCAGACGCTTCATTGCCATGAAGCCGGAACCCTAGTTTCACATTTTCCTTTCAGACTAGCAAAACTTTCTGAAAAAATCAAACGCTAGATTATATCATCACAATCAATCCGCACATGCTAAATGAATGAATTAAGAAAGCCGTAAAAGCTGAATGCATTCCGTTGCAGTATGGATTCAACGGTTCAGCTGATCAGGCAATGCCCGCTTCTTGCGCCTGCAGGTCGGCATGATAACTGGAACGCACCAACGGGCCGCATGCTGCATGGGTAAACCCCATATTCGTTGCCGCCTGTTCGAATTCCTTAAAACCTTTGGGCGTGACATAACGCAGAACGGGCAAGTGTCCGATACTCGGCTGCAAGTATTGCCCAACGGTTAACATCTCCACATTATGTGCACGTAAATCCTGCATGACACCCAGAATCTCCTCATCAGTCTCGCCGAGCCCAACCATTAAACCGGATTTGGTTGGAATGTTCGGAAAACGACCTTTAAAATCTTTTAGCAATTGCAATGAGTGCATATAATCTGCTCCAGGTCGGCACTGCTTATAAAGTCTTGGTACAGTTTCCAGATTATGATTCAGCACATCGGGCGGACAGGCGGCCAGCTTTTCAAGCGCAACTTCCAGTCGTCCTCTGAAATCAGGCACTAAAATTTCAATTTTTGTTTGTGGCGCATGCCGTCGAATTTCGCTTATGCAATCAGCAAAATGCTGCGCACCGCCATCACGTAAGTCATCACGATCAACGCTGGTAATCACGACATAGTTCAATCTCATCGCCGCAATCGATTGAGCCAGATGCAGCGGCTCTTCGGGATCGGGCGGTTTGGGTCGACCATGCGCCACATCACAGAACGGGCATCGGCGCGTACAAAGATCGCCCAGAATCATAAACGTAGCGGTACCTTTACCGAAGCATTCACCGATATTGGGGCAGGATGCTTCTTCACAGACCGTATGCAGCTTTTGCTCGCGCAGTATTCGCTTGACTTCGGCAAACTTCTGACTGTTCGATGAGCGTACGCGAATCCATTCAGGCTTGCGCAACAGCTCCTCGCGCGTTTGTGGATTAATTTTGACAGGATTACGCGCTGTTTTCTCAGCACCTTTCTGACGTATCTCAGAAGTCATAACGGTTTATCAATTCCTTTATTATTTAACAAGTTCTTGCTGCAAATAGTCAGACAGTTTGGCGCTCAACACATCCAACTCATCATTAATGCCCAGATCTTTTGTCTGCGTCACCTTCAAGCCGGCGTAGCCGCAAGGATTGATCGCCGAAAATGGCTTCAGATCCATATCAACATTCAAGGCAATACCATGATAACAGTAATTCTTCTTAATCTTTAAACCCAGCGAGGCAATTTTAGCGGCGCCGACATATACGCCTGGCATATCCTCCCGCCCATGCGCGCTGATTTGGTATTCACTGAGCAAATGAATCACGGCGGCTTCCATTTTCCTGACCAGCTCACGCACGCCTAGTTTCAAGCGCCTGATATCCAAAAGCAGATAAACAATCAGTTGCCCAGGGCCATGATAGGTAATTTGTCCGCCCCGATCTGTTTTAATGACGGTAATGCCACTGTCAATCAGCAGATGTTCGGGTTTACCTGCCACACCTTGCGTATATACTGCCGGGTGCTGCAACAGCCATATCTCGTCGGTGGTCAGTGATGTGCGCGTACGGGTAAAGTCTTTCATCGCTTGCCAGGTGATTCCATACTCGACAAGCCCCATTTGCTTCACAATAAAACCGAAGTTCGATTCACTGCCAGCATTCTGCGCAGTCAAAGGATTTACAGCCATGTCAGAGCACCACCGAAACCATCGGGTGCTCTGTTAATGCACAGTACAATTGATCCAGCTGGCGGCGTGAAGTGGCGCGAATTGTGCAGGTGATACTGAGATAGTTGCCGCCCTTGCTGGCACGAATTTCCATTGTGGCTTCATCAAAATCAGGCGCGTGATGCTTGACGATTTCCAGCGCAACCCGGGCAAAATCCTGTTCTGCCTTACCCATGATTTTGATAGGAAAATCGCACGGATACTCAATTATCGATTCTTCATGCATATCCATTATTGATAGTCAAATGGATGATCAACGGCACTCAACCGACCGTACCGCCACGCATGTGCGTCGCCTTATACTGTTGATAAAACTGGTGCAATTGCCTGAACATCGCGCCGGGATTGCCGCTGCCGACCGGTTGCTCATTTAATCGGGTCACCGCCATGATTTCTCTGGTTGAAGATGTCAACATAATCTCTTCTGCGGAAAACAACTCTTCCTCAGAAATTTCCCGCACCTCGTGGATAACATGATTTTCAGCAACCAGCTCAAGCATCACGTCATAGGTTATCCCCGGAAGCATCAAATGGCTCTTGGGCGGCGCTAAAAGTACCTGATCTCTGACAATAAATATATTACTGGCCGATCCTTCAGTCAGGTAACCGTCTCTGATCAGTATTGTTTCAGCCGCTCCGGCATCGACGGCCATCTGGCGCAATAATACATTCGGTAGCAGCGAAATGGATTTGATATCGCAACGGATCCAGCGATTATCACTGGCGGTAACCGCCGCCACTCCCTTTTCCAGCAATTCGGGAGACGGAGATAACAATGGGTTGCTCATCACAAAAATTGTAGGCGGCACATCCGGAAAAGGATGGTCGCGCTTGGCCACGCCCCGGGTAATATGCAAATATACGGATTGATCTTCGCTTTCGTTCTTATCGATAACCTGCCCAATCAATTCTTTCCACTGATCATCGGTATACGGATTCTTCAGGCGAATGCCATCCAAGCTGTGCTGCAGGCGACGCAAATGTTTTTCCAACCGGAAAGGACGACGCGAATAAACCGGAATAACTTCATACACACCATCACCAAAAATAAAACCGCGATCCAGCACAGAAACGCACGCCTTTTCGATCGGCATAAACTGTCCATTCAGAAATATCATACCCGGCCTTTATTAATACCTAAACTGATAGCGCATCAAATCAGCAATTAATTAAACAGCAGCATAAAGCTGTCCCAGGCGCGGCCGATAAAATTTCCTAATTCCACGTCTTCCAGCGCAACCAGTGGATAACTCTCCACCAACTCGCCATTCAAAGTGAATTTTACAGTACCCACCACCTGCCCTGCACTTACCGGTGCAATCAACGGCTGTTTGTATTCCATTGTGGCTTTGAGATTATCCGCCTGCCCTTTAGGTATTGAAAAATAAACGTCGCTGCTGAATCCGGCCTTTAGCACATCTTGAGAACCTTTCCACAACTCAATTGAAGTCAATACCTCACCTGTTTTATATAAATGCACAGTGTCATAAAACTGAAAGCCGTAATTCAACAACCGCTGACTCTCCATACTGCGCGCATTCGCGGACGCCGCTCCCATCACAACAGAAATCAGACGTCTCTTGTCGCGCTTGGCCGAAGTTATTAGGCAATAACCGGCGGATTTCGTCCAACCAGTTTTCATACCGTCCACATGCGGATCCAACCATAGCAAACGGTTACGGTTTGGCTGCGTAATATTATTGTAGGTGTACTCTTTAAGTGAATAGAATGGATAAAAGTTGGGAAAATCGCGGATGATAGCTGCCGCCAGCAAGGTCAGGTCATGTACAGACGTATAATGATCAGGATGAGGCAAGCCTGTGGTATTCATAAAATGCGTATTTTTCATACCGAGACGCTGTGCTTCCTGATTCATCATTTGCACAAATATTTCCTCAGATCCCGCGACTACCTCAGCCAATGCGATACAAGCATCATTCCCGGACTGAACAATCATACCGTGAATCAGTTCATTAACCGTCACCGCCTTATTCGGTTCGATAAACATACGCGATCCGATCATACGCCAAGCTTTGTCTGAAACAGGCACCACCTGGTCGAGCTGTATGCGATTCTGCTTAAGCCCCGTAAAAACAATATAAGCCGTCATTAGTTTGGTTAACGATGCCGGTTCAACACGTTCATGCGGATTCTGGCTGGCCAGTACCTGACCGGATTGATAATCCGTCAGCATATAGGCTTTAGCTGCAATCGATATCTCGGGCTGCTGAGCGGATACCGCGGCAGAAAATAACGGCAACGGGAACGCAGTCAGAAAAAGCAGTGGGAATAAAAGGCGTCTCATGAATTTATTCGGAAAATTTTTATTATAGCTTGCTCTTGATATTTCATAAACTGACCAACGATAAAATATAACAAAATTTCAGACAAGTCACATTTGACATCTCAATGAATATTTCAATACCAAAATAGAATGAGGTTGTTACACTATAATAGTGTCAGTTACCTGTTTTCTCTGTCTTCTGATTGTCTATCAAAATATCAAAAATGAGTATGAAAAAAACGGCTGCAATTTTTCACGGACTTGGCGGCTCTGCAAACAGTTACTGGATACCATGGTTGAAAACAGAGTTGGAAAAGCGCATGTTTGACGTATGGACACCCTCATTATCCGAATGCGCAAGTTTCGATGATCTGGACAAATGGGTTAACGAAGTTACTTTGCATTCACCTTTCCGTCATTTCGATTTGATGGTCGGGCATTCCGCAGGCGGATCGCTAATTTTAAGACTGCTGTCCCGAAAAGAATTTACTGCGACGCATGCCATTTCTGTTGCCGGATTTATTAAGCCGTTGTCTGGCGGACAGCCTTATGATTTAACTTATCCGGCGGAATTCTGCGTAGACATGATTAAAGCGAATTGCCCCATGTTGACCTTTTTTCATTCCGATAATGACCCTTGGGACTGTGGCCTTGAGCAAGGTGGTTTCATGCAACAAACTTTGGAAGGCACTCTGGTCGTGATAACCGGTGAAGGGCATTTCGGCTCAGAGGCCATGAAACAACCTTACCCGATATTCCCGCTGCTATTGCAGCACTGCTTACTTGACCAGCACTAATTGATGGCTTTATATTGATGGCTTTATCACATCATTGCATTATTTACTTGCATACAGCAGCAATTCACTTTAAAGCGTGCCTCTAGAAATCCAAAGCTTCAAACAAAACGAAACGCGAGCAAAAAATGTAAACACGCATATGATTGATATTTTTTAGAAATACCCTAAAATCATATTCAGAAAATTGTGAAGTGCAAACACAATTAGATTTTTTCGCTTTCAATTTGCATACGCACGCCGTTCAGGTACTATTCAGGTTTTTTCAAATAACATCAACGGCGAAACCTTTATCTGAACACTTGCAGACAGCAACATGCGATTTTTGAAACTAAAAAGAAAAGGTGACGCTAATTGCACATTGATGAATTCTGATTTTGCGATAACATGTATTTAACAATAACAAACACTCCTCAGACCATTAAAATAGTGGAGTTTTAGAATCGCGAAACCGTTTTGCAAGCATTCCAATTATTCTCAACAAAATATTTTATTTATCTCAAAGGCCTAATGCAGACCATGCAGACCTTTTTATTGCGGCACTCTTTCATCAGTCTTATTCTGTTTTCCCTTGCGACACCTTTATCAGCCCAGGAATTTACCAGTCTGAGCATAGTCGATCTGCAAAAACTAGGCTTACAGGCGAATGGTCTGGTTCAGGCTGCGCGCTCGCAGGTTGATATGGCGAAGGCGGATGTTGTAGCGGCCGAAGCCTTTCCCAATCCAAACGTTTCGATCAAGGTTGGACCTCAAAGCAAACGTCTACCTTCATCAATAACTGGTCCATCTAACAACTATCGTGAGGTGAATGTAAGCCAAGCCATTGAAAATCCATTTTTACGTTCCGCCCGCATCGGTTCATCTGAAGCGCTTGTTGAAGCAAGGCAGGCCAGTCTAGATCAGGTACGTGCCGACCTAGCCGCCCAATTGCGCGTTCGCGCTTATGAGTTGTTGTTACGCCAGGAAGAAGCGCGGATGGAAACAGGTATTTATGATTTGATGAAAGAAATTTACCGCCGCATCAAAGTCAGTGTCGATGTAGGGGAAACTGCCCGTTTTGAACTAATCAGAGCCGAAACCGAAGTGCTCAGTGCAGAAAACCGTATGGAAGCTGCAATGCTGAATGCAGAACGCGCCCGCGTAGCGCTGATACAGCTCGCAGCAGGTGCATTGCAAAGCGGTTTCGAAATCAGTGCATCGCTTAATGATCCTGTCAATTTTCCGACCCTGGAAGAATTGCGTCAGGAAGTTGTGCAGTCGAATCCCGATATACGGCGCTTAGAAGCAGAACAAGAAAGCGCCAGTTTACGTATTGACCGAGAAAAAGCATCTGTTTTGCCGCGCGTAAATATTTTGTACGAAAATTATCAAGACGCTCAGTTTTCCACAAACGTGGCAGGTGTAAATCTAGAGATTCCTTTGTTTTATAGACGCCGCGGTGAAATTGACAGCGCCATTTATGACTCAGCCCGTCTCCGTGACACCCTTTTATATCGTCGTTTTGAAATTGGTCAGCAACTTGAATCTGCCTGGCAAGCCAAAGAAATCGCCCGTCGCAGGGTTGAAATGTTTGAAGGCGGTATTGTTACAGAAGCGCAACTGGCGTTAAATATTGCCCAAACGGCCTATCGTCTTGGCGAACGCGGCTTTATCGAGGTACTGGATACCCAGCGTGTATTGCGTGGCGTGCTCGGTGACTTGTTACAAGCACGCTTTGAATTACAGTCTGCCGCAGCAGAAATAGATCGACTACGCGCCCATTACCCCAAGGAGCACATCATCGAATGAAATTCTCAACCCGCTTAACAATCTGTCTCCTATTTATTCTTTTTCTGACTGTTGCTTGCAGTAACGGCGAAAGCACCGGCAACAAAAACGACAAACAAACCGAACTATCTGATGCAGCGGAGGAGGAGAATCCAAACATCATTACCCTGAGCGAAGCAATGGCGGAAGGGATTAAAACTGAAACACTTAAACTGACCGGTCTGGCCGATAAAATACAGGTACCAAGCCATATCAAAGTCAATGAACAGCAACTGATACGTGTCGGAGCGAATGTTACAGGACGCATAGTTGAAGTTAATGTTGAACTGGGCGACAGCGTTGATGCCGGTATGACCCTCGCCAGGATTTCCAGCCCTGAGTTAACCACCGCCCAATTGGCCTATCTTCGTGCACACTCCATGACAGTTTTAAATGAGCGTGCGGCAAAGCGCGCCAAACTGCTGCTCGATGCTGATGTGATTGGCGCGGCAGAACTTCAACGTAGAGAAGCTGAACTACAAGTATCACGCGCAGAACTTAGTGCAGCAAAAGACCAATTACGCTTACTGGGTGTATATAAGAATGCAGTCAATGATTTGGTCAAGCGCGGACAGATACTTCCCTCTGTTGGTATCTCATCTCCCAAAAGCGGTACAATCATTGAACGTAACGTTGTCGCTGGTCAAGTAGTGCAGCCATCCGATCAGCTCTTTAAAGTCGCTGATTTATCGACTGTCTGGGCAGTTGGTGACGTACCGGAGCATATTGCCGGTAATGTAACGGCTGGTCAGAATGTTGAGATTCAGGTACCCGCACTTGGCAATATTATCTTAGACGCTCTGATAATTTATGTCTCTGATACGGTCAATCCACAAACCAGAACAGTTATGGTGCGAACTGTCGTAGAAAATCAGGATCGCAAACTGAAACCCGGCATGTTGGCATCCATGCGTATCATAGAAACCCCGCAAGAACAGCTTGTGATACCTGAATCAGCAATTGTGCGCGAACTGAATAGGGATTATGTGTACTTAAACAAAGGCAATCACACCTATTCACGCATACCGGTTGAACTGGGGCCTGAAATTGGTAATTTGCGTCCTGTAATATCGGGACTCTCAGTCGGGCAACATATTGTTATCGATGGCGCTTTCCATATAGATAGCGAACGTAAGCTCGATAGAAAGGAATAACTCATGCTGTCATCCCTTGTACAAGCCATGCTCAAGCAACGGCTTCTAGTCGTTATTATTGCACTTATTCTGCTCGCTTTCGGTTTACGTGCTGCCACAAAACTTTCAGTCGATGCTTTTCCAGATGTCACCAATATTCAGGTAATCGTTGCTGCACGCGTTGAAGGCCGCAGCGCGGAAGAAATCGAGCGTCTGATAACAATCCCGGTGGAAATTGCCATGACAGGCTTACCCGGACTGGTAGAAATGCGTTCTCTGAATAAAAGCGGGTTAACTATCATTACCCTCGTTTTTACCGATGATACAGACGTCTATTTTGCACGACAGTTAGTCATGGAACGCTACATAGCTGTTGTGGATCAACTGCCCGAAGGCGTAGTCACTGAATTGGGCCCGGTAACCACAGGACTGGGTGAAATATACCAATATACGTTGGATCACCCCAGTGACGGCACACGTGAGCTATCCGTGGAAGAGTTAATGGAACGCCGTACGATTCAGGATTGGGTGGTACGACCCATGTTGCGCTCAATTCAAGGGGTTGCCGGAATAAATTCACTCGGCGGATACGAAAAGCAGTATCAAGTATTAGTCGATCCGGAGAGGTTGCGTTATTACGATCTGACCTTGTCGGATGTTGACAGTGCTCTGGCTCACAATAATGCCAATGCCAGTGGAAATATTTTGGAGTTGCATGCCGAGCAATACTTGATCCGAACGAACGGATTGATCTCGACCCTCAATGACATCAGAAACATTGTACTCAAAGAAATCGATGGTATCCCGGTATTTGTCCGCGATGTTGCTGAAGTGGAATTTGGCGGACCAGTACGTCAAGGTGCATTGATCAAAGGCGGTTACACAGAATCTGCAGGCGGAATTGTCATGATGCTAATGGGCGGTAATGCCAAGGAAATCGTGGCGCGAGTTCAGGAAAAAGTCACCGAAATTAACGAACGCAACCTGCTACCGGGGGGGCTGCAAGTTGTTCCTTTTTATGATCGTTCCGATTTGGTTGACGCCGCGCTCTGGACTGTAACCCAGGTACTGATCGAAGGTATTATTCTGGTCATTATCGTTTTGTTCATTTTTCTGGGCGATGTGCGCTCCAGCCTGATTGTCGTGGCGACATTGATTATTGCGCCTCTCATTACCTTTATAGTCATGAATCATCAGGGAATCTCGGCCAATCTGATGTCACTGGGAGGGTTGGCAATCGCTATCGGCCTCATTGTCGATACAACCGTAGTCGTGGTTGAAAACGTCTATCACCGGCTAGGAAATGCCGGTAGTTCCTTAAAAGAAAGACTGCAAATCATACGTGACGCTGTAGTTGAAATTGGCGTACCTTTGATTTTTGGTATCTGTATTATCATACTGGTATTCCTGCCATTGATGACGCTGGAAGGCATGGAAGGTAAAACATTCAGTCCACTGGCATATACCATCGCCATCGCTCTAGCAGTTTCATTAATCGTTTCGCTCACGCTATCCCCGGTACTCTGCGCTTATGGTCTCAAGGGCGGCGCTGATCACGACACACCAGTTATCGCATATCTCAAAAAACGCTACCAGAATTTATTGAATAGAGCACTAACGCACGAAAAAACGACGATTATGGTCGCACTCGGCTTATTGATTTCTTCATTTATGCTGTTTCCGTTTTTGGGAACTTCATTCATTCCAATTTTAAAAGAAGGTGCACTGACGCCGGTCATTATCCGAGCACCGTCAATCTCTTTGGAAAATTCGATAAAAATAGAATTTGAAGCGATGAAGCGAATTGCTACCGTACCGGGAGTCGAAAGCGCAGTATCCAGATTAGGGCGCGGCAAAGAGCCATCCGATCCGGCCGGACCGCATGAATCAGACCCTATTATCACCCTGGATCCGGACTCTGGACGCAGTCAGGATGAAGTGGATGCAGACATCCGCAAAGTGTTGTCAACATTACCCGGTGTCAGTATCGCCATTTCTCAGCCGATTGCGCAACGTGTTGACGAAATGATTACAGGAGAGCGTTCACAGGTCGCTGTTAAAATTTTCGGCGACGATCTGGAACAACTGCGCTTGCTGTCGGAGCAACTGGCGCGGATCATGAGAACAGTCAGAGGTGCCAGGGATATTCGGGTACAACCGTTATCGGGACAGCAAACTTTAGTGATTGATATTAACCGAGACGCCATTGCGAGATATGGTATCAATGTTGAAGATGTCAATGATTTGATCCGGACCGTTGGTGGCAAAGTAGTTTCGACTGTTTTCGAGAACGAGCGGCGATTTGAACTGGTTATGCGTCTACCACTAGAATTCCGTGACAATGTCGATGCGATTAAAGACTTGTTGCTGCGCACACCGGAGAAACTTCCTGGGTCAAATGGCGGCATGGTTCCCGGCGGCGCGTTGATTCCCCTGGAATCCGTTGCCAATATCCAAGTCGTTGACGGTCCGGCACAAATAAATCGCGAATTTTCCAAACGCCGAGTTGTTGTCGGCGCCAATGTCCATGAACGGGACATGGGTGGTTTTGTAGAAGAAATACAACAGCGTGTTGCGGAAGAGATGAAACTGCCGGAAGGTTATTACTTTGAATGGGGTGGCCAGTTTGAAAATATGGAGCGTGCAATGGCGACGCTCTCCGTTATCGTGCCTTTAACTATCGCAGCCATTTTCTTTTTATTATTTATGCTGTTTAACTCGGTCAAATTGGCTTCGCTGATTATACTGGTGCTTCCCTTCGCTTCAATCGGCGGAATCACAGGTCTGTTCATTTCCGGAGAATATTTATCAGTGCCCGCATCCGTCGGTTTTATCGCATTATGGGGAATTGCCGTATTAAATGGCGTTGTATTAATCTCGTTTATCCGTGAACAACGAGAACAAGGCGCCAGCATACCTGTCTCAGTAGTCCGTGGCTGCGAGCAGCGTTTCCGTCCGGTTTTGATGACTGCAACTGTCGCCATGCTGGGACTGGTTCCCTTCTTATTTGCAACCGGCCCTGGCTCCGAAGTACAGCGTCCGCTCGCCATAGTTGTGATAGGCGGTTTGATTACATCGACATTACTCACGCTGGTTGTTTTACCAACGCTGTATCGCTGGTTTGACGTCAAACCCAGCAGCGAGAACGATGAATCACAGAGCAATGGTCAGGAAAATCATATCTCGGCAACACTGGAAGATCAAACAAGCGCGACGGCTGACTCCACTAGCCCAAAACCCCATGAAAGCAACTGAATTTGTAAAGCGAAGTTTATCGATCGCAAAGTATTCTGCGCTTTCTCCGAGATTTCCATTTACTAAATAGGGCTCTCATCAAACCATTTAACCTAGCAAGCAATAATTTCGTCTTGAGATGAATAGACAACCGCATGCATGCCCAATTTTTTTGAGCATGAAGAAATTATTACCTGGAGCATCATTTTAAGGGTAAGTTTCATAAATCGAAGAAACCTGCATCAGTACCAGTAGGTTCATGACTAGAAAGATGGCATTTATCCAGGCAATCGATGTATCGGCACGTGTGGCCCGGATATTGTTGAGACGATAGCCATATTTGCCTTGTCCAAACTTGCCTTCAATCGGAATTCTTTCCCGATATTCCTGCCGGCGCAGTGTTTTGAGTCGCTCCAGCTCATTCTGGTTTTCAGTGGTAGCTTTGGTGGGCGTCCTAATGGGGTTTGCCTGTGAAGCGGATATTGTGACTCTCCAGATAGCTGCGATTGTCGCGCGAACCATAGAGTCTATCAGCGATAACGATCTCAGGGTAATAACCGTACGATTTTTGTAGGCTTTTACCTGCCACTGAAGATCATGACCTTCATGACATGCGTTCCAGTGCAATTTGTCGATATGCGCCAGCTTGTCGCCGGTTAGATTGACGCTGATCTTTGCGCCAAATCCCACCTGACCAAGTAAAACCGGACACACCAGTTAAGCGACTTTTATTGTTTTCCACTTCTTGCCTCAAATTGATTAGGGTTTCTGTCTATCAAATCCGCTACGCGGCTCAGCAGGATATCTTGCACTATATCGCTGTGTTTTATAACAGCTGCAGGCTACATTCATATCTGGAATACATCCACTGGCAGCGTTCCTGTTTAAGACTGCCAAAAAAACTTTCAGCAACGGCGTTATCCCAACAATTGCCCAGGCGGCTCATACTGCCGATAAAGCCATGAGATTTCAATAATCTCCGGTATGCCTTACTGGCATACTGTGAACCGCGATCCGAATGGACAATCAAACCAGCTTGTGGCCGGCGCTGCCAGATGACCATCTTCATGCATCACAAACCAGTCTCGCTTTCATTCTTGTGCTCATGCTCCAGCCAACTACCTTTCTGGAAAACAAATCAATGACAACCGCCAGATACAACCAGCCTTCCAACGTCCAGATGTACGTAATGTCGCTGATATAGGCCTAATTCGGCCTTGCAACATCAAATTGCCGATTCAGCCTGTTCTCAAATACCGATTACTTGTGGTTACTATTCGTTGTCACTTTGTGCTTCTTCCGGTATCTCGCTCGTATTCCGGCTTCCCGCATCAAGCTTCGCGTTTTCCAGCAACCAACCGAATAGGTCTTCTTTTTTTGGGCAATAAACAAATACCTTACTTCGTTTCTTTTGCAAAGAAGACCGCTGCCTCCTTTAATATTTGTTTCAAGTGTCCAGGTCTATTGAACCACATCAACGCTGCCACTTAATCATGCAGATCGTCCGCCAATACCGCTCTGTCATGTGCCCAAGCACGCAGCTTGCCGATCCGTTCTGCCATTACCACGGACAAGGGGCGTGTACGTTCGAGTTCGTGCAGGACATCGGCCGATGTCAGTTTATGATCGCTGTTCCGCGCTGTTG
>JACKLV010000006.1 GCA_024235755.1 Burkholderiales bacterium | reverse complement strand
TGTGGAAGCGTAGTAATACGTTAAGCTAACCGATACTAATTGACCGTGAGGCTTGATCCTATAATTTTAAAGCTTTTGTAAATCGAAATTAGAATTTGCAAGAATATATCTAACCTATACTTTTCAAATAAATATAATTATGTAAGCGAATATAAAGTTTCGCTTGGTGGCAATAGCACTTTGGAACCACATCTTCCCATCCCGAACAGAATTGTGAAACGAAGTTGCGCCGATGATAGTGTGCATTCGCATGTGAAAGTAGGTTACTGCCAAGCATATATTAAAAAACCCCTCTTCTGAGGGGTTTTTTTTTGAATCTTGAATTGTGTTTTTTATGAGTGCTGTTTTCCTTCTACCTCACTGTGGAACAAGACAGCCTTGTATTTACTTTTGTTTAGAACGTTTTTTCCAATCTAGCCAAGAGTCAAAACAAGTTCTCTGATAGTACATCCAATCCCATGATCGACGTCGTGTCTCAAATTTCGTTGCATGTTGGATAATTAGAATGCAATCATCATATCCGCTTAGATTTAGGCGGTCATAATGTTGCATCATTGGAATAGTTTGAGGATAATTAACACGAAAAAGTGGAATTAAAGTTAGTTGAAAAGGATATTTGCCAAGCTGCTTTTTAACTTTTTCCAATAATCTTCGTTTTCCGTTAACGATGGGATCACTTGTATACAAGATAGCCATGCCTTGATCTGTAATTTTGTCTGGTATTTGTTCAATTAGGCGTAGTGTAAATTCGATTCCTAAATCGCCGCCAACAATCGGCAATTCCCCACCATCTCCAGGTACATAAGGTGTGTTTGCCATTATTAAATCGTAATTACCCGGAGTGTTAGAAAAGGCATCGCTGGTAATGCCTTGGACATTGGTAATTCCATTTATTTTTGCGTTTGCCTGGACGAATTGAATTGCCCTTGGATTAATATCTGCGCAGAATACTTCATTCGATTTTGCGGACAATGATAATCCCTGTATTCCACTTCCGGTACAGAGATCCAGTACTCTATTAAAATGTTGGCCTTTGGTATAACTAGCGGTTACATCAACTAATAAGCGTGAATCCCAGCCCATGTATACAAAGTCCTGCTGCTCCCAGTTTGGGTCAAAGAAAAAATATTTACCGTACAAAGGGTAACAACGAACCTTTGCTCTGACAGTATCATTTTGAATAGATAGAATAGAAGCTTCACGGAGCAAGTGAACAGAATCATCACTGAGAACGTCTTTCAATTGACTGAATGGAAGCTGTTTGTTCAACCAAAACAGATCAAAAAGCACCAATGGTGAATTGCCTTTCTTTAATTGAAATAAGTGACGATATAAGCCTGATTGAGGAGAACGTTTCCAGCAATTTTCATGTCCTTGTAAAAACCTGACAATGCGCGCTGGTTCTCCTAGCAAGCTGCCTCCGCCAGGACATGGCAGGCAAACTGTATTGTTATAGCCACTTTTATCGAATATAGACCGTAATACGTCAATAGCTTCTTGAGTCAGCTTGTCTGGATTAAATCTAATTAAATTTGTTGGTGTTTCTACGTTTATTTGTGACAACTACTTACTCCTATTTTTTTATTATGAAAACATTCAACTGTATCAAAATTTCTGAATACCTTTTTATTGTTTAAAACAAAAGGATCAAGGAGATTGACAAAAGGCGTTCCTATAGATTCGGATAAAAAAATAATTGTGTGTATGAAGCTATGGTTATTGAACGAACTGCAATGTACTTAAAATCAAATTTACTGTCAAATACATGACTAAGTAATCGAAAGGCGGCAAGTATTAGGCTATTTTGTAAAGAATTTGCATTGCAAGATTATTTGAGTTCGTTAACTTTTATGTTGTACTTAATTCGCATGGTCAAGCCAGTGTTCCAGGCCTTGTGTATTTAATTTAACATCGGAGCTGATTAAAGCAGTAATTTCTGCTTCGGGTAATCGGCTCCCATGTTTACGGATACGCTGTAACAATAACGATTGCAGTGCTGATGAAATTGTCGTGAATCTGTCATCATGCCCATTATGATCGGTACCTGCGCTACGGGCGATTTTCACATGCGCATCAATCAGATTATGCATGGATTCAACATGACGGTGCAGGTGACTGATGCGGCTGTAATGTGTAAGAAATGCGAATTCTGGGTTAAAGCGCATGATTCTGTCCAGCGATGCGTGTGCGGCGGAAGGGTCAAACTGTACAGGCGTGGTGGTTGGAAAGACAAACTCTATGCCGCTGACATCTAGCTCACGGTAGGATACGCCAAATGTATCACCCGTGAAAAATGCGTTACTTTGTTCATCGTAGATACAGTTATGATGTCGCGCATGACCGGGTGTATCAATAAACAGTAATGATCGACCGTTTAATTCGATGCGACTTTCGTCAGACGCCTCGATAATCCGCTGTCTATCGATAGGGCGGATTTCACCATAAACACGTTCGAACGCTGCTTTTCCATATACTGCAATTGCACCGGCAACTAGCTTGTTCGGGTCAGCCATATGACGTGCGCCACGTGGATGCACAACCAGTTTGGCATTTGGAAAACGGCGCATACACTCGCTGGCTCCCCCGGCGTGGTCGAGATGAATATGGGTGAGAATAATATAATGGACGTCCTCAGCAGAGAGATTCTTTTCTTCAATAGTACTAATCACGCCAGAAATGGACGATGTTGTGCCGGTATCAACGAGTGCCATTTTACCGTCTTCGACAATCAGATGAATGGCGGCGCGCCGAGGCCGGTGAAATTGTGCATCAATGGCACTGATGCCATGTTCATAATCGGTAACGAGCGATGTAGTCATTTTATTTCTGTTTTAATAGTGTGAACTGTTGCAAGCAAAATTAATGTGCTTGCCGTAATTGATCGAGTATCGCCGGGTTTTCCAAGGTTGATACATCTTGGGTGATTTCTTCGCCTTTGGCCAATGCACGCAAAAGTCGGCGCATGATTTTTCCGGATCTGGTTTTGGGAAGATTTTCGCCAAACCGGATTTCTTCGGGTTTTGCGATTGGCCCGATTTCCTGTGCAACCCATTCCCGCAATTCGGTGACAATCCGGGCTTTGTCTGTTTCCTGTGGAAAATCGCCTTTTAACACGACGAAAGCAACAATGGCTTCACCTTTGACTTCATGCGGTTTGCCCACTACCGCCGCTTCAGCGACCAGAGGGTTGGCAACCAGTGACGATTCAATTTCCATGGTACCCAAACGATGACCTGAAACGTTGAGCACATCGTCTATGCGTCCCATAATCCAGAAGTAACCATTTTCATCACGATGAGCGGAGTCGCCTGCTAAATAATAGCGACCGCCTGCAACATCATGCGGGAAGTAGGCTTTCTTGAAACGTTCCGGATCTTTCCACAAGGTACGGATTTGTGATGGGAATGGTTTTTTGATAACCAGAAATCCACCGCGGCCGCGTTCAACTTCCTGGCCGTTTTCATCGACAACGGATGCAACAATTCCGGGCAGTGGCAAAGTGCAGGAGCCTGGCTTGAGTGATAAAGCGCCCGGGAGTGGCGCAATCATATGGCAACCGGTTTCCGTTTGCCACCAAGTATCAACAATAGGACAGCGCGAGCGGCCGATTTTTTGATAAAACCACATCCATGCTTCCGGGTTAATTGGTTCCCCTACGGAACCGAGTAGACGTAAAGATGACAAGTGATAGTGATCTGGCAGATCCGCTCCAAGTTTGATTAATGAGCGGATTGCAGTGGGCGCGGTGTAAAATGTGGTGACGTGATGTTTGTCTATAATTTCCCAGAATCTTCCAGGGTGCGGGTAGGTAGGCACGCCTTCAAAGATAATCTGGGTTGCGCCCATGGCAAGTGGTCCGTAAGTCACGTAGCTATGACCGGTAATCCAGCCGACATCCGCGGTACACCAGAAAATATCGGACGGTTTGTAATCAAAAACCCACTCCATACTGACCATTGTGCCCAACAGATAACCGGCGCTGGAATGTTGTACACCTTTAGGTTTGCCGGTTGAGCCCGAGGTATAGAGTGTAAACAGCGGGTGCTCTGCGTTTACCCAAACCGGCTCGCAGTTGGTACTGGTCTCTTGCATGATCTCATGCCACCAGAGATCGCGGGCTGGGTTAAATGGTATTGGGCAACCTGAGCGCTGATATACGATTACGGTGTTAACCGATTCGGTTCCGCCCATCCCCAAGGCTTCATCAACTGTTGTCTTGAGGGCATGGTGCTTGCCGCCGCGCACTTGTTCATCTGCAGTGATAACCGCTTTTGCACCGGCATCTGTAATGCGCTCGTGCAGACTTTTGGATGAAAATCCGCCAAAAACCACTGAGTGAATCGCACCAATGCGTGCGCAGGCCTGCATCGCGACGACCGCTTCGATACGCATCGGCATGTAGATTACAACGCGATCACCTTTTGTAAGGTTGTGTGCCTTTAGGGCATTGGCCAGTTTGCATACACGCTGATGCAGATCGCGATAAGTTGCGCTTAGGACTTCGCCTTCATCCGACTCGAAGATAATCGCTGTTTTGTCGGGTTGTGTAGTCAAATGGCGGTCAAGACAATTATATGATACGTTCAATTCGCCGTCTGAGAACCACTTAATAAAAGGCGACTCACTGTCATCCAGTATTTGCGTAAACGGTTTGTGCCAGAGAATATGTTTTCTGGCTTGTTGTGCCCAGAACGCCTGATAATCAGTTTCGGCTTCGTTGCATAATTTCCGATAGGCTTCCGGCCCGGATACATTGGCTTGCTCGATAAATTCGGCACTCGGCGGAAATACACGCGACTCATTTAGAACGGATTCAATAGTAGACATAGCATAACTCCGGTAAAGGAATGGTTTCGGATTTATATCAGATTTATCCGGTTATTTCTGACTTCAAGATATCCAGATTTTAATAGAATGTGAACTGCTTGAATTCTGTTTTTCGAAATACACAGGAAGACTGGTTTAACGATGCTGTTAGGAAGAATTGTACCACCGACATTGATAGCTAACTTGCCATTGTCCAGAACATTTGACCTTTTATCTTTCTTTGGGTGTTTTGTCGTTAAAGACTAGAAAGCATTGTTTTTTGAGATACAGATAGTTAAATAAATTTCATCTTCGTTCTCGATAGCGCACTTCATAAGACTTATGTTAAAGAAAATTCATGTTGCCGATGCACGTTTGGGAATGTATGTTCATAAAATATGCGGGAACTGGATGGAGCACCCATTCTGGAAAGATTCGTTTTTGTTGTCTGAACAGTCAGATCTGGAGAAACTCGTCAATAGTGGTGTCAGTGAATTCTGGATTGATACAGTTAAGGGACATGATATTGACGTGTTGCAGCCCGAAGCCGCTAAAGCTGAACAGGTCAGTGATACGCCTGTTCAGGTTGTGTCGGTAATTAAAAAAATCGAAAAAGTACCGCTTGAGGAAGAACTGCAAGTTGCCCGTAAAATTCACAGTAGAACCAAAGAGGCAGTCACAACCATGTTTAGCGAAGTGCGCATGGGCAAAGCAGTTCAAGTAGATGAAGCGATTATTTTAGTTGATGAGATCAATCAATCGATGCAGCGCAATACCAATGCACTGCTCAGCTTGATCCGATTAAAAACTGCAGATGAATATACTTATCTGCATTCAGTTGCTGTATGTGTGCTGATGGTCGCGTTAGGTAAGCAACTGGGAATAAAGGGCGAAGAACTCAAACAGATTGGCGTTGCAGGGTTACTGCATGATATCGGCAAAATGGCCGTTCCCATCGAAGTGTTGAATAAGCCGGGAAAGCTGACGGATAAAGAATTCGACATTGTAAAAGACCATCCACGCCGTGGATGGGAAATACTCAAAACCGTCTATCAGGCGAGCGAACCGGCGCTGGATGTATGCTTGCACCATCATGAGCGCATGGATGGTTGCGGTTATCCCGACAAGCTGTCTGCTGACAATCTGACGTTGCATGCCCGTATGGGTGCCGTTTGCGATGTCTATGATGCGATTACTTCAGAACGTTGCTATAAAAAAGGGTGGGAACCCGCCGATGCCATAAAAAAAATGGCGGTCTGGAAAGACGGTCATTTTGATGAAACCGTGTTTCGCGCATTTGTTAAAACAATCGGTATTTATCCGAATGGCACGTTAATAAAACTGAAATCCGGTAGGCTGGGGATGGTGGTCGAACAATCCGAAAAAAGTCTTGTTACCCCGATGGTTAAAGTGTTTTTTTCGGTCCGTACCAATGCGCATATTCCGGTAGAAATTGTTGATCTTTCCAAGTCAATGGATACTATTGTAAGTGCCGAGAATCCGTTTGAATGGGGGCTTGACCTGGAAAAGATTCAATAGTTGTACAGTCGTGTTATAACTGCTTAAACAGTTCAACCGCCCAGTTTACACCGAATCCCGTTACTTCACTCCCTACCGCGCCAAGTCCATCTTTATGACTGCTGGCGGATAAATCCATATGTATCCAAGGTGTGTCGTTGACGAATCGGCTGAGAAAACGCGCTGCAAGAATATGGTCATACTCGCCACCTAGTGCGCACTGTTTTACATCGGCGATGTCGCTTTCTAGCTCTGCATCGTAGTCGTCTTCCATCGGGAAGGTGCAGACGCGTTCACCGCTTTTTTTACCGGCCAGCAATGCTTTCTGTGTCAGGTTTTCCTGATTGCAGAAAATGCCACTAATGCGTGAACCTAACGCGGTATGCATACTGCCGGTCAATGTTGCAAAATCAATGATGATATCCGGTTTTTGTTTCTCGGCAAGCGACAACGTGTCTGCCAGTACCATCCGGCCTTCGGCATCGGTATGGATAATTTCAATCGTTAAGCCATTGAGTGCGGTAATGACATCGTTTTGCTTGTATGCGCGTGGGCTGATATGGTTTTGTGCGATGGCCAGCCAGCAATCAATATCAAAAGGCATTTTGGCGCGCGTTGCTGCGAGTAAAATACCAAGGGCCACAGCTGAGCCATTCATGTCCTCGTGCATGCCCAGCATATGGCGGGACGATTTTAAGTTATGTCCGCCGGTATCATAACAAATACCTTTTCCGACCAGAGCGATATGCTTCCGGTTATCTTGATTATTGCCCGAAAAATGCAAGTGAACGATAGCGGCGTCTTCTGTGTCGCTACCCTGCGCAACCGCTGAAAAAGCACCAGCACCCATTTTTTTGAGTTTACTGAGGTGGTAGGCTTCATACGTCCATCCCTCGTTTTCCGCCAGTTTCTTGATTTGTTCGCAGTATGTTTGGGGCGTTAATTCATTGGGCGGCAGAACAGTCAATCCGCGTGCCAGCAGATTACCTTCAGCAAGCGCGCGTTGCAAAGTAAAATTGCCGGTATCTTTACAACCGTGCAGGTAAATATGGGTAAGTGACGTTCTTTCGGGTTTTTGTTTACGAACAGGCAGTGCCGCGCCGTTTACCCAGGCTGTATAAACTGCGATCTCAGAGAAATAGAACTTTTGGTTGCTGTTGCCATAAATGGCAAGGTGAAGTTCTTCAGGATTTTCTTTCAGAAGCAGCTGGAGAGCTTTACGAACGACGGTTTGCTGCTCGAAAACTGTTTTGCCGGTGTCAATCATGACCCAGGAACATAAGGCGCCATTTTCCAGATTAGCGCTGACAGGAGTTTGACTGATCTTGCTGAGTTTTATTTGGCGGCGATCGAGTAATTTTTTTAATGTATCAAAACCCGGAATGATATATTTTTTCGGAAGCCTCTCCAGTTTCGGAAGGATGACCAGTATATGTGATGCTTTTATCGTGTTCAGATCAAATGAAGAGGCGCTCTGGGTAAGTGTTGCCAGCATTGATTGCTTTCCTGTTGAAAATAAAATAATGCATGACTTGATGCGTCATGTTAGGAATTGAAATGAATACGTGTTTCTAAACGTTTGTGTCTGACTCAATAGCGTGTGTGGTATTTCCGGATTACGGGCGAAGAAAAACGAAGTGCGGTAATACGCAAAATGATGTGTAACATTCAGGTTGTCTTTGATGTCAGTCCTTTATTTTGGGTAAAAGTCGTTTAGACGCGTACTTGAAAATCTGGTTGTTACCGGTAATGAACGGTCATGTAGCCACATCCCCAGATTACCGGTAATCAAAAATGTTATTATAGTATGCTTGATATGATATGTCTGTAATTTGACCGCGCTGTACAGCTATGTCCGATAAATTGATTGATTACTGTTAAGTGTATGCAGCAATACCTCCAACTGATGCGCCATATTTTGGCGCATGGCCATAAAAAAACCGACCGAACAGGCACCGGGACGCTTTCAGTATTCGGTTATCAAATGCGTTTTGATTTACATGACGGTTTTCCGCTGGTTACTACCAAGCAATGTCATTTGAAATCCATTATCCATGAATTGTTATGGTTTTTAAAAGGCGATACCAATATTCGTTATTTGAAAGCGCATGGGGTATCCATTTGGAATGAATGGGCCGATGAAAATGGTGATCTGGGGCCAATTTATGGGCGTCAGTGGCGTGCCTGGGCAGGGCCGGATGGACAGATTATCGATCAGATCCAGCAGGTCATCGATCAAATCAGGCGCACGCCCGATTCGAGGCGTATGATAGTTTCGGCATGGAATGTCGGCGATCTCGAAAACATGCATTTGCCGCCCTGTCATGCAATGTTTCAGTTTTATGTGGCGAACGGGAGGCTGTCATGCCAGCTTTATCAAAGAAGTGCGGATGTTTTTCTGGGCGTACCGTTTAATATCGCTTCTTACGCATTGCTGACGATGATGATTGCTCAGGTGTGCAGGTTACAGGCAGGCGAGTTTGTGCATACATTCGGGGACGCGCACCTCTATCTCAATCATCTCGAACAGGCGCATGAACAGTTAAGCCGCGAACCGAAAACATTACCCGAGATGCAATTGAATCCGGGTGTTACCGACATTTTCGATTTTAGCTATGCGGATTTTACACTGAAGAATTATCATCCTCACCCGCCAATCAAGGCGCCTGTTGCAGTATGACAGTTCCCTGCTTGTCAATACTGGCAGCGGTCGCGAAGAACGGTGTCATAGGAAGGCATAACGCACTGCCATGGCATTTGCCGACGGACCTGAAGCACTTCAAGTCGCTGACAATGGGGCATGCCATCGTCATGGGTCGAAAAACCTACGAATCCATTGGCCGGCCATTACCCGGACGAACGAACATTATCGTGACTAAACAGGTGGATTTCCGCGTCACAGGCGCCACAGTTGTTCATTCATTGGAAGAGGCGCTGAATGTGGACAGTTTGTACGCAGAGGATTGTGAGCGCTTCATAATCGGTGGTGCGGAACTCTATCGGCAAGCCGTGGCGTTATCCCAACGTATGTATCTCACCGAGATTCAGCGAGATTTTGATGGAGATACTTATTTTCCTGAATTTGACCGTGGCGAGTGGTATGAGCTGTCGCGCGAACAACACTTTTCATCGGGTAGCACAGAACATGAGGCGCCACTGGAATATCATTTCGTGATTCTGGAACGAAAAAAAGACAGCCAGTCTTTCTGATAAGCTGAATATGATGAAAACGGCGAAGCAATCAGACCATGACTGCTTCGCCGAACTGGAGCTGATGGTTGATGGATTTTATGTCCTGTTAAACCACGTATACATCGGGCAATGGAAACCCGTTGAAATTACTCGCATAGGCAGTCGTATATGCGCCGGTATTGGGAACGTAGATTATGTCTCCTTCCCGGATGTCGGCTGGCAGCATAACATCGCGCATCAGAATATCCACCGAATCACATGTGGGCCCTGCAATAGACCAGGGCACGCAATTTCCTGAGCGATCGGTCAAAATTTCGTAATTAAGACCTTCGGTGACTTCAATCATGCCACCGAACATCCCTGCATCCCAATACATCCAACGTTTCTCATTGCGCGTTGCTGTGCCGACGACCTGACAGACAAAATAAGCAGAATCAGAGACCAGATAACGGCCGGGTTCTGCGATGATCTGAATATGCTCAGGTAATTCAGCGATTGCTTCGTTGACGACAGCAGCGATGACTTCGATGGATGGGATCGGTTTTAGATGGCGCACCGGATAGCCGCCGCCAATATTCAGTAAACGGGGATCTAGGCCAGCCTGCCGCATTTCATTGAATACATTGACGGCTCTTTCGATACCGACGCGCCAGTTTTGGGGGTTGCGGCACTGTGAACCGACATGGAAGGTGACGCCGGCAAGGTCGGCTTTCAGTCTGGCAGCTTCCTGAATGATTTGTGTAATATCGGCCAGATGCGTTCCAAATTTTCCCGCCAGCGGCCAATCGCTGCCGATATTCGGTGTATCGATGCGCAGATACAGTTTTGCGTCAGCTTTTACGCTGACAATTTTTTGTAATTCTTCAACACTGTCAATGACATACCATTCAACTCCCTTGCTGGCAGCATAATTCAGATATGCTCGGGATTTCATTGGATTACTATAAAAAATTTCTGCTGCGGGAACGCCCAGTTCAAGCAATAGATCAAGTTCGGCAATGGAAGCGATTTCAAAGCCGGCGCCTTCTTCGATGAGCGCTTGTAAAACGCGTCGGTCGGGATTTGCCTTGACTGCGTAATGTGGTCGGACGCGGGGCATGGCGGCTTGAAAGCGTCGTGCTTTCTGTCGAACAATATTCAAATCGATAAGTAAAAATGGTTTATCGTAACCGTGAGACAGTCTTTCTCGCACATGGTTAAAATCCAGGCTTACTTCGGGGTGGGTGTCGAACAGTACTTCAGGTTGGGCTTGCTGCTGAAATGCAGCGGGAGAGATAGGTATGAGCATGAGTATTTTCCTTCCAAGAAAGCTACGTAACAGGGATATGAATGGATGTTGATTCGATAGAGATAAAAGTACTATGTTCTGTAATCATGATTTTCCTCTAGTTGTTACCGAAAAGTGCCGCATTATAATCCGCATTTTTTTGAAATCAAGCTTTTTTTTATGTTTGCTTGACAGCCTACATAATATAAAGTTCATCGGCACGCCTGATTTACTCGAAATAGTCCAAATTTTTCCGTATTCGAATGACGGAATACGGAGTCAATGCACCGAGTTAACGTGTAAGCCGTTATGCCTGAAATTGTAATGACATCATTATTGGTTGTGTCAATTTTTTAATGATTCAGTCCGCAGAGGGAACTAGTGTAAGAATTTTTTCTGTGTTTCCCGGCATAAAGGGTGTTGGCTTGTCCGATACCCAGCTGGCATGGCCGCTGCCATAATAAGGCGATAGCGGATGTCCACTTTGGCCTCCGGGCATATCGAAAAATCCGGCTTCCTCGTTTCCCGGTGCGACGACCGAACGCTGGGATGCGCCAAAGTTCGGTGTCTGAATCCGCGGCATATGCATGTCGCCGGGTAGCGGATCATTCGGCATGTCAAGCCATTTAGCGATCCATTCAGGCAGGTGTTGACTCAGCGGATGCCTGATGTGTGCCGCATTCTTTTCGCCCCATGTGCGTGCAGTGATATCGTCTGACTGTTTTTGCAGATTAGCGATAACCTGCTGCATACATGAGAAAATCAATTCATCCCAACTGTCATGGGACTGGGGCAGCATGTGCAGGGGCTGCTCTTCAATGAGCCGCCAGACGGCATGTTCGATTTGGCTCAGGCGCGGCAATTGGAACGAAGGGTGACGCTTTTGGACGTCTGCCGTATAGGCATTCAACAGGGTTTTAATGACTTCCTGGCGGAAGCCGCGAACAATTCTGTAAGCAACCGAATCCACTGCCGCATGACCGTTCCAGTTTCTCAGAATATTTTTCACCTGCGTGTACAATCCGCTATTTCCAGGATGATTTAACGTTTCCATCAGCAACGCATGCCAGCGCACATAGAGTATGGCGCGGTGATCCAGCTGGATCGAAAGTAAATCGCTGGCGGAAAAACGATCGTGCGCGAAAATGCTGTCGCGTATTTGTCTGGACCGGGCGCCCAGATCGTAGCCGCCGTCACCGAGTATTGCCAGTTGATCGATAGCAACTGTGCGCGTATTGGCCGTCCATAAACGGCCGGATTCCGGGTTGCTAATCAGCGGATAGTCGGCGGGACTCAACCAGCCTCGCCATCCCGTTGCTGGATTCGACCAGTCGGCAGGCAGACGGGGGTCAAAGTCGCCGCTACGTAGCGGTATGCGCCCGGCAATTGTCCAGAGGATGTTGCCGTGCTTGTCGCCGACAATAAAATTCTGTGGCGGCATGCCGGCGCGTTGTGCGATCTGCGCCGCGTCGTTAACATTGTGTGCATTTTCCAGCTTGATCAGATCAAGATTAATGGCGCCAGGTTGCAAAGCTGTCCAGACCATTGCCAGCGGAACGCCGTCATGATCACGTGTGACGATTGGCCCCCACTCGGTTTCGTGCACCGTAATTTCTTTTGCAGGTGCATTGCGGATATCAATGGTTTCCTGATAACGCCGGATAGGTTGCCAGCCCGAAGCGCCGAGATAACGCGATTTATCATCAGGATCCAGCGTAACACGCACCCAGTCGATAAAATCGCCATAGCTGTTGGTGAAACTCCAGGCGATATGACGGTTGGAGCCGAGAACAATCGCAGGTAAACCTGGCAATGTGATGCCGATGATATCGGAACGCGGGTGGGCTTTGGGCGCATGTTTATCGAGAGTGATCAGCCGCGTGCGAAACCACAAATTCGGCACGCGTAACGTCAAATGCATATCGTTAGCTACCAATGCTGCACCGTTGGTCATGACAGCCAGATTTCCCGCAACCGCGAAGTTATTGCTGCCGGGTATGGATTCATCGAACTCAATCCCATTCGTCAGCGCCGGGACATCTTTTTTTCTGAGATTGAAGTCCTCGACGGACGGTATAGGAGGCCACTCCAGCGGGTTTCCAGTTAACGGCGTATCCCATGAGCCACCGCCTGCGGTTAAAAACTGGTACAAAGCGTCCGGCAGCGCCGCATGCATGGCTGACAAACCGAGTTCGCGCTTGTTGATTGGGTCGTTGAGCGTGACAAACATGGAAAAAATAACCAGCAGGCTGTCTTCTTCAACCCATTGCACGGGTTGCGTGCGCGTTAGCAAATAAGGGTAGGGACGCACGGTCAGGGCATTAAGACCTTTATTGACGCCAGTGCGGTAGGCCTGCAGTAGTGCCTGTTGATCCGGCGGCAATTGTTCCAGAAATTCCCGGGCGCGTGCGCGCATGCGGTATTGCCGGATTTCCATGTCCAGTGGTAATGCGGCCTTGCCGAAAATGTCTGCCAGTTCGCCAGCGGCTTGCCGCCGCATTAAATCCATTTCAAAAAAACGTTCCTGTGCGTGCACAAAGCCAAGTGCGCCGGCCAGGTCATGCCTGTTTTGACCGCTAATCGTCACGCTGCCAAGGGCGTCACGCTCGATCGTCACCGCTGCGGAAAGCTCAGAAAAAATTGCTTTGCCTTCATAGTGCGGCAGGCTGCCGAGAATCAGCAGCCACACAGAGAGTATGAGCAACAGACTGCAACTCGCGAGTGCTGCGATCGTGTAACGGAAAAATTGTGAAGGTCTTCTCATTGCCCGTAATGGTCGAATTTTTTCAATACTGACAGATTAGATGCCATTGAGCCGGAAAGTATCCATGAAGTTGTATGAAAATCCAAGTGATCCGAATGGCGGTAGATTCTCTGAATTCTAAAGCAGCTGTTTACAGACAAGCATCATTTTTTTCATAGTGCGCGTGCTTATTGATGATTTTTGCTGAAAAGGTTGCGGTTTATCCATTCAATTAAAAAGGGATAATTAGACCATGTTTTCTCGGCATCGATATCGTGAATTTTGTTTATGATTATAAAAAAATTTTATTTGGAATACAGAAGAAATAATAATAAAACAGAGTGTTGGCATTGATATCAATAATTTTACAGCGGCTTTGAATTCTTCTTCATTAGTTCGTTAACTTTCCGTTATATTCATCCTATGTGTTGATAGGTTATGAAGCGCTTCGTCTTAGGATGAATGGTGGTTTTGATCCGTACGGCTTTATACTTTTTGCCAGTGCGAACAGTGCGAACAGTGCGAACAGTGCGAACAGTGCGAACAGTGCGAACAGTGCGAACAATGTGCTTTATATAAGGCTCTGATAAATAAACTGTGGTCTGTTCTGAAATTGAAAATATTAGTAAATAATGACATAAGACTGCGTTCTGTCAGCACCGGTAGGCTGCTAGAAGGCTTTGCTCTGATCGAACTGCTTGTCGTTTTGGCGATAATCGGTGTTCTCGCCACGATTGCCGGGCCGATTTACAGCGACTATGTCGAACGTGTACGGGTTGCACAGGCAATTCGGGACATTGGCGCGATTTCAAAAAGTATCACGATCTATGGTATGAGCAATGGAGATCAATACCCTGATTCATTAGCCGTTATCGGTATGGATGCGATGCTTGATCCTTGGGATAATCCTTACCAGTACCTAAACTTGACCGCATCTAAAGACGGGAATGGAAATGGAAAAGGTAAGGGTAAAGACGTTAATGTCGGTAAAGCGCGTAAAGACCATAATCTGGTGCCGATCAATTCGGATTTCGATCTTTACAGTATGGGCAAAGACGGCGCGAGTGTGTCGCCGTTAACCGCGAAAGCCAGTCGAGACGATATTGTCCGGGCGAATAACGGCCGTTTTATCGGGCGTGCGTCGGATTACTAAACCGCATTATGAAGCCAGAGAAGAAAATCTTTCACAGTAAAGTTGCTCGCCGCATGTTGATGTTTTTTGTTTTGTCGACATTCATCCCGGTTTCTTTTCTGGCGTATCTGTCTTATTCGGAATCCAATGATATGCTGCTGAAAAAAGCGCATCATCAATTGGCCGCAGCCAGCAACAGCTATAACAAAGTGATATACGAACGGTTACTGCTTGCCGAACAAGTGCTGCAGGATGCCGTGACAAAGCTTATCAATGGATCTGACACGTTTGAAGCGGACATTCAGTTGATTCAGAGAATTCGCAGCCTGACCCTGTTACGGTCTGATGGCAGTACAAAGAAGCTGCTGGGCGAGCCGCAGGCGATTGAGTCTTTGAATGCAGCGGCGTTAAAGCATCTTGCATCAGGCAGAACTGTTTTGATGACACAATCGAAGGGCGCTGGAAACAACATAGTGTTAATGACTGCGTTGAATGCCGAAGCATTGGAAAAAGGTATCTTGATCGCGCAGATCAAGCCGGATTATCTCTGGGGCGATCCCGAATCATTACCGCTGGATATCGGGTTGTGCGTGACGAATGAACAGTACGCGGTGCTGTTTTGCGCGAACAAGCCGGAAGCCGTCAATGTCGCGCAACCGTTAAAACAGATTGCGCATCGGACTAAAGGCGAATATCACTGGGATGAAGGCGATATCCGGTATATCGCCAATTACCAGGAAATATTTCTCGAACCGCATTTTCTCACGCCGCGCTGGCTGGTTGCAGCAATACAGCCTGAAGCGGACGCACTGGACAATATGGCCCGATTCAGGACCATATTTTGGGGCAGTGTCATTCTTTCGGTGCTGGTCATTCTGTTGTTCAGCATGATTCAGATCCGGCGCGTTCTGGTGCCGCTGGAAAAACTGATCGAGGGACGCGCAGGCTCGGCAACCGCGATTTCGCCACGCAGGTGGATGTGATCAGTGCCGACGAATTTGGCGAACTGGCGGCTTCCTTCAATAAAATGACCGCGCAATTGGGCGTGCAATTTAAAACAATGACCGCGTTGTCGCTGATTGACCGGGAAATACTGTCCGGACTCAATATCGACAAAATTGTGCGGTATGTGCTGGCGCATTTATACGGCATGATCAGGGCGGATTTTTCGGCGGTTTCTGTATTTGATCAGGACGCGCCCGAGAAAGCGGTTTTGCACCTGCTGGATCTGAAACAAAAACACATCCGCACGCTGGATTACGATATTTCAAGCCATATGCATCAATTGCTGCAGGTTGGTTCCAAAGGCGTCTGGATTGACCGTCAGACTATCGATCAGCTCGAGCTAAATCAGAAAATTGAACCTGCTTTGAAGCGTCTGAACCGCTTATTTATTTTGCCGTTGAACTGGAAAGATCAAATGGTCGGCTATATTTCGCTGGGCTTCAGAACGCCGCCAAACTGGGATCAAAAAGATGCGCAGCGAATCCATGACTTTGCCGACAGAGTGGCCGTTGCGTTGTTCACCAAAAACCGGGAAGAACTACTGCTCCGGCAGGCGCGTATCGATGCGCTGACGGAATTGCCGAACCGTTTTCTTTTTATGGAGCAATTGCAAAGGAAATCGCGCAGAATCAGCGTAATGAACGCAGGTTGGCCGTGCTGTATATCGATTTGGACCGGTTTAAAATGGTCAATGACAGCTACGGGCATTCGATTGGCGATGAATTGTTGCGTGAGGCCGGAGAGCGGTTGCATGGTTGCGTTTACCAAGGCGACACGGTGGCGCGGCTCGGTGGAGACGAATTTGCCATTATCATTAGTGAGCTGGATTCGGAACAGGCCGCGCAGTCTGTCGCCGAGAAAATCATTGCCGTTCTGAACGAACCTTTATTTTCAACAACAGAAAAATGTGCTGGCCGCCAGTATCGGTATTGCTATTTATCCACAGGATGGCGAGACGATTGCCGACCTGATGCGTAACGCCGATATCGCCATGTATCGCGCCAAGGAAAAAGGCGGCAACCGGTATATTTTCTTTGAAGAAAACATGAATGCGGAAGTCAACAAACGCGCCGCCATTGAACGTGAATTGCGGAATGCTATTGTTGAGGGCCAATTCGTTTTGTATTACCAGCCGCAGGTTGAGCCAAATCCGGATTGGTGCAGGGTGTTGAAACACTGGTGCGCTGGAATCATCCTGAACGGGGTTTTGTGTCCCCAGGCGTTTTCATACCGATAGCCGAAAACACCAGCTTGATTGTCGATGTCGGTCGCATCATATTAAAGAATGCCTGCACGCAATTTCGCCAATGGCTGAATGATGGAATTCAGTTGGACTATATTGCGGTGAACGTTTCGGTCAAACAGTTTCAGCAGCCCGATTTTTTTCAGTTGGTCGAACATGTGCTTGAAGTCAATCAACTGCCGCCGCATTGTCTGGAACTCGAAATTACCGAGAGCGTATTAATGGACGATACCCAGGTGGTGATGGCCATGCTGGAAAAACTCAAGAACCTCGGCGTGCAATTGTCTATTGACGATTTTGGCACGGGCTATTCATCGATGTCGTATCTGGAGCAATTGCCATTCGATACGATCAAGATCGACATGTCGTTTGTGCGTAAAATTCAGGAAAACGGCGAAGGCGGCACCATCGCCGCGACTATTGCCGCAATGGCGCATGCGCTTAATAAAAGAATCGTTGCCGAAGGCGTCGAAATTCAGGCGCAACTCGATTTTCTGACTCAATGCAATTGCGAGTTGATTCAAGGTTACATATACAGCCGTCCTCTGCCGGCGGATGAACTGGCGGCGTACGTCAGAAAAAATCACGCCGCGGTTCGGAATGCGCTTTCCGAACCGCGATACCTGTCTGCATAATCAGCTTTCACGCAACCTGGCAGGAACGCATAACAACGACGCCGGAGCTTGTGCGCTAAGCTTGGGCGACGATCCATTTTAAGATATTTCCAGGCATGTCTTTTGAACGGCATGCTACACTTTTGGGCTGATAAACTGAAAAAATACAGGAAAACCCAAAGGAGCCCGCCGTGAAAAAGCTGTCCTCAGCCGTGTTGTCGGTTTGCGTTTTAATTTTTATTTCAGCCTGCGTTACCGTACCCGATCGCGCAACCGAAGCAGACCACAGAATTCATGTCACTATCCTGCATTTTAATGACATTTACGAAATCACGCCGGTCAGCGGCGGCAGGGAAGGCGGTATTGCGCGGGTGGCGACATTGAGAAAACAGTTATTAGCGCGCAATCCGAATACCATCACCACACTAGGCGGCGATCTGTTCAGTCCGTCCGCAATCGGGACTGCCGAGTATCAAGGCGACCGGCTGGCCGGGCGGCAAATGGTTGATGTATTGAACCGTTTTGGGTTGGACTACGCCACATTCGGTAATCATGAATTTGATTTGAAAGAAAACCAGTTCCGTCAGCGCATGCAGGAAGCCCGGTTTACTTGGGTATCCAGCAATGTGTTCGACGCCAATGAGCAACCGTATGACGGGGTGCGGCAGAATCTCGTCGTCCCTTTTACCGATTCCAAAAGCGGCAAAACATTCAGAGTCGGTTTGTTCGGTCTGACGCTGTCAGCGAATCAAGCGGAGTATGTACGTTATACTGATCCGTTGGCGGTTGCCGGGAATCAGGTTGCGCAATTGTCGAAGCATGCGGATTTCATCATTGCGCTGACGCATCAATCGATAGCCGATGACGTTGCTTTGGTGCAGCAAAATCCGCAGGTCGGGCTGGTGCTCGGCGGACATGAGCATATCAACTACCAGCGCTGGCGCGGCAGCCGATTCGCGCCGATACTGAAAGGCGACGCCAATGTGCGCTCGGTGTATGTCGTCGATCTGTACTTCGATCCTGAAACCCAACACACCGAAGTCAAACCGGCGTTTGTACCGATCAATGAACGATTCGATCAAGACCCTGCGGTAAAAACCGTCGTCGACCGGTGGGTGACAGTTGCATTCGATGCCTTCCGCCAGCAGGGCTTTGAACCGGAAAAAGTGATTGCCACGACTACCGCGCCGCTCGACGGCCTCGAATCCAGCGTGCGCAGCACGCAAACCAACCTGACCCAGTTAATTGCAGCGAGCATGCTGGCGGCTTACTCCGATGTCGATTTGTCGCTTTATAACAGTGGCTCCATCCGCATCGACGATAGCCTGCCGCCGGGAAAAATCACCGTGTACGATGTTATCCGCATCCTGCCGTTCGGCGGTCAAGTGCAGCTGGCGACGATCAAAGGCAGCCTGCTGATCAAGGCGCTCGATCAGGGACTGGCAAACAAAAACACCGGCGGCTTCCTGCAATCGGCCAATACGCAATGGCAAAATGGTGTCTGGCTGGTCAACGGCAAACCGATAGACGCGGCAAAAACCTACCGGCTGGCGATCAACGATTTTCTGGCATCCGGCAGGGAGCGGGGGCTGGATTTTCTGAAACCCGGCAATCCGGATTTTACCATCGTTCAATCGGGAGAAGGACTGGCGTATGACATGCGGCAATTGCTGATCGGTGTGCTGGCGGATGCAAAGTGATTATATTGGCGTTGGACTTGTTTAAAAATTGATGCAAGACTCGCAATTTAGCACCGCAAATTCAAAAAATTGGCAATTCTGGATCGACCGGGGCGGCACGTTTACCGACATCGTGGCGCGGTCTCCGCAAGGTAATTTGGTGACTTGCAAGCTGTTGTCCGAGAATCCCGAGCATTATCGCGATGCGGCGCTGGAAGGCATCCGCAGATTGATGGGAATTCAATCCGATGAGCCCATTCCGTCACATAACATCGATCATGTCAAAATGGGCACGACGATTGCGACCAATGCATTGCTTGAACGCAAGGGCGAACGTGTGGCGCTGGTGATTACCAAAGGCTTCGCCGATGCCTTGCGTATCGGCTATCAAAACCGTCCGCGGTTGTTTGATCTGAATATCCAATTGCCGGAAATGCTTTATGAAACGGTTATCGAAGCGCATGAGCGGATCGATGCGGACGGGGAAATCATCGAGAAACTCGACGAAGCGGCGTTGACCACTGAACTGCTTCGCGTTTTTCAGCAGGGCATCTGCGCTGTGGCGATTGTGTTCATGCATGGTTACCGGTTTCATGCGCATGAGCTGGTGGCGGTACGTATCGCCAGGACAGTCGGTTTTACGCAGATTTCCGTCAGTCATCAGGTCAGTCCGTTGATCAAGCTGGTATCGCGCGGCGACACGACGGTAATGGATGCGTATCTGTCGCCCATTTTGCGCCGTTATGTCGACCGCATTGCTGCGACGCTGAGCGGTACGCCATTGCTGTTCATGCAATCGAGCGGCGGCCTGACGCAAGCCGACCGCTTTCAGGGCAAGGACAGTATCCTGTCCGGCCCGGCTGGAGGCGTGGTCGGCATGGCGCGTACGGCAGCACAGGCAGGTTTTGATAAAGTCATCGGGTTTGACATGGGCGGCACGTCGACCGATGTGAGTCACTATGACGGCAGTTTTGAACGTATTTATGACGGTCATGTGGCCGGTGTGCGCATTCGTGCGCCGATGATGGCGATACATACCGTCGCGGCGGGTGGCGGCTCGGTCCTGCATTTCGATGGCAGCCGTTTCCGTGTCGGGCCGGACAGTGCTGGCGCAAATCCGGGGCCTGCGTGTTACCGGCGCGGCGGGCCGCTGACGGTGACCGATTGCAACGTCATGCTCGGTAAAATCCAGGCGGATTTTTTTCCACATATTTTTGGCCCAAATGCAGACGCGCCGCTGGATGCAAATAGCGTTCAGAAAAAATTCGCGCAATTGGCCAACGAAGTCACGGCGGCAAACGGTGAGCATTACACGCCAGAACAGGTGGCTGAAGGCTTTCTGCAGATAGCGGTGGAGAACATGGCGAACGCAATCAAGAAAATCTCGGTAGAGAAGGGGCATGATATTACCCGCTATGCGCTCAACGGTTTTGGCGGCGCGGCGGGACAGCATGTTTGCATGGTGGCCGATGCGCTGGGGATGGAATCCATCCTCATTCACCCACTGGCGGGCGTATTGTCTGCCTACGGCATGGGACTGGCCGATATTACCGCCATTCGTACCGAAACGGTGGAAGCAGCGCTCGATGCGAATGCCTTACAAACAACCAGCCGGATTTTGGACAGACTGGCGCAGACAGCGCGGCAGGAAGTCGCAGGTCAGGGCATTGCGCCTGAAAGCATCCGGTTAACCAAAACAATCGAATTGCGTTATCAGGGTAGCGATACTGCCCTGGCACTATTATTCGAACCGCTGGAACAATTGCAAACTAGTTTTGCCAGCTTGCATCGGCGTCAGTTCGGTTTTGCCCAGCCGCAACGGAGTCTGGTAATAGCAGCGGTATCCTTGGAAGCCACCGGCAAGACTGGCGATGTTACTGAAAGCCAATTCAATCGTACGAATGAAGAGACCGCTTTCCATACAAAATTGCAGCCAATTAAAACCGTCGCCATGATCAGCGGCGGTCGGCGGCATGCCACGCCGGTGTATGACAGCCATCAATTACATTCCGCTGGCCGCATTCAAGGTCCGGCTATTATCAGCGACGCCAATGCAACCATCGTCATTGAACCGGGCTGGCAGGCGCAATGCCGGAAAGACGGCAGTCTGGTGCTGACGCGTCATGAACCGCGGCCGAAACGTGAAAGTATCGGTACAAAAGCCGATCCGGTGATGTTGGAGATTTTCAACAATCTGTTCATGTCGATTGCCGAGCAGATGGGCGCGACTCTGGCGAATACCGCTTCGTCGGTCAATATCAAGGAACGGCTTGATTTTTCCTGCGCGGTATTCGATCGTCAGGGTAATCTGGTGGCCAATGCGCCGCACATGCCGGTGCATTTGGGCAGCATGGGCGAGAGCGTCAAGGCGGTGATCGCCGGACATCCCGGTATGAAACCCGGCGATGTGTTTGCGATCAACGCGCCTTATAACGGCGGCACGCATTTGCCGGATGTCACCGTGGTTACCCCGGTATTCGATGAGCTAAACAGTCAGATAATTTTCTACGTTGCTTCGCGCGGGCACCATGCCGATCTTGGCGGGATGACGCCTGGCTCCATGCCGCCAGACAGCAGGACGGTCGAGGAAGAAGGCATTTTGTTTGATAATGTCCGGATCGTGCGCAATCAACAATTGCTGCGCGATGAGATACATCGCCTGCTCACCAGCGGGCCGTACCCGGCACGCAAGCCGGAACAGAATATTGCCGACCTTGGCGCACAGATCGCCGCGAATGAAAAAGGCATGCATGAATTGAAGCGCATGGTCGATCATTTCAGTCTGAATGTGGTGCAGGCGTATATGCAGCATGTGCAAGACAATGCCGAAGAAACCGTGCGCCGCGTACTTGATGTGCTTTCCGATGGTGAGTTTGAATATGAAATGGATGACGGATCACTTATCCGTGTGGCAATTCGTATCGACAAACGCAATCGCAAGGCGGTGGTCGATTTTACCGGCACCTCTGCGCAACGTCCCAACAATTTCAACGCGCCATTGCCGGTGTGTCGCGCAGCCGTGTTGTATGTGTTCCGCACCCTGGTCAAAGACGACATCCCGCTCAATGCGGGCTGCCTGAAACCCATTGAAATCATCGCACCCGAAGGCTGCATGCTCAATCCGCAATATCCTGCTGCCGTGGTCGCCGGTAACGTGGAAACCAGCCAGTGCGTAACTGACGCCCTGTACGGTGCGCTTGGCGTCATGGCTGCTGCGCAGGGGACGATGAACAACTTTACTTTTGGCAACGATTGCTACCAGTATTATGAAACGATTTGTGGCGGCGCAGGCGCAGGCCCCGGTTTTGACGGTCAGAGCGCCGTGCATACGCACATGACCAACTCCCGCCTGACCGACCCTGAGGTGCTCGAAATGCGTTACCCAGTCAGGCTGGAGAGTTTCTCGATTCGTAAAAACTCCGGCGGCAATGGAAAACACAAGGGCGGCGACGGGGTTATCCGGTGTATCCGTTTTAACGAATCCATGCACGCCGCCATTCTGTCCAATCACCGGCGTATTGCGCCGTTCGGGTTGCATGGCGGTGAACCCGGTCAGTTGGGGCGTAATCGCGTGGAGCGGAAAAATAACGGGATTGAAGCTTTAGGCGCTACCGCCAGCGTGCAGCTTGAAGCGGAAGATGTGCTGACGATTGAAACGCCGGGAGGCGGGGGGTATGGAGTAACGAATAACGAATGAGCAAAAAGATTTTAGAGAAATTTTGATGAACTAAATGCGCGCTTTGATCAGGGTGGCTTTGTCGAATTAATCGGTGTAAGGTATATAAAGGTAGAAGTAATTTATTTTTTAATCTTATGACAAATCAAAAAGCTCGGAAAGCGGACATCGTCATTATCGGTGCCGGAACGGCGGGACTTGCCGCATACAGTATTGCAAAAAAGCATACCCGCAATATCATTTTAATTAATGCAGGCCATTACGGTACGACGTGCGCCCGTGTTGGGTGTATGCCCAGCAAAGTGTTTATCCAGGCTGCCAACGATTATCATCGGCGGCATCAGTTGAAGAAACAGGGAATCCACGGCGGCGAACGGATACATATCAACACGCAGGAAACGCTCAAATACGTCAGATCCATGCGCGACTATTTTGTCAGCTTTGTGCTGGAAACGATTGAAGATATCGGCGACAACAATATACACGGCAGGGCGCAGTTTCTGGAGCCTAACAAGCTTCAGGTCAACGACACAATTATTCAGGCCGGCAAAATCATTCTGGCAACCGGTTCCACGCCGTTTATTCCGGAACCATTGGAGGCTATTCGTGCAAAAAACCGGAGCAGTGTTTTAACGACCGATGAACTGTTTGAACTGGAAAGCCTGCCGGAATCGGTCGCGGTCATTGGGACAGGGCCGCTTGGCCTGGAGCTTGGTCAGGCGATGCATCGGCTGGGTGTGACAACGCATCTGTTCGGTCGTTCCCGCACTGTGGGAGGCTTAACTGATGCGGATGTGATCGAATATGCGATCGAAGCTTTACAAGAAGAACTGCCGCTTAGTTATACCCAGGAGATTTGTTATGAAGCATGCGGCGATGAGATCGCACTGACTTGGCAGGAGGGACAGGAGTCGAAATGTATTCAGGTCAAAACGGTGCTGGCTGCAACCGGGCGGCGTCCGAATGTCAGCGGTCTGGGGCTGGAAGAGATCGGCGTGCCGTTTAGCGATAACGGCGTACCCGAATTCAATCCGGAAACCATGCAAATCGCGGATTTCCCTATTTTTATAGCCGGTGATGTTACCGGATTGCGTCCGGTGCTTCATGAAGCAAGTGATGAGGGGCGGATTGCAGGCTGGAACTGCGTGCATGAAACCGTTGCATTCCAGCGGCGTACACCGCTGGCCATTACCTTTTCCGAGCCCAATATCGTGCGCGTCGGCAAATCCCGGCGCGAATTGTCGGAAGGTAATTATCATACCGGAGAGGTTTTGTTCGATTCCCAGGGTCGTTCAACCATTCAGCAACGCAATAAAGGCATGCTGCATATATTCGGCGACAAGGACAGCGGGCTTCTGCTGGGCGCTGAAATGATCGCGCCTGCCGGTGAACATATGGGGCATTTGTTGTCCTGGGCGATTGAAAACCGGATGACCGTATTTGATGCTTTGGCTGCGCCGTTTTATCATCCGGTTGTGGAAGAGGGATTGCGCACCTGTTTACGGGATTTGGCCAAGAAAATCAATCCGCACCGGCAGGGTTTGGAAATCCGTTTTAAAAGCAATTAATTGGAGAGCCTGCCGGTGCATTATTTGGGTTAACGAAAAAACAAATTAGCTTTTGTCTCAGTATCTCAGCCGTTTTTTAAGCTGTACGGAAAACAGAACCCAAGAAATTACTGAAACCGCACCGATGCCGGAAAATTGTTTATCAGTCGCCGCCGCAACCGCCGCTGCATCCGCTTGAATCGCCCGAGCCGTCGAAAATTCCACTGCCGGTAGTCGAAGACGCTGAATCCCCGCCGCAACCCGCTGCGCAACCGATATGCGCTGCACAATAACCGCTGCCGTAGTTCGGTGAAGATTTGTCCTGACAATTGAGAGAATATTGGAAACCGTCTTCAATATTCAACCTGGCGTCGATGGCGAACAGCAAAGGCAGGTGCAATGGCGTTTCCGGATTGATATTTTCCCTGGCGCAAGCCAGCCGCCAGGCCCGCTTGATGCCAGTTTGCGCTTGCGTTGGCGTCCGCATGGCTTCGGTCGGGGTATGATGCAAAAATCTGCCAAGTGCTTTTCTGCAGAAATATTCATAGTTTCGGGTAAAGAGGATAAATTCGTGCCATGCAACATCGACAACCTGGGAAGGCATCGATACCATTTTGCGTTTCGCCTGATTGCATAGATGAAAATAGTCGCGCAGGGCATCAAAGACGAGGTTCATGTCGCTTTGCGTCAAGTGTGGATACCGCATGCTGACTTTCCGCGCCAAACTGGAAGGAAATTGGTAGTGAGTAATAAAATCAAGCTGCTTAGACCGTTTTTCTTTGTAGAAATAGTAGATCGCTGCGGCTGCGAGAACTATTAGCGCGATGATTTCAACTGCCATATGTTAGCCTCTTAAGACTTGTCTTTCTGAAACAGGATATTGTGCCTGTTACACTATGTTTGTTATTTGGCAAAGATCAGGGGAAACAAGTGCTATATAGCAAATAATGAAGCTTAATAAGTTATCGGGCCAGCGGTGCGTTAACACCGGATGCAGTGATCATGCGTGTGTGCCTGTCAACAAATTCCAGCGTTGTCACGTTGGATGATACTGTTCAAAGAACAGCAGGGAACGCTGAGATTAATATTTTGTTTCCCTGCCTTGATCGGCTTTCTGGCCGGTCTGTCTAGGTATTCAGATGCTACTGTTGAACGTTACAGGGCATGACGCGTATGACACGTGGATCGTCGGCAAATTCCAGCAATAGGCGTTGCACGCGGTCTTGCCAGGCGCTGGCGAAATCAGATCTCTGTTGATCATCGGCACAATCTTGTAGGATAGCCATCAGTCGTTCACCTTGAGAAGGGTCGGTGGGTATCGGCGATACATCGAGTGATACCGCCACGCTGGCGTGGTTATCAAGGCGCGTGAATACAATGGCTTCCGTTTCGCGCTGTTGTGAGAATGTAAGCAAGCCTTTGCGCCGGAAATGGCCGCGTATTCCTTGGAAGCCGTTATTGGCCGCCGCACCAGTGAGCAGTGTCAACACCTGCGCAATGACGCCGGTAGTGCCCTCATCTTCCGGCGCGGGCATATGCACGGCGATGTTGCCGCGCTCGGCAGGTCCGTCCGGATAGAGTGCGGACAGTGCCGCACGTCCTATCAGAAACGCACCTGCGACCGTCGGGCAGGAATGTCCGGCCAGACGAACTGCATCCTGATAATGATAGTCTAGCAGTCCATCGCGCGCTGCACCCAGGGTAGCGGCAAATGGATCGAACGTGCGTACAACCGGTGCTTCGGCATAAAAATCGGGAAAATTCATACTGATCTCCTTTTGGTTGGAATTAAGTTGAGCAAAACTTGCATATTTATTGTTAAATCATACTGTTTTCGGTTTAAAAAATTTATGCGTACACAACCCTTTATCCGGTTGATGAACGGGCGCACCGTATGTAGCGTCTGTCGGGTTGCGATTGATTAATGGGTAAACAAAAGGCTAGCGCATACCGGATTGATATTTGGCTAACCAATGCCGGGCGATTTCCTCGCGCCGGCATATCCATACCCGATCGTGATTTTGTACGTAGTCGAGAAAGCGGGCCAGCGCCATCGCGCGCGCCGGATGTCCGCTGATCCTACCGTGCAGACCCACACTCATCATTTTCGGGCAGTGTCCGCCTTCCTGCCACAGCAGATCGAATGCATCTTTAAGCGACTGGAAAAAATCGTTTCCGGAAGAAAATCCGTTCGGCAGCAGGTAGCGGGCGTCATTATTGACCAACGTATAAGGAATTATCAGGAGTTGCGGCGATCCTTCAAGCCAATAGGGCAGGTCGTCGTTGTAAGCGTCCGAACTGTACAGCAATTCATCCATTTCGCGTAGCAAGCGGCGGGTACTCGGGCTGACTCGGCCGGTATACCAGCCGACAGGACGGCTACCGCAGATCCGCTCAATAATTGCAAATGTCTGATGGATATGGCGGCGTTCCTCATTTTCGGGAATGTAACGATAATCCAGCCAGCGGTAGCCATGTCCGGCGACTTCGTGACCGGCTGCGACGAGCGCTTGGCCGATCTCAGGATTGAGTTCCAGCGCTCTGCCCACGGCAAAAGCAGTCAGCGGTAAGTTACGTTCGCTAAACAGCCGCAGAATACGCCAAACGCCAACGCGCGATCCGTATTCATACATACTTTCGACGCTTAAATCGCGCTCATCCATTCGCGGCGGACGCCCCGGCAGTTCGTGCAGATAAGCTTCCGAGGCGGTGTCGCCGTTGAGCATGCACGATTCCCCGCCTTCCTCGATGTTGAGCACAAATTGAACGGCAACCCGCGCATTTCCGGGCCACCACGGATGTGGAGGCCGGGCGCCATAGCCGGTTAAATCGCGCTCGGTCATTAACCCAGCTCGAAGGTTGTGACCCCGAAGATGCGTTCATGCGCGAGCATCGGCGAAGGGCCTAAATACATGCGCGCACACCCGAAAACTTCGATCATTTCATGGTGGTGTGCGAGTTCGATTGCGGCGGGGTTGTTTTCGGGTACATCAAGATACAATGGGCCGCCTTTGGCGAAGACTGCCAGATGTTTATACAGTGTTCTGGCCGTCTGGTTCTCATCCGCGAACAGTGGGCCTATTTTGCAGCCTTCCCTGCAGCGCCGCACCACGCCGAATCCTGTGAGTGTTTCTTCGCGCCGGCAGCCCAGCGCCAGCGCATCGGGCTGGTTTAGCCAGGCTTTCAAAAAGGCTGTGCGCGGTGCAGGAAAGCATGTGCGATCGTATGTCTGAATCTGATCGAATGGTACGGATGCCAGCGGGATGATTTCTGCTTCATCATTCACTACGGCCTCGTAATAATCAGGGATTTCGGCACGAAACCGAATGTCGCGGTGCGAGAAAACAAAACCGCCTTTGGCGTAATAATCCTGCATTGCGAACACACCGTCCAGGCCGATACTTGCGTCCGGACGCAAACGGGCAAGCAACCGATCACGGCGAGCGTGCCAGAGTGTATTGCCAAAACCGCGGCCCCGGTATTCGGGCTGGACGATAAAAAAACCCATAAAGCCGAATTCATCCTGATAGGCTGTGATGGCACCGCCACCGATTAGTTTGCCGTTGTATTCAGCCGCGATAAATGCCTCGGAATCAGTTGCCCAGAATGTTTCGGCATCATGAAGACCCGGATTCCAGCCTTCATTGGCAGCCCATTCGATCAGTATATCCACTTCGGGCCGCGTCATGTTTCGTATAATCAGTTTGTCCGGCATGGCAATTCTTCCTTAGCATGAGATTGTTAATCGGGAGCTTGAGCGTACACCAGCTTTGAGTCCAGTGGGTGCATGACTTATTCTCAGGACTTCAATACGTTATTTCCAAAATCGTGTTTAAAATTATTTAAATTTTTAGTCGTCAAAATAACTTACAACAAGCCAAAGCTTGATTCAAACTTTTCTCTCATTCAGGGATTCATGTAGACTATTATCAATCATGTTTCATTCGAAGGATGGATTTGTATAAACCGGTTATTCAATTCTCTGATAGAGATGGGGAGTAAAGCGCTCATGAAAGTTACATACGACGCCAACACATGTATCCATGCAGGCAACTGCGTCAACAGTCTACCTGCAGTGTTCAAAGTCATCGACGGAAAGTTCGTGATTGATCAGAAAGGCGCAAGTGAGGCCGAAATCCGGCAGACGGTGGCCAGCTGTCCGTCCGGCGCGCTGCGGATTACTGAAACCGATGCGCAGTAATAGCCTGTGTCTGCAGTAATCTTCGAGCCTACGGTGGATGACAATAAATGTTCAAGTAACTAGGCAACGCCTGTAAAGATGCGTTGTTAGTCCGTTTCTAGATTATCAGCCGCCGGTCTCGCGTTTTTCAATAGCGTCAGGTATTTTTTTGCCAATTCCGGTTTCCAGTCGTTAAATGATTCCAGCGCCTGAATAGCCGACGGAATGAGAGCCTTATGTCTTAAGGCCAACGTTGTAATCGATGCAAAAGCCGCATCGGAAGACGAGTTGCCGACCCAGGAATGCAATAACGCTGCCGTAGCGATATTTTCCCGCAATGTCCGATAATCGAAATTTGCGTTGGCCGGTTCAAAATTAAGTTTCTCCAAAAGTTTTTCCGCTACTTCTTTGGAATAAACCGGGTCTCTTCTTCTTCCGGTGGCAACTTCGAGAATGTCCGTAAAGTGCGTGAATAAACGGATGTCGGTTTCCGCCCGGGTACTTTCGGCCAGGCGCTGTTCGGCTTTGAGTTTTAATCTGTATTCCTTTAGTGCAAGCCATACCCCAACAGAAGTCGAAATTATGCCGACAAATGATGCGATCGGAATGAGCCAGTCTTTGATGTCGTTTGGATCCATAAATTTCGCTTGTCTTCAGTTATCTAACTGGATGTGGCTCCAGTCAAACACAACCGTATAACAATCGGCGCCAAGTATGTCGGCATTAAAAATTCCTCATTTTAAAGTTGCGTACACACCTGATACGGATTGTACCGATTTGTGACTCTACATGGTATGGCTGGCGCAAGTGGAGATGAACAGGCAGCGAAGTTTTTATCGTGAGTAGATTAATAGATAAATTATCTCAACGCAGAACGGACTTAATTACAGGGAATCTATCTGGATGTTCGATATTACAGGAATCATAAATAAAACAACTTGTTATATTAGTAATTCTGCTGCTTAAATAACCAAAACCACTTCATTTTTTTGCAATAGCGTATTTTTTGTCGATAAAACTTACACTTACGTTGTGTTGCAAACCAGGGTAAATTAGGAAAAACAATAACAAATTGTTAGATATATGTTTTTTGACATTTGGTATGAATTTTGCATAAGCAAATTCTACAGTGTTTTTAAAAATTAAATGCTGCTTTTAAAAAAATTTAATAAGTGAGGATTGTTATGAAAATTAAGACAATTTGTGCAGCACTTGGTTGTGTTGCCTTAATCACCACAATGCATGCGAATGCATTTGTAGTTGTAGATTATTTTGCCGGTGGCAGTTACAAGTTGACTGCCGATGGTGGAAAGCTATATTCCAGTAGTTCCGGCAGCGCCACACATACTATTTACGATGCTACAACTGGGAATGTTGGAAATAGCTTAGGCACATTTACCGCCACGCCGGGAGCTCGCAATAACGGCGCCCATGGCGGAAAGATGGTTACGAAAAATGGCAGCTTACTGGAATTGTGGGATTTGAATTCGGGTGCTAAGCTATATTCGGTAACCGCACAAAATGCACAGGAGCATGGTCAGGCTTACGATGCAGATAATAACAGAGCATACTTTGGTGATGGATTTGGCGGTAGAGTATGGTGGTATGATTTTGACGACAATACAAACGGTTATTTAGGCGATTTGGGCCAGATTGCGACGAATGCAAATGGGGAAAATGAAAATTACCTCGAAGACTTGGAGATTGCCGGTGGTTTTTTATGGGCAGTCGACGGTAATGATTCTGATATTCACAAGTTTGCACTTGATGGTACTTATCTCGGTAAAGAAACAACGAATGCAGGCTTACACATCGAAGGATTCGGTTTTGATGAAGTCAGCAACGCTTTTTGGGTGCATTCTAGCTATACGCCGGATTTTGCCTGCTCAACTTGTAATGGCCAGATTTTACCGAGGGGGCATTACATCCAGAAACTGGGTGGATTTACAGATATCACCCCTCCTAATACCAACCCTGTGCCAGAGCCAACTACACTTGCCTTGTTGAGTTTTGGGCTGCTGGTATTTGGTGTCCGTAAACGGTATATATCATGAGCAATGTGGACTATTGGTCAGCAAGGTAATCTTCTGACTGAAGGTCACTCGCTGTGATTTTATAAGGATCTTAGGAAGTTAAGCGCTTTTTAAAAGCGAGTTAACTTACTGAGATCTTTTTAAAATAACAATGCGATTACCCAAGACAGGTTTTTACTGCACGCAAACAATTTCAATGCTTTCGTGGAAAGCATTAAATAAAATGGCGTATCGAAACATAGAAAATCCGGTGCCTAAGGGGTGTTCTCTTAGTGAACTGTATCTGCTAGCATCCATTTTGAGTCTCAGGCGTTCTATTATCAGAAGGCACGATACAACCTGTGGATGTTGGCAAGCTCGTTCGCAATAACCTGCAGATTTTCAGGTTCGGAGAGTCTGTGGCCTGCTTTTTCAATCAGGATCACGCGTGTATCGGGGCCATTGAATGCGGCTGCCGTATCGCAGGCTTTTATCCATGGCACATCCGTATCTTGCTTACCGTGAATTAGCACAAGTGGAACATCAATGGTATGTGCTTTGTTTAGAACAGCCTGCTGTTCTCCGTCTTCCAGGAGAGCGCGGGTAATGGTGTAGGGAACTTCCGCATAGTCGGAGGGCAGCTCCAAATATCCTTTGCGCTCAAGAATCGCTTGTTGCTGCAGGCTAATACGGTTTTTGATATCCCTTGTGAAATCGGACGCTGCGGCGATGCCGACTACACCTTTGATATGTGTGGAACGTTCAAGCAGCAGGCGCAGGGCGATCCAGCCGCCCATGGACGAACCGGCAAGAACGACATCACGCTGACCAAAGATATGGTCAATGATATCGGCGGCATCCTGTTTCCATGATCCGATCGTGCCGTCTTCGAATGTTCCGCTGGAGTATCCGTGACCGCCATAGTCAAAACGCAAGTAGGCTTGTCCGTTGCGCATGCAGACTTGCTCCAGATAACATGCTTTTGTTCCATCCATATCGGAGCGGAATCCGCCAAGAAAAACAACGCCGGGCAGTGTATTTCGTTCCGATTTGCCAGGAGTGTAACGATATGCGATACGTGTGCCGTGAGGTGAGTTGAAGTAATCTGGTGGCATGTCTATTTTCAGAGGTATTTGTTTGCAGTCTGACCAAAGTGTACACAATGATAAGGTAACAATGCAGGCATGACCATGTATTCACGCCAAATGTTGTTTATCAATGTTCAGAAGCGCGAACCGGGTAGCTTGAGAAATGCAATTTCTTCGGGGGTTGAAACACGGCCAATGATTTGATTTCGATGCGGATACCGGCCGAAACGATCGATAATCGCCTTGTGCCGCAGCTCGAATTTGTGGCTTTTATCCGGTGTGAAAGTCCGATAGAGTATCTCCGCTTCAACATGAATTTTCCTGGATTCGCTGTGCATATAAGGTATGAGCAGAAAACTGCATTCGACAGGCGGCAGCGTTTGATGCGTATTATTCGCGACGGCTTCCTGCGCCAGCACAAGCGCCATCGGGTCTTGTGCGAACGCGCGCGGCGTGTCTCGATAGATATTGCGGGAGAATTGATCGAGAATAATGATCTCTGCAAGCCGACCTTTCGCATGACTTCTCCAGGTAAGTAATTCGCCTTGCGAAGCGCATTGATGCAGCCCAAGGTATCGTTTGCGAATCAATTCATCAAATGCAGGATCGGCCGACCACCACATTTTAGGATCAATCTCCTCGAACCAGAATTCTAAGATTTCATTGAACATTACCGTCACTTGGACATTTAGATTGAATAGTTTCTGAAAGCTTGTTAACAGCAGTGCAACAGCACACTGGACTGATTGCGATATTTGGTTACAATTCACTGAATTTATTCAGGCAAGTCAAACCTATGTGCTCAGTCGATATTGCGTAATCGCTCTACGCTGTATACCAGAACCGGCGATCTTTTGTATTTTGCTGACAAAGCATTTTGGGTTGATCATCAATTCAGGTATAATACCGGCTTTCTTTTTGGGTCGTTAGCTCAGTTGGTAGAGCAGCGGACTTTTAATCCGTTGGTCGAGAGTTCGAGTCTCTCACGGCCTACCAAAAGAATCAGGGAGTTAGTTAAGGACTAGTTCCCTTTTTACTTTGAGCGTGACACAAACGTGACAATTGCACTACGCTTCCAATCCTGCCGTTCTCAATTCTAGCCGCAGCGACCGATAAATGTTCGGTTGCGTATTTTGCGTGTTGATCAGCCATATGTAACGTATCGCGCTGTTTGGTACTATTATCCGCTTTATTTAATACTGGAAATTCAGGGTTCTTACTACAAAACTTGGTTTGTAATAAATTTGTAACATAAATGTAACATTTCTGTAACAATTGTCATTTTATGGCAATAGGTGGGTATATGCGCAAGCATTTTTCCTTCAAGCAAATGTTTGCTGTTTTCATTTGGTTAGTTATCGGATTGTTGCAAAGTGCTACTGTTATGGCAAAGGAGGTTAAAGATCCTGAGCTTTATAAACAAGAGCTTTTAAATATAGAAAAGCGTCTCGACGCCAAAATAAGAGAACTTGATGAAAAGCTGGAACGGCTTGAAAGACTGGAGTCGTCTGAATCTTCTGCCACAGTTGCAGCGCCAGATATTCCACATAACATTGAAGCCAATATGAGTATGCCATTACCGGTAGTGCCCGATGAAACAGAGTCTAAACCTGTTTCATACAAAAATTACGCAAATATAAGTTATGGTAAAAACGGGTTTGAATTCAGGACGGATGATAATAAGTTTTCATTGGCTATTCAGAACAGGATACAAACTCGGTATTCTAACCCTTTTGACAGTGATCCTCGATCTGTTGAAGATTTGGCAAGAGATGAGAGTACGTTCAGAATTCGACGCGCGCGCACAAGACTAAGAGGACATGCTTACTGGTCCTGGATAAAATATTATTTGCAATATGATTGGTCTCAGCCAGTATTGCGTGATCTAAATTTGACTATTGATAAATACCAGTGGGCTAAATTATGGGTGGGGCGCGGGAAGGTTTTATACAATGACGAGCGTGTTGTTTCTTCTGCAAACCAGCAATTTGTCAACCGATCCATCGTGAATGATATCTTTACTGTTGATCGGCAACAAGGCGTGCAAATGTATGGAAATTTATATCCTGGAGCCTGGCATGATGTTAGTTATTATGCCGGTATTTTTTCTGGCTTGGGTGTTGGTGAAGGCAGCAATGATGATGATCACATGATGTATTCCAGCCGGATACAATGGAATGCTCTAGGCGGAGAAATGCCATTTTCTCAGTCCGATATTGAATTTCATGAAAAACCGGCTCTAAACATTGCATTCGCTGCATCGACAAATCGAAGTAGATGCACGGCATTCCAAACTGACAGTCGGAGTTGCCGAGATTTACCCGGTTTTGCTCCGGGACAAGACGGGCAGTATCGCATCAATCAAATGATGGAAGAGGTTCGTTTTAAATGGCGGGGTTTCTCATTAAAAAATGAAATGCACTGGAAAGAAGTCATCGACTTGTTTAAAGGCAAGCTTGATCCAACAAGGAAAATTACTCTATTTGGTGGTCTGGTTCAGGCAGGCTATTTTCCACATTTTATTTTTCCAGCTATTCCGCGAAATTTGGAGGTGGCTGGAAGATTTGCGTTTGTCAATCCTGATACACATATCAAAGATGCTCATCAAGAAGAGTATAGTGGTGTACTAACTTATTTTTTTAATGGGCACATGAATAAGGTGAATTTTCAGGTCAGTCATCTGATTGTTCAGAATTATTCTGATCAACGATTCTGGTTGCAATGGGATTTAACCTTCTAGTGTCATACAGATTGTTGCTAATTTGTAAAGCATGAGAATTAATCCGACGAGGTTGGAAATAAGTTATCAAATTTGCTGTGCAGGCTTTCAACTCAAAACACTGACAGCGTCGAAATTTATTAGATTGGTACCAACGCCGATAAGGGGGATTCAAACTGTTTGATTAGGATTGAGCTAGTATATATTAGCTGTATTGTTTGGTACCGGTGCGTTAAAAGTTTCTTATCACTCATTCGCTGCGTTTGTTGCGTCTCTGTAATTTCTTAAACTCAGCTTTAATGCCGTTGGTCTGTTGTCGAACGCTGGTTTTGTCTATACTGCGCTAAGAAACCATAATAAAATCATTCATATAATGATAATATGCATTTTCTCGGCCATTTAAAAGCTGGCTAGCGCAGCTTTTATGAGAAATTACGTTTTTTTGTTCACCTTATGGCGCTCTGATTCATCAGAGAGTTCATATAACTGTATATCTTAAAAAGTGATATAAAACATCAATCTTGGTTCTGTTATTGGCTAGGACACTGTTGCGTTGAGCCGTTAATTCAGCAGCCAAAGTGAAATAAAGAAAGAGTCAATCCTGTTATGGCAAGGAGCGTAATGTCATCAATTTGAAGGTAAACGCCATGAACGAGGCTGTTGCGAGAATCTAACCGTACGTCTCATCTTTGTCACGAGGACTTTCTGACAAAACCCTATTGTTATTTTTCTACAGACGATCATTTCCAACTTTCATGAGAGGTGACTATGAACAACAACAGTCTAGTGCGCTCAATTAGAAATTCGCAAAGAATTGGCATGTCTAATCAAATTTGCATTAACAATGTGTTTTGCAATTATAAATCGCATTATTTGATTACGTTTGCAGTGCTGTTGTTTGTTAGTCACCCGGTGTCGTCTGCTCCAATCGATAGCGTTAAAGCGGATATGCAATTTAATGAAGCAGAATTGCTCGATGCCCCAACAAATACCGGATGGTCTAGAAAAGCCAATATTATTATGGGTGCTGCGGCCAGAGGAGATGCTACGCCTTCTTGGTGGGTGCCGCACAATTCCGAATACAAATCCCAATCGGTTTGGAATGCTATTATTCCGTGGTTTCATATTTATCCGGGCACAGCGCATGCTGCAAACAATGTGCGCGTTAAAATCTCAGGGTTAAAGCTATATATTCTGAAAAAATCCACCAATCAATGGAGCAAGATCAATGGCGATAACCTGCCTATCTGGGCGTTCCATACAAACCATATATCGCCATCGACAGTATCTCAGGAAGTTGATGTGCGGATGGAACCAAACGGCAGCCCATCCTATAAATTCAATTCCGGCCTTAATCCCATTCATGGCGGTACCAATAAATATGTCATTAACGGGTATGACGTTAAGGCTGTATTTGCACAGGTAACTACTCAGCTTATTCTCGATGACCCGACTGGCCCGGATGACAGAGCTGACGCTCAGATATTGGTCAGTATAGGCGCTGATTATTATCCGACTACAGCGCATTCGGTAGCTGATTTTACGCCAATGACACATCTACCTTCTGTAGGCGCTTCAAGATATGGACTTGCGAGGAATACACACAGAACACATTACTTTGCAACCATTGATCCACCCGGGCCAACTAATACGCAATCCGAACATCAATACAGACCACATTTCGTTATTCCAATAGCCGAATTTGAATCGAACCCGCCTCCAGTTCTAATCAATCAATCCGGTGGTGCATGCAATTAGTCTAGGGAGGCTGTTTAGTCCGGTTTCTTCTGAAACTTTTTAGACTATTTTGCTCAGAATTTAGCTGTTCCTCGTATCCTTGCTATACACTTAATATTCACTATCCGAAGAAGAATCTCCGTGCCAAGGACAATCAATAGGTGACATGGCAGGTTTTTTATGTTGAAGAAATTTCCAAGGAGAATCAATCCAAATACTCCATAGTCTCTATGATTCTTTTATACCGGGTATTATTATTGTTACTGAATTCGTAGCAAATGACACAAAGACATATCTCTTTATCATGCTAGAAATTATGTCTTTCAATATTTATATCATAGTCATTGGTGAAGCACCAAGTTAGGCCTCAGTATATGGGTCGCGGCCATAATTTCGCTCCCTATGATGTTGGATTGACTCCATGTCGTTATCAGTCAGCGTATTTTTGTACATGAGTAATTGCTTTTTGTGCCAAGCGTGCAAATTGCTGCCGTCTTTTTGGCCTATTTCTAATTTCCATTGCTCAATACTTTTATCCCATGTGACATAGTAGACAAATGAAGCATACGGTTCATAAGGCACCCCCGCCCAAAAATTGCCGCATTCTGGGCATTCGACGAGTAACATCCAATTTTCGGATCCCAACCCTTTGAACTTCGGCACTTGGCTAACGGGTGGCCAAATTTTCCTTTCAGGGTTGCCGCAGGTTTTACAGGTCATTTTGTGAGCCTAACGATCAAATTGTGCGGAGCTAACGGAGCGCAGCGTAGTTTGTATCCGAACGTGCGACTTGTTAGCCGATTTTTTGTTTGTACGGCGGCAACGGTTCAGATTGCGCATTAAACCTCTCCAGGTCACCAGATAGAAAGTCGGTTGCATATAGGCTTGCATTTCTTGCTGCATTTGCGATTTGTTCGAGCTGATTTTTCTTTGATTTTTTTCCTTCTTTCCTAGATGGCCTTTTATCTTTTGGCACCAGAAGCCCTGCTGGCAATTCAAAACCAGACGCTGTTTCAAGCATAACATATGCGAGTGGACTTACCGAGAGGAACGGGGTTTCGTTTGTTTAGTTTTGACCTGAATGGCCAGTTTGCGGGTTGCATCTTGGCTGGGTAGGCGGTGATGCCCACACTTAGGGGAGCATTTCTTTCGAGCCGTGGGCATGACATTCCACCCGAGCAAAGAAAGGTGATAGCAACAGTAGTAGAGGCCAGCATTGCCGGTGAGTTGCGGGTCAAGCGTCATGTGATGAGGCCCAACTAAAATTAGACAAACTATTCATTTCGTAACACGTTTTTCTAAATAAGCATATTAATACCACATTTAATCAACAGGATATAATATTCAGTTATTTTATACAAACCTAAAAAATTGCGAATGAATAAACCGCCTGAACTGCTGGATCAGGCTCGGGAACGGTTTTGAAGCTTACCAAAAAATTGCAGACCGGTATCGCCGGATCACTTTTCTTCCAATATGCTAAACTCCCCGCAGTTTCAACGATAAAAACTTCAGATGAAAACCGATTCAATCCCGTTGTATGCGGAACCGTACGTCGCGCCGAAGTGGTTGCCGGGCGGTAATGCGCAGACGATTTATCCGTTCCTGATGCGCCAGAAACCGTTGTTTGTCTACCGGCGCGTGCGCTGGGAGCTGGATGACGGCGATTTTGTCGATGTCGACTGGCTCGACGGGAATACAAATGCGCCGCTGGTGATTATTTTTCATGGTCTTGAGGGCGGCTCGAACAGTCATTACATCATCAGTATTAAAAATATCCTGCAGCAGTACGGCTGGCATAGCGTGGTGATTCATTTCCGCGGCTGTTCCGGTTCGCCCAACCGTCTGCCGCGCGCGTATCACGCGGGCGATTCGGCGGAGATTGACTGGATGGTCAAACGTATTATCCGCGAGCACAGACAATTCAACACTGAACTTCAGCCGGTGTACGCCATCGGCGTGTCATTGGGCGGCAATGCGCTGCTGAAGTGGCTGGGCGAGCAGGGAAGGGATGCGGGGAATTGGCTCAACGGCGTTGCCGCGGTATCGGTGCCGCTCGATCTGGCTGCGGCAGGCGCGGCGCTCGATTCGGGATTCAATCAGGTCTATACGCACCACTTTTTGAGTACGTTGAAGTATAAATCGTTTGAAAAACTGGAAAAATTCCCGGGTCTGTTTGACGGCAAAACGTTATCGAAATGCAAATCGATTTACGACTTTGACAATATTGTCACCGCGCCATTGCACGGATTTAAGGATACCGACGATTACTGGCAGCAATCGAGCAGCAAACAGTGGCTGCCGCGTATTCAGGTACCGACCTTGCTGATCAACGCGCACAACGATCCGTTCATGCCCGCTTCGGTATTGCCTGGCGCCGGTGAGGTTTCGGCGGCGGTGACGCGGGTGTTTCCGGAAGAAGGCGGACATGCCGGGTTTATCCAGTCGCCTTTTCCCGGTAATTTCGAATGGCTACCGAGAAGGATTATCAGTTTTTTTTATCACCAGTGCCGATAACGAGCTGGTCACGATAAAAACCGCGCCACAAACGCATTGTTGAGATTGTGGGTCATCGGTATGCGCACGCGGTGGCCGCTGCCGGGCGCGGCGAATACCGGCTTGCCTTTGCTGTCCTGCATCTGGGTCAGTTCGACAACCTGGTTGCCGGACGGGTGTATGATCTCAAGGCGGTCGCCGACCTGAAAGCGGTTTTTGACCTGAATTTCCGCCATGCCGCTGGCTTCGTCGAATCCGGTGATGTCGCCGACGTACTGGCTGCGGCTTGATTCGGAGTGGCCGCGCAGGTAGTTTTGCGTTTCATGTGTCTGATGGCGCTGATAAAAACCGCTGGTATAGCCGCGGTTGGCCAGTCCCTCGAGTTCGCCCAGCAGCGATGGATCGAACGCTTTTCCGGCGGCGGCGTCGTCGATGGCTTTGCGGTAGACTTGCGCGGTTCTGGCGACATAGTAGAGCGATTTGGTTCGGCCCTCGACCTTGAATGAATCGACGCCTATTTTGGTCAGCCGCTCAATATGCTCCACCGCGCGCAGGTCTTTGGAATTCATGATATAGGTGCCGTGTTCGTCTTCCAGGATCGGCATGAGTTGGCCGGGACGTTCCTTTTCCTCGATCAGATAGACTTGGTCGGCGGCCGGGTGCCGTTTGAAATCGGGCTGTTGGCCCGGCTGGTTGTCGGCCTCGTGCATCGCTGCGTTAAAATCGAAATCGATTGTGCCGGCTGATTGGATATCGCCATTGTCGCCAGTTTCACCTGCGCTGACTTTATAGTCCCAGCGGCATGAATTGGTGCAGGTACCCTGGTTCGGATCGCGGTGATTGAAATAGCCGGATAACAGGCAGCGTCCGGAATACGCAATGCACAGCGCGCCGTGTACGAATACTTCAAGTTCCATGTCCGGGCACAGGTCGCGTATCTGCGCGATTTCATCCAGCGACAGTTCGCGCGACAGGATCACGCGCGTGAGACCGATTTTTTGCCAGAACTTGACGCCCATGTAATTGACGGTATTGGCCTGAACCGACAGATGCACAGGCATGTCAGGCCATTTCTCGCGCACCATCATGATAAGACCGGGGTCAGCCATGATCAGCGCGTCGGGCTGCAATGCGATGACAGGCTCCATGTCGGCCAAGTAGGTTTTCACTTTAGCGTTATGCGGCATGATATTGCTTGCAACGAAAAATTTTTTGCCCAGCGCATGCGCTTCGGTTATGCCGGTTTTCAGCTGCTCCAGCGCAAATTCATTGTTGCGCGCACGCAGGGAATAACGCGGTTGTCCCGCATAAACCGCATCGGCGCCATAGGCATAAGCCGTGCGCATTTTCTCAAGCGATCCGGCGGGAAGTAACAGTTCGGGGGTCATCAACATGATGTAAAATTATATCCGGTAACGAAATAAAGCATGATTAAAATTCTGTTTTGAACACTGCAATCGATCAAGCGTTCAATTGTAACATTTATGACTCAAGAATCAGCCGAACCGGATTTTATCCATTTACGACTGCACAGCGAATTTTCCATTTTGGATAGCACTATCCGGATCAATGGCGCTATCGCGAAAGCCGTTGACGATCGCATGCCCGCCCTGGCGCTAACCGATCTGGCCAACGTGTTCGGCGCAGTGAAATTTTATCAAAACGCCCGCAAGAACGGAATCAAACCCGTTATCGGTTGCGATGTCTGGATTACCAACGAAACAGACCGTAAAAAACCTGCGCGCGTGATACTGCTATGCCAGTCGTATTTCGGCTTTTTGTTGCTTTCACGGTTATTGACACGCGCCTATCTTGAAAACCAGCTGCAGGGCAGAGCCGAGATCCGCCTGTCATGGTTGCGTAACGAGCCGAGCGGCACGGATGGGTTGATTGCGCTGTCTGGCGGGCGTTTCGGCGTGATCGGTCAGTCTGTTCTACTTAACGATCTGCTACAGGCCGAAGCGCAGGCCAGTGAATGGGCCGCGCTTTTTCCGGACCGTTTTTATATCGAAATCCAGCGCGACGGGCACGACCAGGAAGAATACCTGTTGCAACAATCGCTGGTAATAGCAGACAAGTTAAGTCTGCCCGTTGTTGCTACCCAGTCGGTGCAGTTTCTGGGGCCTGACGATTTCGATGCGCATGAAGCGCGGGTCTGTATCGCCGAGGGTTATATTCTTGCGGACCGGCGGCGGCCGAAGAAATTTACCCGGCAGCAGTATTTCAAAACCCGGAAGGAAATGATCACATTGTTCGCCGATATTCCATCTGCGCTGAAAAACAGCGTCGAAATCGCCCGGCGCTGCAATCTGGAGCTGGAATTGGGTGTTAACAAGCTGCCGCTGTATCCCACGCCTAACAATGAAAGTTTGGAAGATTATTTACGTAGTGAGGTCGCGGCCGGACTCGAAATGCGCATGTTGGCCCTGTTTCCGGATGACGCCGAGCGCAATAAACAGCTGCCCAAATACCAGGCGCGCTTGGATTTTGAGGTGGAAACCATTATCTCGATGGGTTTCTCGGGTTACTTTCTGATCGTGGCCGACTTTATCAACTGGGCCAAGCGCAATAACGTCCCGGTGGGACCGGGGCGCGGTTCCGGGGCCGGTTCGCTGGTTGCTTATTCGCTCGGTATCACCGATCTCGATCCGCTGCGCTACGATCTGCTGTTTGAACGTTTTCTGAATCCAGAGCGCGTTTCCATGCCGGATTTCGATATCGACTTCTGCCAGGACAGGCGCGAGAAAGTAATTGACTATGTCAAACAGCGCTATGGGACTCAAAGCGTTTCGCAGATTATCACTTTTGGCACTATGGCGGCGAAGGCTGTGATTCGCGATATCGGCCGCGTGCTTGATCTGCCGTATAACTTTGTCGATCAACTGGCAAAATTGGTGCCGTTTGAAATCGGTATGACGCTGAAAAAAGCGCGTGAACTCGAGCCGCAGCTCAATCAGCGCGCCGCCGAAGAGGAGGACGTCCGTTATCTGCTGGAACTGGCCGATCGCCTGGAAGGATTGACGCGTAATAGCGGTATGCACGCCGGTGGCGTGTTGATCGCACCGGGTAAAATCACCGATTTTTGTCCCGTTTACTGTACCGAATCGGCCGAGTCCGTGGTCAGTCAGTTTGATAAGGACGATGTCGAGAAAATCGGTCTGGTCAAGTTCGATTTTCTTGGTTTGCGTACCCTGACCACGCTGGACCGAGCTGTCAGCTACATCAATCAGGCCCGCAGCGAATCGTTCTCATTGACAGGGTTGGCGCTGGATGACGCTGCGACTTATGCGCTGCTGCGCCAGGGCAATGCTGTCGGCATTTTCCAATTTGAGTCGCGGGGTATGAAAGACCTGCTGCAAAGGGCAAAACCCGACCGCTTCGAAGATATTGTCGCCCTGGTTGCGCTTTATCGTCCCGGTCCGATGGATTTGATCCCCGACTTTATTGAGCGCAAGCATGGCGTGCAGTCGATTGAGTACCTCGATCCGCGCCTGGAACCGATTCTGAGCCCGACCTACGGTATTATGATTTATCAGGAACAGGTGATGCAGATTGCCCAGGTAATCGGTGGATACAGCCTGGGCAGCGCCGATCTGTTGCGTCGTGCGATGGGCAAGAAAAAAGTCGAGGAAATGGCGCAGCAGCGGGATATTTTTGTCGCCGGTGCGGTGAAGAACGGCGTCGATCAGGCAAAAGCCAGCGAACTGTTTCGCCTGATGGAAAAATTCGCCGGTTATGGTTTCAACAAATCGCATGCCGCCGCGTACGCGCTTATCGCCTACCAGACTGCGTATTTAAAAGCGCATTTTCCAGCCGAATTCATGGCGGCCTGCTTGTCGGCTGATATGGACGATACCGACAAGGTTTATATTTTCATTCAGGACAGTCTGGCTAACGGATTGGCGATTTTACCACCCGATATCAACCAGTCGGAGTACCGTTTCGTGCCGACTGACAGCAAAGCGATCCGCTACGGACTTGGTGCGGTTAAAGGCACGGGAGAGTCGGCGATCAATACCATTATTGCAACCCGGCAGAAGGGTGGCGCATTTATCGATTTGTTTGACTTTTGCCGCCGTGTGGACAGGCGTATCATCAACCGTCGCGTGATTGAGTCACTCATTCGCGTCGGGGCATTTGATTGTTTGAACGGTCATCGCGCCAGCCTGCTGGCTTCGGTCGGTGTCGCGCTTGAGAGTGCGGAACAATCCAGTCGTACCGCAAACCAGACAACGCTGTTTGACGGTCACGACGATCTGACGCTGCGGCCGGCTTTGATAACAGCCGCGCCCTGGACGGACCGGGAAACGCTGCAACACGAAAAGCAAGGACTCGGTTTTTATTTCAGCGGCCATTTGTTTGATACCTATGCACGGGATATCCGGCCATTTATCCGTACGTCACTTGACCGTCTGGTGCCACAGCGTGAGACACAACTGATCGCGGGCATTATCCATGCCGTGCGCGTACAAATGACGCGGCGCGGACGAATGGCTGTGATTAGCCTTGACGATGGAAAAGCAGCAATCGAACTAGTTGTGTTTGATGAATTATTCAATGAACACCGTAGCTGGCTGAAAGAAGACCAACTGTTGATTGCAGAGGCCAGAATCGGTATCCGTGGTCAGTATAACGACCACGACGGCGGCGATGAACTGCGCATAACCGCAGAAAAACTGTACGATCTGAGTGGTATTCGTACCCATTTTGCCAAGCAAATCCGGCTGCGCGTCAATCCTGACACGCTGCCCGCAATTGCCACCTTGAAAACCCTGTTAACGCCTTATTCCGGTCAAGGTCATACGGATCAGCCGGTACAGCCCATTGGCATGCAATCGTTATGCCCGGTTTCACTGGTGTATCACAATCAGAAAGCCGCCTGTGAAATCGTGCTGGGCGAGAGCTGGCGAGTCAATCTGGACGATCAGCTGCTGCACACGCTAAACCGGCATTTAAAACCCGAGAATGTCGAAATCGTGTATTAACTTCCACGGTTAGGGTGTGGCTTGTCAGGTTTCCAGTAGCGGGCTCATCGGATATTCGAGTGCTTCCTTGATTGCGACCAGCGCCAACACTGCCTCACGCCCGTCGATGATGCGATGATCATACGATAATGCCAGATAGTTCATCGGGCGGATCACGATCTGGCCGTTTTCGACCACGGCCCGATCTTTGGTTGCATGTATGCCCAGAATGGCGCTTTGTGGTGGATTGATAATCGGCGTTGACAACATGGAACCGAATACCCCGCCATTGGTGATTGAAAATGTGCCGCCTGTCAATTCTTCCAAGGTTAATTTGCCGTCACGCGCGCGTTTGGCAAAATCCGCGATTTGTGTCTCGATCTGCGCAAATGTCATGCGATCGGCATTGCGCAGGATCGGCACGACCAGGCCGCGCGGGCTGCCAACGGCAATCCCGACGTCATAATAATCATGGTAGATGATTTCATTGCCTTCAACCGAAGCGTTGACAATGGGGTATTTTTTGAGCGCAGCCACCACTGCTTTGACAAAAAACGACATAAAACCGAGTTTGACGCCATGTTCTTTTTCAAATTCGGTGCGGTAACGTGTGCGCAAATCAATGACCGCCTGCATATTGACTTCGTTGAACGTCGTCAGAATGGCTGCTGTTGATTGTGACTGCACCAGCCGTTCCGCTATACGCATGCGCAGCCGTGACATGGTTACGCGCCGGTCAATCCGCTCACGGGCGCCACCGGTTGCGCTACTTTGCTGTGCCTGTTGCGCTTGTTGGGATTCATCGGTTTCAGTGCTTTCATCAGCATGTTTGTCAGTCTGTGTTTCGCCAGTTGATGCATCTTGATCGCCTTCGGATTTGTGATCGATGTAGGCTTGCACGTCTTCGCGGGTGATGCGTCCACCCCGTCCGGTTCCCTTGATTGAATGCGTTTCTGATGCTTTCAACTGATTTTCTTCGACCAATTTTCGTGCAGCCGGCATCAGCATGGGGATTGTCGGGTCGGCCTTTCGCTCGGGCTTTTGATCTTCGGCTTTTTCTTTATCCTCGTCAGATTTATCAGTTTTGGGTTGGTTCTTTGCGGCTTTTTGCGATTTTTCAGTGTCTGGCTGCGCATCGGACTCAGCTTCGGCTGCTTCAGTATCGATCATGGCGATGACTTCACCGCTGGTAACCGTTTCACCATCGCCTTTGATAATCTCTTTTAAAACGCCAGCTTTGGGTGCAGGCAGTTCCAGTACGACTTTGTCCGTTTCTATGTCGATCAGGTTTTCATCACGTTCGACTTGTTCGCCCTGTTTTTTGTGCCATGCTATCAGTGTTGCTTCCGCCACTGATTCCGACAGTGCGGGCACCTTGACTTCTATTAACATTTTGCTCTCCGTACGCTAGATTTTTTCCCGGAATGCTGCTTCAATCACTTCATTCTGTTGCATTTTATGTTTTGCCAGATAACCGACTGACGGTGAAGCGGAAGATGGCCGCAGCGCATAACCCAGAGTCTGCGAGGATTTCATATTTCGCAGCAGGTAATGCTGTATGCGGTGCCATGCACCCTGATTGCCGGGTTCTTCCTGGCACCAGATCACTTCGTTGGCCTTGTTGTAGCGCTTGATTTCTTGTTTAAATTCTTCGTGCGGGAAGGGATATAGTTGCTCCAATCGTATGATGGCCATATTGGTTATTTCTTGTGCTTGCCGATACGCTCTCAGTTCATAATAAATTTTCCCGCTGCAGACAATCAGACGTTTGATCTGTTTGGGGACCAGTGCTTCTGTTTCGGGTATCACCGGATAAAATCTGCCATCGGCCAGTTCTTCCAGACTCGACACCGATTCCTTGTGCCGCAGCATGCTTTTCGGGCTCATGATAATCAGCGGTTTGCGCAAAGGGCGGATCATCTGCCGCCGCAGCAGGTGAAACATTTGTGCGGGTGCGGAAGGAATGCATACCTGAATGTTATAGTCTGCGCAAAGCTGTAAAAACCTTTCTAGTCGAGCGGAAGAGTGTTCAGGTCCCTGACCTTCATAGCCGTGCGGCAGCATCATCACCAGACCGCACAGGCGCCCCCATTTAGCTTCACCGGATGCGATGAATTGATCGATGACAACCTGTGCGCCATTAACGAAATCACCGAACTGTGCTTCCCAGATAACAAGCTCCTGCGGTTGTGCTGTGGCATAGCCGTATTCAAATCCCAGAACCGCCTCTTCCGATAAAATGGAATTAATCACGGTAAAATCTGGTTGTCCCGGTGTAATATGCCGTAGCGGAACATAAATATTTTTGTCTTCGAGCGAGGTGTCCTGGTTATGCAACACGGCGTGCCGGTGAAAAAAAGTACCGCGTTCAGAATCTTGTCCAGAGATCCGCACAGGGAATCCTTCATAAAGGAGGGCTGCATAAGCCAGATTTTCCGCCATACCCCAGTCCAGCGGTTGTTTTCCATTTCCCATCAGCTGCCGGTCGTTAATAATCTTTTCAACTCGCTTATGCAGAATGAAATTTTCCGGGATGTCTGTTAAACGCGTGGCTAGTTGTTTGAGCGTATCCAGTGGAATGCCGGTTTTTACGGGTTGATTCCACTTGAACGGTTTTTTGAATACCGCCCAGTTAACCGAGTAAGGGGATTTGTAGTTGTAACGGATTTTCTTGTTTGGATTGATCCCTGCATCCATCGCTTCGCGGTAGGCCTGTACCATTACATCGGCTTCCCCCTTTTTGATCACGCCTTCAGTCTCCAGTTTATCTGCGTAACGCTGACGCGTTCCGGGATGCTGGCTGATAACCTGATACATCTTGGGTTGGGTCACCATCGGGTCGTCTTGCTCGTTGTGACCGAGTCGCCGGAAACAGACCATATCGATGACCACGTCCTTGTGAAATTTCATCCGGAAGTCCAGGGCGAGTTCGGTAATCATGGTCACTGCTTCGGGATCGTCGCCGTTTACGTGGAAAACGGGGGCCTCAATCATCTTGGCGACATCCGTACAATAAAGCGTGGAACGGCTTTCACGCGGATCGGACGTGGTAAAACCGATCTGGTTGTTGATAATCACATGCACCGTGCCGCCTGTACCATAACCGCTTGTCTGAGACAGATTCAGTGTTTCCATGACAACGCCTTGACCGGCAAACGCTGCATCGCCATGAATTAAAACAGGCAACACTTTGTCGCCCTGACGGTCATGGAAGCGGTGCTGGCGTGCGCGAACCGAGCCTTCTACTACCGGATTGACAATTTCCAGATGCGACGGATTGAACGCCAGCGCCAGTCGCACCACGCCATCGGGCGTGTTAATTGCGGAAGAAAATCCCTGATGGTATTTCACGTCGCCGGACGGCAGATCCTCTACATATTTTTCTTCAAATTCACGAAAAAGATCCGCCGGCATTTTGCCAAGCGTATTAACCAGTACATTTAGTCTGGCGCGATGCGCCATGCCGATGACAATCTCATCAATGCGCAGTTTTCCAGCGCAGGCAATCAGACAGTCAAGCAACGGGATCAGGCTTTCATTGCCTTCGCCTGAGAATCGCTTCTGGCCGATGTAGCGGGTATGCAGATATCGCTCCAGTCCTTCGGCAGCGCTTAGCCTTTCCAGAATAAATTTTTTATATTCATGGCTGTAGTTCGGGTTGGATCGCTTGGTTTCCAGCCTGCTTTGCAGCCAGCGCTTCTGTTCCACAGAAGAGATATACATATACTCCGCACCGATGGAGCCGCAATAGGTTTCTCTAAGAATCTGAAGAATTTCTCTTAATGGCGCGCGGTCCGGGCCTGCCAGAGAACCGGTGTTGAACACGGTATCCATGTCTTGATCGGTAAAACCGAAATTAGACGGATCGAGCTCCATCCGCAGGGGTTTCTCTTCGAACTGTAGAGGATCCAGCGCCGCCTGGCTTAATCCCAGGTAACGGTACATGTTGATCAACTGCAATACAGCAACCTGTTTGCGATCATTGGTATCGGTCTGCATGACTTCCGGCAGAACAATCATGCCGTCAAGCTTGCCGGTCCCTCCTTCCCCGGGCGGTGGCTGTTGCTGTTTGACAGCAGTGCTTTTTACCAGTTGATTGACGGACAGACCTGGCGTCTGCTGAATTTTGTCAAAGTATTCGCGCCAGGCGGGCTCGACTGAGACGGGATTATGCAGGTATTCCTCGTACATCGCTTCAACAAAAGAAGCGTTTGTGCCGAACAGCGTCGAGTCCTGCAACTGTTTATTCATTACTGATAAACCCTGTCGTGATTAATTACGGAAACCGGGCGGTACATCACGCAAGGGGGTGCCGGTATACAGCTGGCGTGGACGGCCGATCTTGTAATCTGGATCGGAAATCATTTCATTCCACTGCGCAACCCAGCCTACTGTGCGTGCCATCGCAAAAATCGCGGTGAACATGATGGTTGGAATGCCTAAAGCGCGCTGGACGATGCCGGAATAAAAGTCGACATTCGGATACAGTTTTCTGGAAATGAAGTAATCGTCCTCAAGCGCGATTCTTTCGAGTTCCAGTGCGAGTTTGAACAGGCGGTCATTTTCCAGCCCCAGCACATTCAGCACTTCATGGCAGGTTTCGCGCATTAATTTTGCGCGCGGATCGAAGTTTTTATACACACGATGACCGAAACCCATCAACCGGTAGTTTTCATTCGGGTCCTTGGCGCGTTTGATATATTCATTGATACGGGAAACATCGCCGATTTCTTCGAGCATGTGCAGGCAGGCTTCGTTTGCGCCGCCGTGCGCTGGTCCCCACAAGCAGGCAATGCCGGCAGCGATACAGGCAAAAGGATTGGCGCCGCTGGAGCCGGCCAGCCGCACGGTTGATGTTGAAGCGTTTTGCTCATGATCGGCATGCAGAATCAGAATGCGGTCGAGTGCGCGCACAATTTTCGGATCGGCTTTATAAGGCTCTGTGGGCAGTGAAAACATCATATGCAGAAAATTTTCTGCATAGCTGAGATCATTGCATGGATAAATATAGGGTTGGCCGATATTGTATTTATAGGCCATTGCGGCGATGGTCGGCATTTTGGCTATCAAGCGCATTGCGGACAATTCGCGGTGGCTCGCGTCGGAAATGTCGAGGGCATCATGATAAAACGCAGATAAAGCGCCTACGACTCCGACCATAACCGCCATGGGGTGAGCATCCCTGCGAAAACCGCTGTAGAGTTTGACAAGCTGTTCGTGCAGCATCGTATGATGTTTAATGATGCCGTCAAAGCTTGTTTTTTCCTTTGTTCCGGGCAATTCTCCATGCAACAGCAGATAACAGGTTTCAATAAAATCACATTTTCTGGCGAGTTGTTCAATCGGATAACCGCGATATAACAAAACGCCTTTTTCGCCGTCGATAAATGTTATTTCGGAACTATTGCTGGCAGTCGATAAAAAACCAGGATCATAGGTAAACAAGCCACTTTTGGCGTGTAACTTGCGGATATCCACCACATCGGGTCCCATGGTACCGGATATGACAGGAAGTTCAATGGCTTCGCCGCCAGTGCTCAGGCTCAAGGTTGCTGTACCTTTTTGTGTCATACTAGTTCTCCATGTATTGCATCAAATCGATTACCGGGTATTTTGTTATATAGCCGTTACAGGCACTTTACACATTGTAGCCATAAAAAAATTGCTTGTACTGACATCCAATCTTCAGAATCAAGAACGGCTAACTCTCCTGTAATAACTTTAATACCGGCAGCTGATTATCGTCTATGGCTGTTTTTCTCGCACAGATCAAATCCCACAAATCATTGTCAGCCAGCGATAATAATTGTTCAAACTGTAATAATTCTTCCGCATCGAGCCGCCGGTAATGCTTGTCCATAAAACGTTGAAGAATAATATCCAGTTCCAGCATGCCGCGGCGGCAGCGCCAGTGTGCGCGTTCGAATTCTTTCATATCGTTCTTTTGACCATCATATCTTTTATTTTTCCGATTGCTTCAGTCGGATTGAGTCCTTTCGGGCAGGCATCTACACAATTCATGATGGAGTGGCAGCGGAACAGACGGTAAGGGTCTTCTAGATAGTCAAGTCGCTCCGCAGTGGCCTGGTCGCGGCTGTCCGCCAGAAAGCGATATGCTTGAAGCAATCCTGCCGGGCCGACAAACTTGTCCGGATTCCACCAGAAAGAAGGGCAGGAAGTTGAACAGCAAGCGCATAAAATACACTCATATGCGCCTTCCAGGGCGGCTCGTTCTTCAGGGGATTGCAGGCGTTCTGTCTCTGGCGGGGGGGTATTGTTGATCAAATACGGCTTGATTGAATGGTATTGATCGAAGAATTGCGTCATGTCGACGATCAGATCCCGGATTACGGGTAATCCTGGCAAGGGGCGTATTTCGATGGGTTGTTTCAGATTTTTTAGCGGTGTGATACAGGCCAGACCGTTGCGCCCATTAATATTCATCGCGTCAGACCCGCATACGCCTTCCGAGCATGATCGTCTTAAACTCAGGCTATCATCAACGGATTTAATCCGCAGAAGCGCATCCAGCAACATTTTATCGGTTGCTGTCAACTCGATATCATAATCCTGCATGTATGGCTTTTCGTCTTTATCAGGATCATAACGGTATATGGAAAATTTCATCGCAGACTCCTTATTTCTATGTACACAATTACTTCGAATCCAGGCGCGATCATGAGAACCAGCGTGCAGTTTAACAGATGGGCGGAAATATGACACAGCTTATATTACGGGCGCTCCAAAAGTTATTCGAAAGCAAGCTCGAATCGTTTGAATTAGTAAGCCAATTTTTTAGCCATATTTCTTCCGGTTTCTCCGGCGTCTGTTACGAGCGCGACGCACTTCCGCTTCGGAGAGCGGCGCCGGCTTTTTGTTTGCGTACGGGTTATGTCCGACTTTGAATGAAATCTGTAACGGTGTACCGGTCAAGTTAAAAGTTTCGCGGAAAAAGTTTTCCAGATAACGCCGGTAAGTATCCGGCACATGTTCGAGCATACTGCCATGTATGACTACAATCGGTGGGTTCGTGCCACCCTGATGCGCGTAGCGTAATTTGGGCCGGGACATGCCGCCGCGTGGCGGCGCATGCTTGTCAACTGCGGCATGCAATGCGCGTGTCAACCGCGGTGTGGATAAATCGGCCATGGCTGCTGCGTATGCCTGGTCGACCGACAACAGCAATTTCTGCATGCCGGTACCCTTAAGTGCGGATATGTAGTGCAGCTTTGCAAAGCTAAGGAAGCCGAGTTTGCGAATCAGTTCACGTTTTATACATTCGCGTTGGTATTGATCCAGTCCGTCCCATTTGTTGACTGCCATAACCAGCGCCCGTCCCGACTGCAGTATGAAATCGGCAATATGAGCGTCTTGTTCTGAAATTTCGCTTTTGGCGTCAAGCACCAGCACAACGACATTGGCGTCTTCAATGGCCTGTAATGTTTTGATGGCAGAAAATTTTTCTACGGTTTCCTTGACTTTACCCCGCCGGCGCAGGCCGGCGGTATCGATCAGTGTGTACTGCTTGCCGTCGTGCTCGAAATCAATATAAATGCTGTCACGCGTTGTACCTGGCTGGTCGAAAGCAATCACACGCTCTTCACCCAGTAGGGTATTGACCAGCGTTGATTTGCCGACGTTAGGACGGCCTACGATCGCGATTTTTGGATGCTTGATGATTTGTTCGGTTTCTTCAAACACAGGGAAATCGGCAAGCGCCAACGCGATCAGTTCATTAACATGATCGCCATGCAATGCAGAAATTGCCCAGGGTTCGCCCAGGCCGAGTTCAAAAAACTCGGCGGCAACTACCTCTGCAACCATGCCTTCCGCTTTGTTGACGACCAGTAGAATATTGCGGTCTTTTTTTCGCAATTGTTCGGCGATGATTTTATCTTGCGCAGTCAGACCCTGGCGACCGTCTACAATAAACAGCACCGTGTCGGCTTCGTCGATAGCCTGCAGCGATTGCTGCGCCATTGCATGCATTATGCCGTCTTTGGCGACTGGTTCCAGCCCCCCGGTATCCATGACCAGATACGGTTTGTCTCCAACCCTGCCATGTCCGTAGCGACGGTCGCGCGTAAGACCAGGGATATCTGCAACGAGTGCATCCCTGCTCCGGGTCAGCCGGTTAAAAAGCGTGGATTTGCCGACATTGGGGCGGCCGACCAGAACAAGCGTGGGTTTCATCATGGTTTGATAGGTAAATGATGATCGTGAGCTAAAGAAGTTAGCAAGTTAAACTTCAGTAAAATAGTTTTGGCTGTTTGAGATTAATAATGCGTTATAGGACAGTTTTGCACCCTGCTTGTTCGGTATTCCTATATTTATAATAACGGAGGTATTATTGCTGTGCAGCCTTGGCTGCATTCTGCAACTGTTCTTCAATCGCCTCCGCCGGTATCATGCCGCCGACAATGGAGCCGTCGGCAAAAATCAGTGTGGGTGTGCCCGTGACCCTGTTTTCCTGACCGGATCTGACTAATGTCGGCAGCGGCGTTTCGCAATCCTGATCTTTTGGTTTAATACCCCTGAGCATAAAATCATCCCAAGCTTTGATCTGATCCTGAGCGCACCAGATTGAAGTGGACAGCTCCATCGAACCTCTCAAAACCGGATAAAGCAGTGTGTAAATCGTTACATCGGTGATGTTTAGCAATTCTTTTTCCAGTTGTTTGCAGTAAGGGCAGTTCGGATCGGTGAAGACGGCAAGCTTGCGCTCGCCATTTCCCTTGACGATTTTGATAGCAAATTCGAGCGGCAGTGAATCGAGCGGTACCCGCCGTGCGGCCTTGATTTCCTGCAGACGCTCATTGGTTACGCTGGTTCGGGTTTTGGTGTCGACAATATGCCCAAAGAAAAAGTACTCCGCCTTTTCGTCGGTATAAAAAAGCTCCCCGCCAACCAGGGCTTCATACAGGCCCAGATAAGGTGTTTTGCGCAGACTTTCAATTTTTGCGCCCGGAAAATGGGGCGCTATGGCTTTTTTGACGGTCTCTTCATCCGCCCATGACGAACCGGAAAAAAGGCAGAGTAACAAAATTGGAATGAATCGCTTCAAATGCATTGTATGCATAATCATTGTGGCTCCTTGTAAAATTCAGATTAACTCAATGCGTGCTGCATCAACTGGTTCTTAATCAGTGGCAGCCGATTGGTGATTTCCAGGCCTAAATTCCGCAACCGTGCAAGCGTTGGGTCAGGGTTGATAAACAGTTTTTGCAGGCCGTCGGTGACCAATTCCATTGCCAAGATATCTTCCTTGCGGGCGCATTCATATCGGCGCAGCAAGGCAAAATCACCGATATCGGACTGCAAGCCGCGGTCGTTGAGAATTTCAGCGAGTTTTCGCACATCGCGCAATCCGAGATTAACGCCTTGTCCGGCTAGTGGATGAATGCCGTGCGCTGCATCGCCGACAAGCACCAGGCGCGGTTTAATCAGGCTACCGACATGGACGAAATTCAATGGAAAACCGACCGGCGGTGTAATCAACTGCAACTCGCCGAGCGCATGTGATGCGGCTTCTCCAACCCGGCGGCATAGTTGTTCAGGCGAGGCTGCGCGCAATTCGGTTGCGTGCGCTTCGCTTGTTGACCAGACCATTGAAACCCGATTGTCGGGTAGTGGCAATAATGCCAATACGCCATCGCGTCTGAACCACTGATGCGCTACATTGCGGTGCGGCAATTCGGTGCTGAAATTGGCAACTACCCCGATTTGTTGATAGGGATGGCGTGAAACTTCAATATTTGCCTGTTGACGCACCCAGGAATTGACGCCGTCGGCACCGACAACCAGTGCAGTATCAAGCAGACGGCCATTTTCAAGCTGTATTTCAGCGTGCGATTCATGCCAGGTGATGGCAGTGCATTGCGTCGGACAGATAATCTCCAAGTCATCGTTTTGTGATTGTAATGCCGTCCACACCGCTGTTTGCAACTGCCGGTTTTCAACAATGCAGGCCAGTTCGGCTACGCCGACTTCATAAGCACCGAATTGAATGTGTGAGCTGCAGTCGTCGCCAAAAACCGCCATGTCATAGACTGGAGTAACGCGGGATGCGTCCATTCGCTGCCAGATTGCGTGATTGCGCAAAAACCCGGTACTGCCTGGACTGATCGCGTAAACGCGGCTGTCCCAGCTTTCATCCTTCGGTATAGGTGGCGGCTCCCTCGACTCAATCAGTGCAATCTTCAATCCGCTGTTTTTCAGCGCAGCAACAAGACTGGCGCCGACCAGCCCGCCGCCGATTACGACCATATCAAATTTCATGGAATGATTATACATTTGCTTTAAGTCAGAGTGAAAAAACAAATTACACTGATTGAACAAGTCTGGCTATCTACTCATTCTTGCTTAATTATGGCACACTTGGCTATTTGACTAATCAAGGCATTTATTATTTGTGTCTCCGTACGAGCTCTTTATCGGTTTGCGTTATACCCGTGCAAAAAAGCGCAATCACTTCATTTCGTTTATTTCACTGATTTCTCTGCTTGGCATTACGCTGGGTATGACTGCTTTGATTACTGTCATGTCAGTTATGAACGGATTCCAGAAAGAAGTGCGTGCACGCATCCTTGGCGTCGCTTCCCATGTACAGATCAATGGGTTTGATAACCGATTGTCCAATTGGCAGGCCGTGGCGGACGAAGCATCCAAGCATCCCTCGGTGGAGGGTGCCGCGCCTTTTGTCAGTGCGCAGGGAATGGTGTCCTATAATCAGGTGGTGCATGGTGCAATAGTGCGCGGTATTTTGCCAGAGACGGAGAATCGCGTTGCCGATTTCGCTGACATGATGGTCAGCGGCGAACTGGAAAATCTGATACCGGGGGATTTCGGCATCGTCATCGGCATGGAGTTGGCGCGCAGCCTGGGCGCTTTCAGAGGCGACAAGATTGTGTTGATTTCACCGCAGGGACAAGTTACGCCTGCGGGCATATTGCCACGGCTGAAACAGTTTACCGTGGTCGGCATTTTTGAGGCCGGGCATTTCGAGTACGACTCCGGGCTGGTGCTGATTCATATGTCGGATGCGCAGAAACTGTATCGTATGGACGACCATGTTTCCGGCGTGCGTTTGAAGTTAAGCGATATGTTTCTAGCGCCGAAAGTCGTCAACGATTTGGCGCATTCTCTGACCGGTCCTTACTATATCACTGACTGGACACAGCAGCATGCCAACTATTTTCGCGCGATACAAATTGAAAAACGCATGCTGTCACTGATTCTAGCGTTAATTATTGCTGTGGCGGCTTTTAATATCGTATCGACGCTGGTTATGGCGGTAACCGACAAACAATCCGATATCGCCATTTTGCGCACGCTGGGTGCGAGTCCGCGCAGCATTATGAAAATTTTCATCGTTCAGGGTACGTTTATCGGTGTGGCCGGAACCATTCTGGGCGTGACAGGCGGCGTGCTGCTGGCCTATAACGTTGGTGAAGTCGTTGCGTTTATTGAATGGATTTTCAGTGTGGAATTTTTATCGAATGAAATTTATTACATCAGCAAAATTCCAACCGATCCGCAAACGACGGATATTGTCACCGTTGCAGTGGTATCGTTTGTCTTGAGTCTGCTCGCTACGATTTATCCGAGCTATCGGGCATCCAGGGTGAACCCGGCGGAGGCGCTGCGTTATGAATGATGCTGTTGCTGAGCGCAGTGCTGTAATCACTTGCCGAAACCTGTTTAAACAGTTCGATCAGGGCGAACTCGAAGTGTCAGTCTTGAAAGGCGTGAATCTGGATGTTTTGAGTGGCGAAATGCTGGCCATTGTTGGTGCTTCAGGTTCCGGCAAAAGTACGCTGCTGCATTTGCTGGGCGGCCTGGACAAACCGAGCAGCGGTGAAATCCATATTCTGGGAAAAAATATCGCTGCGATGGATGAGATGACTCGGTGTAGGCTGCGTAACGGTTCATTGGGATTTATTTATCAGTTTCATCATTTGCTGCCAGAGTTCACCGCGCTGGAAAATGTCGCCATGCCGCTTTTGATTCGGCGAATGGCAGTTAGCGAAGCGCAAGACCGCGCAACTGCGGTGTTGCAGCAGGTCGGTCTGGGTCACCGTCTGACGCATACACCGGGCGAATTGTCCGGCGGTGAACGTCAGCGCGCTGCGGTTGCCCGCGCGCTGGTCACTGAACCAGCCTGTATCCTGGCGGACGAGCCGACCGGCAATCTTGATCGTCATACCGCCGAAGCTGTCTTTGATTTGATGCTTGAGTTGAATGAGAAGATCAATGCCAGTCTCATTATCGTAACTCACGATCAACAACTGGCTGCGCGCGCCAAACGGATTAAACAGTTGATTGACGGCGTACTGCAGGACGTAACATAACTTGTATTAAGTATCCGCAAGGTTCGCATTTTTGCGACACACCTGATTTCATTGGAGCGGCGTGGTCCGGTTGTAGGCAATAGCTAACGCTTTCAGGTAAGATTGGTAATTTTGTAATCGTTCAATCCGTATCATTCGAAAACAAACCGTTCTCAAATAAACCCATGCGAACGCTTATCACATATATCATGGTTTTTCCGCGGCGCAGCGCTTTCGTGCTGTTTGCACTGCTTATCGCCGGTGTGGCGGAAGGACTCAGTCTGACAGCGTTGTTGCCGCTGTTATCCATCGCAGTCGGCGAATCGTCCGGCGAATCAGGTATCGGCAAGTTCATGGTGGATTTTCTTCAAAAGATCGGTTTTGAACCGACGCTGGATATAATTTTAATAATTATCGTCGGTGGGATGTTGACAAAAGGGTTGATATTATTGCTGGCAAATCGACAAGTGGGCTATACGGTTGCGCATGTGGCGACGGCGCTGCGGCTGAATCTGATCGAGGCGCTGCTTGCCAGCCGCTGGCAATATTATCTGCGTCAGCCTGTCGGCTCACTTGCCAATTCGGTGGCAACGGAAGCGTATCGCGCAGCCAATGGATTCGAACACAGTGTGATCGTACTTGCGCTGGCCATTCAGGTGCTTGTTTATGCCGTGGTGGCAATGTTTATTTCGTGGGAAGCGACATTGGCATCATTGCTCATCGGCTTGTTTTTATTGGTCGTACTGCACCGACTGGTGCGTGCAACCCGACGTGCGGGCGCGAGTCAGACGCAGTTGCTACGTCATCTGCTGGCCTATCTGTCGGATGTATTGAATTCGGTTAAATCGCTCAAAGCCATGGCGCGAGACAACGTCGCAGACGCGATTCTGCACGATCAGACCAAACAGCTGGAAAAAGCTACGCGGCGAGAAGTCATGAGCCGTGCGGCACTGATGGCATTGCAGGAACCAATACTTGCGGCCATTACCGCGGCCGGTTTATATTTGGCGCTGGTTGTTTGGGAGCTGTCGCTGCCCGAGGTCATGGTAATGGTTTTTTTGTTGACGCGTATACTAGGGTTGCTTAACAAGACACAGCGCAAATATCAGCAGCTTGCCGTGCAGGAAAGTGCCTACTGGGCGTTGCGCCAAGCTGCTGAAGATGCTGCTGCGGCAGCTGAACGCAATTCGGGAACAGACGAGCCGAGCCTGAATCGGGAGATTGTGCTGCAAAACGTGCAGTTCAGTTATGGAGAAAAAACGATTTTCAATGACTTGACTCTTGAAATTCCGATTCGGACTTTTACCGCCGTAACCGGTCCTTCAGGTGTAGGTAAAAGCACTTTGATCGATTTGCTGTGTGGACTGGCGGAACCGAACAGCGGCAATGTGCTGATCGACGGTAAATCGCTGCATGATATCGATCTGCGAAAATGGCGGCATATGATCGGTTATGTGTCGCAGGACACGATTTTGCTGCATGATACCATTATGAACAATATTCTGGTCGGTGAACCCACGTTGACGGCTGAAGATGCGGAGCGCGCGTTGCGCCAGGCGGGTGCATGGGATTTTGTCAGTGCGTTACCGGATGGCATGCAGACAGTTGTCGGTGAGCGTGGCGGACTACTGTCAGGCGGACAGCGCCAACGTATTGCGATTGCGCGAGCACTGGCGCATGATCCGGTATTTCTGATTATGGATGAGCCGACCAGCGCTTTGGATCCAGAAAGCGAGAAAACCATTTGTGAAACATTGCAGCACTTGTCCCGGCAGTTGACCATCATTGCGGTTTCTCATCAGCCTGCGGTAATTAATGCAGCGGACAGGGTATTTATTTTATCGCATGGAGAAGCAAAAACACTGTCACAAGGTGCTGCGGTTAGTTGAGACCAAGCGGCGCAGTCGATAAACACAGACATTCTGGATAATCGGTTTTGATTTATTTGTTATCCTGAAGCTTTTGCCGTTCGGCTTCATATTCCTCGTAAGGCATCACTGCTTGCGGCACTGGATGCTGATCGATCTGTGGATGTACATTGGTTTCCCTTGTTTTAAGCCCTTCATACATACCACGATAAAACTGATCTTTGCTGACGCAGCCAGTCAAAGCTATGAGAAGTACGCTTATGACAATAATCGAAACTGGATGCATGCGGTTTTTTCTGTTCTTCGATGTTCTGGCATTATACACTGATGTTCCGCTATTTTTTGTTCGAAACAAGACTGGCTGGTTTTCGTATTTGAAACGATTATCAAGTGGGTTACTCGTAACAACACCATGTATTTTATGGTTTTTTTTGATTCATTTAAAGAAGTGCTTCACTTGCCGGCGCGCTTTATAAATCTCGGCGATAGTTCTGACAGTGAGTCAAAAATGACCCTAATTAACTCTCAAACGGTAATGTTTGACCAAAAACAGCCCGCCAATCCTGATTGAAGCGGTCTACTGCGGGTTTTACTGCAGGATGCGTCAACATTTCGATGGCTATCTCGGGTGGAACGGTGATGGCGGACGCGCCGGTTTTCAGCACGCCTAAGACCTGTTGCGTGTTTTTGAAACTGGCTGGCAGTAATCTACAGGGCAGTTGGTGTCGATCGATCAGCGCTTGCAGATCGGCTACGACGCCGATGCCACCGCTACCGTTTGTTTCGATGGTGTCGATTCGGTTGACGTAGGGCGCCAGATAATCGGCGCCGCATAGTGCGGCCAGAAACCCCTGCTGCACGCTGTAAATAGCCGTGGCCAGCACCGGAATTTGCTGCGCTTTCATCATCTGAATTGCAGTCAGACCTGTTTCGGTTGCAGGGACTTTGACGATAATGTCGTAAGGCAGTTTGCGCAGAATCACTGCTTCATCGAGCATGGCTTCCGGGTGCTCGCTGACGATCTGTACGTGAATTCGTGCTTTCTCACCCAGTGTCCTGGCCACTTTTGGTAATAATTCATTTAAGCCGGTGTTTGCTTTTGCCAAAATCGAGGGATTGGTGGTGATGCCACGTACGGGCAGACAGGTGCCGAGACGGGCGATCTGGTCGATATCGGCGGTATCGAGATATAACTCAAACATTACGAATCTTCTGATAAAACACGGTGCGGCTATTCACCATAAATTTGAACGCTGACTTTACGTTTGCGTGGGCCATCGAGTTCGTACAGCATCACCGATTGATATTGTCCAAGTACCAGTTCTCCACTGGCCAACGTAATCACTTCGGAGCTGCCCAGCAGCATCGCGGCAAGGTGCGAATGCGCGTTTTCAGGCTCGTCTGGCGGGCAGTCGCGCAACGCGATATCGTTATGCAGGTAGCGGTCATCCGGTGGAATGAGGCGTGTCAGAAAGCTTTTTATATCTGCAATCAGACGTGCTTCGTTTTCATTGATGGCAATGGCCGTGGTGGTGTGTTGCGAGGTAACAGTGACGAAGCCGTTCTGAATCCCGGATTGTACGACCGATTTTCGCAGTTCCGGCATCAAGTCGTATAGGGAAATGCCTTGTTCGGTTTGAAGTTCGATAAATGCAGGGAAAATTCTCAAAATAAGCGCCTGTTAATCAATAATCATAGAATTAAGTGTTCACCGAGGTTTTGGTGTTATTGTTTAGATGCGGAGTTTAACTGGCTTGCGCTCGATGTTTCATTATTGTAAACGAATTTCATTCGTCTAACTGGGTGTGCTGGCAAGGAAAGTGTACAATCAACAGGTTTTTGCCAGTACTTTATTCACTGATTTGTTTTTTTACCCTAGAATAGTCAGGTTTATATTTTCGTGTTTGATAATAACCTGCCAACAATGAAAAGCATTCTCTTTACAGTTTCACTGATCAGTTTGTTTGGTTTTTGTGCATCGGTATTTGCGGAATGGAAACTTGTTCATTCAGATTCCAATAAAAATGCAAAGCATTATTTTGATCCGACTACAGTACGGCAAAGCGGCGATCGGTACAAAAAAGTGTGGATTCTGTCCAGCTATAATGAAAAACAAAAGGGCGGTTATCAATCATTAAAGACTTTTTACGAATTTGATTGTGGGACTGACCGGGCGCGCTCTTATACCATGCTGCTTTATCCGGGCGTTATGGCGAAAGGCAGCACCATCGGCGCGCATCATGATGAATTAAAAGAATGGTTTGAATACCCTGAGACTTCTTTTTTTAAACAGATTGCTGCAACGATTTGCAATCAGTAAGTTGAACTGAGTTCTGCAATAGTGAAATTGGTCGGGCTGGATAATGCCGATGCTTGCTATAAAGCGCTAGTCGGATGGCATTGAAAATGTTAAGTGTTTTTGCATGAATAACAGGAGTGGACTGTGAGACGAAAACAATTTCGAAATATAGTGGCATTAATTTTGCTCTGGCCACTATTGTCGGGCTGCTGGATGGCTGCAGCGGCTGGTGCGGGCGCGTACGGCGGCTATAAAATGAAGGAAAAAGGCTATACGGTGCAAAGCCCAATTACTAAAGAAGAAAAGAGAACCGAGAAAAACGGTAAGTGACCGTTAAAGTTTCCCAGCTTTTTCTTTTCCGCTGGTTTTATTGGCGTCTTCCTGAGCGTTCTGCGCGTTTTCTTTATTATAAAAACTGTCAATAATCAGCAATATGGCACCGACGAAAATCGCCGAATCCGCAATGTTGAATGCCGGCCAGTGATAATCGCCGATGTAGAAATCCAGAAAATCGACGACATGCCCAAGCGTGATGCGATCCCATAAATTACCGATAGCGCCGCCAAGTATCAGGCTGAGCGATAGACAAAATAATTGCTCGTTCTTGTATTTATTCAGGAGATAAATAATGACAATGGACGCGCCTGCGGCGATCGTGCTTAAAAACCAGCGCTGCCAGCCGGATGCTTCGCTTAGAATACTGAATGCTGCGCCGGTATTGTAGGTGAGTACCAGACTGAAAAAACTTGTTATGGGAATCTGTTGTCCGTAGACCAGAGCCGATTCCACCCAGTACTTGGTTGTCAGATCCAGTGTTAATACGATCAGAGCAATGCTAAGTGAGTAATGTAGTTTCATGTCCGTGTATGTATATTTGCGACTTGTTTCAGCCTTTTATGCTAGTACTTTATCTGTGTGATATTGTCAGGTACAGCGTTACCGTGGTGTCCTGTAGGTAAGCTTGTCAACATTCGTGGCTGCGCTGTATCTTTTGCAATTGAGCATTCCTTAATCATGCGTGTCGCCTGTATTCTCCTGTTCCATCGAAATTGGATACACAACGCCCGCATAATGTGGGATATTCCGCTGTCTGACCGACATCGCTGCGATAATGCCAGCAACGTTCGCATTTTGGATGGCTGCTCGGTGTTACCGTGACTTCCATTGCCTGGGAGCTATCAGCCGTTTCCAGGCTGGATTCGGAAGTGATCAGAACAAACCTTAAATCGTTTCCGAGAGATTGCAGCAGCGTCAAATCATTTCCACTTACGCGGATGTTCACTGTTGCAGCCAAAGATGACCCGATCTTGCCTTCGGCTCTGGCATCTTCGAGTTTTTTCAGCACTTGCGCGCGCAATGTGCGAATTCTGCTCCAGCGGTCGCACAACAGCTGCGCGTCAGGCTGCTCGGGAAAACAATGCCAGGTATGCAGTAATACGCTGTCTTCGGGTTGACCAGTCAAATGCTCCCAGGCTTCTTCCGCGGTAAAGCTAAGGATGGGTGCAAACAGACGCACAAGGCTGTGCGCAACATGATACAGCGCAGATTGCGCGGCGCGGCGCGGCTGGCTGTTGGCTGCTGCGGTGTATAACCTGTCTTTGAGGATGTCCAGATAAAACCCACCCAAGTCTTCAGAGCAGAAATTATGCAGTTTGTGCACGACCTGATGAAACTCATAGCGATCATAAATCAGTAAAAGTTCGTTCTGGAACGCGTTGCTGTAGGCGAGCATATAACGGTCGATCTCCAGCCAGTCTTCAATTGCCAGCATATCCTTTCGTGGATCGAAGTCCGCCAGATTGGCCAGCAGAAAGCGCAGGGTATTACGGATACGACGGTAACTTTCGACGACACGCTTGAGAATTTCTTCGGAAATCGATAGCTCGCCAGAATAATCGGTGGATGCAACCCACAGGCGGAGAATATCGGCGCCATAGGTATCCATAACCTTTTGCGGCGCAATGACATTGCCTTTGGACTTGCTCATCTTATGGCCGCTGCCGTCAACGACAAACCCATGTGTCAACAGCGCCTTGTAGGGCGCGTGACTGTCAATGGCACAGCCGGTCAGCAGCGAGGACTGAAACCAACCGCGATGCTGGTCTGATCCTTCCAGGTATAAATCGGCCGGGTGGTCGAGCTGTGGATTGGGTTTGACGACAGTGTCATGCGTTGTGCCCGAATCAAACCAGACATCGAGTGTATCGGCTAATTTTGTGTAGTCACGTACATCCTCGCCGAGTAGCTCGGTTTCATCAAGAGCGAACCAAGCTTCTATGCCTTGCTTTTCGACTTTTTGAGCGACCTGTTCAAACAATTCAAGGGTGCGCGGGTGTGGTTTTTGGGTTGTTCGATGCACAAATAAAGCCATCGGCACGCCCCAGTTACGCTGCCGGGAAACGCACCAGTCCGGACGGTTCTTGATCATGGCTTCCAGCCGAGCTCTTCCCCAGGCCGGATAAAAACGGGTATTGTCAACCGCTTGCATGGCAAGATCGCGTAATGTTGCTTTCAAGTCGACAGCGTCAGCGTCTGTATCGGGGTTTCGCTGTTGATTCATGCCGATAAACCACTGCGGTGTTGAACGGAAAATAATCGGTGTTTTATGCCGCCAACAATGCGGGTAGCTGTGTTCGATTTTTTTCAAACAGAGCAGGTGGTGGTTGGACTGGAGCGTGTCAATGACAACGTCGTTCGCTTTCCAAACGAATAAGCCGCCAACCAGCGGTTTGTCCGCAATAAATTTGCCATCGCCGTCGACCGGACTCTCGTTAGGCAAGCCGTACTGCTGACCAACAAAATAGTCATCCAAACCATGTGCGGGCGCGGTATGCACCAGCCCGGTGCCGGCTTCAAGCGTTACGTGCCTGCCGCAAATGATTTTGACGCTGCGGCTTTCAAAAGGGTGCTGCAAAGGCAGATGTTCAAGCATCTGTCCCTTGCATTGTCCCAGGGTTTTCCCTTCCAGGTTATAGCGATCCAGGCAGGCTTGTTTCAGTTCGCTGGCGAGCACGAGCAAGCCCTGTTCTGTTTGAATCAGTTCATAGTCGAAGTCAGGGTGTACGCAGACTGCCTGATTGGCAGGCAGTGTCCAGGGCGTGGTTGTCCAAATGACTGCCATAATTTTGTTGTCAGGCAGGGTGCTGGTGCCAAGGTTGAAAGCTTTATGCAACTGCGTTTCTGCATTAACCGAATCTGTTTGAATGACGTCGAAACCAACGTCTATTGCCGGAGAGGTTTTATCTTCGTATTCGACTTCCGCTTCGGCCAAGGCAGAACCGCAATCAATACACCAGTTAACCGGTTTTTGTCCCTGATACAGATAGCCATTCTGATAAATTTTTCCCAGTGCGCGGATAATATCCGCTTCTGTTTGGAAATCCATGGTGAGATAGGCTTGATTCCAGTCGCCTAATACGCCTAGTCGAATAAAGTCGGCCTTCTGGCGTGCGACCTGTTCCGTTGCAAATGCACGGCAGAGCTCGCGTACCTTGTCGGCAGGCAGCTGTTTGCCATGTTTTTTTTCTATCTGATGTTCAATCGGCAAACCGTGGCAATCCCATCCGGGAATATAGGGCGCGTCAAAGCCTGACAGCGTTTTGCTTTTTATGATAATGTCTTTGAGAATTTTATTGACAGCATGTCCGATATGGATGTCGCCGTTTGCATATGGCGGTCCGTCGTGCAATGTAAATTTGGGCCGTCCCTTGCTTGCGGTGCGGATTTTTTGATACAGCTTTTTTTGCTGCCAGGATTCAAGCATTACAGGTTCCCGTTTAGCCAGATTGCCGCGCATGGGAAAAGGTGTGTCGAGCAGATTAAGCGTTTTTTTATAATCAGTCATGAAAAGTGTTTAAAAATCGTTTCACGTCAATACAAATAGCAAAAGACTGTTTATACAATCATATATGAATCAGCAATGAGTGTTGCTATTTTATGACATTGTGTTGTATTTGAGACGAATTATACGTGATTACTGTATGTTGCGCGGTTCAATTGCAATAGTCTTAATTATCGTTTGCTTGGTTAAAAAAATGTTTCGCGTGTTCGATGTCTTTCCTAATTTGGTGAACAAGTGTTTCCAAATCAGGGTATTTTTCTTCGTCACGAAGTTTATGCAGAAAATCGACCTGCAAATGATGACCGTAAATCGACTGATCGAAATTAAATAAATGGACTTCCAGCACCGGTTTTCCGTTTTTATGAACCGTTGGCCTGACGCCAAGACTGGCAACTCCCTGGAGTACAACGGATGGATTCGCCTGAACGGCACCGTAAACATTGACTGCAAAAATACCAGATACGGGGGGGCGGTTGTGTCTGATTTGAACATTAGCAGTTGGGAAGCCCAGTTTTTTTCCAAGTTTATCGCCGTCAATGACACGGCCGCTGATACTAAACGGTCTGCCTAAAAAACGCTGTGCCGTATGCAAGTCGCCGGAATCCAGCATTTTTCTGATTTGGCTGCTAGATACGCGCTGATCCCCGATTAAAAAGCTCGGCATTTTTTCTACTTCAAAACCGTTTTGCGCCGATAGCGCCTCTAATAGCGCAAAATCTCCAGCCCGGCGGGCACCGAAACGAAAGTCGTCGCCAATCAGCAGCCAGCGTACAGAAAGTTCATGATTCAGTATTCTTTCAATAAACGCTTCAGGGCTTATCTTTGCGAAATCATAGTTGAAACGGTATACTCGTACATAATCAACTTTCGATCTGGCCAGCTGCTGCAGTTTTTCCCTGAAGCTGGTGAGACGAGTAGGTGCTTGATCTGGCGCGAAAAATTCGCGTGGATGCGGTTCAAAAGTCATGACACAAGCAGCTATTCCAAGTTTGTCAGCAGTTTCTTTCAAACGGGATAGGATGGCTTGGTGGCCTAAATGTACGCCGTCAAAGTTGCCGATTGTCAACGCAAGCGGTGTCTTATGATTTGGTGAAGATTTGCTTCGCCAGATTTGCATGTGATGTAACCTGAAAATAACAATTTTAGCTTGGTTTTGCCAGACTGGTCTAGATTTGCGCCAGATTGTGATCGATTGACAACGATTGACTCTGGATTTTTTCCGGTGTTTTGTGTTGCTGTTTTGGTAATTTACCGCAACAGTTGTTTTTTTACACTTCACGGAGAGCGATATGAATACTTCATCGATTAAAACAAAACAGGATTATGGTTCCGACCCGGTATCGGTACGCGAAACAGATCAATACCGTGCGGAGTACGTGCACGCGTTTGTTCAAAAATGGGATTCGCTGATTGACTGGAATGCGCGAGTCGAATCGGAAGGTTCCTTCTTTATTGACAAACTCAAAGCAAGAGGCTGCCGGCAAGTGCTTGATGTGGCGACCGGAACCGGATTTCATTCAGTACGGTTGTTGGAAGCAGGATTTGAAGTAGTCAGTGCGGATGGCAGTGCAGAAATGTTGTCCAAGGCATTTGTTAATGCTAGGTCCCGTGGACATGTTTTGCGCACCGTGCAGGCCGATTGGCGCTGGCTGAATCGTGACGTGCATCAGAAATTCGATGCGATTATCTGTCTGGGTAATTCATTTACGCATTTGTTTAATGAAAATGACCGACGTAAAGCGCTTGCCGAGTTTTATGCCGCTTTACGGCACGATGGTGTGCTGATTCTGGATCAGCGTAATTATGATGCGTTAATGGATTTCGGATTTACCTGTACACATACTTATTATTACTGCGGTACGAATGTTTCGGTAAAGCCGGTGCATGTCGACAAAGGTTTGGCGCGATTTGAATACTGTTTTTCCGATGGCGATAAATATTTTTTGAATATGTTTCCGCTCAGAAAGGATTATACAGAACGGTTGATGCACGAGGTTGGTTTTCAGCATATAGAAACGTATGGCGACTTTCAGGAGACATACCGGGAAAGTGAGCCGGATTTTTTTATCCATATCGCCGAAAAAGCCTATCAATCCACTGATGAATAGTATGATGAATTCGAGTAAAACACCGTGTGTCGCTGTTGAAACCGCACGCGATTACTACAACAGCGAAGATGCCGACCATTTTTACAGTACGATATGGGGTGGAGAGGATATTCATATCGGGTTATACGAAAGCGCTGACGAGCCGATTAGTGTGGCGAGTCAAAGAACGGTGCAGACCATGGCAGGGTATCTGCCTGAATTGCGAACCGGGGATATTATCCTTGACTTGGGGTCCGGTTATTGTGGTGCTGCGCGCTATCTTGCGAAAACTTATGGTGTGCAGGTAAAAGCGGTAAATTTAAGCGAGGTTGAAAATCAACGCGCGCGTGAATTAAATTTAGCTGCGTATTTGGCAGAAAAAATTCAAGTGATCGATGGCAGCTTCGAATCACTGCCTTTTGAAAGCGCCAATGAAACAGAAGGTTTTGATGTTATCTGGTCGCAAGACGCGATTTTGCATAGTGCACAGCGAGAACAAGTCTTGGCTGAGGCTTTCCGGGTGTTAAAGCCGGGCGGGCATTTTGTTTTTACCGATCCGATGCAGGCGGATAACTGTCCGCAGGGTGTTTTGCAGCCAATACTTGACCGCATCCATCTGTCTTCATTTGGCTCACCGGGTTTTTATCATCAGGTTGCTGAGCAGTTGGGTTTCGATGTGATCAGATTTGATAATCTGACTCAGCAGTTGATCAATCATTATCAGCGTGTTCTAGATGAAACCGAACGACATACCGATAAATTGATCGGGAAAATCGATCCGGACTACATCGAACGTATGAAAACCGGCTTGAGTCACTGGATAGAGGGCGGTAAGAACGGTTATCTAGCCTGGGGAATTTTTTTGCTGCAAAAACCTGAATCAAAGATTTAAATGGAACAGAGATCAACTCTGACCTGAGTTAGTTGAATATTCGCTCAAGAAAGCACAGCCGCTGAACAGGATGTATGGCTTGTGATTCGGCCTGAAACACAGACACAGGATAATAGTCAATAGGTCTGTCATCTGTGAAGCAAAATCTTTTATTGGTGCTGACATATTTCACAGGAAGGATCTTTCTTGAGGTTGACGGTACGCCAATTCATGGTAAGTCCATCCAATAGCTGCAGCCTTCCATTTAAAGTTTTGCCGATGTTCAATAATATCTTGATCGTTTCGGCTGCCTGTATGCTGCCGATAATGCCAACCAGCGGAGAAAAGACACCCATCACTGCACACGGCATGTCCTCGGATTCGCCATAGAGTGGATAGAGACAGTGATAACAGGGACTGTGTTGTTGACGCAAATCAAAAACCGATACCTGTGCTTCAAAGCGAACTGCTGCGCCCGAAATCAGAGGCTTTCGGTGTGTAACACACGCTTTATTAATGCTGTGACGTGTTGCAAAATTGTCACTCGCATCTACCACCGCGTCGGATACTGCGACAAGCCGTTCTAAATCGGTTTCCTTTACATGATTGGGATAGACGTTAATGTTTATTTCCGGATTGAGTCCGGATAATGTGTGTTGCGCCGATTGCGCTTTAGGCTGGCCTATTGCGCTTGATGGGTGTGCGATCTGGCGCTGGAGGTTGGTAAGGTCTACAGTATCGCCATCGCAGATTGTCAGTTTTCCAATACCGCTGGCTGCTAGATAAAGTGCTGCTGGAGACCCCAAGCCGCCGGCACCTATAATAAGTACATGCGATTTAAGAAGTTTTTCCTGACCTGAGACGTCGATTTCGGGAAGCAGGATATGTCGGCTGTACCGGAGCAACTGATGATCATTCAATGCGTGAGTTGCTCCGGATAAACGGTTAGCCGCCTGCGCTGTCAGTCTTCTTTTCAGGCGAAGTGGTAATGCCTTTGAAGTAATTCATGGCTTGAGTGAGCAATAGATCATCTTCGGATCCAAATTCAATCGGGCCGCTGGTTTTATTACTGTCTTTTTTTGGTTTATTCACCGATTCTTCAGCTGTTTTTTCAACTGGGGATTTTTTCTCGCCTTTTTGACCATTGGAAATGTGGCGACTCAAATCCGCTTCGCGCAAGCGTTGATCGTCCTCTGCTGATTCGTCCAGTATGTCTGGGGTAATACCGGTTGCCTGGATGGAATGACCGTTTGGCGTATAATAAAGCGCTGTGGTCAGCTTAATGGCGGTATCGTTGCCCAACGGTAGAACCGTTTGCACAGAGCCTTTGCCGAATGTTTGGGATCCCATTACGATGGAGCGCTTATGGTCCTGCAGTGCGCCTGCCACAATTTCTGAGGCAGATGCAGATCCGCCGTTGACCAACGTGATCATAGGAACTGTCTTGACGTCATTGGGTAAATCTTGCAGATAATCCCTGCCATGGCCGCGAAGATAATACTCAGGGTTTGCGTGTAACCGCATTTTTGCATCCGCAGTCCGACCTTCAGTGTAAACGACCAAAGCATTTTCTGGAAGAAAGGCCGACGATACGGCAACAGCGCCATTTAGAAGGCCGCCAGGATCATTGCGTAAATCAAGAATCAGTCCCTGCATGGGTATGGTACTTTCAGAGAAAAGTGTTTTAATGGCTTTTGCCAGATTTTCACCGGTATGTTCCTGAAACTGCGTAATACGGATATAGGCGTAGCCAGGTTCCAGTAGTTTTGACTTAACGCTTTGAATTTTTATGATGTCTCTGATTATATTGAATACCAGCGGTTCTTTTTCGCCTTCTCTGACAACAGTGATCTTGATTGCGGTTTTAGGTTTGCCGCGCATCAGTTTGATCGCCTCAGTAAGGGACATGCCTTTAACTGCTGTATCGTCTAGCTTGACGATCAAATCGCCCGTTTGGATCCCGGCATGGAATGCGGGGGTGTCTTCAATAGGTGAAATAACCTTGACCAATCCATCTTCCATGGTGACCTGAATTCCTAGTCCTCCAAATTCACCGTGTGTACCAATTTGCAGTTCCTTGTATTCATCTTTGTCCAGGTAAGAGGAGTGCGGATCCAGGCCGACCAGCATGCCGTTGATGGCTTCCGTGATCAGGCGTTTGTCTTCAACGGATTCAACGTAATCACTTTTTATGCGTCCAAATACCTGCGCAAATGTGCGTAGTTCTTCGATCGGCAGCGGATGCATGATTTCTGTTGAATCTCTTTTGGCGATAGCAGAGAAATTCAAGCTGAGCATCACGCCTGTGATTGCGCCAACAAAAACCAAACCTGCTTTTTTTACTATGTTACTCATGATGCTTTCTCCGCACTTACGAACTTGAGGTGATTTAAATTATAATAGGTCAAACAATTGAATTATAAGTTTATACTGTTTTTTTACAGTGAATCATACATTAAAAACAGACCAGAATATTGCTTATATAACGCTTTGTTCTTTAAAAGCGTGGTCTTTAAAAGCTATTGCTGTTCGCTTATATACATCATTCATTCTATTTTTATCCATGTCAATGGATCAAACGCTTTGCCTTTGTGACGCAATTCAAAATACAGGCCGGAATCCAGATTGCCACCACTGTTACCTACCGTAGCGATAGTGTCACCGCTTCTAACCATATCACCAACTTGCTTCAAAAGCACTTCGTTGTTGCCATATAAACTCATGTAATCATGTGAGTGGTCAACAATGATAAGGTTGCCAAACCCGCGCAGCCAATCAGCGAAAACCACCCGTCCCGTCGCGATAGCCTTGACATCGCTGCCCGCAAGCGAGTGAATAAACAATCCTTTCCACTTAACATGCCTACCAGAACGTTGACCACCAAAACGGTTCACAAGTTTCCCGCGAACCGGCAGACTCAGTTTGCCTTTGAGTGTTTTAAAGGCCTTGTGCTGGTGTCTAGAATCCGGCAGGCGGGTATTATTCAGTGCATTACGTTGATTTTCCTGCTTAAATAATTTGTTGATCTCATCAACTAATTTCGCAATGCGTTGTTCATCCCGGGTAAGTTTACCGATTTCGTTGTGTTGCTGTTCAATTTCTTTGGAAATGCGCGCAAGCGTGGTTTTATGTTTTAACTGCTCTTGTTTGAGTTTTTGGCTCTGGCTCGTATATTCTGTTTCAATTGCAGATAGCTGTATTCGTTTTGCACGAGCTGATTGTGCGAGTATTTGCAGTTGATTCAGGTCGCTGAGAATATTGTCGATGTGCGCAGTGCGCGCATTGGAAAGGTGCTGATAATAGTACATGTCGCGCGCGATCTGGTTGGGGTCCTGTAAATTTAATAGTGTTCGTAAATAGTGACGCTCGCTTCCAAGATATTGCTGAAGAAGCAATGTGCTTAGCTGATCCCGTTCGACTTCCATTGCTTGTGTCAGCTGTTTATGCTGGGTTAATACATTTTTTAGAGATTTATCGATTTTTTGTTTGTCTTTTTTTAGCTGGAACTGCTTGCGTTTTATGTTGCTGATAGCCCGTTCAGTGTCGCGCAGCGTTTCAACGGCATCCTGCTTATTTTTTTCCTGGGCTGTCAGTTCGAAATGTAGTAGCTGAATACGGTGGCGCAATGCTTTCAGTTGCTGCTGTTTGTCTGAAGCGTCTGCGGACGAAAAACACAGCAGCAGGATGCAGCCTAAGACGAATTGAGTTAGTGAAAATGCTGTTGTGAAATGCGCTGTTCTCACACCTAGTAGCATGTGCTCTCGTATAGCTGGAGAATCATTTAGTCAGCATGCGTATTGATTGCTTACAACGAGCATTGTTACCGGTTACCCTGTTGATCTTCCTTGATTAGCCACTTTTTGCATGGCGTCCTGAATCAACGCGTGGTCGCCCAGGTAATAACTGCGAAGTGGAGTAAGCTGGTCATCCAGTTCATAAATTAACGGAATTCCGGTTGGGATGTTGCGGCTGAGAATTTCTTGATCTGAAATATTGTCCAGGTATTTTACCAATGCTCGCAGAGAGTTGCCGTGCGCTGTAATGATAACTTTTTTTCCGGATTGAACCTGGGGCGCGATAAATTCTTTCCAGTAGGGCAAAAATCTTGCAACAGTATCCCTAAGGCACTCTGTTCGCGGTAATTCAGTCTGGTTGAGATTCTTATACCGAATATCCGCACCGGGATAGCGTTCATCATCAATACCAAGCTCAGGTGGTCTGGTGTCATAGCTGCGTCGCCAGATCAATACTTGTTCATCGCCGAATTTGGCTGCGGTTTCAGCTTTGTTCAGTCCTTGCAAAGCACCATAATGCCGTTCATTAAGTCTCCAGGTATTATGTATCGGCAGCCACATCAGGTCCATGATATCAAGCGTAATCCATAATGTGCGAATGGCGCGCTTGAGTACTGAGGTATAAGCAATATCGAAAGTAAAACCGGCTTCACGCAAAAGTCTACCGGCATTTTTGGCTTCTTCGATACCTTTGGGTGTTAAATCAACATCTGTCCAACCAGTAAACCGGTTTTCTTTGTTCCAGATACTTTCTCCATGACGAAGAAGAACGATTTTTTTCATGTATTATTTGGGGTAGTGTGTTGCGTTTTTTCTTTTGTAAATATGAAGGCCATATTTTACTCGATTTTGCCGTGTGACGCAGCATCTATCTGATTTTTGTGGCGAATTATTTTTTCTGATCTAAATGATTTCATGTTTATTACAACATTTAACTCTATGACGCACCGAAGGAGAATGGTTCTGTATTTATTGGGCCGGTCAGAAAAGAATTGATACGGCAGTTTTAATAACGGACGGTCGCGGTGAAAATTGATGTATATGGTGCGTGCGAATCGGCAGCAGGAATGCGCTTGGGTGACAGGTGATATGACGAAGCGATTTTTTCTGGTTTCTGATAAAATTATTCAATTAACAGAATATAAAACACAGGAATAAAACATTTTTATGGAAGAGTCGTCAATATTTCAGGATTACTTTTTACTCAGGATAGAGAACATTTTTTTTGTGTTAGCGGCGATCGTGAGTGCGGCGTTGCTGATATGGCCTGCCATCACAAAACGCGGCATCAAAGAGATTGATACGCGTAAAGCGATAGAATTGATTAATTATGAAGATGCAGTCGTGCTTGATGTGAGAGACGACAGTGAATTTGCTGCGGGTCATTTGCCTAATTCAAGACATATACCCACTGAAAAAATTGAAGATCGGTGGGTGGAGTTGTCAAAATTCAAGGAAAAACCTATTGTTGTCATTTATAAAAGTGGTATACGATCCGGCCATACAAGCAATGTGTTGTATAAAAACGGATTTAAGAAAGTGCATAATCTGATGGGGGGTATTGATGCTTGGAAGCGTGCGAGTCTCCCTATTGTCAAGAGATAAACGATGAGCAAGGTCATCATGTACACAACTGGATTTTGCCCTTACTGCAAAATGGCGGAAAAGTTGCTGCGTTCCAAGGGTGTGGAAAAAATTGAAGAAATTCGGATTGATCTTGACCCTGAGCTGCGTAATGAGATGATGGGAAAAACAGGCCGCAGAACGGTTCCTCAGATTTACATCGGAGAAAAACATATTGGTGGATACGATGATTTGGCGCAGCTGGATCACCGTGGTGAATTGATGCCCTTATTGGCATCTTAACTCGAATTTGTGTACGAATTAAAACTTAAGGCAAAACTATAAAATGAGTGAGCAACAACAGCCCGCGTTTAATATTGAAAAAATTTATGTGAAAGATTTGTCGCTTGAAATTCCGAATGCGCCGGGTATATTTCTAGAGCGCGAAGCGCCACAGGTGAACCTGCAACTCAATACACACAGTGATGTGATCAAAGAGGGACTTTATGAAGTTCAAGTCATGGTAACGGTTACGGCTAAAGTTAAAGATCAGGTGATGTTCCTAGTTGAGGTGCAGCAAGCCGGTATATTCAGGATTAGTAATGTGCCTGAAACGGAGATTGGGCCAGTAGTGGGTATTGGCTGCCCGAATATTATATTTCCCTATTTAAGAGAAACGGTTTCAGACATTGTGACGCGTGCGGGTTTTCCACCCGTGATACTTAATCCGGTCAATTTCGAGGCGATTTATACTCAAAGTCAGCAGCGCGCCAATTCGGAGTCTGCTGAGACAAAACAGTAATACTAAATACTAATATGTTGTTTGGTTGATCAAAATGAATTATTTTCAGCGTATTTTGTATATTTTCCATTCCAATATGAGAATGCAAGTGTTTGGTGTCTGTGCGCGAGTTTTCCTGGCCGGTGTGCTATGCGTGCTATCCTATCCGGTGAAAGCCGGTATGGATTTTTTTTCGATAGCCGAAAATGCCACCATAATGTACGATGCGCCGTCTGTGAAATCAGGTAAATTGTTTATTGCCGGCGCAAACTTACCGGTAGAGGCAATTGTTACTGTCGAAGGCTGGGTTAAAGTACGTGACAGCAGCGGTAGTCTGGCTTGGGTGGAAAAAAACGCGTTGAAAGAACGGCGGTTTGTCATTGTAACCACGCCTTTGGCTGACATCTATCATAAAGCGGAAGAAGGAGCCGATTTGGTTTTTCAGGCACAGGAGCATGTAGTCCTGGAATGGCTTGACTCCAATACGCCGGGTTGGGTTAGAGTGCGTCATCAGGATGGGCAAAGCGGATTTGTCAGAGCCACCCAGGTCTGGGGTTCATGAATCTTGCCATATTGGGTGCAGGTGCATGGGGAACCGCGCTTGCAATCAACTTGTCAATGCGTCATCGGGTAACACTTTGGACAAAAGAACCGGAGCATCTGTCTGAACTGGCGTCCAATCGTGTCAATTTAAGCTTCTTTCCAGATTTTTCACTACCTGACACTATCAGTTTGACTGACTCGCTTGCTGAAGCACTTGAGAGTGCTGAGCTGGTTTTGATCGTTGTTCCAGTCGCCGGATTTGGCGAGACCTTGCGTGGTATTGTCAAAACAGGGGTAAAGGTGCCCATTATCTGGGGCTGTAAAGGATTTGAACCGGGGACCGCCAAGCTGTCGCATCAGGTTGTGGCAGATGTGTTTCCTGGTAATAAACTGCCCTGCGGTGTCTTATCCGGACCAAGTTTTGCGGAAGAAGTTGCGCGGGGGTTGCCAACGGCTTTGACGCTGGCATCTGAAGATGAAGATTTCTCCCGTGAAATGGCTGGCCAGCTGCATAGCACAAACTTACGCATTTATACGAGCCGGGATGTGATCGGCGTGGAAACGGGCGGCGCTATTAAGAATGTTATCACCATCGCTGCCGGCATATCCGATGGTATGGGGTATGGTCATAATGCGCGCGCAGCTTTGATTACACGTGGACTGATGGAAATTACACGTCTGGGACTGGCACTGGGCGGAAAATTGGAAACTTTCATGGGTTTGGCTGGTGTTGGTGATCTGTTGCTGACTTGTACAGGTGATTTGTCAAGAAACCGGCGAGTCGGTTTACTTTTGGCTGCCGGAAAGTCTCTCTCCGACATTTTGAATGAGTTGGGTCATGTGGCGGAGGGGGTGCATACAGCACGGGCTGTACTGCAATTGAGTCGCAAATTCAACGTTGATATGCCTATTACGGAAGCAATTTGCTGTATTTTGCATGATGGCATGCCGGCAAAGGCAGCTGTAGAAGCATTGTTGAATCGTGAACCGAAGGCGGAAATTTACTTATGAGGCTTGATTGATAACAGTTCAAAAAAAGCTTTATATGATGATGCTATCTATCTGTTTCTTCGAAGACACTGTTTAAACAAAGCTTTTGAGATAGATACGATACGTTTGGAATTGGTGATTTATTTTTTTAAAGGAGTGATGTAATCTCTTGACCTTGTGCGGATGGCTTGATATAAGTGCGTTTGTGCAGTAGTTGCTTGTGATTTAATGACCAATAAACCTAAAAGGGGAATTATATGAACAAATCCGAACTCGTAGAAGCAATAGCGAAATCTGCTGATATTCCGAAAGCTACGGCTGGTAGTGCATTGGATGGGGCGTTGTCTGCAATAACATCTGCACTTAAAAAGAATGACACGGTGACACTGGTCGGATTTGGAACTTTTAAGGTGGGTAAACGAGCAGCACGTACTGGGCGAAACCCTCGTACAGGTGCAGCCATTAAAATCAAAGCTGCTAAGGTTCCTAAATTTAGTGCTGGTAAAGCACTTAAAGATGCAGTAAACTAGCGGCCTTTAACAGACAGGGTGCTTAGCTCAGCTGGTAGAGCGTCGCCCTTACAAGGCGAATGTCGGCGGTTCGATCCCGTCAGCACCCACCAGTAAAAAATGTTCATTTGTTGGAGTGGTAGTTCAGTTGGTTAGAATACCGGCCTGTCACGCCGGGGGTCGCGGGTTCGAGTCCCGTCCACTCCGCCAGTATATGTTGATATACGATGTTTTGATTGAATTTTCATCGCCTCATTTGACCTTCGGTTTAAATGAGGCGTTTTAGTTTTAACATTTATCAATTGAAAACTATACCATCGGTTACTACTGTAATGGGATATGGGATGGTTTTCTATCTGATTTTTCACTTGTCGTGTAAATAACGGGTCTTTATTGCTGTGTTTAATTTTGTCAATCGTAAGAAACGAATTGTTCAGATAGTACTTTTGTTGGCTGTATTGCCATTCATGTTCTGGGGTGTACAGTCTTATCGCAGTGACGGTCAAGAAGGCTATGTCGCAATTGTTGACGGAGAAGAAATTCCTCGTCGTGAATTTGAACAGGCGCTACGCGATCATCAGGCAAGGTTGCGCGCTATGTTTGGCGGCAATTTTGACAGCGCAATGCTTGATAGTTACGAAGTCAGAGATTCAGTGCTGGAACGATTAATTCAGCAGCGCTTACTTTTTCGTGAGGCGATCAGTAACGGCTTTACTGTTTTGGACTCACAACTCGTTAATGAGATCAGCCAAATTCCGGAATTTCACCTGGATAATAAATTTTCAAAAAAACAGTATGAAAGCTTTTTGCGGAACGAAGGTTTGAGTCCGGTTACATTTGAATCACGCGTGCGTCAGGAATTGCTATTAAGACAACTGCTCGATGGTTATAGTGAGAACGGCTTCGTTTCGGACGCGGTTGCTAACAAGGTTATTTATTTAAGTGAGGTTCAACGCGAAATTAGTCAGGCGCAAATCAAGCCGGAAGATTATATGTCGCAGATTGAACCTGCCGAGGACGAGATTAAGGCCTACTATGACGAACATCAATCCGAATTTTTTCTTCCCGAGCGTGTGCGCGTAGCGTATTTGGTTTTATCACTTAAATCGCTAGCAGAAAATGAGCCTGTGAGTGACGAAGCGGTTCAGACGTATTATGACGAACATCAGATTGAATTTGGGCAGCCAGAAGAGCGGCGTGCAAGTCATATTCTGATCGCTGCAGCAGCAACAACGGAGGAAGGGGAAAAACAGCTTGCGCGTGAAAAGGCAGAAAATATTCTGGAACAGGTACTGCAGGATCCGGAACGATTCGCCGAGCTTGCGGAGGAGTATTCCGATGATCCGGGATCATCCAGCCGTGGTGGCGATCTGGGTTTTTTTGGTCGTGGTGTCATGGTCAAAGCGTTTGAAGACGAAATTTTTCAAATGCAGCCTGATGAAATTCGCGGTCTTGTCGAGACTGATTTCGGCTTCCATATTATCCAGTTGACTGAAGTCAAGGAAGCGAAAACTGCTGATCTGGCTGATGTGAAAGAGCAGATTGAAGAAAAATTAAAATTGCAGATGGCGAGCGATATATTTGGTGAAGCCGCTGAGGATTTTAGCAACACTGTTTATGAGCAAAGTGATAGCCTATCGCCAGCGGCTGAGAAATTTGAATTGAAGATACAAGAAACCGACTGGATCAATAGGAATTCGAATGAGCCGTCCGTATTGGCTGATCCATCCATGATGAATGCTATTTTTTCTGATGAGGCAATAGTGGATAAACGCAATACAGAAGCGATTGAAGTAATGCCTGATACGCTTGTGTCGGCGCGTGTTCTGGAACATCGCCAGGCAACAGCTCAGTCCTTGTCGGTTGTGCATGATGAAATTGTTGAGCGACTCAAACAGCAACTTGCTGAAAAGAGAGCTGTTGCAGAAGGTCGGGCACTATTGGCCGATTTGCAAGATGGAACGGAGGATACGGTTGATTGGGGTGAACCAAAACAGGTATCTTACATGCAGCCGAGTGGTTTGAGCCAAGAAGTGCTGCGAGCGGTATTTCAAGCAGATGTCGACAGTTTGCCTGCTTACACAGGCGTTGAAAATGCGCAGGGTGGTTTTAGCCTAATACGTATTAGTCAGGTTATTAACCCTGAAACACTCGATCAGGAAAAGCGAAAAAACTTTGCCGAGCAGTTACAACAAATGAAAACGCAGGAGGAAATATCGGCGTATCTGGATGGCATCAGATCGCGATATGACGTTACGATCAGACGTGACAGCTATTAGTTGTTTTCAGTGGTTCCGCATAGCTTTTGCTTAACCGCTTAAAAGGATTCTGATTCTTCTTTCCTGGATGGATATGGGTGTAACGGTCACTTTTTCGATCAAGAAACTAGTGATTCCGTGTGACGGCAAAACTGGCCAGTTGCATGAGACACGCTTTGTATTCGGATTCTGGCAAGCTGGTAATGGCGTGCGTGGCAGTATCGATCTCAGCCATTGCACATTTTTTGGCATAGTCCAATGCGGCGGTTTGCCGGATAACGTCCATAACATGTTCGAAACCGTCCGTTCCGCCCATTTCAATAGCTTTACGAATCAGGTTCGCCTGTTCGGCAGTGCCTGCTTGCATGGCGTAGATGAGTGGCAATGTCGGTTTTCCTTCAGATAAGTCATCGCCTAAATTTTTTCCGGTGTCCTGATTGTCGCCTGAATAATCCAGCACATCATCAATGAGCTGAAAGGCGGTACCCAGGTGCATGCCGTAAACCGCCATCGCTTCCTCCTGTTCAGGTGACGCATTACCCAGAATTGCACCCAGTCGGCTGGCTGCTTCAAACAGTTTTGCTGTCTTAAAGCGTATGACTTGTAAATAATTTTCTTCATTGACATTTGGATCGCGACAGTTCAATAATTGTAATACTTCGCCCTCAGCAATTGTATTGGTGGCATCAGCCAGTACCTGCATCACACGCATGTTGTCGACTTCGACCATCATCTGAAAAGCACGTGAATAAAGAAAGTCGCCGACCAAGACACTGGCAGCATTACCGAATAGCGCATTGGCAGTTTCTTTGTTACGCCGCATCTCGGATTCATCGACGACATCATCGTGCAATAACGTTGCTGTATGAATAAATTCTACAACTGCTGCCAGGTTGTAATGGAATTTTCCGGAATAACCAAAAGCGCCTGCAGATAGAATGACTAAAGCAGGGCGCAGACGCTTGCCGCCGCTGTTGATGATATATTCGCTGACTTGACGTATGAGTGCGACATGAGAATGCAGTTTTTGACGAATGACTTCATCCACTTTGCCCATGTCTTGGGCAATAAAGCTCCTGATATGTTCTATTGACACGTTGTTACCTTGAAGAAAACGCTATGTTAGGAATGAGAAACTTGCGTGTCAAGTTTAATGGTGAAATCACTATAAAATTGCTCCACAAAAGCAGCTAGCTTCGGTATAATTACGGGTTCTGTCTAAAGTGATGTGTGGAGTCTAATATTATGTATGCGGTTATAAAGACCGGTGGCAAGCAGTATCGTATCAAAGTCGGAGAGAAACTGAAAGTTGAACGGCTGGATGCTGAGGAAGGTAGCGAGCTTGTCATAGATCAAGTATTAATGATCGCCGATGGCGATAATGTTTCAATGGGAAAACCTTTGGTAGAAGGTGCTAAGGTGAGTGCTACAGTACTGGGGCAGGGAAGGCATGCCAAAATCCGCATTTTTAAAATGCGCCGTCGCAAACATTATCAGAAACATCAGGGACATCGGCAAAATTACACGGAGATTCAGATTACTGGTATCTCAGGATAGTTGTTTAGGAGTATTTAACAATGGCACATAAAAAAGCAGGCGGCAGTTCAAGAAACGGGCGCGATTCAGAATCGAAACGTCTGGGCGTAAAACGATTCGGCGGTGAATTGATTCCGGCCGGTTCTATTATCGTCAGGCAGCGTGGCACGAAATTTCATCCGGGCGTGAATGTGGGCTTGGGCAGGGATCACACCTTATTCGCCAAAGTAACGGGAAAAGTGAGCTTTGGTATTAGAGGCGCGCTAAAGCGCAAGGTTGTTGATATTATTCCAGCATAAAGACAATAAAAATTGCAAGTATAAAATTTAACTTTTCTTGTTAAAGCCCTGTCCTTGTGATAGGGCTTTTTTGTTTGTGACTTTTTCGGTTCACCATTTAGGTGATCTCAAGTGGTTTTATGAAGTTTATTGACGAAGCAACGATTCAAGTGCATGCTGGCAAAGGCGGAGATGGCGTAGCCAGTTTCCGTCGGGAAAAGTTTATTCCCAAAGGTGGTCCCGACGGCGGTGACGGCGGTAGCGGTGGCAGTATTTACGCCATAGCGGACCGCAATCTCAATACATTGATTGATTACCGGTTTGCGCGGATATATCGGGCGAAAAACGGACAAAATGGGCGCGGTTCTGATTGCTATGGAAAAAGTGCGAAAGATATCGAGTTGCGCATGCCAGTAGGCACCGTCGTCAAAAATCTCAATACCGGCGAGGTGATTGCTGATCTCACACAACACCAGCAAAAGGTGCTGCTGGCCAAGGGCGGTGCAGGCGGTCTGGGTAATCTGCATTTTAAGTCGAGCACTAATCGCACGCCGCGTCAGTTTACCTTTGGTGAAGCCGGACAGGAATGTGAATTAAAGCTGGAACTTAAAGTGCTGGCTGATGTAGGATTGCTGGGCATGCCGAATGCCGGCAAATCGACATTGATTCGAGCTGTGTCGGCAGCGCGACCCAAGGTGGCGGATTATCCTTTTACAACATTAAAACCCAATCTTGGCGTAGTGCGTATTGATCACAACCGCAGTTTTGTCATGGCCGATATCCCTGGTCTGATTGAAGGCGCTGCAGAAGGTGCAGGGCTGGGTCATCGTTTTTTGAGGCATCTGTCGCGTACCCGTCTGTTACTGCATCTGGTCGATATGGCGCCATTCGATGAAGCTGTGGATACAGTACATGAAGCGAAGGCACTGATTGATGAGTTGCGCAAATATGACGCCGCATTGTACGCTAAACCGCGTTGGCTGATTCTGAACAAAGTCGATATGTTGCCCGAAAATCAGCGCGAATCTGTTTGCAAGGCGTTTGTTCAAAAACTGGGCTGGACAGACCAGTACTTCATCCTATCGGCGCTGACCGGTGACGGATGCCGACAAATGACTTACGCCGTTATGGATTATCTGGAACAGCATCAACCCAAGGTTAGTGACCAACCGACAGTATCATGAATCAGAATATAGCCCGACCATGTTGAAAACAGCGCGTCGTATCGTCACCAAAGTTGGCAGTAGCCTGGTAACCAACCAGGGACAGGGGCTTGATCATGCTGCGCTACAGGGTTGGGCTGAGCAAATCGCCCGGCTTAAGCATATGGATAAGGAAGTCGTGCTGGTTTCATCGGGCGCGATTGCCGAAGGTATGCAGCGCCTGGGCTGGAATACGCGGCCAACTGCATTATATGAGCTACAGGCAGCAGCTGCTGTTGGTCAGATGGGGCTGGCGCAGGCCTACGCGGCCTGTTTTGATCATCATGAACTAAAGACAGCGCAGATTTTGCTCACGCATGGCGATCTGTCCAATCGTGAACGTTATTTGAATGCGCGCTCTACACTGACGACGTTACTGAAACTCGATATTATTCCCGTCATCAATGAGAACGATACCATAGTTACCGACGAAATCCGCTTCGGCGACAACGATACGCTGGCCGCACTGGTGACCAACCTGATTGAAGCGGATGCGCTCGTGATATTGACCGACCAGGCCGGATTGTATACCAGCGACCCGCGTAAAAACCATGACGCTACTTTTCTGTCCGAGGTGAGTGTGGCCGATCCGGCGTTGTTGAAAATGGCCGGTGGCGTTGGCAGCAGTATAGGCAGCGGCGGCATGCTGACCAAAGTGATGGCCGCCAAACGTGCCGCGCGCAGCGGGGCGCACACGATAATTGCCTCCGGTCATGAAAAGGATGTGCTGGTGCGCTTGGCGCATGGTGAGGCTATCGGTACCCGTCTGCTGGCAACAATACCGGTTCTGGCTGCAAGAAAACAGTGGTTAGCCGATTATTTGCAGGTACGGGGCACGGTTACTCTGGATCAAGGCGCGGTGAATGCGCTGGTGATCGACGGTAAAAGCTTGTTGCCGATTGGTGTGACCGGTGTTGCTGGTGACTTTGAACGTGGTGAAGCGGTCGTGTGCCTGACTCAGGAAGGTAGGGAGATCGCCCGCGGGCTGATCAACTACAATGCTGCGGAAACCCGAAAAATTATGGGTAAGGCCAGTACGCATATAGCAACCATACTGGGGTATGTGGATGAGGCGGAGTTGATTCATCGCAATAACCTTGCGCTGCTTTAATCATTCTCAGGTTTGGTCTGAGATACGCAAACCATGAACCAACCATTCGATAAAAACCAAAGCAGGATTGCTGCAATTGACTGGATGCGGGGTATCGTCATGATATTGATGGCGCTGGATCATGCGTCCGGTTTTTTTAATGAAGGGCGGTTGTTTACCGATTCTGTTTTGTTGTATGAAAGCGGTGATAGCCTGGCAACCGGTCAGTTTTTGACCCGCTGGATCACGCATATCTGCGCGCCGACGTTTATCTTTCTAACGGGCACCTCCATAGCCGTCAGTCATGCGCAGCGTCTGCAGCAGGGAATGTCGCAAATCGAAATTGACCGGGAATTATGGATTCGTGGTGCTTTTATAGCGTTGCTCGATATTTGCGTTTTTTCGCTGGCCTCGGGAAAACCTGTGCTGCAGGTTTTATATGCGATTGGCGTTAGCATGATGCTAATGGTGTGGATCAGCCGGATGCGTGTATGGATTGTTTTGTTTCTGGCGTTGGGTACTCTGACAGGTAGCGAATGGCTGTTAACGGCGCTCTGGAAACCCGGCGGCGACGTGCCGCTGTGGCTGGCGCTGACATTTGCACCGGTTTTCACCGATGCTTATTCTGTTTTGTATCCCGCAATGCCGTGGCTGGCGATGATGATGCTGGGCTGGGTATTCGGCAAATGGTTGCTATCGACTCCGAATGGTCAATTGTCCGCCAGACGTATGTTATTAACCTGCGGCTGCACTGCATTAGCGCTTTTTGTCGTGATCCGTGTTTTTGACGGCTACGGCAATATGTACATGCAGCTCGAAGGCGATGCGATTGTGCAATGGCTGCATGTCAGTAAATACCCGCCCAGCCTGGCCTATACCTTGTCGGAACTGGGATTAATGGCGGTCATATTGGCCGTTTTAATGTGGCTTGAATCTATGATCGAGGTGCGTCGGAACGGCCCCGTTCTGGTATTCGGGCAAACGGCGCTGTTTTTTTATCTCGCGCATTTTGCCATACTGGCGATGCTGAGGCTTGTATTTGAGCGTGGTGGTCTTGAAACGACTTATCTGATGACAATCTTGGCGCTGCTGCTGCTTTATCCGGTTTGCATGGCGTATCGCCGCATCAAATGGCAAAATCCCCAAAGCGTATTGCGTTTTATATGATTCCGGGTTTAGACTGCAAAGGCTGATCGTGTTTTAAGAAACCAACATCATGACAATTAAAAAGATCTTGGTCGTCGACGACTCTCCTACAGAACGGCATCTGTTGTCTGCTATTTTAACCAAACATGGTTATCAGGTAATCATGGCTGAAGATGGCGAACAGGCGATTGCCAGGGCCAAAGCGGAACAGCCCGATTTGGTGCTGATGGATGTGGTAATGCCGGGGATCAACGGCTTTCAGGCGACGCGTATGTTTATCAAGGATCAGTCGCTGGAGCATATTCCAGTGATCATTTGCAGCACCAAAGGACAAGAAATCGACAAAATCTGGGGGTTGCGCCAAGGGGCGAGGGATTATATCGCCAAACCGGTGGTCGCGGCGGAGCTATTGCAGAAAATTTCCCGGTTGAATTAGATAACGTTATGACTATGGCAGAGAATCAACAGAATGAACAAGGCGTGCAAGATACCGATTCGACTGGCATGTCAGCGACGGTACTCGGTTTTTTGATTGGAGAAGCGCGCTATCTGGTGCCTATGAAAGAAATTGGCGAAGTGATACAAGTACCCGAAGTAGTGCCGGTCCCATATACGCAACTTTGGTTTCTGGGCATTATTAATGCGCACGGTAATCTGTTCGGGATCACCGACCTGGGCGTGTATTTGAGCGGAGACTCTGAGCCGTTTGGGGTGAAATCCCGTATCTTGCTGGTTGCAAACAGTTACAAAATGAACTGCGGTTTTATGGTGCCGACTTTGCTGGGCATTCGCAGTTTGTCCGAATTCGATCAGGAACAAATGGTCGGCGGAGAACTGCGCAACGGCGTCACCCATGTTTACCGGGACAGGGAAGGTAGGCAGTGGTTTGGACTTGACCTCGGCTCGCTCATCCGGGAAAAGCGGTTTCTGCAGATTGAACGCTGAGCGCAGACTGCTGGCCGCGAATCAAACAGCGTAAATGATTGGAATGTATATCGTTAACTATAATCGAATGTGTCGGTAGGGTGATCATGTCTATTTCACAATCCAGTGCCCGCGATAAAGCCAAAATTCTGGCCGAGGCGCTGCCATATATCCAGCGTTTTCACGGCAAAACCATCGTCATTAAATACGGCGGCAACGCTATGGTCGAAGAAAATCTCAAGCAGGGTTTTGCGCGCGATGTCGTGTTGCTGAAGCTGGTCGGCATGAACCCGGTGATCATTCACGGCGGCGGTCCGCAAATCGATCAAATGCTCAAGCGCGTAGGCAAGCAGGGCGAGTTTATACAGGGCATGCGGGTTACCGATGCGGAAACCATGGATGTGGTGGAGATGGTACTGGGCGGATCGGTCAATAAAGACATCGTCAACCTGATCAATCGCCAGGGCGGTAAGGCTGTCGGCCTGACAGGCAAGGACGGCGCCTTTATCCGCGCCAAGAAAATGCTCGTCAAGGATCGCGAGAAAATTGGCGAATGGATCAACATCGGCCAGGTCGGTGAAATCGAGTCGGTCGACCCGTCATTGATCGCCCTGCTCGACAGCCAGGATTTCATTCCGGTGATTGCACCGATCGGTGTCGGCGAGAACGGCGAATCGTATAACATCAACGCCGATCTGGTTGCAGGCAAGCTGGCCGAAATCCTGCGCGCCGAGAAACTGATCCTGTTGACCAACACTTCCGGCGTGCTGGACAAGGACGGGCAGCTATTGACTGGACTGTCGGCGCAGAGAGTTGACGAATTGTTTGCCGACGGCACCATTTCCGGCGGTATGCTGCCGAAAATCGGTTCTGCGCTGGAAGCGGTCAAAAAAGGCGTCAAGTCGTGTCATATTATCGACGGGCGCGTGGAGCACGCGTTGTTGCTGGAAATTCTGACCGATCAAGGGGTCGGTACCTTGATCCGGAACCAGTAGCCGAATGTCTGCACCTGTGAAACTGGCGCAAAGCCGGATTATGTCACGGATTGTGTCATTAAGCGGCGATTAAACACTTTATGCTTTGCCGGATAAACGTTTCTCGACGGCTTTCAAGATTCCGCGCAGTATATTGACTTCCTCCTTCTCCAGCCGCGCGCGCGCGTACAACCGGCGAAGGCGCTGCATCAGCTTTTTGGGCTGTTGCGGATTCAGAAAATCGACCTGGACCATGATCTGTTCGAGATGCCGATAGAACAACTCGATTTCGTCCAGCGTGGCCGGTTCGGTCTGCAGCGGTTTGGCGAGTTCGGCTTGCGCTAGCGCCATGCGCAATTCATACGCCATGACCTGTACCGCACTGGCCAGGTTAAGCGAAGCGTAATCCGGATTGGTTGGAATGACAATCTTCAATGTGCATTTGCTGACTTCGGTGGTTGTCAATCCAGACGTTTCCGTCCCGAATACGACCGCAACTGGATGGGATTGTGCATGTTCCAGCAAAATTTTCGCCCCAGCACGCGCGTCGTATGTTTCATGTTCAAGTTCGCGTGAGCGCGACGTTAACGCCGCCGCCAACACCGTATTGTCCAACGCTTCGTCGATACTGCTACAAACTTTCGCTTTACCGAGCAAATCCCGTGCGCTGACCGCGCGGATATCGGCTTCTTTATCCGGAAAGGACCGGGGGTTAATCAGATACAGCGATTGCAATCCCATGGTTTTCATTGCGCGCGCCGCCGCGCCAATATTGCCGGCATGGCTGGTATGGCTGAGCACGATACGAATGTTGTCCAGAGGGGATGCGTTCATCTTGCAGCCGATGATAAGGAATGGCTGGATATTGTTCAAGCGGAATCCGTTTTACAGTGCCGTTGGTCAGATAGCTTCATAGGGCCTGACCAGGTCAACGTTTTATCAGCCTACAGCAAGTTGTCTATAATGAATTGTGGATGAGTATGTATAAGCTAGGCAAGTTACACAGATTCATTTACAGTCCATCGTTCTCTCTGTGATATCAATTCTTTTATGTGCCTGCGTATTTAGCCGATTAAATCCAGTGAACGTCTGTCATGGCAATGCTGTCTGCTGATATGAATAAACACAATAACTCCATAATTTGATCTATATGATTACTTCGACGCATGTTTCCGGCACCGGTGAAATGGAAGTCGCTTCCTGGCTTACGTCGGTGGCGACACGGCTTCCAACCAGTGCTCAGACGCGGCTAAGGAGTGCGTTGGAGTACGTTTTGCAACACTGTGACGGACAGTGCCTATCATCGGGCGAGCCGGTGATGCAGCATGTGCTTGGGACGGCATCGATACTGACTGCGTTGAAGGTCGATATGGATACGCTGGTGGCCGGGGTTCTGCATGTGCTGCCTGATTATCTGGATGATTGCGCAGAACGATTGCAAAACGATTTTAATCCGGCGATCTGGCATTTGGTGGCAGGCGTCGCGCGTATGGGGCGTATCGGGCATTTCAAGGCACTGGGTTTCAGAAATGATGCGGCTAGGCACGTTACGCAGGTTGAAGCATTGCGTAAAATGCTGCTGGCGATGGCGGAAGACATCCGTGTGGTGATTATTGCGCTTGCAAGCCGCGCGCAGACCATGCGCTATGTGGTTTCAGCCGGTATTTCCGGATGTGCGGATATTGCGTTGGAAACGATGGATATCTTTGCGCCGCTGGCCAACCGGTTGGGCTTATGGCAGATTAAGTGGGAACTGGAAGATTTGTCTTTTCGCATACTTGAGCCTGAGCGATATAGAGAAATAGCTCGCCTGCTGGAAGAAACGCGCGTCAGCCGCGAACAGTATATTGCCGCAACGGTTGCGGAACTTCAAAACGCGCTGCAACAGGCGGGTATCCGTGCTGCGGTCAACGGCCGTCCCAAGCATATTTACAGTATCCACAAGAAGATGCAACGCAAGAATCTCGATTTTAGCCAGATTTACGACGCACGCGCGGTACGTATTCTGGTGGACGATGTAGCGGCTTGCTATGCGGCGCTGGGCATTGTGCACAGCCTGTGGACGCCGATACCGAAAGAATTTGATGATTATATTGCCAGACCCAAGAGCAATGGATACCGCTCATTGCATACCGCCGTTACCGGACTGGAAGGCAAGGCGGTGGAAATTCAGATCCGCACGCATGAAATGCATCGTTATTCCGAACTGGGCGTTGCCGCGCACTGGCGCTATAAGGAAGGATCGACGCGTGACGCGCGTTACGAGGAAAAGATCGCCTGGTTGCGGCAGATTCTGGAGTGGAGGGACGATGTTTCGGACAATGGCGAATTGGCTGAACATTTTAAAACCGCGTTATTTGAGGATTCGGTTTATGTGCTAACGCCGCAGGGGAACGTGATTGCTTTACCGAAAGGCGCGACACCGCTGGATTTTGCTTATCATGTGCATACCGATCTTGGGCACCGCTGCCGTGGCGCAAAAGTCGATGGCGTTATGGTTGCGTTGAATTATCTGTTGCAGAACGCGCAGAAAGTGGAAATCCTGCCGGCCAAATCGGGCGGACCCAGCCGTGATTGGTTGAACGACGCGCTGGGTTATCTGAAAAGTGCGCGTGCGCGAGCCAAAGTCAGGCAATGGTTCAACCATCAGGCATTTAAAACAACCTTGGCGCAAGGCAGGGCTGTAGTGGAAAAACTGCTGCAGCGCCACGGCGCAACGGCAATGAGCCTGGATAAGCTTGCCGCGCAATTGGATTTTTCGCGTCAGAATGATTTTTTCGCCGCTGTCGCTAAGGGTGAGATCAGTCAACGCCAGCTAGAAACGGTGTTGACCGGCAGAAAACCGTCTGCAATTACGCAGCCGGATGCGTTGGTAGACAAAAAAACATCGCAGCATTCGGTTGCCCGACAAGCAGGCGGCGATGTTTTCATCAACGGTGTCAACGGGCTACTTACTGTACTGGCTAAATGTTGTAAACCTGTTCCGCCCGATCCAATCGTCGGTTTTGTCACTCGGCACGGACACGGTATTTCCATCCATCGCCAGAATTGCCCGAACTTGCCGCAGTTATTGCGGAAAAATGCCGAGCGTAAGGTTGTGGCGGACTGGGGGACAGTGCATGACAAAGCCCTTCCGGTGGATGTGGAAATTAGGGCGCATGAAAGGCAATGGTTGCTGCGCGATATTTCGGAAATTTTGTCGCGGGAAAATGTGAACGCAATCGCGATGAATACCCAAAGCCGCCGTGGCATGACAAATATCCAGTTAACACTTGAAATCAAAGAAATCAAGCAACTGAACCGGGTGTTGGCGTTATTGGAGGAGCTCACCGGCGTGACGGTGGCCAGACGGAAGCACCAATGAAGGCTCTAGGGTATTGTCGCAATTTCTGTACGATTTGTTCTGTTCTATGAATTTTTAGTATGTCGGCAATACTTCAGGCTATTGACTCTTCGGAAGTCCAGCTTATCTTTGCCAGAAAGGGGAAGCAACAGTTTCTCTTCACCCTGGCGTTTATAGTTTCGAGAAAATCGGACGCAGGCTGTCACTGCGTCCGGATATCATTATAAATTTTCCTGTTTCCGGATTATTTTGGTTTAGCCGATGAGAATTTTCCTTATCGGTCAAACAGATAAATAACTTTCAGGCAGATCAGTGTTCACGGTTTTGTGCGCCGAATAACATTTTTGACACTGTTAAGAAGCGCAATTTTGGCAACATCGGCAGCATGATCAGTAACAAGATGAATAGCGGGAATACAAATGTCATCAGTAGATCGACTACTTTGATCACATAATACCTGATTGGCATTGCAAATGTCTCCATGCCGACAGTGAAAGGGATTTTCAGAATATCGTCTTCAAATGCGGGTTCTTCGCCAACAATCAGATAGAGCGTGTAATGACCTTTTTTGTCGATGAATGCTTGAGTTTCAATCGTGCCCTGCGAATAAATGCTGGAGTTTACATTTGCCAGAACACGGCCATCTCTGTAATCCGATGGCTTGTTTGCATCGTCCAATTCCTGTTCAACCAGCCGCAGACTGATGGGTATTTCTCTCAGATCTTCATCAATGAGATCTGCCGTAAAGAAGACAGTGCCGGTGCTTGGAATACTTTTACAATACGATGTATACAGTGATTCGTCGATTTCACCCGGATCGCTGATGCCGTTCTCGGGTTCAACGTAAGCGCTGAAGTAAACTGCATAAAAGTCATTGGCAACAACACAGCCGACATTGGTACTGTAATGGTGTTGCACAGGACTGATGCGGTTACAGGCTGAGAGAAGCAGCAGCATCAATAACACAGGTAGATACGGTTTTTCAGTGAATAACGTTTTCATGAGGGGCTCCTTTTATCTAGTTTGCTCGAAGCTCGGCTTTGTCGGGTGAGATTACGGTGAAAGAGAATCTACCGGTCACAATATGTGTATCCGCTGACATAACGCGATAGCGAACGGTATAGGTGTCGGGTGGCAGCTTTGGCATTGTGGCGTAAATGTGGGAGCGATCCAGCGTTGCCTGCTTGACGTCATTATGGTCAACGCGTTTTCCTGCGCTATTGATCACTGCCAGTGCTTTGAATTCACTGGCTACATTTTCATTGAACCAAATGCTGATTTGACTGGGGGATCTATCCAATGAGCTTTCCGCTTTGGGCTCGGATTCCACCAGGATTGCGTGTGCAGATGCTGTCAAAGGCAAACAGAGCGTGATCAAGACAATAAGCATCAGCACAGTTGAAAAAGTTTGATGATGTATCATTATTTTCTCCAACGTACCCATTGGTTGTACACATGATAGCCCTGGAATGCCAACAATCAATAGGGATTAGTTAATCATATTCAGTATGTTAGATTTTGTACTTTAATTTGCGGTGATTACATGGTTTCCTCCCTTTTAATGTGATGTGTTGTTTTGGTTTCAATTATTTTCCAGGCCAAGCGGCTGGCTTGTTTGGCTGGTTTTTCGGTCCAAACTGCCAATATGCCGTCTTCCGTTGAAACAAGCCTCGGTTGTGTCGCTGCATTGTCTGCCTGTGCCAATCGTACCGGTTTGGACCAGGTTGCGCCGTTATCTGTTGTCATGGCGTAAACGACGCTCATGCCGGCAGCTTCCAGTTCATTCCATGCCGCAACGATATGACTCCCATTATGCGCGATATCACCGTTGATTCCGGTGTTGCTGAGCTGTTTGGGTTCCGACCAGGTGGAGCCGTGGTCAGAGGAGGCCAGGTGATATAAACCGGCTTTTTCCAGCGTGCCGGTCCAGACAAGGCTGTGCAGCCACTGCGTATCCTCGCTGCTAGCGTAGTTTGCACTGCCACCAACATGCGGGCACCCCTTCAACTGCCATTCGAAATCGCCTACTGCTCCCAACTGCTGCCAGGTTGTACCAGCGTCAATTGACTGAATCAATGCCATGTCTCTGGGTACCATGTTGCGATAAAGGACATTCAAGTGATTAAGCGGAGAGCTCACTATCGTATTCCAGCAGCATGAACAAGTTGAATCTTCAATCGTTTTTAGCTGGCTCCAGCTTTTACCACCATCGTCTGAGCGGGCGTAACGCAGACTCTGGTATCCGTTTTCTTCCGGATCTTCGAGCCAGACGGCATGAAAAATTCCAGTCTTGTCGGCCATTAGGTCAATGTATGCCTGACTGCCATCATTATCTTTTGCTGGATTCGATCCAAGTTGCCAGCTTTCTCCGCTGTCTGTTGAATACAGGCAAATCATCGGCCCCATTGCCGGCAATTCGCTTTTTCCTTGCATGAGTGCGACTAATTGATCTCCCTTAGCCGCCAGCTGGATATCATTTCCGCGTTTGGCGTTGATTTCCGGTAATTGTCCATTCGTCCTGATCGTGACGGGATTCGTCCAACTGTAACCGCCGTCTGTTGACCGCTTATACCGCAGGACGAGCGCAGGATCGCTTTTTGACAGCCTGCCACCTGCAAAAATATGGATTTTTTGCCTGTCTTTATAGATGTCGAATGTTGAAATATCGTACAAACCCAGTGTTGATGTCGCGTATTGTGCTTTGAATTTATTGCCGGTTTCTACTGAATTAACAGGCGATATCAGGCTGACGCTAACTAGAAGCACCTGGGTTGACAGGGTAGCTGTCCGCAAATACCCGTTGTTTACTTTGCTTTGTGTCATGATTCAAATAACCGACAGCGCCATCAATTTACGAGCACTTTAAAAATGGATTGATAATCCTCGTACGATAAGGCGCCACTGATGCCTTCGCGTTCATGATTACTGTTGAGAAAATACGTGCGCGGCAATTCCCCAAACCATTGCGGATCGATTTCATAGCGCAGGCGCTGTGCATTTTCATCTGCGAAGATCCAGTTTTCCAAGTCTGTCAATCCATTTTCAGTCAGGATTGCCTGCACCTGTTTTTTATCCGCAGCGTCATCGACAGAAAGCATAATGATTCTGACATCTGATTGATTTTTTTGCAGTTCGTTTAACAGCGGCATTTTTTCCAGGCACGAAGCGCATGTTGTAGACCAGATCGCCAGCATGACGGGCTTGTCTGCATGCTTTTCTAGCAGCTGCTGGTAACTTCCGGATGTAAAATGTTTGAGCGTAATTTTCTCCGCTTGCGCTGGGATTACAAGTCCTGCCGTCAGAAGCAAAATTATCAACGATTTTTGGAATAGCATGCTATTTCTCCTTATCCTAACGTTGGAAGATCTGTATTTTGACTATCAGTTGATCAATAATTGATGACGAATCCGATTCGGAAGCTCACTGGTTCGACGGGATGAAAATGGAAGTCATCCACACCGGCGAGAGATTCTCCCGGCAATCTTGACGTATAAAAATAGGTGATTGCATCATCCTTGCGGTCAAGAATATTGAATACTTCGGCCTGGATGCGCAGTGATTTGTTAATCTCATACCCGAGCATAGCAGACAACAAAATGGTGCCGTCCGATCGTCTGGAGTTGTCTTCATTCAACGCGCGCGGCCCAAGATACCGCAACCGGGGCCCACCGTAGAAACCGCCAAAAACATCATGAAATGTCGCGCCTGTCGCAATCACAGCCTCCACAGCATTGGGAACATGATCGCCTTCACCGATAACCGTGTCGCGAAAACGCGAATGGGAAAAACTGAAATCCGCATCAAATGTCAACCAGTGCACCGGCTGATAATAGTTGGTGAATTCAAGTCCGTACCGCCGACTGGGCCGGCTTGCTTCAGTAGTGCCCGCATCCCCCACAAAAACCAGTTCGGACTCGAGATCCATCCACCAGACAGTCAGCGTGCTTTGCAATCCCTGAATCCAGGTTGAACGAATGCCTGTCTCAGCGCTGTATGTGCGCGCAAGCGGATGGGCGCGATCGACAGCGTCGCCGCTTGCCGGATCGATCCGGGTATTGATTCCGCGTGCGTCGTTACTGTGAAAACCAAGACCGCCGTTTAGATAAAGCTCGGTATCCGCCCAAGGGCCAAACACGATACTCAATTTCGGGCTGACCAGACCATCGTAACGCGTGCCATTGTTTTGTTGAATATTGCTGCGATTGACTTCAAAACGAAAGCCGTCAAAACGTACACCCAGACTTGTGCGCAACCAATTCTGCCAGTGGATCCTGTTTTCAAGATAGGGACTAATACTGGTAACCCAGACGGTATCCTGGCGGGTTATGCCGACCGTCTTTTGCGCATGGGTTTTTGTCAGGGCATTTTGAATGTTATCGTTACGTACCTGTATACCCAGCGTCGTTTCGGCATCGAATGCACCAATTTTATGAAACAGCGTGTGGCTGCCTGCAAAGCCGGTCGTCCAGCGGTCGTCCGGCTGGCCGAATTGATCGCCGCAAGTTCGAAACAGCCCGGAAGAAACCCGGTTTCCAGGCAGCAATCCGCGCAACCCGGCGCATCCTGCCGGATTGGTCGTCTCATTGTCATCCAGAAAAAAAGAAAAGTTTGAATACAGATTCAACTTGGAATAAACGCCATACGCCATAACAGACGTGATGCTGTTTTCTCCCTGCAGGCGCCATTCACCCGTCAGACTATAGCGCTGGCTATTTCCGCCATCGGTCGGATCCAGCGCATCGAACCGGCCAACGGAACCCTGCTTAAGCGCGCGTCTTGGAATTTGATCGGTCGCCCGCCAGTCGGACTGTGTCGCCATGGCTGTAATGCGCCAGCTTTGATTGCCGTATTCACGGCTGTATCGAAGCAGGCCATTGAATTTCAGATAGTTGTTGCCGACAGTCCAGGGGCCGTCATTGTGCACGATTTCTCCGGCATATAAAACGTTGCCTTTCAATAGCTGATGCGATCCGGCCGCCAGTCCACGGTAATAATCAAAACTGCCGCCGGTGAATCTGAACAGATTCTCAGGCAAACGGTTGAAATAGCGGATATTGGCTGATCCGGCACTGGAAAAATCGCCCGTGTCGGCAAAATAATTCCCTTTCCTGAAATCAATTGATTCGATAAGCTCAGGAATCAAAAAATTGGTGTCGGTCCATCCCTGACCATGCGAATGGGATAGTTGATTGACCGGCACGCCTTCAATCTGGGTCAGAAAGTCGGTGCCGTGATCCAGATTGAAGCCACGCAGAAAATATTGATTTGCCTTGCCTTCGCCACTGTGTTGCGTTGCAATCAAACCGGGCACCGTTTCGAGCACTTCGCCGGGTCGGGTCATCGGCCGGTATTTAATCTGATCCTGTCCCACCTTGCCTTGCGAAGCGCTGTCGGCGATGCCGGTCAATTCGTCCGCGCGTCCGGTAACGTGTACTTCCTCCAGTACGGCATGCGACAGTTTGTTGATTTGTGAACCGGGTTTGGCGGTATCTGCGTAAGCGGGCAGGTCTTTTTCCTGGGCATTAATGCTGGTGCTGATAAAAAAAGTAATCGCCAGCACGGTCAGCCATGAAATCAGAATGCCTGCACCATGTAACAATAACGTGGCAGACACAAAGCCAGCCGTGTATGAAGCCAGGCTGGCGGATGCGGAGATTTCCTGTCCATGCACGTAGCCGTGAAAAAAAGCAAACAGTGAAATAATGATGATATTGACTGGCGCACTGAACCGTATTCCACGCACGATCAATGCACTGATCGTGAAGCACGATAAAAGTATCATCGCTTCCGCACCCGCACCCAGAATAATATAGCTGGCGGCACCAGCTACGCCGCCAAGACTCATGACACTGACAAATACAACCGGCAGTATCCACAGTGCCTGACCGCGTATCTGCGCCGCCCAGATACCAACAGCCACCATCACAATAATATGATCCCAGCCCGTTAACGGATGCAAAAATCCTTCGTTCCAGTCCCTGTTGAAATAAATATTGAAGGAAGTTTGCAAAAGGGCAGGGGATGATAGCGTAATGAAAACACCCAGCAAAACTAACCCAGTTAGCAACAAAATTACAAAATGTTTTGTAAAAACATAGCGGGTAGACATTTATGGCTTGATAAATTAATTATTGAGTTTAACCATGACTAACTTAATAGCGATGATTGGTTGGTTCGATTTAAGACGCGGTACTGTTTAATTTTTTGCATTTGTTAACTGCCCGGATTTGGGTGCTGGCTGTCGAAATTGGGCTGAACAAAATTCACTTTATTTAAGCTATGATCAAATCATTATCCATGCTTTACAAAAAAAGTGAATGTGGCAAATTGCCGCAGTATGTTGAAAATATGGAATAAATCCTTTTCTTTGTTAATGGTCAGCGTACAATTTTGTTGAAAGCGTTTCGTGGCTTTGTCTGTCATTTATCAATCGATGCGACTCGAGTAGAAACCTGTGTTATCGGAGCAACGCATTAAAATGACTGCTTGACTAGGTGGGAATGCGCGCTTTTTTGGCCCAAAAGTAGGGCAGGCGAATTGCTTTAACTACTCGATAATATTCATCGAATCATGTTTTGTTTCAATCAGATTTGTACTATTCAGGATTTTAGGTGGATCAGGATCGAAATGATCGTCTATGGGTGTGTGCCAGCAAAAAATTCACTACTGCCATGCATAGAAAAACAGTATTTTTTACTGAAGACGCTCAGAGGGCGTTTGTTGTTGCTGAATTTTTGAGTAGGCGACAGTTTTTTGGGTAGTGACATATCAGGAGTGGTCTGGAAAAACCGCTCCTGACTTATCGGAAAGGACTCGTTATTCGATTTCTATACTGAAATAGATAATCGGTCTGGGTTTATTTTTTCGTCTCGGCATCCAGATTGTCCTGATATTGTTGAAAATGTTCGTCGCTGCAAAAGAATCGCCCATGAAAACGAATGGCTTCTTCCTTGGGGATTAGTATCTTGCACTGATCACACTCGACAATGTCGCCTTCCGCGGCCAAGGGGCTGTTTTGGTTATTTTCTACCGGTATATCGCTTTGCTTGCGTTTGGCGGCATTCTCTTCTTTATGAGAGGGCTCTGCCTCACGGGGCTCATTTGACCAGTTTGCCTGCTGATAATCTGTTTTCGGGAGATGTTCTTCTGAAATGTTGACTTCTTCTCCCAGAAATATATTTTTATAACTGACGTAAATCGATGCGAAAATAGTTGGAATCAATATTACCAGGCCTACGCCATAAGGCATCAATGCAAAAATGGTGAAAATGATCAGCAGCAGTCCGTACAATTGAAACGGAATGATATTTTTCAAGCAGGCGAAAAAGCTTTTTTTCATTGCAGGAATAGGCTGCAGGTTATGAAAGACTACCAGCAATGGGGAGAACCAGGCCGCCATCATCAACGGTATCGATAACAATAAGGCAACCAGTGATGCGGTCAGCATATTGTCCATGACGGTGATTAACTCGTTTTCATCGACCCTTTTTCCATAGAGCAGCATATCCGTCATCTGGCTGCCACCAATCATCATGACCAGACCGATAATCAATACCTGACCGATCAGGTAAATCCCGCCGACGGTTACGAGCGAGGCGACATTGGTTTTAAAAGCGATAAACAGGTGAACCATTTCAAGCTGTCTGCCTTGTTCCTGTTCCCGGCATCCGATCATGATACCGGCCAGAAAGACCGGTGAGATCAGCGTAAAAACAAACTGTCCGAGTATGGGGATCAGCGCCAGCGTCATGGCGATTAATAGCAGCGTGAAGCATACCAGCACCCAGATCATTGGCGCTTTGCGGAACATATGAAAGCCATTGGCGATCCAGTACCATCCATATTTGGCGCTGAGTTGATGAATTTCCATTGATGTGTCTCCAGTATTTAGTTCGATATGTATCGGTTTTTAAGCACGAATACTCTGAGAATCCTGTCGGATGCCGGTTTTCTATATCCACAGCTGCTCAAGCTGCGTCTTATAAGCGATATGATTCAGCAGTAGTAATTTAAAGTCGTCAGGGTCTTTCGCATGTGTCAGCTCACCGGGACGCGGCAAATGAAAATCATACAACCGCGATATCCAGAATCGTAGTGCGCCCGCGCGCAGCATGACGGGCCATAAGCGATGCTCCAGTGCCGATAATGGTCGTATGCTGTGATAAGCTTCAAGCAGCACGCGTGCGCGCGTTTCATCCAGTATTCTCTCTTCAGTATTACACCAGTCATTCACGACTATGGCCAGATCGTATAATAAACTATCGTTACAGGCGAAGTAAAAGTCGATAACGCCGCCTATATGATGATCAGTAAACAGAATATTGTCACGGAAAAGATCTGCATGAATAACGCCTTTGGGCAATTGCTGAAACTGATGAGATAATTGAAAGTTCAGCTCGTTCTCGAGCAGTTTCTGATCATCCGGATTCAAGAAAAGTTTAATTTCTGGTGCTTTGGCCTGCCACCATTTCAGTCCACGCGGGTTTTCCATGTGCGCCGGGTAGGTTTGTCCACATAAATGCATTTTTGCCAGCATGTTGCCAACTTGAATACAATGCGCTTTCGTTGGATTTTCCAGCGATGAGCCAGGTAAACAGGTAACAATGGTGGCTGGTTTCCCGTTGAGTTCACCAAACAGTTTGCCGTCCAGCATGGGCTCTGGGTCAGGACAAGGTATCTGGTGGTTGGACAGATGCGCCATCAGGTTCAGATAGTAGGGCAGTTCAACCGCTGTTAATTTTTCGAACAGCGTGAGTACAAATCGACCCTGGGTTGTGGTTACAAAGAAATTCGTGTTTTCGATGCCGGAAGAAATACCTTGCAGATTGATCAAGTCTCCCAGCGCATAGTTTTTAAGCCACTCGGAGAGTTGGTTTTCTGTGACGGGTGTAAAAACAGACATGCGTTTGAAGCAGTAATTTCAAAGAGTTGGAGTTTTTAGATCACTTGCGCAAATAAAAAAAGGTAAATCACAGGTTTCGCGGTATTCCACAGGTTCTAGAATTCCAGAATGCGCCACATGGGTACGCTGACATTGCTGCCCGGTTCGCCGGGATGCGCGTTCAGACGGCCCCGATTGCGGACCATATAATAGGGGAATCCCACGCGAGGAATGACCTTGATCATATGCAGCTCGCCATTGATACGGTATTCCTCAATTGTGTCTTCTCCCCGTTTGATAATGGTGACTTGCGGTTCGAGATCCGGGTCGATGTCCATGTCGGGTGGCAATGGCGGGGGCGGTGCCAGCTCGGGTAAATCCGAGTCCGACAGTTCGGGCAATTCAGGAATTTCAGGCAGTGGAACCAGATTGTCGGGTATATCGGACTGCGCTATCAGCGGCATAGCGCAGGACAATGAAAAACAAAACAGTAAAATTGAAAATATTCGGTACATGACGGTTCCGCTGATGTTTCAGGATGTTTAATTACGCCGTTTTTTCCTTTTTGACGGTAGCTGTATTCTACCTAAATAAACGCATGTTGGTTACTACAGATTCAATTGAATTTCGCGCTCTTCGGCATTCGGCTCGAAACCACGGGATTCATAATATTTAAAAATTGCGTGCACGACGTTATCCGGCTCGTCAATGATCTGAATCAGGTTCATATCTTCTGGTGAAATAAATCCTTCAGTAATTAACGTGTTATGGAACCAGTCCATCAGGCCTTGCCAGTATGCCGAATTGACCAGAATTATAGGCATTTTACGGGTTTTGCCGGTTTGCACCAGTGTTAAAGCCTCCATCAGTTCGTCAAGTGTGCCGAACCCACCTGGCATAACAACATAGGCTGTAGCGAACTTGACAAACATATACTTGCGGGCAAAGAAGTGCCGGAATGATTGGCTGATATCCTGATAAGCATTGCTGCATTGTTCATTCGGTAGCTGTATATTCAGGCCCACACTGGGTGCCTGTCCAAAAAAAGCTCCTTTGTTGGCAGCTTCCATAATACCAGGCCCGCCGCCTGAGATAACTGAAAAACCGGCATCTGAGAGCAGCCGGGTTATCTGTTCGGTCAGTTTGTAATGAGGATGATCAGGCTTCGTACGGGCGCTGCCAAAAATGCTGACGGCAGGCTGAATTGCATCGAGACGTTCCGTTCCTTCGACAAATTCTGCCATAATGCCAAACAGGCGCCATGATTCTTTTGCCGACCAAGTCTTTTCAACAGACTGTGACATGGCAGGTTTATTTTGCAGGCTCATAGGAATACTAACTTAATGAAAACGTTATTGCTGGTTGATGCTTCATCTTATCTGTACCGCGCTTACCACGCACTGCCGGATTTGCGCAGTCATGACAATAAGCCAACAGGGGCGATTCATGGCGTTCTCAACATGCTGCGCCGTCTGCAAAAGGACTATCATGCCGATTATAGCGCGTGCGTGTTTGATGCAAAAGGCAAAACTTTCCGTGATGACATTTTCCCGCAATATAAAGCGCACCGTCCGCCGATGCCGGCAGATTTGGTAATGCAGATTGAGCCGCTGCATGCCTGTATTGAAGCAATGGGGTGGCCGATTCTAATCATTGACGGTGTAGAGGCCGACGATGTGATCGGGACATTGGCAAAACAGGCGGAGGCGGCGAATATGCGCTGCATTATTTCCACCGGTGATAAAGACATTGCGCAACTGGTGAACGCGCATATCACACTCGTTAATACGATGAATAACGATCTGCTCGATGAGCAACGGGTTTTGGAAAAATTCGGCGTCAGGCCCGTACAGATGTTGGATTATTTGATGTTGGTCGGCGATAGTACCGATAATATACCCGGTGTGGAAAAAGTGGGTCCTAAAACCGCTGTGAAATGGTTGTCTCAGTATGGTTCTCTTGAGAACATTATCGCCCATGCGGATGAAATAAAAGGCGTCGTCGGTGATAATCTGCGCAAGGCGTTTGAATGGTTTGATACTTCGCGAAAACTGGTTGAAATCAAATGCGACGTCGATTTGCCGGTAGCCGTTACCGAACTTTCGTTAAAACCACAGGATGCAGGGCGATTGGCGGCGCTCTATGAAGAGCTGAGTATGAAAACGGCGTTGCAGGAACTGCAACGGCTGGAAGAAGCTGACACAGGTGAACAGCAGCCGTCCGCTGCCGTCGCTTATCAGACTATCTTGACTGAAGCGGAATTAGGGGAATGGATAGACAAGCTGAATAATGCCGAACTGGTGTCTATTGATACCGAGACGACCAGCCTGAATCCGATGGAGGCGAAGCTGGTCGGTATTTCATTGTCTGTGAAAAGCCTGCACGCTGCCTATCTCCCGCTGATGCATGATTATCTCGATGCGCCGCAACAACTGGAGATGACTTATGTTTTCGATCAACTCAAACCTTGGCTTGAGGATGCAGGCAAACCAAAACTGGGTCAGAATCTGAAATACGACAAACATGTGTTCGCCAATCATAGTATCCGGTTACGCGGTATTGAACATGATACGCTGCTGCAATCGTATGTGCTCGAGTCGCACAAACCCCATAACATGGATAGTATGGCGCAGCGGCATCTGGACGTTAAAACAGTCAGTTACGATGATGTGACCGGAAAAGGTGCGCAACGCATTGCCTTTAATCAGGTATCTGTTGAGACGGCGGCTGCCTATGCCGCTGAAGATGCGGATGTGACATTGCGCCTTCATCAGTACTTGTATCCCAAAATCCAGGCCGATGCACGGCAGGATTATATTTACCGTCAGATTGAAATTCCTGTGATGAAGGTGCTATTTGACATGGAGCGCCGGGGCGTTTTGCTCGATCAACAGCTTTTGCGGCGGCAAAGCAATGAATTGAACGAGAAATTGAATCGGCTGGAGCAACAGGCATTCACGATAACCGGTCAATCGTTTAATCTCAACTCACCTAAACAGATTCAGGAAATTCTGTTTGAGCAGCTTAAATTGCCGGTCATAAAAAAAACCCCGAAGGGTGTTCCTTCCACAAACGAAGATGTGCTCCAGAAACTGGCTCTGGATTACCCGTTGCCTAAAATCCTGCTTGATTATCGTACGCTCGCAAAGTTGAAATCGACATATACCGATAAATTACCGCAAATGATTAACCTGGAAACAGGGCGTGTGCATACTAATTATGCGCAGGGGGTGGCCGTTACCGGGCGTCTGGCAAGTTCGGATCCCAATTTGCAGAATATTCCGGTGCGCACGGCGGAAGGCCGCCGTATCCGTGAAGCATTTATTGCACCACCCGGCAGTCAGATCGTTTCTGCGGATTATTCGCAGATCGAATTGCGCATCATGGCGCATATTTCCCAGGATCAAGCGCTGCTGGATGCTTTTGCAGCGGGTGAGGATATTCATCGTGCCACGGCATCTGAAATTTTCGCATTGCCGCCTGACGAAATTGACTCGGAACAACGCCGTTACGCCAAGGTGATTAATTTTGGCTTGATTTACGGCATGTCTGAATATGGTCTCGCTACGCAGCTGGGAATTGAACGCAGTGCGGCTCGCATGTATATGGATCGGTATTTTTCACGTTATCCGGGTGTTGCCGATTATATGCAGCGCACACGTGAAAATGCCAAAGCTCGCGGCTATGTCGAGACGGTACTTGGCCGCAGGTTATGGCTGCCCGATATTAACAGCACGAATGGGAGCCGGCGGCAGGGCGCAGAGCGAGCGGCCATCAATGCGCCCATGCAGGGTACGGCGGCTGATATTATCAAGCTGGCCATGATCGCTGTACATCAATGGTTATCGCAAACAAAGTTAAAAAGTGAATTGATCATGCAAGTGCATGACGAACTGGTTCTGGAAGCGCCTGATCACGAGGTTGAGACGGTTATATCAGAACTCCCTGGTTATATGTGTCATGTCATCGATCTTGATGTGCCGTTGTTGGTAGAGGTGGGCGCTGGAAAAAACTGGGAACAGGCACATTAGCAGTAGCCGATACATTTCTGCATCGCTCGGTTTTATGTGCCTGTTATGGCATTGATTGCACTGGTTAATTGATGGCTTTTATGCGCAAATTTTATTTGCGCGTTTCTACTTGCATTAGTTCTTCAGTATCCGCCACGATCACGTTTTGCGTTTTACGTCGCTGTCTTTTGACGGGCGCAGGCTGCTCCTCGGTCAAGTCGATTTTCTCGGGAGGTGTTTCAATCATAACCAGGCCGCTCTCACCGAGGTTCGAATTTTTCGCTGCCTTCTGTTCTGTATGTGGTGTTGACTCGGAAATGACGAAATCTCCCGATTCACCCGCGGCGTGTGCCGACTTGGCCGATGAGATACCTTCCGGACTTGCCTTGCCAGTCTGAGTCGACGCGTTGTCTGCGGATTGTTTTAGATGAGTTGCACTTGTTTCAGCTAATTCATGTTGTTGGGTGGATTCCAATTCTGGTTTTCTCATATTGGCTGAAGAAGACGCTGTGCCGGCGGGTATTTCACCGGCAAGCTGGTTTGGTTCCAACGGTGTTTGAATTGCTGCGCTATTGTCGGCGACAGTTTGTTCAGTGATTTCCTGTTTTGTAATTGCTTCTGCTTGGTTACGTGTTGAACGATCCCGTTGTTTGGTGTTGCGACGTCGGCGTGGGCGTTTCTTTTCGTCTAGTTTTGTTGTCGCTGGATTTTCAGTATCATCGGAATCAGGAGACCCAGGCATGTCACCCGAAAGTAATTGTGGCTTTATCTGGTCCTGACTTGATTCCTGTGAGGAAAACTGCTGTTTGATTTGTGCGTTTTGCGTTTCACTGGGAACTGAGTCGTTCGTGACAGATACGGATGATTCGTCGTTAAACGTACCGGTTTTATTGTTTGCTGAATTCTGATTGCTGGCGTCAGTCCGAGATTGTTTCGTTTGTGCGAGTTCCTTGCGATCACTGCGATTGCGTGAACGTCCCCGTCCGCGACTGGACCGTTTTGGTTTTTCCGTTTTTTCCTGTGGTGATGAAGCGGTTTGTTCGTGAGTGGCTGCCTGTTTTTGAGTTTTTCCGCTTTCTTCGGTAGGGGCTGGTTTAAACCAGCTGAAGAATTTGTCCAGTAGTGAGGAATCTCTGGATTTTTCTTCACGAATTGGCGCCGGCTGCGCAGGCGTAACTCCTTGAACCGCTGCTTTGGGACGCTCTTGTTTGGGTTTCTTTTCGGTCAGTTCGGGAATCAGATCTTCAGTAATCTTTTCGACCATTTTATAGCTTGCCTGCGTTTCACTTTGTTTCACGTCTTCGTGGCGCAAGCGAGTGATTTTGTATTTGGGTGTTTCCAGGTGCATATTGGGTATCAGTATGATATCTACCTTGAGACGATCCTCAATTTCGTAAATCTCAGCGCGTTTCTCGTTCAGCAAATAGGTTGCAACGTCAATAGGCAACTGTACATGCAATGCGCTCGTGCGTTCTTTCATTACTTCTTCCTGGATAATACGCAAAACATGCAAAGCAGATGAATCGGTTCCCCGGATGTGACCGGTGCCGTGGCAGCGTGTACAGGCTGTATAGTTGCTTTCACCCAATGATGGACGCAATCGCTGCCGCGATAATTCCAGAAGGCCAAAACGAGAGATTCTTCCGACCTGAACGCGTGCTCGGTCTTGGCGCAGTGCTTCGTGCAGGCGTGCTTCTACTTCTCGTTGATTACGCGATGCATCCATATCGATGAAGTCGATGACGATCAACCCACCCAGATCGCGTAAACGCAGTTGCCGGGCAATTTCGTCTGCTGCTTCAAGATTTGTATTTAGTGCCGTATGCTCAATATCCGCGCCGCGAATTGCGCGGGCGGAATTAACGTCAATTGAGACTAGGGCTTCGGTATGGTCAAGCACAATTGATCCGCCCGATGGTAAAGTAACCTGCCGCGAATACGCCGTTTCAATTTGATGTTCGATTTGAAAGCGGGAAAACAGGGGTACATCGTCATGGTAATACTTCAAACGATCGACGTTGGCAGGCATGACATGCGTCATAAACTGGCATGCCTGCTCATAAATTTCCCGGTTATCAATTAGAATTTCGCCAATCTCATAATTGAAATAGTCCCGTATCGCACGAATGACCAGACTGCTTTCCTGGTAAATGAGAAAAACACCGTTTTGGCTATTGGACGCTTCCTCGATTGCATGCCAAAGCTGTGTCAGATAATTCAAATCCCACTGCAATTCTTCTTCGCTGCGGCCGATACCTGCAGTTCGCGCAATGACACTCATGCCATCGGGTATTTCCAGTTTTCCCAGAACCTCCCGCATTTCATTGCGTTCATCTCCGGTGATCCGCCTGGATACGCCGCCGCTATTGGGATTATTGGGAATTAATACCAGATAACGTCCTGCAAGCGAAATGTAAGTGGTTAACGCAGCACCTTTCGAACCGCGTTCGTCTTTATCTACCTGGACGATTAATTCAAGACCTTCACGTAAAAAATCTTGAATACGGTTTGCCGCAATATCTGATTGTTCGCCGAAGCAGTACGGAGAGATTTCCTTAAATGGCAAAAAACCATGGCGTTCACAGCCGTAATCGACAAAAGCTGCTTCAAGACTGGGTTCCAGTCGCGTGATGACAGCTTTATAGATATTGCTTTTGCGTTGTTCTTTGCTGATTGATTCAATGTCAAGGTCGACGAGTTTCTGACCGTTGACTATCGCAACACGCAACTCCTCGGGTTGTGTTGCATTAAATAACATTCGTCTCATTTATATGCCTAACGTGTATTTACACAATGATAAATTTTCAAAAACATAATTGAGATGACGAGACTCGAGCCAGTTTGGTATTGGTAATTTTTATTAAGCAATTTTTGTTGTTAAAAAATAATAAAACATCTTTTTGACGTGCCTGTTCTGTCAAAATCAGTTTTTTTGTACCTATTATATTATTTATTACAAAAAACTATTGAATTAAATTCGCAAATATTGAAAATATATTCAATACTGTCTTTAAAAAAAGACAGTATTATTTGGCGGTACAATCTTTGTTAAGTAAAATATCTAGGAATGTTGTGGAAGAAATAAAACCAAGATAATTTTAAAATACTGAATTCAGATTCAGAAATAATTGGCAATTCCTTCCGGATGAAACTGTCAAGCAAAAAATAAAAAATTATTATAAATTTACTTTTTTCTAAGTTATTTTTAATTGAAGTAAATTCATAAGTCGTAAATTATAAGTAAAACATAGCATATAGGCAAAAAATTCTATTGAATGCATCGGTTGTAATTGAACGCATCGTGGAAGACGGTGACAATCAGCGAATTGATAATTTCTTTTTCAAACGCTTCAAAAATGTACCGAAAAGCCATATTTACCAGTTGCTGCGTAGTGGCCAGGTGCGTGTAAACGGTAAGCGCGTAAATTTTCACTATCGATTGCAGGCGGGTGATCAACTGCGTATACCGCCGGTTCGCACGCCCTTGACACAACATTCGCAGCAGCAAAAAAAACTTCCGGTCTCGTTTGTTGCATTTGATATTGTCTTCGAGGACGCTGCTTTGTTAGTGGTAAATAAACCATCAGGCATAGCGGTTCATGGTGGCAGTGGTGTCAGTTTTGGCGTTATTGAACAACTGCGCGCGCAAAGGCCAGAACTCAGATTTCTTGAACTGGTGCATCGGTTGGACAGGGAAACGTCCGGTGTATTGATGCTGGCAAAAAAGCGTAGTGCCCTGGTTGAATTGCACCGCCAGATTCGTTCAGGTCTGACTGAAAAGCATTACCAGGTCGTGGTAAAAGGCAAATGGTCCAACTCAACACAAAATGTGAGATTGCCGCTGATTAAATACATGACTGCCGAAGGCGAACGACGTGTGGCAGTTGCAACAGCAAAGTCCCCATTATCGCAGGGTCAGGGTACACCTAAGGTGATGGCTGCACATACCTTGTTTAAGCTGGTTAAGGCATGGCAGAATTTCAGTTTGTTGGACGCTGAACTTAAAACAGGGCGCACGCATCAGATTCGTATCCATCTGGCACATCTGGGTTATCCAATCGTTGGCGACGACAAATATGGCGATTTTACCTTGAACAAGCAACTGGCTAAAAACCAGAGCAGTATGGGGCAGGCGCTAGGTTTGGCCAGGATGTTCCTGCATGCTGACAGTATGAAGATTGAGCATCCGTTGAGTGGACAACAATTAGACCTGAAAGCGCCATTGCCCAATGATTTACGGGCATTTATCTTACAGCTTGAACGGGCCGTGTGATAAAGTAATCACGGTTCACTGTAAGCATCGGAACGCAATTGGGTAAAAAACTTTGTCCTGTGATTTTTGAAGTTCAGCTTTCTGAACGAATGGTTGCTATATTATTACGGATCATGGTGTGCAGAACGACCCATACATTTTCGGCAATTTTTTCTTGAGCTAAGACCGTAGGGTGTATGCCGTCAGTTTGAAAAAATTCCTGTTTTTCGCCAAACCCGGCTAGCAAAAACGGAACTAAGGCTGTCTGATATCGTTGTGCGAGTTGTGAGTAAATGCTCTGGAACTTTTGCGTATAAGTCATGCCATAATTGGGCGGCAGCTGCATCCCTGCCAATAATACCGATATATTGTTTTGCTGACAGATATTGATGATCGTTTCCAGGTTTTCGTAAATTGTTTTGATAGCCGTACCGCGCAGGCCGTCGTTAGCGCCTAACCCCAGGATGACGATATCCGGATGGTGTTGTTCGATCGCTTGCTGGATTCGGTTACGCCCGCCAAGCGTTGTTTCACCGCTGATACTGGCGTTTACCACTTGAAAAACTGGAGATAGAGTTTGTAGCCGTTGTTCCAGTAAGTGAACCCATCCGGCCTCTGTCGGTATGCCATAGTTTGCAGAAAGGCTGTCACCAAATACCATAATGGTCGTGGTTTGTTGATCGTTCGATGCCGCTGTACCAGGCGCGACGAAAAAAAAGAATATTAAAATTGCTAGGAAATGTTTCATGGTTGTGCCTAATCTTGTTAAAAAACCTATTTTGTGGACAAATACACTGACTAAACAAGTCAATACCGGTGATGAGAAGCTGACTATTCTAAAAGACATCAATCTCGAAGTGGAAGCCGGTGAGGCGGTAGCCATCGTCGGTGCGTCAGGTTCTGGCAAATCGACCCTGCTGGGTTTGCTTGCAGGATTGGATGTGCCGACATCCGGTAAAGTTCATTTGGATGATACCGACATTTTTGCACTCGATGAAGACAGCCGGGCAGCATTGCGTGGCAGGGTTCTGGGTTTTGTGTTTCAATCGTTTCAGTTGCTTCCGGCATTGACAGCGCTGGAAAATGTTATGCTGCCGCTTGAACTTTCCGGGAGTCCGTCTGCTGAGCCAACCGCTCGTAGATTGCTAGAACGCGTCGGTCTGACGCAACGTCTGGGCCATTATCCCAAACAACTTTCGGGTGGTGAGCAGCAACGCGTCGCCATTGCGCGCGCATTTGCCACCGATCCCAAGTTATTGCTTGCAGATGAGCCAACCGGCAATCTTGATTCGTCTACCGGAAAGCAAATCATCGAGCTCATGTTTGAACTCAATCGTGAACACGGCACAACTTTAGTGCTGGTGACCCACGATGAACAGTTGTCCCATCGCTGTTCGCGTCAGATACGGTTGGTTGACGGGATGTTGGCGTAGTTGTTGTTTTAGCTGCCAAATCACACGCCTTCGACGAACAAGACATTACCGATGGTGGTAATCGCTTCATCGCTGCCGGCGATATCGACCGCGAGCCAATCGCGCGTGATTTCGCCGTTTTCAAGCCTTAACTGTTGCAGATTGAGTTCGGTTTCGGTTGCGGTTCTTCCAAAAGTCTGGCTGTAGAGCGCCTGAATATAATCGGCATCATTTAATGTGTTCAAATTGGCATGATTCTGAAACCAGTTCAATATCACATCGGAGTTGATGTTGTTTGCCAGTGCTTCATGTCCTAATTGCCATTCTTCGATGGTAGCGTCACGGTCAAAGAAAGTCTGGAACAAGCGCCCCAGGATGTCTTCCACCTGATTGTGCGCCAGCAGAATATTTTCGCCGTTGTCGAATGCGATCATTTCTGCGTTGGTAAGGCTAAGCATGGCGCCGTCTTCCAAGCGGGTAATTTCAAGTGTGTCATTGACTAGCTCAATATGCACATCTTCGTGTGCGCCTTGCATTCTGAGCACGTCGTATCCGTCTCTGCCATCGGCACTTAATGCGAGCCCCAGCGGTAAATACCCTTGATTATTGCTGTCATTGCCGATGACGCTGCGATCAACATCTAGCTGAATAATATTGGGATTATTATTTAAACCTGTCAGCAGCTCCTCGGCTGTCATATGCCTGAGACCGGCAGCTTCTGGGAGTCTAAGAAAAGCTTCGACGATGAGACTGGCATCAGTACCAGTCCAGTTTTGTATAGCATTGCCTTCTTCTGGCGTCAGGTCACGGTCAAGCCAGGTCTTAACCAGATGATGTGCGACTGCTTCGTTGTTGGAATAAGCGATTGCTACGCTGGAACCATTCTCAAACTGGATCAACTCGATATCGGTCAGTGTGTCTACGTTGCCATTTCCGTCAGTAAATGTAATATGGTTTCCGTTAATGCGCAGTTGATAATCTGACAATTGGCCTGCTTGTGTCGCAGTGTCAAATCCCCATCCGCCATTGAGAACATCGCTTCCATTACCCCCTGACAGACTGTCGTTGCCAGCGCCGCCGAAAACGGTGTCATCACCGGCGTCGCCCGCGGTCTGGTCGTCTCCACCCAGGCTGCCGACCGTGTCATTGCCGCCGCCGCCAAACAGAATGTCGTCTTCCGCGCCCAGTACAATGTACTGAGCCTGATTGTTGCCAACCGCAAAGTTTGCGCCTGCTCCGTTGACAACACGGGCTGCGCCGATAATTGCTGCGAACGCCACATTGTCTAGTTGTATGATTGTGCCTGAAGGCATATCCGCTGCGTTAATGATCAGAGCTTGTTTGCCGTCGCCCGGCAAATTCGAGCCGTTAATAATCACGGGCAGGCCGGGATTCTGACTACTGCCGGCTGTCAATGTCAACGTTTGCACTGAAACTCGCTCAGCCTGCGATAATGACGCGATAAAATTCTGACCGTGAATTGTCATTTGCGATAATGAATCGTTGTCATTGAGTGTTTCCCGCTCAATGCGCTGGATCAGGTCGCCGATTGCGTTTTGCGTACTCATGGGTGTTGATCGACCATTCGCGGCAAGACCGACGCCCGTCGGTAAACTGACCGAAAGCACGGGATTTCCGTTGTTATTTGTCAGAACAGGAATATCCGCATGTGCGCTGGAAAATGTGCTCGGATCTTCCGTACGCGTGCCGTCGACAACGGGGATCGTCAGGGTTCTTGATCCATCGGTTTCGGTCTGCGTACTGATATTGACGCCATCGATGTTTGCTGTTGTAACGCCGGTGTTACCGCCGCTGCTTCCATTATTTCCATTGCTTCCGTTGCTGCTTCCGCCACTGCCACCGGAAGAAGGCGCTGGAATTGTTGCGGTAATAGCATTTCCAGCTGCATCGATCACATTAACCGCTGCATCGGCGCCGGCGATCCAGTCTTCAGCGGCTGCCAGATTGTATGGGGTGGCATCGTTGGAAGCCGTGCCGTTTTTGTTGACCAGCAGATTAATAGCCGTTTTGTCAGTCGCGCTCAGTGTCAGCGTGAAGACTGTGTCGGAGGTGATTTCGACATTGGATGTGTCGGTCAGGGTATATGTTGCACCACCTTCGCCGGTGACGGTAAATTTGTTGGCGACAATGTCGTTGGTTGCACCGGCGGCTTTCAGGAAGTTGGTACCGGTGACCACAAGTGCGCCTGTGCCAGCATTATATGTTGCCGATGTAATCGCGGGTACGGCGACGTTGCTTGCTGTAATGCCGTTTCCTGTGGCGTCGACCACATTGACGGCTGCATCCGCGCCTGCAGCCCAGTCTTCGGCGGCTGCAAGGTTGTAGGTAGTGCCGCCGGTCGAAGTTGTGCCGTTCTTGTTGACAATCTGATTGACGGCTGCCTTGTCGGCTGCGCTCAGGGTCAGCGTGAATGCGGTAGCGGAAGTAATTTCGACATTAGCGGTATCCGTCAAGGTATACGTTTCTGCGCCTTCGCCGGTCAAAGTGAATTTGTTGGCGATAATATCGTTGGTCGCGCCGCTGAGGCTTATGAAGTCTGTGCCGGTTACGGCTAGAACGCCTGTAGCGGCATCATAAGTGGCCGATGTGATGGCGGGGGCAGTGGCGTTGCTTGCAGTGATACTGTTTCCAGCTGCATCGATCACATTAACCGCTGCATCGGCGCCGGCGATCCAGTCTTCAGCGGCTGCCAGATTGTATGGGGTGGCATCGTTGGAAGCCGTGCCGTTTTTGTTGACCAGCAGATTAATAGCCGTTTTGTCAGTCGCGCTCAGTGTCAGCGTGAAGACTGTGTCGGAGGTGATTTCGACATTGGATGTGTCGGTCAGGGTATATGTTGCACCACCTTCGCCGGTGACGGTAAATTTGTTGGCGACAATGTCGTTGGTTGCACCGGCGGCTTTCAGGAAGTTGGTACCGGTGACCACAAGTGCGCCTGTGCCAGCATTATATGTTGCCGATGTAATCGCGGGTACGGCGACGTTGCTTGCTGTAATGCCGTTTCCTGTGGCGTCGACCACATTGACGGCTGCATCCGCGCCTGCAGCCCAGTCTTCGGCGGCTGCAAGGTTGTAGGTAGTGCCGCCGGTCGAAGTTGTGCCGTTCTTGTTGACAATCTGATTGACGGCTGCCTTGTCGGCTGCGCTCAGGGTCAGCGTGAATGCGGTAGCGGAAGTAATTTCGACATTAGCGGTATCCGTCAAGGTATACGTTTCTGCGCCTTCGCCGGTCAAAGTGAATTTGTTGGCGATAATATCGTTGGTCGCGCCGCTGAGGCTTATGAAGTCTGTGCCGGTTACGGCTAGAACGCCTGTAGCGGCATCATAAGTGGCCGATGTGATGGCGGGAATAGGGACGTTAGTAACATTAATGCCAACAGAATCGGAAGTATCGCTTGTTGTTATATTGGTATTCCAGTCATCGGCTGCGGCTAGATTGTAAGTTGTGCCGCCGGTAGAAGAAGTGCCGATTTTGTTGAGCAGCAGGTTGACGGCAGCCTTGTCTGTTGCGCTGAATGTTACCGTGAATTGCGAGGTTGAATCACGTTCAACATCCGCCGAATCCGTCAAGGTGTATGCTGCACCGCCTTCACCGGTAAAGGTTAACTTGGATACATCAATATCGCTGCCGCCACTGTTAGCTTGAATGTTACTGCCTGTGACCACTAATGTACCGGTTGTGGCGTTATAAGTACTCGAGGTGAACATGGGCGCAATTATCACGTTTACACCGCCTTCGGCATTATTGTCGACAATGTTTATAGCCGGGTCTGCTGCGGTCAGCCAACCGTCTGCAGCCTGAATATCATAAATCGTGCCATAGGATGATTGCGTGCCGAGTTGATTATATATACCGTACATTGTTGAATCATCGCCATTGCTCAAGTGAATGGTAAATGACGTTGCCGAAGTGATATCGACATCCGATGTGGTTTGTAAGGTATAAGAAGCGGAATCGCCACCGATCATGGTCAGCAGCGATGCATCAATATCGTTGTTTGCACCGGGTTTCTTGAAGAAATTGGTGCCGGTTACAGATAAGTTGTGATTGGGCGCATCGTAAACAGCAGAAACAATGGTTGGTGTTGCTACATTGCTGACGGTAATACCGTTTCCGGTCGTATCGCTGATATCATCTGCCGCAGGTGCTCCTGACAGCCAGTTATCGGCGGCAGCCAGATTGTAGGTGACTGCGCCGCCCGATGTGGTGCCGTTTTTATTGAGCAAACCATTGACATTAAGCTGGTCGGTTGTGCTCAAGGTTAGTGTTGCCGAAGTCGCCGAAGTGATGTCGACATCGTTGGTGTCCGTCAGCGTATAGCTTCCCCAATCTCCTGTGATCGTCAGCAATGAGGCATCGAGGTCATTTGCTGCACCGGATTGGCTGACAAAATTGGTACCGGTAATGACAAGCTGACCAGTGCTGACATCGTAAGTTGACGAGGCGATTGTGGGTCCGGCATAGTTGCTGACTGTAATCGCGTTCCCGGTAAGGTCGGCAATATTTATTGCAGCGTCCGCGCCTGCTGCCCAATCCTCAGCCGCCGCCAGGTTATAAGCGGTGCTGTCCGATGAGCTGGTGCCATCCTTGTTGAGCAACGTTTCCACGTTGGTTAGATCTGCGCCGCTTAATGTGACGGTAAATTGAGTACTGGAATCGATTTCCACGTCAGAGGCGCTGGTCAGCGTGTAAGTTGATCCGCCTTCGCCGGTGAATGTCAGTTTGGAAATATCGATGTCATTGGTTGCGCCAGTTGTTTTTCAGAAAACCGGTTCCGGTAACCACCAATGCATTGGTTGAATAATTATATGTCGCGCTGGTAATATTGGGCGCTGCCACATTGCTGACAGTAATGGCATTCGTGGCGTCGGATATATCGGTATTGCCAATTACCGTGTTCCAGTCGTCGGCAGCCGCCAGATTAAACGTTGTGCCACCGGTTGAGCTGGTGCCGTTCTTATTCAGGATCTGGTTGATTGCCGCTTTATCCGTACCGGACAAAGTAACAGTAAACGAGGTCGCGGACGTAATTTCCACATCGCTGGTATCAGTCAGGGTATAAGTCGTACCGCCTTCACCGGTGAACGTAAGTTTATTGACGGTGATATCGTTATTGACGCCAGTTGCTTTGACCAGATTGCTGCCGGTTACGACCAGACTGCCCGCACTGGCGTCATAGGTTGCACTGGTGATTGTGGGCGCAGCTACGTTGCTGACCGTGACGGCGTTGGTGGCGTCGGCAATGACGTTGGCGGCGGGTGCGCCGGCCAGCCAGTCTTCCGCAGCCGCCAGATTGTAGGTCGTTGCACCTACAGAACTCGTGCCATCTTTATTCAATAATCCATTGACGTTGAGCAAATCGGTAGCGCTTAAAGTAACCGTTGCCGTCGTGGCTGAAGTAATCTCCACGTTACTGGTGTCGGTCAGGGTATAGGTATTTCCACCTTGACCGGTGAATGTGAACAGAGAAACGTCAATGTCATTGGTTGCGCCGGATTTGTTGACAAAGTTGGTGCCGGTTATCACCAGTTGTCCCGTGCTGGCGTCATAAGTTGCCGAAGTAATCGTGGGCACGGAATAGTTGGAGACAGTGATACCATTGCCGGCCGTATCGGCCACATTGACGGCGCTGTCTGCACCCGCAGCCCAGTCTTCCGCAGCCGCTAGATTGTAGGTTGTGCCACTGGTTGCCGAAGTGGTGCCATCCTTGTTGAGCAGGGCTTCTACATTAGTCAGATCGGCGCCGCTTAAAGTCACGGAGAATTCAGTCGCTGAAGTGATTTCCACATCGGAAGCGCTGGTCAGTGTGTAAGTTGCGCCGCCTTCGCCGGTAAAGGTCAGCTTTGAAATATCGATATCGTTGGCTGCGCCGGTCCGTTTGAGGAAACCGGTACCAGTGACTGTCAGTGTGTTGGTGGAATAGTCGTATGTTGCACTGGTAATCGTCGGTGCCGCTACATTGCTGACAGTGATAGCATTCGTGGCGTCTGATATGTCGGCATTGCCAATCACCGTGTTCCAGTCGTCGGCAGCCGCCAGATTGAACGATGTGCCACCAACTGAACTGGTGCCGTTCTTATTCAGGGTCTGGTTGATTGCCGCCTTGTCTGTGGCACTCAACGTAAGGGTAAATTGAGTGGCAGAGGTGATTTCAACATTGGAAGTATCCGTCAACGTATAGGTACTGCTGCCTTCGCCGGTCAAGGAAAATTTGTTGGCGATGATGTCGTTGGTCGCGCCCACCGCTTTAACCAGATTGGTACCAGTGACAACCAGACTGCCGGTGCTCGCGTCGTACGTTGCCGAAGTAATGGTAGGTGTTTGTATATTGCTGACCGTGATACTGGCAGTTGCGTCTGCATTACCTGCCTGAGACGGATTCCAGTTTGCAGCGGCAGCAATATTATAGGTTGTTGCATCGACAGACGCGGTGCCATTTTTGTTAAGTAATCCTTCAATGCTGAGCTGATCAGTTGTATTCAGCGTTACTGTAAACTGAGTGGCTGAATCAATTTCAACATTCGACGAGGTCAGTGTGTAGGTATTGTTACCTTCTCCGGTAAGTGTCAGTTTGGATACGTCAATATCGTTTACTGCACCACCGGTTGCACTCATGCCGGTTCCGGTTACCACCAGCGAATTTGTGCTGGCATTGTATGTTGCCGAGGTGATTGTTGGCCCGGTTACAGGGTCCGCAATGACTATGTTATCAATTAATGTATTGACAACGTCTACATTCGCGCCGTCGACGCCGATCAAACGTATTTCATCCGCATTGTCGAAAATACTGTCGGTAAATGCGACTGTTTCAGTGGTAATGTCATCATTCGGAAAGTTGGCACCCGACGGGCTAAAAGTCTGATTGCCCAACAGAGTGCCGTTTCTATAAGCGTAAACCGTCAAACTGGTATAACTCGAGCTGTTACCGCTGCCAAAATCGATGGACTGAAAGTCTACTTCCCGGCCATCGGTATAGATGACAAGGTATTCGCCATCCGAACCGCCGCCATAAAAAAAATCGTTGAATGTATCATCGACCGATCCAGTTAAAGCGAGTGTTAATAATCCATTTAGAACTCCGGTTGAATTGATGTTATTGACAATTTTTAAATTGATCGTGCCGAAGTCGGTTGTTGGATGTGTTGCGGTAACAAAAAGTGCAACTGTGTCGTTAGTAAAGTCTAATGTGTTTGTGGCGAGTGTGGCGCTGAAAGACTCGAGACCTTTTTCATGAAACGCAATCCTGGGTACATGATCGCCGGTGATGATATCGAGTGTCCAGTTACCACCCAACTTGTGGCTACCTGTCAAACTGCTTGATGCAGCGATGTTGGCACCGGTGAGCGATGCCAGCTGTTGAATAAAATATTGACCCGATGTGCCTTGCCCGACATCGCAGCCGTATATCAAAATATCTGCATTTTGTTTGAGTCCGGATTGCCAGGAAAACAGAGCATTTTGGTATGTATGCAGCGTGGCAGAAGACAGAACACTGTTGCCTAATGTTATGCATCCGATATTGCCATGTGAAACAAGATGGATTGCATCAAGGTCGGAATATTGTTGCAGTGTTTGTGTTATCTGTAGTACGCCATCCTGGTCGCGATTCAAAAAATGTACGACAATCCCCGGCTTAATGGCGTCAATCAATAGCTGAGTTTCATGGATATCATGATCTATGAAAACAACTTCTGTCGGTTTTGAGATATTGCCCGGTTCAGAACAGAATCCGTTTCCGTTGAATTGAGAGTCGGTTGTAACATTTTTTGAATGAGCCATTTTAGTTTCTCCATAGAAATTTTTGGCTGTATTACCTAATTTGTGGATGCAAGCAATCTTTTGTTTCTGGTGTTTTTTTAGGGTTCTGATGATGGAATCTGTACTGAAGTATGGTGTTCAGAGCGTTAATTTTGTTTGTTCGTACTTAGTAACATACCGCTGAATTAGAGCTTCCATTTCAGTTGGTAAATCAATAAATTGACAACCGGCTCGTTTACATAATTGACCGTTTTTAAGTGTGATTTCGTACGTGGTTTTGACCTCAATGGCTGTATTAATACATCCGAATCCAGGTAAATGGATTTGACAATTTTGATAAATCATTCCCGGTTCGAAATTAATAACGGGATGATGGTCAATTACGCCAATACCGCCACAACTGAGATCAATTAGCGTGATTTCCGCTTTAAATAAATCTTCTTCGGAAGGTATTGGAATAATACATTTTAAGGGGTCGAGGATGGGAGTGGTAATCCGGTAATTATGCCTTCTTTGCAACCGAATCAACGATTCGGGCAAATTGACTGTAAATACATCACGATTATTCAATCGTGATGAACTGATCTGATTACATTCAAATTCAATTTTAATTCTGTTTTGTGAAGTGATAAAGGTCAAATGACTTGATTTTAGAGCAAGCGAATTAAGTTCTGGCTCAGCGCCATAATCAATCAATAATTCATTTGATTGTTCGTTTATAGCGAGTATGGAAGTTAATATAAAGTGGTTACTTTGATCGAAATATAATGTGACCAAAGTATTTTTTTGCATGATTTCATGAAGAATACGAATGATGGTTTTTTTTGAACGAATTCTACAAATCTCGCTGTTTTCAGGAGGACATTCGCTGTCATTGGCGCTGCTTGTAGGATCGATTTTCTGGAATGATTCGACCATTGTTAAAGTCTCCGGGTGCACATGACGCAACGATCAATTCGTATTTTTATGCAATCTTATTTTGATTTTGCTCCAATCGGTAAAGCCAGGCAAGTAATTCAGCTACGGCTACATAGAGCTGCGGTGGGATTCTGTCGTCCAAATCTACCTGCATTAACAATGCAATCAGTTCAGCTGATTCGTGCACATAGACGCCGGATTCTTTCGCGCGCTTTATGATTTCCATTGCGATCACCCCACGTCCTTTTGCGACAATTTTAGGCGCAATTTCCCCTTCCCGATAGGCGAGCGCAACAGCCTTAAAATCCGCATCAATTTTGTCCATGATGATCAATTTTAAGTGATTGCATAGTAAGATCTTTTTCTTGCAAGCTTTGTTTGAGAGGTGTTTGGTTAATTTTAAGCAATAAAGCCGTACTATTGTCTGCAGCGTTTACGGAAATGTGTAAATCATTAGAATTAAGTGAAAGCGTCACGACAATTTTTCCCAATTTTGGCAGAGTGAGTGTGAGCTTTGTATTCCAACGAACTGCAGTTTCATCAGTTTCTTTGTTTCTTGATGCATTCTCTTCATAAATATTCCATCGTACTTGTTGCCCATTCCATATTTCTCCGTTCCAGACGATATGGTTCGCCTCTAACGCGATCAACTGTTGCTGAACAAGTGAAACACTTTGTGCATTAACCGGAACAGCCAGAGGCGTTGAAGTAACTACAGAAGATGCCGCGTTAACTATTTTATTTTGCGGTTCTTGCTTTATTTCTTCAAGTGTAATGTTGCCATTTATCCATTTTGCTAAATGAGATTCATAGAATAAACCACTTTGTCGAATTGTTTTTTGCAATAAAAGTGGGAATTCTGGGTTATTTAGAGAAGTTTGTGTCAGTATTGAATTGGTATTGATGGTTGATTTCGATAAGGTATTTTTGCCTGTTTCGTGAATAATAGTGTCCAGAAATCGTCCAGTCGTACTAATTACGGCGCTTTCTTTTGTTGTGTTGTATAGGCTTTCATTGTGCAAAGCAAACCTAAGCTTTGGTTGATGCGATAGAAATGTCAGTTCAATTTTATCGCCCGATTGAGTGTTATGAGGCAAATGCATTTTTAGCAATTTACCCGAAATTACCACATTAAAGTTGCCATTGGATAAGCGCCCTTCCACTGTTGCTTGGTATTTCTGACCTTGAACAAAATGATTGAAATCGTTATTGTAATCAGTTACCGTGGCAACCCGTGAAACGGGCGCAATTGGTTTGACAGGCGTAACTGCTTTAAGGGATGTTTCTTGCGAAATGTTTTCTGCTTTTATAGTGGTTGGAATCATAATAATTACCTATATACCAATTTTTGCAGCTGAAATGCACTATAAAAACAAAAAACAGGTTCACTCTGAATTAAAAAATATTGCCTGACACATAAGCTTGCTGCAAATTTCGTTTGCGTTCATTAGTGCAAAGTATGTCCTGTAACTTTTTCATCCAAGGTTCAGTAATTGACCTGATTTGTGCATCGTCATCAAGTACTTGATGAATTATTTCAATTTTCCTTTGTTGTAATTCGTGAGTTAATAAAGTTTTGGATTCATTACGTGTCAGTTCGTCCGTGAGTTGTCTGCATTTTCTTTCAAGCTGGATCAGATTGTCCCATTCACCATTTTGTGCTGCTATTACCATTTTGTTTGTGACGGTTTTTATCTCTTCATATAAATTAATCAGTTGCTTGCTATCCATATTGTTAAGAACCTTTGTTTTTGTGTGCATATCGATCAATTAATTTTTTCGCTACGAAAAATTGGCAGTATTTCCGATGGCTTTCCATGCGCCGTATAGTTCATTTAATAATCCATTGACTTCATCAATGATTTCAATGTCATTCTTTAGGTTTGCGCTTAACAACCGATTGGCCATATAGTCATACAGCGCTTGAAGATGAAGTGCTAATTCACCGCCTGCATTGACATCGAGGCTAGCTTTTAAACCATGATCGATAATCATAATTGCTTTAGAAAGCATCTCCCCTTTTTTTGCAATTTCATTGTGTCTGATATGTATTTTGGCTTTAGCAAGGGCTTCTTGCGCACCTTCAAACAACATTAGAATGAGTTTGTGTGGATTGGCTGATTCTACCCCTGTCTCTACACCGACTCGCTGGTATGCGGAAATAGGGCTAGTAGTGGTTGCATACATTAGGCGCTCCTTCAGATAAATTGCAACAAACAAAATATTATTGATTACAAACAGCAAATAAGTTAATTATTATCAATCGTGGGTAGTCTGGATAATTGCTGTTGTAGAAAGGTACTGGTTTGAGTCATGCTGGCAATCATGGTATCAAGTGCAGAAAACTGTGCACGTATGCGTTTCTCGACGTCTTCAAGTCTTCGAGTGAGTGACTCTCGTTGATCATTAATATCATCAATTTTTGCATTGATCCCTTCAATACGATTGTCAATGAGCTTGCCGTCCAACATTTTATTAATGACCTGATCGAGCTTTGCTGCAAATCCATGTGCGAAATCGATAGATCCGCGTGATCCGGTATTGCCACCAGTGATTTGAAGAACGAGCCCCTCGCTGTTACCTGTCCCGGTAAGCGTTTGTCCTGAACCGATGGCACTGATACCATTAATTTTGCCTGCTACGTCTAGGCCGGTTGTTTCAACGGCGGTTCCAAACAAATCGAGTTCAGCGTTGCCGCCTGTAATTTCGACAGATGAGGACGACCCATACTGATCGGAAGTAATTGTCAGAGTTCCTGCCGATTGAGTAACGTTAACACTGAGATTATTGGAATTAAAAGTTGATTCACCGTTGATTTTTGACTGTATCTCAGCGGCTAACGAGTCTGCGTCATAAGTTCCAGCCGCAAGAATTATGCTGGCACTTGTGCCATTTATTGTGAGATCTAGCGTGTCATTAACTCCGGCACTAATTGTGAGTGCGGCTGGAGTGGATCCGATTGCGGTGCCTTGAGTTGCAAGCTGACTGATATCGAGCTGATAGTTTCCATTGACTGTATCAGATGTTGCACTGACAAATGAAACCAGACTGTCGCTGGTTTTGCCAACAGACGCAAACAGGGTCGATATATCTTTGTTTACATCGTTAACAACATTGCTTAATTTACTGGAATCCAGTTTAAGTGAACCGTCTTCCTGAAAAGAAACGCCTATTTCAGCCAAGATGCTCAGTCCGCCTCCCGCTGTTTTTAAAGGCTCAGATAATGCGTTACGTAGCTGATTCTGTAACGCTCTTACAGTGAAGTCGCCTGTTAGAATGGAAGCTTGCTTTGTTTCCGCATTGTATTTTGATAAATCTGTAATTGTCTGATTGAGTTCGTTATAAGAATTTACAAAATTCGATACGGCTTTTTCGATACCTGCGGTGTTTCGATTAATACTCAACGTTGTAGTCGTACCGACCTCTGCTTTCAACAGATTGAAAGTTACTCCTTCAATGGCATCCGTAATTGTGTTGGAAGCTTTGCTGATCGGAATTCCATCAATCACCATCTCTGCGTTACTCGCCGCAACTGTCTCTGTCAGATTGGACGTGCCACCAATGGATGCGTCGTAGGCAAGTTGAGATAAGCCGGAGTTGTCTGTGTTATTGCCGTCATCGTCCGTTACTGTGATTTTAAGTGCATTGCTAAGTCCCGTATCTTTTGATGCAATTACCAGTCTGTCTCCCGAGCCGTCATTGACAATGCTTGCCGAAATTCCCGCGTCTGCTTTATTAATTGCATCACGAATACCTGCAAGGGAAGAATCGGTAGGAGAAATTGTTATGGCCTGAGCAGCTTTATCCGGGTTTAGCGTAAAAGTGCCGCCACTGTATGTGCCAAATTGTATGGTCAGCGTCCCACTTCCAATGGCAGTGCTAGTTGAAGCGAAGTTGGCGGATTTTAGTTTTTGTGATTGTGCCAGCGATTGAATTTCAACGTCATAGTTTCCTGTAACGGCAGAAGAGCTTGCGCTGACACTGGCAAGTGACGTGTCTGATATGGCTGCTGAAATAGCCGAAAATTTCGCTGGACTTGTTAGCGATGCCAGGCTGCTTTGGAAAGATGAAAGTGCGCCTTTAAGTGTGCCAAATGCAGTCAATTGAGTTTGCTGCCGAGCTTCTTTGTTATCGAGTGCTAGAAGTGGCCTGCGCTCTATGGACATTAATTGACTGACTATCCCGTTGACATCTAGTCCAGAACCTATACCCGGTGTTGATAACATTTTTTGTCCCTGTTCGGTAAAAAATATTTATGAAGATTCAAGCTTCATCATTCAGTAACAAACCCTGAACTTTATCCAAAGTCCGCGCAATAGATATGGCTTCCTGAGATGGAATTTGACGAATGATTTCCTGAGTCTGTACGTCCATAACTTTTATAACAGTTTTGCCTGTGTCTTCATCTATGGAAAACTGTAGATTTTGAGCCAGGTTATTAACGGTTTCTTTAATTTTTTCAGCGGCCTGCTCTATCGGAATTTCTGATTGAATATTTTGTTCGATCTTGGATACCTGCGTAGAAGAAGCAGTTCTGCTGTTTGCCGCCGGGACATTTTGCGAAGGTGGCAATGTTAGCAATGGCTGGGAGAGGTTGCCTGTTGCCTCATTAATATGATTAATTGCCATGGTATAACTCCTTAAAATTTAAAAAAACACGGAATTTCGGTTTGATAATTCCGTGTTTTATTCAATATTCTAACCTTAGTGGATTAACGTAAGAGCGAAAGAACATTGTTGGGTAATGAGTTTGCCTGCGCCAGAATCGCGGTGCCCGCTTGTTGCAGAATTTGACCACGAGTCATGTTGGCTGTTTCCGCTGCAAAATCGGCATCTTGGATACGGCTGCGTGATGCTGAGAGGTTTTCAGCGGTTGTTTGCAAGTTGGCAATAGTTGAAGAGAAGCGATTTTGAATCGCGCCCAAGTCACCACGTGAGCTGTTAATTTGTGCCAAAGCGGAATCCAATGTTTCAATTGCGGTTTGCGCGCCTGCCGCTGATGAAATATCCATTGTGGCAACAGAGTTAAACGAACTTGTTGTCGCTCCGAACACATCGGCGTTTCCGTTGCCAACGGTTATTTGGCCTGCGGAGCTAGATAGCTCAACTGTGCCCGTGGCAATTGCAGAGTCGGTCGCTGCGCCACCTGTCAGCGTTCTCGTAGTTACGCCTGCAGTAAAATCGGCGGTTTTTGTTGCGCCTGAATTGTTAAAGTCTTGTAACGCTATGTCTCTACCGTCAGTTGTTGTCAATGTAATAACCGATTTGTTTGCGGGATCTGCGAATGACGCCGTTACGCCTGTCAGAGATTGCAACCCGTTAATTGCTGAAGCCAAACCGCTTAAATCAGATGTGTCCGTTACATTTGCTGAAATGGAGTTGCCATTTAATGTCATTGTAACGGTGCCGGCAGAACCAATGTTGCCCAGCGTTGCGCTATTGCTTGCTGTCGCGGTTACTCCGATATTCGAAGCAGCGGAGTTAATTGCTGCGGCGATAGTTTTTGCATCTGATCCTACAGCATAGCTGATTGCACCTGTAGCGCCTTTATTTGTAGTTAACACCAAATCAGCTTCCACAGTAACACCATTGCCACCTGAGACATCTGCTGCTGCTGCAGTGGCGGTGCCTACAGCGGTGCCATTAGTTGTTAAAATATTGCTGCCAAGTGCTGTAGCGCGTGCATCACCAATTGAGGCGACATCGATTGTTTGGTTGGCATTCGCGCCTACTTGAAAGCTTTGACTCAGAAATGAACCATCGAGTAGATTCAGACCATTAAATTGTGTCTGGCTTGCAACACGGGAGATTTCCGATGTTAATTGAGAGACTTCGGCCTGTAGCGCTGCACGATCACTTGCACTGTTGGTGGCGTTTGCAGATTGTATTGCCAGTTCACGAATTCGTTGCAAATTGTTGCCGATTTCACCTAATGCGCCTTCTGCAGTTTGCGCCAGAGATATGCCGTCGTTGGCGTTACGTACGGCTTGGTTGAGACCACGAATTTGTGAGGTCATTCTTTCAGAAATTGCCAGACCAGCTGCGTCATCTTTAGCGCTGTTGATTCTAAGGCCAGAAGACAAACGTTCCAAAGACGTATTGAGTGAGGTTTGCGACATGTTTAAGTTGCGTTGAGCATTCAGTGATGCAATATTTGAGTTAATGATTTGTGGCATGTTAATTCTCCTTTTAAATGCTTTATTAAATGGTTTTATTACGTTACGTTGGCTTCATCCTGCAATCCAGGAAAGTAATTAACCATCGTTGTAGCAGTAATCGGTTGACTTTTTGTAAAATTAAGTATTTTGTTCTTGTTGAGTGCATTTTTTGTATGTTTTTTTGGATTATAATGATAATGGAGAGTTTTGATTATTTTAGGTAATTTTTTAAAAATTAATCTATTATTCATGTCCTTATGTTGTTTTTGGGGGTTAAATTGTTTTAATAAAATTTTTGACGAGATTTGAGTGATCAAAAGAAGAGTTTTAAAAATATTGACAGTTGAAAACTCTGCTGATGATGCAGATCAAATACGCGATACGCTTACGCAAAGTGGATTGCAGCTGAATTTTTCATGGATAAATACAGCACAAGAATTGCGTAAGGCGCTTAGGACAAGCGTATGGGATATTGTGCTGTCGAATACAAATGTGCCGCAGCTCAAGGCTGATGAAATATTGCAATTATTAATGGATTATGGTCATGATGTGCCATTGATAGTTGTATCTGAACAAGAGGATGAAGAAGCGGCGATCACATTGATGGAGAAGGGTGCCTGTGATTATGTTGCAAAAAAGAATCTCAAGCGCCTGGTGCCCATTGTGCGTCGCAGTTTGCGTGCAGCGGAAAATTCGCGTCGTATTAATATTACACAAGTCGCATTGCAAAAAAGCGAAGCGCGTTTTCGTGCGATTACGACGAATCTTCCCGGTGTTGTTTTTCAGTTTTTGTTGACACCTGACCAGAACGAGAGTTTCCCTTATGTGAGTAACGCATCCGAGACTCTGTTAGGTTTGTCTCCACATATGCTGATGTCTAACGCAACATTATTCTCACGATTGATATTGCCTGAGGATAAAAAAAATTATGAACGCCTGCTGCAAATATCTGCGGAAAAGCTGTCAACCCTAAATTGGGAAGGACGTATTCAGGTCAAAGGGGATTCGGATATTAAATGGATTAGCCTGCGTGCAACACCAAAAATGGCTGCTGATGGCGGTATTTTATGGGGTGGCATAATGATTAATATCACACGGAATAAACTGGCAGAGAGAGAAATAGCGCATTCTCGAGAACAGTTGGTTGAATTGTCCTCTTATTTGCAGAAAGTCAAAGAGCACGAACGAGCTCGCATTGCGCGCGAGATTCATGATGATATTGGCGGTACATTGACAGCTATTAAATGCGAGTTAGTACCATGTATGGATTTAACCCCGCGTCACAGTGATTTTTATCAAAAAAAAGCAACAATAATCGAGAGTCTTGTGGACCATGTCATTGATAGTACGCGCAGAATATCTATGGATCTTCGTCCTGGAATACTTGATTTCGGAATCGTTGCAGCTGTTCAGTGGCAGGCCAAAGAATTCAGTCGACGCACAAATATCTCATGCCATGTTTCGTGCGATGAAGAAGAAATTCTGCTGGATGCTGATCTGTCAGTAGCGATTTTTCGCCTATTTCAAGAGATATTGACCAATATTTCAAAACACGCGCAAGCGACCGATGTGTGGGTCAGTCTTACTGAGGCTGAGGAAAAAATCGCTATGGAAGTGCAGGATAACGGATGTGGAATCAGCACCCAGGATATGAAAAAACAAGACTCGTACGGCATCAGGGGAATGCATGAGCGCTGCCAACAGTTAAAGGGAAGTTTTCGTATTTCCAGTGAGTCGGGTAAAGGTACTAAGGTCAGTATTTTAATTCCTATCCAGGAAATGCAGCCTACTTATACAGATGAGTCGATGGATGTGCCAGATCTCAGGTCTGGCTATAAGGCCGATCAACTTAGTCTCATGACGATTAATAATCGGAGAAAGCAATGATACATGTGATGATTGCCGATGATCATGCGATCGTCCGTCAGGGCTTAAAGCAGATATTAAACGAGACAGACGATATCAGAGTCACTGGTGAAGCTGAGACAGGGTTTCAGGCCATCAAAATTGCCCGTCAGCATGATTTCGATGTTACGTTACTCGATATTTCCTTGCCGGATCGAAACGGTATTGATGTGCTGAAGCAAATCAAGAAAGATAAGCCGAATTCGACTATTTTGGTGTTAAGTATGCACAATGAACATGAGTTTGCCATTCGTGCTTTGAAAGCAGGTGCAGCAGGGTATCTAAATAAGCAAAGCGCACCTGCGCAACTTGTGACAGCCATTCGCCAAGTGGCTTCAGGAGATAAATATGTCAGCCCGGCTCTGGCACAGGAGCTAGCCAATTCGGTGAATACCAGAAATGATCAACCGCTGTATACCATACTGTCTGATCGAGAATATCAGACATTGTGTCTGATAGCATCTGGTAAAACTTTGTCAGATATTTCCGCGGAGATGTTTTTAAGTCCTAAAACAGTCAGTGTTTATCGTTCGCGCATTTTGGAAAAGCTTAAGCTGAATAATAATTCAGAACTGATTCGTTACGCGATAAAAAACCGACTGGTGGATTGAAGTATTGTTCGTGGCTTCTTATATTTGACAGGTTCTGTCACGGATTGATGTGAAATATCTGACAATAATCCGTATTATCGAGTTTTTTGGCAATTTTTTCAAATAAACATAAAGATAATGTTAATCCCATGTTGCAGGAATTTGATCAAGAGTTGGACGCGCGCGGTCTGGTTTGTCCGTTACCAATTTTGCGGACCAAGCAGTCATTGGCTGGTATGTCCAGTGGGCAGGTGTTGAAAATTGTTGCTACCGATCCAGGTGCAGAGATTGATATTCAGGTTTTTGCTGAACAAACGGGTAACAGGTTGTTGGCTATGTCAGAGATCGATACGGAGTTCGTGTTTTTTCTGAAAAAAAAGTAATTCGGGATGTGTTCTGCATTTGCTAGACCAGTATAATTACCAGTTCTTTGGGCCCATGAACGCCATAGGTCAATGTTTGCTCGATATCAGCTGATTTAGAAGGGCCTGATATTAAAAGGATATTTGTTGGTAATCCTGTTTTAATCCAGTTCTGTGTTTTTAAAGCATCTGCAAATGTGCTGTAAATTTCTGTTTTCTCTACTAGAGCAATATGTACAGGCGGTACAAGCGATATTAAACGGGGTTCATGTGTATCAGGCCATAAAATTATCGTACCGGTTTCTGCGATGCCGCCATGCGTACTGGTGAAAGCTGCATCGATACCGTCGAATAAAGCCGGTTTCCATTCATCAATCGGATAATCAAAATGTTTGAATGTGGGAAATTCGTAGGATCTTTCGAGAATTTGCGCGCCCCATGGTGTTGCAGGTGAAAACAGTAGGTTTTTTAAACGCTTGGTACTGCAAATGTGTTTTAACGTAATCAGCCAATTATCCTTCGTTGCATCGTGAACTTCCGCATTCGCGGCCTGTAACTGTTTATTGAAATGAAGTAATCTATCATCGACGCCCCAGTCTAAAGAGTCCGGCACATCATGCGCCACAGGTTCTGATTCAGATTTAAGTGATGTTTTGAGTCGATTCAGAATATTGTTGCGAGCGTTATTTATCTTCAATTTTGAGTGCCTTGAGACGTTCGTGCAAGGTGGTTTTTGTGAGTTTGGGGGTAGAGCGAACAGCTGTCCATGCGGATATCTTTTTCAGAATACGTCCAATCAAGCTGCGCATATTTGTGATCGTTCTGCCAATACGGTTATATACAACGGGGTGTACACAACTCCAGGCCCAGATTTTCCAAACAATGGCCTCTGTTTTTTTCTTTCCTGAGCCTGCGCCGGGTATATTGCAGGCGCTCTGGCGTATATATTCCCAGCGCAAGCGGTTAATGATTTTAGGGATCGGTATGCTAACCGGGCAGACTTCCCGGCATGCACCGCATAACGTAGAGACCTGGGTCAGTTCTCCATACAAATTCAATCCACTTTTTTGTGGTTCCAGTATTGTGCCGATGGGGCCGGGAATGACTGTTTGATACGCATGACCGCCAATATGCTTGTATATAGGGCAATGATTCATACAGGCGCCGCAGCGGATACAGTTCAACGTGTCGCGCAATTCCAAATCGTTGTAAATACGTGATCGTCCATTGTCCAGTAACACCAGATGCACCTCAAGCGGGCCATCTTTTTCATCCGGTTTTCGTGGACTGCTGATCATATTAAAGTATGTTGTAATCGACTGTCCCGTTGCTGAGCGTGTAAGCATGCGAAGTAGCGGCGGTACATCGCTCAAATGCTCTACTACTTTTTCGATGCCTGAGACTGCGATGTGGACTGGAGGCACTGAACTACACATGCGGCCGTTGCCTTCATTCTCAACAAGACACAATGTGCCGGTTTCCGCAACCATAAAATTGACACCGGTCAGTCCCACGGGTGCAGTCGCAAATTTATGGCGCAGAAAATGGCGCGCACTCTGGGCCAGCGCGTTAATGTCTTCGGTGTAGGGCGTTGCAGGAAAATACGTGTGAAACAACCTGGCTATCTGTTTGCGGTTTTTGTGCAGTGCGGGAACAATTATATGCGAGGGTTGTTCATTGGCAAGCTGGATGATCAATTCACCGAGATCCGATTCCAGGCATTCAATACCATGCGCCTTCAGGTAATGGTTGAGCCCCATTTCTTCCGATACCATCGATTTGCCCTTGATAACGAATGAAGCATTATGCTGCTGCATAATAGTCAGCACAATTTGGTTTGCCTGTTCTGTCGTTTCAGCCCAATGTACCCGGATGCCATTTTGCGTCAGCTTGTCTTCGAGCAGTTCCAGCAATTGCGGAAGTTTGTCGACGGCATGGGTGCGAATTGCCGTACTCTGCCTGCGCAAGCGCTGCCAATCGGCTTGATCGGACAACGCGGCTCGTCTGTGGTTTCTGAGTCTGTTGACCACGTTTTTTGTATTGGCCTGGACTTCACGCTGAGTAAGCGCATGTTGAATGTGTTTGCGAAATTCAGTTGTCACGGTGCGGTCCACCTGTTCTGTCCCAGAGAAATTTCGCAATATGCTGATGAGTAATGGTGTGGCCCTGTTTTTCCAATGCACAGCCGATGTTCATCAGACAGCCGCAGTCCTGTCCGATCAGTCGCTGCGCATTTGTGTATTCAATCGCTTTCGCTTTTTCCAACACCATGGCTGCGGAAATTTCTGGTTGCTTGATTGCAAATGTTCCGCCAAAGCCGCAGCATTCTTCCTTGTTGGCGGGTTCGGCATGCGTCACATTGTGCAATTGATCCAATAGTATATCGATCCGGTCTGCCACTTTCATTTCATGCCGCGCTGAGCAGGATGAATGTACTGCAACAGTTACCGGCGCACCCAAGTCAGTGAGGTTGATATTCAGTATATCAGTCAGAAATTCAGTCAGTTCGTAGGTACGCTCCGCAATATCCAGCGCTTTGGATTTATCCGGTTGCGCGTTAAATAGCTCGGGATAATGTACTTTTATCATGCCCGCGCAGGAAGCCGAGGGAACAACAATGGGAATTGGCTTTGAAAACAGCGCAAGCTGTGCGCGGGCGACTGTCAGTGCTTCATCGCGGTATCCGGAATTCCATGCAGGCTGTCCGCAGCAAGTCTGCGCTTGCGGATAAATTACGTTAACACCTTCCCGCTTGAGTAAATGCACTGCGGAAACGCCGGCTTGCGGATACAGCAGGTCAATCAGGCAAGTACCGTAAAAATAAACCGAATCCGGTTTGGAACTGGCGTTTGTGGGTGTAAGATTCATGTGAAATTACGTTGTATCGTGTTATGCAAAGGTCGGTCTGAACAAATGATAAGTTTAATCTGAAATGAATGAAACCTCTGGAGTTGAATAAGCCAGTTCAATCACAGGCTTTATTTATTGTAGGTATTGAGAGGAAAGGATACCGGTGAATCAATTATTGCTTTCTCTATGCGCTTTTTTACCGCTGTTGCTGGCGGCATTTTTTCTGGTGGGTTTGAATTGGCCCGCGCGGCGGGCAATGCCGGTGGTGTTTATGACAACTGCCGGTATCGCTTTGATGGTATGGGAGATGTCGCTCAATCGCGTGATGGCATCGACTCTGCAGGGATTGATTCTGACAGGTTCGATTCTGTGGATAATTTTCGGTGCAATCTTATTATTGAATACCCTGAAGCATGCGGGCGCCATTACGGCGATCCGGCACAGTTTTTTCAGTATCAGTCCGGACCGCCGTGTCCAGGTCATTATTGTTGCCTGGCTGTTTGGGTGTTTTATTGAAGGCGTTTCCGGTTTCGGCACGCCGGCGGCAATTATCGCACCATTACTGGTGGCGCTTGGATTTCCGGCGATGGCGGCTGTGATGGTGGGCATGATGGTGCAATCCACGCCGGTATCGTTCGGTGCGGTTGGCACGCCCATCATTGTAGGTGTCTCAGGCGGACTGGATAAGGCTGACATTACCGAGAGACTGATAGCCGCTGGTTCAGACTGGGAAGCATTTGAGCGCCTGATAACTTTGGAAGTTGCGCTCATTCATGCACTGGTCGGATTGCTGATGCCTTTGCTGATGTGTATGATGCTGACCCGTTTTTTCGGGCGCAGCAAATCCTGGGCAGAAGGATTGTCAATTGCGCCGTTTGCAATTTTTGCAGGGCTTGCGTTTGTCGTACCTTACGCGCTTGCAGGTGTGTTTCTGGGGCCCGAGTTTCCGTCAATCGTTGGCGCCTTGGCCGGTTTGCTGATTGTGGTGCCGGCAGCCCGGTCCGGTTTCCTGATTCCACGGCAACACTGGAGTTTTTCAGACGCAAAAGACTGGCCAGCGGAGTGGCTGGGCAACATTGAAGTCAAACTGGAGAACCTGGTTTCACGGTCGCCCGTTTCCATTACGGCGGCATGGCTGCCTTATGTGTTACTGGTTATGTTGCTGGTATTGACCCGAGTCAATGCTGATATCAAAGCTTGGTTAAGCAGTCATTTGGCGCTGGAGTGGGACGGTATACTTGGAGAGGCAGATATTTCCGGCAGTATTCAGTTTTTGTATTTGCCGGGCGGTATTATGATACTGGTCGTGTTGGCGGCGTTTTTTCTGTACCGGATGCCATTCAAATCGATCAAGTCTGCACTAAACGAGTCGACCCGGACAATATTCGGGGCGGGATTTGTGTTGCTTTTCACCATACCCATGGTGCGTATTCTGATTAACTCCGATGTCAACCTGGCTGATTTGCCTTCCATGCCGCAGGCAATGGCGCAATGGGTTGCCGTTAGCGTGGATGGGCTTTATCCGTTTTTCGCGCCTGCAGTGGGTGCATTGGGTGCGTTTATTGCAGGTTCCAACACGGTATCGAATCTGATGCTGGCGCAATTCCAGTTCGATACGGCGCAAATGATCGGAGTGTCCGGTGCATTGCTGATTGCCGGGCAAGCAGTCGGTGCGGCTGCCGGTAATATGATTGCGGTGCATAACGTCGTGGCTGCTTCCGCTACGGTTGGCCTGCTGGGGCGGGAAGGGAAGGTGATACGCATGACTATCATACCGACACTGTACTATTTGCTGTTCACCGGTGCGCTCATTTTTCTGGCTGCGAATTTTCTGGATATCTGCGATAGGTCAACAGTTGAAATGGTTTGCTAAGCAACGGTCTGTTTTTTTGTTTGATACTGCCGCATGGCGGGTATTAGAATTCGTTATCCAAAATGCCGAAGCCTGTTTCAATCGCTGTAAAGTTGGTAAATTAACTGATAGTAATTCCAAAAACGGGAAACCGGGACAAACATGAACGATTCTGTACAGACCATATCGCTGTTGAGCCTCACACTGGTTTTTATACCGGTTTTGCTTGTGATCGGTATTCTCTGGAAATGGTCGCTTGCCCCCGGCCATGCTACGTATGCTCTGGGCCGTATGCTGGTGCAATTGCTGCTCATCGGCTATTGCCTCATGTATATCTTCGAAGCGGAGAATTCGCTGATTGTCATCGCGGTACTGATTGTGATGGTGACGGTTGCCAGCTGGATTGCGCTGGGTACCGTTAAAACCCGGCGAGTTTCGCTTTACAGGCAGGCATTGATCTCCATTTTGATTGGCGGTGGCATCGTGCTCGTTATCGTCACGCAAGGCGTTTTGCAACTGGAACCCTGGTATCTGCCTCAGTACATGATACCCCTGGCTGGCATGGTGTTCGCCAATTCAATGAATGCCGTCAGTCTTGCTGCAGAGCGCATGAACGCCGAACTGGAACGGCAGATAAATTTTGAACAGGCCCGCAACATTGCCATGCGCGCAGCCATGATCCCTACCATCAACGCCATGCTTGCCGTCGGTCTCGTGTCCTTACCCGGCATGATGACCGGACAGATACTCTCCGGCATTTCTCCGCTGATTGCGGCGCGTTATCAGATTATGGTGATGTGCATGATTTTTGCCGGAGGCGGGCTGTCGACAGCGATGTTTCTGGAAATGTCGCGGAAGCAGTTTATGGATTTGCGGAAGAAGGATGAGTGAGGCTGCGAAATGTTTGTTTTTGTAATTTATTAATGCCCTGCGATTTCTAATCCGTAGTTATGGTTTCTAAATTATTTTTAACCCAGCCAACGGGACACAGATTTTCAATATTTCGGTAGCTACAGTCAATTTTTTCACCACTTCTTGGGTACATAATGATCATCCAGTTAGCCTGTTTTTCACACCTATATATAAAATGACCGGGTTTAAGTGTGATTGTTTCAAATCTTGGATTTCTTTGATTGCTATATACAATTGCTGGCTTAGTCAGCTGTTCAGCTTCTAACAAACATGTGTTACGTAGTTGATTAATTGAATTGGATGATGTTATAAATGGCCTATCAGCACAAGCTGAAAGTCCCAGAACTAGAACTCCAATTCCAGCTAAAATACTTTTAATAAAACTCATTAATCATGTAGATTGACGAGGATGGCATAAACATTTTTAGTATCATCCAAGAATCCACTTGGTGTTTTGTCATACTCTGTTCTTTTAACACTATGACTTACGTTCCCGCCAATGGCGACGACTGTTTCTTCCTTAATTCTGACTATGATATCGCAATGGCTCTTAAAGCTGTCGTGCTTGGAAGCGTGATCAAAGTCAACATTACTTCCTGCGCGTCCTCTGCAGACAATATCACCGATTTGAGGGCGGCGTTCGTGCAAGTCATACCCCCAGAAAGGTGTGTCTTTGTCATTAGAAAACCGTTTTTGATTGAGTCATGAACATAACGTGAATGAGCTGCAGCAAAGTGAAACTTCGAATATTTGGTAGTGAGTAGCGTTTGTCCAGCGTTGTGCACCATATAAGATATTGCTGCTGCAGACCACGGTACATCGCGATCCTTTCCATCAAGATCTAAATTGATCCGTCTCCACATTTCTCCAATATATTCAAAATAAGGGTCTTCGTGTTCTCTACCAAGCCCAAAATTAAAACGCTTCCACTCATGGATAACCTGGTGTATAAGTGCTTCTCGTCCATCAGATACCGGATCGCGTAGGTACTTTTCAGAGACAAAACCTTCTTTGTCAACTCCACCTATTATGGCAGTTACTTTAACGTAATTTTCGCTTGCTTTTTTCATGTATGCTAACAGGCTGACCTAGATGCAGAACTTCAATAATATTCGAATCGTTTATGTGAGGTTCAGAACGAAAGTTTAATCGTAATGTGTCAACAAATTTTTGCATTTCCTGTCCCTTCTTTTTCTATGATTTTAATTTACTTAATTTGTCTTGAATCTCATTTTCTATAGTAGCAAGTTCTTCAAAAAATGACTTTGCCTTTTTTTGTTGATTATTCAATGAGATAATGTGTTGAAAAATCCCTGCCTTGGGTTGATACATATTCGTTAAATACGTTTTGTAATTCTGTATCTATAGCAGTTGCCCTTGTAAAACGATCACCATTTTCGTTGCTCGATAAAATTAGTTCGTCAAGTTTTGTAGACAATTCTGTTTGACCCGCTTTCGATGAATCAATTTTGGAAACTTCCGCTTTATATTTGATTAACTTTTCATTGAACTTTTAAGTTCAGGTTGGGTAAAACAATCGAGGCAAGATGTGCGGAGCCCATAGTCATAGCTTGAGCAGTTAGAAATTGTTTAAGACCAACATTCTCAATTCCATGGATGCTTTGTTGTGCTTCAGCTATTCCTGCATCTAAACTACAAGCACCATGGTATAAAATCGCATCAGCAACTGCGCCCTCGATAGTGTATTCTTCTATTCCTAACCCACTGTCACCACTACGTTTATTTCTAATTTCTTTTAAAATGCTTTCACGGCGTTTTTTGTATGGCCGGAACGATGACGCTGGTTGCTACGGATTCAAATATCGCTTGGTTTAATTCCGCTCTTGTACCGCTTGCAATTCCTGCTAAGCCAGCTAAAATCCGTGCGGCTTCGGCACCGGTTACAATCGCGCCTGCACCGCCTAATGCTGTTGTTAAAGTACCCAAGATTCCATTGTTATGGGCACTGATACGTTTAAGGTAAGTTGTATATATATTGCATCTTTGATTAGATGCGGCAATAAGTCGGTCTTGTATCTGGGATCGATGAGCTGTATTAGTTCCGTTGCTTTTTATATTCACTATCATTATTAGCATTATAAAAAGCGATACGGAAGCGCTCGGCCGTGTGGAGGCGCTCGGCCGTGTCGGTATTTTCCGTGTCGGTATTTTGTTTATCTAATCGTTTTTTTTGGTGGCCAAATACCAAGATGTATCGGATCTATTAGCTCTATCAATGCGTTATCATTAAATCCTTCAAAGCTTTCGTCAAACATCTGATTAGCAGAAGCTGGTGTTACCCTGCCTCCGTTAAATAGACTTTTTTCAGGGACCAACAACTGATGAGCAACCTGAAAAAGAAATATAAGTATAAGTAGCGAAGTCAGTATCCCAGTTTTTTTCATTTTTGTACCTTTAGCGAATCAAAATATAGATAATGGATAAGAAATTTTTCATATTAGACTTTTTATACTTTATTTAAGTAACGTATTAAATAACCCAATTGAGTCATTTTGTAGTCCAAGCTGCCAAATCCAAATAAAGTCTGGACGTAAACGCTAAGTTACCCTACCCACACCAACATCTCCCCACGCGACGAAACACCCAATTTGCTGTAAATGCTTTTAATATGGTTGCGCACGGTGTGATAGCTCAGATGAATTGTTTCGGCGATTTCGCGGGTTGGGGTGCCTTGGTAAATCAGCAGGGCGATTTCGAGTTCGCGCTGAGTCAGGTTTTTTCGTTGCAACTGGTTGAAGATTTTGCCGATGGCGTGGGTGACTCGTGACAACTGAATGAGATAGGTCTGATGAAATTGGTCGTTGCCGCTGCTGACCAGTGTCAATTTGATTTCATACAGGCGTTTGCCGAGTTTTGACAAAAAGCTGTGCCATTCGAGCTGTTTGCGCTGGATGTTCTGGATCAGCGTTAATGCGGTAGACAAGAATAGGTGTTTTTGCTGCTGGAGAATATGTTCAAATGCCGGGCTTTGAAAAAGCGTGCTGCCGTTATCGCGGATGACCGCAACCGGCTCCGAATGTGCAGACCATAAATCCATGATGTGGCGGGAATTCCTGCTTTCCTCATGGAACAGTATCATTTTCAGTGTTTGCAGCAACGGTGATTTAAGCACGTTCAACAGCGTGATATCACGTTGGCTGAAGATATGCTTTCGGTCGTTCAGGCGGCAAAAGTGTAGCCGGCAGGCCTGATTTTGTTCGTCGTGAAGGGAGAGGATGGCGCAATGGCGGTGAGCCTGTTGCTGGAATGGGTCAAGAGAGGCGGAGAGTGCGTCTGAAGTGACATTGCGATCATGGCTGTTGCCGGGTGTCAGGTCTGTTAACCGGATATCCGAGATATGTACGGCGGATCGTGTAGCTGCCGGGATTTGTGCTGTGGTGTGCATGAGTTGTTGCCAGTTGTGTTCACAACAGTTTGAAAGGTTAATGCTGCCAAACGGCAAGGTATTAGGCTGAGTATTATTCTGCTCATGTTGCCTCGCTGACGGCTGTTCGTAAAAAACGCCGTTGCATGCGATCAGGGGAAGCAGCGCTTCTTTCAGGGCCAGGTTGAATTCATTTTTGGTCCGGCAATTGTTGAGCCAGTTGATAATCGCCAGTGTTTTCTGATGCTCGGTGCCGGAAAGCATGTCCGGAACAATTTCTTGATTCATCTTTCGCCTCCGTTTTTGTTATTCGTGAAGCTTCGATCAATGAAAAGAATGCTTATGCTATGGTAAAAATGTTAAATAAAATCACATGCTGATTCAGGGTATTCAAGGCAGTATAATGGATTAAAGTGCGATCCTGTGTGATTTATATCACAGTTATGTAAAAATTTATCTTGCATGCAGAGGCAGGTAATGCGGTTGCAGAACAAGCTCGGCTGTATTGAATTACGCGGAAGCGGGGGGTATGATCATTTCAAAATCAACAGCTTTGTACAGACTTTTAAAATGAAAAAAATAATGCTGGCGGCGTGCTTGTTATGGGGCATGCTGCATACTGTCCAACTCTTTGCATCCGTGCCGATTGTTTATTCCCGGTGCGAACGGGCGGCGGGCGCGTTCGATTTGACCGGGACGGTAACCGTGAACGGTGTCAAACAAACCGTTACACGCACGCTGCGCGGGTTGGATATGTATGATGTGCTGCCGGATGTGACTAATTTCTTCAGCGGATTTGCCGCACCCTGCGATCTGATGCTGCGTCAGCCTGACGGTTCCGAACAGATCATTTATAACTGCTCGTCGAATTCGACAAAACAGAATGCCTGCGCGGCGCTCGATCCACAGGTTTCGTTCGACGGCAAACAAATCGCGTTCTCGGTGTTTCGCGGAACGCTGGTGCACAATACCGCGAATATACACAGCCAGGTGCTGCACCCGGATGCGGAGCCCGAAAATCTGGGATGGCAGAATCTGCCCAGTATGCATTTGCAGTCAACCGGCGCGCATCTGCATATCTATAATTTGAATACGGGTGTCACTGACGCCATGCCGTTTGAAAACGGCGTGTTCGACGCGGGGCCCACCTTTATCGGTCACAACCGGCTGGCGTTTACTTCCACGCGCGACGGGAATCTATCCACTCTGGTTTTTAGAACCAACACCAACCGGCTTGGAACGCGCATCTGGGCGATCGATACGGACTGGAAGAATCTCGAACTCTCCAGCCACCATTCGCTCTCCCAGGAACAGCATCCGTTCAATTTGATGGACGGGCGGGTGGCATATTCAAGCTGGCAGATTTTCGGCGGTCTGCCGTTCAGATATGCCAACAGCGGCCCGGGCTGGTTTACCACGCTGGATAATCTGTTTCATATATATACCCAGGCGCCGGATGGCGCCGGGAATTTTCCGCTGTTCGGCCAGCATAGCGGCGATCATGCGGTGAGTTATTACGGCGAAGACCATATGGCGGCGCATTTTATGACGCAGATGTCGGACGGACGCGTCTGCTTCTCGGATTACTATCGCGGCAACAATAACGGCGCGGGTGTGATTATTTGCGTCATGCCCGAGCCGAAAGGCATCGAAGGCAAGAGTCCGTATAACGTAGCCGTGCCTGCGGATATGTATGTGCCGCACGATGTCATCAATGTGGCGCCCTGGGCGATTAATGACGATGCGATCGCCAAGCCGCTCGACCCACCCGCAGTAACCGTGCCGGGATACGCTGATCCGATGCTGTTCACGGGCAAGCTCAGTCATCCAGGCGCATTGCCGGATAACAGGTTAATGATGACCTGGTTTAAAGGGTTGTGCAGCAGCGTGATCGACGATTTGATCTTCAAAAAAATGGGCAAGCCGACACCGCCGTTGATCAATGGCAGCGGCAGCGGCACCGGCATGAATCTGCTCACGCATCTCGATAAAGATATTCCGGGTTGCGATGGCGGCATTTATCTGGCGACCAAAATTCCATCGCGTCACCCGTCCGATTTGCAACTGATCGTGGATTCGCCGGATTGGCATGAAATCATGGGCAGGGCGGTGGTGCCGTATCAGGCAATCTATGGCATCGAGAAACCGGCGGAAATGCCGCGTGCAGATAAACTGACGGATCGACCTGAACTGCCCCCCGGCACGCCTTTCGGACTGCTTGGCGCGGCGTCGATTACCGATCGCGAGACGCTGCCGCGCGACGGCGTTCCGGTTTTTGAAAACCTGCATGCTTTTCATTTGCAGGGTACCGATACCATTGATTATACCGACGAGGAATTGTGCGGTGTGCGCATGATCGCTACCTATCCCAACCGCGGTGCGAACATTCACGAGCAGATTGCAAATGTGACCGGCGAGCGCGTGGCGATTCTCGGGGAAGTGCCGGTGCTGCATTATGCAGCGGACGGCGGCCGCATCATGGATCCGAGCGGGCATCCGGACACCAGTTTTCTGCTGAGCTTTCCGGCCAACACACCATATATCATGCAGGGAATCGATTGTGACGGGCGCACCTTGAACACTGACCAGTCCTGGCAGCATTTGCGTCCGGGCGAGGAAAAAACCTGCGGCGGCTGCCATGTGCATGCGCGGCCGACGCGTATCCAGTTTGCTGATTCCTTTGCGGCGACAAGCGCCTATGAGATACCGCAGCTCGGCAGAGGGGAGGTGCCGTTGTTAACCGGCAAGTCCGGAAATACCGTCGCCACCCGCTCGGTACCGGGCTACGGCATGCAGATTGAATTTACGCGCGACATCAAACCGATATTCGACCGGCATTGTGTGTCATGTCATGGCGGTAGTCAGCCGGCGGCAGGACTGGCGCTTGACAAAACGAACGGTATTAATCATGCGCAAAATACGACCTGGTGGTGTCTGGTTGTCGACAATCAACAGACATGCACGCCGCCGGAACTCAGGGCTAAAGGCATGAGCGGTGAAGCGCTGAGCCGCCCATTCCTATCCAAATATATCAAAGCATTCAATTCCCGCGGCAGTCTGCTGTACTGGAAGGCGGCCAATCGGCGTACGGATAACCGAACGGACGCGCAATACCCGAACGATATCGATTTTGGCGCCGGCCATTCGACTTCGATTACGCCGGAAGAACTCGGGATTTTATCGCGCTGGATCGATCTGGGTTCGCCGGGTGGCGCGCAGGAATTGAGGGACACGCAAAAACCAACGTTAAATCTGGTAGCAACTGTCGATGAAGACCGTATTACCGGCTTAAAGATCGGCGCCACGGATGTCGGCAGCGGCATTCATCCGGACAGCCTGGTCATGTGCATACACGACAACAAGCAGAAAAAATGCCAGAACATTCCGTACAAAACAGACAAGCACGAAATCATTACCATGACATTGCGCAATCCGATTTTGGATGTCAATACGGAAATTGAGGCCAGCGTGAAGGATCTGGCCGGTAATGAAACCCGTGTGAAATGGACGGTGGATTGGTTGTTGACGCATAGTAAAAAGCAGCTGCATTAACAGCCTGTTAAGTCGCAATTCGTGATCGTTACGGCTGTAGTGACAAATGTGCGGCAAGCTGGCTATCGCAGCAGTTCCTGAGGGTCGACGTACAACAGCCCAAGATCGTGCGCGACTGCCTGGTGGGTGATCTGGCCTTGATAGACATTCAGGCCGTTGCGTAAATGCGGATCGTCGATCAGCGCGCCTTGGCCTCCTTTTTCAGCTATCGACAGAACATATGGCAGTGTGACGTTGTTTAATGCAAACGTCGATGTGCGTGCAACAGCCCCAGGCATATTCGAGACACAATAATGGACGACGTCATCGAGTATGTAAATCGGATTAGCAAGGGTGGTGGGCCTGGAGGTGGCAAAACAACCGCCCTGGTCAATAGCAACATCCACCAGAACTGCGCCACGATTCATGTTCTCAACGAGTTTATGACTGACCAGCTTGGGCGTGGAGCCGCCCGGCACGAGAACCGCGCCAACCACCAGATCGGCTTCCGAGACTTGTTCTTCAATAGCATCGACGGTAGAAAAAACAGTATTGATGCGTGATCCATACTGTAGATCGAGCTGTTGCAAACGGTGTATCGATTTGTCGATCACAGTGACGTGCGCCTCCATGCCCATGGCGACACGCGCTGCATTGGTGCCTACGACACCTCCGCCAAGGATAACGACTTTCGCGGAAGGTACGCCTGAAACGCCGCCCAGGAGCATGCCGCGTCCACCTTGATCCATTTCCAGTGCATGCGCGCCGGCTTGTATTGACATGCGACCGGCAACTTCGCTCATGGGAGCGAGCAGCGGCAATCCCCCATACTGGTCTGTGACTGTTTCGTAAGCGATGGCAATGCAGCCCGATTCCAGTAGCGCTTCGGCCTGTGCCGGATCGGGCGCCAGATGCAGGTAGGTGAACAGAATCTGGTCGGCACGCAGCAATTTAAGTTCTTCCGGTTGCGGTTCCTTGACTTTGACGATCAACTCAGCCTGAGCAAAAATCTCTTCAGCCGTTTCGACGATTTCCGCGCCTGCCGCCTGATAGCGGCCATCGTCAAGGTTAATGGCGAGACCGGCATTTTTCTGCACCATTACCTGATGGCCATGCACGGTCAGCTCGCGGACTGAAGACGGTGTCAGTCCCACGCGATTTTCATGAGTTTTGATTTCTTTAGGAACGCCAATGCGCATCGCTTTCTCCAGTAAATTCAATTTTACGATTCAATGTGACAAAAAACACAGTGCCCGCAGATTATTTAGCGTATCGTTTCATACAACGGTATTGGATACTCTTGGTGGTGCCAATAACGTTTTAACTTCTTCTTCTCTCCTCTGGCAGCCATACGCATTGATTTGTTTATGGCTGTTTTTTTTATGTTCAGGTGGTGTCAAATGATGCCGCCATTTGCGCCAATATCCTGACCGGTGATCCAGCGGGCTGCGTCGCTTGCCAAAAACAATACGATTTGGGCAATATCGTCGACTTCCCCAATCCGTCCGAGTGAAGACATGGCCGCCATGCGTTGGATGTCTTCCTCAGTTTTACCGGCTCTGAACAACTCGGTAAATACCGGGCCTGGCGATACGCTGTTCACAGTAATGCCTCTTTTACCGACCTCGCGCGCCAGGATGCGGGTCAGCTGTTCAACCGCGCCTTTGGTGGCTGCATAGGGACCATATTTTGGCAGCATCAAACGTGTTACCGTACTGGATATATTGACGATCCTGCCATTATCAGCAAGACGTACGGAAGCTTCGCGCAGTGTGTAAAATACACTTTTCAGGTTAATGTCGATCATCCGGTCAAACTCTTCGTCGGTGAATTCGGCGATCTGTTTAAAAATCAGCATCCCGGCATTGTTGACCAGAATGTCAATTCGTCCGAATTGCTCGACTGTGGTATCAAACAATCGCGTGACGTCGGCCGGTTTGCTGACATCCGCCTGAATTGCGACACTTTTTCCGCCTGCTTGCGTAATAGCCATACAGACATCGTCCGCAGCTTCGTGGTTTTGAACATAATTGATTACGACTTTGGCGCCAGCTTTGGCCAGCGTTTGCGCGATTTCAGCACCGATCCCGCGCGAGGAGCCGGTAATAATGGCGACTTTTTCATGAAGGGATGGCATGTTGATAGTGTTTGTCTACGGTTTATTTACTAAAGCGTGCAACTAATGAGCGGCATGATAATCATCCCTGGCCGTTCTGAACAGTCTAAAAAAATTACCGGTCGTAGCTGCTGCGATTTTATTGAGATCGGTATCGCGCAGCCGGGCAATTTCCTCGGCGACGTAACGGACAAATGCCGGCTGGTTCATTTTGCCGCGGTACGGCACCGGTGCAAGATAGGGCGAATCGGTTTCAATCAGCATCCGGTCGAGCGGCGTTTTCCTGGCGACATCTTTGAGGGCGGTGGCGTTCTTGAACGTTACGATGCCTGAAAAGGAAATATAGAAATTCATCTCAATGGCCTGTTGTGCAACTTCCCAGCTTTCGGTAAAACAGTGCATTACGCCGCCGGCCCGGTCGGCGCCTTCTTCTTGCATGATACGCAGCGTGTCGTCTGCGGCTGACCGGGTGTGAATGATTAACGGCTTATTGCATGCGATGGCAGCGCGGATATGCTGGCGGAAACGTTCACGCTGCCATTCCAGATCGCCTTGCAGGCGGTAATAATCGAGTCCGGTTTCGCCAATTGCAATGACTTTCGGGTGGTTTGCGAGTTGTACAAGTTGTTGCGCATCCGGTTCGTCCAGATTTTCGTAATCCGGGTGTACGCCTACCGAGGCAAAAAGATTGTCGTGCGTTTGCGCCAGTGCCAGAACACGCGGAAAATCGGTCAGGTTGACGCTGACGCATAATGCGTGTGTCACTTGGTTTTCGACCATTTTGCGCAGCAGTTCGTTTAGATTGCCTGCGAGGTCGGGGAAATCGAGATGACAGTGTGAATCAACAAACATAGGGTTGGATATATACAGAGTATAGCAATTGAAATTAATTCGTACCGCGGTTGGCGTCCGCCCAGCAGTTCGGGGTTTCATATAAACGTACGTGTTCAAGCCGAAGATGATTGCCGTAGCTGTCCTGGTAGGCTGCGCTTAAAATATCGAAGGCAATGACTGCGAGATTCTCAGCGGTTGGTTGCACATCCAATACGACAGTTTTATGATCTTTCAACGACTGCAGAAACTGCATGACGGGAGTATCACCGGCGTATACAAGAAACGCATGATCCCATTTATCGACCAGCGCTTGCTTGGCAATTCGCTTGACCTCGGAAAAATCCATGACCATCCCTTGTTGTGCATTGCCTTTCTCGGAGATAATAGTACCAGACAGTGTGATTTCAAGCACATAACGATGTCCGTGAAGATGACGGCACTGACTGTTGTGCGTCGAGATGCGGTGACCGGCATCAAATTCCAGCTTACGTGTGATTAACATACGAGCGATTTTAGTATTACAAATTATTTTGGCAGGATTGTATCATTGCAGCAAGCATCCAACCTATTGAATACGTCAGATCATAGCCGTGATATAGCCGGCCTGACTTATGTTTATCCAGTCGTTTCACGCCGTGCGGGAGGTGTTTCGGTTGGAGTTAATCTAAACCCGAACAACGCCTGCAACTGGCGTTGCATTTATTGCCAAGTGCCCGATTTGAAGCGAGGCGCGGCGCCGCCTATCGATCTTGAAAAACTGGAGCGGGAACTGCGTGGTTTTCTGCGTGAACTGACGCAAGGTGATTTTATGCTGCAACAGGTGCCGCCGGAAGCACGCACTATTCAGGATATTGCCCTGTCAGGCAATGGCGAACCGACCAGTGCCAAGGAGTTTGAGCAAGTGATCGAACTGATCGGCGAGGTTAAAAAGGACTTTTCGTTGCCGGCACATCTGAAGCTGGTGCTGATTACCAACGGCAGCTTGATCAGCAGACCCTATGTGCGGGCCGGGCTTGAGCGAATGGCGCATATGAATGGTGAAGTCTGGTTCAAGCTCGACAGCGCGACACCTGAAGGACGCTTGCGCATCAACAATTCGCGCATGAGTCTGAAACAAGTGCGTGAACATATTCGTCTGTCTGCATCGATATGTCCTACCTGGCTACAGACATGCGTGTTTAATCTGAACGGTCAGCCGCTTTCCGAGCAGGAAACCAAGGCTTATCTGGATTTTGTTGAAAACCTGCTGCAAGAAGACGTCCCTTTGAAAGGTGTGCTCGTTTATGGTATTGCACGTACATCGTATCAACCCGAAGCAAAACTGCTGTCACGCGTAGATCGGGTCTGGTTCGATCGGTTTTGCGACAAAATCAAAAAGCTTGGACTGGAAGTAAAGCCGAATTATTGATTGGGGTAACCGCAGTAATTTTCCGGCTGTTATTAGCCTTCTTCATTCAAAACCAATTTTAAGCGCCCAGTTTGTTGTATTTATACAACAAACGCGTTTATTTATTTAACTTAATAATATCAGCTATTTAGTTGCCGTGTATCAGTGCATAGTGTCGATGTGAAATCGTTTGCATTGCGTGTGTCAAAAAAAAATCAATTAATTCAAGTAGCTTGGCGATTCTTTCAGATAAAATTGACTGCGTAAACAATAATTTGGGCTGTAATTGATTTCAATCAAATCAATAAAAAGGCATATATACCATTATTTGCGGAAGGGAAATAATGTTTGTCGCTGTAATATGCGTAATGCCAAATCAAAACAATTCAAATTCAATAACACAGCCCAGGCTGATGATCTATATAGAATTTTTTAACAACAGGAGTCCTTTCTAAATGAATTCGCCTATCCGTTTAGCTTTTTTAATGGCTTTTTCAGCCAGATCAAAAGCCAGCCTGAAGGCAGGTTTTTCCAGGTGGTTGCTGGTATTCGGTTTGTTTATTGCAGGTATGGGGGGGATAGTTCTCCAGGCGCATGCAACCAATAGCCCGAGCGCTGGATCGGTTGTTGATACCGAACCCAGCTGGTCAAAGTCTGACTGGGCCAAGGTGCCGCCGGTCAGGCCCATGCCAAGACCAGGCATGTTTGGCAAACCACCGGCACGGCCAGGTTATGCGTCTGTTATAGACTTACTTGCGGACGTGCAACCCGAATATTTTCCGAATCCGGGGAGGGGATATTACTCGTTGTGGGATCAGGTAACCGGTAATGTTCGCGATACCCGGCCTGTATCTCCGTATCCGCCTTTTGCGCTGATGCCGACTTCCGCATACGATATCGATTTCAGATATCTGGAAAATCCGGATCATGAAAAAGATATTTTTGATCCCGTTAAACGTATCCATATCGGCAATGACTGGTTACTCTCTTTCGGTGGCAGTTTCTGGTATCGCTATATGCATGAAACCGACAGCCGTTTGAACGCAGCTGGTAGAAATAATGACTATCACCTGATTCGCACCCGTTTTCACGCCGATTTGTGGTATCGGGATGACCTCCGATTATTTGCTGAGTTTATTGATGCACGTTCTTTCGACCCGGAATTGGCGCCGCTTGGTATCGACAGAAACCACACGGATATTCTGAATTTATTCGCTGATTATAAAGTGGGTAATGTCTATGACAGTCCGTTATATTTTCGTTTCGGGCGGCAGGAACTGATTTTTGGTTCGCAGCGGTTAATTTCGACACTGGACTGGGCCAATACCCGCAGAACTTTCCAGGGTATCAAATCGTTCTGGCGTAACGAGAAGCTGGATATCGATGCATTCTGGGTGCGTCCGATGATCACTGAAAAAGGCGAGTTTGATAATTGGGACAGAAGACGTGACTTTTTCGGTTTATGGACGACTTACAAGCATGACAAAGACCACCTGATTGATTTGTATTTTCTGAGCCTGAATGATAATCGCCCTGTCGGCGGTACTTTCTTAGGAAGCACCGATATTGTGCAAAGCGTCGCGCCAGGCAGAACGACGATGCTTGGCGATTCCAACGTACATACACTGGGCGGTCGTTTGGTGGGCGATTACAACCAGATTCTGTACGAAATTGAAGGTATGTATCAATTCGGCCAATGGGCTAACCTGGATGTGTCTGCTTTCGCTGTAGCGACCGGTCTGGGCTATGATTTTCAAATGCCTTTGAACCCGATTCTCTGGCTTCGGTATGATTTCGCCTCGGGCGATGGTAACCCACAGGATGGCAACGTAAATACTTTTAATCAACTGTTCCCGTTTGGCCATTATTATCTGGGCTATATCGATTTGATCGGACGGCAGAATATTCATGACTTTAACGCTCAGTTGACACTGCATCCAAAACGCTGGATGACTTTTCTTGCTCAATACCATCGGTATTATTTGGCCAACAAGCGGGATTTTTTATATAACGCTGGCGGCGTAGCGCTTCTTGGTGATCCAACAGGACAATCCGGCAGCCATGTCGGCGATGGTATTGATTTTCTGGTCAATATTCATGTGGCACGGCATCATGATGTACTGGTGGGATACTCGAAATTATTCTCAGGCAATTTTATAGAAAATCAAAGACCGGGTATTAATCCTGATCTTTTCTATGTCCAGTACAATTTCAGGTTTTAAAACCTAAGTTAGTTACCATTTAAGAAAAGTAATACGGCAGTTTCTTTTGCGACGTGCTGAGTTTTCCATCAGGCGTTGTGTAGAGAAACTGCCGTTTGCGTTTCATTGCCACTTTTTGCATCAAAAAAATTCAGATTTATTCAATAAGCGCCTGGTTAACAAAATTTTTCTGGCTGAACAGAGTCAAACCGATTGGACTCGCCAGGAAACGAAGGAGAGAAGTAATCCAATGAATGCAATCAAGATGATAACGACGGGGATAGTGCTGTTATGGCTGTCAGCATGCGCCAGTACAGGCCCGGTTTTATACCCAAACAGCCATTATCAGTCCGTAGGTCGCGAAGTTGCCGAACAGGATATCGCGTATTGCAAACAAATGGCAGAGTCGGCAGGGGCGCGCGAAAGTGGGGGTACAGCCGGTAATGTAGCTGCTAACACAGCGATGGGTGCCGGTGTCGGTGCCGCAAGCGGAGCAGTGGGAGGCGCCATTACAGGTTCTGCAGGAACAGGATCCTTGGTCGGAGCGGCCAGTGGTGCAGTGTGGGGTTTGCTGAGAGGCATCTTCAGTGCAGCCAGACCGGCGCAACCCAGCCAGGCATATGCCAATTTCGTGAGCCGCTGTTTACTGGAAAAAGGTTATGACGTAACAGGCTGGCAATAATTTGCAGAATATTTAGAGCCTGTTAAACAGATTCGGGTAAAGGCGATTGTTAAGCCTACTGATAAAACACTGAATCACGAGCTGGTCGAAGGCGGCGCAGCAAGCTGTATCGTTTTTTCAAAGTGACAATTTTTGATACCGGCTGGTATCAACCATGCTTAGATAACATGCTGGAAGGTTTTAAGCGCATGTGTTCAGGATTGTTATTCCACATGAGCGACGAATAACGCTGCTTGGCGCCATTTCAGGGACAACAGAAATAATTATTCACTGATAGCTAACACCCTAATGTAGCTTTTATTCGTAACCCTCGAATGTACAAAGAAAGTATCGTTAACATTTTTTTGACAAAAAATTAACGATTATTTGATCTATTAATGGGTAAACTTCGAGTGAAGGCATAACATAGGAAAATAATCATGAAAGTACTTGTCATAGAGGATGCTCAGGATATTGCTGCCAGCATTCACGATTATTTAGGTGCTTTGGGATACATGATAGATGTAACAGGCGATGGTAAAACGGGTTTGCATCTGGCTGTTACGATAGATTATGACATCATTATTCTTGACCTGAATTTGCCGGGTATTGATGGAATCGATCTTTGCCGTCGAATCCGTCAGGATGCAAAGAAAAGAGTACCCATTCTAATTTTAACAGCTAGAGATTTGCACGAAAATAAGCTGGAAGGCTTTGATTCAGGTGCGGATGACTATATGACAAAGCCATTTTGCTTGAAGGAATTGGCCGCGCGCGTCAAAGTGTTGTCCGAACGTTTTAATGGCATACCGGATACGCGATTGCTGGTGGGTGATTTGATGCTGGACACGAATACACATGAAGTTGTACGTGGGGGGAAGCATATCAATCTAAATCCTAAATTATTTCGTATCATGTTGTATTTCATGAGGAATCCGCATCGCGTCGTAAAGCGTGAAGAACTCGAGTTTGCAATCTGGCAAGAAAGTCCGCCCGATAGCGATGCACTGCGTACCCATTTATGCCATTTGCGTCAGGTTGTTGATAAACCATTTGACCGGCCATTGTTGCATACGGTGCGCGGTTTCGGCTATAAGCTCACAGATAGAAATGCAAATGAAGACTAATTCTATAGCGCAACGGATTACGCTTGCGTTTCTAGCGTTTGGTGCTTTACTTACCCTGATGTTAGGGGTAAGCCAGTTGGTTGGATTTAATACGACCGTAACCAGCATGCTTGATGACATCTTGTATGCTGAGCTTAAACACTTCCGAGAACAAACGCCTAATGTGTTGGAACCCGGTTATTTTCGATCACGTACAACGACTATTTATATCTCGCCAATCAATGAAAATCGTTATTTGCCGGCACATGTCCGCGATCTTTCGCTAGGAATACATGACTTGACCTACAATGACCGGGACTACCATGTGTTGGTCGAAGACATTGATAATAATCGTTATATTGTGAAGTTTGATGAAACGAATATCCATGAACTTAAAAATGATTTCTTTATTGTGGTGTGGATATGCTCGGTCATTATTTTAATATTGGCATTGGTTATCGGCTGGATAATTTCCTTCAAAATAGTCCGGCCGATTAAGCAGCTTGCAAACCAAGTGGTCAGTTTTAAGAATAAACCTGAAAAAGTGTTGGAGCTGTCTGAATTTGGCGATGATGAGATTGGTGCGCTGGCAAAAGAGTTGCAGCATTATCACAATCAGTTGAGACTGTTATTGATTCGGGAAAAGGAATTTGCCAGCAGTGTCAGTCACGAATTACGTACTCCGATAACGAGTATCAGCTTGGCTGCAGAAATTTTGTCTGAGAATGACAATCTGTCCACAGTCGAACGTAAGCGGATTGATCGGATCCAACGAGCCGTCAACGAAATGACCGAATTGATCGAAACGTTTTTAGCATTGGCGCGTATCAACATTGATTCGGACGAGAATTATTGTCAGCGTGAAATGGGACCGATTGTTCAGAGAGTGATTGAACAGCAGCGGATCTGGCTGAGTGATAAACCGGTTGAAGTCAATATTGTAGAGAAAGGGCCACTAAAAGTTTCCGCGCCATTTGGCATACTCAACGTTCTGGTTGCCAATCTCGTGCGTAATGCATTCCGGTACACGGAACAAGGAAAGATTAAAGTTCTACTAACGCCGGATCGACTGACGGTCACAGATACCGGGATTGGTATTGATGAGTGCACACAAGATCAACTATTTAAATGCTATATAAAAAAAAGTGCATGCAATATGGAGAAAGTTGGCTTGGGTTTGATGATTGTCTATCGCATTTGCGAGAAATATAACTGGACCGTGTCTTTTAAGAGTTCGCAAAACCGGGGTTCTCAGTTTACGATAAGGTTTGCCGACGCTGTTAACTAATACTCTATCCGATATTGCCAGGTACGGCCGCTTCATATTTGAGCTGAGCATTTGTATTTTGGGTATGAATTCGGCCTACGCAGTAATAAAATCCAGTAGTATTGCATACAGGCTACCCAGCCTATCACCATAACCAGAAAATTTTGGCTAAATTGGCGCTGCGCTGGAACCTTGGCGTACATGATTGCTAAAAAAAGTCAAAATTTCTTCTTCCTGCACGAGTGCTTATTGTTCGACCTGTTTGATTACGGTCAACTGCGGTTCTCAGGTTGGGTTATCTAGTTATTGTATCCCGGTATATTTTCGACTCAGATAAATTTATTTTCGCTAACTGAAAACCCGGCTCTAGTGAGGTGTTTCGATTATGCAACCTAAAAATTTCCTCCCGAAAAGTTGATTGATGGACAACTTACAGAATCAAAATAATATTTAACATTCTTTTAACAATTTCTTGACGTTTCCGTGACACCACAACGATTAATATAACAATCGAGAGAAAGACGCAGTAGAATAAAATAAGTGTTATAGGTACTTACGATGTCTTTATGCGGCTTTTGAACTGGATTTTGCTTATATACTAAAAGAGGAGTGGGGTGAATGCTAAAAGGATTGATGCACAATTTATTTAATGGCTTATCCGGGCCATACTTGCTTAAGAATGTACGAACAAGATGTCACACAATTTTAATTTTAATCTTCTGTAGTGTTTGGTCAGGTATGACATTTGCAGAAAAGGCTGAACCTGTTAATACGGAAAAACTAAAAAAATCAGCAGTACAAGCGAATAATGCTATTGTTACAGCGCAGAGAGCCACTAAAGCCGAGAATACAAATTTTGTGATCGGAGATACAGGCCATTTTTTAGGCGATTTTGATAACTTAACGCGGTTGATGGAAGAGCATGAAACGCCACTTACTGCGTATACGCCCGATTGGCTGGATTTGGCGATAGAGCATCGTACCCGTTACGAGGTATATGATCATGGTTTTACAAAGGCAATTCCTACAGACAGTGATAACCAGCAAATTCACCAGAGGACACGGTTTTTGATTGGTATTAACCGGAATGATCCATTGGGGTTTACATTTGAACTGACTGATATCCGTGCGCCGCTTGCCGAATATGGACAAGCAAGCTCGCCGGTTTTTGCAAACCATTTCGATTTCACCCAGCTTCATGTCAATATGAAGACTGATAATTTCTTCAGAACAGGACTGCCTGGGAAACTTGAAGTTGGCCGAATGGTGATGGATTTCGGTGAAGGGCGATTGATAGCCGGTCACCGTTTTGGTACTTTGACGCCGACATTTGACGGTGTGCAGTTGACCGTAGGCGAAGGTGATAAAGGCTGGGGGTTAAGAATGTTTGGTACCTCGCCTGTCAACCGGAAAGCGAACGAACTGGATGATTTTTCGCCAGTTACTTTTTTCTCAGGTGCGCAGATTACCAACCGAGATTACGCCTGGGCCAACTTTGATGTGTATTGGTTTCAGTTAAACGAAGGGCACAAAGGTAGACAGCGTAATATTTCTACCCCTGGTTTCCGGCTTTTTGCTAAACCGACAACGAATCGTCTTGACTATGAAATTGAGTCGACATATCAATTTGGTGAAGTTAATCAAGTAAACTATTTTGCGCATCGGCATCATGGGGAAATTGGGTATAGCTTTGATTTGGCAAAAATGCCATTCAGGATTCTGTATCAATTCGACTATATATCGGGCGATCCGGATCCAAACAAACAGTTCGATTTCCTATTTGCAAAACGTCGTGTCGAATATGGGCCTACCGGTATTTTAGGAATATTCTTTCCGTCAAATATTTTCTCACCCGCGGGTTTCCGTGCAACACTCAAGCCTACACCGACTGTCAGTCTGATGATGTCTCACCGCGCATTCTGGCTCGCCGATAAACAAGGTGTTTTTGTCGGTTCCGGCCTGCAGGATGTAACCGGAAATTCAGGCAGTTTTCTGGGCAACTTGTTCGATCTCAATCTGAGATGGGATCCGAAATTCAGCTACTTGAAACGTATGAGTTTTGACTTCGGCTATACGCATTTGTTTAAAGGTGATTACTTCGATAAAGTGGACAATGGTATAGCAGGTGGTAAGGATACCAATTATGGCTATACACAGGTTACCTTTAAATTTTAGACCGCTGCTTTTTGAAGTAGGGCTTTGTTCCTGACTTCTTCAACAATTTGTTTAATACAGGATGCATCAGGGTACCTGTGGCTGCGCCCTTGCCGGATAGGCCATCAGGTAGCCTGAGCCGTCCTCGATAATGACATTATAGACAATGCCTTCGGGCGAAATGGCTGGTGAAGATACCCCGCCGGTGGCGTCACTATCGTTGGCGCGGGTGAAGAAATCGAAAGAACGCGTTCGCAGGCCTGTTGTCGTGCCGTAGTAAACGAAATTGGCGGAAACAGCCGGCGAGGCGATAGTCTGGCCGCCGCTCAGGTAAGTCGAAACAACAGGCACATCCGCGAATTCTCCATTCGTTTCCAGTACATGAAGCCGGTGGAGCGAGTTTAGAAATATCTGTCTTCCAAAAGAGGCTGGCGTCGCCATGACCGCTTCTCCAACATTCTGATTCCACAGCTTGGTTCCGGTTTCTGGGTCAAAGCCCAGTATCATGCCATCCTCCCGGCCGATAACCAAAAGACCGTTATTGAAAACAGCCGGTGACGAATAATATCGTTTGTTGCTATCGTCGTCGTAGGTCCATATCCGGTTCAGCTGTGGCGCGGCCAGGTCGAGGCGCCAGTGAAATCCGGTCATACGTAAACCGATGCAATTGTCGGCAACGATGATCAGGGGGCGTTCCGGTTGTGTAATTGTTGATAAATCCACCAAAGCCGGTGTCGGATCCAACCATCCGAATTGTTCGTACAATGGGCCGAATGCATCGCCGATAACCGCTGTGCCATTTGGAAAGTCACTGATGATGTCCCAGATATCACTTAATAATCCACTGATGTCGCTGCCCCCGCCCGAAACATGCACACAGCCGCCGATTGTGCGGCGGTCGATGACGCTGCCGCTGTCATCGAAGACAAACAATTCATTTAATCCATCCTCGTAATCGTCGTTATCAGCGCTGTCCCGTTGGCGTGATAATCTGACTGGAAGAAAAATATGAGTTCCCCGGTTCGATTCCATAACTTTGGGCGATGCGGATGTGTAGCCACGGATAACGTCATTGACGTCGGGAAAAGTATACGACCACCGGGATTCGCAGCCAGACGTGACGTTGTGCAGCGTGCTCAGGTAGGAGTCAGAATCAACCTCCCGGATTGATACGATATAGATATTTCCGTTTGAAGCAATGGCTGGTGTAGACAGAATTACGCCGGTTGATAAATCGACTGTGCATTTGATCGTGCCATCCGGATTGACGATGACGAGTTTTCCGTCGGTTGTGCCTAAATGTACGGTGCCGTCAGCAGCAATGACAGGCGACGAATGAGCGACCGGGCCGACCTTGCGCTTCCAAAGCGGCGCGACAGCGGGCGAACTGTTGATCCCGATGAAACCCTGATTCTGGCTATCGGCATGAAACTGAGACCATGCTGCGGCGCCGATATTTCCACCATTGCAAGCGGATGTCAGGGCAGCACAGATTGATAATAGGATAATTGCGATGGTTCGGGTGTTATTCTGGACCATGTTTGATGCCTGACTGTTTGGTTGAATCAATGCTGGCGCACAGTATACCGAGATAGTTGTCTTCATTCCGAGCGCCTGAGTTATAGTTAACTATAACCGGTTTTTTTATAAGCCGCTGAAAATTCTCTCCCTGTGAAAAGATAACGGTATTCAATAACCATGCCCATGTTTATCAAACGCGTCGGTTTTCTGATCAATCCAATTGCCGGTATGGGCGGTCGGGTTGGACTGAAAGGCACTGATGGCTTGGCGGATAAAGCACGCGCGCTGGGCGCTGAGCCCGTGGCTCAACAGCGTGCTAAACAAACGGTGGACGAACTGTTGCGGTTATTGTCAGGTGCGTCGAGCATTTCGTGCTTATTGTTGCAGTGGCTGACCTGCTCCGGCGATATGGGCGAAACGGTGTTACAGTCGGCCGGTGTTTCAGCTAACGCGTTTGAAATCGTTCATAGAATCGCCGGCGATCCCTCTGCAGAGGATACGCGGCAGGCAGTGCAGCATTTCCTGAAAAAACAAGCCGACTTAATCGTCTTTTGCGGCGGCGATGGAACGGCGCGGGATATTTGCAGCGTTGCGGGATTTGATGTGCCGATTTTGGGCATACCGTCCGGCGTTAAAATGTTTTCGGGCGTGTTCGGTGCCAATCCCGCGCATTGCGCCGAGATCATCTATGCTTTTTTGCAGGATCGGCTGACAACGGCGCAAGCCGATGTGCTTGATCTCGACGAGGCGCGTTACCGTGCGGGTGAGTGGAAAGTGCAGCTCTATCAGGTTGCGCTGACGCCTTTTGAGCCGAAGCACATGCAATCGGCAAAAACATTGATTGAAGATATCGACGAGACCGCTATCAAAGACGGCATCGCGGAATTTTTGCTGGAGCAGTTCCGGTGTGATGCATCGATGCTGGTGCTGCTGGGTGCCGGGAGCACGGTCAAATCGGTCGGGGACCGGTGGGGTATTGAAAAAACGCTGCTGGGCATCGATGCGGTCGTGAATGGCGAGCTGATAGGCCGTGATCTAAACGAACAACAGATTCTTGAATTGCTCGGCAAATTTAAAACGCGTAAACTCGTTTTAAGTCCTATCGGCGCGCAGGGCTTCGTGCTGGGCAGAGGAAATCTGCAACTCAGTCATACTGTCATCCGCGCCATAGGTTCTCAAAACATCATAGTGATTGCCACGCCTACCAAGCTTGCGCGCACGCCGGTTTTAAGATTCGATACCGGCGACGCCGCGCTGGATCGGGAACTGGCTGCAAACGGTTTTATTCGCGTCATCACCGGTTATCGCCGCAGACGGTTGGTGAAGACAATGCTTTAACGGAGTGAGGCGAGTATGAATTATTTACCGCATACCGAATCGGAACGCCGCGCAATGCTCGATACGCTGGGAGTGTCACGCATGGAAGAACTGTTTGCAGACATTCCGGAACATGTCCGTTTTCCCGATTTGAAATTGCCCTTGCCGCCGCTGCCCTTATCGCAAATGGAGCTGGAAGCGCATCTGCGCGAACTGGCCGGTCAAGATGTGAACGCCACCAGTCATGAATGTTTTCTGGGCGCGGGTGCGTATCACCACTATATTCCTGCAACCGTTGATTATGTCACTGGCCGGGGCGAGTTTTTTACCGCCTATACGCCTTACCAGCCCGAAGCCAGCCAGGGCATGCTGCAAGCCATGTTTGAGTATCAAAGCATGATCTGCCAATTGACCGGAATGGATGTGACAAACGCCAGTCACTATGATGGCGCTACCGCGCTGGCAGAAGCGGTGCGCATGGCGCTCAATCTAGCATCGGACGGGCGGCAGAAAGTCATTCTATCGCCCACGGTCAATCCGCATTACCGGGAAACAGTGCAAACTTATCTGTTGGGCAGCGAAGCGTCGCTGATCGGTGAAGGTGTCGTACCGGGCGAGATGGGCAGTCTGGTAGCGCTGCTTGACGATCGGGTGGCTGCATTGGTGATTCAAAATCCGAATTTTCTGGGACAGTTTGAAGATGTCGCTGGACTCGCCGACCAGGTGCATCAGGCCGGGGCGCTTCTGATCGTGGTGACCGATCCCATCGCGTTGGGCTTGTTTCAACCGCCGGGTGCGTACGGCGCTGATGTGGTGGTTGCCGACGGCCAGCCGCTGGGTATCCCGCTGTCATTCGGCGGGCCGTATCTCGGAATTTTTGCTACGCGCATGCAATATGTGCGCCAGATGCCCGGCCGATTGGTGGGCGAAACGGTCGATCGCTCCGGCAGACGCGGCTATGTGCTGACGCTGGCGGCGCGCGAACAGCATATCCGGCGTGCACGCGCCACCAGCAATATCTGCACCAATGCGGGATTGATGGCGCTGGCAGCGGCAACGTATCTGGCGACATTGGGTAAATCCGGGCTGCGGCGGGTGGCCGAGCTGTGTTACCACAAAAGCCATTATGCCGCACAACAGCTTGCCGAACGGGCAGGGCTGGCAATCAATCCGCATAAACCCGATCAACCGTTTTTCAAGGAATTCAGCGTGCAACTGCCGCGCCCGGTCGAGGAAGTCAATCGGATATTGCTGGAAGATTTCGGTATCATCGGCGGTTTTGATCTGGGTTCCTGTTACTTTGGATTTGAACAACAGATGTTGATCGCAGTGACCGAGATGAAAACCAAAGCAGCAATAAACCGGCTGGTTGATGCATTGGCGAAAGTCACAGCATGAGTACGGGGAGGCGAAAGACCATGCCTGAGATAGAAAAACGCAGTATTGAAAAAACGGTTTATGAACTGAGTTCTCAAGGCCGCAGCACCAATTTAATGCCTGAATGCGATGTGCCCGAGGCTAAGCTGCCTGTAGACCTGCTGCACGAGGATTTACACTTGCCCGAACTGTCCGAGCTCGACGTGGTGCGTCATTTTATCCGGCTCTCACAACGCAATTTCTGTGTCGACAGCGGTTTCTATCCATTGGGTTCGTGCACCATGAAGTACAACCCGAAAATCAACGAAGCCTGTGCCCGGTTGGCAGGTTTTTCGCAGTCGCATCCGTTGCAGCCGATCGATACGGTACAGGGCAATCTGGCGTTGATGTTTGAACTGCAGGAGTGGCTCAAGGAAATCGGCGGTTTTGCAGCCGTCTCATTGCAACCGACGGCGGGCGCGCAGGGTGAACTGACCGCATTGCTGATGATGCGTGCCTACTTTCGCGATCGTGACGAAACCGGACGCACGCAAATTTTGATTCCCGACTCGGCGCACGGCACCAATCCGGCGTCAACCACGATGGCGGGTTTCGAAGCGCTTGAGATTCCTTCCGATGAACACGGCAATCTCGATCTCGCCGCGCTTAAAGCGGCCTGCGACGCGTCGGTTGCGGGTCTGATGATCACGAATCCCAACACGCTGGGACTGTTCGAGCGCAATATTGAATCCATTGTTCGGTGTGTACATAACTGCGGCGGGCTGGTTTACGGCGACGGCGCGAATATGAACGCGCTTGTTGGTGCGGTTCGGCCGGGCGATCTGGGTATCGATGTCATGCATTACAATTTGCACAAAACATTCGGCACGCCGCATGGCGGCGGTGGACCGGGTTCCGGCCCGTTGGGCGTGAGTGAAAAACTGGCGTCATATCTGCCCGGGCCGATGGTGTGCCGATTGAAAAATGCGGAGAAATCAGAACCCGCAGAGAAAATAAAACCGGTTTATACGCTTTTTACGCCTGAAAAATCCATCGGCCGAATGAACAGCCACTTCGGCAGCTTCGGCGTGTTCGTGCGTGCGTATGCCTACATCCTGCAGCATGGTGCAGAAGGGCTGAAACAGAGTGCCCTGCATGCGGTGCTGAATGCCAACTACCTGCGCGAACGGCTGCGCGGCATCTATCCACTGTCCCATGACCGCACCTGCATGCATGAATTTGTGCTGCAGGGCAAAATCGAAGGCAGCAGCGTGCGTGCGGTGGACATCAGCAAACGGCTGCTCGATTACGGCTTTCATCCGCCGACTACGTATTTCCCGCTGATTGTTCCCGAAGCGCTCATGATCGAACCGACAGAGACGGAAAGTAAACAGACGCTCGATGCGTTTGCCGACGCATTGAAAGCGATCGCGCAGGAAGCAGTCGATCATCCGGAAACATTGCAAACTGCGCCACATGCCACGCCGGTCGGGCGTCTGGATGAAGTGCGTGCTGCGCGGAAACTTAAATTGCGGGATGATGGCTTGCAGATAAAGCTATAGTAATCCTCCCAAAAAATAACAGGAGTCAAAAGTAGAATTTTCTTGTAATTTATTGACAGGTGGTTCTGCAATGAAGAAATCGAAATTTAGTGACAATCAGATCATGGCGATACTCAAACAGGCTGAGGCAGGCGTGCCGGTGCCTGATGAATTGTGCCGTGAACAT
>JACKLV010000005.1 GCA_024235755.1 Burkholderiales bacterium | reverse complement strand
CCACCGCTACTATCGCCATTCCCTGCAAATACTGTTTCAAAAAAAGCATTGGTTTCGGGGTTACCGAAACCATCATCTGCAAAAAGCCGCACCGTAAAGGATTCAGTTGCTGGTGCGGAAGGATCATAACTGCCCCACCAGCGGATATTGGTTAGCAGTACGGTATTCGCAAACTGGAAATCGTCTGTTGCAATCTGTATTCCGGACGGGCCGACGCTCAGGCTACCGTCTCCGTCATCCAATGGCGCCTGCTCCAGAATAATAGCACCGGCCGATAAGGGTAAAATAATCAGAAATATCAATAGGGTTAGTTGTCGTATACTATTCATTGTTATTGTCCTTTAGTTCATCATTTAAATTGGTATGCATATTAAGCTACTGTTCCTACCAGCGTGATTTCCCCGAATTCAAACTCGACGGCATCCACCAGATAGTCGCTGGCATGCCATGTGCCATTGCCCAAATCCTGCGGATCGCTCAGATACTGTCCGCCTGCATCGGACAAGCCGCCAAAAATGAAATCAGCACCATTGTAACTGCCAGCAGTGAGCACAACCGAAGAAAAACCGGCGCTGTGATCCAGGGCAATCTGTTTTTCATGCGAAGCTGCATCGGCACTGAAAACCAGTTCGTCTACGACTGTACCGGTGCTATCCAATAGCTGCAGTCTGCCTGCATCGAAATGACCGTTCGCGGTACTGCCGTCAAGCCGGGACAAATCAATGGTGACTTTGGTTGCTGCCTGGTCCAGATCGAAACGCAGCGCTTCCGTGCCGTCAATTTCCTGGCGAATGGTGCTGGAAACCAGCGACTGGCCGCTGACACCCAGATCACCGCCAAAGATATCGCCACCGTTCAGCACGTTGGGATTTCGGCCATTCAGCGATGCACTGCTCCAGGCTTCAGATGTATCGAGAAAATTGGCTTTATGGCTGATGCTGACCGCCTCAACTGTCCAGGCGTTTTCCCAGGCATCGGGATCGGAACGGGAAACTCTGAGCGGTGCATTACCGATCAATAGCGTTTCAATAGGCTCTGGCTGCTCAACCGTGACATTCAGGCTGCCTGCATCAGTGTGCGTGCCGTCCTCGTCGATTAGATCGACAGTGATGGTATTGTTACCGATTGCGGCAACGTCGTAAGTATGCGTGACATCGCCTGCGGTGCCGTAGGTATCGCTGGAACCGTCACCCCAGTTGACGATGTAGCTGGATACGGTATCGTCACCGGGATCGGTCACGGCACCGAGGTTAAAGGTGTACTGCGTGCCCGCATCAACCTGCGATGCACCGGCCACGGCAATAGTCGGCGCAACATTGTTGACGATGACATCCAGTATGCCTGCCGTGGTATGCGTGCCATCTTCGTCAACCAGGTCAACGCTGATTTGCGGATTGCTCGCGCCGTCGGCATAGACATGGTCGACGTTACCGCCCGCAGCCGCCAGTTCCGCCGCCGTCAGACTGATTGACGGCGAGCCGTCGCCCCAGTGGATGATATAGTCGGTCACGGTATCCGTTCCCGGGTCGGTTACCGCACCCAATGCCAATGTATACGTTGAACCTTCATCGGCGTCGGCATTGCCGCTCAGCGCAATGGTCGGTGCGATATTGTTGACGTTGATGGTTTTGGAACCGACGCCGACATGAGTATCATCTTCATCCGTTAGGTCAACCGTAATCTGTGGGCTACTTGAGCCGTCGGCAAACACATGGTCGACTGCATTTCCGGCAGCCAGTAGTTCCGCCGCGCTCAGCGTTGTCGCTGAACCGTCTCCCCAATTGATCATATAGCTGGTTACAGTGTCGTCGCCCGGATCGATCAGGTCCGCCAGGTTAAGCGTATAAATCTCGCCTTCATTCACACTGTCGTTGCCCAACAGATCGATGGTCGGCGCGACGTTGTTGACAGCCAAGTTAAAGCTGTCGGTATCGGAATCGGTGGCATCGCCGGTATCGGTCACGGTTACGCTGATGGTGTGGGCATCATCGCCGTCGGCAAACACGTGACTAATGTCAAAACTGTTCGCACCAGCTGCAATCGTGCCGTTTTCCACAGCCGAACCATCGCCATAGTCAACACTGTACGTCCAGCCGTTGTTTCCGGTATCTTCACCGTCTGTGAAGGTGATAGTGCGGTTTAACGTACTGCCTTCGTCAAGGACGTCATTGTTACCTGCGTTGACAGATACCCCCTCAGGAGGTTGGCCAACTGTAACATCCAGACTACCTGCATTGGTATGCGTGCCGTCCTCGTCGACCAGATCGACCGTGATAGTATTGCTGCCGATTGCAGCAGCCTCGTAAGTATGCGTGACATCGCCTGCGGTATTGAAAGTATCGCTGGAACCGTCCCCCCAGTTAACAATGTAACTGGTGACTGTATCGTCACCGGGGTCGGTCACGGCGCCGAGGTTAAACGTATACTGTGTGCCCGCATCGACCTGCGATGCACCGGCCACAGCGATGGTCGGCGCGACGTTATTGATGTTCAGCTGGAATTGCTGCGTATCCGTATCACCTGCGGTGTCGGTAACGGTGACGTTGACAGTATGCGATGCATCGCCGTCGGCAAAGAAGCGGCTGATATCAAAAGTATTCGCACCGGCTGCAATGACGCCATTTTCAATCGCGGAACTATCCCCCCAGTCCACGCTATAAGTCCAGCCATCCGCACCCGCATCTTCCCCATCGGTGAACAGGATCGTGCGGTTAAACAGGCTGCCCTCGTTTAAAGAAAAATCTTCTCCAGCATCCAAAGTGATTCCTGCAGGCGGCGTATTGACGGCAACCAGAAGACTGCCTGCATTGGTATGCGTGCCGTCTTCATCAACCAGGTCAACGGTTATCGTGGTATTCCCCACCGTTGAGTAGATATGTGTAACATCACCTGCGCTGTTATACGTTTCACTGCTGCCATCCCCCCAGTTCACAATGTAACTGATGACCGTATCTTGCCCGGGATCGGTGATTGCGCCCAGATTCAGCGTATAGTCAGCGCCCGTATTGATCGCGCCAGCGCCCAGCAGCGCAATCGTCGGTGCAACATTATTGACGTTAAGCTGGAATTGTTGCGTATCGGTATCACCCGTAGTGTCAGTCACAGTAACGCTGACGGTATGCGATGCATCGCCATCGGCAAAGAGGCGGCTGATATCGAAAGTATCCGCACCGGCTGCAATGTTACCTGTTTCAGCCGGAGAACCATCGCCCCAGTCTACGCTGTAAGTCCAGCCATCTGCGTTAGTATCCAGATCATCAATAAAACTGACGGTACGAGTAAAAAGGCTACCTTCATTTACATTTGCAGTGTTCCCGGCATTGACTGTAATACCTTCAGGTGGCGGTAAAATATCGCCATCAAGTATGGTTACGGTTCCCGTAGCACCCGCCGATCCATTGGCTATGGCCGGTGTCGGCGTCACTGTCAAACTGAATGTCTCGCTGGGCTCATCAATGGCATCGCCAATAATCGGTATGATCGCAGCCGCCGAGGTCTGTCCGGGCAAAAAAGTCACGGTTCCTGTCTGTGCAGTATAATCCTGACCTGCAATGGCGCTGCCATCCGACGTCTGGTATTGGAATGTCAAAGTCTGATCCGAAGGGCGGGACAAATGAATCGGCACCGCGACTTCCCGTGTTACACCATCTGCACCTTCGACAATTTCCACATTGCCGACGAACAACCCTAAATTATTGCCTGCGCCGTCATCATCCAAGATCATGCCGATCGCTTGCAGGGTATTGACACCATCGGCAAACACTGCATTGGTCGGGTTGAACAGTTCGATCACCACACTTTCGTCGGCTTCATCCAGAGTGTCACTCCATGTCCTGACGCTGATAAACGCCGTGTCTTGTCCGGCAGCAATCTGCACGAAACTGGTGCCTTCCTGAAAATCAATGTTATTACCCAGTGCGGTTCCCAGTTCTTCACGTGTGCGATAGCTGATTCTTACGGTATCCGTTGCGGGTTCAGACAGTTTCACTTGAAAGGTCATGGAGCCGTTTTCGATAGAATTCGCACCAAAGATACGAATTTCAGGAGCCAATGTATGTGCATAATTGGCGGTAGAATGTGTATGAAATGGCATTGTGATTCCAAATTCATTTGTGTAGCGATCTAAATCCCAATTGTTGCCTGCCTCTGTTTTACCGATCGACAAACTCGAAGCCGCCACCTCAGCACCTGTCATCTCTTTTAGCAGCTCTATAAACCTATTACCTTCTTCACTAGCCGCCAGCTCGCACCCATATATACAAAGTTTGGCGTCAAGTGACAATGACTTGCGCCATGCCTGCAACTGCTGTTGATGCTGTTCAAGCTGCGCCGAATCGATTAAACCGCTAGCGAAATGAATCTGCCCGGGCGTAGCATGTGCAACCAGCACGATTTCTTGCACCGGCGCATGTTGATGAATGGCATCGGATAGCTGTGTGACGGATTCTGATGCTGGATCGAGCCGGATAACCTGATAGCCCGGTTTGCGGTCTTTGAGCAGTATTTCAGCATCCAAAACGTCTGCGTCGATAATTAACAGTTTTTGTGCATTATTAGTCATGGGTTCGTGTTGCGGCATCTGGCGATCCTTATATTTTTTGTTAACAAAATAAAAAGTTCTGAAGCACTAACTGGGAATTGTTACTGGTGTGTTGATGGTGTTTTCTCGCGCTAATTGCGTCATTGAGATCGACCATTACAATCCATTGAATTTGGGTGATATTAAAATCCAAATAAGTGAGTTTGGTAAGATGGAATTTACTATCTTGTCAGAGATGGGGTAAGCTGCTATTATTACTGGTTTTTTTGGTTTTGTTCGCGCAGCAATGAGATTGGCTTGTTGTTTACTTTTAAGCTTTTAGCTGCAGCTACAACTTTAATTGCGTATTGCAAGAAAAAATTGATTCGGGTTGTTTGTCAATGATTTGCTGGAATAATGCGAATAAATCACTGAGCCATAATGTCTGAAGTATTAAGGGTCTTGGGAGTTTTTACGGTCAAACAGATTGAGCAATCCGGCGTAGTATAAAACCTGATTGCGGTTGATTTTTGGCGATTCATCTGCACGCACACCCGACAGTTTCTGTCTTATTCTTAGCATTACTCGATCAAGGTATTTCTCGCTTTTCCCAAGTTCGTGTGAAATCTGGGTCATGGATTTACCTTGTGCGAGTTTTTGAAGAAAATATTTTTCAGTATCGTTGAATCCATTGAGCACAGGTCTAAGAAAGTGACCGATATGACGCAGGCTGGATAAGATCATACTGTGAAATAATTTTGCACAGAGAACCAGTTTGTCAAAAACTTGTTTTTTATTTTTACCGTCAATTTGCGAATGACATCGAACGAAGCCTGCGATGGCAATACCTTTTTCTCCCGACATGAGTTGTATGGTGATGCCGCTTGCAATGCTATTGGAAACTGTAGATTCACTAATAGCGTGACTCTTTTTTTGCTGACAGTTTTTACAGCTTTTTTTTCTCCATTCAATCAATTCCATCGTACTGTTAACTGGCGTGTTGAGCTGTGATGAATCAGGCCATTCTGGCTGATCAAAGCTATTGTCAAACAAGTCGGTGATACATGCAGGGCTCAAATTATGCGAAACATTGAACGCCGGTTTGCGCGCGGAGCCGGAATCTAAGGGGAAGCGAGGAATGTAAATATAAAATACACCGTCCATTCCTGATTCATGTGCGCAACGTTCAAGCACGGTAAATGCTTGTTCGAAGTTCTCAGTCTGGTAAAGTAATTCAACATAATCATTTAAATCGGTCTCAGTGATTGCCACTGCATGCTCCTTTTGGATAGGAATGATTGCAAATCAGATAAAAAGAATTTGTGTTTTTAGCTAAACGCCATACAAAACCAGGCCGTCTTAAAAATCTATTTATTTCATTTTATTTTTAATATTCATCGATTTATATTATGTATTTGCAGGTTGTGTGGTAATAATTTTGCTGAAAATTTGGGAAAACCGATGTTTATCTGTTCAATAACTATTCAACTTAAATATAAAAGCTCGGGTTAGAACTGGACGAAATGATGAATAGGGTTGTATAAATGATTAGATGGGGGTGATAAAGAATAATAGCGATATGAATACAAAGGCTTTTCGAGTATTTTTTGCGTAATATTCATATGGCATTATGTAGTGAGTGCTTAAGTTTCGTACCGATATTTACAAAAATATCCTAAGCAATTTTTGTGCCATTAAAAAATAGTGTATTGATTTGTATGGATAAATTAAATCCAGGCGATGTGATGTATTTGCAGGTATGTTTAAACTGTTAAATATATCGACATTCTGAGGCGTGCCTGGAAGCTGTTCTTGCTATTTATTTTGACAATTTTCTGGAAGAAGACATGCGGTGCAAGTTATAAGCAGAAATTTGAAATAAGGCGAAGCGAATTGTGAGCAAACAACGTTTATAAAGCATGTGATTGATATGGAAGGATAAGTTTTTTCGTATCACATGGTGTTGTGACATAATCTGGATTTCTGGAAATGTTCTATAGGTATTTTCAGCAAGCGTTGAACTGTTTTCCAGGTATTAGGGCGGTGGGTTTAATTGGTTTCAAAAATTACCGGTGCGGCTTCGGCGGACATGATAGAGTCTATTCGCGCACATAAGATATGTAAAAAATTCCGACATTGGTGGATAGAGTACGAGACTTGAATTACGCGGTTGATTTGTTTTTCTTCAGACTTCCGGTAACCATATCGTACTTGAGCAGGCGGCATTCGAGTGCGCCGTTAAACAGGGGTGTGCGGCGTGTTGCTTTGAGGCGGATTGTTTTGGATAGCGCGGTATCGGCGGATAGAATATAGGCAGACCAGCCGCTGAATTTGTTTTTCAATACATCGCCCAGTTTTGGATAAAATTCGGCTAATGATTGTGTTTCGCCAATGCGGACACCATAAGGCGGGTTGGTTATCAGAATACCCTGCGGCGCCGGTGCGGAGATTTCAAGAATATTGGCCTGTTTCAGATGTACAGCGTCGAGTAATCCGGCGGCTTCCAGATTGATCCGGGCATCTGACAGTGCATAGCCGTATAAATCGCTGCCATAAATGGATTGCTGGGTGACCGGGCGCTGTTCAATCAATACTGCTTTTTTGAGTGTGTTCCAGAGGGTCTGATCGAATTGTTTGAATTTTTCGAAGGCAAAGTGCCGCTGTGATCCTGGCGCAATGTTAAGCGCAATTTGCGTCGCCTCGAGCAGAAAAGTCCCGCTGCCGCACATGGGATCAAGTAACGGTGTCCCTGGTTGCCAACCGGTTAAATATAAAATGCCTGCAGCCAGGTTCTCACGCAAAGGTGCATTACCGGCTGCTTTCCGGTATCCGCGTTTGAATAACGCATCGCCGGAAGTGTCCAGATAGAGTGTGAATTCGTTCGCATCCAGGAAACCGTGGATGCGGATGTCGGGATGAACAGTGTCGATACTGGGGCGCTTAGCGGTTGTTTTGCGGAATTTGTCGCAGACGGCATCCTTGATTTTTAGCGTGACGAAATCCAGACTGCGTAGTGGGCATTTGATGGCAGCCAAATTAACGCGTATGGTTAACTTGGGCGAAAACCATTCATGCCAGGGTAGCGCCAGAACCGTGTTGTAGATGTCTTGTTCGTTGCGGTAGGGCGTTTTGGCGATTTGCCATAAGATCCGACTGGCGATGCGGCTGCCTAGATTGACTTGATAACAGGTTTTCCAGCTTCCCTGAAAGTGCACGCCGCCATTCGCCGGTTGCACCGTATCGGCGCCCAGCTTCGATAATTCATCGGCCAGAACAGATTCAAGCCCCCTTGGACAGGGGGCAAAGAATCGAAGTACTTGCGCACTCAAAGACTTGTTAACCAGCGGACGGACTGTCTTTCCAGAGTGCGATGGCAAGCACCGCCCAGGAAACAATAAAAGAAAACCCGCCGAATGGTGTAATGATGCCGAACGCGCGTATTTCGGTCAGGCTGAACAAATACAAATTAAGACTGAACAGAATGATGCCTAGCAGCATTAGCCAGCCGGACAATTCAATCAGGCGGGATCTGGCGTAATGGAGCAGAAGTACGCCAATAATCAACAGTCCAAACGAATGATATAAATGATACTGCAGACCGGTATGGAAAATAGTTAGCATGTCATCGGTGAGCAAGCTTTTTAAACCATGTGCGCCAAAAGCGCCCAATGCGATGCAAAGAAAGGTATTGATGGCGCCCAGTAAGAGAAAAGTTTTAGGCATTAATATTTTCCTTTTCGGGGTTTGTTAATAGTCAATTTGTTGATAGTCAGTTATTTCGAGCTGTCGTAAACTTATTTTGTTTCGCTGTTCTTTCTGTTGGTTTTGGTCACTGCAGCATCGACATGCCCTTGTGCAAATTTTACCTGAATTTTTTCGCCTGTATGGATTTGATTCGCGTTGCGTACCACTGTGCCCTGAGAAGAATAGGTAATACTGTATCCGCGGTTCAGAATGGTTTGTGGATTTAACTGCGTTAATTGCATCTGCTGATGTTGTAATTTTGTTGTCATGGTTTCAATGCGGTAAGCGCACGCCTGATTCAGACGCTCCGATAATCTTTTATGGTGTTCTGTTAGTCGGACAAGCTCGGGACGAATAAACAAGATATGTTGCTGGTATGTGCTGAGAGTCCAGAATTTTCTTTCGAGCTGGCGGGTGATGAAGCTATTCAGTCGTTCCTGTAAATGCTGAAGCTGCAAAAGCTGGTTTTGTATGCGTTCACCTGGGTGTGTATGACGGTGTGCAAGCAAATCAATTTTTTGCATGCGGTTCTCAATCTGGCGTGCAATTGCATGGTGCAGTTTCTGGTGTAGCCTGTTCAATTGTTGTTTCAGTTCCGTTATCTCGGGGCTGGCCATTTCTGCGGCTGCGGTGGGGGTTGGGGCGCGTTTGTCCGCGACAAAATCGGCAATGGTGAAATCGGTTTCATGGCCGATGCCGCTGATGATCGGGATAGAACAGGCGGCGATAGCCCGTGCGACTATTTCTTCATTAAATGCCCACAAATCTTCAATGCTGCCGCCACCTCTGCATAAAATCAGGACATCACATTCATGCCTTGTTGAGGCAGTAGCAACTGCTGAAGCAATAGTCTTTCCGGCATCCTTGCCTTGAACCGGCGTCGGATAAATGACAATAGGCAGTGACGGCATGCGGCGCTGCAGCGTAGTGATGACATCGCGCAGGGCTGCCGTTGCAGGAGAGGTAATGATGCCGATCTGGCGCGGAAAGGCCGGTAGCTGTTGTTTCCGGGCAATATCGAACAATCCTTCTTTTTCCAGTTGTTTTTTGAGGCGCTCAAAGGCTTCAAATAGTGTTCCCAGGCCTGCACGACGGATGGTTTCAATATTTAACTGATAATCGCCGCGTGCTTCATACAGCGTGACTAGCGCGAGTACTTCAACCTGCATGCCTTCTCTGGGTTGCCAGTCAAGATACCGGTTTTTATGCCTGAACATGACGCAGCGGACTTGAGCATCTGCGTCTTTAAGTGAAAAATACCAATGCCCGGATGGATATCGTTTGAGATTCGATATTTCGCCATTGACCCAGATTAGAGGGATGTTGTTTTCCAGAACGGTTTTAACATTACGGTTGAGCTCACTTACCGTTATAATCGACTGTGTAATTTCAAATGTGGGCGACAAGTTCATAGGGGTTGCTTGACGGTAGGTATCTGATTAATGCTGCTGTGTTCAAAAAATGATCCACATGCATCGGTGAAATTGATACTATTACCGGTTTTGTGGCTGACTAATGCCGTTATTGTCTTAACTTATTGTTTGTAAACAATAATAAATTTGTTATAAAATTCGTTTTTATAAAAATGTGTTTTTATCTGGTGACTTATAGTAGATATTCAAGAGATATCCACAAAGTTATGCACAAATAATTACAAATGAGCAGTAAACAAAAAACATAATATTGCTGAAAATATATCAGCAAGACACATTACATTATGTAACCGATTTTGGAATTAAGATACCTGCTTTTTTAGAGTTGATGAATATCGTTCTGTTAAATAAGGAGAGTGCTGGGTGTTTTCGTTAATTGAAGCAGCGGGTTGGCCGGTTTGGCCTATTATTTTTGCTTCCATTATTGCTGTGGGCATTATTGGCGAACGAATATGGTCATTGCGCCAAAGTGTGGTTGCACCAAAGGATTTGTTGCCTCGGGTGTTAAACGAATATAAAAGAAGCGGCGTTACGCTGGACATGATTTCAAAGCTTCAACAGCATTCGCCATTGGGACGGATTTTTGCGGCTGGATTGCAAAATGAGCACAGTCCGCGCGAGATCATGAAGGAGTCCATCGAAGAAGCCGGGCGTGTTGTGACACACGATCTGGATCGGTATTTGACGACTCTAGGCACTATTGCCGCGCTCAGCCCATTGATGGGCTTGTTCGGGACGCTGGTTGGCATGATCGAGATTTTTGGTTCCAACTCTCCAACGGGCAGCAATCCTGCGCAACTGGCCTACGGTATTTCTGTTGCGCTGTATAACGCAGCCTTTGGTATACTGGTTGCTATCCCCAGTATGATTTTCTATCGCCATTTCCGTGCAAAAGTCGATGCGCTAGCTATTGAAATGGAATTACAAGCGCTGAAGCTGGTCGAGACTATTCAAGGCGAGCGCAAGTCAACAAGTTTGAGAACTGACCAGAATTCAGGGTATTCGAACCGATAATGTGAAAACATACTTTACATGGTAAATGTTGCCTGGAAATAAGCGGTTTGTTTGATTTAATCAATAAGAAAAGCATTCTGATGCTACGAAAGCGGGTGCGTGATAAAAGTGATTTCAAACGCACCAATTATGAAGGCACCTGTACGATGCTGCAGGAAGCCGCAAGGTGTGATTCTGAAGTTGTTGTACATACTTCTACTGAATCAATTTTTGCGGGTAAGTCGCGTCTGGCAGCCAAAGCCGGTGTTGGAGCCCAACATGGTGCCGTTTATGACCTGCCCGGGCATTACAGTCGTTCAAAACTTCTTGCGGAACAGGCTGCTTTAGGAGCGGCGGAAGGCGGTATGCCCGTTGTTATATGTGACACGCCGTCAACCGAGAGCACCGTTAACAGGCGTTCGATTGGCGCGTTACCCGCTGTGTTTTGGCAGCGAAAAAGCAATTCGGGAACTGGGGTTGCCGCAAAACTCGGTATATCAGGCGCTGGCTGATGAGATAGAATGGTTGTACGATGAGGGATTGATTACCCGAGCCTGCCAATGCAGCAAAGGATTTAGCAAGTTGTTGCATCATGTTTTGAAGAATTCGATACGCCGTGCAGCTGAGAAAAAGCCTAGAAGTGCTAGAAGTGACCGGTAACAAAGCTGCCGAAGATGGCTTTTCCAGGGTCTGCTAGCTGTGTGCGTGTTAAAAGTGTGACACGGTATAAGTGTCTCATATAAAATAGCCTATTTTTTGCATTGTGATTGGGTTTTATGGGGCAATGGCTGGTATTTCTGGCCTTACTTTGATGAGTGAGAATAAAGTAAACAAGCTGCAGAAAGTGTTATTCTGGATATTCCTGATTGCCGTTCTGCAAGGCTGTACTTCATTGTCCAAAAAAGATGATGCAGATATTGATCCGGTCGACCCGCATGAAGATATCAACCGCGTTTCCTATGATTTTACCGACAAAGTGGATCGTGTCTTGTTTGAGCCGGTGGTTGACGCCTATGTAGAATATGTACCAACAGCGGCACAACGATCAATTGGAAATTTCTACGACAATGTATCGTATCCGAATGTTGTTTTAAATGCTTTCTTACAGGGCAAAGTCAAGCAGGGTTTTGCGGATGGTTTGCGTTTCGTAATCAATTCAACAGTTGGTTTATTCGGCTTGTTTGATATGGCAACACACATGGGTCTGGAGAAGCATGATGAGGATTTCGGTCAGACTCTGGGGGTATGGGGTTTTGAACCGGGTTCTTATTTGTTTATTCCGATTCTGGGGCCAAGCAGCAATCGGGATGTGGCGAGTGTGCCTGTATCGATGTTTACCAACGTGCTTTTTTATGTTGGCGCTGTCGCAGGAGCAGGTGTTTTCGCCCCATTGACCGTTCTTGGAGCGATCGATAAACGAGCACGTTTGGCTGGGCCGATGCGTATACGCGATCAGGCGGCGCTCGATCCTTATTTATTTGTCCGGGAAGCATCGTTGCAGCAGCGCGAATTTTTGGTTTACGATGGTAACCCTCCCCTGAAACTTTATGATGATGAGCTGTTTCAGGATAATCCGTTTGATGTTAAACCGAAAAAACAGGTTTCTGGTGACGATTCTTCCAAAGAGGATCAATCCGGGGATGCAGTTCGACAGAAAACGGAAAAAAATGGATTGAGTGAATAGGGTATTTGATCTGATCGGAATTGGTTTGATTATCTAAAACATTGGACATTTTATGAATGGGATGCAAGAACGCATGTCAATAAACCAGACGCAAACGGATTCAGCTAAAGACAATGAGGCCGATAGGAAGGCGTTGGAAAATCAGTACAAAAAAGCACGTTCAGCGCTGTTGGCCATGCAGAACCAGGATGGTCATTGGTGCTTCCCGCTTGAAGCGGATTGTACGATACCTGCCGAATATATCCTGATGATGCACTTCATGGATGAAGTGGACGTCGGACTTGAACAGAAAATTGCCCGTTTTATCCGGTCGAAGCAGGATAAGGTGCATGATGGTTGGCCGCTATATTACGGCGGAGATTTTGATATCAGTTGCACTGTGAAATCCTATTATGCGTTAAAGCTGGCAGGAGATTTACCCGGGGAAGCGCACATGGTGCGTGCGCGTGAAGCTATTCTCAAGTATGGCGGCGCAGCTTGTTCCAATGTGTTTACGCGTTTATTGCTGGCGATGTATCAGCAAATTCCTTGGCGGGGAGTGCCTGTGGTTCCAACAGAACTGATTCTGTTGCCGAAGTGGTTTCCGTTTCATCTGAGTAAAATTTCGTACTGGTCGCGCACCGTTATGGTGCCACTATCCATTTTGTGTACCCTGAAAGCGAAAGCCGTCAATCCGCGACAGGTGGATATTCGTGAATTGTTTACAGTACCCCCAGAGCAGGAAAAAAATTATTTTCCTAAAGCGGATACGCGCCTGAAACGCTTTTTTATGTGGGTCGAGCGGATATTATCCAGATTCGAGCCGCGTTTGCCTGGGTTTATGCGCCGTTACTCGATACGTCGTGCCGAACAGTGGACGTTAGAGCGCCTGAATGGCGATTGCGGGATAGGTGCTATTTTTCCAGCGATGGTCAATGCCTATGAAGCATTGGCGCTTCTGGGGTATGCAAAAGATCATCCTGACCGTGCGCAATGCCGCAAGGCACTGGAAGATTTGTTGGTTTTTGAAGGTGAACAGGCATGGTGTCAGCCTTGCACATCACCAGTTTGGGATACAGTTTTGAGCGGACTGGCATTACAAGAAGACCGTGATGCGGATCAAAAACCTGTACGAGCAGCGATGGACTGGCTGTTAACGAAGCAGGTATTGGATGAACCGGGAGACTGGCGGGATAAATGTCCAACATTGCCGGGCGGCGGCTGGGCATTTCAATATGCTAACCCTCACTACCCTGATTTGGATGATACCGCGGCTGTTGTCTGGGCTCTGGTACAAGCGCAAGGGCAGGCTGTGGAAAATGCCCAGGATAGCTATGAACAATCAATTGTCCGTGCCGCTGACTGGTTAGCGGGGATGCAATCCGGTAATGGCGGTTTCGCTGCATTTGATGTGGATAATACCTATCATTATCTTAATGAGATACCGTTTGCCGACCATGGCGCGTTGATCGATCCGCCGACCAGTGATGTCACAGCTCGCTGTGTCGGTTCGCTCAGTCTGTATGGCGATGCGCGTTATCATAAGGCCGTTCAGCGTGGGATTGAGTTTCTATTAAGTGAGCAGGAAGCTAACGGCTCCTGGTTTGGCCGTTGGGGCACGAATTATATCTATGGTACCTGGTCAGTGCTGGAAGCATTGAGATTGGCCGGACTGGATGTCAATCACATGTCTATCCGGCGTGCAGTGCATTGGCTGAAATCGGTTCAGCGTGAGGATGGCGGTTGGGGGGAAACGAATTATTCTTACTTTGATACGCAGCAGGCGGGCCAGCTTGAGGCAAGTACGTCATTTCAGACTGCCTGGGCAATACTCGGCCTGATGGCTGTCGGCGAAGTCAACAGCACGTCTGTGCGGGCAGGAGTGGATTATTTGCTGCGCAATCAATCATCTGATGGATTGTGGGAAGAGCCCTGGTTTACAGCACCGGGTTTCCCGCGGGTCTTTTATCTGAAATATCATGGCTATTCCAAATATTTCCCGGTATGGGCGCTGTGTCGTTATTACGCCTTGACCAAGGGCGATAAGCATGAGTGAAACTATCGTGGGCATCGTGTCCGCTTTAAAATCCGAGGCCAGCTGCTTAATGAAGCAGCGTTTTTCGCTTTTTGAAATTTCCAGAATAGCACCGAGAACCCGATTGTGCCTCAGTGGCATGGGAGGGGCGGGTGCATTAAGAGCATCTCAGATGCTGCATGAATACGGTGTGGGTGGGTTGATCAGTTTTGGGACAGCGGCTGCGCTAAATGACAAACTGATACCCGGTGATCTGGTATTGCCCGAAGCGACGTATTGTAAGGGTAGAGAACTGCCGGTAACGCTTGAGTGGCGAGAACGGGTGGTAGAAATGCTACCGTCTTATCTGACAGTCGTCGGGGGCATTTTGGCGGATACGCAGAACCCATTGTCATCACAACAGGAAAAATTAAAACTTGCGGAAGAGGCGGGTGCTTGCGCTGCTGATATGGAATCGGCAATCGTAGCTGAATTCGCCGCGCATAGAGATATCCCTTTTATTGCCGTGCGAGCAATTGTCGATCCGCTCGAATTTTCGCCGCCATCGGCCTTGTTGGATGCTGTCCATGCGGACGGAACGGTGAATGTGATTAAGCTGACATCTGCTATACTCAATAGATCGGTATCTTTAAAAACGCTTTTTCATTTAGGCGTAGGTATGCGTGCAGCATGTTCGACACTGAGTAAGGTCGTGCAGACAGTCGGCCTGGGTTTTAAAAGTGAGCTGACAGACCGTGGCTTTGCAAATGAGCCAGTTGTTGGACGAATCGAAGAAAATGCGGATACCGATCAGGCTGATTCCAATGCAAACGCTTCTAATTTTAGGTAAGAATGGAAGACTGTTTCCTGGTTTGATTGATTTTTCTGCGCGGTCGGAATAAATTGCGCACTGCCGCAAAGTGTTTTTTGCTGAATTCGACACGCGCCTGGGGATCGGGATTAACTTCTTTCAGCGCCTCAACGATTTCGACACGCGGCGCTAATCCGGAGAAATTGGCAACTTGTATTGACAATCCCGGACGCGCGTTCAGCTCGATAATCATGGGGCCTTGGTCTCGGTCAAGAACAATGTCAACGCCGAGATAACCGAGTCCGGTTATCTCATAACAGGCGGCGGCCAGTGTCAGCAGCTTGTTCCAATGCGGTACAGTTAAATCATAAAAAGGCTTGCGGGTATCTGGATGGTGGTAAACGGGTTCGCCGTATTGTACAGCGTGAAGTGCTTCCCCCGTGCCGATATCGATACCGACACCGACAGCGCCTTGATGTAAATTGGCTCTGCCGTCCGATGCATGAGTGGCCAGTCTCAACATTGCCATGATTGGATATCCTTTCAGAACGATGACGCGCAGATCCGGAATACCTTCATAGCTGTAATTGGCAAAGACCGGGTCGATCTGTATTAATGACTCGATCATGACCGAATCAGGTTTGCCGCCAAGGCTGTGCAATCCGCTCAGAATATTTGATACATGACGTTTGATATGCGTGAGTTTGACAGCATCGCCGCTGGGTTTGTAGTACAAATTGTGATCCTGTTCGGTGATGACCAGTATCCCTTTGCCGCCGCTGCCTTTAACAGGTTTGATGACAAACTGCTGATAGGCGCTCAATGTTTCTTTTAGCTGCTTGACATCATGCTGGTAGTGCAAGGTACCGAGCAGTTTGGGGACTGTAATACCGGCTTTCTGCGCGAGTTCCTTCGTCTTTAATTTATCGTCAACCAATGGATACAGATGTCGCGGGTTATAGCGTGAAACTAGGCCGAAGTTTCGCTGGTTCATGCCGATAATGCCCATGCTTTTGAGTCGTTTAATGCTTGTCAATAGCATGGTGTTTGCCCACAGAGTGGAAACGATACAGTTCAGTTAAGCGATAGCCGGTGTATTGGCCCAGAATCAGGATCAATGCCAAATTGACCAGCATCAGCTCAGGAAAATTGAATGTCAAGTATTCAACGGTTCGGTTGGTCATAAACAGGTAAGCGATAATTGCGGTTAGTAAACTGCCGGCACCCTGAATCAACACCTCTCTGGGGCCGTCTTCTTCCCAAAGTACGGACATACGTTCAATCGTCCAGGCGAGGATAACCATTGGAAAAAAGGTGACTGTAAGTGCCTGACTCAGTCCCAGTTTGTGGCTAATAATACTGATACTCGCAATGATGGTAATCACAACGATAATGACCGCCGATATTCGTGCTACCAGCAATAAGTTCAAACGCGATAAATACGATCGAATCATCAGTCCTGTGCCAACGACGATAAGGAAAATAATAATGCCCGTAATGAGTGTTGTTTCGATCAGCGCCAGTGCAATCAAAATGGGCATAAACGTTCCGGAAGTGCGAATGCCAACGAGGATACGCATAATGACAACCACTAGTGCTCCGATCGGTAACAGAAGAATCATTTTAAAGGCGTTTTGCTGTTCGATGGGCAAGCTGTATATAGAGAAGTCTATAATGGTTGCTTGTTTGTTCTGGCTGCTATTGACGACGAGATTTCTGGTGGAATGTGTATTCTTAATGATGGAAAAAGAAACCTGGGAATTCCTGCCACCGACAACGTCAAGTAATGACTGACCGCCACGCTGCCAGATCAAAAAATTTTTTGGCTTGCCGCTTTTTCCAGTATCCTGATTAAACAGAATCCATTGTCTACCATCGTGGATTTCAACAAAATTAGTCAGGGATTGCCGTCTTCGTCCATCCTCGAGAAATAAACCGCGTACTACACGTGCACTGATGCCTTCGAGTGCGAGCAAATCAAGGATCAGATTGGTTTTGTAATCTTCGCCGGCTTTATCATTGCGCAACAAGCGTTGATTCTGATTGGGTGATTTCGAGTTCAGCGTCTGTATCAGTTCGCGTGTAAAAATTTCGGCATTTGCGGATCGGGCGCGCACTTGTTCGAGTAGTGTCATGGAAGCGGTCATGAATACTTCGTCCAGCTCTGGCTTTTGGGGTGGAGTAGGTGTATCGACCAGCGGCTCCTCAACGATTTTGTCGTTTTCGTAAACACTTAAGCGGTAATAAGCCGTTTGCGCACCTTGTGCTGATCGTTTGCTCCATTGACCACGCCGCTCGTTGTTGGTTGTTATTTCGCTAAAACCGTAATCGGATGAAGCAAAATCTTCTTCCATAAAAGTCAGGTATGGTTCTTTAGGCGGCAGCGCAAGCGATATGATGACTGGGTCGCCTTGGGCCTGAAAATCAATTTTTGCCTCGATTGTCCAGACAAATTTTTTATCATCAGGCATTAATGGAAATCCAAGCGCCAGATGTTTATATAAAATCAATCCGATACCGATAAAAAAAATCAGTAAAACGGCTGAATACAGTCTTACTTGGGCTTGCATTATTGCTGGGAATCGCGGGTTGATTTAGATACAGTGTATTCCTTGCTGACATCAACCACGGCGAGATCGCGCAGAAAGTTTCTTCCGATTAACACTTGCTGGTCAAATTTGCTGCGATCAATTAATGTGAAACTGATTTGTTCATCAAGGTTTCCAAGTTTTACGCGCAATTGAACAATGGGGCGGCGCTGTGATTCTGTTTTGTGTTTTTTGATTTTGGTATGTCCGCGAACCCGACGGGTAATTTCAATTTTTTCATTTGTTTCCGGATCAAGAATATTAAACTTTATATAAGGCTTTCCGTCGCGTTCGAATTCGACCATATCAAGTGCATTCAGAGAAGAGGTTTGTGCACCGGTATCTATTCGTGCACTCAGACTGATCCCAGGGGGCTCAAGATAAATATATTCCAAACCACCAAGAATTGTGATGTCATCTTGGATTTGCTTGTTTTGTGCCGTTGTTGCTTTATTAGACGGGTGTTGTGTCTTTTTTACTGCTGTTCTACGCGGCGGTGCGGAAGCTGGCGGATTGTTCGTGCGAGAAACAGTACTGATTAAATTCTCAAGTTGTATTTGCTGATTTTCTAACTGTTTTTTTTCTTTGAGTAATTCGGAAAACAAGGTAACCAGTTCGCTTTCCCTGGCACTAATGGCCGCTTCACGCGCAATCAGTGCATCTTCACGTCTGTTTAGTTCAGACAAGCGTTCCTCAAAACTGTGTTGTCTTGAAAAAAGTATTTGATCAGGCGAAATATCATCTGAAGACTGGGAATCAGTTGTTTGGCAACCCGAAAAAACGGTTAAACAAAAGATCATGAAACTGAGCGGTATGGTTCTTGGCAAAATTGGCTTTTTTCTGGTGTGAAGCAGCATAAAATTAATAGCTTGATTTGAAAAGAAATGACAAAGTTCTTGCACAGATCGCTACTGCAGAGAACCGAACTTGACCTGTAATTTTACTAGTGATTGTTTAGGTATCCAACCGCATTTTATGTGAAAAACAGGTAAACCTATTGGCAGCCAGTGTTAAGGATTGTTCAGGTTGAAAGTCAACGCTTCTTCATTGTAGGAGCAGATATCGCGGTGAATTTCCAGGCAATGGGATGTAATTGTGATTGTGTAGGCACCCGGTTGCAGATTTCTGGTATCCAGTTCAAATTGGAAATGACCTTGCTTGTCGCTGGGATAGGATTTTTCATCAATTAACGCGCCTTTCTCTGCCGTAACACGAAAATTCAGTAGTACACCCGCCGTGGGTTGCGCATTGTAATCGACCCATCCGTTAATGACGATTTTTTCCCCAACCAAGTACTGAGTTTTTGGTTCAATAAGAACGGGTTTTGAGATATGTGTGGCGCCAACACTAAAACTGATGCCACATAATAACGAAACCAGCAGACAGGCAATAACGAAGCTCTTGTTTGGTGTCATAGGTTATTTACCATAAATAATCAATGAATAATCTTATGATTTTGTGTGCTTTAAAGTTGCTTGGAAATCCAATGCATTCATTGTTAAATATGCAACAAAAATGAATGCATATTTAATTCACGCTGTTATTATCGATTGAATATAACAGGTGTCATAACACAAAGCCAGCGTAATCTCAATCAGTCCATCAAATTTGATTGTTCGAGTGTCGGAGCATTATTTGTTTTTGGGAGCGAATAAATCGGTTATCGTGCCTTCGGCCATTTCAGCTGCAAAAAGGACGGTTTCGGACAACGTTGGATGCGGGTGAATGGTCAAACTGATATCTTCCATATCAGCACCCATTTCAAGCGCCAACACGGTTTCCGCGATCAATTCCCCCGCATTGATTCCGACGATGCCTGCACCGAGAATTTGACGTGATTTTTTATCTAGGATCAATTGTGTCAGCCCTTCTTCGCGTGTCATGGAAATAGCCCGGCCGCTGGCCGCCCATGGAAAACAGGCCTTTTCGTAGTCAATGCCTTGTTGGCGGGCTTCTCGTTCTGTCAGACCCATCCAGGCGATTTCAGGATCCGTATAAGCAACAGATGGAATTGCGTGTGCATCAAATGCGACTTTATGTCCGGCAACAACTTCAGCTGCCAATTTGCCTTCATAAGTCGCTTTATGAGCAAGCATGGGATTGCCGGTAATATCGCCAATAGCTAGAATATGTGAGAAGTTGGTGCGCAACTGTTTGTCGACCTGGATAAAACCTTTCTGGTCTATCTGTATACCGATGCGCTCTGCGCCAATGTTAAAACCGTTAGGATGGCGCCCTACCGCAACAAGAATAGAGTCGTAGGTTTGTGGATCAGGTGCGTTTTCGCCTTCAAAACTGACCGTTAGAGCAGACTTTTTAGCGTCTATTTTGATGACGCGGGTTTTCAGATAAATAGCTTCATATCGTTTTTTGAGCCGCTTAAACAATGGCTTGATCAGGTCAGTATCCGCGCTTGGAATAAGTTGGCTCATGGACTCTACGATGCTGATCTTGCTGCCCAGCGCTGAGTATACCGTAGCCATTTCCAGGCCGATAATGCCGCCGCCGATGACTAACAGATGTTTGGGTATTTTTTTAAGCTTGAGCGCTCTTGTAGAATCGATAATACGCGGATCGTCATAGGGAAGTCCCGGAACGCGCGTCACGCTTGATCCGGCCGCTATAATGCAGTTATCAAACGAAACAGATTTTGTGCCCGTTCCGGTTTCAACTTCTATCATATGCGGGGACGTGAATTGACCATTGCCATGCAGTATTTCCACTTTGCGTTGTTTTGCCAGCGTATTGAGTCCTTTGGTTAATTTTTCGATAACTGACTCCTTCCATGCCCGCAGCTTTTCAAGCGAGATTTTGGGTTTGCTGAACGCGATACCTTGATTTTCGGCTTCTTCTGCATCGGTGATGACTTTTGCAGCATGTAATAATGCTTTAGATGGAATGCAGCCAACGTTTAGACAGACGCCCCCCAATGTCGAATAGCGTTCGATCAGAATGACTTTCTTGCCCAGATCGGCTGCCCGAAAAGCGGCAGTATATCCGCCCGGACCTGCTCCAAGTACAACCACTTCCGCGTGCAGATCACCTCGAAGGATATTCTCCTGTGATTGGGGTTGTTTTGATTCGTTTTGTGCAATTGATGATAACGGTTTTCGTTCTTGTACCTGTGTATCAGCTTCCCCTGTTGTATGACCGTTTTGCGTTGGCTTTTCAGATTCGGGTGTAACGGTTTGTTCAGTGGTATTCAGTGTTGCGATTAGCGAGCCTTCGGAAACTTTGTCGCCGACCTTGACTGCTACTGATTTAATCACGCCGACCTGTGGTGAGGGTACCTCCATGGTCGCTTTGTCGGTTTCCAGCGTAATCAATGAAGTTTCTTTTTCCACTTTGTCGCCGGAAGATACAAGCACTTCGATTACTGTCACATCGCTGAAATCACCGATATCAGGAATTTTTATTTCTATGTCCTGGTTCATAACATATTAATTTTACATGGATTAACAGAGTGCTTGTAGGATATCGCAATCGTTATTGTCTGATCTGCCCGTCGCCAAGCACAATATACTTCTGACTGGTCAAGCCTTCCAGCCCGACCGGGCCGCGCGCATGAATTTTATCGGTGGAGATGCCGATTTCGGCACCGAGACCGTACTCAAAACCGTCCGCAAACCGTGTCGTAGTATTGACCATGACCGAACTGGAATCCACTTCGCGCAGAAAACGTCGCGCCCTAGAGTAGTTGTCAGTAATAATGGCGTCGGTATGTTGTGAGCCGTAACGATTGATATGATCAATAGCCTGATCGAGCCCGTCAATAATGCGAATGCTCAGGATTGGCGCAAGATATTCAGTTGACCAGTCTTCCTCGGTCGCTGGGTTCATTTGCGCGATGATGGTGCGAGCAGCTTCATCACCACGCAGTTCAACGCCTTTATCCTGATAGATTTTACCGAGCACCGGTAAAATTCTTTGCGCAATGCCCGCATTGACCAGCAGTGTTTCCATGGTATTGCAAGTACCGTAACGTTGTGTCTTGGCATTATCGGCGATTTTGACTGCCTTGTCGAAATCCGCCTGATCATCAATATAGACATGACAAACACCGTCCAAATGCTTGATCACTGGCACGCGTGCTTCATTGGAAATTCTCTCGATCAAACCCTTGCCACCGCGGGGCACAATCACATCAATATAATCCCGCATTGTAATCAGTTCACCGACTGCTGTCCTGTCTGTTGTTTCGATGACCTGCACTGCTGTTTCAGGTAAGCCGGCTGACTTAAGTCCTTCCCGCACGCATGCAGCAATTGCTTGATTGCTGTGAATTGCTTCCGAGCCGCCGCGTAGAATCGCAGCATTACCGGCTTTGAGACAGAGTCCGGCGGCGTCTGCGGTTACGTTGGGACGCGCTTCGTAAATGATTCCGATCACACCGAGTGGTACGCGCATCTTGCCGACCTGTATGCCGGACGGGCGGTAACACAGACCTGTGATTTCACCAATTGGGTCGGGCAATGCGGCAATTTGCAGTAATCCTTCGGCCATGCTCGCGATGCCCTTTTGCGACAGCGTTAGACGGTCTATCATCGCGGCTTCGAGGTTTTTTACTTTTGCATTGTCTAAATCTTTTGCATTAGCTGCCAGCAGTTTCTGTTCATCGCGTCGGATTGCTTCCGCCATTGCGATCAATGCCTTGTTCTTGTCAGCCGTTTCAGCTTTTGCTACCAGCCGTGAAGCTGTGCGTGCTTGCTGGCCGAGAGATTGCATGTATTGTTTAATTTCGGTGGTACTCATTGGTTGAAATTGTTATTAATTCATTCAGGTATCATTATTTATTTGTCATTATAGTACAACAGCGATAGAACGGATTTGCTGCGGATTGAAGAAGCGAAGTAAATGGGTTACGTATTTAATTTACTTTTCAATATGGACAGAAAATGTGATCTGATGTCATCAGGCTGCCTTGCCGGTCAATGATGTTTGCGCAACTATTTTGAATTGTCGATTGTAAAGCAATTTGTTGAAACGTCGCACTTCAAATTCATGATTACAGACAAATAAACAAAACTGTTATGATAGTCGAATGTCTTGTACCTTAAAACAGAAATTGTTTTTTTGTAGACTCGGGATGAAAGCCACTGTATCAGAACTATTAAAACGAATACCCGGTCAGTCGACCGAGGAATGGCCTATGGGTGAACCATTTGTGGAGGCACTCAGGCACGGTTCGATGTCTGTAGAGTTGTATGCGCCCAAGGATATTGATATACAAACACCGCATGACCAGGATGAGTTGTACTTTATTTATTCAGGGAGCGGTGAGTTAGTGATTGCCGGTGAGCGCCATCAGTTTGTAGGTGGCATGGTTTTTTTTGTACCTGCGTATGTTGAACATCGTTTTGAAAACTTTTCTTCAGATTTTGTTGCCTGGGTGGTATTTTGGGGCCAAAAAGGTGGCGAGCGATAAAAGGTGTAATTTTTACAAAGATGATGTAGTGTAATGATTTTAATAAATAAAAATTATATTTGGTTGCTTAAAATGCAGATGGTCTTAGAAGAAGATGCTCAAATTTTACGGTTATAAAAAATGCGGTACCTGTCGTAAGGCAGAGAAATTTTTGCAGCAGGCTGGCATTATTTACACGTTTGTCGACATCACCGAGAATCCCCCAACTTTGGAAGAAATTGCCGCGATCGCTAAAATTGCGGATGTACCGTTAAAAAAACTCTTCAATACCAGTGGGGTGCAGTACCGTGAACTAAAAATTAAAGAAAAATTACCTGTTCTGTCCGATCAGGAAATTTTTGCTTTGTTGTCTGATAATGGCCGTTTGATCAAAAGGCCGCTCGTCACGGACGGAGCAAACGCAACGATTGGGTTCGATGAAACCCAGTTTTGCCAGATCTGGCGTCGTTAAGCGTATTGGTAAAGTACTGGCAATTGGTCGAATCGACCTGAATAGACACCGCAAAAAGTCGGTCGTTGTTTTGCTTTGTCATGCTCCTGGCTCCTGAAGAATCATCTGCTCAAAGAAGTATGTTTTAAATCGTTAGATTGCGAAACATAGCGCACATTCACTTCCTAAAACGAATTTTGTCAATCCGCATTGTCTGCTGTATCTGATTTGCGACAAAAAAAGTATTTAATAATCATTAAATTGTAAAACATAGGTTTATTTATACAAAAACTAACGACATTTATGTCGTCATTGGTTGTCACTGCTGTTTGCATAATGCTCTGTTTTATGGAGCTAACATAGATGGCATGAAATTTGCTTCATAGCTTTAGTCTGGGGTGATTTTTTAAAAACCATAGTCAAAATATTTATAAATCACCTTAAGAATTGATGTCAATTTGTTTTAAAGATGAGTTATGCAACTTTTCTTGTTAAAGCAATAAATCCTTAAAGACAATCCACTAATTTACACAGGAGTGAATTTACTTTATGTCACAAGCAAACATTTATGAGCAATTTATGTTGGAGTTGATTAATGCTGAACGCAGCAAAATTGGTGCTCAGCCACTTGCTTTCAACGGTGATCTGAATGAATCGTCCGAAATTCACAGTTCGTGGATGATTTCAACGGATACTTTTTCGCATACGGGCGCCGGAGGGTCCAGTCCGGGTGATCGAATGACCGCCGCGGGTTATAATTTTTCCGGCTCATGGACCTGGGGTGAAAATATCGCCTGGATGAGTACGCGTGTACCTACTGGCCTGGCAGACGAAGTGCAGCAGTTACATACGATGCTCATGAATTCCTCGGGTCATCGTGCAAATATACTGAATGATTCCTTTCGGAAATCGGTGTCGGATTTGAAGTCGGTGAATTTCAAAATTTTGAAGGTGCGTTTGCAACGCAAAATTTCGCCCACTGCATCAAACGCTTTCCTAACCGGAGTTGCTTTCGACGATCAGGACAGCGACCGGTTTTATGATATCAATGAAGGGCTCGGCAATATTACCATCACGGCCAAAAATAATGCCACTGGCGTGGTGAGCACAACTTCAACAAATCAGGCAGGTGGATATACGCTGGAGTTAACAGCAGGAAATTATACGGTCAGCTTTAGTGGCACTGGCATTTCTACAACCAGTCAGGTTGTCAACATCGGCAGCCGTAACCTGAAACTGGATTTAATTGATCCGGCAGCCAGCAATAACGACCCCACTCCCCAACCGGAAACCGATCCAGCGCCGCAACCCACTCCGGAGCCTGCTCCCGAACCGATCCTAGATCCGGCACCGGAATTGAACGCAATTACCGGCACATCACGGTCTGACAGATTGACCGGCACGACTGGCAACGATGAAATTCTTGGATTCCGTGGCGATGATATCATGTTTGGCCATGCTGGAAACGACGTAATCAAAGGCGGCAGAGGGACAGACTTCTTATTTGGCGGCGAAGATGCAGACATGCTAACAGGTGGGTCCGGACGGGATTATTTTATACTCGACGCACCTTTTGCCGATGCGGTTGACACCATTACCGACTTCAAGCATGCGTATGACAAGATCATTCTTGAAGATGCCATTTTCACCAATCTCAACAGTGGTGGATTGACTGCATCCGTATTTACGACAGGTACTAAGGCCCAGGATACAACAGATATGATTATTTACGACCCAGAATCTGGGGCGCTCTATTATGATACAGATGCCACAGGCGTAACGGAAGCAGTGCAATTTGCGCAGTTATCACCAGGACTGAACCTCACATATGTTGATTTTTTTGTGATTTGATAGTCTGTGCCAAGATCAGAATTGATCGAACTAATTAAATTTATCATGTTACAGTGTAAAAACAGCGAGAAATAAAAGTTTTATTTTTGCGGTTTTCTTGCTTTTTTATTTGTATTTTTCGTCAGGAGAGTGGCTTTCAAGGGACTGTTTATCAAACTCGTAAACAACCTTGTTAAAAAGGAAATAAATAATTAATATGCTCTAAGTCCCCATGGAGGTAGTGGAGATTTTATGACAAATGACTTGACTTTATGGTGTAAGGTCGACTAGCCTGTGGGACGCGACGGCTGGGTGTTTTGAGAGAGCATTTGGTTTGTTGTAAAAAAGCAGTACTAATTAATTAGTATTAGAGACAAGAGAAGGTAGTATTAATTAACAAGTAAGTAAGGAGGAATAAAAGATGGCAACAACGATGGGAACGAGCAGTGCGGCGAGTGCTGACTACGACATGTCATTGTGGTACGACTCCAAGTACTACAAGCTGGGCATGGGGATAATGCTTGCGGTAGCGATATTTTGGATTTGGTACCAACGTACATTTGCGTATTCGCATGGTATGGACTCAATGGAGCCTGAATTTGACCGTGTATGGATGGGGTTGTGGCGAGTTCACATGACACTGATGCCGCTGTTTGCATTGGTGACCTGGGGTTGGATACTGAAGACCCGCGATACGAAAGAGCAATTGGATACTCTGGATCCTAAGCTGGAAGTTAAGCGTTACTTCTACTGGATGATGTGGCTGGGTGTTTATCTGTTTGGTGTTTACTGGGGCGGCAGCTTCTTCACCGAGCAAGATGCATCTTGGCATCAGGTGATTATTCGTGACACGAGCTTCACGCCGAGTCACGTGGTCGTGTTTTATGGATCATTTCCGATGTACATTGTGTGCGGTGTAGCGGCATACTTGTATGCGATGACACGTCTGCCACTGTATAGCCGTGGCACATCATTTCCGCTGGTAATGGCGATTGCTGGTCCGCTGATGATTCTGCCGAACGTTGGTTTGAACGAGTGGGGTCATGCGTTCTGGTTCATGGAAGAGCTGTTTAGCGCGCCGTTGCACTGGGGATTTGTGATTTTGGGCTGGGCTGGATTGTTCTCAGGTGGTATAGCTGCGCAGATTATTACGCGCTACTCTAACCTGACGGACGTTATCTGGAATGGTCAAAGCAAAGAAATCCTTAACAACCGGATTGTTCCTTAAGCTAGACTGACTAAATCGCCTCTGCTTGGTTTATGAGTGGAGGCGATACTCGAGAGTAGTACAGCGCCGAGGAGTAAGGAGAAGCGTACTGCTTGAAGAGGAGTCGTAAAGACAGTAAGGAATCGTCATGTTATTAAAATTAATATCACACGAAACAAACGAAGGAGAGTCTAGTGAGCAGAACAGACGAAATTATAGCGGCGGCGAAGATGCCGCCGGAAGCAATCAGAATGTCAGATACATTGATGCGGTGTATTTTCCGATTCTGTGTATTCTGTTAGTTGGAACATTCCACATGCACTTTATGCTGTTAGCAGGTGACTGGGATTTCTGGCTGGATTGGAAAGACCGTCAGTGGTGGCCGGTAGTGACACCGATTGTAGGTGTAATGTACTGCGCGGCATTGATGTATTACTTATGGGTGAACTATCGTTTACCGTATGGAGCGACCCTGTGTATTGTTTGCCTGTTGGTAGGTGAATGGCTGACACGTTACTGGGGTTTTACTGGTGGTCACACTACCCGATCAACTTTGTACTACCTTCTACGATGATACCTGGTGCGCTGATGCTGGATACCATCATGCTGTTGACGGGTAACTGGTTGATTACGGCGCTGCTGGGTGGTGGATTCTGGGGTTTGTTCTTTTACCCAGGAAACTGGCCGATTTTGGTCCGACCCACTTGCCGGTAGTTGTTGAAGGCGTACTGCTTTCAGTAGCTGACTATACAGGCTTCCTGTATGTGCGTACGGGTACACCGGAATATGTGCGTTTGATTGAGCAAGGTTCATTGCGTACATTTGGTGGAACACGACGGTGATTGCGGCGTTCTTCTCGGCCTTTGTATCGATGCTGATGTTCTGTGTTTGGTGGTACTTTGGCAAAATCTATTGCACCGCTTTCTACTATGTTAAAGGCGAAAGAGGCCGTATTTCGATGAAGAATGACGTCACGGCATATGGTGAACCAGGATTTGCAGAGGATCAAATAATGAAAATAAAGAACATGTTAAAGCTGGGTGTCATGGGGCTGTATGGAGCGGCGGTAGGTGCGGCGACATTAGCGCTGACGGTAGCGTTGATGTTGCGCCGGTAGCGGCGCATGGTGGAACGTTCACAGGAGCCGTTCTTGCGTATGCGTACCATACAGTGGTATGACATGAGGTGGGAGCCTAAGGTCACCAAGGTGAACGACATTGCGACGATGACGGGTAAATTCCACATGGCGGAAGACTGGCCACGTGCGGTGGGTAAGCCTGAGCGTGCGTTTTCAACGTTGGTAGCCCAAGCCCGGTGTTTGTACGTTTGAGCACCAAGCTGAACGGTGAGCCGATGTTCATATCAGGGCCATTGGTTATTGGTCGTGACTATGAGTTTGAAGTTAGGCTGAAAGCGCGTATTCCTGGCCGTCATCACATGCACGCGATGGTTAACGTGAAAGAGGCGGGTCCGATTGCGGGTCCTGCATCATGGATGAACATTACGGGTAGCTGGGATGATTTTACCAACCCTGTTAAGACGTTGACAGGAGACCATTGACACAGAGACATTCAACTTTGCCAATGGTATATTCTGGCACATAGTATGGACAGGTCTGGGTATATTCTGGATTGGTTACTATGTAGCGCGTCCGATGTTTTGCCACGCAGCCGTGTATTGTTAGCGTATGGTGACGATCTGTTACTGGATCCTATGGATCGTAAAGTGGCATGGGTGTAGCGATACTGACCTGTGCGCTGGTATGGGGTGGTTATCGTTATACGGAGAGCAAGCATCCGTATACCATTCCGATTCAAGCGGGTGAGTCTAAGATAGAGCCGTTGCCGATTGAGCCGAATCCGGTTGCGATCAAGGTAACGCATGCTAACTATGACGTACCTGGACGTGCGTTACGTGTAACCATGGACATTACCAACAATGGTGATACAGCGATCAACATTGGTGAGTTCACGACGGCAGGTGTACGTTTTGTAAACGCGCTGGGACGTGAGCATCTTGATCCTGATTATCCGAGAGAGCTGGTTGCGACTGGTTTGACATTGGATAATGATGCGGCGATAGAGCCGGGCGAGACTCGTGAAGTCAAACTGGAAGCTAAGGACGCACTGTGGGAAGTACAGCGTTTGATGGCTTTATTGGGTGACCCTGAGAGCCGTTTTGGTGGTTTGCTGATGACATGGGATGAAGAAGGCAATCGTTACATTAACAGTATTGCTGGAGCGGTAATCCAGTCTTTACCAGACTTTAAACAGTAGCAAGTAACAACGCCGGTACACCACTGTCGTATGACAGCCGGTGTACCGGCTTTTTGTTCGAGGAAAGCGAAATCAGACAGGGCGCACTGCATCAAGTGCGGGAAAGAGACGGAAAAGGAACAGAATACTGCGGGCGTGTATTGTAAACGCGATGCGCACTGCACAGGAGGAGAGATAGTGTTAAAGCGAGCCAGGAAAATTGGCGCGACAGTTATAATATGTGTTGCGGCGTTGTATACAGGCGCGGTATTTGCACATGGGGCAGAAGCGCTGGAGGATGACAGTTGCATGCGCCGGGTGGGCGAGAACATGATACATTTAAGTGTTTATCAGCCTCAGAATGATATTGCTGGGCATTATTGCACGACATACCTGCGGTAGGCAACACGGTATTGGTGGTGGACTTAGTGGAACCGATGCTGCGGGAGATACCTGTAGGTATAAAATTGATAAGAGGCGGTAGTGAAGAGGGTGATGTGATTGTCGACATTCGCTCAAGCATATATGAGGATGGTGTAATCAATACGCAGCAGGAATTGGGAGAGGGCAGGCATCTTTTGGTTGTAACGGCGGAGGGTGTGCAACCGTTGAAGTATGTATACCAACTGCGCGTTGACATGATTAATTATGCAGAAGTATTCAGAGCTACGATTGGTCCTGTGATTGGTTTGTTGCTGATAACATTGATTGGTTACAAACTCTTCAAGTCCAAACGGTTCAAAAACTGGATGGCTGCTAAAAGAAAAGTATAATTATATTCAGGGCGTAATCGAATTCTTCAGCGAAGGAACTCGATTCGGCATTTAAAATCAAAACTGATTTTAATATATCAATATAGTCTTTCTATAAAGCACAAATAAAAATGGTGAATAAAATGCGAATTGATGAATTTCATAAATCAGCAGTTAGAGGCGTCCTAAGATTACTGACTTGTGTGTGTATGTTTGCGTTAATAATGCAAATTAACCATGTATGGGCACATGCTTCTTTGGTTAAATCAGATCCACCGAGAAGAGCATCGCTTTCTGAATCACCATCACAAATTCAGCTTTGGTTCAACGAAGAAATTGAGGCGGCTTATGCTTCAGTAAAGGTCTTGGATTCTAGCGAAAAAAATGTCTCAGCTGCCGAGCCAAAAGCAGTTCAAGATGATCCGAAATCGGTTGTGCTGGCTTTGCCTACTTTGGCTCCGGGCAGTTACAAAGTTCAGTTCCGTGTGCTATCAATAGATGGACATGTTGTTGAATCAAGTTATGGTTTTAGAATAAAAGAAGCTCAGCAATAAAATGTTAGAAGTGGTTGCAGCATTCGCACGCTGGTTCCAGCTTGCAGCGAATTTGATTATCTTAGGCAGTTGTATTTTTTTAGTGATTGCCGGTAAGGAAAAACAGACCTATTCAGCGCAATGGGTGGAGAAGCTAGAAAGATTATTTCCAAAATTGGCAATTAGTATCGTCATCGGGTTGGTAGTAACTTTGGCGACAACAATTGGACAGGTTACGGGTGATATCAGCAAACTTTTACAAGCGCAGGTATGGTTTGATTTTATTAAGGATACGCGGACAGGCCAGATCTGGGCGGGACACTTAGTTTCTGCAGTTTTATTAACACTTTTTGTTGCTTATCTTCGAAAAAACGAAAAAGCACGAGGACGCTATTTGTTCTGTGCGTTGATAGCTACAGTTCCCTTGATTGCTGATGCAATGGTTAGTCATTCAGCAGCAGAAGGAATGACAATTTCAAATGTGATGCCATACGCGTTGCATATTATTTTGGCTGGTGTATGGCTGGGAGGTTTGCCTGCCTTATTGCTGCTAAAATATGAATATGTAACACTGATAAAAAGTAAAAAATCTAGTTTCCTGGATGTTCAGATACTAAACCGTTTCTCCTCAATGGCGTTACCCGTTATGCTTTTAATTGTGTTGACCGGGGTAATTGTCGGGGATCACATTTTTGACGATCATTATGCTGCGTTGGTGGCGACGCCCTATGGCTGGCTGCTCAGTGCAAAAATCTTGTTATTGTGTATTATTCTGGCCATCGCCGCGAGTGTGCGTTCCTATTGGCTGCCTTTATTTGCTAGCAGTAAAGATGGTTTCGAAACAAAGAAAAATGCCGCGGGTATGCGCAAATGGGTGCGGATTGAATTTTTGCTGGCAGTTGTGTTGTTATTTATCGCGACCATTATTGCAAATAATGCAACGCCCGCTAAATATGCGTTGATCGACGATTGGCCTTTTCCATTTCGTTTCTCTATTGTTGCAACTTGGAACATGGAAAATGTTGCTGTGCAGGTTTGGTGCGGGCTTGCGATTGCTGCTTTAGCTTTGATTGTATTGTATTTGGGACGTACAGCTAATTGGAGCTTGAAAAGATTGATTGCCATTTCAGCAGTACTGGTAATTTCTGGGCTTGCGGTAGCATTGCCGCCATTAACTATTGAAGCGTATCCTGAAACCTATTTAAAACCGCCGGTACCCTATGATGCGGTTTCTATTTCTTATGGTGCGGAGCTTTATGCCGAGCATTGTGTCGATTGTCATGGGCCTCAAGGAAGAGGAAATGGTATCAAGGCAAGAACCTTGTCCACGGTACTACCAGATATGCTGACGGAGCCACACACCGTTGAACACACACCTGGTGATTTTTACTATTGGATATCTTATGGTATGAAGGATACGGATATGCCTGGTTATGCAGACCAGCTATCTGAAGAAGACCGTTGGGATTTGGTAAACTATGTTTATGGGTTGTCTCGGGGATATCAGGCTCGGATACTGTCGCCAGAAATTATACCTAATAGAAAAAATATCCACCCCCCTGTTTTTGCTTATACGACGTATGATGGAACAAGTGGAGTTCTTCAGGATTATCGTGGCAAGCAATCGGTGCTGCTTGTTATTTTTTCCTGGCCAGAATCAAACAAACGTATTGTGCAACTCAAACAAAATTATGCCAATCTCAAAGCAGAGAATCTGGCAATTTTAGCTGTTCCGGAACAAACATTAACACCCGACGAATTGCTTGAGGTAACTGAGGATTTGCCTTTTCCGCTCGTGGTCGATGGTGCTCATGAAATTGTGCAAAGTTATGCATTATCACGCCGGACAATGAATCGTGCGGATTTATTGGGGCGTGGCTCAATTCCTGATCATATGGAATTTTTAATAGACCGAGATGGTTATTTACGTGCACGATGGATTCCATTGGCTGAGGAAACGGGCTGGAGGAATATAGAACTGCTGATTAAACAAGTTGAATTGTTAAATAATGAAACTAGGGCTGTGGTAGCAGCTAGTGAGTTTATTAAATAGATATGTGCCGCTATTTTTTAACAGGCGCGACTTCTTTTAAGAAGTAAGTGTGATAGGGTGCAGGTTTACCGATGTAATATCCTTGAGCGTAGTCAATTTTCATCCTTCCAAGCACGCTAAATATTTTTTCGTTTTCGACAAATTCTGCAGTTATATTCTTACCAAAGCCGCTTGCGACACTACATAGAGCCTCTACGAGGATTTGATCATCTTTGTTCTCGATAATATTTCGTATAAACGAACCGTCAATTTTTACTGTGTCAACTGGCAATTCCCTTAAGTAATAAAAGGAAGAAAAACCTACACCAAAATCATCCAGTACAAACCCACACCCGAGGTCTTTAATCTCTTTCATCAGTGCACGTGCTCCGGGTAGGTTTTCAAGAGCGGCAGTTTCTGTAATTTCAAACATCAGTGTTTTTGGATCTACTTTATGATCGATAAGTTTTTGTTTGATGATTGGCAGTAATTCGGGATCGTTAAACGCGTGTGCAGATAAGTTGATTGAAAGACTGATGTTGTTTTTGCCATTCTGATTGATTTTGGCTGCCTGCATAATTGCTTTATGCAGAACCAGATGATCAATGGAATGGATAAGTCCCGTATGCTCAGCAGCGGTAATAAAGCCAGCAGGGGATAAAATTGAGCCATCAACATCATGCATGCGTAATAACACTTCATAATGATTTATTTGTTTAGTTCGCACGTTCATGATGGGCTGGAAATAAAGCATAAATCTGTCATGCAACAGCGCATATTCTATTTTTTCCTTCCAGTAAACAAGGGTTTGCACGCGTTCTCTGCTGCGGTCTTCTTTTGAAAAGAGATACCATGCGTTACGTCCCGTATCTTTGGCTTGATACATCGCCAAATCTGCAGCTGCCAACAAATCATGTACGTTTTCGCCGTGCTCGGGGAAAAGCGCGATGCCGATACTAGCGGAAACTTTATGTGTGCGGCTGTTGATGGTGAGTTGTGTTTCGCTCAGATGTGCCAGAATTTTTTTTGCAACTTCAATTGCGCCTGCTGTATCGATCTCGGGTAGAATGACGGCAAACTCATCACCCCCTAAACGAGCTGAAATGTCGTCAGAGCGTATTGTGCGCAACAACATGCCTGCTACCATCCTGAGTAAGGCATCACCGGCCTGATGGCCGCTAGTGTCGTTAATGTATTTGAAGCGGTCCAGATCAAAAAATAGTAACGCCCCGGCATGATGATATCGATCGGACCGGCTAATTGCTTGTTCGAGTTCTTCACTGAAGCGGCGGCGATTATACAAATTCGTTAAAGGATCATGATCAGCCAGCCACGCCAGATGACCTTCAACCCGTTTGTATTCCGTAATATCAAGCCCAACGGACAGGACAGAAGGGTCATCAATCGAATTCCAGGAAAGACGCGAATGAAGCCAGGCGACATGCCGCGTTGTACCATCTTTACAATGAGTAATAGCTTCATGACGCAACTGTTCGCGCAATCCCTGGTTAATTTCATCCAAATGCATTGATAGTTCATGTGAATCAAAGTCTGAAACGAGAATATTTAAAAACGGTGTATTTTTGAGCTCGTCTTCAGAGTAATAAGTAAGCATCTCACCATAAGCATTCATGGAAATAATCCTACCGCTCGAGTTTTGTGTCAGAACGATAACTTGGGCGGTATCGAGCAGGTTGGCGACGAAATCCCTTTCTCTACTTAATTCATCTTTTTGTGCAATGAGTAGCTTCGTTCGGGAAGATACTTTCTGCTCAAGATCTTCCAGCTGTATTGATAATTTAACGGCGGCATCGTAGAGCATGTCGATTTCATCTCTGTAAATTTGTTTTTTCTTGGTCAGCGTTAGCGAATGCCTAAAGTCTTCAAATTGTCCGCTGGCTAATAGGGGTAGCGTAAAAGAGACGTCTTTTAAACGAGAAAGTAATCGCGTAAAAATACTGAATAAGAGAAATTCTGAAATGATTAATCCTAATAGTCCTATCAGTGCAATTTTCCAAATCGAATCATAAATATTGTTCACTGCAGAGGTGACGTCGGAAATGACAACCAAATTTGCGCGATTTTTATTGACTGAATTTAAAGGATACAGCTTTATCTGGTGATGGTGGTGATTCCAGTTAATTTGGACAATGTTTTTCAGGCTGTCAGCGAGTGTGTACAATTTGGAAGCTGCATTAAGGATTTCGTAACTGTCAGCTTTATTGGTTAATGCGACTACGGTGGTTTCCCACGATTCAAGACGCGATGCTTCCGGGTCAGCTGGATTAGCGTTGTGTAACAATAAGCCTATGTCAGCACCTGAAATGCGTTTGAATGCCAAGAGCGCATCGGCCAGTGAAATGCCGATAACGGCAATACCTGCTGTTTGTCCTTCAATTAATAGTGGGGCAACAGTGAGCTGAATGCAGTTGCGCCTACATAGCAACGGACTGATGGGTATTTCGTTCTGATTAACTTCTTTTACCCACTTTAAAATGGCGCCATCATCGTTGACGTTGAGTTCCGTAATACCCCAGTCAGCAGTTAATTCGTTTGAAGTGTTATATAATCGAACGAATTCAACGCCGCTGTGAAAATGTAATAATGTCCAATGTTGATCGAATATGCTGCTAATCGCTTCTTTATCATTCGATAACAACGCTTCTCCCATGCCATCTAAAAAAGGAATTGTTTCAGCTTGTTGACGTAGTCTTTGTGATAATCGTTCAATAAGACTGTCAATCTCTCTTTCAAAACGTTGATGTTCAATATTCCGCTGGTCATTAAAGTTAGTAATCAACCCCAAATAACTGACAATACAGAACAACAGTACAACCGCTAATAAAATTAGGCTGCTGAGTGAGGTAATTTTCCATTTGAAACTGAGAAATACGCGCTTTTTATTGTCGACAGGCGCTGCGTGAGTAGGCGTTTCTTTTTTGATAATCTGTGACATCAGATAGTTATGTCAGAAGCGGAAGGAAAGCTGTGCAGCAAAAAGATTCCAGTTTTTACTTGTGTCGAGTGGGTCTGGATTATCTAATGGCGCAAGCCATGCCGTTCCATTAATCCGGTGATATTCTAGTCGCGCCATAATTCTGGGAGTGATGTTCCAACGCAACCCAACAGTCAAATCTTTGGCAAAACGTGAGTGAGCAGGGGTTCCTGTTATTGACGCGGCTGCAAATTCACTGCCATCACGATCGCTCCTGTTTGTATACAACACATCATACCGTATTAACGCTTCCCATTTGTGATTGAATCGGTATTCACCCTGGAAATAAAAGCTTTCCCCATAAAAATCTTGACTGTCAAGCCTTGCGAAATCGAAATTTGAGTATCTGAACTTTCGAAGCGCATATTCCGAAGTCAGACTCCAGCGTTCGGTATTATATTGAGCGGATATGTAAATTGGAGAAAATTGAATTGATCCTGGGCTGACTGTGATTGGATCATTTGCTCCGGGTTTGTAATCGGCATTGAACCATACTCCACTGACTGCGAATCGGAAACGCTTATTAGGCGTTTCGTAAAGGCCGCGCCCTATCAGAGAAACATCGGGGGATAAACCGCCTGTCAGAGCTGAGCCTAACAATGAGATTTCAGTATCCCGGTCATCGACAATAGGCCGGGTAATGCCAAATTGGATTGTAAGGTCACCCCATTGGGCATCTGATGTTTCGCCATAAAACTGAATCGAATCGGCTGAAAGCCCGACATTTCTGGTTCTATCGAAATAAATGGACTGTGGCAACAAGATACTGGGCCGTGTAAACGGCACGTCACGCGTGTCATTGTAAAAGCCAAAAGGGTTTTTTAACCGACCAAACCGGATACCAAATTGATTGGTTTCGTGTGAATACAGTCGGTAATCAAAAAATGCAAAATCAAGGCGTGGGGTGCCATTGTTGTCTTTACCAGCTCGGCGAGAAAGCATTTGTCCAGATAATTGCAATCTTGGGAGTGGGCGTAGCAATGCATTCAATCCTAATTCTGTAAAACCGAAGCCGCCGCCTTCGTCTGTATTGCCGAACACATCATTATCGGAAGTGGCAATAAAAGCCTGGCTGGCAAAACCTTGTATCTGCAGATTGTCGAGTAAATCTTTGGCAGTTGACCATGCAGAAGATGCTGAATTTTTATTTTCTACATTGCTTCCGTCTGTTTTTTCCTGAGCTTTAACGAAAGGGCTGTAGGCCCATAGAATGAATACGAGCATGATCGCGGTTGCATTGAACAGCAATCCTAGTAAAAAGAAAAACGGTCGACTATTTAATCTGGAGTACATGGATTTCATCATCGATATAAGAGGTTTCTATGTATCCGATAGCACCTGGCGTATTCTTGATTTTGGCATGCATTTCTTCATTTGAAGAAACTGTTGTAGGTGCCTGACCTGTACCAGAGAATACCAAGCGATCCCAAGACTGTCGTAATTGATAGGGAAACAAGCTTAATTGCTCTTTTGAAAAGCTATGATGCAACGGATTATCATCCGGCAGGACGAATACTTTGATGATTAGGCCATTGGGCCATGTTCGCAGGCGCATGCTAAAGATAGCCCGTAAATAGTTTTTGGATATACTCGCCTCGTTTACATCAGGATGCGTTACTATCTGATAGCTGCTTTCTGCCTTAGTCTCAGCGATGGCAAAAAAAAGGGATATCAGAAGAATACAAAGATAATTTGTATTTTGTTTACGCATTAGTGCTTATAAATCCGTATAGCGAACTTAGTTTATAGGCTTGATATATTTGTGGCATTAGAATAACGATTAAAGTCCAAGTTTTTTGATAGTGTTTTTATTCTTCTTGCCAGTATTTGCCAAGGTCTGTTATTACTTCCCAAGCGCCGTGATTACGTTTATACAATCTGCTGAGTACATCATTCATTTCTCCAAAATGCGGTTGGCGTAAACCGTGGTAATTTACGACGGGCCCAATTGGGTCGATTCGCATTCCTGAAAAGCCTACTAACCGATTCAATGCGGGATCCATGGCAGAAAACCAGTACTTAATATCATTTGCTGCTGACATGCGGACAACGGCCGCCATTAACACCATGTAAACACTAAGGCAACGCCGGTCACTATTGCGTCTCTCTCCCTTGCGTCGTTCTTTTACAGGGTTGTGATTGACAGTTGGCTGAGTTGTGTTCGTAGAGCCCGCTGACTGGCTTTGTTCAGTTGATCGTCTGCGATCCCGTTTCCTCCGATCAAAATCTGGCGAAATAAGAAAGCGCGAAATTTCAGCAGTATATTTTCTGGTTGCAACATTAAAACTGAATAAAGCTGGATCAATTTGGGTATTCAGTTCAATGGGAAACAGGCTTTCTGGATTTGATTGGTCGGGTAAAATCAAGCGAACAGTACCAACGAATTTTCCGGTCGGAATAAATTGTATTAGCATGTGAACCGAACGTTCATCATATTCATCTATTTCCAAACCATCTGGATAATTTGAAGCAGGTAAGTACTGATAATGTAAACAAAATACCTGAAAACGTAATTGATACGCTATACGACGAAGCTCTGATGTGTCCGCTTCAATCAAATTAAACGCTCTTTTGAAGATATCATAAGTCTCGCTCATTACGAACCCATTGTTTATAATTGTGTTTTACGGAGCTTATGCCATTGTTCCAGCATCATCAATATCCAGATCATGGCACCATGATAGCCTGCATGTTCCTGTAAGTGTTGGTCGAGTAATGTGTCTATAAAATCACTTCTGATCATGTTACGCGCTTTAAGATCGGTCAAGCTGTCAGCAGCCAGTGCCCTTAGTTGGGGGTGTTTTTGCAGCCAGACACCGAATGGCAGACCGAATCCGTGTTTTTGCTTAACAATAATCTCTTTGGGCAGGAAGTCTTTTAGCGCTTCTTTAAAAAAATACCGTAATCTGGTTTTTTTTACTTTATAGTTTGGCCTGAGTTGTGTTGAGAAGAATACCATTTCATCGCTGATTAATGGAAAAGCGACATCGATTTGGGCAAGTTCGCAAGCATTTACAACTTTAGGCAAATCGTTATCTGCAAGTGTAAATTTCCAGTCATATGCAAGCATCTTGTTAATAAGGCTTTTCGCATTCACTTGATGATACGTTTGATCGTTTAATACGTCAGGCAAAGTGGTATTGACTGTAGCCAGAAATTCTGATGTAAAGACTGATGTTATGCCGTGGCGCAATAGCAAATTGTAAGTATTCATACGCGCAGGCATAGGAATCGCCGCCTGCTCTACAAATCGATAAATTTTACGAAAGGGTGGCACAAGCTGTTTTCCAGAGACGCTTTTTGTCCAGGGTTCAAGAATTTTTTCACGCAAGAATGCTGGTAAATGTGAGTATAATGAAAATAGATATTGTTTAGCATAACGTTCATTTCCACCGAACAGTTCATCGCCTCCGTCGCCACCTAAAAGCCGGGTAATGCCGTCCGCTTTTGCCATACGGGCACAAAAAAAAGCGGGTATCGCAGAAGCATTGCCAAAAGGCTGATCAAAAACTGCGGCAATTTCAGGGACAGCTGTGACGACATCATCGGGAGTTACATAATATTCATGATGCTTGGTAGCGAAATGGCGGGCAGCAATCCGTGCATATTCCATTTCATCATATCCTGTGGCATCGAAACCTATGGAATAGGTTGCCGCAGGTTTTCCGGTAACTTCTCCAAGAACTCCGGCTATGGTAGAGCTATCAGTTCCACCACTTAAAAACGCGCCGGCAGATTCGTTCCCGATTGCATCGCGTATACTGGACCGTAAAAGTGTATGCAATTCGGCCTTAAGATCTTCAAATGAGCGCGTATTTGATTCTTCGAAGCTGGGTTTCCAATAATAGTCGGTTATAATTTCATTATTCTTGAAAGTCAGGTATTCGCCAGGCAACAACCTGTGTTGGTTTTTGTAAATAGTTCCCGGGCTGGGAATCATATGAAAATAAACATAATTAAATAGACTCTGGGCATCAATCTGGGGTTTTGCTTGCGGATGTCTAATGATCGCATCTAATGAAGTGGAAAAAATTAACTGCGTACCGCTGGCCTGACAGGTCAGTGATCTGGTGCCCATACGATCAACGGCTAGCGTACACTGATTTTTATTTTCATCAATGATGCAAAGCGTAAACTCACCTACGAGATTGGCAAATGCTTTTTCACCTATGTTCAACCAGTTTTCCAGAAAAAATTGGGCTTTATTGTGAGGTTGAGAATGCTGATCGGATTGATTAATTGTTAATCGAATATGCCCCAGTATTCCAATGATTATGCCTTGGCCTTGAAAAGTATGGACGTTGTCAGGATGCCCGTTCACAGCAAGCGCCGATTTTTTTCCAAAGAGCATTTGAACGGGACGACTGTCATACTGCATTATTGGCTTGGTCATGTCTTCAAGTAACGAGCGACTCTCGGTAACTTCCGTATTGCAGCCTGTCCAACCGCAAATACCTCCCATACTGATCTCCTAGTATTTTTTCTTAGAAACTTAGCCTGAAACAGAATGACTAATGTTTCTATTATAATGAATTAATTGAAAATATCATGAGTAATCATGATTTATATTGATTTAAAGCAACGGCTAGACCAGTACTTCAGTGGGCTCAGGGTGACCCAGAAACGCAGTTGGGCTCGCAGTGAGTCCATATGCACCTGATTGCAAAACTACTACAAGATCATTTTCCTCCGTCTGCGCCATTTCCATTTGTTCCGCCAGTAAATCTAGGGGTGTGCATAGTGGCCCGACGACCGAAACGGTTTCTCTGGGTGTGCCAAACACTTTGTTGCCGATCATGACTGGATAATTTTTACGGATTACCTGTCCAAAATTTCCAGTTGCGGCTAGATGGTGGTGGAGACCACCGTCGGTAACTAAAAATACTTTTCCTCTAGATTTTTTTCGCTCGATGATGCGACAAACATATATGCCTGCTTCAGCTACGATATACCGGCCAAGCTCCACAACAATCTTTGCTTCGGGGAGTCGTTGTCTGACTGAGGGCAACAGGTTGTCCAGATTCTGACCAATCGCATGAATATCCAATGGTCTCTCTCCCGGAAAATAGGGAATGCCGAAGCCACCGCCGATATTCAACATGCGTACAGGTGAAGGCGCGCTTTCTGCCAGTTTCAGGCCTAATTGTAATGTTTTTTCCTGTGTTTCTTGCAGTGCTTCCGCTTTTAGATTTTGCGATCCGCTGAAAATATGAAAACCAATAAAATTTAGATCAAGTCTGCCAATTTTCGTCAGTAATGCGGGCACCAATTCTGCATCAATGCCAAACTGTTTGGGACCGCCGCCCATTTTCATACCGGATGACTTGAGTTCAAAATCCGGATTAACTCGAATAGCTACATTTGGCCTTATGCCTATTTGATCCGCTATCCGAGTAATTAGTGAGAGTTCTCTTTCAGATTCCATATTCAGAACAATGCCAGCTGCAATAGCGCTGGATAATTCGTGCTCTGTTTTTCCAGGCCCGGCGAAACTGATCTGTTGAGCTGGCATGGTGGTATCGAGAGCAGTGCGCATTTCACCGGCAGAAGCAACATCAATACCATCAACCAGGTTTGCCAAGTGTTGCACAACTGCCGGCATTGGATTGGCTTTCATTGCATAATGTATATGAATGCCAGCAGGTAGTGATTCGCGCAGCAGTTGAACGCGCTCTGTAATTTTTTTTCGATCATAAGCATAGAAGGGCGTTCTGCCGACTCGCTGTACTAACCGGGTAAGTGGTATCCCGCCAATTTCCAGGCAATCGTTTTGCACCGGGAATTGTGTGAAATCGGCATGGTGGATTTGAGCGCCAGTCATGTGTTGTTTTCCATAAATTGATTTTGCATTTCCTTGAATAGTTTTTTTCTGTCAATTTTGCCGTTCGGACTTCTCGGTAGACTGTCTTTACGAATGTCAATGTAACTGGGCAGCATATATGCAGGAAGGCGCTGTTTGCAAGCTGTCATTAGTTCTTCGGCATTTAGCGACGTTCCTTCGCGTGGTGTTGCGATAACCAGTATTGCCTGACCAAGAACGGGATGAGGTACGCCAAGAGCCACTGTTTCCCCAACTTTTTCCGTTGCATATACGATTTCTTCTATTTCAGTTGGGCTTACTCGATATCCCGAAGTTTTAATCATTTCATCTCGGCGCCCAATGAAGTAAAGAAAACCTTCTTCATCCATGCGTACAGTGTCACCTGACCAGACGGCAAGTTCAGGAATGGTTAATCCATTTTGGTGAGCAATGATAGGTTTGAAGCAAGCTGCAGTTTTGTCGGTGTCGTTCCAGTACCCCATCGATACCAGTGCGCCGCGGTGTACTAGTTCTCCCGGTTCTCCCGGTACACAATGGGAACCATCTTCGCGCAATACCAATATTTCGGCATTGGGTATGGCCTGACCGATTGAGTCAGGGCGGCGCTCAATTTCTTCCGGCGGCAGATAAGTCGATCGAAATGCCTCGGTCAAACCGTACATCAGAAAAATCCGGGTGCGCGGCAGAGCTTTGGTAAGCAAATCAAGTGTGGCGCGAGGCATTGCTCCACCTGAATTGGTAATATAGCGTAATGATTGAGCTTTTTCCCAGTTTAGCTGGGCCAATTGAATCCAAAGTGGCGGTACCGCTGCGAGGCCGCTGATGTTTTCTTTCTCAACTGTCCGAACAATATCCCTTGGCAGCAGATAATTCATGAGTACATTGGTTGCGCCCACATGAAAGGCTGTAGTCAATTGACTCAAACCGTAATCAAAACTGAGTGGCAGTACTGACAAAATTCTGTCGTCCGATCTGTTTCCAAGATATTGCGCTACGCTTTTTGCACCGGTAACGATATTTCTGTGCGATAGCACAACGCCTTTGGGTTTTCCTGTGCTGCCAGAAGTGTAGAGAATGGCTGCCATGTCGCCATCAATGACGCGATTGGGTTTTTTTGTAGTTCGGACAGAATGTAAAGCCGCCCAGCTGAGAATATTTACCCCGGCAATTTCTGTAACACCGGTCTTATTGTCAATGATGATGACCGTATGCAGATCGTGGCAGGAAGGCAAAACTTCGGCCAGTAATTTCAGCCTTTCAGTTGAAGTCACTAAAATACGGACATTGCAGTCTGCCATAATATAGCCAACCTGTTCAGGTTTTAGCAATGGATTAACGGGTACAAATACGCCTCCAGCTGCGTTGGCTGCGAATAGAGTACTGACAGTTTCCAAGCGTTTTTCCAGATAAACTGCCAGCCGTTCGCCGCGGCCAAGTCCTGCGCTTAATAGCCCCGCTGCTAATTGTTCAATTTCGCTTGCAAGTTCTTGATAACTTTTTTTTTGTCCCTGATAAGACAACGCATCTACATCGGGTGTATGATTTGCGGTCTGATAAATCAAGTCATGTACTAAATAAACCACTGGTTAAGGCCTCTTGGTCACTGATTATATGCGCCGCTTGTATAGTTCAAATAATCCTGGTGCATTTTTTGGCTATCGAGCATACTAGGTTTTAATACCACACCGATTCATTAAATCATAAATCGTAGGACGGCTGACGCCGAGTAATTTTGCAGCTTGCGCAACATTTCCATCAGCTCTAGCTAATGCTTTGACAAGTGCTTTGCATTCCTCCTGTTCACGGATTGATTTCAGGTTAAGCGGTTCGACAATTGCGTCAGTTGTCTGCAACCCCAAATCTTCTGCGGTAATAGTCGAGTCATCAGCCATTATCACGGCGCGTTTGATACAGTTTTCAATTTCGCGGACATTACCGCTCCATTGGTGCTGCTCAATTGCAGCAATAGCTTCTTGATTGAAATTGAGGGTTGCTTTCCCTTCCTTTGCACAAAACTTGTTTTTAAAATGGTGGGCAAGCAATAAGGCGTCGCCAATCCGGTCTCTCAGTGGCGGAATTGTAATGACAATTTCGCTGAGCCTGAAATAAAGATCTTCACGAAACTTTCCGGCTTCCATTAGTTTATTAAGATCCTGATGTGTGGCGCAGACAATACGTACGTCAACGGGGATTTCTTCACGCCCACCGATACGCTCAATCACTCTTTCCTGGAGAAATCGCAAAAGCTTTGCCTGTAACTGAAAAGGCAAATCACCCACTTCATCGAGAAAAAAAGTGCCGCCGTCAGCCAGCTCAATCTTACCGAGTGTTTGTTTTGATGCGCCTGTAAAAGCACCTTTTTCATAGCCGAATAACTCACTTTCTAAAAGTGTTTCCGGGATCGCGGCGCAATTAATGGCCATAAAGCGTTTTGATTTTCGGTTACTCAGATTATGTAGAGCCTTTGCCAACACTTCCTTGCCTGTTCCACTTTCACCCAGCAACATTACAGTTGCATCCGAAGGCGCCACTTTTTCAATGCTGCGACATGCTTTCAGTAATTCAGGATCGCGCGTAATCAATCCGTCTATCGGAGAGTTGCTCTGGACCTGATTCAAACGGCGGTTTTCCTGTTGTATTGCATGTAAATAAAATGCCCGTTCCACCACCAGTTTCAACATGTCAGGGTCGAACGGTTTCTGGTGAAAATCATAAGCGCCCATCTCAATTGCTTTTAAAGCATGAGCATGGTTCTGGTTACCTGTCAGGACAATAATTTTGGTATCCGGTGCCAACGCGAGAATTTGTTGCAGCGTTGCCAATCCTTCGGTTGCGCCATCGGGATCAGGGGGAAGGCCTAAGTCCATTGTGATAACAGCAGGCTCGTGCCGTCTAACGCTGGTCAGTGCGCTTTCGCGGTCAGAAGCGACAAAAACTTCATAATTATCGAAATTCCAGCGAAGTTGTTTCTGTAAACCGAGATCATCTTCTATAACCAGCAGCTTTTGTTTTTCCCGACTTTTTGACATATTAGTTACCTGTTTTCGATTGCGCGTCCAAAATTAAATTGTTTTTTTCTGGAAAATAGAGCATGTAAATTTGCAGTAAATGGCTTTACATACTTATTATCAAAATTAAAGGACATTCCCGGATGTTAAGTTGACATTTTACCGATGATTTTTTCATCCTTTTTTTCGAACAAACGCGTGAGTAGTCTTTTTTTTTTAGTTTAGAAGGTTATTATATGCTCCCGTTTTCTGCTGTTACGCTCAACAAATTTAATGTGATGTAAAAAGTCGTGCCGGCGGATTCTTGAGTGGAAACCTCCAGTTTCCCGCCAATCTCTTGTATATACTCTTTGCTCTCAAAAACACCAATACCCATACCTGCGGATTTGGTGGATTCAAATGGTTTGAATAGCTTTTCCTGAACAAATTTTTCGCTCATTCCATGACCGGTATCCTGAATTTCGATCACAGCTTCATTATTTTTTTGAAATAAACAAATTTTGACCGTACCATCTTTGGGCGTGGCTTCGATTGCATTTTGTACAATGTGGCTGATGACGCGTTTTATTCGTGTTTTTTCAGCTGAAATTATCAATTCAGTCGGATGAGGTATGAATACAGGTCTGGGTTCAAAAATAGACTTACTCTCAACGATTTCCTGCAGTAATTGATTTAAGAAAATATTATCTGGTTTATCCAGAGAATGACTGTTGCTTAATTTCTCAAGCAGGCGTTTCATTTTGCCAATGGATAAATTTACTGTTTGTATCATATCATCCTGGAATGCAGGATTGTTTTTATGTTTTTCCGCATTTGATAGTAACAGTGACAGTTGAAAGATCAAATTTTTTAAATCATGTACCACGAATGTAGACATACGATTAAACGATTCAAATTGCCGGGCTACCATCAGTGCCTGTGACGCTTCTTCCTGGGCAAGGTGGCTCATGGCCTGATTGCCGGCGACTTTAAGTAAATCTCTTATCTCCCAGTTTAGTTTGATTTTACTTCTGGGTTTAATCAGTACGACAAAACCAAAAAGCTTTCCATGCTGGATCAATGGAATGACAAACCAAGCGTCCGATATTTTTTGAAGCCACTCCGGGATTATCATCGGTGCATAAATTGAAGGATTTGCCCGATATTCGTTTAAATCAATTATCCAATCTTTTTGTTCCATAAACACGCAAAGTGGATTATTTTGTTCAACAGTTTCCTTGGTGTGCGGTATATTCCATTGTTGCGCCGGAATAAAAAGGCCTGTATCCTGCTTCAGCCATAGTCCGCCACCAGGACTTTCAACCAGTTGCGCAAAGGATTGAATCACGCGTTCTTTTAATTCTCCTTTTTCCTCGGACAGTGTGCGTGTAAAACGCAACCATTCTTCTCTGTAGTCATAGTTATAGCTATAAAAATGTTTGCTGATGAAAACTTTTAGCCATGACCTGATCGTCCCTGAGAACAATATGCCAATAAGCAGTATAACTGCGCCGAACAGAAAACTTACCTGCAATATAGGGCCCCACTTGTCTCCCGTAAAGCGCAGGTAATAGCCAGCGCCTGCCATAACAAGCAGGTAAATGGCTGTGCCAAATGATGCGGCTGTATAAAAGATGACTTGACGGGAAACGGCGATGCCCACAGCCCACTTTGGATTACGCGCTGCGGATATGGCAATTAGCGGTACTATAAATGCATTGATAAAACCCCGTGTAGCCCAGATATCAAAATTGATATGTCTGAATAACAGTGCGTCACTGAAAAGATAAAAGTCATAAATGAAAATTGCACCGATGCCCAGACTGATGAATTTAATGCCCCAGCGTTTTTCTGGAAGTGTATTTCTGTAAAACTGCTCGACCAAAATGATGCCGATGATCGCCATCATCATACAGCCCATAATTCCGGTCAGGTTGGTGAAAGATATGCCAGGAGCAAATGAATCATCCTGGAAGGTATAAATTGCATGGCCAATAAAGAAAAGATAAACCAATGCAATAAAAAGAATAGAGGGCCTAAATCGAGGCGGTGATAAATTGTCTGATTTCGTCTGGAATGGACCGATCAATACAATGAGAAATGCCGACCAGCTTGCATTTCTCAGAATTTCCATAATAATTACTAATGATGTATACGAATAGCTCCAAACAGTGTTGATAGCTGTAATGGTAGCCCAAAGCGCTGACATGATACAGGCGATGGCCAGTATCATGCCGTATAATCTGCCGCGCCAGTTTGTCAACAGCAGAATGGATAGGAAGAGGAAGGCAACGGCCGCCGCCGAGTAACTGATGGTCGCAATATTTGTCCACATAACGGATGTCGCTATTAGGGTTATCTGCTGCCTTTGCCCATTAAGACGACTTCGACTGTCAGAACCAGGATCACTGCGTCAAGAAACAGACTGTGGTTCTTAACGTAATATAAGTCGTATTGTAATTTCTCAATGGCATCTTCAACTGAAGATCCATACGGATATCGAACTTGAGCCCAGCCGGTAATGCCCGGCTTGACACTGTGCCTTACGCCATAATAGGGAACCTGCGCATTGAGCATGTTGACAAAATAGGGCCGTTCTGGGCGAGGCCCGACGAAGCTCATTTCATTCTTCAGTACATTGACGATTTGGGGTAATTCGTCAATCCGTAATTTGCGAATAATGTTGCCGACTTTCGTGATACGTGGATCGTTAGTTGCGGCCCATTGAGGCTTTTTGTCTTTTTCGGCGTTTTTACGCATGCTGCGAAATTTCAAAACCATAAAAGTTTCCCCACTTTTGCCGACTCTTTCCTGACGGTAAAATATGGGGAAGCCATCCTCAAGCAAAATGAGCAATGCAGCAATCAGCATAACTGGCAATGTAATCATCAACAGCGCTAGACTGGCTAATAAATCAAAAATCCGCTTAATTGTTGACCTCAACAAACTTTGATCAAATCCGCCTCCAAAAACAAACCAGCTTGGATATAATGAATCCATACGAATATGGCCATTTTCCCGTTCGTAAAAAGTGGCGATATCCATCACTCGGATACCGTGCATTTTGCATTCAAGCAATTCCTGAATAGGAAAGTATCCGCCTCTTCTTTCCTGGGGGGCGATAATGATTTCTTCAGCCTTGTATTTTCCAGCTAACGACATCAATGAGTCTTTGTCGGTGACGACTAAGGTAGCGGGAACATGGCGTTCCTCTCCGGGAAACGGTATGAATCCGACTATTTTTGGTTGGTGATGCGCCGGCAATTTTCCATTTTGATTAATCAAATCATTTGCGTTTTTCCCGGTACCTAGTACCAATGTGCGGGGCCTTAAAATATCTACACTGATTCCTTTATACAGAAGGGTTCTGGCGATTAAAATTTCAATAAAAGATAAAACCATGACAATCAATAATGCGCCGCGACCTAAATAAGTTTCTGGAAAGATATAAAAGATGAATGTCATTAATCCAAAGCACAGTGCAACCGATGGCATCAAACGAAATAATGTTGTATTGAAATCGCGTTGTGTTTCTGGGAGATACATTCCCATAGCCGCCATACTGAAGATCATGGTAAAAATAAAGATACAAGCTTCATAAAATGAATCCTGGAAAAAAGACACGGTAAATCCTTGCCCTTCAGCGAATCGCAGGTGAATTCCTGCAAAAAAAGCAAGCACAAGCAGTAAAAAGTCAATGCTGATGATTAAGGCAGAAATTTTGGGTATATAAAGGTTGTTGATTTTGAACAATTTTTTCTCCGACTATTCTTGACATATGCTGTTGTAAATAAACGGTATCAGCTCCGATACTGCACTACGGAAGAATGCAATTCTTTATAATTCAACTTTCTAAGTTTAATGGGGACTGCGAATGGCAAAGTGTACCCCAAAGTGTACCCAAGAATGATTTAATTTTCTAGAATCAATGTCATAGGAAGATTCAGCTTAATCGCGTCAGACGCAAAGAGAGACTTTAATTTTTTAGATAGACCTTTATACTTTATGCAAAACAATGTCTGGGAATTTTTACCTGCCTATTATATAGAGAATGGAATTTCGACTTATGCTTGAATTACGCCGCGTTAGTAAAGCTTATATGGGAGGACGGCAGGTATTGTCTAATCTTACTTATACACTGAAAGCAGGTGAATATGTTGCGGTTATGGGTGAATCCGGTATAGGAAAGTCAACTTTACTGAATCTGGTTGCAGGATTGGATACGCCTGATTCAGGTGAAGTAATGATTGACGGTGTTGCGATTTCAGAACTCGATGATGCTGCTGCAACGCTATTGCGGCGTAAAACATTGGGTTTTATTTTTCAAGCATTTCATATTCTGCCGCATTTAACGTTGAAACAAAATATTGCGTTGCCTTTGCTGTTAAATGATTTGCCGGTGCTTCGTGTTGAACAGATGCTGGCCGAAGTCGGGCTGAGCGGCCGGGGAAATCACTTTCCCTACCAGTTGTCAGGCGGGGAGCTGCAACGGGTAGCAATTGCACGAGCGTTGGTACATCGACCCAAACTCGTGCTGGCGGATGAGCCAACGGGTAATCTCGATCCAGACACTGCGCATGATATTTTGCAACTGATACGCGCCGAAATCAAAAAAAACGGTGCGTCAGGCATACTCGTTACTCACTCGCATACAGCGGCGGCTACTGCAGATGCCGTGCTGGTAATGACTAAGCATGGTTTGAAGAAAACCGAACCAGTCGAACGCGAATGAATGCGCCGATTCTGTCTGGCTGGTTGCTGTTGGGAGAATGGCGTGCACGTTTCTTACAGGCCATTGTTGCTGTAATGGCGATTGCAATTGGTGTAGCGTTGGGGTTTTCAATTCATCTGGTCAATGCGGCGGCTTTCAATGAATTTTCTGCGGCGAGTAAAAGCCTGTCAGGGCAGTCGGATTTGCAGGTTCATAGCAAACAAAAATATTTCGATGAACTGATTTATCCAAGACTTGCGCAGTTCGAGGGTGTTCGGCTGATTAATCCTGTGCTCGAGTTTATGGTTCCCATACCTGGTGATCACAATAGTGGAAACGATCAACGGTTGAGAATACTTGGTATTGATATGTTTCGGGCCGCTGGCATGTCGCCAGATTTGTTGGGCGTGCCGGCAGAAGATCGATTAATGGATGGCTTGTCCGATGATGCGATTTTTCTTTCCCCTGCGGCAATGGAGTGGCTACATGTTAAGCAGGGCGATACGGTTCAATTCAATGTTGGCACGCAAACACTCGAACTGCGTGTTGCTGGCGGTGTGACACGGGCGCGAGCCGGGCAGCGGATTGCTGTTATGGATATAGGTGCAGCGCAGTGGCGCTTCAACTATCTAGGGTTGTTGTCCCGTATCGAGTTAAAGCTCGACGACGGGGTTCATCATGAAGCGTTTAAGACAGAGCTGGAAAAAGAGTTAGGAGCGCAGTTTTTTGTTACAGAAATCGTTGAACAGGAAGCGCGATTAGCCAGTATGTCACGTGCTTATCGCGTTAATCTCAATATGCTGGCATTAGTGGCGCTATTTACCGGGGCATTTCTGGTGTTTTCCACCCAGGCGTTGTCAGTGGCTCGCCGTCGCAGTCAGTTTGCATTATTGCGAGTGTTGGGATTTACGCGACAGCATTTGATGCGACAAGTTGTGGCGGAAGGTATTGTGTTGGGCGTTATCGGTTCCTTTTGCGGATTAGCATTAGGGTATGGGTTTGCCGCACTGGCTATTCGATTTTTTGGTGGCGATCTGGGAAGTAGTTTTTTTCCGGGTATACAGCCCGATTTGTATATAAGCCCTGCCGCCGCCTTGGTTTATTTTGCTGTGGGATTAGGCGTCACCATACTTGGAACTGTATTGCCGGCCAGAGACGCGATGCGCATCGCACCAGCTGCCGCCTTGAAGTCAAGTCAAGAAAATAATGTTATCGATAGCGTATCTGTACCTTGGTCAGCGATTGTGTGTTTATCTCTCGCGTTGTTGTTGGCCCAGTTGCCGTCCGTCTATGGATTGCCTGTTTTTGGATATTTGGCTATCGCATTGTTGTTGATTGGCGGACTCGCGCTGATGCCGCGTTTTGCGGCATGGTTTTTTTCTTTTGCTCTGTATTGGGCCAATAGGAGATTTAGCTGCGGCAAATTACATGCGACTACGCTGATGGTGTTGGCGCGTTTGGCGAATGTGCCTGGCCAAGCTTCGGTTGCCTTGAGCGGTGTGCTGGCAAGTTTCTGCCTGATGGTGGCCATGGCAATTATGGTACTTAGTTTTCGTGTCTCGGTTGATAACTGGCTGGAACATGTTTTGCCGGCAGATCTTTATGTTCGGGCGGCTGATAGTGGTAAGCAAGGTGGTTTTCTTCCGGATGAGCAAAAATTTTTGACAGAATTACCCGAATTCTCGCGTATTGATTTCTTGCGTTATCAACAATTGGTTCTCGATCCGCGCCGGCCAGAAATTACACTTATTGCAAGACCTATTGACTCCGCTGATCCCAGAAATACTTTGCCGATCATAGGTGAATTTATTGCGCCTGAAGAGTTATCGGGCCATGAAAGGTCGATATGGGTTTCTGAAGCGATGGTTGACTTATATGGTTATAGCGTAGGAAAACAAATTATGATACCTGTCGGTAACCGATTGCAATCATTTATCGTCGCAGGTATCTGGCGGGATTACGGTCGTCAGTTTGGTGCTGTGCAGATGCAGCTGTCTGATTATCAGGAATTATCCAATGATATGAGTATAAACACTGCAGCGGTATGGTTGCAATCAAAGGTTACCATGGACAATGCATATGACATTCTGCATCAATTGCCGTACGGTGATACGCTGGAAATCACGCAATCGCAAACGATACGCGATACAAGTTTAAAAATTTTTGATCGCAGTTTTGCCGTTACCTATCTGTTGGAAATTATCGCTGTGATTATTGGCTTACTCGGAGTCGCCGCCAGCTTCTCCTTGCAGATGCTCTCGCGCTCGAAAGAGTTTGGTATGTTGCGCCATATTGGTATAACCCGTTCTCAGGTATTGGTTGTATTGGCAGCTGAGGGCGGTCTTTTAACGACGCTGGGTGTGATGTTGGGATTTGTTTTGGGGTGGTGTATCAGCTTGATACTGATTTTCATTGTTAATCCGCAATCCTTTCATTGGACTATGCAGCTTTATATGCCATGGGATTGGTTGTTTTTAATAGCGGGTGTTATGCTGATTTCGGCATCCATTACAGCTTTAGTTGCCGGGCGTCGTGCTGTATCCGGCAGCGTTATCCGAGCTGTCCGGGAAGACTGGTAATGCAAAAGAAAGATAACAAGTCATGTGTTTTGATGGCAGCGATTCTGGCGATGCTTTTGCTGGCAACACTGCATTCACAGTCGCAAGCGGGTAACCAAGAGTATGCTTCGGTTGTTTCTGGTCATGTGCTTGAATTTCCACGGGATTACGGCGCACACCCTGATTTTCGTATCGAATGGTGGTATGTGACGGGTTGGCTGGAAACGGCTGAAAAAAAAGCGCTCGGCTTTCAAGTGACTTTTTTTCGCACAGCAACTCGTCATCACTCAAACAATCCCAGCCGTTTTGCACCCCGGCAACTGATTATTGCGCATGCTGCATTGTCCGATCCTGAACTTGGACGACTTGTTTACGATGAAAAAACCGCGCGCGCGGGATTTGATATGGCATATGCGCGTGAGGGGAACACGGATGTGAAGCTGGATGATTGGTATTTTAGACGCGAACCTGATGGGCGTTATCTCACTGAGATACAGGCTAAGGAATTTGGTTTCCAGCTATTACTGAAACCGACGCAAGCGATTATGCTGCAGGGCGAGCGTGGTTTTTCGCGCAAGGGACCCAATATAGAACAGGCAAGTTATTACTATAGCGAACCTCACCTAGACGTATCCGGCACGGTGACTTTGCAAAACAAACCCTTGGCCGTTCAGGGGCGAGCCTGGCTTGATCATGAATGGTCATCAGAAATTCTTGACCCACGCGCTGATGGATGGGATTGGATGAGTGCAAATCTGGATGATGGTTCTGCGCTGATGGCTTTCAGGATTCGAGGTAAGGATAACTCAAAACTCTGGGCTTATGGTACGCGTCGCGATTCAACGGGACAGATTGCACAATTTAGCGCTGATCAGGTCGAGTTCATTCCGGAACGTACCTGGAATTCTCCACATACTAAGGCTGTTTATCCTGTCGAAATGCGCGTTCGTACTGGAGAAACGGAATGGCGGTTAGTGCCGTTATTTGACGATCAGGAGCTTGATTCGCGCGGATCGGCGGGTGCTGTGTACTGGGAAGGCGCTGTAACCGTTTTTCAAAATGAACAAAATGTCGGCAGAGGGTACCTCGAGTTGACAGGATATGTACAGCCTTTAGATTTGTAAAAATATTTGTTTAATTTATAATCATTACATTACAGTATAAACTTAAAAAAATTCTTAACATTTTCCAATTTTTGTAATATAAGAAAAAGCAGCATTATTGACGTTTTTTTTTAATAATGCGTAGCGATCGGCACAATTAAAATAATGAAAAGGAATTCAAGGAAATAGCATTGATGCAATTGCTCGTATCCATTGTTAAGTACCTATTAGGAAAGGCGCGGAACTTGCCTAAGGTCAACAATGGGACTTGTTTGTAGCAGTACATGCTCGTTTATAAGGATGAGTATAAACGTTTTGATAAAACGTTCGAGCAATGTCACAAAAATGTATTTATTGTATTTGAGTTTCAAGCGTTTTTGGCAGACTTCAAACACATTAAGTGGGGTGAAATCATGTTTGATTTAAAGCTTACTGGAATAAAAGGATTGGTTGTCTTAGTGGTACTGGTGTCAGTGGCTTTAGTCGGCCGGGCGCATGCAAATCCCCGCTATGCTTCGATTGTAATTAATGCCGATACTGGCGCAGTGCTACACGAGTCCAATGCGGATGCCAGCCGTTACCCGGCGTCTCTGACAAAAATGATGACGCTCTACATGTTATTTGAGGCCATGCAGCAAGGAAAAATGACATTAGATTCCCGTATGCCTGTTTCTGTCCATGCTGCATCAATGCCTCAGACGAATATCGGTTTGCGGGCTGGCGAAACCCTCAGTGTGCGCGATGCAATTCCTGCATTAATTGTGCGTTCCGCGAATGACGCTGCTGCTGTTGTAGCTGAAGCGTTAGGCCGGACAGAGTCAAATTTTGGTCGATTGATGACAGAAAAAGCGCGTCAAATGGGAATGCATTCGACAATTTTTCGCAATGCCTCAGGATTGCCTGATCGTGCGCAGATAACGACTGCGCGGGATATGGTGAAATTATCTGTGCGCCTTATGAAGGATTTTCCCCAATATTATCCCTATTTCTCTACACAATCCTTCCGCTACAGAGGAATTACATATAACAGTCATAACCGCATGGTGCGTAATACACACGGTGTTGACGGATTAAAAACCGGTTTTATTCGGGCTTCCGGGTTCAATGTGGCAACCTCCGCAAAGCGCGATGAACGTAGATTAATTGCGGTTGTGATGGGAGGAAAAACTGCAGCTTCCCGGGATCAACACACAGTAAAATTACTTGATCGCAGTTTTAAAAAAGCGACGCCTGCGCAACTCGTTGCTTCAAGTAATCATACGAGTGATACAACACATAGCAGGAGTAATTCGCTCACTGATGCGCCTATTCCTGCCGCAAAGCCAATCGTATCATTGACAGGAGAACCTGATCCGGCGGCAATACTGAGAGGTGAGTTTATGCCTGTCAGCGACGTATCTGAGAATAGCAATTTACCAAAAAGCAACAGTTGGGCGGTACAAATTGGTTCGTATTTCGAGCCTAGCCGCGCGCATGCCCAAGCTCAGGCGGCCACCCGTTGGGTAGCCGGGGAAGTTGCTGTAGTTGAAGTGGAAATCAGTAACAGAATATTTTATCGAGCCCGGGTTGTAGGGTTGCAGAAAAATCAGGCGTTCAATGCGTGCCAAAGCTTGTCACGTAACGGTATGGACTGTATGGTTGTCCGTTCCTAAAAGTATTTATTGCTCAACTATTCTCGTACGTTAGCCGGGGATGAGATGAACACCCTGAAACAACACCTATTTGTTTCAAGCGGGCGGAGTGCTTTCAATGAAAACTAACGATGTATTTGTTTTTCATTTAAGTGCTGAAAACTGTTCTAATTGACTAAAATTATTAAAGATAGGCATGAGTAAATGTTTTAAAAAACTACTCGTTCCAACATTGTCGTCTGACGGAACATACAAGAAACCACACCATATTGCATATATGGATTGGGGCGATACAAATAATCCGCATGTTGTATTTTGTGTGCATGGCCTAACGCGCAATTGCCGAGATTTTGATTATCTGGCGTCTGATTTATTATCACAGTGTCGTATCATTTGTCCTGATGTTGTCGGACGCGGCCAAAGCGATTGGTTAGAGGATGAAAAAGATTATGATTATTATCCGGTTTATCTTTCGGATGCGGCTTCGCTTGTGAGGCATATTCAAAGTCAATACCGTTCGACTATAACAATTGACTGGGTGGGTATTTCCATGGGCGGACTGATCGGCATGATGACGGCCATTGATCTCAAGGATGCGATTCATAGGCTGGTCATCAGTGATATCGGACCGTTGATTCCGGTTGCTGCGTTGAAAAGGATGTCTGAGTATGTCGGAAAAGAGATTCGTTTCAATGATATTGATTCATTTGAAGCTTATATCCGAAAGATTTCCACGCCGTTTGGTCCTTTGACTGATGCACAGTGGCGTCATCTAACGATATATAGTGCGCGTCGTCTTAAGGACGGCACTTATACTTTTTATTATGATCCCAAAATTTCTGCGAGTTTTAAAGAACATGCGTTGCAGGATGATGTTGATTTATGGCAGTACTGGGACATGCTACAAACGCCTACTTTGGTTATCCGAGGCGCTGAGTCGGACGTATTGCTCGCTGAAACGGCTGCACAAATGCAGCAACGTGGTCCGCACGCTAGGGTTATTGATCTGCCCGGAATTGGGCATGCGCCAATTTTGCTCGATGAACAACAGATTTCAATTGTCAGAAATTTTTTATTAGAGTACTAGCGCTCAATGAGCGAGGGGTGAGGCTTTGGAGTGTCAATTAGTCCAGTTACGGGTGCCGCTGAAATGATGCTATATCGAGTTATTCGTCGCTTTCTTAGAATAACCAAATCACGCTTTTCATGCTTTGCTTAGCACTACTTCTTAGACAACAGAAATAATTCGCTTGTTGTTAACTTCCCTTGGCGCCATGTTATGCGATTGTAACTGACTGGTAGCTTCTGGACCATTTTATACGCATTAGTGCAAAAACTTCTCAATAAAGATATGAAAGTGTCCGATGTAAATTGAGTCTGAATGCAGTGCTTTTTTAAGTTTGCTGTTGTAAGACAATTTTTACAGACTCGTGAAAAGCGCGTTGGGTAGCAATAATCGCTCAACCCGTTTTTTACATTTTTAAAGGAGATGTTATGAAATTATTATTAATTTCTGCATTTTTAATGTTTGTTTTTGCCGGACCTGCGTTTGCTGTTGTCAATATCAATACGGCAACACAGGCAGAGCTCGAAACGCTCCAGGGCATCGGGCCAGCCAAGGCAAAAGCGATCATAGCGCATCGAGAACAAAAAGGATTGTTCGCTTCTACTGAACACCTGACTGAAGTCGATGGGATTGGTCAAGGCACTATGAATCAACTGCGCGACAGTATTACAGTTGGCGATATGCCCGCTACTGCCACGGCAGCTGCCATGACAAGTCAATAAGACTGGATGCGTACTCCGTCATAAAAAGCCCCCCGGTTTGTAAATAACCGGGGGGTTTATCATTTTATCAACAATTGAGTTTCCAGTAGACTGCATGTGAGATAATTTTAATATTAATCATGGGTCGCGTGTATATGTTTAAAACAATAGAAAATTTTGTCGGTAATACGCCTTTGGTGAGGTTGAGGCATTTACCCGGAGAAACTAGCAATATCGTTCTTGCCAAACTTGAAGGCAACAACCCAGCAGGTTCGGTAAAAGACAGGCCTGCATTGTCAATGATTAAACATGCACAGCAGCGTGGCGATATCAAACCGGGAGATACACTGATCGAAGCAACGAGTGGGAATACCGGTATAGCGCTGGCAATGGCTGCTGCAATCATGGGTTATCGTATGATACTTATCATGCCAGAGAATCTGAGTATTGAGCGGCGACAGTCGATGCGTGCTTACGGTGCTGAAATCATCTTGACACCTCAGACAGGCAGTATGGAACAAGCCAGAGATCTTGCCGAAAAAATGCGTGATGAAGGTAAAGGTATTATTTTGGATCAATTTGCCAACCCGGATAACCCATTTGCGCACTATGAAGGTACAGCGCCTGAAATCTGGCGTGATACGAAAGGCAAACTTACACATTTTGTCAGCAGTATGGGGACGACTGGTACGATAATGGGCTGTTCGCGTTTCTTTAAGGAGCAGCAATCCACCATAAAAATTATTGGTGTTCAACCGGAAGAAGGTGCGCAAATTCCCGGTATACGTAAGTGGCCTTCGGCGTATTTACCGAAAATTTATGACTCGTCACGAGTAGACGACATGATTTACGTGTCTCAGCCGGAAGCGGAAGAGATGACAAGGCGTTTGGCGCAGGAAGAGGGGATTTTTGCCGGTATTTCGTCAGGCGGCGCGTTAGTTGCTGCGCTCAAATTATCAGCTCAGCTTGAAAATGCTGTGATTGCATTCATTGTGTGTGATCGGGGTGATCGCTATTTATCTACGGGTGTGTTTCCTGCGTGATGCCTGTGAATGGATTAGCACCACGCGTCCGTCATGTGTAACAAACAGGTCATATTTTCTTTTCTGATTTTAATGTTCTGTCTGTTGACGCTACCTGCTTCAACAGCGTTTTCCGGTTTTGCGTTGCTACTCGATGGCATCAGGCATCCGGTTTTTCAAGCGCAGTCAATCCAGGTGCGATTAGGTGATGGGCATCCCGGGGCCGGGCAATTAGAAATTGTTATCGCTGAAATTAAAGTGCGGGACTATGTTTGGAAAGACGTTCAATTGTCATGTGCAGTCTTTCAGTACAAAAGTACGGTGATCGAGTGTGAAGACGGCTACGTAAAGATTCCCGAACTTGTTTCATTTCCGGTTTCACTTCATTTTTATTCCGATACACAAACGATAAAAATCAAGAGCAACCTGACAAAAAATGAAAGCTGGACATTGACTTTACAGTGGAAGGGTCAGTCCTGGCAGGGTGATGTGACAATTCGTAATGTCTCTTTGGATTCCATTGCCGAATGGTTGCCGGATCTTGAGCAAATGCCAAAACTTAGAAGTGGCCGAGTAAACGGTACTGTTTTATTTTCTGGTAGTGAGACGGATCTAAAGTCTGCTGTGATGGATTTGTCAATTGAGGCATTGTCATTTTCTGATCAGGCTGGGTTGCGTGCTGGAGAAAATATCCAGATTGCAATAAAAGCGGGTTTGGATCGTTCCAAGCATTCGAACCAGTTGTATTGGCATAGTGAAATATTCTGGCAACAGGGGGAAGTTTTTTGGCAGCCAATTTATATGGCGGCGGCGAACCATCATTTAAGTATGCGTGGTGTATTTGACGGCGAGGCTATGCATCTGCTGGATGGTAGTCTGATGTTCGCTGAACTGGGAACCTTTCAGTTCTCAGGGGTTTTCGATATTTCGAGCAAGCGGTTACGCGTTTTTGAATTGAAGGCGAATAAAATTCAATTATCGACGTTATACGAACAGGTGCTACAGCCATTTTTGCGAGATACTACATTTGCCGAAATTGAATTTACAGGGCACGCAGATTGGACCGTGCGTTTGCGTGATGATGCAGTACAATCGATACAACTCGATTTAGATGATGTAAGTATCGTAGATGCGCGGAACCGATTTGCATTTTATCGTATTAATGCACGCATTCCATGGCTGCATGAAGGCGCTACAATTGTCGATCTCCGTGTTCAGAACGGTCATGTGTTAAAAGTGCCTTTGGGCACAGTGCGTGTGCCGTTGGAATTAAATCAGTTCAATGTGTTTTTGCCACAGCTCGCCTTGCCCGTATTGGATGGGCTTCTAAAGCTGGAAAATTTTAGTGCTGGGTATACCGAAAAAGGATGGCGCTGGAAATTTAATGGCGGGTTATCGCCAGTTTCAATGGAAGCATTAACCGATGCATTGCAAGTCCAACGTATGCACGGTACTTTGTCAGGTTATATACCCGAGGTCCGTTATGACGGTACCAATGTTTCAGTAAACGGAGTCTTGCAGCTCAAGGTTTTTGACGGTAGTGTAGTTATACACAATCTCAAGTTGATTGAACCTATGGGGTTGGCGCCGCATTTAAAAGCTGATGCTGCTATGCGCAATCTGGATCTAGAGTTGCTGACCGGAACGTTTTCATTTGGAAAGATGGAAGGGCGGGTGGATATAGATGTTCGGAATTTGGAGCTTGCCAATTGGATGCCCGTTCATTTTGATGCGCATTTGTTTAGTAGTTCGGGAAATTATTCACGTCGTATCAGTCAGGCGGCGATTGAAAATATTTCTGCGCTGGGAGGAGAGGGTGCCGTGGCTGCAATTCAGCGTAGTATCTTGCGTTTTTTTGAAGAGTTTCGCTATGCGGAAATCGGTTGGCGCTGTAAATTACGTCTTAATATATGTTATATGGGCGGTATTGAGTCTGAACCGTTGTCCCGCTACACGCTGGTGAAGGGTGGAGGTGTCCCGGCGATTACGGTAATGGGCTATAATCGAGTAGTTGGGTGGCAGGAATTGATTACTCGCTTGCTGCGCATTACAAGTGAGAATGAACCAATTATTCAGTAGATAAACTAACGCCGTAGTCTAGTACGCTATCCATATGATATTGCCGGGTTCAGTGAGCTTGTCAGTGACCATGGCAAGGCGTGCTTTGCAGGAAATAGTCGTTCTATTTTCAAAAGGCGCAACGCAGAACATGCTTGCTGACAAGCTCACTCACAGGACGCTACCGTGGCATCCTACAACTGTGCTACAGTATTGAAAAAGGGAACAACCCTTTCCCGCGTACCGTGTCTTGCTGCATAACGCCACAGTAGCGCTGTACTTGGCAATATCATATGGATAGAGTACTTGGAATGCAAAGAAAATTAGCTTGGATAGTTCAGTTCGTATTTGCGACCATGTTGTTATCAGCATGCGTTACGATTAATATTTATTTCCCCGCTGCGGCTGCTGAGAAGGCTGCTGACAAAATTATCGAAGAAGTCTGGCAGCTGGAAGATGAGAAAAAAGAAGAAAAAGAAGAAAAAGAAGAATAGCCGTTTAACAGAATTGTAAGCGGACAGGTATTAAATAAGTCAATTAATTTTTTAAAAACAGTCATGAACAATTGCGCGAAATATTTTTTGTTGCTGTCGCTTTATCTATTATTCGCTTCAATGTCGATGCCCGGCTTCGCACAGGCGAACCTCGAAGTCAATACACCGGCCATTACGAGTATCAAGCAACGAATGCAATCTAGACATGCTGAATTGGTTGAGTATTACAATAGCGGTGCTATCGGTTTAACTCAGGATGGCATGATTACTGTTCGCGATGCAAATGCTGTCTCTTTAGCTAAACGTCAACAGGTCAATTCTCTCGTTTCAGCCGAAAATCAAGATAGGAATGCGCTTTATCGCGAAATTGCGCGTGCAAATAATCATCCAGAATGGGAATCTAAAATACGGTCAACTTTCGGGCAACGCTGGATAAATCTGGCAAGAAATGGCTGGTGGTATCAAAGCGGTGGACGTTGGGTGCAAAAGTAAAATATGCTCAGTTTCATATATAACCTGTTTGATTGTTTGAGCTATCGATATGGCTTCATAATTTTGCGAAATTAATCAATAAGCCTGTTTGCAATAGGGTTTTGTATGATATGCTTGAACTAAACAAAATGGTAGTATGTCATAGTATTTTGGCAGAATTGTCTGATTGATATTTAATTCTCAAGAGGAGGTTTTTTAATAATGGATCAAAACTACTCAACTATTGGTAGAAGTTCACGAACAAGACAGGCAATAGAAATTAATAAGGTATTGCGTAATACCTATCTGTTGTTGGCAATGACGTTGTTGTTTAGCGGGTTTACGGCAGCCATCTCGATGATGATGAATATGCCTCCGATGACTTATTTATTATCGGTGATTGGCGGTATGGTGATTGCCATGTTTGTGTTGCCGCGTTTTGCACATTCTTCAGCAGGAATTGGTATTGTTTTTCTAATTACCGGTCTTTTGGGATTCGGGCTGGGGCCGATACTGAGCATGTATGCCTCGGTACCGAACGGTAGTAATATCATCATGCTGTCGCTGGGTGGAACAGGTGTTATCTTTATGGGTTTGTCAGCGTATGTTTTGGCGACACGTAAAGATTTCAGTTTTCTCGGTGGTTTTCTGATGGTGGGTTTTCTTTTGGTGTTGGTTGCCGCGGTTGCGAATATTTTCCTCGCAATTCCGGCCATGTCGCTAATGATATCTGCAGTCGTAATTATGCTGATGAGCGGTTTTATTCTGCATGATACCAGTCGCATCATTCACGGTGGCGAAACCAATTATATTTTGGCGACCATCGGATTGTATATGACGATCTTTAATATTTTTATCAGCCTGTTGCAGATCCTAGGTATCATGGGCGGTGATGATTGATTTTTATATGCTTTGATTATTTACAAAACCCCGGCACGCCGGGGTTTTGTTTTGGTTAATAATTATGTATTGAGCTAGAAAGTGATATCCCTATGGACTGGATGAAAATAGTTGCTGCATTGGCATTGATCATGTTCATCATTTATTTATTTCCAAGAGCGCGTCATATGATGGAGAATAGCCCGAAAGGCTCATCTTCTGACTGGATGGGTTTTGTTGTGCCGATACTGATGATTCTGTTATTTATCATGTTTCTCATACAGCTTGTTTAGCTGTTTTTTCCCAGGAATCGCGTAATGTGACAGCGCGGTTGAATACGGGTTTGCCGGGCTGGCTGTCAGCGGTATCTGCGATAAAATAGCCATTACGTTCGAATTGAAAACATTGCCCCGGTTCCGCGTTGTGTAGTTCTGGTTCTATGTAGGCGTGAGTGATTGTTTTTGAATTCGGGTTAAGCGCATTTTTATAATCCTTATCACCGCTGTCTGGATAAGGATCTGTGAATAAGCGATCATACAGGCGGATTTCTGCAGTTTGCGCATGTTTGGCTGACAGCCAGTGTATATTTCCTTTTATTTTGCGATTTGCAGCGGCATCAGTTCCGCTTTTGGTGTCAGGGTCGTAGATACAATGAATCGCTACAATATCTCCTTGCGCATTTTTTTCAATTTGAACACATTTCACAATGTATGCATAGCGCAGGCGAACTTCTCCGCCAGGCTTGAGGCGAAAAAAACCTTTAACAGGTTCTTCCATAAAATCATCCTGTTCTATATATAAAACCTTGGTAAAAGTCACGGTACGTTTGTCCCATTCGGGTTTTTGAGGATGATTGGGCGCGAAGCAATCTTCTTCTTGGTCATCTGGATAATTGTCGATAATCAGCTTCAAAGGTTTCAGGATTGCAATTCGACGAGGTGCTTGTTCGTTTAAGTCTTCACGCAGACAATCTTCCAGTACGCTCATATCGATCCAGGAATCGGCTTTGCTGACGCCGATGCGTTCTGCAAACATATGAATTGAGTGTGGTGTGTAACCGCGTCGGCGTACTCCGGCCAATGTACTGAGACGCGGATCATCCCAACCGTCGACAAGTTTTTGTTCAACCAATTCGATGAGTTTGCGTTTACTCATAACTGTATAGGTTAAATTCAGTCGTGCAAATTCAATTTGTTGCGGGTGACAGGGTAATTTGTCTTGTAGTTGATCCAGAACCCAGTCATAAAGGGGACGGTGATCCTCGAATTCAAGTGTGCATAATGAGTGTGTGATATTTTCAAGCGCATCGGATATGCAGTGCGTATAGTCATACATGGGATAAATACACCATTTGTTGCCCGTGCGCTGATGATGGGCATATCGAATACGATAAATTACCGGGTCGCGCATATTGATATTAGGCGATGACATGTCGATTCTAGCGCGTAACACATGGGTGCCTTCAGCGAATTCTCCGCTTTTCATGCGACGGAGCAAATCGAGATTCTCTTCAGCTGGACGGTCGCGATACGGGCTGTTCTTACCTGGGATGGTTAATGTGCCGCGCCGTTCACGTATTTCTTCGGCGGATTGGCTGTCAACATACGCTTTACCTTGCGTAATCAAATATTCTGCAAACATATATAGCTGGTCAAAGTAGTCCGAGGAGAAATACAGATGCTCTCCCCAGTCAAAACCCAACCATTGCACATTGTCGCAAATGGCATCCACGAATTCCTGTGCTTCTTTTTCAGGATTGGTATCATCAAAACGTAAATGACAGGCACCGTTGTATTCTTTGGCAATGCCAAAATTCAGGCAGATACTTTTTGCGTGTCCGATATGTAGATAACCGTTGGGCTCGGGCGGAAAGCGGGTCTCGACGCGCCCGTGCCATTTGCCTGTGCGGTTGTCTTCATTAATAATGCTGCGGATAAAGTTTGAAACTACCGTTTCTTCAGAGAATGGTTTTTTCATGAGATATAAAAGATTCGTCTTTTTATGTGTGTGGTTGCTAGGGTTATGTTCTAACGGAACAAACTGGATTTGCAGTCCGGGACGCACATCTATCTGTAAAACGACTGTCAAATCATTCGTCTAATTATAACTTCGAATATTTTAAAATCCATCTTAGCTTGGCAATTTTCATCGGTTATGATTTGTTTGACTTTTTGCCTCGTCTCGAATAGAATTCCCGGCTCTTTTTGAATTTGCAGGATAGAATTTTTCGTGAAAACATTCTCAGCCAAACCGCATGAAGTGAAACATGACTGGTATGTTGTCGATGCAACGGATAAAGTATTAGGGCGACTTGCTTCTGCGATAGCGCATCGCTTGCGTGGCAAGCATAAAGCCATTTATACACCTCATGTTGATACCGGTGATTATATTATCGTCATCAATGTTGATAAGTTGCGTGTGACCGGTAACAAAGCGGATGACAAAAAATATTATAGACATACAGGTTATCCGGGTGGGTTATATGAAACCAACTTCAGGAAACTGCATGCGCGCTTTCCCGGCAGACCCCTAGAAAAAGCAGTCAAAGGCATGTTGCCTAAAGGACCGCTGGGATATGCTATGATTAAAAAGCTTAAGCTGTATGCGGGTGATGCCCATCCACATACTGCACAACAACCTCAACCTCTTGAAATCAGGGCATAGTTAATAGATGACTACACAATACAATTATGGAACCGGACGACGCAAAAGCGCTGTGGCCCGTGTTTTTATAAAACCTGGTACAGGTTCAATTATTGTTAACAGCAAACCTGTCGATGAATACTTTTCACGCGAGACAGGTCGAATGGTTGTGCGCCAGCCGCTAGAGTTAACAGAACACCTGACGACATTCGATATCATGGTAAATATATGCGGTGGCGGTGAGTCAGGACAAGCGGGGGCAGTGCGTCATGGTATTACCCGTGCTTTGATTGATTATGATGCCGAACTAAAACCGCTTTTGAGTAAAGCCGGACTTGTAACGCGTGATGCGCGTGAAGTTGAGAGAAAAAAGGTTGGTTTGCGCAAAGCAAGGCGGCGTAAGCAGTTCTCTAAACGTTAGGTTCTTATCAAATTTGCATGCAAAAAAGCCGCCGGTTTATGGCGGCTTTTTTGTTTTATACTATTCCAATTGGAAAATTTAAAAACGGAAAATTTGGAAACATATGATTAAAGTGGGTATTGTGGGCGGTACAGGGTATACAGGTGTGGAGTTGTTGCGTTTTCTGGCTCAACATCCAGAAGTGAGTATCGCCGCTATTACTTCGCGCAGTGAAGCAGGTATGGATGTTGCAGAACTTTTTACCAGCCTAAGAGGACATGTCGATCTAAAATTCAGTGATCCGTCCGAGTCGAAACTTAATCAATGCGATCTTGTTTTCTTTGCAACACCTAACGGAATTGCCATGCAACAGGCTGAGGCATTAATAGACGCAGGCGTAAAAATCATTGATCTGGCTGCGGATTTTCGTATAAAAGATATCCAGGAATGGGAAAAATGGTATGGCATGCAGCATGCATGTCCCGAATTGGTTGCGCGTGCAGTTTATGGCTTGCCAGAGATAAATCGAGACGGAGTTAAAGATGCCAGTTTAGTTGCCAATCCTGGATGTTATCCAACAGCTGTGCAATTGGGTTTCTTGCCAGTGATTGAAGCTGGGATTGTCGACATCAATCATTTGATAGCCGATGTAAAGTCTGGTGTTTCTGGTGCGGGTAGGAAGGCGGAGATCCACACGTTGCTGGCAGAAGCGTCCGATAATTTTAAAGCGTATGGTGTTCCGGGCCATCGACACCTTCCCGAAATCAAACAAGGGTTAACCAGGATTGCCGGTAAACCGGTTGGCCTTACGTTTGTGCCGCATTTGGTGCCCATGATTCGTGGTATTCATGCGACATTGTATGCGAGGCTCGCCAAAAAGCGTAGAATCGATCTACAGGCCTTATATGAGGAGCGGTATGCGAATGAGGCGTTTGTGGATATACTACCGGCTGGAAAGCACCCTGAAACACGGTCCGTGCGTGGCTCCAATATCTGTCGTATAGCTGTGCACAGACCACAAAACAGCGATACTGTCGTCATTCTTTCGGTTACCGATAATCTGGTCAAAGGAGCGGCGGGACAAGCGGTACAGAATATGAATATTATGTTCGGATTCCCTGAAACGCTGGGTATTAGTCAGATTCCATTGATGCCTTAGTAGCATTGTCATTTTGACAGGTGGTTTTGCATGTGAACAAACTATTCAAAAAAAACTCTGAGTTGTTACCTGAGCGCGTGATTGTCCGCCCATATACTTCATGGCGGACTCGTATGCTGGTTATTTTTTTGTTTTGTTCGCTGTTGTTGATGCTTTCTTGGGGTATGTATGAGGCGGGGAGGAGAACAGCAGGAGTAGTCGACGCTGCCTCATTGACAAAACTGAGCGAGCCGTATCATGTGACCACTTGTTTGCAAAAAAAACGGACGGAATTATGTACGCAATTGGCTGAATTGACACGACAGTTTCAGATTGTTCAGACGACCAATGAAGATTTGGCCAAGCAGACCCGGTTATTGAGTAAGGAAAATAACAGATTGAAAGAAGAGCTCGATTTTTTCGAGCATGTAATGAGCGGTAATACGAAGATCGACAACGGAATTTCGATACATCAATTCAGTTTGAAAAAAGATGCTCAACCTGGTGTATATCGATATTCCGTATCAATGGTACAGGGCGGACAACGGCCTAAAGATTTTCATGGAAGTCTAAAGTTTTTTGTGAATCTTCGGCAAAAGGATCAACGAAAAACAGTGCTGTTGGCTAATAAAGAAGCTGAACAAAGCTTTGCGATAAATTTTAAGTTTTATCATAGAATTGAAGAGTCGTTCAGAGTGCCGCCCGATGCGATTGTAGAAAGTATGAAAGTACAAGTTTTTGAGCAGAATGATGCGCAGGCCAAGTTGACACAGACTGCTGAGCCTATGTAGTAAAGGAGAACATAATGTTTGGGAAAAAAAAGAAAACCAAACTTCATAACCATATCGATACATTGATCGGTGCACAGACACAAATCACCGGTGACATTCGTTTTAGTGGTGGTTTGCGGGTAGACGGCAATATCAATGGAAATGTTATAGCAGAAGAAGGTGAGCAGCACACATTAATTCTCAGTAACGCGGGTTATGTTGATGGGAAAATACAAGTTGCTAATGTGATAATTAATGGAACGGTAAAAGGGCCTATTCATGCGTCTAGATACCTTGAATTGCAGGAAAATGCACAAATTCATGGAGATGTGTATTATGGTTCAATCGAAGTCAAGCTGGGCGCTTCTGTCGATGGAAAAATGATCCATCAGGATAAACTTCAGTCTGATAAATTGGTCACATTAATACCGGCTGCATCGGAATAATGGATGGCAACTGGATTGTTACAGTCCAGTGGGTCTAAATGAATAAACTGTTGAGAAATATACGGGATAATGAATTCAAAACATAATGAGAAGAAAAAATACCGGATACAAAAGATTTGTCTATCTGGTATGAAAAATCACTTTATATAATCAAAAATGCTTATTGAAACAGGTATGTCTAGTACTGAAAACTCACCTATTTTGTTTACCGAAAGCGCTGCAAACAAGGTTAAACAGTTAATTACAGAAGAAGGTAATCTGGCGCTGAAATTAAGAGTCTTCGTTAGTGGAGGAGGCTGTTCCGGGTTTCAGTATGGGTTTACATTTGATGAATCGATCAACGAAGATGATATGGTCATGGAGAAGAACGGTGTGCAACTGCTCGTTGATTCCATGAGTTTCCAATATCTAATGGGTGCTGAAATCGATTATCAGGAAAATATACAAGGTGCGCAGTTCGTCATTAAAAATCCGGGTGCATCCAGTACGTGCGGATGTGGTTCTTCGTTCTCGGTATAGGTTTTGGTTTAGGGTTTGATTGTTTCCATTCACGATACTGATTCGGTTACGCAGGATGGATGGCGCCCAGTATTCGTTCTCCCTGTGCGCCGGTGACAGCAGGTATATTTCCCGGTTTTCTCAAAATTGCCTGGCGGGCTAGCCAGGCAAAAGCACTGGCCTCGACCCAAGCCGCTGGTATGCCAAGTTCATCGGTTAGCGCAATTTTCTTGACGGAAAGTGCGTTTTCCAATTGATTTGTCAAATGTAGATTATATGCACCGCCGCCGCATAAGTAGACTTCGTCTGTTTCCGGATAAAATGTCTGTATGGCTTGTGAAATGGACGTTACTGATAATTGCATCAGTGTTGCTTGCACATCCTCAGGCTGTTCATCCTGTAGATGGCTTTCCAGCCATTTAAAATTGAACAGGTCTCTACCCGTACTTTTGGGTGGAAGAATGGAAAAGAAGTCTTCAGAAAGAAACTTTTCAAGTAGAGATGGAATGATACGACCTGTTGCTGCCCAATTGCCGCTGTCATCATAGGGTTTTCCTGTGTGCAGCTGACACCATGCGTCCATGAGCATGTTACCCGGACCGCAGTCAAATCCGCTGACTTCTCCAGATGGATCGAGATAGGTCAGATTGGCAATGCCGCCAATATTGACAATGACACGATGTCGGTCCGAATTCATAAACGCAGCCTGGTGAAAGGCGGGTACCAGCGGCGCACCCTGACCTCCAGCGGCGAGATCGCGGCTTCTGAAATCGGAAACTACGGTGATGCCGGTTAATTCGGTTAATAACGCGGCATTAACAAGCTGTATTGTGTAGCTTTTGTCGATTTCCGGGCAATGACGGACTGTTTGTCCATGGCACCCGATTGCCGTTATGTCCTGCGCTGATACGATACTGTCTCGCAGAAGACTTTCGACCGCGGTTGTGTACAGATGTGCCAACCGGTTACTAAGTAATGCGGCCGTAGTGAGCTCATCGCTGCCAGAATGATGCAACGCAAGTAATTTTGATTTAATCGCATCATCGTAGGGTAGAAAATAAGTTTTTATCAGTGAGTGCCGATCTGTTTTGAAATCAGTTAATACGGCATCGACACCATCCAGACTGGTGCCGGACATAATGCCGATGTAATAAGCAGATTCCGAAAATTGGTTCATCCCGTAAAAAAACTGATTTTGCACGCCCTTGAACGAAAAACCATTCACATAACAGCATTAAAACAACAGTTCAAAAGTACATGTTTTTAACACCGAATTTCTGCTTATGTGCCTGATAATGTTTGTCTTCTTGCTCCAACTGTATGCCCAAAAGACCAGAGCTAGTCGTTCGATGCGAGTTGAAGGTTGCGCATGATATCCAAACGGGATAGCAGCGATTCAGCCTGATTTTGAAAGGCGACTAGATCTTTTTTGGCAATTGGTGTCGCTGTCGGCAAGGCAATTTTCGACGGATCACGCTGTACGCCATTAACGCGTAATTCGTAATGCAGGTGCGGCCCGGTTGCCATGCCTGTCATGCCTACATAGCCAATAACGTCACCTTGGCTGACACGTGCGCCGTTACTGAGCCTTTTGGCAAAGCCCGATAAATGGCCATAAGCGGTTTCATATTGGTCGTCATGTTTAATAATGATAAGCTTGCCATAGCCCCTTTGGGTTCCGGCAAATGTTACTTTTCCGTTGGCGGTTGCCTTTACCGGTGTGCCGGTTGGAGCGGCATAATCAATGCCCTTATGCGCACGCCATTTTTTAAGTACCGGATGAAAGCGTGCATTGCTGAAGCCGGAACTGATACGCGAAAAATCAAGAGGCGCTTTTAAAAATGCCTTGCGCAGGCTTTCGCCTTCGGGCGTATAGTAGCCAAAGTCGCCATTAGATGATTGAAAATAAATAGCCTGGTATGTTTTGCGTTGGTTGGTGAATTCGACAGCGATGACTTTGCCGGTTTTGGCTGCCTCGCCACTGCTGTCGATTAATGTTTCATAAACCACTGTGAAACGATCACCTCGGCGCAAATCCCGGTGGAAATCGATCTCGGAAGCCAGGATATCGATCATTTGCGCAGCGATACTGTTGGGAATGCCTGCGTTGTCAGTTGCAGCAAACAATGAACTGTTGACAGTGCCTGATTTCATTTGTATCTGCGACTCCAGTTCAATTTTCTGCTCGGACATCCTGAACGTCTGTTCTGTTTTTTCCATCAGAAACAGTTCTTCATTACCAAAGAAATAGCGCAGAGTCAGCAAACTTCCATCCGCGGTTGTTTGTGCGTAGATAATTTTGCCGGGTTGTAATTGACGCATCGCGCGGCTGTCGCGTGCTGCGAGCAGAAAATCACGCTTATCATGCTGGTCAACATCCAATCGGTCCAGGATGGCGGCGATGGTGTCGCCGCGACGGATGGTTTCCTGTCGCCAAAAGGATTGTTCTGATGAAGCGTCCAATTCAGGTAAAACTTCGGGCAAGTACAAGTCGCGGACAACTTCTTTAATCTCGACTTCGTGAAGGGAAGGTGAATGAGGCGCGATGCCGAAAGCAGTGACAAATCCAAATAATGGTATGGTTGATAAGACAATGAGCCAGCGGAGTGTTTTTTTGGTTAGTCTGGATGACTTTTGAGCTAGAATACTTGGTTTGTTGCGTATCGGCATAAATCGCATACGGGACAGCCCCCTTCAATTGGTTCAATTCATATCATGAAGCAAATATTGTCAATTCTAACACGATAAATCAAAAACATTGTACCTAAGTACACTATACAGAGAGTAGAATTGGGCATTTGAGAGGGATGCGATCCCGATTGGAATCATTTGTTAAGAATTTAGTTGTGAATAAAACAGTCAATCAGCAGATAGAAATAATCAAGTACGGTAGCCAAGAGCTATTGATCGAAAAGGAACTGGAGAGCAAGCTGGACACCGGTAAGCCGCTACGGATCAAGGCAGGGTTTGACCCCACTGCACCGGATTTACATCTCGGACATGCCGTATTACTGAACAAAATGCGGCAATTACAGGAGCTTGGGCACCATGTGCTGTTTTTAATCGGTGATTTTACCGGAATGATCGGTGATCCAAGCGGTAAAAACGCGACGCGCCCGCCGTTGACACGTGAACAAGTGGCTGAAAACGCCAAGTCTTACACGAACCAGGTATTCAAAATACTGCATTCCGAGCAGACCGAGATCGTGTTTAATTCTACCTGGATGGATAAGTTCGATGCAGCAGATTTGATCCGATTGGCGTCGACCTACACCGTGGCGCGCATGCTGGAGCGTGATGATTTCGAAAAGCGCTACCGTAACAATCAATCCATCGCAATTCACGAATTTTTATATCCGTTGGTTCAAGGCTACGATTCGGTCGCACTGAAAGCCGACCTGGAGTTGGGTGGAACGGATCAGAAATTTAACCTGCTGGTTGGGCGGGAACTGCAAAAGCAGTTTGGTCAACCCCAGCAGTGCATCCTCACTATGCCTTTGCTGGAAGGTCTGGATGGCGTTAATAAAATGTCAAAGTCGCTGAATAACTATATCGGTATTACCGAAAGCCCAAAAGAAATCTTTGGTAAATTAATGTCGGTTTCAGATCAGTTGATGTGGCGTTATATTGAATTATTGTCATCCGAACCGATAGAAACCATTCGGGCATGGCGGCAGGAAGTTGCGGCAGGCCGGAATCCAAGAGATATCAAGGTTATTTTTGCACAGGAAATCGTTGCGCGTTTTCACAGCCGGCAAGCAGCCGAGTCTGCGTTGATTGATTTTGAAACCCGGTTCAAACGCGGAGCGCTTCCTGACGATATGCCTGAAAAAACCATTCAGATTGATGGCAAGGCGGTGCGATTGACACTGCTCATGAAACAAGCGGGATTAACAGCAAGTACTAGCGAATCGCTGCGGATGATCGATCAGGGCGCGGTCAAAGTGAATGGGGAAAAGATCGAGGATAAGACGAGTGAAATACAGTCGAATGAAACAATCGTAGTACAGGTCGGCAAGCGGAAATTTGCCAGAATCACGACTGCGTAAACTCTTTGGGAAAGCGGAATTTATGCACGATATTATGTGTATTAACGTGTACGTTGAGTCTGTTTTTACGTCATAGCGGCAAAGCCGATCGTCTTGTGTCAGGGTTTTTTTTGTAGCTTGTAACGGACTATGTTTTTTATAATTGTTTTAACTCGGACGATTTGTATTTAATACAGATCGTCCGGAATCCCATAACAACCGAATGCTTGTCTACTCTATTTTAAGGAAAAGACTATGATCCGTAATCCAATTGATGTATCTACGCGTGTAAGCCCCAACCTTTCAGCCTTGATTGAAAACCGCCTGAATGTTGCAGATTCCGATGAATATATCACGTTGGCTGTCATGCGGGATTATTTGACCAATATGCTTTCTGCGGCATTTACCGAGGCGGAGCATATCCACCACTTTGATATCAATGACTCGCTGCTCGATGAACTGGATGCATTGATTGAAGAATTCGGCGAAACGGCGCTGGCAAGTGATTTTGTGCAAAATAGCGCTAGTGAACCTATGACGCGGGTGATTGAAGCGGTGATTAACAGTAGGGATCAGGAAAATCCGCCGACACTGGAAACAATCAGAGAAGCAATCGCGATGGGTCTGCCGGCAAGACTGGTAGGTGATGGGGTGCTGGATGAAGACGAGGATGATGCATTGCTCGAAGAAATCGAGGCATTGATTGACCGGCATGGGGACGATGCGCTGGCCGAGGAATTTTTGCGCTACGAATAAGGCCGGCTATGCAGTTTGTGAAAAGGCTTTGATCGGAGCAAGTGCAATGACAGAAAGCAGAACTTGTTGGTCAATCAGACGTTATACTGATTCTAATGTACCGTAAAAAAGCCGTGCATCGGTTTTGATGCACGGCTTTTTTTCAGAAAGACCAGATAATTATCCGATAATGCAAATTACGGTCTGCTCGACTTAAGGAATAGCATTTTTCTGTGCATTCGTCAGACCGGTTTGCCACTCTGATGGCAGGTTCTGTACCCAGCCGTTATACACGTTGGGAATGGCCAGTACACCTTGTCCGCCCATACCCGCTAGACTGACGACAGCGTCATCGGTGGCAGCTGAATTATCGGCCATGGAGATGGTGCCAGCGACAACAGCATCTGAGAAGTCACCGTCGCCATTGGGGTCGGGGTCGACCACAATCAAGCGATTGGAGAATTTGCTGGTGACATAGGCATAATAGCCTCCGCCATCTTTAGCGCCGAAGTTGACGCCGTGACAGCCCGGATCGCATGGCAGCATGGCGACGACCTTGTCGATACTGGTGTCAATCAGGGTGATCGTTCCGCCAGTATTTGCAGTAACGACCACGCGTCCGGTTGGGTCAACTGGCGTTTGTATTGGCAGCACACCCGCAGTAACGAGTCCATCGCCATCTTTGTCTGTCAGGGTAGTTGGGCCTGTCGGGCTGACTGGGTCATAATCTGCGATTAAATTAATGGTTTTTAACCGATTGCCATCAAAGTCATACACATCTATTGAGTGATCCAACAGATTCGAAGTGTACACTTTATCTTTGCCAACACCGACAGCGATCGGATGCGGGCCATGCGGGAAATTTCCGCCAGCAGCTGGTCGAGCCAGAATCTGTCCTGAGCTACCGTCATAAAAACCGGTATCGGAAGTGTTGATGTTTGGCGTCACCACTTTTCCTTCTGGAGTAATCCAGTGGCCATGCGGATTTGCCGGGACTTGACCGGGCATTTGCGTGGCTATGCTGGAAGCTGGCGTTGTCGTGCCTGCCGGTATGGTAACAACTCTGTTTTCACCATTGATGGCCACAGTGATGTCGTCATTGTTCGGCATGGTCATAACATGTGATGGCGAGTCGCCGATCTGTATGTTATCAATCATTTGCCCGTCGGCCCGGTTAATAAACGTCAATTTGTTATCAAACCATTGCGTTTGGAAAATGGTCGACTGGTTGCGGTCCGTCCACATATTGTGCGGATGATTCATATTGATTGACGGCAATGCAATCTTACGTTTAATCGTCCAGTTTGCCGTGTCAAGTACGGTAATCGTTCCAGGCTTGGTTTTGCCGGCCGTTTTTTCAAACTGGGTATTGATCCATACTTCACCAACACCGGCTGTTGTAGGAGCAGACAGCGGCGGTAACACAACGTCCTGACCGTATCTGTTTTCAAGCACGGTTTTTAGATTTAACACCGCACCGCCGGTCAACCGCACCGGAACATCAGGGTAAGCCACATGCCACGGGGTGGCAGACGTGTAATCCTGCCAGTTTTGCTGAGCTGTGACCACAAAGAAAGTTCTCAGCAGACGGGTTGCAAGGTCGCTTGTAGTCGGCAGACCCTGAATTCCGGTTACCAGATCGATGGCTTCGCCCAAATCCAACCCTTGTGTATTGGGGTCGTCAACGATTATGGCGCCAAACATATAGGGATGAATTTTGCAGGTAAACACATACAGTCCCGGTGTATTCAGTTGAACTATGCCGCCACCGCGATAGGCTTTGGTCTGATCAAACGGAATGTCATGTTTGTTTTCGGTGTCAGCATCGCTTGGCCAGATCAGGGTTGTAATGGTATGCACCGCATTGGTGTCAGACATGATGAAATGCGCGCTGCTGCCTGGAGCCATTACTTCCAGTGAGCGGGTTTTGATATTCAGCGCACCAAGCGGGCCGGCGGGGTCGATGATCGCATCGCTGCGCGTGCTTCTGAACCAACTGCCGGGTTCGTCTGAAATTTCAAAAGTTACCAGACCCGGATCGTTCTGGTTGGGACTCAGCAGTATCGCGCCATAAGGGCTTGCGCCAGCGACGCTGATACCGGATGCCGCACCGGGCTCATCCACGCGGAACCGCGCCGCCATGTTCGATTCCATATGCGATACCACATGGCAGTGCAAATGCCACATACCCGCGCCGACTTCGGTGCCCGCTTTGACGGTAAATGCATGGCTGTCGGCCTTACCGGTCAGTATTTTGACGTCGATGATATGCGGTGCGAGGCCTTGGTTGACCGGGTCGACTTCGTCAAGCCAGCGGTGTGCGTGCAAATGGAATGTATGATCGTGTTCAATCGACAGCACATGAAAACGCACGACTTCGTTTAGCGTGGCGGCCAGCACCGGATTGGTCCATAGCGGCGTTTGCGTGCCGTTGGCGATTTCAGCGCCCCAGAACGTGGAACCGACCATGAACATGATGTATTCCTTGTCCAGATCGGCGACATCGGTCGGGGTGATGGTGCCGTCGCCATCGACGTAGCTTTGCACTGAGCCGTCGGCGGCATTCACGATCAATGCGCCAAACAATCCCAGCAGTCCTGAGCCTTCGTCATAGTAGGGGTGGGTGCCTGTCCGATTGGCTGTGAACGAATAGTTCTGCGAACCGCCGCCGGCAGCTGCCTCGGCCGCGCCTTCCAGAATGCCTGGAATATTGATGCCAACAGGCACGCCGGTGTTATTCGTCAGAGAAATGTTCACCGTATCGCCCTGTTGTACGATCAGTGACGGTCCCGGAATAACGGCTTCTGCCGGATAATTCTGGTTCGAGGCGTCATGGCTGACCATTTTGTAGCCGAATTGACCGTTTGGCAATGTTTCCGCTGTGAGATTAATAGTGTGCGTGGTTGACGCCAGCGCGATACTTGAAAAAAACAATGTGGCCATGAAACAAATCAACGCCACCATTGTTTTTCTATTAAATCTAAAAACAATAGAATTCATTTTGATGTCCTTTTGATCAGAGTTTTTTTAGGGAATGACGTTGAAATTGCCTTTCATGCCCAAAGAATTGCTGGAAAAAGTATCGTCTTTATACTGTGAACTTTGTCCGGCCTGGACGGCAAAAACATGTTTCTCAAGTGGACCAATAACTTTTTCAGTGATAATTAGATTGGTGCCAGGATCTATCCATCCGTAGTTACTCAGTTTAAAGTTGTGGGTATTGCTTCCCAAGGAAATCAAATGAAAGCGGACATTGCTGCCCTGTTGGGCTGAAAGCGTTGGGTTTTCCCAAAGCGACGTTTGTTGACCTGTCTGATTATCAATTTCTGTGCCCCAGAATGCATCATCACCAATAAACAGGACATATTCTTTTTTAATGCTAGAAATGGACACTGTTTTTAAATTGCCTGCTTTATTCAATGCCATCGTGCTTGTTTTGTTATTAACAATCAATGCACCATACAGTCCCCTATCCTCGGCACCATTGAGCGTGATCATGTTATGGTCGTGGTAAGCCCAGGTGCCTGCCGTTCCCGGTGCGGCGATCCAGTGATATGTATAGCTCATGGTCGGCGTGGCGCTTTCATCCGCGATCAGATTAATGTACTCAAGGGTGCCGTCACTGTGAATATCGTAATGCACGCCATGGACATGTACGCTGACCTGTTCAAATGAGGCGGAGTTGCCCGGGTCAAATACATGTTTCAACGTGAGCATGACTTCATCGCCTTCATCGATAACAATCGTCGGTCCCGGTATCGTGGGCTCGGCGGCATATCTCGACGTTACATTGGTTTCGGTTGCGCCCTCCTGGATGATATGTCCAGCCATGCGGTAAGCGAACAGGTCGTTACCACCCTCAACACCGGCCGGTATTTTTTCAGCCCATAATTCAATCACATGCGTTTTCCCGCCACCGGCAGCAAAGGCGGCCTGGGTGCACAACATCAGTACAAGCGCAATCAGTGTGTAAACAAATCTGATCTGTGGCGCGCTTGAGCATTCGGGTAATGCCTTTCTTGATGCAAGTGGCGGGCGCTTCAGCCTCGCAGAATGTATTATTTTGCAAATCATTTGACCCTCTCTCCGTTTATTGTTTATTTTGGTTTTACCAAAAGAAAAATATGACGCAGCTTTAAAGGCTTACGTCATTTAATCCTTAAGCAATAACTGTGCCAATAATTTATTTTAAGAGATAAGCAAATGATTATTAGTTTTAAAAATTAAACGACTGTAGCGATTTGATGAATTTTTAAAACTCAAAAATCATTAAGTAAAATATCCCGACGCTTTTTTGACTCAAAAAACATTATTATACATGGGGTTATACGTTTTTTTGCATTGTTACAAAATCATTGCAGTAAATTGAAATTAAAGAAAGTTTTGTTAATACAGGTGCGACAATTTGTCGCGCCTGTGTAAAAAATGGTTGTGTAAAATTTCTCGACAAGCATCTTTTTATAATTCAATATTATGTTTTATAATCATAAAGTTATGTTTTATATGGAGTGGTCAATCTAAATAGCTGCAAACAGCTGTATTTAAAACGGGGAGGGTGATATCCGTCATTACATGAATTTTTCATAAAAAATTAAATAATCTGTAATTGTCTGTACATAAATGCTATGTATCTTATGCATCCGCAACATTGCTGTTTTTTTTGAAATATTTTTTAATGACTGCGAGGTGTCAAACATGAAGTACAGTAATATCTCTGGAAGATTAGTGATTTTTGCGTTGGCGATTGCAACGACAAGTGTGCCGCTATTTGCAAAAAATGAAACTGCGCTGCAAAAGAATTTCCGGGAAAATGCTGTGGGCATTGCAACCAGTTCTGTCAATATGCAGCATATCAAGGAAAAGCTGTTGAAATTGCGCACGGAATCGTCATCGATATCTTCCGGCGACAGTATCGTGCAGCACTATAAAAAGAGGCTTGAGTCAAAGTAAACAGTATGCATCAGTGAATAGCTGATGACAGCCGCTAGAGTTTAAAAGCTGTAGACTTTAGGCTGTAAATTCAGTTTTGTAACATTTTCATTTCTCTCTGCCTGTAACAAAAACGGTGAAGACGTATTTTGTTTTCACCGTTTTTGTTTTGTATTTCAGGCCTTCGATCAAATCGGGTGTTTCTGACGTGCTGTTCTTTGCTTTTGGTCAAGCAGGCGCTGTAGTGATGCGGTGATGCTTCTTCAAACAGTTGTATTCCTCTTTCTGTCAGGTTTATATTGGGTGACTTGTTCATTTATCGGATTCAAGCCATTCGAAATCCGTGTTTTGAGTTTTGTCATCTGTTTCATGCCAGACAATTGTCTGGCATGAAATCATTTCAACGGCTTGTGAAAGGCTGGTAATCTATATAAGTCAGAACAAATGCCGCAAACCGACAGTCCAGGTGTTGCGGTCCCGGTCTACCGTCTCGTTTCTATCAATGAGATTGACATGCTGATAGCCGCCAAAAAGATTCGTCCGTTTGCTCAGGTGGTACAGTGCGCCAACCGTATAACTCTTGGCATTGCGTTTCTTGGCAAAATCCGTACTGTCTGCATTGCTCATGCCGCCTTGTGCGATCAGCGTAGCGTTGCCAAGTTTGTATTGACCGCCCACGTACCAGACATCGCCATCGCCGCCGGCATTCATGGCTGAATTACATTGTCTGGTTTCGACTTCCTTAATTGATCCCAAAGCGGCTGCATCCGAACAGGTGGCGGCGCCAATCGCATTACTGACAAATTCATACTGACCTTGAAGCTGAAAATCCTTATACGCCCAGACACCGCCGATGCGCCCGACTTCTTCGGTTTTTAAGTTGGCAGTCGTCACTCTTTTTTGCGCGGTGCTGACATTGTCTCGTGAGTACCCGCCAAATACCTGGAATTTATGTTCCTGAAAGTCATAATTATATTTTGCCGCAACCTGAATGTCCCATTCGCCATCCTCGCCGCCGGTCTCCCCGATATTGCCGCCGTTTCCACCGAGCGGGCCGCCCAGATGGGCTTCAAGTTTGTCTGCATCTCCGGGCATGAGTAAGGCCGCAAAAGAAAAACCGTGAAACTCTCTGGAAGTGAAGCGGACAACGCTGTTGACCGCAGAGTAGGCGCCCGCACCCAGGCCGTTTGCACTCGCAATCATGGTGCCGCCGCTGCCGGCGGCCTGTAACGTTGTATATACGAAGGGATCTATGGTCCAGCCGCCGGCAAAATCCGCAAATGGAGAATGGGTGCGGCCAAGTTTCAGTGTTCCGATTTTCTCGTTGTGAATACCGACAAAGAGTTCCCGGCTGCCCTGAGTCGCGCCATTGGTATTAAAACCGAAATCGATCATCGCCATTGCCTGAAAGCCGTGACCTAAATCTTCATACACGCGAAAACCCCATGAAGAGAAAAAAGTCGGATCGTTTACGGTGGACTGGCTGGAATAGCCTTCAATATCGATGTGGCTGTATTCGGATTGAATTCTGCCGACAATGGACATTTTTGTTGCAAAAGCTGTTGCTGTAGTGGTTAGTGTGACAATGCCGGTGAATATCATGGCTATCAAATGCTTGCTCATTATGATCCTCTCATGCAAATGTTTAATGAATTTGAAAACAAAGTGTTATAAGCATGTAACAATTGGCTTATACAATCCCTCCCGGTTTGCGCAAGTGGGAAGATAAAGCTGAATCGTTTCAATTTGATGAAAACGGAGACGAACGATACGGCATCCTGACCATGAAAGATGTGGGGATTCTCACAGCCCCGTTTTGCTTTCGAAATGACGAGGACATTACCGGAGCAATGTGAGAAAACTCACAGAGAGAAGCGCCTGTTTTGACTATGATGACGGGCGTTTTAGGTTTCGTTTTTCCCGGAATTGCACTGGATTTCTCAGTTCAGTCCCGGGTTAATAAATCGAAAGTCGCTATACACGCGGTTTTCGATTCAGTTTCTTAATTCATTCAAACATTTATGTGCGATGGGTTAAGAGTTTCATGTCAATCTTGGAGGGAATTTATATGAAATCAATAATGAAGCTAGGCCGTATGGTGTCACTCGCGGCAGCCTGCATGATGGTATTTTCAGCGGGAACACTCAGTGCTGATCAGGACGATGACGATCACGGTCAATTTCATTTTCGTAGTAATCAATATCCTGATTTTCAAAATAAACAATATCCGAATGTTTACAATGATTTGTTGCAACCGGTTGTAACCGCTATCGACTATCACACGCGCGTTATCTATCTGTTTAATTATGAAAATGACGGGCTGATTATTGTCGATCCGCTGAGTATCACGGGCTGGCCTGGCGATGTGCCGTTACAGCACACAGGCGTGTTACCGGGCGGTAATGTCGTCTACATCACGACCGATAATACTGAATTGCATTCATCCTATATTGTTGCGCTCAGAGTCGATGATATCGACTGGAATGCAGGCACTGTCGCGCTTTCGGTAGAGTCGGTGCTTGTGGCCGACAATCCCAATACACCTGCCGAGTTGCCATTTGTCGAACAGGTGAACGACAAACAAGGTGTGCCGGACTGGATTTTCGGTAGGGGTACACAGCTTCATGGCTTTACACTGCTGCCATATACGAATTATGCGTATCTGGCCGAGTGGTCAGCGGACAAAATCCGTGTTATCGATCTTGAAACGAATAGCTTCGCAAGTGCCGACCCGATTATCATTCCCGGATTTACCGAACAAACACACGGTGTGACCTTTAATCCATCGGGTACGATCGGTCTGGGTACGGGATATTATTTCGACAACAGCATCATCGATGTCTATGAGCCTAATAGAGAAACCGGCGAATTGCAGGTTGTCGGCCAAATCCAATTAGGAGATGAAAAACGGCATGCAGCTTTTACCCATTATGTTTACTGGTTGGATGAGCGGTTTGCGCTGACGGCTTCAATGCAATTTGACAAAACTTCATTGACGCTGCCAACGACTAAAAAGATTATTCCACCCAGCGTATGGTTGCTGGATACGCACAAGGGTACTGCGACAAGAATTATTGATGCTACCAAACATGTCAATGGCCGTGGCGTATTCCGTTCGCCTTCCGATCTGACCGTTGCAAATGGCAAGCTCTATTTAGCCGAGGAAGATTCTATCGATCCTACATTCGGTGAAGACGGCTATATTTCGGTCTGGGATTTAACAGATCGTTATAAGCCACGTTTTATCAAACGTATGAAACCTGGTGTGGAACTGCCGCAGGGTTATGCTGTTGCGCATACCATCAGCCCGTCAGCAGATGATCGTTATCTATTGATTGCAAGCTGGGTTTCCGGTTATGTACTCAAACTGGATACGCATACGGATACGATTGTGAAAGTTTGGGGTCCTGCAGACGGTCTGGTTAAGCCACATGGACTTTTCTCTGCGGGTGGTAACCGCTAATCGCTGGTTCGCTAGTAATTTGACGCCGGTCCATTTGGTTTGCCAGTGAAATTAATCAAGGGTAATCTGATGGACCGGCTAAATGCAGTCACAGAAAAGTCTTGCTATGATCGATAAGGAAATATCAACATGAAAAAACAGTTTTTCTGTAAGTACAATATTCTGACCGCAGCTGTTGCCATATTGTTTTTTTTACAAAATAATCTTACGGCTGCGCCGCTCGTGTTACCGCGTCCTGTTCCGCTTCAAGCGGAAACCATCGCGCATTTGAAACATGCACATGCGAACGAAGACAGTCAATGGCAACTGGTGGTTTTCGGCTTTACCCGCTGCAAGGATGTTTGTCCGACTTCCCTTGGTAATCTGTACATGCTGATTCAGGCTGCTGCCGCTGAAAATATTGCAATGAACGGTACTTTCGTTTCAATTGACCCAGACCGGGACTCGGCTGATGCGCTATCGAGCTATACGGAACGGTTCGGATCCGATATTTCTTATCTGCGTTTTGAAGGTGAAGAACTGGAACAATTTAAAGATAATTTTGGCGTTGAAGTCGTTTTTTATACAAAAAACGCGGGTAATATGGAAAATTACCAGGTTGATCACAGCACGACCGCATTTTTGATCGATCCGGAGGGTAGAATCAAAGTGATGTTTGATGCTGTCAAAGACGCTGCAAGCATTGCGGAACTATTCAAAGAAAAAAGGGAGTTATTTTGATGATAATCAGAACCGTCTTGTTGCTTCTTCCGCTATTCTTGACAGCCGGGCCGGTTTCAGCGATGCAAATCGAGGCCGATCCGCGCATTATTATCTCCTTTATGGATAAATCGCTGCCGCCAGAGTTGGATATTCTACGCGTAACGACCGATGTGTCTGAGGATAATCATTTGATATTCCAAGTGCAAACCAAAGGAGAGCGGGCTAGTGGGGAGGATAACGATTATGTCATGCTGCAAATCCAGCATGAAAAAACGTATGCATTAATCATTCCGCTAAACAGGGAAACAAGCGCAACAATCCGAATCTACGAAGCCGCGCTGCAACCGGAAAACCCCTTGACTTCGATTTCCTTTAAGGAATCCCGGATAAATAGCGAGCATCCTGGTTTCAGTGTCAGACGTATAGAACGTGGAACGGAATTTACGATGCCGCTCGACTGGATCAATTTCGGCGCGGATTTCGGTTTCGATGCTTATACCGTTTCCGCCAGTATTGAGGGGGATGCATTGGAAATTAACGATGTCTATGATCAGGCCAGGCGCGGCCGTGCCCAAGCAAAACAAATATCTGCAATCACGCTGTTAAACAGTATTTGCTCACCAAAAAAATAATTGGCGCCTGAGTAATCCTAAATTGACCTCGATTGTAATGTCTACGAAAATCGTGTTTTGCTATCGGTTTCGACGAGTCAATACAAGCATATAGGCTGCGCTATGGCTTTAGAAGCAGACTCAAAATCGATGTATACATTCTTGATGTAATGCATCATACCGATTTTTTGCGGTGCGCTTGTATTTAGCTGTATTAGCTCAAATCTGACCTGGCACCGCGCTAAATTGATCTAAATGTGACCTGACAGACGGCTATCGGCCAGTCACCATTTTCAATAACTCTCCTGGCCGCAAGATGACGCCCCAACTACTAATAATAAGACAATCTGCCTATATTTCGGCAATATAAAGTGGTCAGTGTGCTGGCATACTGCATATAGAAGCTTAAATTGTTGTTATATTTTTTTGTGTAGCAACCTATATTCAGGAGCCAATATGCAAAATAACTATGAAAGTCTGGAACTCGGCCAGTTCATTCCACTACATTACCATTACAACATGCTAAATGATCCCCACCGGATGAAAGGCTTTAAGCAGGCAATTGATTGGGTGGTAAAACCAGGTGCCAAAGTTTTAGAACTGGGTGGCGGAACGGGTGTGCAGTCTTTTTGCCGCGCAAAAGCGCAAAGGTTTATTGCGTTGAACGCAATCCGGAGTTGGTGGAAGCTGCACGAAATTAATTGAAAAAATACCAATGGCGACAAGATTGATGTGATTCAGGCAGATGCCATGCATTATCTGCCACCAGAACCCGTTGATATTGTAATTTGTGAAATGCTGCATACTGGCTTGCTGCGCGAAAACAAATGCCCGTTATCAGTGCTTTTAAAAACGTTATTTGGAAAGTTCGGCGGGCCATTGCCCGTCTTTGTACCGGAAGCCAGCATTCAGGCTATTCAGCCAATACAACAAGATTTCAATTTTGAGGGTTTTAATGCGCCCACGATATTGTTTCAAGATCCCTATTCAGTTCAAGCAAGAAGCCAAAACCTCAGTGATCCTGAGATATTTCAATTATTGACCTATGCCGAGCCATTTAACCCAAATTGTAGTTGGATGGGAAAATAACGATTACCCAGAGTGGTCAATTTAATGCCTTACGACTCGTCACTAAAAATATACTGGCTCTAAATATGGAGACATGCAGTACTCTGGATTGGTATACACAATATATAATTTTTCCCTTGGCTAAACCACTTACAGTATCCAGGGGCGATAAAGTCGCTGTCTGTTTTAATTATCAAGGCGGGGCTCCACTAAATGCACTTTCAGATTCACTAGAAGTTACAAAAATAAACGACATTAAATGCCAATCGGTTAATGAGTTAGGTATTTTATATGCGGGTTCCGTGCAAAACCTGGCTGATATTGCGCAATTTCAACAATCTAAAATTGCTTATTCCAAGATACAAAAAAACAGTCACTAAAAGCTGCAACAAAACATAGAGCGCTTCAAATACCAAACATAAAATTAGGCTATGTCACAATTGATTGTTGGAAATGATTTGCAAAATAATATATTTCATTCCAATTTAAGCAATTATATGATTATTAGATCATAAAAAAGCAAGTAGCCCGGATGGAACCTGTGGAATCCGGGAAGCGGGGTTGCTGGACATAGAGTTATCAGTGGTTATAAGGCAAATGAATGGTGCGCTATCGACGCAATCGTGTTTTGGGTGGAAGCTATTTCTTTACCGTCACATTACGTGATCGGAAATCAACTGTATTGATCGACTATATTGAATTTCTGCGTGAGGCCGTGCGGAAAACGCGAGAAACAAGGCCATTTACAATAGAAGCCTGGGTCGTATTACCGGAGCATATGCATGCTGTTTAGGAAGCTGTCCGAAAATAGATTGCTCTACTGTGAAAAAGCTATTCTGGCCATATTTCCCGATTATTTTCGTTAAATAGAACAACGATTCGCCTCAAACATTCAAAAAATCTGTCTTAAAATGGCTTATCCTCGCCATGACCACTATTCTCGGACAGCCTCCTGGACCTTGCCGACTGGTGATGCAGATTATTCTCACCGTTGGCGATCAATTAAAAGCCACTTTACGCATCAACTTGCAAAACGAATACCCATTTAGGCTGGTAAAAGAGTAGCCTTATTCAAGTTTCCACCGTTTTGTTACGAAAAAAATTTATCCATTAAATTGGGGATGTGCAAATAATGAGGAGTTTGACCAGTATCAGTTTGGAGAATAACTGCGTTTGGGACAGGTTCGGTTTTCCCGGATTACGCAAGCTCCATCCGGGCTACTTGCTGGTTAACTTTTAGGTAAAAGTTGGTGAGTTTATTGTCATGGATATAAGAAGAATAAAGTAGATAAATACCCGGCCAAATAAACAGAAGCAGTAAATATTATGGCTTATGAAGTGTCGAATTTTTTTACATCCTATCGCTTTTTTAGTAATGGATTGTGCTTAACACAATGAAATTGTTGTTAATATATTGATGGCATAATTATTGCTCTAGATATAATTGTAATTAATAGATCAAAAAGGTGAAATAATGGGAAAAGAGATAACTCACAATCTAAAATATTTAGTTGTCGTAGTATTTAGTTTCGCCAGTTTCTCTGCTCTGGCAGTTCCAATAAATTGGACAGACTGGACGAGTGAGTCGGCTATCAATGGATATACAGCAACAGGCTCGATCATTTCGGGTAGTGAGACCATTGGTGTCACTTATACTAATGCGCAAGGGATCGGGTTTTCACAGATGAGTGGTGGAGGTATTGACTACTGGCAAAACAATCGTTCAGGCAGAGATCCGGCCACTTCACCCTATACTAGTACTGGAATAAATGGGGTCGATAATATACCGACAGGAACTGATATTTTGGCTTTAAGTCGTCAAGGATCCCAAACACTTAGCTTTACCCAGGCTATTGCTAACCCGGTTTTTGCATTTGTGAGTCTAAATCGTAATGGTTATGCTTTTGATCAGGATTTTGAAATCCTAAGTTTGGGTGGTGTTGATGGAAATGACTGCGGTTATTGGGGATGTGGAGGTGCAGAAAAAGTTATTGTCGACCTCGGTGGCGGTAATTTTGAATATCAATTAAACGCAAATAATGTCGGGGGCACAGAACCTCACGGTGTTATTAGATTTTCTGGGGCGTTTGATACAGTTACATGGCGTAGTTCAACCAATGAATTCTGGAATGGCTTTACAGTTGGAGTGCAAGGCACCGCTGATCAGGTTTTTCCTTGCCAACAAAACCCTAATTTGCCTCAATGTCAAAATACAGTACCTGAACCCGGTACTCTGGGGTTAGTTATCATAGGTATAATCGCTCTTTCCCGTCGTTTAAAAGTCATGATTTAATTTCTGTTGGACTGATTTCCTCGCTTCAAGAAGCGAGGACTAACCAATGTTAAATATGGTTCGGGTAGACAAAAATACCGCACAATATTTCTTTTTTTAAATGTAAGGAATTTCGACGGCAGTAAAATTTAGAAGTGGACCCCATTTTTTGGACAGGTGTCTTAGGAGTTATTTTCTTAACAATCAACCTGCCTTTGGCAGCCTGATGGATTCATAATAAACTTGATCAGGTGTTGCCATCAAGGTCTGATGCTTCCGTTTTTCATTGTAGAACCGAAAGTATTTTGTCAGCGATTGTCTCGCTTCAGGTGCTGATTCATAAGCATTGAGATATACCTCCTCGTATTTAACGCTGCGCCACAAGCGTTCTACAAACACGTTGTCTCTCCAGGCGCCCTTGCCATCCATGCTGATCTCAATGCCGTGGTTCTTCAATACTTTGGTAAAAGCCTCGCTGGTATACTGTGAACCTTGGTCTGTGTTGAATATATCCGGTGTTCCGTAACGATAAATCGCCTCCTCGAGTGCGTCGACACAGAAGCTGACATCCAGGCTGTTGGATACCCGCCAGCTCAGCACTTTGCGGCTATAACAGTCCATGATAACCGTCAGATAAAGAAAGCCGGATGCCATCGGTATGTAGGTCACGTCACTCGACCAAACCTGGTTGGCGCGATTGATATCCAGGTTTCTCAGCAGGTATGGATATATCTTGTGCTGCGGATGGCGCTTCGAAGTCTTTGGCCCAGGATGGATTGCCTGTATGCCCATGAGCCGCATTAAGCGTTGTACACGTTTACGGTCTGTTTTGTGCCCGTGCTCCGTCAGTGCGTCGACAATACGCCGAGAGCCAAGATAGGGTTTTTCCAAATGAATTCTGTCAATCAATCGCATTAGCGCCTTGTCTTCTTCAGATACTGGTTGCGGGTGATAGTAACTGCTTGATCTCGGTATATCCAATAATTCACAGCGCCGCGTTCTGGGTAATTGATGTACCTTGTGAACCATATCCTTTCTCCGCGCCCGGCCTAGCGACCGAGCGTTTTGGACAAAAAATCATTCTCCATGGTCAATTGACCTATCTTCGATTGTAAAGATTGAATTTCTGATTCCCTATCCGGCGCTAGCCCCTTACTCGATGCAAACACTTCGCTACTCTGATCAATCAGCTGTCTCTTCCATTTCACGATCAGATTGCTGTTGATACCATACTGTTGCGACAACTCAGTCAGCGTCTTGTCGCCCTTGATCGCAGCCAAGGCAACTTTCGATTTGAATTCCGGTGAATGATTTCTGCGCTTCTTGCTCATCTTCTGTACTCCTTTTATTTATAAAAATAATCATACAGAAAATAACTCCTTAACTTAACCAGCCGGGCGTCCAACTTTCCGGGGCCACTTCTTTTGTTGATCTGTTTTTCCTGCGCTTCAGTTGAATTGAGTTGACTCAATGGAACTGACTGTCCGCTTGCTGTTGGGGTGCTCTCATATGGCAGTAGCACGAATAGGGGCCTATCATTGTTTTTAGCTGGGTGACAAGCCACATCTCTACCGGTTAGTATAGATATTGGATGGCGATTTTGCTCACGCGGTCAGCGGCTGGGATTTTGGCTCGCCTGACTTGAAATGCCTTTCCGGTCCTCCCGCGAAATCCAATGATAGACACCGTTTGCAGGTGAATCTAACACACTTTGTATTTGCTGCCGTAGGCATCTGCTTACAAAACAGGCGCATACAGCCAGCCAGAAATCGGAGAATTTTATCCATTACATCCAACGACAATTGGGGTTATTGTTCGCAATAAAAGCAAAAACAGGGTCTATTGAATATGGGCCTGACCCAATTTTTTTAGTTTGGAGAATAAATGCGCCGGGGGAAGGTTCAATATTCCCGGATTTTGCAAGCTTTATCCGGGCTACTTGCTGACGATATTATTGAAGCTAGTAGCCCGGATGGAACTTGTGGAATCCGGGATAGACGAGGTTACCAGACATCAAATTATCATTGGTTACAAGGCAAACAGAATGGTGCAATATAGACGCAATCGTGTTATGGGTGGAAGCTATTTCTTCACCGTCACCTTACGTGATCGGAAATCAACTGTATTGATCGATCATCTTGAATTTTTGCGTGAGGCGGTGCGGAAAACGCGAGAAGCAAGGCCATTTACGATAGAAGCCTGGGTCGTATTGCCGGAACATATGCATGCTCTCTGGACCTTGCCACCGGACGACGCTGATTATTCTTCCCGCTGGCGATCCATTAAAAGCCATTTTACACATCAACTTGCAAAGCAAATACCCATTAATCGAAACACCAAGGGCGAATACGCACTCTGGCAACGGCGCTTTTGGGAGCATACGCTACGTGATGATGTTGATTTTTCACGGCATATTGATTATATCCACTATAATCCAGTTAAACATGGCCATGTTAAGCAGGTGAAAGACTGGCCTTATTCAAGCTTCCACCGTTTTGTTGCGAAAACGGTTTATCCATTGAATTGGGGGTGTGCGAATAATGACACGTTTGATCAGTATCAGTTTGGAGAGTGATTTTGCCTGGAACAGGCTCAATTTTCCCGGATTTCGTGAGCTCCATCCGGGCTACTAGCTCCGGCCAAAGTGCAATTGACGTAGGCGTTATATTTCAAAATGAATAAAAAGGAATTCTCCAAAGCATTAAACATTGTTAGGAAATCTATCCACAGAATAGATCCATATTCATTGCTGGCTGGTGGAAGCCCTGACGATGAATTTGATTCAGAGATAAATGCAATTACTTCCCAGCTACAACGGTGTGGTTCTGGAAAAGACGTTGCCGATGCTATTGCAAGGGTATTAAACAGTTCTTTTTCAGAAAAACACAACCCTGAAGAATATGAAGAAGAAGGTAACTGTATTTATAAGGCGCTTGTTGAAAATGGTCTCAAGTAAAAATATAACAAGTCAATCAAAATCGCCCGCAAATGGCGCGGGTTGGGACCGCCGAAAAGCGGCGGCCCTTTATTTCAATCGTTAGGCGTATGGTGAAATCGGAGATGTTTCAATGAATTGGCATCAAAAGATATTTCCTATAGTTACTGTTGTGATAATTTCTTTAGTGGTCGTGTTCATTGTAATAAGCCTCCAACAGTTCTCTGCCATCTCAAAAAATCTCAATTCCATGTCGCCTGTTAACGCGCAGCCAATAATTGATAAAGCAATGGGAGTCGATAAAAAAGCTTTGGACGAAAGCTTCGAAAGTGGCTCGTACATAGCTCAATGGGCAGGTTTATTTATGCTTGAAACCGCCGCAATGGAAAGACGACACCATCAAGCAAATGCCCTGTTAGCATCAAGATTATGGATTCGATATCTGGCAGTAATGGCAGGAATTATTTTAATAGCCGTTGGATCGATATTTATCTTAGCCAAGCTTAACGAAACGCCTACTGAAATTGAAGGTGAAAGTCAGGCCATCAAACTGAAGCTGACTTCCGCGTCACCCGGTTTGGTCATGGCTATTCTTGGTGCCATGTTAATTATGACAGCGGTATTTCATAATCCTAGCATCGAGCTTAAGGATGGTAGAGCGTATATGGGTAATGAAAATGAAGCCTTACCGAGAGTGGCGCAGTGATGCGCCTAACGAGGCGCTTAAGCCGACCCGCTTCCGCTACGCTCCAGCGGTCGGCTTAGCTCCGCGTTAGCGGTCAAGATAGTTATTCGTGTCGGCCTTTGGCCTCCACCGGACTGCGCTAACGCGCAGCCGTTTACCCAGGCGTTTTGGATTAATTGACCAGCTGTTCAGGCAATTTGGTGTCCGGTTTGAACGTAAATGGTAATTTGTCGGTTGCTCCGAGAGTCAAATTGTTTCCAGTCGGGACCAAATCAGATTTTTAGCTTTGAAATGGTTACGGCATGCCGTTCTTTGATGCTACTGTATCCGTGGCATTGCTGATAATTTCCATTCGTGAAGGCAAGTGGGTGAGGTGGAGCACAGTTTCGGATAAAGCATCAAGATAAAGAGTTCTTCCGGTTCTGAGACACCACCTTAGGTGCAGTTGGGTAAATTTAACAGACTTGCTCTTTTACCAGTTGATTTTTGTTGGATGCGGACTGAATGCGGGCGTTGATGTTATCCCTTGGGCTCAGTGTGCAGAGCCGTGCTTCTAGTCTGGCTTGTACGTTCTTTAGCTCGCTTTTCGGTGTGTTCATCGTATTCTGGCTTGTAGCAATACCAATTTGATTCCAATTGCTGTGATTGTTGCTGTCAGCAACAGCCCATGTGTTTCCAAAAATCAATAAAGACAGAACGCAAACGGTAGAAATAATTTTAGTAGATTTCATCAGTTTTCCTCTATGTTGAGATCAGTGATAAAGACAAATGGTGCTGTTTTGAATTGATAACTCAGTTCAATCAAACACGTTGACAGTCTAAGAAAAAGCAGAGGAGTTATCTGTGAGATTTCGCACAACCTGATGAAACTGAATGGTAAATGCGGCAGGCGATGTAAAAATACTGGCCGATGTTCCGGGTAGAGTGCCAGTTACACTGTAGAAAACACGGATAGAGCGAGGTGCTTGGTTAATAAAACGTTGGTAATGACATGCCCATCCACAGCAATACCAGAATGATCATGGTGATGCCGACGCCAATAGTGCCGATGATCATGCCGATGAGTATGGTGATGCCGTCTTTGCTCAGCAATCCCAGAGACATAATGAGAATGCCCCAGCCGGGCGGGAAGTTGGTCAGCGGTATGGGAAGCGATATCGATAATGCGAAAACAAACGCGAAAATGCCGATGATCCGTTCCCAGGTATGCACGCTGATATAGGTCAGGCGCGGCTGCAGCCGTTTTTCAATTTTTTTAAGCCAGGGATTGGCTTTGACAATCAGTTTTTCCAGGCTTGCGCGTCGAATTTTTTTTTTCGAGATCCACAGGGGCAGCCAGGGCGATTGCATGCCGATGATCATTTGGACTGAAAAAATAAACAAGGGGATGGAAAAAAAAGTGGTGTAACCAGGAGGGACCGGCACAGGAAGACAGAGCGGCAGTGCGGCGATTGCCAGCAAAATGCCGAAACCGCGTTCATGCAGGGAGTTTTTGATTTCGCCTATCGTCAGTGTCTCGCTTCGATAAACGACAACAACCGTTTCCAGTAGCTCCGAAGTGGAGCGTTCCTTGGCGTTGTTATTTTGTGTAGATGAATTGTTATTGTTATTGCTCGGATTTGTACTCATCGGTGTTTCCTTTGCTGTCGGTAGTATCTTTCCAGATAAACGGCAACTGGTAAAGTCGTAATGAACAGTTCTTGTTATTTTTTATGAATTACCGATAGTTTTTTATGAATTTTGAGTGCGCTATTCATACCGAAGCGCATCGACGGGCTTGAGTGACGCCGCCTTACGGGCGGGGTAGAAACCGAAAAAGATACCGACTGTAGAGGCAAACAGAAAAGCCAGCAAGACCATGCTCAATGTAATAACGACTAGCATATCAATCGCTTGACTGATAGCCCATGCGCCGCCAATGCCAAGAATCACTCCAATCATGCCACCCATAAAACAGATCATGATGGCTTCCAGCAAGAATTGAATGAGAATGGCGCGCCGATTGGCGCCGATAGCCATGCGAATGCCGATCTCGCGGGTGCGTTCGGTAACGGAAACAAGCATGATATTCATAATGCCGATGCCGCCAACCAGTAAAGAAATTGAGGCGATCGCTCCCAGGACAATGGATAGGATTTTTGCCGTATCGGTAGCGACATCGGCAATTGCGGTGAGGTTTCGTACCGTAAAGTCATTTTCCATACCATCGGAGATGCGGTGACGTTGGCGCAAGAGCTGTGTGATTTCGATTTCAGCTTCCTCCATCATTTCAGGGGATTTCCCCTGAACGAGCATGTAACGTATCGAGCCGGGAAACTGGTTGCCGGTGATTTGGCGTTCGCTGGTAGTGACAGGAATGAACACATTATCGTCCTGGTCACGTCCGCTCAGACTCTGGCCTTTGGCGGCCAGTACACCGACAACCTGGAAGGGGCGGTTGGTGATGCGGATCGTTTTGCCGATTGGATTGACTGTGCCAAACAGGTTCTCAGCCGTGACCGATCCTAATACAGCGACACGCGCTGCCGATCGAACATCCGATTCCGAAAAAATGCTGCCGTCTTCAACGACCCAGTTTCCCACCGTAAAATAATCCGGCGTGGTTCCGGTAATCGACGTGCTCCAGTTTTTTGCGCTGAAATTAAGTTGCGCCGTGCCGCTGATTACCGGGCCAGTTGCGTTAACCGAGGGCAGCTCGGTAATTGCTCTGGCATCGCTGATGGTCAAAGTTTTTACACTTCCGCTGCCGAAGCTCAGGCCTCCTGATGAAGTCGCCCCAGGTAGAACAATAAATAAGTTGCTGCCCATTGTTTCGATGGATTGGTTGATTTTGGTTTGCGCGCCTTGTCCAATGGATAGCATCAGGACGACTGCAGCCACACCAATAATCATGCCGAGCATGGTCAATCCGGTTCGCAGGCGGTTCATGCGCAAAGCGCGCATCGCTTCTCCGATGATAGTGACGAAATTCATAGTGCTGCAGTGGTCAAAAACGGATCAATAGATATCATTAGGGTTCGCAACCCAGTATCAGTAGTAAAGTTTAAAATGAATCATACCGCCGAGTCACGGATGTTCTCAAGCGCCTGCTCACCATCATAGACGATACTGCCGTCTTTGATGTGAATCAGCCGTTTGGCATAAGCCGCGATGTCGTTCTCATGCGTTACCAGAATGATAGTCATGCCCTGTTCACGGTTCAGCTGTTCGAATAAAGCCATAATCTCTTTACTGGTTTGGGTGTCAAGATTGCCCGTGGGTTCATCAGCGAGTATCAGTGGCGGTTGATTGATTAGCGCCCGGCTGATGGCTACACGTTGTTGCTGACCACCGGACAATTGATTGGGATGGTGCATGGCAAATTTCTCCAGTCCGGTGCGGCGCAACTGCTCCAGTGCTTTTTTACGGCTGTTTGCGCGGTTTTCTCCGGCATACAACAACGGAGCCGCGACATTATCCAGGGCGGTCATGCGTTTTAACAAATTGAAACCCTGAAATACAAAACCGATGTAACGGTTGCGAAGCCGGGCAAGTGCGTCATTCGACAATGTAGCGACGTTCTGGCCTTCCAGCCAGTAGTCTCCGTTAGTCGGTGTATCCAGGCAGCCCAGTATATTCATCAGCGTCGATTTGCCCGATCCGGAATGGCCCATGATGGCGACGAATTCACCTTTCTCGATACTTAAACTGATGTTTTGCAATACCGCATTTTCAATCGTTTTGCCGTTGGCGTCGATGAGTCTGTAGCTTTTGTGCAGTTGCGCAATTCGGATTAAAGTCGACGCTGAGGGGTGAGTCAGGCTGCTTGGCATGCTTGGGCCTGTCAAAACATTCGGAATCTGAAGTTGGGTTGGGAGTCCTTTTTGTCGCTTTTTTCCCGGATAATTACGGCGTCGCCTGCATTAGCGACGCCCTCGGCAACTTCGGTAAAATGGCCATCGGTAATTCCGGTGGCGACATGGACTACGGCCGGCCGGCCGTTACTCAACCGGTAAATCACGGATTGTCCGGCAGGGCGCTGATGTCCGCCCGCAACGGATTCAGAATCTTTGGGTTGATAGCGCAGTGCTGCATTGGGAACGCGCAGTACATTCTGCCGTTCATTGACCACAAAGTGGATATTGGCAGTCATGCCCGGTAAAAGTGAACCGTCATCATTGTTGACCATGGCCACAACATTATAGGTAACGACGTTTTCCTGTATCGTCGGGTTCAGGCGGACCTGCTTGACTCGGCCGGAATAGGTGCTGTTCGGGTATGCATCGACGGTAAAGTTGATCGGTTGATCGATGCGCAGTAAACCGATATCCGCTTCTGCGACACTGATATTGATCTGCATTTCACGTAAATCTTTGGCGATCTGAAACAGCACGGGTGTCTGGAAATTTGCGGCAACGGTTTGGCCAACATCGACATCGCGTGCAATAACGACACCGGATATCGGCGACTTGATAATGCTGTAGTTCAGGTTTGCGCTGTCTCTTTCAACCTGCGCGTTACTGACCGCCAGTTGCGCGTTAGCTACGTCGAGTTCCTGTCTGACAATATCAAGCGCTTCAATCGAAATAAATCCTTGTTGGTACAGTTCGTGGTGGCGTTTCAGTTTGTTTTGTGCAATGTTGTATTGCGTCTGCGCGCTGAGCAGATTGGCCTTGGATTGCTCCAGTTGCGCACGCAGCAATGCCGGATCAAGTTCTGCGAGAATCTGCCCGGTCTCAACCTGATCGTTGAAATCGGCGTGCAGCTTGGCAACCGTGCCTGAAACCTGAGTGCCGACGTTGACGAGCACAACCGGTGTCAGTGTGCCGTTTGCCGATATGGTCTGGATGATGTTCCCATAATCCAGTGTGCGCGTGACGTAAGAGCCGGCTTGGGGTTTGTTGTCATCATCTTTTGTATACCAGTACATTGCTGCCGCGATCAAGAGCAGCAATACTATAAGAACGTATCGGGTAGTGCGAATAAACATGGTTGTTTGTTAAAAGAGATATCCAGCAGACAGATCGATGAAAGCATAATCGTAGTTGGGTGTCTGCATTGTTATCAAATTTCAGGATTCTTATTAAAGTTGTAATGATCGGCCTGACACTGAGACATACTGTGACACTTCAGGTTCAATGGATGCCTCGGTACAATAAGGGTTGTTGCGATTTTTCATGCAGAACGAACTAATAAGCTAAATAAAATTGACTGAATGCTATCTGGTTTATAGTAAACTTTCCAATCACTTGTTAAAATTAGGCTCTTAACGGCTACAAGAAACATTTAACTTTACAATAATACTAGGATTGTTCATGACTATCGAAGATTTTCGTTCCGAAAAAAAAATTACAACGTTTTATCCGCCACAGCGTATTTTAATGGGCCCCGGACCTTCCGATACCCATCATCGTGTGCTGTCGGCAATGGCGAGACCGACGCTGGGTCATCTTGATCCGGTTTTTGCCGACATGATGGAAGAGATCAAGGACTTGTTACGCTATGCATTCCAGACCAAAAACAAGATGACATTTTCAGTTTCCGGCCCGGGTTCGGTGGGGATGGAGATGTGTTTCGTTAACATGATAGAACCGGGTGACAAAGTGGTGGTGTGCCGTAACGGTGTGTTCGGTTCGCGTATGATTGAAAATGTGGAGCGTCATGGTGGTGTTGCGGTAGTCGTGGATGACAAATGGGGAGAACCTGTTGATCCGCAAAAAGTTGAAGATGCCCTTAAACAGCACCCGGATGCCAAAATTCTGGCGTTTGTTCATGCCGAAACTTCAACCGGCGTTTTGTCTGATGCGCAAACGTTGTGTGATATTGCTCGCCGTTACGATTGCTTAACGATTGTCGATACGGTGACATCGCTGGGAGGATCGCCAATCAAGGTCGACGAATGGGGTATTGATGCGATTTATTCAGGTAGCCAGAAATGTCTTTCGTGCCCGCCAGGGTTGTCGCCGGTCAGTTTCTCCGAGCGCGTGACCGATCTGGTTAAAAATCGTAAAACCAAGGTGCATAGCTGGTTTATGGATATTGGCCTGTTGCTGGGTTACTGGGGATCGTCGACGCGTACGTATCATCATACGGCACCGACCAATTCATTGTATGGCTTGCATGAATCCCTGGTTATTCTGTCTGAAGAAGGTCTTGAACGCTCGTGGGCACGGCATCAGCGTAATCATGAAGCGCTAAAAGCGGGTTTTGAAACCATGGGTATTCGTTATGTGGTCGACGAAAAATACCGCTTGCCACAATTGAATTCTGTTTATATCCCGGATGGCGTCGACGATAAAGCCGTTCGAGGCAAACTGCTTGATGATTACAGTCTGGAAATCGGCGCCGGGCTTGGTGATTTTGCCGGAAAAGTCTGGCGTTTTGGTTTGATGGGCACATCTAGCCGTGTCGAGAATGTGGTGATGTGTCTGAATGCACTGGAAAAAGTGATGTCGGATCTGGGGGCGAATCTCAAGCGTGGCGCCGCAGAATCCGCAGCGCATCAGAGCTACGCTGCAAATCCAATGCCTTGAGCACGGTATCCTGAGATTTTAGGGCGCTGATTTCCGCTATCCTGGAATTACTTCCGGTTTTTAGGTCTGAAACCGTTTTTCCGCTGCCCGCTGCCGAGTGGGAGCTGGGAAAACGGTACTTATAAATGAATTTGGGATGATCCGGCCACTATGTTCGTGGATTTTCCTTTATCTCCTGTTGCAGCATCGTTGATAGCGTTTTTTGTATCTTACTGTTCAATGATATGGTTCATACAGTGGAAAACATCCGCGGTTCTCGATTACCCGAATTCAAGGTCGCTGCATACTGATCCAGTGCCGCGCATTGGTGGTATTGGTTTGTTATTTGGCGCAATATCGGCCTGGCTGACTTTCTCGGTGTTGCTTCCCGTCTCAGTCTGGTTGAGTATCGGAGTATTGGCCGGTATATCGATTGTTGACGATATCTGCAACGTGCCAGCTGGCTACCGTTTGTGTGTGCATATGCTGGTAGCGCTGGGATGCAGTGTTGTTCTTCTATTCGATTTACATGGGTGGCTGTTGATCATAGGTGTAACGCTGGTTATGGTGTGGATGTCCAATCTGTTTAATTTTATGGATGGGTCTGATGGACTAGCTGGCGGTATGGTGTTTATCGGTTTCGGTTTTTACGGATTGATGGCATATTTGTCCGGGGATATCAACTTCGCCGTAGCCAATTTATCAGTTGCTGCAGCATCATTTGGATTTTTACTGCATAATTTTCATCCCGCGCGCATTTTTCTTGGAGATGTGGGTGCGGTTCCGCTAGGTTATTTGGCGGCTGTTATGGGTTTGCTTGGATGGTTGAATGAATTATGGTCATTGTGGGTGCCGATATTGATTTTTTCGCCATTTATCGTGGATGCTACGGTGACTTTAATCAAGCGGTTGGCGCGCGGTGAGAAAATCTGGCGGGCGCACCGGGAACATTACTATCAGCGCATGGTGCAAAGCGGTTTGGGGCATAAAAATACTGCATTGATCGGATACGGCCTTATGCTGATGGCAGGCGCGAGCGCCGTATGGGTGAATGGACAGGCAATGATCATACAGTGGGTTGTCGCTGTCATCTGGGGGGTAATTTATTTGGGGTTAATGTTGATGGCAGATCTGGGCAAAAAACCATACGCAGGTGAACGTTAATATGCTGGGAAACAAATTCGGCATACGTTCATTTATTGCGTTCTTCCATGATCTGTTTGCGGTCGCAGTTGCTTGGTTATTCGCTTTTCTGTTTTATGCTGATTTTAGAATTTCTACCGTACCGTTTGCGCTATTTTTTGATTTGATGCCCTGGATATTGCCAGTACAGGCAGTTATTTTTTTGTGGCTTGGCTTATACAGAGGATTGTGGCGTTACGCCAGTCTTCCCGATCTGAAACGTATCACAGTCGCAGTTTTGCTAAGTGCGGTGCTGGTGACCATTGCTATCTGGCAGCTCGGTCTTTTGAGTGTGGTGCCATTCTCGATCAACCTATTGGTGCCAGTATTGCTGTTGATGATTATGGGCGGCAACCGGTTGATCTATCGGGCTTGGAAAGAGCGTCGTTTATACAGCCTTAAAAATTATGATGGCAAACTGGCGCTGATATTAGGTGCCGGCAGTACGGCAGTCAATCTTGTCAAAGACTTGGCAGGCAATCATGACTGGCATGTGGTCGGTTTATTGGATGACGATCCCAGAAAACTGGGTACCCGCTTGCATGGTGTGCGTGTGCTGGGTGTGATCGATAAATTGCCGCACTGGGTGCAGAAGTTAAACGTGGGGCATGTCATCATCGCCATGCCTTCACTGTCACATCGGTTACGTCGCCATATACTGGAAATGTGTTCGGAAATGGGTGTTAAGGCAATGATTGTGCCTTCTTACCAGGATCTTATTAATGGTAAAACAACCGTTTCACAAATTCGTGAAATTCAGCTGGATGATTTGCTGGGCCGTGCACCGGTCGTGCTTGATGATGAAGGATTGCATGGATTTCTAACGGGTAAGGCCATCATGGTTACAGGTGCAGGTGGTTCGATTGGCGCCGAGTTATGTCGCCAGATTATCGCATTTCAACCCGAATATTTGGTGCTGCTCGAACGCAATGAGTTTGCATTGTACTGTGTGCAGGAAGAATTCATGCAGGCATTTCCCGAAACGAAAATGTCATTTGCGATTGGAGATGTCAAAGACGGTGCCCGAATGGATCAACTTTTCCGGCAATTCCGGCCATCGGTTGTTTTTCATGCTGCTGCATACAAGCATGTGCCGTTAATGGAGCATGAAAATGCCTGGCAGGCCGTTCTAAATAATGTAATGGGTACCTACATTTTAGCCAGTACGGCGATCCGTTATCAAGTCGAAAAGTTCGTGCTTGTTTCAACTGATAAAGCGGTCAATCCAGTGAATATCATGGGCGCGAGCAAACGTTTGGCGGAAATGGTCTGCCAGGCAATGCAGCAATCAATCAGAAATCACAAGCAGATAACCTGTTTTGTGATGGTGCGCTTTGGCAATGTATTGGGTAGTGCTGGCAGCGTGATACCCAAATTCCGCAAACAAATAACAAGTGGCGGGCCGATTACGGTCACGCATCCGGACATGACGCGCTACTTCATGTCTATTCCTGAAGCCGCGCAGCTGGTGTTACAGGCAGGTTTGATGGGTGGTTCAAAAGGGGGTGGGGAGATTTTTGTGATGGATATGGGCGATCCCGTAAAAATCAAGGATCTTGCCAGTGATATGATCCGTTTGTCCGGTTTGGGTGAAGACGATATTCGCATCATTTATACGGGGTTGCGTCCCGGAGAGAAACTGCACGAAGAATTATTGTCGGCAAATGAAAACTCGGTGCCGACACCGCATGCAAAGCTACGCATCGCGCAAGCGCCTGAGGTCAATGAGCAGTGGCTGACGGCATTTGTCGCCCGATTTGAAAAAATCAAGTCATTGAATGATGCTGAGGCACGGATTGAACTGGCGCGATGGGTGCCCGAATATACGCCAAACGGCGAGACGGTGCATTAGGAAGAGCGCTACAAGTTAATAATTTACGCATTATTAACGCCTTCTAACTATTGTTCAGTGACAACACCGTTATTCAGCAAAAAAATTCGATCAATGAGATCTTCAGTTGCTGGTAGCGATTGTATGACAACGATAACGGTGCGGTTTTGTATCAAATTCTTCAGCGCTTCGTTTAGAAACGGTTGGTTCGGTTGCAGCCATAAATTGTCTAGGATCAGGATTGGAGCGTTTTTAAGTTGGGCGCGCGCAATTTCAATTATCTGCCATTGTTGGTTGGTCATGTTGGCGCCGTTTTCGTCAACCTGGGTTTGTAATCCGTTGGGCATTTCGCGAACGAATTCCGAAGCTCGAGCGAGCTGTGCTGCAGCGGTAATGCTGGCTTCACGGGCGCATTCCGTTAAGCCGTAAGCAATATTGCCGGCAACCGTTTTGTTTAAGATGACGGGTTCATCTGAAACCATGGCAAAATGTGCGAGCAGATCGGCATGTTCCATTGCATCAAAAGGGTTGCCGTTGAGTCGCAGTTTTCCCATCGATGGTTGATGAAATCCCAGTAATAAATCAATCAGCAGTGACCGTTCCTGTTTGCATTGACACACAAAAGCCACAATCTCACCGGATTTGATGTGTAAATCGAGTTTGTATTGTGCTGTTTTTTCGAGTATCGGACCGCAAAAACTGACTGCTTCCAAGAACAAGTTTCCCTGTGTTTCCAAAAATGTCTGACTGTTATGACTGTAAACAGCACGCTGATCAAGTAATAGAAAAAGCTGCTCCAGATCCTTTTGTATTTTTTGTGATAGCCGCGGTATGGTGGCCAGTCGGCTTATGGGCGCAATCATTAGCAGTGTGGCCGCGGCAAAAGCACCTAATTGATCGATAGAAAACTGATTTCTAACCCCCTGTTGCAGCATCAGATACGAAATGGCCACAAAGATCATTGAAAGGATGAGCAGGCATATTGTTTCGATAAACGCGCTATAGTTGCTTTGATGCGCGTTGTCTCGTTGCAAAGATCGTGATATTTTTTTTAAAAGCCGGTATTCTTGTTGTTGACCGCCATAGAGTCGTATGTGCCGGAAATGAATAATCGAATGCAGTAAATGATTGACCAGTGAAGTAAACATCGGGGCATTAGCACGAATTTTTGCGCTGTATTGTCCCTGTATAACTTGCAGCATGATGACAGCAAATGGAATCAGTAATGCAGTAAATAGTGCGAAATCCCGGTCAAGCCAGGCCATGCATGCGATCAGGCCAATGATCATCAGCGTATCGCGCACGAGCACCGTGAGCATCTGAATGGTGGACAGGGAAATTTCATTGATACGGGTGAGTGCTACTGTTGTCGCCTGATCTTTATCCAGCTTTTGATAGCGGTCAATAGGCAGGTTGAGCAACGTGCCGAATAAATCAGCGTTCAGTTGCGCACAGAGACAATCGCCTGCTTTTCTCGCCAGATGCTGGCTGCCATAATCGGTCAGGCTACGAATGATCAACAATATCATAATAGCTAGAAAACCTGTTTGTAAGGTGCTTGCGTTTTTTTCAATGAATGCGGCTTGTAGTATTACTTGTATAAAAAGCGGCAATGCTGACAGGGTGAGTGCAATGATTAACAATATCGGAAATGTCCAGAGAAGTACTTTCCGACAGGGCGTCATTTTTTCTGCAAGTTGTTTGTAATAGTGTTTGTGAATCATGAAGTTATGTGATAGGTATTGTGCAAGCTGTTCGGTGTTAAGCGTAAAAGGATCGTCCTTTGCGTTGTAAATGTTAGCCGCTATTTTAAGCCAGAAGCGCCAACTCGGGTTTTATGTGATCTGATCTGAATATAGTAAAATGATTGCGTATTTATTATCAGGCAAGCCGGTTGCAGCCGGTTCCCGAAAACAGTATCGGAATTGAGCATGAGCGAATGAATGACTCAGCGGAGACTTCAATTAGTCTCACCCAATACTGCCGGCTTGACCTTGAGGCATTGGCATTGCGGCTGGCCAGCAATGATTGTTGGACGTTATCTGCTGCAGGTGTTAAAACGCAAAATTTGAGTCTTGATTGATGATAGCAAAACGATTGGCGATTCCCGAAGTTTTTTTGATACAACCGAAAGTGTTTGGCGATGCGCGCGGTTTCTTTTTCGAAAGCTTTAATCTGCATGATTTTGAGCAGGCAGTCGGCGAACAGGTGTCTTTTGTTCAAGCAAATCATTCCCGTTCGGCAAAACAGGTGCTGCGCGGGCTGCATTACCAGATCAGGCAGCCGCAGGGCAAGCTGGTTCGTGTGGTTGCGGGAGAAGTTTTCGATGTGGCTGTGGATTTGCGCCGTTCGTCGCCGACGTTTGGACACTGGGTTGGTGAAATACTGAATGCTGAAAACAAAAAGCAGCTCTGGGTGCCTGCAGGGTTTGCACACGGCTTTGTGGTGTTGTCGGATTATGCAGATTTTTTGTACCAAACAACCGATTACTGGGCGCCGCAATATGAGCGCTGCATTATCTGGAATGATCCGGCATTAAACATTGACTGGCCTATCGATGGAGAACCGATCCTGTCGGAAAAAGACATGCAAGGATTGCTGCTCGAATCGGCAGAAATTTATGAAGCGATGTAAAAACCAGATAGCGGATGGCTAAGCAGAAATCAATTTATGTTTGTACGGAGTGCGGCGGACAAACATTGAAATGGCAGGGACAATGTCCGCATTGCCAGTCTTGGAATACACTGGTCGAGACTGTAGCCGAAAAACAGGTAACGCGATTTAGCCCGGTATCAGAAATCGACCGGGTGCAGAACCTGTGCGATATCGAGGTGCAGGAAGAACCGCGTTATCCGACTGGAATTTCTGAGCTTGACCGGGTACTGGGAGGCGGTTTGGTGCGGGGTGGCGTCGTGCTGCTGGGTGGAGATCCCGGAATCGGCAAATCCACATTATTGCTGCAGGCTTTAGCGCATTTATCAATTGATCGCCATGTACTGTATATCAGTGGTGAGGAATCAGCGCAGCAGGTTGCGCTGCGCGCCAGACGCTTGGCATTGAATGTGCAGGCTGTGCCGCTTCTGGCGGAAATTCAACTGGAAAAAATCCGGACGGTATTGAATGAGAACAAACCCGATATCGCCGTCATTGATTCTATCCAAACAATTTATTCTGAAGCGCTGCAATCCGCGCCGGGCTCGGTCGCCCAGGTGCGCGAATGCGCTGCACAACTGACCCGGATGGCTAAAGCCAGCGGCACTGCGCTGATTTTGATCGGCCATGTGACCAAGGAGGGTGCATTGGCTGGTCCGCGCGTACTGGAGCATATGGTTGATACCGTTTTGTATTTTGAAGGCGATATGCATTCCAGTTTCCGTTTGGTGCGTGCGTTCAAAAACCGTTTTGGTGCGGTGAACGAACTGGGTGTTTTTGCCATGGGTGAGAAGGGGCTGCGTGAAGTCAAAAATCCTTCGGCTTTATTTTTATCGCATCATGATGAGGATGTGGCGGGCTCCTGCATTATGGTAACGCAGGAAGGTACACGGCCGTTACTGGTTGAGATCCAGGCGCTGGTCGATGATGCGCGGGCACCGCATCCAAAGCGATTAAGTGTCGGTCTGGAACAGAACCGGTTGGCAATGTTGCTGGCTGTTTTGCACCGCCACGCCGGGATTCCGTGTTTTGATCAGGATGTATTTGTGAATGCGGTTGGGGGTGTAAAAATTACCGAACCAGGCGCAGATCTTGCAGTGCTACTGGCCATTGTATCGTCATTAAAAAACAAACCCCTTGCACAAAAAATGGTGGTTATCGGAGAAATCGGCCTGGCTGGAGAAGTACGCCCCGTACAACGCGGACAGGAGCGTCTGAAGGAAGCGGCCAAGCTCGGCTTTACGCGCGCCATTATTCCTTTGGCCAACAAGACCAGGCAGCCAGTTCCCGGTATTGATGTGACGGCTGTCGGCAGGATAGGCGAGGCAGTGGCGCAGATGTATGAATAACTTCTGAATGTCGCAATGACTCCTGCCGGTGCCTTCAGTCATGCAACACGCAAGTGGCTAATATTGCTGCTGGTATTTTCAATTGCCGTTGTGCTGCTGGCCGTAACGATGCCGCCAACTTCACAACCGCATACCTATCATCAGTTTGCTGATCAACGCACCTTGTTGGGTATTCCGAATTTCATGAATGTGGTATCCAATCTCGCGATTCTTTTGAGTGGATTGTTGGGGTTATCGTATCTTTGGCGCTCATACAGAAGACCGGACGGAACTGAGCAACGGCATTTTTTGACAACTGCCGAGTACTGGCCCTATGTTGTTTTGTTTGCAAGCGTTGTCTTGGTGGCGCCGGGCTCTGCTTATTATCACTGGGAATCCAATAATGCCAGCTTGCTCTGGGATCGATTGCCGATTGCCGTGGGTGTCAGCGCTTTGTTGGCGGCCGTATTGTCCGACCGGATTAACCCAAGACTTGGATTATGGGCCTTGCCGGCACTCATTTTTATGGGAGCAGGCAGCGTGATTTATTGGTACTGGAGTGAACAGCAAGGCGCCGGTAATTTGAATTATTACATTGTGATTCAGTTTTACTCGTTATTGCTGGCTGTGCTTTTAAGCCTGCTGCTGCCTTCCCGCTATACTCGCGGTAGCGATATAAACAAGGCAATTGGACTTTATGCTGTGGCCAAGTTCGCGGAAACGTTCGATCAGCAGATCTTCGATTTAGGACAAATTATCAGTGGACATACGCTAAAACACCTGTTTGCGGCTTTGTCTATCTGGTGGATAGTGAGAATGCTGCAAAGGAGAATTTCTGTGGCGAAGGGATGCGTGAAAGGATAAAAGGATAAAATTTTCTGGTGCACTTAACCGTAAACGCGTGGCAGGGCTGCAATAGCTCAAGGAGCAGCATCCATGCTGCTCCAAAATTTTATTGAATTAGAACTGACCTTCGTGAATATACGGTTGCGACCATAAAATGACTTGCATGAGCACGGATTTACGCCAAGCATCCTGCATTTTGTCAACTTCTTCACTGGAATGGCCGCCTTTTTCCAGGAACGGGCGCAGCGTGGTTGTGATTGGTACTTGCAGCGCGAGGACATAGCGCAGATTGATAATCGGTTGTGCATTAACGCCATCGGTTTTGTTCTTTTTGCTGCTGTGATGGCGCAGGCCGATTTCATACTGATAATTCAGCCAGTTTTGATCATAATTGGCATTAGCGGTATCGACAATCCACTGACCGAAGCGTTTGCGTACCGCACCAAGATAGTCCGTATTAGGTTGATTATCGGACTTGTTGGTGAAATAGTGAAGCAAAAATGGCGTGGAACCTACAAAGCCGTACCAGACATCGAGGATTTGTTCAACCTGGTCTTTCAGAATGTCGTGCGACATCTTCAGGTAGCGGACATCGTCGTCGCCGAATAAAGTCGCCTGTTTTAAATTGGCAAATTCGTCCATTGATAAAGGGGATTTTGCTACTTCTGCACTGCCGTAGGTATATCCGGGGATATTGGTCGTCATAAAATTCCTTTCTTTTGATTTGCGTTTGTGTGAATGTTGAACATGTTGACATATGCGACAGTCAAATCCGTTGCACTATGTACATTAGAGTAAGCAAGAAATTCCGAACGGTAAATAATAAACCGTGACCAGAATCAATGCCGAAAGCGGATTTTACCGTATTGGATTGCGAATGAATATAGCTTCGTTACACCTTTTAATCAGATTGATTTGCGTGTAAATTCAGTTGCTTTGATATGTTCTTAACTGGTTGCGTTAAATCAACTTTTGTATTGATCGTGAGGGCTTTATGATACGGGAGTAATGGCGCTTAACTGGACAATTTTAATATGGAGAAGAAAGTGATCACTAAACGTATATTCGTGGCTTTAGTCGGTATTATCATGTTGGCGTGTGTGCCGAATTCTATTGCCGAAACATTCCGCGGTGAATTTTGCTGGCAAGTATTCAATCAAGGTGGAGAACCCTATTGGAGATACAAATTCGGTGTGTACCAAAAAGAAGGCGGCTATTTTGCGCTGTTTGGTTCGGTCGATTATGAAAATACACTGTCGGCTGCGCACGGCAACGCGGTCGTAGTTGGCGACAGCGTCAAGTTGACCATTGTGAGTTCAGACCGTGAAGAAGGTCTTGAATTCTGGACGGAAACATTTGCAGCCCAATTGAATCCTTCAACACTCAACGGGACATGGAACGCAATTGAGTTGGTTAAAAGAGACGGCGAGAACGATGTGTTTGGCATTCATCAGCAGGGCACGATTAATCTGGTGGCGTGTCAGTAGCCGCGGCTTGTCATGACTTCTTGAAAATGTCGGGAAAGTTGGCAAACGTTTTTACAATGCATTGATTAAGCATGCAGGCTATGCTCTCTGATATGATAGAGCATTCATAAAACAACAATAAACAGATATGCATTTTCAGCATGAATGGATAACCTACATTTCGATACTTTAATCATAGGCAGCGGTCTGGCCGGTTTTACGCTTGCTCTGAATCTGGCGAAAACCCGGCGGGTGGGCATTGTTACAAAGCAAACGCTTAATGACAGCGCCAGCGGATGGGCGCAGGGCGGTATTGCTGCTTCTTTATCCGATGAAGATACGCCTGAAAAACATGTTCAGGATACGTTGATTGCTGGCGCGGGTTTGTGCGATGAATCAACGGTCCGCTTTGTTGCCGAACATGCGCAAGAGGCTATAAGCTGGTTGATTGAGCAGGGAGTTGAATTCAGCAGAGACGATAATCACGGTACGGGTTACCATTTGACGAAAGAAGGTGGTCATAGTACACGGCGGATCATTCATAGCGGGGATGCGACGGGTAAAGCAGTTCAGCAAGCTTTGATCGAGCAAGTGCGCAGTTGCCCCAATATCCAGATACTGGAGCAGCATATTGCTATTGATTTGATTGCCAGTGATAAAATCCATAAGAATCCGACTAATCATGATAAGCATTGCATGGGCGCATACGTGTTGGACCGGGACAATGGGCGCGTGCGTACGTTTATGGCGCAAAATACCGTGTTGGCGACCGGTGGCGCAAGCAAGGTTTATTTATATACTACCAATCCTGATACGGCGACAGGCGATGGAATCGCAATGGGGTGGCGAGCGGGTTGCCGGGTTGCCAATATGGAGTTTATTCAGTTTCACCCGACCTGTCTTTATCATCCGCATGCCAAATCATTTTTGATCAGCGAAGCGGTTCGCGGTGAAGGGGGGCTGCTCAAATTGTCTAGTGGTGAGTGCTTTATGGCTGATCATGATCAACGCGCCGAATTGGCGCCCCGTGATATTGTGGCGCGTGCCATTGATTTTGAAATGAAGAAACGCGGTCTGGATTGCGTTTATCTGGATATTTCGCATAAGCCAGCCAGTTTTCTGCAACAGCACTTCCCGACGATTTATGCACGTTGCCTTGAGCTTGGGATAGACCTGACAAAAGAGCCAATTCCTGTTGTGCCTGCGGCGCACTACACCTGCGGCGGTATCCTGACAGATCCGATTGGACGTACGGATTTGAAAAATTTATATGCCGTTGGTGAAACTGCGCACACCGGACTGCATGGCGCGAACCGGCTGGCCAGCAACTCGTTGCTTGAATGTCTGGTTGTGGCCCGTGCAGCTGCGAAGGAGATCAACAATCAGCAGCCGATATCAATGCCGATGATTCCAGACTGGGACGAAAGCCGTGTCACCGATGCCGATGAGGAAATTGTCATTTCGCATAACTGGGATGAGCTGCGCCGTTGCATGTGGAGTTATGTCGGTATTGTTCGAACCACTAAACGTCTGCAGCGTGCGCAGCACAGAATTGATCTGCTGCGCGAAGAAATCAATGAGTTTTATACGCACTTTCGTGTATCCAGCGACCTGCTTGAGTTGCGAAACCTGGTGGATACTGCTGATCTCATCGTACGTAGCGCGATGCTCAGGCACGAGAGCCGTGGATTGCATTACAGCAGAGACTATCCGGATGTACTGCCGCAGGCATGCAATACAGTCTTGCAGAAACCGTTGTAAATCCACGCGTAAACCTTGTTAAGGCAGATCAATCATCGATCAGAATATGCCCGAAGAAGGCGAAAATACCGATGGCGATGCCCGTAATAAACTGCGCATGGACGACATGCGAAAATTTTTTCAATTCGGCAGGTGAATAGCGCCAAGTCAGAAACAAGCCAAACAATCCCTGCCAGACAACCAGTGCGAGTAATACCGGAAAAAATAAAATGTGGCTATAGCGTGAAAAATCCATCAATGAGATGTGCAGCAAAATAACGGCTATGGCCGCGATGCCAAAATAAACATGCGTGCGGTTCATCCAGGCGAGCAGCCGTTCCAATGCTGAGGAATGCACGGGTGGTTGATAATCCGGCAGCAATCGCTGCGCCAGTCTACCCTGGCCCAGCATAAGTTTTAGAACAGTACGAAAATAGATGAATCCAAGCAGGCCTAATCCCGTTTTGCCGAAAAACTCACCTACTTCAGAGAGAAAGGTTTCGCGCTCTTCGGGTGCCGGATAAACCGTGTAGGCGTAAATGAAATAAACCAAAGAAGCCAAAGATACGATAACTGTATAAATCAGAATGTTACGGATATTTTTGATGGATTGCTGCATGAAAATGATGTCCGGTATAATTGGAAAGTGCGTTCGATCTATTGCGTTTTATGACCATATGCCTTGAGTACTTTCCATTTAAAGTCATGCACATGCACTACATCGTCATCGAGCGCCATGGATATGGCGCTTTTGGTTAACGGCAAAAGATTCATGTTGATCTGTTTGATTTTCGGTTCATGTGACATAGCATGCTCCGCATGCGTCATCTCCATTGTGTGGTGATCGTGAATCGGTTCCATACTGACCTCTAGCTGCGTAACGGTATATTCGCTGTTGCCATTGTAAATGCTGCCACTAAAAATCCCCCAGCCAAAGCCGGCTTCAATCTTGAGCTTTGCAATCGTTTCAGCTGGTAACTCGAATGCGCAGGGAAGGTTTGCTTTGGCTTGTCGATCGCACGAAATAGCGGTCGGAGATTCACTGGCCACCGTAGTATAGGCAGCGGTTAAAAGTGTACAAAGTATGGATAACAATAGGATGAATTTGGAAATTTTAATCATTTTTGTTCTCAAACCGGCAATCGTTATTAAATAAATTGGCACATTATAATTCCAATTAATAGCAAGCTTCAAAACGTGTTTTATACGAATGAGGATGTTGTAGACAAGGTCATTCGGTTTGTCCGTTTTTGTTGATTGGTATCAGAAAATCGAATAAACCCCAATAGTATTAGGGGTTTAAATTTTCTGATGAGAGTGATTACCATTTTGCGAGAGGTTATAATAACGCTCAGATTATGAATAATTTGATGATAAATACACTATATGTCAAAACAACTGATTCAGAGAACGCCTTTGCTTACTGGCGAAGATGTCAACACAAAACGCGAAGAGATTCGCTCATATTTTCACGCGACACTCGATTGTTATGAACAGCTTTTCAAAACATTACGCAATACGCAAGCATATTACACAAAATCGATTTCATTGCGCCATCCGTTGATTTTTTACTATGGCCATACAGCGACCTTTTTTGTCAATAAACTGATTTTGGCCGGTCTGATTACCGAGCGTATTAATCCAAAGTTTGAGTCGATGTTTGCGGTCGGTGTGGATGAAATGAGCTGGGATGACTTGGATAACACGCATTACGAATGGCCTGCGGTTGAGGAAGTCGCCGAGTATCGCCGCAAAATGCGCGCGATGGTTGATAAATTGATCAGCGATTTGCCATTGGCATTACCCATTACCTGGGAAAGCCCCTTCTGGCCGATTCTGATGGGTATCGAACACGAGCAGATTCATCTGGAAACGTCGTCTGTGCTAATTCGTCAGCATACCATGGATTATGTGCAGCCGCATGAGCAGTGGCGGCCTTGCCAGAAAACTGGTGCGGCGCCGGCCAATGAACTTATTCCGGTTCCGGCCGGTACGATAGAAATCGGAAAAAACAAATCCAGCCACATGCATTACGGCTGGGATAATGAATATGGCAGACATCGCGCCGATATCGCCGCATTTCAGGCCAGCAAGTATCTGGTCAGCAATCAGGAGTACCGGTCTTTTGTCGATGCAAATGGATACCAGTCCGATGACTACTGGGAAGAGGAGGGTCTTTCGTGGCGTAACTTCAGTAAAGCAGGGCATCCGGCTTTCTGGCTCAAAAAAGGAAATGACTGGCATATGCGCACTATGACCGATGAAATACCGATGCCGTGGGATTGGCCGGTTGACGTCAACTACCATGAAGCAAAAGCGTTCTGCAACTGGAAAGCCAAATCCACCAATCAACCGGTCAGGCTGCCTACTGAAGACGAATGGTACCGTTTATACGACGTTGCCGGTCTTGCTGAAGTGCCGCATGGCAAACCGGCGGTGGGAAATCTGCATCTGGATTATTATGCTTCGAGCTGTCCGGTCAATGAATTTCAGCAGGGCGAATTTTATGATATTGTCGGTAATGTCTGGCAATGGACGGAAACGCCGACTTACCCGTTCGAGGGTTTTGATGTGCATCCGTTGTATGATGACTTCACTACGCCGACTTTTGATAATCAGCATAATCTCATCAAAGGCGGTTCATGGGTTTCCTGTGGCAATGAAACATTGCGCAGTTCGCGGTATGCTTTCCGGCGGCATTTTTATCAGCATGCAGGATTTCGTTATGTTGTTTCAGACGCGCCAGCTGTGTTACAAGCTTCGAATTATGAGACGGACAAACTGCTGTCGGAATACGCGGAATTTCATTATGGCGACACCTATTTTGATGTGCCCAATTTTCCTAAGACACTGGCGGAAATGGCCATTACGGCGATGGGAGGCCGGCCTGCACATAGTGCGCTTGATCTAGGCTGCGCATCGGGGCGTTCGACATTTGAACTCGCGCGCCATTTCGAGCAGGTGACCGGTATCGATTTTTCTGCACGCTTTATTGGTCAGGGCGTGCAGCTGGCCCAACAGGGTGTGCTGCGCTATACACTGACTGACGAGGGTGACCTGGTCTTCTATAAGGAACGTACGCTGAACGCTTTGGGGCTGGAGAGCGTTAAAGATAAAGTGGAATTCTATCAAGGTGATGCATGTAACCTGAAGCCGCTTTATACGGGTTATGATTTGATTCTGGCCGCTAATCTGATTGATCGGCTGTATGAACCGTCCAAACTGCTTAATACCATTCATGCGCGCATCAACATGGGTGGATTGCTGCTGATTGCTTCACCCTATACCTGGCTGACCGAGCATACCAAGAAAGAGCATTGGATAGGCGGATACAAGCGTGATGGCGAAAACTTCACAACGCTGGACGGATTGAAAGCAATACTCGGTCAACACTTCAAATTGATTCAGGGGCCGCAATCCGTACCGTTTGTGATCCGTGAAACAAGCCGCAAGCATCAACACACCTTGTCAGAAGTCACTATCTGGGAGCGGGTGTCTTGAGTGCCGGTATTGATCAGAATGACTTTGATCAAATGATTAATCGTGCTGGTACCTCCAGCACCAAATATGACGGACGCCAGGCCATGTTTGGCCAACCGGATGTGATACCGGCGTGGGTGGCGGACATGGATTTTGCCGCGCCTACCGCCGTGACGGATGCATTAATTGAACGCGCCAGACACCCGGTTTACGGTTATACCCTATTTCCGGATAGTCTTTACGAAGCATCGATTGACTGGATGCGGCGGCGTCATGGCTGGACCATTGAGCGAGACTGGCTTGTTATGTGTCCCGGTGTGGTACCTTCGCTTAACGCGGCTGTCATGGCGTTTACTCAGCCTGGCGAATCGGTGATTATTCAGCCACCGGTTTATTTTCCGTTCTTTTCGGCTGTTACCGGGACGGGCAGAAAACTCATCGAAAATCCGCTGAAATATGAACATGGCCGTTATGGCATTGATTTTGATCATCTGGAGCATTGTGCAAAGAATGCGCAATTGCTGCTACTATGTTCGCCGCATAATCCGGTCGGACGTATCTGGACGCCGCAAGAACTGGCGCAGTTAATACAGATCGCTGAGAAACATGATCTCATGATTCTGTCCGATGAAATTCATGCCGATTTGATCTATCCGGAAAACAAACATACTGTTCTGGCTACTCTTACGGGCAGTCAAAGCCGGGTGATTACTGCAATGGCGCCGAGTAAAACGTTTAATATTCCCGGTCTGAATCTTTCCATGCTGATTATTCCGGACAAAACGGTTCGTGATGCCATCACTGGCGTTTTTGAAACATGGCATGTCAGTGCGTCCAATCCCTTCAGCATAACCGCTTTTGAGGCTGCGTACCGTGAAGGAGGCGCTTGGCTGGATGCGTTGTGCAGTTATCTGCGTAATACGCGCGACTGTGTCGCAGCTTATCTGGACAAGTATCTGCCGGATATTCGCCTCATTTGCCCGGAAGGCACCTATCTGCTCTGGCTCGATTGTAGCGCGATGAAAATGTCTGATGCAGCCTTGAAGCAGTTTTTCATCCAGCAGGCCGGTGTCGGCCTGAGTCCGGGAATATTATTTGGCAAACAGGGGAGCGGTTTTATGCGGCTGAATATCGGTGCGCCTCGAGAAACCGTGATGCAGATACTTGAAAATATCCGGGCGGCCTATAATCGAGAGAGGTGAATACGGTATCGGTCCGATGTGCGGGTCACGGTATTACGTTTCATCGTGTACGGGTGCGTATCCGGTCCTTCAGGTAGGATTAAAATCATACATTTCATATTTTCGTGAAAAATACTGAACAGCGCAGTGTGCGCAGGACGCCCGTCACGGAATACCAAGCGCTGATGCAAGACGGCGAATTAAAGCCGGATGCGGATCAGGCCAGTGCTGTCGAAGCGCTGGAGCGTTTGCATCACGAGCTGGCTGGTTATGCGCCTGTGGATAGTCAAAAAAACAGCTGGTTTGCCCGCTTGTTCAGCAGGTATCACACTATAGCGGAACCGCCTAAAGGTATCTATCTATACGGCGGGGTCGGGCGCGGAAAGTCCATGCTGATGGATTTGTTTTATGGCATCGCGCCAGTAAAAATCAAACGGCGTGTGCATTTCCATGAGTTCATGCTCGATATTCATCATCATCTGAAAGCCTGGCACAGCCTTTCCTCGCAACAGCGTCAACAGACAGTCAAAGAGCTGCAGAATATACAAGGAAGAAAGATTGACCTGGACGATCCCATGCCAGCCATTGGGCGACAGATTGCCAGCAAAGCAACGCTGTTATGTTTTGACGAACTTCAGGTAACCGACATTGCGGACGCCATGGTTGTTGCACGGTTATTCAGTGAACTATTCAGACAGGGTGTCGTTGTTGTGGCGACTTCAAACAGGCAACCGGACGATTTGTATAAAAATGGATTGAACCGCCACCGGTTTGTACCGTTTATCGACCGTGTTAAAGCGGAAATGGAAATTGTCGCCTTGAATGGTCCAGTGGATTACCGCTACGACCGGTTGAAAGGTATTGATACGTATTTTTATCCCGTGAATGAAAACACCACCGCAGCATTGTCTGCCGCTTTTTTTCGTTTGACAGACCGTAGTGTGGAAGATAGGGATAAAGTGCCAAGCGGCGAACTCATCGTGCAGGGACGTAAGCTATTCGTACCGAAGTCGGCGCGTGGTGTAGCGGTTTTTTCATTTAAACGGCTCTGTGCCAATCCATTGGGTCCGGCTGATTATCTGGCCATCGCCAGGGCCTATCATACCGTCATCATGGTGGCGATCCCAGAATTTACCCACGAAAATACCAGTGAAGCAACGCGTTTCATTCACTTCATTGATGCGTTATATGAGCATGGCGTCAAATTTTTGTGCTCGGCTGCTGCGCCACCTGAATTGCTCTATCAATCGGGTAATTCCGGCTTTGAATTTGAGCGTACGGCTTCAAGATTGATGGAAATGCAATCGGAAGACTACCTGACGCGGGGGCATGGAAAATCGAATACGGTATAGCTGTTATTCCATGCGAGCTGGTTGCTTTTTAGTGACGTTTTTGGCCGTTTGCATAAAAAAGCCCTCCAATCGCTCCGATTAATAAGCCCAAAATACTGGCAATTACAATGCCTGTGAACGCCGTTTCCTTGGAGTCCGTTGTTATCAGCATTGATCCGAGTAAACCGAAGATGAATCCAAATGCGCCAAAAATGAGTGCCCCTGCCGGTACAGCAGCGCCGACACTGATGTGTTTGCCGGTAAACAGTTGCCATGCACACCAGCCAACCCAGGCTGCACAAACAAGCGATAAAGCCGAGCTTATCCAGTACGTCAGGTCGGTGGTGATCAGCAACACGGTTTGTATATAGAAGCCAACAAAACCGGATAATAATAGGGAAACAGCTATTTTTAATAATGTTTTCATGCCGCCAAATAATAAGAAGCGCAATTTTTGCCTTTGCGCTTGGACTGATACATTGCGGAATCGGCATTCGCGATTAATGTTTCTATATTGTCTCCATCCGACGGGTAGATAGAGATACCGATGCTGGAGCCCATCGTAACGCATTGGTCGTTGTCAAGTCGAATTTCTGTTCTGAAACGATTTTGCAGCTTGTTTACAAATTGATCGATTTCGTCGCGATTAAAGCTTTTTACGGTAAATGCGATAATAAACTCGTCTCCGCCCATGCGGATCAGAATATCTTCTTTTCGTATAGTCGCCTGCATTCTGTTGGCGATTTCGACGAGCACTGTGTCTCCGGCGTCGTGGCCAAAGTTGTCATTCACTTCCTTGAAACCGTCCAGATCGATGAGCATAAGTACGAGCAGGTCGTTATTCTTGCGTGCAGCCGTCATCATGATATTAAGCAGTTGCATGCCTGCACGCCTGTTAAATAACTGCGTGAGCGGATCGTGCTCGGATTCAAACAGAATACGCTCCATTTGGAAAGTTCTTTCAGTAACATCGATAACCAGTCCCTCGATCATCGTTTCTTCCTGGCTGCCTTGAACGGTGGAGAACAGGCAATGCAGCCAGCGCTCTTCACCGCTGATTGTTCCACCTAATCTGAGATCGCAAGCAATTTGCCGGCTCGTTTTCAGAATGTCCCGCAACAAATCCTGAACGGCGTTGGGATCGAAAAACAAATCAGGCAGATAAATATTTTTTTTGTTTTCCCTGCGCTCTTTTTCCATAATGCCGGCTATCTTCTGAAAAGCCCGGTTCGATGATGTCAGGTAAAAATTGTTGTCCAGTAAAAAAATACCTGCGCTGGCGCGCTCAAAAATCAGCCTGAAATGCTTTTCCATATTTTCAACGTGATTGCGCAGTTTTCTTTCCTGATCGATAGTGGTGCAGACGGATGTCAATAACTTGTTAATATCGGTTACCAGGTTGCCGATCTCATTATTCTCATGTCCACTGGGGCAAACCAGCTGGCCTGCTTCACCGGGTTTGATCTTGTGCAGGTTTGCCGCAATCGATTGAATCGGTGTAGTTAGAACACGCCGCATCAGGGTTAATACCAGTGCTGCAACAACCAGAATCAATGCCAACAGAATGAACACCTGTTCCAATGCGGAGCTTCGAACATATTGATTTAATAGTTGCTGGTTTGGCTGAATTTGAATTCCCCCAACTTGCTCAAAGGCATCAAACGGATTGTATAATGGAAAAAACAACACTCCGCCTGGATCGGAGATTTTGTGATCCGATGTTATTTCTAAATCCGAGGTATTGGTAAACACAACCGATGAAACAATGTCGTTTTTTGACAGGCTTTCCACGACCTCCAGTGCAAGTTCTTCATTGCTTAAGTAAGCCGCGATCTCTGCCGTACTTTCGACCGCGATAAACAGCTGTTCGATCGACTTTTCCATGATATTTTTCTGCACGGTGTGCGTATAAAACAGGAATGTTGTGGAAGCAATCATGGCAAACAGAATGGCGCTCAGTGTTACGATGCGAGTGACATGCAGGTGTAACTGATTATTCATTTTTTTCCAGTTTATAAACGACTTTCACGCGTTCAGTTAAATATTGACTTTCCAGATAACCGACCGTATTCGGATTCTTTAAGACAGTATTCAGCATTGCCTTGTTGTCTTCTACTAACAAGGGAGGAAATGCGCGTCCTGTAAACAGAAGCCTGGCCCAGTATGCATTAATCGCTGAAACAGGTTTTCCGGTGAGCTTGCGATAGAATTCAGCCCGAACAGCCGAATTTATCGGTTGGTCGAGAGGCTGTATCTTCTGCCCGCTTTCCAAACCAGGATTGCGTCCCATGTAAATATCAATAATCTGACGGCGCGACAATTTTACAATACTGCTGTCAGGGTTAACAATAACGACAATATCGGCCCATCCGTTTTCCGGCAATAAAACAATCATGGCTGCTAGGGTGAGGATTAGATATTGCATATTAAAAAACGAAGTTCAGATTCAGGCTGAATGTGTTTAGCGTAATAGCCTGATCAAGCGGTTCTTTTAGCAACAGTAATCCGCCACCGTTTTTTCTGACCCAGGTGTGGTCCCATTGTGCTTTTAATGCCATGCGCGGGTAAAAATCCCAGCGGGCTCCCAGTGAAATTGTGTTTTGATCGGTATGCGATGCATCGGCCAGCAATTGCGTAGTGGATGCCAGAGAATCAAGTCCGGAAACGGTTATTTGAGTTGGGTCAATCCGTAATCTTTTTCCGGATTTTGCATATGAACCTACTGTATAAAGCGTTACCGGCCCAAAACGCCTGCCTACACTGAGGTATCCGTTTGTCATATCCAGACTGATCCATTTGGACGTCATCATTGCAAACTCGGACTGAACAGTCCACTGACTGTCGTCATAGGCAAGGCCGATGGAATAATAGTGGGTCTGCTTGTCTTTGCCGGTCAGGCTGTTTCGCAACGAAGCAGCCTGAGGCCAGGCCGTCTGCGGAATCTGATTCAAGGTATTCAATAGCGACTGAAAAGGCGTATCCAGCCGTGACGTATTCGTGGTGGCATAGGTCAAACGTACTTTCCAGTTGTCAGATTCCAGCGATGCGTTTGCGCCAACAAACGGGCGCATTCTCAAAGCAAGTTCGCCGTTGGAAATTTTGATATCCGAACCGGTTTGACCGCCATATACCTTGAATTCAAAAAAGCCGGGTTCAAATCTACGGCCATATTTGAAATCAAAGCCCTCATAATGACTGAGTGAAATGGGTTTATAAAACTCGACAACGGGGTGTGTCCATAAGTACGCATAACCCACATTGCGGTACTCAGACAACATAAACAGGTCTATCCCCATTCTGCCTGCGCGCACGATCGTGCTGGGCGTTGGCCGGTAGCTTAAATATGCCCAATCAACTATGTTATTGAAGTTCTGCCGCGCTCTGTCTTCAGCAACTGCCTGGACGGTCATGCTGAGATCCTGAAACAGATTCATATCAAGCTGCAATCCGAAAACCGAGTCGGTTAATACTGAAACACCGCCGAACTGGGCGTCATGGATGAAATCTTTTTGTAAACCGAATTTTTCTTTTCCGGCCGAGGTAACGCCCAATGTTCCAAAGCCGCTCAGGCGCAGCCGTTCCGTGCCTAAATCAAAAGCATGGATGTGCTGATTGCATAAAAGTATCAACAGGAGGATGCAGCGACAGGAAGTAGTTTTTCGCATTTGCGCAACGTTACCATATCAATTGCTGCGTGATAGGGGCGAATTGAAACCGATAATGCGTTTTAAAAGCCAGACCAATCGGTTTCGGTAATCAATCAGCTGCCCTCTCGATGGACAAGTGATCTTTAAATTCACCTCATTAATTGTAAATGCGCAAACTGATTCTTGATCCCATTAATCACAAAATTATGCGATAAACGCCAGGCTTGTACCTTACCCGTCAAGTGCTATACTGAACCGGCTCACAAATAAGCTATAAGACTGCTCATGAAAAAAGAGACATGCATTATCCATCCGCCATCAAAACATGGCAGCATCGATCAGATCTTTGAAAATATCTGGTTTGTGAAAGGTCAGCTCAAAATGGCCATGCGCTTGCCTGTGTATATTTCAAGATCCATGACGATTATCAGAGAAAATGATGAATTGACTCTGATCAATCCGATACAATTGTCCGAATCGGGTATGCAAACACTTGAAAGTCTGGGGAAGATTAGTTCTGTCATCAGAATCGGTGGTTTTCACGGTAGAGACGATGCCTTCTTCAAGGCGCGTTATCATGCGGTGATTTACGCCCTCAAGGGTCATGTCTATACGAACAAAATTGGTAACCTGCCGAGTGATGTCGATGCGGGTTACATGCAAGCGGACGTCGTGCTGGATGTGGACGATCCCTTGCCCGTATCCAATGCTTCGCTGATCTGGTTTCAATCCGCCCGTCCGGCCGAAGCCGTTTTGAAGCTCGAACAAAACGGCGGCATCCTGATTACAGCAGATTCCTTGCAAAATGCGCCGCATCCGGATGAATATCATAACTGGCTGGCAAAAGTCATGATGAAGAGTATGGGATTTTTTCGTCCCTATCATATCGGGCCTGGCTGGCTCAAATATTCCGGTGTGAATACAAGTGAAGTCAGAGACCTGCTGAATTATGATTTTAACCATGTTCTTCCCGGGCACGGCGATCCGGTGATTGGTGACGCCAAAGAAAAATACCGGCCAGCATTGGAAGGCATCGCATAGCGTCACTAATGATGGCTGGCGAACGGCTTGACCCATGATCAGTATATGTTACGCTTCAGCGCGTATGTCTAACAACCGGAGATAGTATGGCCGCAGATTCCAAGACGCAAAACATGGCTTTGTTTTGTGACTTTGAAAACATCGCACTGGGTGTGCGGGATGTCAAATACGCAGCGTTCGATATTAAAAAGGTACTCGAACGTTTGCTGCTTAAAGGCAATATCGTTGTTAAAAAAGCTTACTGCGACTGGGAGCGTTATAAAGAATTCAAAGCGGCAATGCATGAAGCGGCTTTTGAACTCATTGAAATTCCACACGTGCGCCAGTCGGGCAAGAATTCGGCCGATATACGCATGGTTGTTGACGCACTCGACCTTTGTTACACCAAAGCGCACGTCGATACCTTTGTCATTATTAGTGGCGATTCCGATTTTTCGGCGCTGGTAAGCAAACTGCGTGAAAACAACAAAGTAGTCATCGGTGTCGGCGTTAAGAAATCTACATCCGATTTGTTGATTTCCAATTGTGATGAATTTATCTATTACGACGACCTGATCCGTGCAACCGACAAACAGCACAAAGCTAAACGAAAATCTGCAGTCAAAAAATCTGCGCCGCAGGCGAATACACAATCCGAGGAGGACAAGAAACAGGAAGCGTTGGATCTGGTGATGGAAACGGTTGAAGATTTATTTGAAGAGCGTGGCGCCGAAGAAAAAGTTTGGGGATCGATGGTCAAGCAGACACTCAAACGGCGTAAACCCGGTTTCAATGAAACCTATCACGGATTCCGGACTTTTGGAAAGCTCCTCGAAGCCGCGCAGGCCAACAAACTGTTGGAACTGGAATACGATGAGAAATCGGGTGGCTACATCATAAAAAGTATTGCACAAGAAGAGTAAGAAACTTGTGTGTTTTACTTTAGTTAGGTATTCGGTCAGTTTTTGATCGGGTATCGGGTATCGGATTATGATCATGCGCGCTGCTGGAACATAATTGCGCGTTCAGCAGCGCGCTATAATGACTATTTACCCTATTCGGCGCTTTTGGCTGTCAGAGAGCCTAAAAAGGCTTTGATATCTCTAACCATGCCGTGACCGACATGATCACGCCCCAGCTGATGTTTCGCCATGAGTTCGATAGCTTCATCCAGTGTTTCAACCGAGCCGTCATGAAAATACGGTGCTGTTTTGGCAATGTTTCTCAGACTTGGCACCTTGAAAACTTTTTTGTCGGTTTCGAGTCCGGTGACTTCATACCGTCCCATGTCTGATGTTTCATAAGGCACGACCAGGCCGATTTTTTTGTAGGAATTGCCGCCGATGACTGTGCCATTATGACAATTGACGCAACCCATGTTGATGAATTTCTTCAAACCTCTTTTTTCACTTTCATTCAATGCGTCCTTGTCGCCTTTAAGAAAGTCATCAAACCGTGACGGCGTTAACAGGGTGCGTTCGAAAGCGCCGATGGCGACACCGATGTTTTTGTATTTCATCGGATCTTTCTCGTTACCGAACGCTTCGGCGAACAACGCTTTATATTCGGCTATGCCTTTCAGTTTTTTGACTACGGCTTCCTCGCTGGGCATGCCCATTTCAACCGGATTCAGGATCGGTCCCAGCGCCTGTTCCTCAACATTGGCGGCCCGGCCGTCCCAGAACTGCGCGATATGAAGCGCCGCATTCATAGTCGTTGGAGAGTTTCTACCGCCGCGCTTGCCTTCATGACCTGGAGAGGTTGGCTCATTATCCACGCCAAAATTACTCAGGCTGTGGCATGAGTTACACGCAATCTTGTCATTGATGGATAATCGCGGATCCAGATACAGTTTTTTTCCTAGTTTGATCAGTGCGGCATTTTTTTGTTCATCGATAATGGATGCAGGCAGCGGTTCAAAAAACTGTTTGAGGCGGGTTTCATCCAGCTTGCCGCCATGTCCGTGACCGTCACCGTGGCCATGACCGCCACCATGATCATGGTCACCGTGCATGCCGCCACCATGTCCGTGACCGTCTTCACCGTGCTTCATGCCGCCGTGGTCGTGATCGCCATCATGCCCTTCGCCGTGCTGTTTTTTACCTTTATGTTCGTGTGCTTTTTCTGCATCAGGATGATCCCGCGTATCCTCAGCCGCATAGGCCTGTGCGCAGATAAAAAATGCAAGTATTAGAATCAGTTTCATATAACCTCCATCGTTCATAAACAAAAATCCTTAGCGGATTCCACTTTGATTGATAATAATGATTAAATCAAACATCTCACGGATGATTTTAACCCGATATCGATACAATATCGAAAATTGTTGGATAGTAAAATACGTGTCAATACGTACCCATGTTTCAAACAAATCTTGTTGGTCCCGATGATGCGGTATTCCGTTTTGTTTTTTGATTGACGGATCATTTGATGCCCGTCAGTGACAACTTCGCAGCACATAGGAACAATTTGATCCATATCGCATAATGCGTTTCGTACCGGAAAAAACCCGGTTCTGACAAGAAATCAAAACCGGGACGAGGAGCCTTACTTAGGAAGGAAAGTTTGAAGAAGAAGTAATCTCTATTAATAATCGATTACTTTATCGGCTCGGAGGAAGATTTCAACGATTTCGGGTACCCCGTTGGCAAGCCTGGCTCCGGTGCGAAATGTTTCGATTGTAATGCCGCCAACATCAGCGAAAAGCCTAAAAAGCCAAAAAGTGGATTTAAAAATCGGTTAAGCATCTTATGCATCAAAAATATTCTCCTCTATGAGAAATTCAACTCGATCGTCAGTTATTTTTTACTTAAATAAGGTAAGGTAATTATCCAATTCGAGCCGCATGAAAACAATGTGACATATCGTCGCACCGGTATGCTCGGGTTTGGTAATACGGTGTTGCCTGATTCGTGTCGACAGAACCGATACATTGTGTGCATCCTTTTTCCAAAAATAGTGTGATAAGCTTTTCCACCCGGGCGCAATACCGAAATATATGTCAGTCAGTTTTTAGGTGGTATCAATGAAGAAGATGCAGGGCCGGTCACAGGAACAAATATTGGCCGTAGAAAATGAACTTGGCGCGCATAACTATGCGCCGCTCGACGTCATCTTATCTCGCGGTGCCGGGGTATGGGTGTGGGATATCGACGGACGCAAGTATATGGATTGTCTGTCCGCATACTCGGCAATCAATCAGGGTCACTGTCATCCGCGCATCCATGCGGCACTGGTGGCGCAGTCACAGCGCCTGGCGTTGACTTCGCGCGCTTTTCACAACGATCAACTGGCCGGTTTCTATGAAGATGTTTGTGCATTGACCGGCGCGCATAAGGTGCTGCCGATGAACAGCGGCGCGGAAGCGGTTGAGAGCGCTTTGAAAGTGGTGCGCAAATGGGGCTACGAAGTCAAAGGGATTCCGGCAGACCAAGCTGAGATCATTGTGTGCGAAAACAATTTTCACGGCCGCACAATTACTATTGTCGGCTTTAGCACCGATCCTAATGCACGCGATCATTTCGGTCCGTTTACACCCGGATTCAAGACTGTTCCTTTCGGCAATACGCATGCTCTGGAACAGGCAATAACGCCGAACACTGCGGGTTTTTTGGTCGAACCGATTCAAGGAGAGGCCGGTGTCATTATTCCGCCAAACGGTTATTTGAAACAGGTGCGCGAAATTTGTAACCGTAATCAGATCGTACTGATTCTGGATGAAATCCAGACCGGATTGGGGCGAACCGGCAAACTGCTGGCCGAGGAGCATGAACATATCGTGGCGGACATGACGCTGATTGGCAAAGCATTGTCGGGCGGCATGTATCCCGTCTCAGCCGTACTTTCAAGCAGAGAAACGCTGGGCGTTCTGCAGCCAGGCCAGCATGGCAGCACTTTCGGCGGCAATCCGGTCGCCTGTGCGGTGGCGCGCATGGCGCTTAAAGTGCTTATTGAGGAGGGTATGATTGAAAATGCCGAACGGATGGGGAAACGATTTATGGCAGGGCTTGAAACCGTTCATAATCCGTTGATCCGGGAAATACGCGGGCGCGGGTTAATGATGGCGGTGGAGTTCCACCCCGAAGCCGGTAATGTCAAAACCGTTTGCAATGCACTAAAACAGCGGGGAATCTTGGTTAAAGAAACGCACGAATTTATCCTCCGTTTCGCGCCCCCGTTGATTATCACGGAATCCGAAGTGGACTGGGCGCTGGATCGTATTATTCCGGTATTGTCGTCACATGGCTAGGCAAAGACCTGCTCCCGCATTGATCGGCATGCCCACCGACCTGGGCGCAAGCCGGCGTGGATGCTCTATGGGGCCGGAAGCATTGCGGGTGGCGGGTATCCATAAAGTTCTGGAGCGCCTATGCGGGAAAATTGAAGATACGGGCGATATCAAAGGGCCCCGCACGACACAGGGGGTTATTAGCAACGGTTACCGTCATTTCGATGCGGCAGTCGCATGGTTTCAGAAGTTGTCTGTAAGCGTTTATGAGACCCTGGCAGACGGACAGTGTCCCATTGTGCTCGGTGGTGACCATTCCATTGCTATCGGATCGATTGCGGGCGTGTCGCGTTACTGCCGCGAACGCCAGATTCCGCTGACGGTACTCTGGCTCGATGCGCATGCAGATTTTAATACACCGGCTACCTCACCTTCCGGCAATCTTCACGGTATGCCTGTGGCGCTGCTGACCGATCCGGATTCCGATATGCTGCGCCGCATGGGACAGGATAAAATGTCTGTTGCTGTGAATGATTTTCAGCTGATTGGCGTACGTTCCATCGATCATGTCGAAAAACAGGCCGTGCTAGCTGCGGGATTGGAAGTCTATGACATGCGTCAGATTGACGAACTCGGCATGCGCGCGGTCATGGAGACAGTTCTGGAAAAAGCGATAGTAAAGGGCGGGCATCTGCATGTCAGTTTCGATATCGATTTTCTCGATCCGCTGATCGCGCCGGGAACCGGCACGCCGGTTAAAGGCGGCCCCGATTACCGTGAAGCGCAATTATGCATGGAGATGATTTACGACACCGGCTTGTTTGGTTCTTTGGATATTGTAGAGATCAATCCGGCATTGGATATTCGCAACCAGACCGCGGAAATTGCGGTTGAATTGACAGCTAGCTTGTTTGGCGAGCAGATACTGGCGCGTCATAGCGGGTCAAGAAGCGTCGATTAACGAGGGTCTGACCATTGCCCACGAGATGCACGCACATTTGAACGGCAATGTGACGCGGTAGCCGAAGATACCCGGCATTGCAATCTACAAGAAGCTGCATGCGTTATCTTCACCTACCGCGATTGAAAACAATTTCTTGTATCAAGTGCTCACGATGGCGCTAGGCCTGCAAAGATACAAGGTGTGACTGAAATTAACTATAAGCATAATTTTGACGGCGATTTGCGCAGACGCTCACCAGACCGAGTCCAACTAAAAGCATCGCGTAAATCTCTGGTTCTGGCACAACTGAAACCACCCCTTCCAGGCCGTATGAATCCCAAGGCGCTACCTGGTCTGAATAGTCAGTTCCTCCGACAAAAATTGTATAATCACCCGCCGTTAAATGAAAGGATTGAGAGACAAAGTTATCTGCAATGCCGTCGCCACCCGCGATAACGCCGCTGCCATAATCTACGCTGCCGTCATAGGCAGAACCCACATAGGTGAAGACAGTGGCTGGATCGTTGTTATCGTTGGTAATGCGCCAGTCCGTAAGCGCTCTGAACGAACCTTCCGTAAAAGCGCCGCCGGAATCAGCATCGCGCAGGGCAACTGATCCGGGAGCTGAGTCATAATCGGCGCCTAAAGGAGCTAAATGTGCCAGTCCGCTGTAAAGGGAAAAACCGGGATTGATTCCGCCGAGTACGCTTGTTCCGGTTGAAGTCGTGTATGCAAGATCTCCGAATGAGATTGATACATCGGCGTCATTGTCCAAATGGAACCGATATGCGCGTAACCGGTGCGAATCCCCCCAGTCTGCATCTGTTCCATCGATCCAGCCGTGGCTGCCGGTAACAGCCTGGTTTGAGATTGTTAACGATTCCAGAGTGGCGCCAGTAAAAGAACCAAAATCCCGGCCACCATACCCTATGTGCGCCATAGCTTGCAGAGCAGTCATGCTGGCAAAAATGACTGCTGAATACATGACTAGATTTTTTATTAATGTTTTTTTCATTTAAAGCCCCTTATGATTGATGAATAACATTATGTTTCGGATGAGATCTCCCAACCTCTCCTTTATGTGGCCACGGGCCGCAGTATTGATCAACGCTGTCTTTGGGTCAATGTGGCAAAATGTCGCACCAACAAGACATGAAGTCACTGATTTTTCTCAAATTGGCTGTGTAAAGAAAAAAGGGCGGTTGCTGCAAAACCGCAAAAAAGCTTGCAGTTAGGCGGTCAGATGAATTAGCGGTTCGCTGCGTGGATTGTTGGCCTCGGACGCTGTGCGGTAAGCTTCTTGTGCTTGAGTATTAAAATTGTGTGTGGCGGATTCGGGGGTGTCGGTGTTTTGATTGTTCAGTTCGGCGCGTGCCTGAGCCGCCATAGCCGCTGCCGCAATAGCGACAGAACGGTCTTGTGCTGAAGGTTGTGCCGGTGCGAGTGCGGCCTGTTGTATTTGTATTGCTTTTTCCAGCGTGGCTTCCGGGTCTCCGGGTACGCCGGACGTATCGATTTGTACTTCCCCACCGACAGCATATAATTGCCCGTCCGGTCCGCGCTGATAGTCGAAACTAGGGCCGCCTTTGCTTAAACCGCCGGCTGCCGAAGCATGCGCCAGTTCATGCGCGCGCACTTCCTGGTCCCTTGCACGTAATGCGTTCAGCTGGCTTTTTATTGCAGGGTCATCCAGCTGGCCGTTACCAGGCTGCTTACCCGAAGATACCGATAAGAACTGTCTGGAATCAGAACCGGCATCCGTTTCGCCGGTTTTGTATGAACGAGCTGTATTTTTTGCTTCATGCGCATACAGTGCAGTGTTAGCGAAAACACCGGCGTGATGGATTTCCATTAGTATCAAAATGTATCGTTAAACGCATTTTAAATCGGCCTGGAGCATTTTTTCTTTATATAGTGTGCCCAACGATTCATATACACCCAACTGGCATTGCATGGAATACATCTAACTCGATGACCAATTGATCTGCACCTGATTAATCAGTATCAAAGCCTGCTTTTCACGGTTTGCTTTACAGTTTCTGCTGGGGCGCTATGACAGGCTTACTGACCACGCGCTAGGCAGCCGAGCACATGATAGCGAAAAAAATCTCCACTCAGACCCAATATATCTGCTTCATTCTGGCAGATACTCAACTTTGAATGGTTTGCTGCCTGATCTTCTTGGATTTTTGAAGGCAGCGGCATTGGCTGCGTTCTGGCGTACGTGCTCCTGCCGGATGGGATTGATTCGACATCCAGGTGCACAAATATCATTCCGGCCGATCCGAAACCCAGCTCAACCGCAGCTTGTCTGGATAAATTGACTATCCGGTCTCCACCGCCACCCCAGCGATCATTGATTCGAACAGTCACATGCCGTTGTGTTTCCGGGTTTGTCACGCGGACTACACTGCCGATTGGAATTGTTCGATGCGCGGCGGTAAGCTGTTCTGAATCGTACGGTTCGCCACTTGCCGTCAAGTTTCCTTCCATACCGGGAGCATAATATGTTGCGTACCCGGTTTCGGTCGGCCAGAGCGGTTCCTTGGCGACATTTTTCTCACTTTCCTCAACATTCAACAGAGCAACGTCTTTCTTATTATTTTCAATAATCGATGGAGGTGCAATATCCTGTTTCTGTTGGTCTGAGGGATTGTTTTCGGTTACTGACCCATGTTCAGCAAATGTGTTACGGTCATTTTCCGGCTGCGGTGCAATTTCCGACAAGTCTCCCGGATCGTGCTGAATTCCTGCACAGGCGCTGATAAATAGACAGACGAAGAGTATTGTTATTTTTTTCATGACGATATTGACATGCATATGGCGATTATTTTCGTTAAATTGAAGTAATGTTTTAGCCTCCAAGTTTAATTTCTGTGCGTTGTTTGTCAAGAAGGTTACTCACTGATTTTTTTGCAAAATATCTATGATTTTATATCAGCTTTCAGCCAGGTTGCGGCAATGCAGGATGAAAATATTCATTTCACGATGAATTCGGGCGTCTGGACGAAAAAAGCAAGTCTGCACAACTGGTACTGACGGCATACGCCCGTTATAATGGCGAATTGTTTAACGATAGCATTCAGTACATACACAAATCCATGCCCGCACCAAAAGATTCCGACCCAACCTCAAAACCCGTTAAACTTACCTGGCGGCAGATGCTGTTTCACTTTGCATTGCTCTGTATTTGTGTGGTGCTCGGTGTGTTTTCCTGGTATCTGTCCAGGCCGCAAAGTATCCGTCTTCATGAAACCGGAGCGCATGAATATCTCACTGTCTCACTAACGCCGGAAATAGAAGTGTCCCTTGATCATCGCAGTTCGTGCGCCATAACCGATTACGAACCGTTGCGTATTGAATTGTTTCGAGGAAACGCTTATTTTGATATCAAGAACAAGCAGGCTGCTGACTTCAGAATCAAGGTTGGAGAAGCATTGATTGAAGATCTTGGCACGCGCTTCAGCGTACGAATGCGAAAGAACGGCGATCACATTGTTTCGGTCGGGCAGGGGCAAATCAAAGTACATGTCGCCACTGGCGAATATTTGATTAGCGCCCTTGAGCAGGCGAATTTCGATAACTTCACAATCAGCAAGCACCGGATGATTAGTGCCGGTGAAATCGCGCCCTGGTATACCAACCGGTTCGTTCCGTAAGCAGACTGATTTTCTGGCAATCTGTTGATGTTACGGTTTGTCAGACGGCTTCCGCCGAACTGTCTTCCTGCCGTCTTTGCCAGAACGGCGCCTGCATAAAACGTTTTTCGAGTTGATAATATTGCCGGTGCATTTGCCGATATTGTTTAAATTCCGATTCAAGCAGGTATTGGTATTTTTGTATCGTATCCGGTCTGTTCTGTAATTCATCTCGGATCGCGTACGAAACCAGCAGGCCGTGACGTAGAGCCTTGAAAATGCCCAGCGATGAGAGCGGGTCGAAGACACTGGCCGCATCGCCCACGGCGTACCAGCCAGGTCCGCAGAATTGCTGCAGTCGCTGGCTGTGCGCCGGCATAGCCTGCAATGGCGTCAGCGGTACTTTTTTCTCAAACCGGGTACGGGTCAGACGGGTGCGTGCCAGGGCATTGAGCCATTCAATCTCGCTCAGCATGCCTTGGTTTCGGGCAAGATCGCTGTCGGTCATCAGCGCCGCGATCCATTGTCCTTGCGGCAAGCGTGCAGAATACCACCAGCCGGTTTCACCGCTTTCAACCAGCGTGAAACTTTCATCGCTGCATTCCGTATCATTTGTCTCAGCCGGATAAAAACGGAAAATACTTGTCAGTTTGTCGAATTTGTCTGTGTGCATGCCCAGCCTGCGGCAGAATCTGCCGCCGCGTCCGCTGGCATCGACTACCAACGATGTTTCAAGTGTTACCGGTGAAGCTGTTACGCCTTCAACCGTCAAATGCCAGCCATGACGATATTCCGGGGTACCGGCCGCAGTTGCTCCGAAGAAAACTGTTGCACCCGCATCTTCGGCCTGCTGCACGATCCAGTCGTCAAACGAGGTCCGGTCAATATGCCAGCCATGACCGTAACAGGAATACCAGAACGGGTATTCATTGATCCGCGTGTTGCCCCAGATAGAACGGGTACCCAGCGCAGGCAGATCGCCACGCGCCAGAAAATTCTCCGACAATTTCAGTTGCTGCAATAACAGCATCGTCTGTGGTGGTAGTGTCTCGCCGATGCGGAAGGGCTGTGACATGCCGTTTCTGCGCTCCAGTAATAGCACGGACAGATTGGGCAGTTGTTGTAACAGCGCGATTGCTGTAGCGCAACCGGCAGCACCGGCTCCGATGATAACAACATCCCAGCGCAGACGCATCCGGCATCCGTATCCGGTTAAACGTTATCGTCCTGCTTGACGGCGATCCATTGCGCCACCACCCCCGCCGGCGCTGTGGATTTACCGTTCGGGCCGGTGGGGTGAGGAATAGTGCGGACAATCGAGCCGACCAATGCAGGTCGTTGATCGATGCCGTTAGGCCAGTCGGGGATCAAATAGCCTTGATAATCGTATATCCACTGCGCCCCGCCGACTATACCGACACCCTGAAACCGGACATTGAACGGATTGCCATAGGCAATCGATCCTTTCAGTTTCAGTTCCCAGCCGGGGCCATAAATCAGACCCGAAAAAATTTGCATCGGACCCGGATCGATACGGATATTGCCGCGCCCGAATTCCAGCGAATCGAAATCGGTATTGACATCGGGATTGCTCAAAAAACTCCGGTAAGTCCAGGTTCCCACCAGAATGGGTGGTATACCGCCCGCCACATCACTCATTGTTTGATTCCCCCTTGATTTCACCGCCCAGTGTTCGCTGTCCGGGTTGAAGCTGCGGTCCGAGCGCCTGATCGTTGCGCTCTATCTGATAGTAGCCCGGATTGCCGTCGTTCGGTTCAAATTTGATAAACCCGAGATTGACCCAGTCGCGCACCATCTGCACGCCGCCAGCGTAATTGTCGGGAATGCCCGACGCCCAGTAATACTGTCCCCCGCTTGCCTTCTGGATCACCATTGGCCGGTGACCGGGCCACCAGGGTATGTTATACGCCGTATTCTGTTTGACCGGATCGCCGGTGCTGCCGGGATATATGTCGTTCCACATTTCATAGGTGACATTGATGTTCTGGTCGGTGCATTCATGGAAGTCTGCTTGCCACGGTAACCCCATGTATTTGGTCAGATCGCCCGGTTCCATGCCTCTGGCAATATCGTCGGCCTGGCTGCCATCCTTGCTTGCAACTGGCGCCGGGATGCTGAGGCCGCCAGCGATGTATGCAGCCTGATGGATACGGTATGCACTGCTGTAAATGGCGGGATTCAACATGATCCACCCGACTTCAGCGCCGGGGCAGAAAGCGCCGCCCAGCACATTGCCCAGTACCCCGCGGTCAATCGCAGTGCCGCTTTTCGGCGGATCGGCCCAGGGGTTGTCACAGGCTGTATTGCCTTCATCCCATTCGTCGCATTCGTTGATAAATTTGCCGTCCTTCCACTGTTTCAGGAAGAACAGTTGGGTATCGGTCATGCGCAGGAATTTATCCGTCACGGTGTTACTGATGGGATTGTTGCCGTTCAGCATCGGCATCAGGCGCGGTTTGGAGGCTGAGTTATGAAATGAGGATACATATTGCGCGCTTAAGTCGTCAGGGACGGTATACAGATTTTCTTGGCCCTGCTTGCGCATGATCGCATAAATAAATTCGCGATGCTGCCGGTTAGGGTCATGGCCGTTTTTGGGCGGCTGCGACAACGCCGCTTTGTCGAGGTTGCCGCCGGTGCCGCGGTTATGCGGCACGCCGCCGCCGAACGGGTCGAAATCGTAGGTAAAACTGTAATTCTGCGGCCGGTTGAAAATAGGCCAGATATCCCTGAAAAAATGGGGATAGTAATCCGGGTTATAGATGGCATCGCTGCGCCATATAGCCCATTGTTCCGCTGTTTGCGGTTGGTTGCTCTGCCGGTCGAAGGGAGCGACGCCGTAAACCGCCGGATCATGAGCGAAGTGACGCACTGATAAGTCGTAAATCGCTTCATCCATGGTAATCATGTCTTCGATTTCCGGTGCATACGATGGATAGCCAACCAGCAGCCAGGCAGGCGCATTTACGTCAACTGTTGAAAATTTTTTCTTTCTGACCGGCTTGCCCTGTGCGTCAGTATAACGGTGGATATAGCTGTACTTGATTTTCGCACGCACCGGCCCGTCGGAGACATCGTCATACCAGCCGTCATTATTGGCGTAATTGCTGATAACCGGTATCGTATTGCCGTCGGCACCCTTGTAACCGGAGCGGCCATAGCCGCCCAGAACAATCAGGCGCCGGTGATGTTCGCTGTCTTCATTGACCATCATTTCGCCAAGCGTGGCGATGCTGTACGGTTGGATATCCGGCGGCGGAAAACTCTGCGGGTACGCGTTACCGTTATTTTGTGCAAACGACGCCTGCGCGTCATTGCCGGAAACCGTACGCGGTCCCGGGTCGATAATCAGTTGACGCCGCCGGTCGGGTTGCGTCACCTGCGGATTACGCAGCGGATGTTCGGGGCCGTAGCCGTGCATACCGTCATTTTCGCTGAACGCATACCACGATGCCTTTTTGTTGGCCAGATGCACGGTCCATTCGATGTCGACAACGGTGCCTTCCACCATTTGCGGTCCGGTCGTCGAAGTATCCAATGGAAACTGGAATTTATCGCCGATTTTCAATTCCCGGTCGCTGTCGAGCTGGTTTTCGTCATATACAAAAATGCGAAAACGCGCCGCCTGACGCTTGATGCGGCCCAGGTTGCCTGCTTCTTTAAACTGGCTGACGCGAACAGGCAGTCCTTTATCGTCGACGATTTCCCGTCCTTGTTCATCGCATTCGATCGGGAGTGCACCGGTCTGTTCGGGCGCGAGGTAAAATTCGTCGCTGTTACCGATACGCGCGCAACCGATGGCCGGATGAATTTTAAACTGATTCATGGTTTCTATTCTCCTGGTTTAATCGATGAAATTAAGAGAAACGCCGTCGATAAACACCGCGTCGTCGATTGGCTTGCCATCGAGTCCCATCACGACCAGGTGCACACTGATATCGGTCTCGCCGTTGGCCAGCATGCGCTGCACCGCTTCGGTTGCGTCAATGCGGAAGTTGCGCGGTTCGTGATGCTGCAAAGGTCGCTGGTCAAACCGGCGCGTTTTGGGCAGCGGTTTATCGCAATGCCCGGGGCCGCCGTAACAAGAACCTTGAAACGTGGTGACCTGACCGACATAATGCGGATTATTGTCTACCGGCGTCGCGACCGTGGCGTCCGGCGCGTTGAGGAATACGCGAATGACGGCGTTGAACAGATTGGCGACATGCATGCGGTGCAGACGTATCTCGGCTTTACGGAACGTGTCGAGCACCTGCGGCTTAACACCGGCTTTCTCAGCGTTGAACCGCAACAATCCCTGTTGGTCGTTTACGGGATAATGGTAAGTGTCGCGCATATATTCATAACCCAGTTTGCGCGTGCTGAGCGTATCGCCGACATTCATCGGCCAGGGCGGCAATATGCCGTCCAGCTCTTCCGGGTTAAGGCCGGGGCGTATTTCCTGCCAGACGGCCCACAACCGGTCGACATTCGAATGATGCGCCCAGAAAATAGGATCGAAAGCAGTGACGCGGTTATCCGTCATGTAGCCATAGTTCGGATTGAAACTGTTTTGCGGATCGGGGTTATCCACGCCAATGGCTTTGGCGGCCGATAAAAACAGGGGGTTCTGTCCGCCTGAGAAGTTATGCATGCCGTTATGCATTTCTTCCAGCCAACCAAAGTGATGATCGTATACGGGGCCGCCGCCGAACTGATTCCAATTGTTCGAAGATAGAATGCCTTGCACATCCGCAGCGGTGGGATAATGCGTTGCAATGCCCAGCGAACCCGGCCAGCGGTTCGGAAACCACAGCGGATTGGCGCGGCGCAGTTCGGCGTAAATCGCGTTGACTTTATCCGACCACATCACCTTGCCGGTGCTGAGCTTCAAGGTGTAGTCAATTTTGGCCGCCTTGAGAAAGCGCAGGCCGGAGTTATAGATTGTTCCTTTTTTCTGCAGTCTGGCGAGGTTCGCCAGTTCGCTGTCGCTGAACAGCCCGCTGTCTTTCAGCGCCGCAAGCCCGGCGGCGTCGAGAAAGCAGCCGTACGCTTCAGGCAGCACGCCCATATCCAGTTGCTCTGTATTATATGTAGCACGGTTGGCGTCTGCGTAGTCGCTCCACGACCAGTACGGCAGCGTGATACATGCATCGTAGTCTTGAAGCGTTTGTTCGAAGAAATACAGATAAAGCCGGTGCCACGGCAAAAACTGTTCCCAGCCATGCTGACACGAATCGGTATGGATGCGCGCCCAGTAGTTAAAGCTGCGTTCATCGAAGATATGCGGATCGTAGGTGTACATGCAGGCCAGCGCTTCGCGCAGCAGCGACAGCTCATTTGCGGACAGCGTGCTCACCTCTTTTCTGACCTTCAGGCCCTGCACGTCATCGCTGATTGCGTTGCAATGCTTGGCGGAGACCGCATGCAACGCATCGCCTCTGGCCAGAGCCAGTATTGACGCGCCGGACTGTGCGAGTCCGAAACGCGCCTGTGTGCCGGTGCCTTCTGCTGTGGTGTCTTGGGTGTCGTCCGATTCGGGGCAACCGTCATCGATCCACGCTGCGATGAAGTCGATATCCGAAGGACTGACCGGATTTTCCGCCTGCCATAATAACGGCGGAAACTGGCTGCCGTCGAAAGGAAACTGTTTGCGCAGGCCTTTGATCAGGGCGGATCGGTCGCTGCGTGTCTGTTGCGACTGTCCTGCGGTTTGGCCGCTACTGCCTGCAAGGCTGCTTGCTGTCTGTTTGGCCGGATTCTTGCCGCCGGTCGGCCAGCATTCGCCTACAGTTGCTGCGCTGCCGCCGGGGATCAACGCCTGATTCAATGCCGATTCGCTGGCGGCAAGTGAATCGACCACGCCGCCGCCTTCACCGCAACAGCTTTTACCGCCGGAGCCGCCCGGCTGATGATCGGATTGATCCGGTTCAAGCGCGATCAGCCGCTGCCCGTACAGCTCGGCAGTTTTGAACGTATTTAAATCCCGCCAGAAAGCGCCGAGTCCCTGATAATCGGGAATGCACGGTCCCTGCGATTGATCCAGGATTTGCTGGACGCGCTGATAACGCGACAATTTTTTTCTGTTACTCATCATTCACCTCGAATAGCCTTAACCGGTCGCCGGCCACGGTTTGTTGATTGTGAGCAGTATTTAAAAGCCTGTTCTAGATCCCGATCAAAAGATGCAGCGTTAGGCAAAATTGAGCTAAAAAGCGGAGCATACACGAAGTATGTGAGCATTTTAACGCAGCGATGCGCTCTTCAGTGAGATCTGAAACAGGTTCTGAAATATCAATGCGCCTGCGCAATCGGCGTATTGACGACTTCCTGCACTTCCATCATGCCCAGGTCTTCGTGATCGAGGATATGGCAATGTATGACGAACTTCCCGATGTAATCGCGGTATTGCGTATAGACATTGGTTACAGTCGGCCCTTTTACCAGCAGCGTATCTTTCCAGACCAGTTGCGGCTTGCCGTCGGGGCCGTTTCGCTCCCACTGGAATGGGTTGACATGGATGTGAAATACATGCGGCGTCGGCGGTATGGCGTTGGGAATAGCTGCCGGGTCGCCGACAGTCGTCAACGACCACATGTCAACCGAACCGAGTTCAAGCTGGCGCACATGATCCGGGTTAAACGCGCGGTAATTGACCTGGAAGTAGTTTTTCTCGCCTTTTGCGTCCTGACCGAGTTTGAACACGACTTCCTGTACGCCCACGGCTTCCTTGCGCAGATCGGTATCGCCAAACGGCGCAAGCGGCGCCATTTCCTTGCTGGTCGGCAGCGCCATGTCATCCGTTTCTTCGGTAATTCTCAGAATGGCGAGCAGATTTTCCGGTTCGTTGATCTGGCGCAGCGATTTTTTGCTGGAAGTGGCCTGATCGATGATGCGGTAATCGCCGGATTTCTTGCCTGCCTTGATCAGCACATCGCTACGGTAACCCGATTGCAGTTCGATCGGCGTACCCGCTTTCCAGGTATCTACGCGGCCGAGGTAATTGCCGTCCAGCGCGATCTCGTGCAGATCATGGCCTTCGACAGCAAAGAAAATCGATTCGCGGAATGCGGTATCGATCAAGCGCCAGCGCTGCACTTCGCCGCGCTTCATGGTGATGATCGGGACAATCTGCCCATTGATGGTGATATGACGGCGCGAGCAATGCCAGGTATCCATCGCGCCCTGATCGTTGCAGTTTTCCGGCGTCGGATTCGATGGGCCGGGGAATAGACTGGTGATATTATTGAGTTCGCCCTGCTGATCGTACAAAATCGTTTGTAGCACAAAAATTTTCTCGTTGGCGTTGGCCGCTTTCAGCGCCGCGGGTATCGCCTTGGGATCGTCCTCGACAATCAGCGCGCCCGCCATGCCGCTGCCGACCTGAATCGCGGTCGAGCCGTGCGCGTGTGCGTGATACCAGTAAGAACCAATCGGATGATCCATCGGCACTTTCACTTCATAACCGAAATCGCTTTGCGGCGGAATCGCCAGCAGCACATTGTCGCTGTTGCCGACAGGCGAGACATGCATGCCGTGGTAATGCACGTTGGTGGTGTTGTACGAAGCCGGGGTGGTGTCGAGATAGGCGTTCTGGTTTTCCTGCTCGAACTGTGCCTGAATTTCGTTCGGCGTTTCCACCGGCAATCGGTTCTTCAACATCAGGTTGATCACATCGCCCTGACTCACCCGCAACGTCGGCCCCGTTAACTCACCGTTATACGTGCGCAGTTTCAACGGACAACCACCGAGTGTATTGGTTTTGGCGTCGGTATATTGAACGGTAAACGTGGTATCCAGTTTGCCGTTCTCCGCCCGGATTTCCGGCGGGTTTTGAAACGGTTGCTTGCCATATTTGCCGATATCGATCGGCAAATACGCGCAATGCGGTTGAATATCTCCGGCTATTGCGATTGAACTGCCAAGAAGAGAGAAAGGAGCTAAGCACGCTACTGCCACCAAAACATAATAAGTATCCTGCATCCACCGTTTCTGCATCATTATTTCTTTCCTTAAAAAGTAAGTGAAAAAAACAAATCGTGCCTGTGTTGCGATGTGTTGCTGACTATTTGCTAAATTTGTAGGGTTTTGCAAATTTCCTCAAGTTGGGATTGAATGACAATTACTTTAGATGAAACGGTTTTTTTCGTTAGGATTACTTTCTTACCATAACCCTAACGTGAGATTCTTGGCCATTTTGTGGCATAAAAATATGATAGAAGGCTTTTTCTAATTTTCCTGTTTTTACGTCAACAAAATAATCTGGCTCTACAGAAATTGCGCCGCAACCATTATCTACCAAATTTTCATGCAATGTTTTTCTTTTTTAATAAGATAAAATTTACTGCATTAAATAGATCAAGCTGTTCTTTGCCTATTTTTTTTCCATAGCTAAATTTACTAATGGATTCTCAGTAATTGTTAATTCATTCTTATAGTTTACTTTTACTTTTTTGTAGATTCTGATTCTTCTTTATCTTCCGATTTTTCTATCGCTTCACATAAGTTAGCATTCTCTTCGTTTTTTACGCTAACTTTTTCAAATAATGATTTTGGAATTATGCATTTATAATCGTCAGTTTCTTTAACCCTTCTATGAGTGATACTTCCATCATCGTCAAAGTGCAAAGCTGAATAGTATTTAGCTTTGGTTTTAGCAATATATTCATAATTTTCTTTTTCGGGAAATCTTGCCTCTACTCTATGCGTTATAAATTCTTTTCCGATTAATTTTATTATTTTTTTATTTATAATTAATTCGGTTATTCGATCTTTATTTTTATTTTCCCCGATTAACTTTTCTATAGCTTTTATATTTTTATTTATTCCATATTCATTAATTATTCTTGTTATTTCATCGTCATCTCTTGTCATACCACCATTCTCGAATAACTTTCTGATTTTTGTTATTCTCGTAGCTTCATTTGGCTCGGTTTCTTCTTTTTATACACCTATCAGCTTCCCAAGTGCCTTCACTTGCTATCGCACGAATACTAAAATCTTTCTTACTATCTTCATCTATTTTAGTTTCATTCCATAATACAGTGTAGGGATGTAGTGTTTGATAAGTAGATTGATAATACCAGCATGCTTGTATTGAATTCTGAAACTTCTCATATATAGTTGCATTACCCAAGCCGAGTGGGAATGTATTACTGGATGGAAGTGTATTACTAATGTTTGTTTGCGTTTCCGCTCTGGCATTAGATTTGCTTAAAGCTGAGGCCATTGAACTGGTTGTCTGAGTGATACTATTAACTATTTCATTGAAAATTTTATTCGTATTCTGCACACTGAACGAAAATGATACCGCCAAGCTCAAACAACTTGCGCCTATAAGAACGTTAATAAATAGTCTAATGTATTTAAATCTTCTTTTTATCCCTTTGTTTCTTGAATCTATCTTTAATGCTTGCCTTGTCCATGAGGGCACCATTAAGTCCTTAGTTAAATCGATAAATGAAAATATAATATAAAATACGCAAAATGTTATAAAAGTTTTGTTCTATGAATTTCAGAAACAGATCATGGAAAATTCCGTATTAAATTAACTCTCTAAAACAAATATAAAATATCTATTCCAAACTGATTGCATTAGAAATCATTTAAATTAAAAATCACTTTTATATACATAAATCTATGTCGAATAAAAACATCTTAGCCCTGATCAGCGGTCCATCACTTGCTATAGTCATTGCTTTCGGCATGCACCTCTCCGGCTGGGACGCCAAAGCCTGCTGGACGGCGGCGGTAGTAATGTTGTGCGTGGTCTGGTGGATTTTTGAGCCGATTCCGATTCCGGCGACCTCGATTATTCCATTGGTTGTTTTTCCGCTCGTCGGCGTGTTGCCGAAAGAGGAAGTGGCCAAGGCTTACGGCAACGATCTGATTCTGCTGATGCTGGGTGGGTTCATGATTTCGGCGGCGATGGCGCATTCGGGGACGCACCGCCGCCTGGCCCTGGAACTGGTGCGTGTTATTGGTGGAACGAGCAGCCGGCGCATTGTGTTCGGGTTTATGTGCGCGTGCGCGTTGTTGAGTATGTGGATTTCCAATTCGGCAACGGCGTTAATGATGCTACCCCTGGCGATAGCCGTTATCGATCAAAGTCCGGACAAAAAACTGGCCATTCCGCTGCTGTTCGCGATTGCCTACGGCTGCAATATTGGTGGCATCGGCACGCCGATCGGCACGCCGCCGAATCTGGTATTTATGAAGGAGTACCAGGATTTTACCGGCAACGCGGTGAGTTTCACGCAATGGATGGGCTGGGGGCTACCGGTTGTAGTAATCATGCTGCCGCTGGCATTTTTGTGGCTCACGCGCAATCTGAATTATGTCGGCGAGTTGACTATGCCTCAGGTTGGCGCATGGCGTCCCGAGGAAAAGCGCGTGCTGATCATTTTCGGGTTCACTGTGCTGGCCTGGGTGACGCGCATCGAGCCGTTTGGCGGCTGGAGCACATGGCTTGATCTGCCGGGCGCAACCGATGCGACTGTGGCGCTGACTGCGGTTATTTTCATGTTTCTGGTATCCAACGGGCGCGGCGGAAAGCTGCTCGACTGGGATACCGCGGTCAAGGTGCCCTGGGGAATCCTCATTCTGTTTGCGGCGGGGATTACCATTGCGCAGGCGTTCATGGAGTCGGGATTGTCCCGGTTCGTGGCGGACAAGCTGGCGGTGCTGGCCGATCTGCACCCGCTGATCATCGTTGCAACAATTGCGCTGACGGTGACTTTTCTGACCGAAGCCACCAGCAATACGGCGACCGCTATCCTGTTAATGCCGATACTTGCAGCGGCCGGTGTGGCCGCGGAAGTCGATCCCGCCCTGTTGATGGTGCCCGCGGCGATGAGCGCAAGCTGCGCGTTCATGCTGCCCGTAGCCACGCCGCCGAATGCGATTGTGTTTGGCACGGGGCGGATTTCGGTCGCGCACATGGCGCGGGAGGGTCTGGTGCTCAATATGATCGGCGCGATGGTGATTACTTTGGTTTGTTATGTCAGAATAGCAAGTTAATAGCCGGGTTCGATGAAAAACCGGATGACTAAGAAGCCTGTTTTCATGATTGTTTGATTGAATGTTATCTATATTGGGTGTGTTGTTATGAATAAGCGATCCGTTAGTGCAGTCTTGTTACTGCTGATACCGTTACTGTTGCTTTCCGCCTGCGTCGGGTTGATTGTCTCAGCAGACAAACCGCTGCGCCATCAGGCAGCGATTGAAGGCGAACCCGATATGCTGGCGCGTTGTGCGATGCGCGCGCTAAGCGCCGACAGCAGGCCGTCGATGCGGCTTTATCATTATAAGCTCCAGATTTATCCGGACATTCCGGCCGCGCAGATTTTTGCTTACGACACGCGGTTTTTGCCTTATATTTACTCAAGCAATTCGCCGCAAAACCCGGACGGGATCCGCGATTACATCGGCTCGCCGGAGATCCTGCGCGGCGTTCGGGAGGTGGAGGAAGCCAGATACGGCTACGGATTTGTGCTGACAATCACTCAAACCGATCACGCTTCAAGCCATGCGGCAGTCAAGGGCGATCCTTTTGTCAGCGGGATAGCCTGGAATTATTTGCTGGCGTGCGCTGCTGCTTCAAATCGGCTATAGAGAATGTTTTAGGTGAAACATCAGCGGAAATCAAAATCATCCATATCGTCATCAAACAGACTGTCCGACAAAACGGTATTTTCAGGCATTCCATAGTTTTTCAGCCAGATTTTCATGTGCCTGACCGTGGTTAAAAATGCAAGCTCTTTTTCAAGCTGATGGATGCTCTGTTGCAATGCCCGGATATCCGTATCCAACTGCTGAAACATTTTTTTCGGATTAATCGATTCATGCGGTGCTGCATTGGCCGACATGCGGTACGGCAATTCGGCTTGTTCGATTTCTATCTGCAACTGGTCAAGCTGGTTTTGCAGGATTTTGTTGTACGCTTTTAAACGGTCTTCAGCAATGGTGTTGATATGATCCTGGTCTATTTGCTCCAATTCAAGTTGCAGCGCCAGAAGTTTTAATAAATCCTTATTTTTATATGCTGCGTTTATGCGCTTCATAATTTCTGTTTTGCGCACCCGTTCGTCAGGATCGGTTTCGCGATCCGGATGTGCAGCCGTGCTTAACTGGCGGTAAATTGTTTTAATTGACTGGCTGATTTGCGCTTGTTCAGCCTTGTGTGCTGCGTTGCGGCGCTCTTCATGGGCGGCCTGGTCAGGTTCACCATGCGACTCATTCATTTTCTCGGCGATACGCTGGCCAAATGCCTGTGGGTCGCTGTGATCGAAATCGTCACCCAGGTCGCCGAACTGTGCTTCAAAAATCTCTTTCATCATATCGGCCATGATATCGTCCGGTCCTTGAAGTTCGGCATCTGATTCGATACCGCTGTGCTTTTTGAAAATCATTTTGAGTTTGTCCGGATCTGAATGCGTAAACAGCGCCGAACATATTTCGCAAATGACGTAGGAGATTTTGTTTCGCTCAGAAGACGTCAAGCTGCGCCGGTTGTAAAACTCATCCAGACGCAGCACCATTGTGGTTTGCAGTTTGGCTGTTAACGCTATCAGCGGTTGATATTCTTTCAGTAACTTTTCTTGGAAATCCGGCGTCAGCGTTTGCCATTGCCGCAGACGTTCTTTTTCTTTTTTGATTTTTTTAATCAGGCGATTGAATTTATTCTGCTCGGATGAAAGCGTTTTGTGGTCGGCTTTCTGGTGAATTTGGACAACAGCCTGATGGGGTTTTGGCATAAAAATGATCGTTCTGGTAAAAATCAGTTTATCAACACTGCTAATGGTACTTTATCCGAAAGACATTCGACAAACCGGTACCGGCCTATTTCCTCAGAAGCTTCATCGCTGGCGACAAGCAGGAACTCAATGCAGCGATTGTCTTTAAAGCGGTACCGGTAACTGTCGGGCTGTTTCATCCAGGAAGGCGCGATTTCATGAAACAATCCGTTTTGTATCCACCATCGTCCCGTTTCAGTCTGCCGGTTCACGATACCGTCCGGTTCTGTGAACAGGAATTCGATCGAATAGGCGCCATCCGCCTTGCGCGTTTGCGTCCAGCTTCTTGTGACGCCGTCTTTTTCAACGTATTCGCCAATCCAGACGCCGACCAGTCTGTCATCCGTGCGCGATTGCTGATACGTGTCCGAAACTGTTCCGCAGGCAGTGAGTCCGACGATTGTTAGGGCCGCAAAAATCCTTCTCATTGAGTCATTCCGAGGTTTTGATTCTTCTATCTTTGTTTTCTTTGAATCCGATCAGTTTCATTTCATTCACGGTCTGTAATTTTTCAGCGTAAAATCCATAATGCATTTATCTCACTCGTACAGATTTTAACAGTCATGCGCAGAATACTGATCTTTATCTTTTGTTGGGCATTGGGTATTGCGTCGGCAACAGCGGGGGAACACTCTGTCCGCCCCGGATTATGGGAAGTCACGACGACATCGGATTTGCTGGCGCTGGTGCCGCATATTCCGTCCGGGCAGATGCGTCAAATCAACGATCTGGCCAGGCAATACGGGCTGGTGATGCCGGAAATCAAAGATAAAGCGGCCATTTCACGGGTCTGCATTACGCCGGCAATGGCTGCACAGGAAATTCCTACGTACTTCTACGATAGCCAGTCAGGCTGCTCGGTTAAAAACGCCAGCCGCAGCGGAAACCGGTTTCAACTGGAATTGATCTGCGATAACGCACAGTTTCAGGGCAATGGCGCCGCCGAAGGGGTTTTTACCAGTTCTGAAGAATTTTCCGGGCATACCGAGTTTGACAGCATGGTACTGGGCACGCCGGTGTATGCAACCGCACAGACCCAGGCGCGGTGGATTGGCGAAGTATGCGCCGTCAATCAACCCGCAGCGCAACCGTCCAGCCCGCCGGCTTTCTTTCCTTTGCAGTAGTTATCAATGCAAAAAGCGGTGCGCTAGTCTCCAGAGCTGCGCTGATGAATCATCGCCTGCCAGGCCCGCGCTGCTTCGGCAAAAGTTGTCAGGGGAATGCGCATGATGTCGACCGGTTCTTCGGCGTAGTTCGTTTCGATTTCGACATGTTGCGGGTAAACACACAAACAGTATGCGTTGCCGGTACGCTCCCACGAAGCCAGCTTTCCCGATTGTACTTCATCGATTTTCTGCGCCAGTTCATCCGCCCATGCCGGGCTTTTCTGAATATCCAGGGTCAAATACGCCGCAATTAGGTCGTGTGCGGGATCGTCGGGTATGCGGCCAGGCCAGTTGCAGTTGTTTTGATTCATTCGTAGAGTGGAAATGCTGTATTGATTCTGCCGTTTCTGGGCGGCGCGAACCCGATGGTAAACAACCTGTTGTTTTGACTACAGTACTTTTCGCTATTTTCAACCGCGGATTGTGTCACCCGAGGCTGATTGAAGCCGCATTGCGTCCAGTCGGGTGCGCCCGCGGGGCATTGCGACGGGTGCGCGGCTGCATGGGCAATTGAATTTAAAACCTGTCTGGCTGAGCAATTGTCCGGAAACATGGAAGAAAACTTGTTTTTCTTCGGACCGTCTTTATGAGACCAGCGACCCGTATAGACGCCGGCCGCGTTGGCTTTATCCTGTACCGTAAACGTTGCTATGGTGTCCGGATTGATGCCGTCAGGCCTGGAATGGAAGCCTTTCGGGCGATTGCGGTCCCATTCGCCGCAAAATACATGTTTCTGATTGATTGAGAGATTATTGTCTATTGCGCTCCAATGCTGCAGCGTATCGCAATCAATTTGCGCCCGGGCAGGGAATGCGGCCAGTAACCAGAGTAACACTATGGCAGCTATGCCGCCAGCGGATTGGTATCGATGCATTGTTTACTACCTGTAAGCCTGTAAGACATTTTTAACGAGATTCTGAAAAGTTGATCTGTCGAATCGGTTAAAATTCTATCATTTTATCATCACGTTTTTGATTTATCGATTTCATGTCATTATCTAAACAACCGCAACCATCGCCTAAAGTCGGTTTCATATCATTGGGTTGCCCCAAAGCGTTGGTCGATTCCGAGCATATTTTGACGCAACTCAGAGCGGAGGGCTATGAGATATCCGCTTCCTACGAAGCTGCCGACCTCGTCGTTGTCAACACCTGCGGGTTTATCGACAGCGCTGTGGAAGAATCGCTCGATACCATCGGCGAGGCGCTGGCCGAGAACGGCAAAGTCATCGTCACAGGATGTCTTGGCGCCAAGGAGGACGGCAATATCATTCGTGAGGCGCATCCGCAGGTGCTCGCCGTCACCGGGCCCCATGCGTTGCCTGAGGTCATGGCCGCGATTCATACGCATTTGCCGCAACCGCACGATCCTTTTACCAGTTTGATCCCTCCTCAGGGTATTCGGCTGACGCCGAAACATTACGCGTATATCAAAATTTCCGAAGGCTGCAATCACCGCTGCACATTCTGCATTATTCCGTCGATGCGCGGCGATCTGGTCAGCCGCCCGATTCATCAGGTGATGCAGGAAGCGGAAAACCTGGTGAATGCAGGCACACGGGAATTACTGATTATCTCGCAGGATACCAGCGCGTACGGCGTGGATGTGAAATACCGCACAGGTTTCTGGCAGGGCAGGCCGGTCAAAACGCGTTTGACGGAACTGGCAAATGCGCTTGGAGAACTCGGTGTCTGGGTGCGGTTGCATTATGTCTACCCGTATCCGCATGTCGATGAAATTATTCCATTGATGGCTGAAGGAAAAATACTGCCTTATCTCGATGTACCGTTGCAGCACGCCAATCCTCGGATTCTCAAAGCAATGAAACGCCCTGCCAGCGCCGAGAACAATCTTGCGCGTATCCGGCAGTGGCGCCAGATTTGTCCGGATATTACCTTGCGCAGCACGTTTATTGTCGGTTTTCCGGGTGAAACGGAGTCCGAATTTGAAGAACTGTTGCAGTTTTTGCAGGAAGCTCAGCTCGACCGGGTCGGCTGTTTCAAGTATTCACCGGTCGAAGGCGCTGTAGCCAACGCATTGCCCGATCCTGTTGCGGAAGCGGTCAAGGAAGAGCGTTATGCCCGTTTCATGCAGCTTCAGGAAGAAATCAGTCGCCAGCGTCTGGCTGGCAAGGTCGGGCATACAATCACTGTTATGGTCGATCATATCGAAAACGGCCAGGTAATTGCTCGAAGCAGCGCGGATGCGCCTGAAATCGACGGTCTTGTCTATATCAGCGATCCATCGGATACACTCCAGGTAGGTGATTTTGTTGACGTACACATCACCGGGTCGGATGCGCATGATTTGTTTGCGCGTATCGAAAGTGCTTAAATTAACCGGATACTCTACTTTTAAAAGTATGTATCCGTACTGCGGAACTTGTGGATTTGCCTGTATGTCATAACAAGGCCCTGTGAGCAGAAAAGTCATTCAACGACGTTTTTGTTCGGGTTTGCAGGATAGGCAGTGATTGGCCCGTCAAATCCTGTTACAGAGTTGCTGCATATCTGTACAGTTCAGGGTAAAATAGTGTTTCCTGTATAACTTTTAATAAGGAAGAAAGAAATATGAAAGGAATTTTGATTAGTATGGCTGCTGCGTCAGCATTATTGCTGGCTACTGGCGTACACGCTGATACAGATCTGGCGAAAAACAGTGGTTGCTTGAATTGTCATACTGTTGAGACCAAACTCGTCGGCCCGTCTTTGAAAGAAATCGCTGCGAAGTATGCCGGACAAGATAATGCTTCTGATTATCTGGCAGACAAAATCAAAAATGGCAGCAATGGTGTCTGGGGCCCTGTTCCTATGCCACCAAATGCTATGGTCAGCGATGATAATGCCAAAGTTCTGGCTGATTTCATTTTGTCACTCAACTAGACTAAGCGCTGGTTGTCAAAAAGCCGACTAAACGTCGGCTTTTTTTATGTGCATCGATTATTGCACTGTTTTTGTATGTTTAGAGTCTCATCGTACCTGCTAAACTTATTGTCAGATCTCGCTGGATTTAGATGTGAAGCAGCGCTTATCCAAATTATATTTTTTGATTAATTTTCCAATAGCTCTGCGTTCTTTTCCCGCAATAATGGCTGCTTTCGTGATGTTGCCCTCGGTGATATTGAGGATTTTTGATAGATAATCCTGTTCGAAGTTTTGTATTACGATGGATTTCGCTTCCTGAAACTTGAGTTCTGCGGCGTCGGTTGTTTGTGTCTGCCTGAGTAATTCTCCGTTTTCTAACGAATGGTGGTCGAGATCGATGTCTATGATGGGATCATCGGACAGCAGGTATGCGCGTAACAGAACGTTCTCCAGTTCGCGGATATTGCCAGGCCAAGGTTGCCTCATCAGGCTATCGATGGATTTATCTGATAGTCCTCTAAGGGGCAACTTGTATTGTGCGGCATAGTCAGTTAACAGTTTTTTTGCGATGACAGGAATATCCGTTTTTCTTTCACGTAATGCGGGGAGATTGATATTCAGTACATTCAGTCGAAAGTAAAGATCTTCGCGAAACTGGCTATGGCTGATGCTGCTTAATAAATTGGTATTGGTTGCCGCAAGGATTCTCAGGTTGGATGTATAAGTGCGGCTTGAACCAAGGGGTCTGTATTCTTTTGTTTGTAGAAAACGCAACAATGCCACCTGCGCTTTGGGAGACAGGCAGTCAACTTCATCCAGAAATAAGGTGCCCTCATTTGCGATGCTGACCAGACCTTCCTGACGGGTTTTTGCGTCGGTAAAGGCGCCTTTTTCGTGGCCGAATAATTCCGTTTCAAGCAGGTTGTCCTGAATAGCGCCGCAGTTGAGCGGCACAAAATTTCGGTCGTGCCGGTCGCTGAGATAATGAATCGACCGTGCGACATTTTCTTTACCCGTTCCGGTCTCGCCTTCAATGAGAACTGGCGCATCATATTGCGCAATACGCTTGATCAACTCAAGCATTCGTTTAAAAACAGGGGAGCATCCGACAAGATTCAGTGATGCAAAATCGTCAAAGGTTCTCTGGTCAAGTGTCGGACTGTATTTTTTATGCCGGCTGCGATAGCGTTTTATACGCAGATCGAGTTCCTGTTTTCCAACCGGCCAGAACATAAAGTCATCAAAATGCGAATAAAATGCATCGCAATTGGTCGCGGGCAAGGTATAGGAAAGACACAGGTTAGTAGACAGGCAGTTACGTTTGATGATTTCAGTGGCAATCTGGCGGGTGTTTTGGCTGCAGGTACTTGGGTCGTCAAAAACGAATACGTTGACATCGGTCTGATCGGAAATTAATTTCTGAATAAGCCACAGGTTATTGAATTCCCTGATGTTGTAATCGGCTGGCGATAGAACTGAAACAAGGGAATTTTGTGGCGGCTTTTTTTTTTCTAATGAAATAATATTTAATTTGTCCATAAAAATCCCTTTGACCTGACAAAATTGCAGGCAACAACTTCTATCGACACATTCAAGTCAGTAGTTTTTCGGTCGCGCAGTTGATTGATGCCGTCACTGCGTATCAAAAAAAACTGCATTACCTGAAATCCAGAAATTCGCAGCAGGTTTAAGAAACAGGCTTATGCTTCGATGCCAATGAAATTCAATGATAAGACGTCAGCATGATCCTTACACTCGAAACACAGCCAGCGCTTTAAGCCTGCTTTTAAACATATCGAGTATCCAAGATGCTGTCAATATGGCAGCACGAGGGGAGTAGGCGCTCTGTGAAAAATTATTTGTGAAAAAACGGTATTTTGAAAATACCAGAAATGTATGCGGGGAAGAGAGGGCAGAGATATCTGCCGGACAATTCCGGCAGATTTTTTAACGGTCTGCTGGGTTATTCTGCAAAAAGTGCTCTGACTTTCTCTTCCATCGGTGGCCGCATGCCGGCTTTGCGGCCAGCTTCGATCGCTTCCTCCATGTCGGTACCCTGGCTGATAAGATAGCTTGCCCAGATTGCGCCAGCCCGGTTACCCGACCCGCAATGTACCAAAACCGGCTTAGGGGATTTTTTCATGGCTTCAGTGAACGTTGCAACATGTTCTTTACTGATGTTAGCGACCGTCATGGGTATGTTGACATAAATCAGGGCAGCACCTTCGACCAGCGCTTTTTCCTCGCGGGTTCCTTCATTCGGGGTGCGCATATCAATCACGGTTTTAAAACCGTGTGCCGCCAGCAGGGGCGCTCCGCCATCGCCAATCAATCCAGAAGTGGCTACTTGAGGGGCTGCGCGATTGTAATTTTGAACAGTTTCAACCTGATGGCCGAAAGGAATGCGTCCGGCATACGCTGTTACCGAAAACAGCGTAATCATTGTAATAATGATTATAAAAGCGTGTTTCATGATAAGCCTCGTTTATGATTGTAAATAACGTGAATGTATAGCTGATAAAATGGATGATAAGGTAAAACCTTCCAAGTTTGTAGTATTTTAACGAATGCACTGAAATGGATTGCCAGTGTTGTCATGCCGGAGCCAGGTGATCTAGATTGCGAAACTGCGTCTGCTCATGTAGCCTGTTTCCAGGCAGTCTTTTTGGAATTTGTAGAGTGGTTTTCAAGCAACGATGACTCAAAACAATCCCTGGCATTGCCAATCGGTTGATAAGGCGGCGCAAACCTTGGAGACCAATCCGACGGACGGTCTGACTGTCGCCAAGGCAGCCGAGCGTCTGGAAACGTATGGTCTGAACCGTATCGAGCATGGTGCCAGGCGTACGCCGTTGCATATTTTTGCGGCCCAGTTCGCTGATTTCATGATCTGGTGTTGGTGGTAGCGGCGGTCGTGTCCGGCGTTGTCGGTGAATTGCGTGATGCGGCTGCCATTATTGTCATTGTCATATTCTGAACGCCATCATCGGAACGGTACAGGAGTACCGCGCGCAACGCGCCATTGCCGCGTTGCAAAAAGATGGCTGCACCTGAAGCAACGGTTATCCGGGACGGAAAAACCGAAACCATTTCTGCAGACCGGTTGGTTCCCGGCGATCTGGTGTTACTGGAGGCCGGCAACATATAGTGCCGGCTGATATGCGTTTGTTCGACGTCAGCCAGTTGCAGGTGGATGAATCTGCGCTGACGGGCGAATCGCATGTGGTGTCGAAACAGACCGATGCGCTGGAAGAACGCGATTTGACGCTGGGAGACAGGTTGAACATGGTGTTTAACGGCACCATGGTGACGCGCGGACACGGTAAAGGGATCGTGGTTGCCACCGGTATGGACAGCGAAATGGGGCATATCGCGGCAATGCTGGAAAAGAAGAGAGTGCCAGAACACCGTTGCAAATCCGTCTGGCCCGGTTCGGCAAGCATCTGGCGCTGGCGATTCTGATTGTCTGCATGTTTATTTTTGCTGCTGGCTTGTTGCAGGAACAACCCGCGTTATTGATGTTTCTCACTGCTGTCAGCCTTGCCGTGGCGGCGATACCGGAAGCCCTGCCCGCAGTCGTGACGATTTCCTGGCGCTGGGTGCGCGCAAGCTCAGCCGCCGTAATGCGTTGGTGCGCAGACTTCCGGCCGTGGAAACGCTGGGTTCGGTCACGTATATCTGCTCAGACAAGACCGGTACGCTGACGCAAAACCGGATGCATGTGGAAACATTGTTTGCCGGTGATAGGCGAATAGAAAAGTTGCCTGACGCGAATGACAACAACGAACTCTGGCAGAAGCTCGGTCAGGCGCTGGCGCTCAATAACACGGTAACCGGCAATTCAGAAAGTACAGCGAAGTCCGGTGAAGCAGCTGTGGCAGGCGACCCAACCGAAGTGGCATTGTATCTGGCGGCGAAGCAGGCCGGTTTCAACAAATCCGCACTGTTAAAACAATTGCCGCAAGCGGCCGAACTGGCTTTCGATGAAGACCGCAAATGCATGACAACCCTGCATCAGCGTGACGCCGGTATCGTGGCGTTCACCAAAGGTGCACCAGAGGTCGTGCTCGATATGTGCATCGACGCACTCGGTTGCGAAGGCAGCCGTGGTCTGGACCGGAACCGTGTGCAGGAACAAGCGGAAGCGTTCGCAGTCGAGGGTTATCGCGTGTTGGCGGTAGCTTGCCGCGAATTTTCAGAGTTGCCCGAGACCGCTCGCCAGACGCGATAGAAACCGGACTGACATTTCTGGGGCTGGTGGCGATGATGGATCCGCCGCGCGAGGAAGCGGCGCAGGCAGTGGCGGACTGTCTGACTGCAGGGATCGTGCCGGTGATGATTACGGGCGATCATCCGGCGACTGCGCGCAGCATAGCGCGGCGGCTCGGTATCGCGGACGAGCACGACCGTGTTATGACCGGGCGGGAACTGGGCAAACTGTCGGACGAAGAATTTAGCGAACAGGTGCGTGGCTTGCGTATTTACGCGCGTGGATCCCAAACAAAAAATTCGTATTGTCAAAGCATTGCAGGAGCAAGGCGAGTTCGTTGCCATGACCGGCGATGGCGTCAACGATGCGCCCGCGCTGAAAAGTGCCGGTATCGGCGTGGCCATGGGTAAGAAAGGCACCGATGTAGCGCGCGAGGCGGCCGATATGGTGCTGCTCGACGACAATTTCGCTACCATTGTTGCCGCAGTTAAGGAAGGGCGGCGGATTTTCGATGATATTCGTAAATTCATCAAATACACTATGACGAGCAATTCGGGCGAAATCTGGACGCTGGTGCTGGCAATGCTGCTCGGCCTGCCGCTGCCGCTGCTGCCGATTCATATTCTATGGATCAACCTTGTCACCGATGGGTTACCCGGCCTGGCGCTGGCGTCAGAACCTGCGGAACGAAAAGTAATGCAGCGCGACCCGCGCCCGCCGCAGGAAAATATTTTCGCGCATGGCATGTGGCAGCATATCGTATTTGTAGGCATTCTGATCGGTGCGCTTTCCATCGGCGCGCAAATCTGGGCTATCGACCGGCAAATCGAGCACTGGCAAACGATTGTTTTCACCACGCTGACATTTTCGCAGCTGTTCCATGTTATGGCGATCCGTTCGGAACGCGATTCATTGTTCAGCATCGGCTTGTTCAGTAATCCGCAACTGATCGGCGCAGTCGCGCTGACCGTGGTGCTGCAACTGGCGGTGATTTACACGCCGTTTCTGAACGATATCTTCAAAACCGCGCCGTTGCCGTTGGGCGATCTGATGATTTGCGTTCTGCTTGCATCGGTTGTATTTGTGGTGGTGGAAGTTGAGAAATGGATGGTGCGGCGGGGGTGGTTGTATGGGAATCGGGGGTAGGCGATGGATGGCTTGGTCTTTTTTTGTTGTAACACGGTTTGATTGTGGGTATAACAGAGCTTGTTATTATGAAAGATAGACCATTGTATTACCGATAAAATTAGTGGGATAGTATGCAGATTTTCGTGTCAGATTTCGTTATTGATTTGATGTGTTATGTTACTTTGGACATCTGATTCTGGTTTAGGTATTTGAAATGAAGAAGTGTATCTGGTGTTTACAACTAAACAATGACACAACAGAGGAACATATAATTCCTGAAACATTGGGGTGCCCACCAAAATTTGTATTTAAAGATGGTACCGTATGTCAAAGTTGTAACAATAAACTTGGTCATGTTGATCAAGCAGTGATTAACGACTTTGATTTTGCTTCATTTGAAGCCGATATTAAAAGGAAAGGCAATAGACCTGCTAGCATTAGAAGCCGAGGAAATGTCTGCGCTGGTTACGGGGCGGAAGGAAAGTTTATATTTTTTAATATGGGACCTGGACAAGTTAAAGATCCTAGTAACAATATCGTGGCTCCGTTCAACGGAAGTAATCGACATATTAATGCTACTTTTATGAGAGAAGGGCATTTAGGTAAGGTTAGTTTTGATGTTAAGTTTGCAATAAGTAAAAAATTTAGGCGCGGAATTTATAAAATAGGATTGAACACCTTAGCTTACTTTTTGGGACGCAATAAAGTCTTACATGATGACTTCAATCCAATTAGGGAGTTTGTTGTTAGAGGGAAAGGTGATAGAACAATCTTCATCAGGGCATGTGAAAATAAAAACTACAGTAATCAAGTGTGGCCACCCTATGTTAATGAACGCAATTACTTTTCTATAGTATTAAGGATTGCATTTATTGAGTTTTTGATGGATTTAAGTCCAGATTGTTCAATTACACCAGTAGTTTATGAGAAATCAAAAGAAGTGTATGGTGATCAAGGTTGGACGTGTATACCAAAAAAATTCCATCACAATTAAGTTCGCCCAGTTTCCCATTTGATCCAGACTTCTAGCTTATGTCTTCCCATTTTTTTAATGGGTATCTTACCAAAATACCTATTGGAATCCGATCTTATTGCGTTCTCAGGCAGAATTCAAAAAAACATTGTTGAAATCGGTCAGCCGCTTCTTTTAGCCTGTTTTATCTTTGGGGATTGCCTTTATGTCCACCGCCCCGTTGTCCATTGATCATGACTTTGTGCTTTTCTCCATGGTGTCCGCTATCGACATGAACATGTCCGCCGTTTGAGTTTATTCTCCTGCCAAAGTATCTTTGATTGCCATAAAAAGATGGCTGACTTCCAAAACTTGCGCCGACACCGCCAAAAAACCCCGTATGACTGTAATAGCCCGTCCGCCCGTAAAGCCCCGGTTTCTCGTAATGTGGCGTTGCCATACATGCGGAGAGGAAAAATACAGCAATTGCAACAGATAAGTTAAGCATTTTTCTTGTTTTCATGATGCGTCTCCAGGATGTTGCTGGTTGGGAATGGCTTTTGATTCCAGAATTTTCAATCATTTGTGCAGTCTCTATTGAAATTTCTGAGGATTGAGACTTTACGCTCATACGCCTGAATGGTGGCTGAATATAAACATAAAAAAGAAACTCCAGTCTTACGGCTCAGCGGTCGTTAATCAATGGATATTTATTCAGTTATTTTCAGAGTTCTGTCTTGTGCATAGCTAATTCAAGAAACAGATATTAATCACACATTCTAATGAGGAAGATTCTGTGAAACTTCAGATAAAACAGACTGTTTTAATAGTGAGTGGTTTTGTACTGCTTAGCGGCTTGCTTGCCGGGGGAACCCGGATCAGTGACCCGCTGACACTATCCATACCGGCAGCCCGCGCGGCGATCAATCCATCGCCGATAGTTATTCCGAACGCATCCCCTGACGCATTGATCGACAAGATCATCGTACTCTCCGGTTTGCAGAAACAAATTAATTATGTCAGCGAGAAATTATTAGAAGACATCCATCAGTCTCCTAAGAAACCCGATGACCCAATCCTCGTTGAGGAAATCGAAAAAATTGTAACGGAAGTCTATAAGCCTGAATTTTTTCTACAGCAGCTTCGAAATGCACTCAAACAGAACTTTAAGCACGAACAACTTGAAACATTAGTCCAGATGTTCAGCACGCCTTTGATGCGGAAGATCACCCGAATCGAAAGCCGTGAATTCGATCTCGATGACTTGGAAGCATTTATTGAAAACTTGGTCCGTACACCCTTGCCGACAAACCGTTTGCGGTTATTGCAGGATCTTGAAACTGTCACGCGAACCACAGAATTTGTGATTGAACTTTCGATCAGCACAAGACGCGCCTTGTTGATGGGGAGGGTAAACGGGGATACCGAAGTGATGAACGTTTTTGATTCAAGTATCAACGCTCAAAAAAAAGAAATTCGAGATAACACTTATCAAGGCGTGATTCTCATCATGGCGTACTCTTACCAGGAGCTGACCGATCTGGAGCTGGATGAATATATTCAGTTTTATCTCACAGTCGAAGGTGAGTGGTTTATAACTCAAACGGTCAATGCGCTGATTGAAGCGTTTCAAGCTAAATCATTGCAGACGGGCAGGCGCATCGCGGAATTGGCGATGAAGAAGTAAGCACATACTGTGATTTACCCCCAAGACTCGGGGAGAATTTTGTTCGGACTTTCGATCCAAAAGGACTAATGATCGATTCTGTTGTGCGCGAACTGCAATAGCAAGCTATGTTTTTTTATTCTTTTCTTGCGAACAGTAGTAACTGTTCGCCGCCTAGATATCCAAATTCATTTGACCAGTAAAGGAGGGCCTGCGAATTCTTGAATCCTACAGCCTTGAGATTCTCAAGAATTTCCCAGCCAAAATGATAAAAGCAAAGACAACCATCAGAGTTAATTGGATCCGCATGATATTCGGGAGGTAGTAAATGGACTATCTCACCGGTTTGAGATAAACGGGCTCGAACGATGTTTTTTTCAGATGTCTGCACAAACGGAACGCTAAAAAGGAACATACCTCCGGTTTTAAGACATCGGTAACATTCTGCCAGGGCTTTTTCGTAATTTGGAATATGTTCCAGAACATCAAACGACAAAATAAAATCGAATTGATCGTCAGAAAATGATAGCTGCGTGAGATCTTCGTTTCTGATTCCATTTTTGTTGCTGTTTCCATGGCTAACAGAATCCCCTAAGTATTCACTGCCGTATGTATTTGAAAACGATTGCTTGAACAATTTGTAAAGGGCGGTTGTTTGTTCAGTAATGTAAATTGTCGAATCCGTATTTGGGTGGCATTCAAGATCAAAAACGTGGACGACTGAGCGCATTCTGTTGTTCAGGTGACAAACAGGGCATACCAGGCTTTCTCTCCAGTTTGGCACCAAAGCATTATCAACCTTATAAGCATAATTAAAGTCTACAGTAAAATCGACAAAAACCTGACAGACATTGCAATAGCCATTATATGTAAATTTTGTATAGGTATCCGGGATGAGACTCTTTTCAAAAGCGAGATTTGCCATGTGGGTTTGTCGGTGATGACTGGTATATTGCATATATTCTTCGTAAGACGATATTTTTGTAATGTTTAATGTTCCCGACTCGCATCTCCGATTTCTTTTGATAAATTTATTTATCCAATTCAACATGACAAACTCCCTGGAAATAATGAAGTGGACACTTAACAGCCAGGCTCAAAAGCGAGCTACGGTGAGAGCGCCTAACTTAGGCGCCCCGTTTGGTGTCCTCTAGTAGTAAATTGTGATTGATTAGTTTATCGTTTGATATATCAATTAGTCGATCCTGAGAAAGTTTCTTCAGAGAATTTTCATTCCGCATATTTGGAGTTTCCAAAGATCATATTTGGCCCGCTTTGTGGTGTTGAATCTGGATTAAACAATACGAGTTACAATTTGCTTTTTGAGCGTCAGCCGGATCAGTTTATCCAACCGGCCTGTTGACATTGCCATCAGGTCGAAATTCAATTTCAGATTGGTCTGCCCGGTCCTTCAGATCACACTATTGGTAGTGTCCTGGAGGCAAGCCTGTTGGTACACGATTAAGTCTTTAATCGTGTGAGGTTGAATAAAATTACTACGGCTGTTTACAGCCAAAATACCTATACCAGAAAAAATATTGGATTTAGGGTTTGTGCGGGAGAGTTACTTGCGTGAGCAATTGATTGACAAGACAAACGGGAAGTTTATAGATGTATTCTGAAATGGCATGACCTTGAACGATTTTCGCCAGAATAAACAACTATCCAGATTATCAACCCGCTTGCTAGGAAGGGATATTGTGCGTGAGTTGATTTACCCGGTTAAGGCAGGCTGACGTGTTTGGAGGATGGTAAAGTGATGCGTGCGATTCTTTTTTTGTGAGAATTGATCAGATTGGCATCATGCTAAAAACGGTATTGCCGAATGAAGGAAATGAGCGCGCGTAGCATGCCCACTAGTGTCAAAAACCAGATACACAGGGCAAACCATCCCCAATACGGGGAAATGATCGCGAGGAATTCATATTGTGCGGCGTGCGTCAGAGACACTAGACTGGCTGTATACATCCCCATGGGAAAAACCCTGCTCCATGAAACGGGATCATAGGCACGATGCGTTCTGCCAAATGCCAGTCTTAACCATGGAAAAGCTATTACCCAAAGCGGTGCCGACGCTGAAGTGCCTGTATGGGTGAATTTTTGTAAATCCATGAACAATAGATAAGGAATCCATAGCGTTCCTATCATCCACGCAACAATTGTTATCCACAAAACAGCTTCCCGTAAAACTTCCCATGTCGGCGTAAACGGGGTGTATATGACGAACCTGGAGCCCGCGAGTGTGATGATAGCGGCTGCGCCCATGCAGATCCAGTAGGGCGCATCCCATTTCTCAGGATCGAATTTACAAAGATACAGGTTATAGATCAGCAAACTGATGATAATCGCATACGAAATAAGACCCATAAACCAGAATCCGATCGCAGTCAGATAGGCGAACCCACTGGGCATGTTCATCGCATTCAATAGAGAGATACCCAGGAGCGGGATCGATACCGTGCTGACAGTGATCAGCAGGGTTGAGCCGCTTGCGATTTCACTCAAAAACTTTTCATGTAACGCAATGAGATTACACAGGATGAAATAGCCAAAAATGAACCAGGCGGCCAGTGCGACAAACCATAATAAAATTGCCAGTGGTACGGCCTGATGAAAAATAAGCAATTGCATTCCAACCGTGTTGGTGCCAATGACGAAAGTCAGAAAAAGCAGTGAACGCTTGAAGATTTTGAAATCTGCTATTAAATCCGGCAGGAAAAATAGCATGCGCATGAGCAGGGAAACACTTAGCGTCAGATAAAAAAACAGATTCAGAACAGAAAGTGCTCTGGCTATTCCTGTAAAATTCATCGCGTCAAATGCAAGCGATACAATGCCGGTGGCCATTACCATGGCAAAATATGCCGGATGAAAGTTTTTTGTCCAGTTGTTAATGACGCAATACCATTTCATGTCGCCGTTTGCTTAGTCACTGTTCGTTTAGCGGTTGTTGCATGTAACATGTTTCGATACCCCGGAAATTTTTAGAAGTTGTATGGGAATGATGGGACAGTGTTTTTCTCGCGAACAGGCCGTGTCGTATTTGCATAGCGCAATAAAGACTGCCTACGATAAAATAATTGATGCTTTAATCCGCTTCTGAAAATAACATCCGCTCAGTATTGGTCATCTACGGGTTTCACTTAGAAAAAAATAAGGGTCACCCCAATATACACTGCGTGTTGGCTTGTTTAAACTTGTTTTCAAGATGAATTAGTTTTAAGGAGTAATTGTCATGAAAACATTAACAGCTCAGAATTTTTCAGTTATAGCTTCGTTCGCATTTCTTTTAATCACTTTGCCCGCAAGTTCGTCTGCGGCGAGTCAAGGTGCAACACTCAATAACAAGGCTGATGTCGATCATATCGCTTTAGCACAATACTACAAGAATCAGGTTGATGAAATGCAAGTCAAGATCGAAGAACAAATCGAAGCATTGAGTCATAAGCCAAGAACAAGTTTCTTTGGCAGAAATGGCAGAAATATCAAAAAACATGTTGAATATAAAATTCATCAGTATGAAATTGCCATTGAAGAAAACCTGAAAAAAGCAACATACCATCAGCAAGTGGCTGCAGAGCAATCACTTAACCCGGCATCTGCATCATTAACCCAATCAGGCAATACCAGAAGCTAAGCTGTTATCCTGATTAAAATGTTAAACAGCACGCTATACTAAGCGACTAAACCCACCTCACGGTGGGTTTTTTTATATAGAAGGGGCTGTTTGTTAATAGTAAAGAAACCTAGAATAATTTGCAGATATCATTAATAATGATTTTTTTTGCAGGTATTAAATGCCCAATACAGCATAAAGCCGGTAAAAAGCATTCCGCCGACAATGTTGCCGGCGATGACCGGTAAGCCATTCCATAGCCACCACTCGGCAATTGTAATATTCGCACCCAGCATGATTCCGGCTGGAATTAAAAACATATTGACAATCGCATGTTCGTAACCCAAAGCAAAAAAGGTCATGATGGGTAGCCACATGGCGATTACTTTTCCACTTGTTGTGGTAGAGGTGAAGGCCATGACTGCACCCAGTGTAACCATCCAGTTGCATAGCAGTGCGCTGGTGAAAGCTGAGATAGTGCCATCAAAATCATACTGCGCATAACCCAGTGTTTTTGTTTCGGCAATATCGATCAGACGTTGCGCGGCGGCAATTGTAGACGGGTCGATATGTCCCATTTTGGTTGTGACAATCATGTATAAAAAGGCATAGCTGATACTGCCGATCAAATTACCGATTAATACCCAGGTCCAGTTATAAAGTAATGCACCGATACGTGCCCGTTTATCTTTGACGGCAATCGGTATAAGCGCAAAGTTACCCGTCGCCAGCTCAAGACCTAGCAGCACAATCATGACGAAACCAACTGGAAAAACCAGAGCGCCGACAATGCCGAAGCCGGTTTGTGTTGCGGCCAGAATAGCCAGTGTTGTGGCATAACCGAGAAAGGCGCCGGCAAGAAAGCCACGCAATAATAGATTCTTGACCGATAATCCAGCTTTCTTGGCACCGGCTTGCAACATGTTTTCAACAATTTCTTCCGGCTTAACATAGGCCACGTTTTTGTCTCCTTTTAATCGGTTAATTTTTGTTTTTCTGGGTGCCGGGTAAGAATGTGCGGCAAGTAATTTAAAAAAGTTTGCCCATTTGAGATGTGAAAGATAGTCGTGACTGGTAAAATTTGTTGATTCATTATGAAAATATAATATGTTCTCTTTTTTGGCTTGTCCATTCTTGATCAGCAGATCACCGAAACCCGCATTTGGCAAAATTAATGTGTAAAGCAGGAAGATAACCAGTGAAAAAATTTGATTTCTATCTGACCTTTAAACATAAATACACTGCGCGCCGTTTGCGCCATACGGCTGAAGCGTTGAACAATTTAACATGACGATAGTCGGTGTTATTTCGGATACTCACGGTCTTGTTCGCCCGGAGGCTTTGGAATATCTTGCCGGTTCAGGCATCATCATACATGCTGGCGACATTGGGTCTGACGATGTGATTCGTAATTTGCAGGCCGTTTGCCCAGTCGTCGCGATTCGTGGGAATATAGACAAGGGCTCGTTCGGAGGTCAGTTTCCGGAGACCGAAGTGGTGGAAGTAGGTGGTAAATTGATTTACATGATTCACAATATTGATGAAATTGATCTCGATCCAGCCGCGGCAGGATTCGATGTCGTTGTCTACGGGCATTCGCATATGCCCAAGTCAGAAATCAGGGAAGGTGTATTGTATTTCAATCCCGGCAGCGCCGGTCCTCGCCGATTCAAATTACCGGTTGCGCTTGGTAAGCTTCATATCGGCGATTCGGAAATAATCCACGAAACACATGTAATTGCATAGCAGCTGCATTTCGGGGTTTGTGCCGAAGACCATGAGTAACTTCCGCCGGGTTGTGTCAAGGTGAGTTGACGCGCTGGATACTGGCGCCCAACAGGGAAAGCTTTTCTTCGATGGCTTCATAACCGCGGTCAAGATGATAAATACGGTCAATGACAGTTTCATCCTGCGCAACTAGACCGGCGATAACAAGGCTGGCCGAAGCGCGTAAGTCGGTTGCCATTACGTGAGCGCCGTCGAGTCTGGGTATGCCGCTGATGATGGCTGTATTGCCTTCAACTCTGATATCCGCACTCATGCGCTTTAATTCTTGTACATGCATAAGGCGGTTCTCAAAGATGGTTTCGGTGATAACGGCGGTGCCGTCGGCGATGCAATTCAGTGACATAAATTGTGCCTGCATGTCAGTCGGAAAGGCGGGATATGGCGCCGTTCTCAGATTGACCGGTTTGGGTCTGCTCTGCATTTTTAAACGAATCCAGCGGTCACCGGTTTCGATTCTGGCGCCGCATTCTGTCAGTTTGTCCAGCACGGCATCCAGCAGGTACGGATCTGTTTCCGTTAGATGGATATCGCCGCCGGTCGCGCAGGTTGCGGCCAGAAATGTGCCGGTTTCGATGCGGTCAGGCATGACGCAATGTTCGGCGCCATGCAGTGTCGGTACGCCCTCAATGGTGATAATATCGCTGCCAGCGCCGTGAATTTTGGCGCCCATGGCGATGAGGCAGTTGGCCAAGTCGATTATCTCCGGTTCGCGCGCCGCGTTTTCAATAACTGTGGTGCCGCGTGCGAGCGTTGCCGCCATCATCAGGTTCTCTGTGCCTGTGACTGTGACGATGTCCATTACGATCCGGGCGCCATGCAACTGTTTAGCGACCGCATGGATATAGCCATGCTCTATGGTGATTTCTGCGCCCATGGCTTCCAGCCCCTTGATATGCTGATCTACCGGTCTTAAGCCGATGGCGCAGCCGCCGGGCAGTGATATATACGCTTCGCCGGCGCGGGCGAGCAGCGGCCCTAATACCAGTATGGCTGCACGCATGGTTTTGACCATGTCATAGGGCGCGGTCAGGTTCGTCAGATTCGCTGCACACAAAACAAATTCCGATGGTCCGGCACTTTCAACATTGACTCCGATTTGTTCGAGTAGCGACAGCATGGTTGTGATATCCATCAACCGGGGCACGTTGCTGATGCGAACGTCGTCGCCTGTCAGTAGCGCGGCGCATAAGACAGGCAAAGCGGCATTTTTTGCGCCCGAAATGCGGATTTTTCCGCGCAACGGGCTGTTGCCCTGGATGATCAGCTTGGGTGTGGGTTCATGCATGAGGCGTTCAGTTGCAGATCGGTTAAAAAGCCTCATTATAGCCGAGCAGATCGCGGCTATATATGTCTTTCATTCGGGTGTGTCATGCGGCCTATAAATGCAGATAGTAAAGATAAACGGCTTATTGCGTAATCAGTCCGGTTGTATGTAAATGCAAGGCCACGGTTACAGTTCGATGCTGGTAAGTTGGCTGCAATCAATTATACTCGAACATTTTTAAATGACAGGAGATGACAATGAGCAAAGCAGTAATTCAGACGCAGCAGGCACCGCAAGCGATTGGCACTTATTCGCAAGCGATCAAGGTCAGCGGTGGCGAGACGGTTTACCTGTCGGGACAGATCGGACTGGATGCGACGACCATGCAGATGGTCAATGGTATCGAGGCGCAGATACAGCAGGTATTTCTTAACCTGAAAGCCGTTGCTGCAGCCAGTGGCGGCAGCCTGAACGATATTGTCAAACTGAATATTTTTTTGACCGATCTCGAGCACTTTTCTCTGGTGAATGAAATTATGGCAACATACTTCGAACAACCTTATCCGGCGCGTGCGGCTATCGGTGTCAGGGCGCTGCCGCGCGGCGCACTGGTTGAAATGGATGCTGTCATGGTGATCGGCGCATAGCAGTTAGTTTTCGGATATGGATAGCAGCACTTCCGCATCGGGCGATGCTGCACTGGCTGTTAGCCAGAAGGTGCAGGAAAAGCTGGCGCGGTTGGGCATTTGCAGAGAAATAGATTTGGCGCTGCATTTGCCGATCCGCTACGAAGACGAAACGCATGTCTTTCCCATCGAGCATGCGCCGCAGGGCAGGGTTGTTCAGGTTGAAGGCGTGATCGTACATAATGAAGTCGTCCTGAAGCCGAGACGTCAGCTGGTTTGCCGTATAGAAGACCGCAGTGGTTCGCTGTGCATGCGTTTATTGAATTTTTACGGTAGTCAGGTCAAAGCGTATGCTGTCGGTAAACGGGTGCGCCTGCTCGGCGAAGTCCGTCATGGTTTTTTTGGCGCGGAAATGGTGCATCCGAAATGCCGAATCGTTCAGGAAAACGAGCCGCTGGCGGCCGCCATGACGCCTGTTTACGCCGTGACTGCGGGGTTGCCGCAAAAAACTCTGGGAAAACTGATTTATCAGGTGTTGCATTACCCACAACTGACCGGATTACTGGACGAAACGTTGCCTGAGAGAATTGTCCGGCATTACCAGTTGCCGGGATTTAAAAACAGCATTCTTGCTTTGCACCATCCGCCACCGGAAACGCCGGTTGATTTGTTGCAGTCGCGTGGGCATCCGGCATGGCAACGGGTTAAATTCGACGAATTGCTGGCGCAGCAGCTTTCGATGCGGCTGCATTACCGCCAGCGGCGCAGCCGTAAGGCGCCTCAGCTGGATCACAAACATGAGCATGTGTTGCGCAGCCGGTTTCTGGCGCAGCTGGAGTTCAATCTGACAGCAGCCCAGGAAAAGGTAATGGCCGAGATTAGCCGTGATCTGGCGTCGAAGCATCCGATGCAACGGCTGCTGCAGGGCGATGTTGGCAGCGGCAAGACGATTGTGGCGGCAATGGCTGCGTTGCAGGCGATTGAAAACGGCTATCAGGCCGCCATAATGGCGCCGACCGAGATTCTGGCCGAACAGCATTTTCAAAAATTGTCCGCCTGGTTTGTGCCACTGGGAATCCTAGTGGTGTGGTTGTCGGGCAGTCAGAAGAAAAAAGACAAGCAATCGGTTCTGACTGCAATCGAATCCGGCGCTGCCATGCTTGCGGTTGGCACCCATGCATTGTTCCAGGAACAGGTCAGTTTTTATCAATTGGGTCTTGCGATTATTGATGAACAGCATCGGTTTGGCGTGCATCAGCGCTTGGCTTTGCGCATGAAAGGCATGCAGCAGTCCGGCATCGTTCCGCATCAGTTGATGATGAGCGCGACGCCGATACCGCGCACGCTGTCCATGAGCTATTTCGCCGATCTCGACGTGTCGATTATCGATGAACTGCCACCAGGCAGATCGCCTGTGGTGACCAAACTGGTAGCCGGCAACCGGCGTAACGAGGTCGTTGCGCGTATACTTCAGGCCTGCCGCCAGGGAAAACAAGTTTACTGGGTATGTCCGTTGATTGAGGAATCCGAAACGCTGCAGTTGCAGACAGCAATGGAAACCTACGAAACCTTGTGCGGAATTTTTTCGGATTTGAAGGTTGGCCTGGTGCACGGACGATTGCCGGCAAAGGAAAAGGCGGACATGATGGCGCAGTTTAAACAGGGTGAAATTCAGTTACTGGTAGCGACGACAGTGATTGAAGTCGGTGTGGATGTGCCGAACGCATCGCTGATGGTGATCGAAAATGCTGAACGCATGGGCTTGTCGCAATTGCACCAGTTGCGCGGACGGGTCGGCCGTGGTGCGGATGCCAGTGTGTGTATTTTGCTGTATCAGCAACCCTTGTCGGCAGTCGCGCGCAAACGGCTGAAAATAATTTTTGAACACACGGACGGTTTCGAAATCGCGCGTCAGGATTTGCATTTACGCGGACCGGGTGAATTTTTGGGCGCTCGCCAGAGCGGCATGCCGATGCTGCGTTTTGCCGATCTCGAGCAGGACGGCGCGTTATTGACGGCAGCGCAGTCCGTGGCCGATGAAATGCTTAATAGTTATCCCGAATCGGCGCAGCGTCATATTCAACGCTGGCTGGGAGATAAGACTGAATATCTGCGCGTGTGATTAGGTGTCTGGTGATGTCATGATCGCGATTGAAACGCGGCTTTTGTCAATGCCTGTGTACAGACTGTTGTATAATGCTTGGCTTACCAGCTTCCATCAGGTTAGTTGGCCGGTTTGATAGAATCCATAAAATCATTAACCCATATTATTTCGTTTGAACCCATACACCGCTCGCGGCAACTTGATCGATTAACGTGGCAAACATTAGCACTGCGCACCCTCATGCATGGCTTCCGGCATTAAGCGCCGTTTCTCCTGAAATACGTGATTGGCTGCAATATCGCGGTTCGCTTACGCGCCGCATACAGGAACGTTGCGCGCAGTTTTACGTGGAGCCGGTATTCCAGGAGCTTGCACACGTATATGGCGATGAATGGATTAAAATGAAGCTGCGTCCGCACGAGCTGGCGCTGGTGCGGGAAGTGTATTTATATTGTTGCGACAAGCCGGTCGTTTTTGCGCATTCGATTGTGCCGCACAAGGATTTGCGCGGTGCATGGCGTACGCTCAATGGGCTGGGCAACCGGTCTCTGGGCAGCATGCTGTTTACCAACCCAAGAGTCAGACGCACACCGCTCGAATTTAAAAAAGTCAGCAGCGGTCATTTTCTGTACGACCGGGCAGTTTTGCGCCTGACGGACAGTCCGTCCCATCTGTGGGCAAGACGCTCGCTGTTTACGCTGCAAGGGCAATCGATTCTGGTAACCGAAGTATTTTTACCCGACATTTTGAATTTGACATTGTGATGGTTTCTGACTCACTGAATCAACCGAATCGATTGGCGCTCTATGCACGTCTGATGCGGCTGGACAAGCCCATTGGCATTTTGCTGCTGTTGTGGCCGATGCTGTGGGGGCTGTGGTTTGCTGCACAGGGTTTTCCCGATTGGCATGTTTTGTTTATCTTTGTCATGGGCACCATTCTCATGCGTTCCGCCGGTTGCGTGATGAACGATTTCGCCGACCGCAAAATAGACCCGCATGTTGAGCGCACCAAAAACCGCCCAATGGCGGCCGGACAAGTCGGTTCGAAGGAAGCGCTGTTACTCGCAGCAGGTCTGAGTCTGGTCGCGTTTATACTGATTCTGCCGCTTAACCTGCTGACGATTGCGCTATCCGTGCCCGCACTGTTTCTGGCGGCATCGTATCCGTTCACCAAACGGTTCTTCGCCATGCCGCAGGCGTATCTCGGCATCGCGTTCAGCTTCGGCATTCCGATGGCATTCGCCGCGCAGACGAACGCGCTGCCTTCGATTATCTGGATTTTAATGCTGGCCAATTTGTTCTGGGTGATCGCGTATGACACCGCATATGCCATTGTCGACAAGCCCGACGATCTGAAAATCGGCATCAAGACATCGGCGATTACCTTTGGGCGTTTTGATGTGGCCGGTGTAATGATTTGCCATGCCTTGTTTATCGCTTTCATGATTTATATCGGGCAACTGCAAGCCATGGGCATGGCGTATTACGCCGGATTGCTAGTGGCTGTGGGTTTGATGGGTTATCAATATACACTGATCCGCAATCGCGACCGGGCGCTGTGTTTTAAGGCATTCCTGCACAACAATTATGTCGGCATGGTGGTGTTTATCGGTATTGCGCTCGATTTTTTGATTCGGTAAACAGATGCCATGAAATATAAAGACCTGCGTGATTTTATCGCACAACTCGAAGCCATCGGCGAACTCAAACGTATTGCAGTTGAAGTCGATCCCCGGCTCGAAATGACCGAAATCTGCGACCGTATCCTGAAAGCCGAAGGCCCTGCGGTACTGTTCGAAAACCCCAAAGGTCACACCATGCCGGTACTCGGTAACTTGTTCGGTACGCCCAGACGCGTCGCGATGGGCATGGGGCAGACATCGGTTGAAGCGTTGCGCGAAGTCGGCAAACTGCTCGCTTACCTGAAAGAGCCCGATCCGCCGAAAGGATTGAAAGACGCCTGGGAGAAACTGCCGGTACTCAAGCAGGTGTTGAACATGGCGCCCAAAGTGTTGAGCAGCGCGCCGTGTCAGGAGATCGTCTGGGAAGGCGATCAAGTCGATCTCGGCAAAATACCGATACAAACCTGCTGGCCGGGCGATATTGCGCCACTGATTACCTGGGGGTTGACGGTCACGCGCGGTCCCAACAAAACACGGCAAAATCTCGGCATTTACCGCCAGCAAGTGATCGCGCCGAATAAAGTCATCATGCGCTGGCTTGCGCATCGCGGCGGCGCGCTGGATTTTCGTGAATTTTGCATGACCAATCCCGGTAAACCGTACCCGATAGCTGTGGCATTGGGCGCTGACCCGGCTACTATTCTTGGTGCCGTGACGCCGGTGCCGGATACTTTGAGCGAATACCAGTTTGCCGGATTGCTACGCGGTTCCAAAACCGAAGTCGTCAAATGCATCGGCAACGATCTGCAGGTGCCCGCGAGCGCCGAAATCGTGCTTGAAGGCGCGATTTATCCCGATGAAACTGCGCTCGAAGGCCCGTACGGCGACCATACCGGCTACTACAACGAGCAGGAAACCTTTCCTGTTTTCACCATCGAGCGCATCACTATGCGCCGCAATCCGATCTACCATTCTACCTACACCGGCAAACCGCCCGATGAACCCGCAATTCTCGGTGTGGCGTTGAACGAAGTGTTCGTGCCGCTACTGCAAAAACAGTTCCCTGAAATCACCGATTTCTACCTGCCGCCCGAAGGCTGCTCCTACCGCATGGCAGTGGTCAGCATGAAAAAACAATATGCCGGACACAGCAAACGCGTGATGTTCGGCATCTGGAGCTTCCTGCGCCAGTTCATGTACACCAAATTCATTATCGTCACCGACGATGACGTCGATATCCGCGACTGGAAAGAAGTCATCTGGGCCATCACCACCCGTGTCGATCCCGCGCGCGACACACTCATCGTCGAAAACACCCCGATCGACTACCTCGACTTCGCCAGTCCGACCTCTGGCCTCGGCGGTAAAATGGGACTCGATGCGACCAACAAATGGCCGGGCGAGACCAACCGCGAATGGGGAACGCCGATTGTGATGGGTGAGGCGGTTAAACAGAAGGTTGATGCGATGTGGGAGGGGTTTGGGTTGTAACAATGGTTGTCTGGGCAAATCGTGCGGCGCTACAACGTTTTAAAGCATTGGAGGAAGAATAATGGTTTGGTTGGTCGTGGCGGCTTAGTAGTTTTACTGATTGGCCTAACTGTCATTGCTCATGACATCAATAAGCCTGATCATTAACAATACTTGATTGTAATGGTAATCATTAGACACAAAATAGCAGATTACCATGAGTGTTGTTTTTCAAGACCAGGTACCCGCTTGCGGTAATGGCATTCAAGCCAGAGTAATGCTTGTCATCGCGATTCAATCAGACATTTTACGCTTGTCATGCTACAATTTGCGGGTAACACAAAAGCAGTAATTATTTTTATAAATTTTTATCAACAAGGCTACAAATGAAACTTTCATCAATTTTTGCAATTTTATTCGCTCTTACTCTGGTTGCCTGTGGTGGACCATCTGCGCCAGAAAGCGCTCAATCCGAAGGTTACGGCACGACACATGAAGGCAAACCGGCTGAAGGTCGTAACGCACTGGAAGACTAAGCAAGCGCCAAAAAGGGTCACCCATTAGCCGTCCTGAGCCGATGGACTCCATTGGTATAATCAATGGGATCAAAAAGTCAATGAAATCATAGCATCTAGGGGTTTATCATTGGATTTTTCAGGATGACAAGCCATATCTCAAGCAGTTAGTATAGGAGTGGACGGGGATGAAGTCTCAGGGTCTGGTCTATACTTGTAGCGTACAAATATCTCCAATCACCATTAAAAGCTTTCCAGCGACGGATCGGTGTCGGGGCTATATAAATAGGCTATGATTCCAGATCCGACCTTCATTCGCTGTTTTTATCAAATTCCAGTCAAAGATTCAAATCAGCTTACATCAGATAATACGGTTATTGCCGCTCAATCTGTTTGAAAAACTTGATTTCATGACTGTCAATCAGCGTTTAGTATTTTCCAGTATCAGCGTTTATTCTAAAGAAAATTAAACTTCAGAAACAATGGTATCAATAGTTAGACTGGTAATTTGCTCACTGTTTCTTGAAAACAACTGGAAAATTTCAACGCTGATTGACACATAAAAGAAAAAAGCGAAGACCAGATGAATTCGGGTTTTTGCTTAAAATATGTGTATATTTGATTAAATCAGCTTGGCTTCACTATTCCCATGCAAAGGCATTTTAATTTCATTCTGTACTATCCTTGAGGTGTGGGTTTGTTAGGATCAGTCCTTAACTCAGAAAAGTTTGCTTGTGCCGTAGATTGCTGGGGTATTGTTTTATTTTCTAAGGCCTCGATACGTGCTTGCAATTTGGCAATTACTGCTTCTGCTTCCGGACCCTCGGTATGGCTAAATTCAACACTGTCTTCATAAGGTTCGCGTGTGGTACCCGTTAACTTAACTAAGACGCCTGCAATGAGGCCACCGAGTATAGCGATCAACAGAGTTATCCCAATACCGGTAAGTTGAGCTGTTGCAATGCTTGGCGGGATGATAAGAAATGCGCTGAATCCACCTAATAGTCCAGGCATACCATGCAGATTATGAACGCCGCAGGTATCATACAATTTGTATTTTGATTCAAGTGCTGGTAGCAGGTATCTGTAGCCGAGAACAGAAATGGTGCCAGCTAGTAGACCGATAGCAAAAGCGCCCGTAGGGTTTGCGACATCGCAAATTGAACCTATGGCAACACCGCCTGCCAAAGCCGCATTAGCCATATCAACCATTGATGTTTTACCTTTGTTGACCATGGTGCTAACTAAATAGGTCGCGATCGTTGCGCCACTGAGTGCAAGTAGTGTGTTTACAACAGTTTGCGGCATTTGCTCGAGAGGTACAAGGGCAGTAGCAAAACTCGGCCAGAAAAGCCACAAAACAACTGATCCCAGCATGGCATAACGGTCTGAAGTGGGATCCGATTCAATTGGTTGACTGCGTTGATATGCAGTAGTCAGTACGATAGACATGGCCATCCCAAAATAGGCGCCAAAAGCATGGATTACTATCGATCCGGCTGTATCCTGGAATCCTGTTGTTAATCCAAATGCATCGTCCAGAACAATCCATTCATTCAATAAATATAGGGGTACCACCAACAGAGCCAATAGTGCATATTGAAATACTCGTAGGCGTCCAAGAACTGCGCCCATAGCAATTAACGCAGTAGCTGCTGCTAATTCCGCAAAAAGCAATGCATCTAACGTATGCGGCTCAAGCGCATGTCCAAAAATCCCATTGGCGCGAAGTAAAATGTAGAGGGGCAAGCTGACTGCAACAACGAGATAAGTGCCGGTAATCGCGCCAAAGCCATATCTTCGGATAAATACCATGAGAAAACCGAAACCGATTAGTAACATCGCCAGAATATGAATAATATAGTTGTATTGCGCGACTACTTGTGCGTCGTTGACATCAGTCGCTAATTCAGCGGCACCTGCTAGACTACTGAAACATAGGGAAAACAAACTTGCTATACTAAAAAGTATTAAACGTAAGTCCTTGTTCATTTGATTATTCCTTATTTTGTTAGTAAATGGGTTGCCCCGGTCACTAGTTTGAATCCTAATAACCATAAACACAATAGTGATATATAAGAAATAATGAAATTTTAATGACTTGTCGGCAGTGTAGTAGCATAACAAACAGCATCTGCAAGGCGAAATATAAAAACCTATCTGGCCTAAAAATTAAACGCATTTGGCATCATGAACCACATCAATTTTAATTTGAATGATGGCGATACAAACCATATTCTCAGCGGAATTGGCGAGGATTTCATAATCTTTGGACTAACGTCACGGCTGTTCCGTTAACTTTTTCGTTCAAAACAAGATTGGATAGTAATCATATTTGAAGTGACTATCCGATGGATCACCTCGGAACGGTACCATGAGATCACGTTTTTCAAATGGATTGAAGTGTAATAACTTTCGTTTTACACAGCTTGCGACCCAGTGATTTGATTGACAAATTCTATCGATAAAGATAGCGTTTTACCTTTTCTTTATCGATATGGTGCTATCATGCTTTCGGTCACTGTTTCTCCAAAATTTCAGGTGGTTATACCTAAAGAAGTGCGTGACTCAATGGGAATTGAGTCTGGGCAGAAAATTCAGATGTTGATGTATCGCAATCGAATCGAGTTAATTCCCATCAAGCCTATGAAGAAAATGAAGGGCTTGCTTAAAGGGATGGATACTGATGTAAGAAAAGATGAAGACAGAGTATGAATGTCGTAGATTCTTCAGTGTGACTCTCTTATTTTGCGGGCGATGCAAATGCAGATAAATTCTCGAAACCAATTGAGAACATACAAACACTCATTGTGCCGAGTATTGCGATTACCGAGGTGTTTAAATGTGTGTTGCGTCAATTTGGAGAAGATATGGCGTTGGAATGTATTGCTCATATGGAGCAAGGAAAGGTTGTCTCACTGGATAGCTCGCTTGCAATTGATGCGGCACACTATGGCGTTCAGTATCAATTGCCCCTAGCAGATAGTATTGTCTATGCAACAGCGCAGAAATTTAATGCGATAGTTTGGACACAGAATTGTGATTTTTCTTCATTATATGGCGTTAAGTATTTTCCTAAAAATAGCGGCTAAGGGAAGGAAGAAGGGCACTCAATTGTTTTGCATGGATTATGTGCTCATACTCTACATTCCTGGATGGCGTAATTTAGGCTACTTGCTTACCAAATACACTGCAGCCCCGGTGTTGTGCGAAGTTTTTCATCGGCCGTAATGAGCGGCGCCTGATAGGTTAACGCTGTTGCAGCAATGATTCTGTCGCCCGGACTTTGTGGCTGACGAAGCAGCTTTCAGCCAATCCTGCAATGGCGGGCGTCAGTGGAAGAATTTTCAGTCCCAGTACCTTGATGATGTCTTCCATATAAGAAACGGGGTATGCTCTGGAGGCAAGTTCAGTTTTTTTGGCTACGATACCTGCTTTAAGAACGTAGTCTCATAATCGTCGTGCTCGTTTTTGGCGAGTTCAATTTTATTAATAATTTCGACAATCCTGCTGTCCGGCGCCAAGCCATCGGCTATGTCGTCATCATTGTTTTCAACACTATATTCCTTGTTCATCACAAAAATCCTCCGCAATGATTACCTGACTCAGTCATTGTTAGGTCAAATCCTGCAAGATCAAACTGCTGGCCAGGAAAATATTATTGGAAATATTAATTCCGGGTAACGCAACTGCAAAAGTGTGGCTACTGTAGCAAGAAGCGTCAAAACAATGTATCCGATGCGTTCTGCGTGATTCAAGAATCAAGGATGCGCACGCCTGACATTCCTACCGAAAAATACGATTTCAGTCTGCAAAACCGGTATTGGTGCAAGTTTTGTGCTGATTTTTCAGCCTTTTCTACAGTTAAACCATTTTATTAGTATCAGTGAATCGCGTCGCTGATCATCGGATGTTGTCTGTATACCGTTAATCAAGCAATTTTTATTCCAGATATAATTTACCTTTTTGTATCAATAAATTAATAATTACTGTCAGTAAATTATGTACTGAATTGTAAACTGTTCCGACACCATGCGGTTAACTTGACAGTTTTGGAAAATGAGAGGAAGCAGAGAACGGTGATAATTTATGGGTTGGTACGGTTGATTTCAAAGGTTTAAGCATGAAGGCGCGTGTCTGACATGGCGGCATATAAACACGCGCTCTTTATCATGAGTTGACGCAGCTATTGCTTTTCTTGGTTATGGTTGGGATTTTGAAAAACTGCAATCTTTATAGGAATGTTGCTGACCAACTACAATGTAGTTCCGGTATTGTAAGAAGTTTTTCGCCGGCAATACTGAGCGGTACTTGACAGGCTAAGACGATTGCGACAATGATTCTGTCGCCCGGATCCTTGTAACCGATGATGCCGTTTTCAGCTATACCGGCGGTAATCTTCCGAAATAGGTCTCTAGCTGTTGGATTCATCGGGGTAAGTAAGCTTAAGACTGCCAGGTCTTGCCATACAGCATCTTTTGAAACCACGGTGATTGCGCTATGCTGTTGCCATGTTGCGTGAGCTTTTTCATTTTTTCGTTACACCATGCCCTAAAACATACCGTCGTCTTGGCTATCTCTCAGGACTTATTGCGATTCAGGGGCGTTATAAACGTGTTGCCGATCATTGGCGGACACATCTAGACAACAGCCGCCAGCTCATTCTGCATGCGGCGGCGCAAACGCCTCAGCGTAACAAGGTGGTGGTAATAGGATCAGGGCTGCTGCTCGATGTGCCAGTGGAAATGCTGGCGAAGCAATTCAATACGGTTATTCTGATCGATATTGCTCACTTGATTAGCGTACGTCTTCTTTGTATGAGGCATAGCAATATTACGCTGGTGGAGCACGATATTACCGGGCTTGCGGAAGCGCTTTTATCCTACCGGCGAGGCGAATCACTGCCACGTCCCCAAGCCGGCCTTCCAGCGGTTGCGCAGAATGCTGATCTGATTATCAGCTGCAATATCCTTTCACAGCTTGCCATTACGCCGGCCCAGTATTTGCAACAGCATTTCGTTGTCGACGGTGAACGGCTGGCAAACTGGCGACAGGAAATCATCTTCAATCATCTCGCTTTATTGACAGAACAACCCGGCCAGCGGGTATTGCTATGCGACGTTTTCCATGACTATCTGGACCGGAACGATAATCTGCTGTACAGGGAAGATATGCTGCACGGTATCAAGATTGGAGATCCTGAACAGCAATGGCGCTGGTCGATTGCGCCTGAGGGGGAATTGGATGCCAGCTATCGGCTGCAGGCGACCGTGTCGGGATTCAGCAACTGGTCTTGGCCTTGACGGAATCGAATGGAAAACAAATAAAAAACAGCGGCCATCGGAGATAAGTAGCCGCGCATTGTATTTTGCATCAATGACAAAACGCTTAATCAGAGAATCTGCATTTATATTTCTCAGGTACAGAATCATTTTTGAAGTTTTTTCATTACTGCGAATATTTTGGATCAATGCAATGCCCGTACGCTTATACTGTCATTTCTTTTTTTAAAAGTGATAATTTCGGATTCAATGGGCAGGGTATGCATCCGCTGGCGAAAATAAAACATCTGGCAGGTCAAATCAAAGTCGAGACCTATGCGCTGTTTCTGGCCGCGAGAGATTCCCGAACTCCGTGGTATGTCAAAATAGTCATTGCTGTCATTGTCGGATATGCACTAAGTCCGGTTGATCTGATTCCTGATTTTATACCTGTTATTGGGTATCTCGATGATCTGTTTATCTTACCATTGGGCATCGCGTTAGCGGTAAAGCTGATACCGCAACCAGTTCTGGCTGACTGCAGAGCGCGCGCTATGCAGACTGTGAATAGTAATAAACTGCCCGTCAGTTGGGTTGCGGGAATCGTGATTATTTTGTTGTGGATTTTTATAACAGTTATTTTGGGTGTGTGGGTTTATGAATCATTGATTGCATAAACAGCGTTTGGATTGTGTTGTAGAACATACTGGGTGATATGGATGAGTTTTTATTTCTTTTTGTTGCCGCCTATGTAGCCGCCGCCGTTTCGGGTGTAGCGGGATTCGGTGGCGCGCTATTATTGTTACCGGTGCTGGTTGAAACAGTAGGTATTGACTATGCGGTACCGTTGCTGACCATTGTTCAGTTTATTGGGAATTTGTCCAGAATTGGTTTCGCATATGATCTGGTTCAATGGAAGCCCGTTGGATTTTTTTTGCTGGGCGCTCTCCCATTGAGCATTTTGGGCGCGTTGTCGTTTGTGGCGCTACCGCATGACTGGGCGATTCGCTGTATCGGTATTGCTATTTTGCTGTTTGTACTACTCAAGTTCTGGGGTATATCGGTTATTGAAGCAAAACCTTGGGTAATGATCGCCGGTGGCATCGTCACAGGGTTTTTATCCGGCATGGTTGGCAGCGCCGGACCACTCGGAGCGGCCGTTTTTTTGTCTCTGGGATTGCCGCCTGCGGCGTTTATTGTCAGTGAGAGTGCATCCGCCCTAGCGATGCACAGTGTGAAATTGATAACATACTATCGTTTCATCGCGCTGGATTCCGATATGTGGCAGCTTGCCGTTTTGATGGGGCTTGCAGTTATCTTAGGAACCTGGACTGCAAGACAGGTTATCGACTATATTCCACGCAAATTGTTTGAGCAGTGTGTTGCTGTATTGCTGTCAGGGCTGGCAGTATCGTTTATTTTCCAACCATGATGAATGACTGGAATGAATAATAGCCGTTGATTGCGACTTTAAGCTCAACCCGCGCCTGCCAGATCTATTGAAGAACGCCATGTACTGACAGAATGATGACAAAAACCATTTTGATGCTTACGGTTGCCCACTGGGTTTCAAGCTTGTGTTTTGCTGGCATACCCGATTTTGGGCATGATTAGTCGATGTGAAAAAATATGTCGATTCCGGCGGTAATTACGTGTCCGGCAGTGGAGTCCGATCTTTTCGTTTACATTAAACAGTTGAATGGTTAATAATCCAGGACTGCTTATAAAATAAAATTGACTGAGCGCCGGTTATCCGATTTGTTAATTTTGGCGAACCATTCCGGTCGATTGCGCCGTCGCTTGGTAACGCCGGCGCGTTTAAATGTCAGGCTTTTCCAGTTGCTGATTCTGGGCAGCCTGACTTCCGGATTACTGCTGCATTGACTTGTCTGTTACCGGCTTCGTCTTGCTGTTGATCAGCAGATTCGGCGGTGGGCCGATCGGCTCGAAGTCTCTTAGCAACGGAACGTCGTCCTTGTTAACCCAGCGGATATCCATATCGTAAGTGCCGTGCGGTCCCCAGCTGCCGGTGAATTTCTTGCCATCCGGCGTAAATGTCCAGCACATGTCCTCGCCGCCCGTATTAATGGCGTCACCGAGGTTTATCGGTTCCTGCCATTCGCCATTGTCATCCTGATGCGCAATCCATTCATCGTGCCCGCCCCGTGAGCCCAGATCAGGCCGCATGCTGGTAATAATCAGGCTTTTTCCGTCTTTCGACAGCCCGGTCCAGTGCATGTGATCGCGGTACGGGGAATTGATTTTCGGCCCCAGGCTTTCCGGTTCCTGCCATACGCCGTCTTTTTTCTCAACTTTCCAGATATCGCTGTCCTGCGTGACGCCCGGTTGATGATAGCTGTAGTAAATCAGGCTGTCGGAGGCTATGATCGGGCAGTGTTCCTCTCCGGTTGGCGTGTTGATATTCGGCAGCTCCGGCACGTCGTTCCAGTTTTTGGCGGATTGCCAGACGCCATCGACTTTCTGAACGACGTAGAGGTCGCCTGACAGCATATTGCCCGGCTCGTACCGCGTAAAATATATGACATTGCCGTCGTCGGAAAAACTTGGCTCCAGTTCCCATGCAGAGGTATTGATGTTTGGCCCTGTGGCCGGGTCAATCTCAGGTCCCAAATGAATGGGCGGTTGCCAGGTATCATTCTCGTAGTGAGACATCCAGATATCGAAGTTATAAGGATTGCCGGGCGATTCGATACTGCCTTCGCGGGTGGAGACAAAAATGGCCGTTTTGCCGTCCGCGCTGTAGGTGATCTCGAGTTCCGCCCCGGGTGAATTGATCGGTTCTCCCATGTCTTCTGTGACGCGCGGCGATTCTGTGACTGCGCCATTGCCATCGCCTGACCCATGCATGCCAGGCATTGCATGAGAAACGCTGTGCGACAGGATGAAAACGAGCGCAACGGAGCAAAGTTTCGGAATAAACGATTTCTCTTTCATACGCTGATCTCTCTTTTAAGCTAAAAAAATTTTTGATTGCTTTGACAAGGATAGGCCGATGATTTCCATTTTGCAATTGTATTTGCTGATGTTTTGCGCTGACTTTGCCTGATGCCAGGGATGCTTTAAATTCAAGTCGCTGGTTCGAGAGCAGATTACATATCCTGAGAAATAAAAAGAATGCGGCTTGATCGACGTTGTTAAACAGAAAAGGATTGCTTCAGGCGAGCAAATGGGATGCATGATTCAGCAGATCACCATGACAGGATTTCCTGTTTAACGTGCAGCGGCAATTCTATTCGATCTGTCAACGCCTGGTTTGATGCGCGATAGGCGTTCCGGATAGCCTTTCTCTGCTTAACGCTGAGATAAGCCGTATGATTGTTTAAGAAATAAAACCGCTCCTTGTGTCTTGTAAAAAAATCAACGAGCTTATAATTGATTTTTAAATTCAGACTGTTTGATATTCGTATTATTTTGATGCAGGCAGCTGCCAGCCGTACATTCTGGAAACGGTTTTCTACGATGAAAGTTTTGTCATCCAGGCCTATTGACGACAAAAAATCTTCGGCAGGATTGCGTTCTTTTTTTCCGCTACCAAAAATGCCGATTCTCAGACTGTCTTTTTGCGTTACCTGCAAAATGTTGTTAATTAACAGATTATAATCAGCAATTTTTCTTGCCTTGTGATACCAGGTCTGAAAGGTATCGCCGACACCGTCCTTGACGACTTGCAGATACAATGATTCAAGAAAACTGTCCTGACGGCGCAGGTTGACGATAAATCTGATGGCTCTGTTTTTGAAGATGGACAATAAGGGTTCTAATTCTTTGAAATCATCCAGAAATGTCAGTAGTTCACTGCTGATGATAAGGTGTTTGTCACTGTGTTGTGCGTGTTCGGTAGCCAGTCCCGCAAGCGTTTTATTGCTGTGTTTCCGAATATCTTTGCATACATAGCCAGGACCAGAGTGCAACCCGAGTTTCCAGACCAGATCGTGATGACAGTGCAGATCATTGTTTAGTCCGGTACTGACATAGTGATAACCGTTTTTGTTCAGGAAATCGCCATTGTTAAATAGAAAGTGCTGAATGTAGGATGTAGCGGTTTTGGGCAGTCCGATATGGATAAACAGTTTCTTCATTATTCAGCTTTTTGTATGGATGGCAGAACAATCCCTCGTATTCCCTTCTGCTATGGCTGTGGAAATTATAGTAAACAATGGCTTTCCGGTCGAGCGAGTGCGGCTCTGTTGCGGGCTGTTTGTGTCGCCGGCAGCCGTGTGCGAGAAAAAGAGAGTAACAGGCGTTTTTTTGCCACCGCATTTCAGCCGTCATTATCGGTATACCGGATAGCGGTAATGGCATAGCGCATCAGGCCGGCAGGGCGCTGCACCGACACTTCGTCATCAAGGTGTTTTCTCATCAGGGCGCGGCCTACAGGTGAGTCCATGCTGATCCAGCCTTTCTCGACATTAAATTCATCCGGGCCGACGATACGGTAAGTAACGCATTCACCTGTTTCATCCTCGAGCTCGACCCACGCACCGAAAAAAACCTGTTGCTGATTCGAGGGCGGTTGATCAACTACGATGAGTTCATCCAGACGTTTCTGCAAATAGCGAATGCGCCGGTCTATTTCACGCAGCTGTTTCTTGCGGTAAATATATTCGGCATTTTCTGACCGGTCTCCTTCTGCCGCTGCTGCCGACAATGCCGCAGTTACTTCGCGGCGTTTGATCCACAAATCTTTAAGCTCCTGACTCAGCGCAGCATGTCCCGCTTTGGTGATATAGGCCGAACTTTTGGGTTGAGGCGGGCGGTAGCGTGTCATCTGCGGTTTTGTAGCATAATAGAAAAGTGCAAATAATAGCGTAATAACGATCCTATCAGGAGCTATGTATGCCGCGACATAATGCCGACATCGCCGCCATCTTCGAAGAAATCGCCGACCTGCTTGAAATTCAGGGTGCTAACCCATTTCGCATACGCGCCTATCGTAATGCCGCCCGTATCTTGGGCGAGCTTTCTGAGGATGTTGCCACGATGCTGGACAAAGGCGAGGATTTGACGCGTCTGCCGGGAATCGGAAACGACCTGGCTGCGAAGATTAAGGAAATTGTTTCCATCGGTCATTGCAGTCTGCTGGATCGGTTGCACAAGGAATTGCCCGCCACAATTGCTGATCTTTTGAAAATACCCGGAATTGGACCTAAACGCGTGAAGGCGTTGTATCACGATCTTGCGGTTCAAACGGTTGAGCAGTTGTACCGTGCCGCGCGTGATGGGCGTATCCGTGCATTGCCGGGTTTTGGTGAAAAAACTGAACTGAACATTTTGCAGGCCGTGGAAGCGCATGCGAACCAGGCGCGGCGCTTTAAGCTGGCAGTGGCGGCGCAGTATGCCGAGGCGTTGAAAAATTCACTTGCGGCGGCTCCGGGTGTCAGCCAGGTGACAGTGGCGGGCAGCTACCGGCGCATGCGTGAAACGGTTGGCGATCTGGATATACTGGTTGCGGCGGCAGCTTCAGAACCGGTTGTGCAACGTTTCATTCAATACCAGGAAGTTGCCAAAATTCTGTCGGCTGGCGTAACCCGTGCCAGCGTTGTCCTTGAATGCGGGGTACAGGTGGATTTGCGAGTCGTGAAGTCCGAAAGTTTCGGTGCGGCGTTGCATTATTTCACCGGTTCCAAGTCGCACAATGTTGCTGTCAGGCGCATTGCGCAGAAAAAGGGGCTCAAGATTAACGAATACGGCGTCTACCGGGGTAATAAACGGATCGCGGGGCAAAGCGAGGAATCCGTGTATGCCGCTGTCGGTCTGGCGTATATTCCACCGGAACTGCGCGAAAATCGCGGGGAAATTGCGCTGGCTCAGTCAGGGCGATTGCCACAACTGGTTACGCAAAGCGATTTACGCGGCGATTTGCATGCGCATACCAAAGCTACTGATGGACATAACTCGCTGCGTGAAATGGCGCTCGCGGCGAAATCGTTGGGTTTCGAATATCTGGCGATCACGGAGCATTCGCGGCGATTGACGGTCGCGCATGGCCTCGATCCGTTGCGGCTTTCACGTCAATGTGCCGAAATTGACAAACTGAATGCAGAAATGGAAGGGATGACACTGCTCAAGGGGATCGAGGTGGATATTCTTGAAGATGGCAGTCTGGATTTGCCGGATAACGCGCTTGCCCAGCTCGATCTTGTGGTTGGGGCGGTACACAGTCAATTCGACCTGTCGCGCGGCAAGCAGACTGAACGTATACTGCGCGCGATGGAGCATCCGTATTTTACGATGCTGGCGCATCCGACCGGACGGCTGATACAGCGCCGTGCGCCGTATGACGTGGATATGGTGCGTATTATACGTGCAGCTAAAAACCGCGGTTGTTTCCTCGAACTCAACGCTCATCCCGAACGACTGGATTTGCTGGATACCTATTGCCAGATGGCCAGGGAAGAGGGCGTGCTGATCAGTATTAATTCCGATGCTCACAGCACGCACGACTTTGCCAATCTGCGCTTTGGCATCGGGCAGGCGCGGCGTGGCTGGCTGGAAAAGAAAGATGTGCTCAACACGCGTTCACTGAAAGAATTGCGCCGGTTGATCAAACAAACGATGTGATGCTGTTTGTTCCGATTTTTAAGGATGGCAAGGCCATTGAAATCATCCGGTATCGCGTTTGACGGAATATCCAGCTTAACGTATATTCCGTTGAAACAAAAAGCGCAAGACAATCGGTAATTCCTTATACTCAAAGCAGTGAGCGCAGTGAACCTTTCTTCAACTTCCCACCGTTAAAATGGCATCACACGGATATCGCTGGTTTGTAGTGGCAGGTGCGTTGATTATACAAATCTGTCTTGGAGCCATCTACAGCTGGAGTGTTTTCGTTATCCCGCTCAAAGAAGTCTTTTCTTTCACCACAACGCAGACGCAAATGATCTTCTCTCTGGCGCTGGCTGCGTTTTCGCTGGTTATGATTTATGCGGGTAGACTGCAAGACAGAAAGGGGCCACGGCTTGTCGCGACATTAGGCGGCGTCGTATTGGGCGCCGGTTACCTGCTGGCTTCGTTCAGTGGCGGCAGTTTTTTGCTGCTCGCTTTGACTGTGGGCATCATTGGCGGTGCGGGTATTGGACTGGCATACGTTTGTCCTATCGCGGCGTGCGTGAAGTGGTTTCCGGACAAGCGGGGCTTGGTAACCGGTCTTGCCGTGGCAGGGTTTGGCGCCGGGGCCTGGCTGTTTGCAAAAATCGCTTCAAACTTTATCGATGCCTATGGATTGTCGACAGCTTTTATGTATCTTGGGGCCATATTCACGGTAGCCGTGGTGCTGGGCGCGCAATTACTCAGAAACCCGCCTGCCGAATGGAAGCCTGCCGGATGGAATCCACCCGAATCGAAATTGAGCGCCGCTTCGGCGGCAGATTTCGAGTGGCGGGATATGGTCAGATGCAAGCAATTCTGGATGCTCTGGATTATGTTTGTATTCGGCGCGGCTGCCGGGTTGCTAGTGATCGGGATATTGAAACCTTACGGTTTACATAGTGGATTGAGCGCCGCAGCGGCCGCGAATGCTGTCGGCGTTTTGGCTTTGTTCAACGGCGCAGGGCGTATCGTTTGGGGCATGGTATCCGACTTAATCGGCAGAAGAAACGCTATGACGCTGATGTTTTTACTGCAGGGTGTCATGATGCTTGCTTTAATCGAAATGGGTTCGACGGAAATGACGCTGTCTATCGCTGCTGCATGGGTGGGATTCAACTTTGGCGGTAACCTCGCGCTGTTTCCTGCAACGACTGCGGATTTTTTTGGAACGAGACATGTCGGTATAAATTACGGACTCATGTTTACGGCGTATGGCGTGGCTGGCATTGCCGGGCCGATCCTTGCCGGAAGCGTTTTCGATATGACAGGCAGTTATCTGTGGGCATTTATTCCGGCGGGAGCTGCATGCCTTGTTGCGGCGGGCATTTCGCTTGGGTTGAAATCGCCGCAAACCGTTATTGCTGCCCAGAAATGAGCGTCATGGAAAGCGATTGTGCACTTATGGCCAGCTGAATAAATCCTGTGCTTTTCCAACTTGATCCTGTTGTTTTTGAAGCAACTGGGCAAGTTCTTTGGCTGTAACGGCGGGAGAAGAACGAAAACCCTGCTCATAGTCGCAGCCCATTTCGATAAGTAAATCCCGTTGTGTTTCTGTTTCCACGCCTTCCGCTATGGTCTTGATATCTAGTTTGTGCGCCATTACGACAATGGCGTCTACCAGCGCGCGGTCGGTACCGTTGTCGGTTAAGTGCTTGGTGAAAGATTTATCTATTTTGAGGTAGTCGATATCGAATTTTTTGATGTAAGAAAGCGAAGAGAAGCCGGTGCCAAAATCGTCGATGGATACTTCTATTCCATTGCTCAGAAATTCCAGCAACCGTTTCTTGACGACAGGCGTATCTTTTAACAACAAGCCTTCCGTTATTTCGACATTAATACAATTGCCGGGTAATCCCTGTTGTGTCAGATAATCCGACCATTGATTCTTTTTTAAAAAACTGAGTTGCGTGGAAGACATATTGATGCTGACTTGCAGGAGATAGCCGAATTGGCTTTGCCATTGTTTGATATTGGCAATGGTTTTATTAAACACCATTTCCCCGATTGGTTTAATTAACCCGCTCTCCTCTGCCAGGGGAATGAAGGTCTGCGGGCTGATCATGCCGCGTTCGGGATGAATCCAGCGCAGCAAGGCTTCTGCTTTACAAATCAAGCCGTGCTTCAAGTCTAGAATGGGCTGGTAGTAGACGTGCAATTCATTACGGGACAATGCTTGCCGAAGATCTTGCGTGAGCACCATTTTTTCATATGCGGCCTGTTGCATTGAGCGTGTAAAGTAATTGAAACGGTTGCGTCCCGCCAGTTTGGCTGCGTACATTGCCTGATCGGCATGTTTCATCAGAGACTTCATGTCGGTTCCATCGTCTGGAAAGACCACAATGCCGATACTGGTCGAAATATAATGACCGACATGTTTTTTATCCAGTTTGAATGGGGTGCTCAGTTTATGAATAATATTCTTGGCAATCGTTTCAATACGTGTCTTGTTATCAACCTCGGGCAGAATAATGGCAAATTCATCGCCCCCAAGACGCGCAATGGTGTCGGTTTTACGCACGCACGACAGGAGGCGAAGGGCGACTTCCTTCAGTAGCTTGTCACCTTTGTCATGACCGAGTGTATCGTTGATATCCTTAAAGCGGTCCAGATCGAGAAACAATAACGACAGTGCCCGTCCACTTCGGTGTGATTTTTTGATTTCCCTGCAGAGCTGGTCTTTGAATAAATTACGATTGGGCAATCCGGTGAGCTGATCGTAGTTTGCTTGTTTATAGAGCAGTTCGTCTTGCCGCTTTTTTTCGGTAATATCTGAAAATTGCGCCACGTAACAATATATGCTTTTGTCCGCATTGCGAATAACGCTGATGTTTAGCCACTTTGCATGAATTTTGCCATTTTTATGGCGATCCCATATTTCGCCCTGCCAATGATCTTCCTTAAGAAGTTTCTGCCACATCTTCTTGTAAAAAGATTTGTTGTGCTGCCCCGATTGAAACATATTGGGATCTTTGCCGAGCACATCGGTCAATTCATAACCGGTGATGCGTGTGAAAGCGGGATTGATCGCCATAATCTGATTGTTTTGGTCCGTTACCATAATGGCCTCACTGCTTAATCCATAGATTGTCGCAGCGAGCATCATGTAATCATCGTTTTCTTTTTGCTTGGTGATATCCTGATAAATGCCCAGTACGCCAATGGTTTCATTATTAACATTCCGTAGCGGTACTTTGGATGTTCGCAACCAGATAGTCTTTCCGTCAGGCGTGGTCTGAGGTTCTTCATAATCAAGCTTGGAAATGCCGGTATTGATGACATTTTGATCATCGTTGCAATAGCGCTCTGCCTGTGCTTTCCAATTCAGCTGGTAGTCGTTTTTGCCAATAATATTCTTGGGATCGGTTTCTCCGGCATCGTGAGCAAAAGCGCGATTGCAACCCAGAAACCGCGACTCACGATCTTTCCAGAAAATGCGTACCGGTGCTGTATCGATAACCGTTTTCAGCAAATGGTGGGATTCAATCAGTGCAAGTTCCTTTTCTTTGCAATCGGTGATCTCAATGAAGTAACCGATCAACTCTACATTGTTGCCGTCCGGGCATGTCACTGTGTAGAGTTCATCTCTCATCCAGATCCAGTTGCCATTCTGGTGCTGAAACCGGTATTCATGGATATGTTTACCGTTGACAAATAAATAGTGAAAGTCGGCCAGCACCCGGTCGCGGTCTTGCGGATGAATATGTTCTACCCAAAAATTCGGCGTATTGAGAAATTCCTCCACCGAATAGCCGAGAATTTTGGTGAGATTATCGCTGATAAATGTGGGCGTATAAGGTGGCGATACCTTGCTGGTATAAATGATCGCAGGCGATGAGGAGAGAAGAAAATCGAGCCTTTTGTTCAGTGTGCACAGTGCAATTTCAGCACGTTTGCGATCGGTTATGTCAGTAGAGATGCCGCACATGCCAATAATCTGGCCTTGATCATTGCGCACGGGTTTTTTGACTGTCCAGTAAATTCTCTCTTCGCCGGTCGATTTGACGATATTCTTTTCTTCTCGTTCTATGGTTTCGCCGTGTTCCATAACCTGGCGATCGTTCAGCATCAATTCATTTGAGAGTCCCAGATCAAAAAAATGACTGTCATCATAGCCGATGATTTCTTCAAGCGGCTTGTTGAAGAGTGCTTGCACAGCCCGATTGACAAAAATATAGCGTCCCGCAATATCCTTGATAAAAATATAGGTGTTGTTTTGATCCAGAATTGTTTCCATTCCGGAAATCAAGTCAATGGTTGTTGTTTGGATTGTCTTTGACGCAGGCTTTTGACTGGATTTAATTTTGGCCGCTGGTAATTTTTCTGGATCTTTGTTTTTCATTAACTTTCTGATATTGCTGGATAAATTTTACGTTTGATTCAATGCGGAATGAAGCTTGTCTCCTAAACCTGTTCCGCCAGTTGCTGCATGGATTGCTTAACCTTTCCCTGTTGAAAGTCTGTTTTATTAAATACGCCGCAATCGAGTATCCAACGTGACACCAGCTTTGCCGGCGTTACATCGAATGCCGGATTGAAAACTTGTGAATCCTCAGCGGCCCATGATAGTTGACCGAATGGACCTGAAACGCCGGTTACTTCATTCGCCTTGCGTTGTTCGATTGGAATTTGATCGCCGTTCGCACAGTGCCAGTCCATGGTGGTGTAGGGGCCGGCAACATAAAAAGGTATATTGTGGTATTGCGCTAGCACGGCCAGCGCGTAGGTGCCTATTTTGTTGGCAAAATCACCGTTTGCGGCGATCCTGTCGCAGCCGACAATAATTTCTTGCACCTTGCTCAGTTGCATCAGATGCCCGGCTGTGTTGTCGGTGATTAAAGTGTATGGGATATCTAATTTTTTTAGTTCCCATGTGGTCAATCGGGCGCCCTGTAGCAGCGGCCGCGTCTCGTCCACGTACACATGAATCTTTTTACCCTGCGAATGACATTGCCGGATAACGCCGAGCGCAGTGCCGATACCCGCTGTTGCCAGGCCACCGGTATTGCAATGGGTCAGGATATTGTCGCCGCTTTGAATCAGTTCAGCGCCGTTTGTGGCGATGCTTTCGCAGAGCGTGACATCTTCATTGAATAATTCAATCGCGATGTTCAGCAGCGCCCTCGGTGTTTTTTTTAATTGAATGCCAGCTATCATCCGGTTCATGGCCATCATCAGATTGACAGCCGTCGGGCGGGCTGCATACAGCGCATTGGCTTCTTCTTCCAGTTGACTTAGGCTTGCTCCTTTGACTGCCGATTGTCCCAGACTAAGTGCAGCCACCACGCCAATCAATGGCGCACCGCGGACTTTAAGCGCTTTGATAGCTTCAATGGTTTCGCTGACGGTGGTCAGGCGTATCCATTCTTCCTTTAAAGGCAGCAAGGTTTGATCCAGAATCCATAATGCAGTTTGTTGTGGTGTATGGTTAAAACGAAGCGCTAACGACTCCAGTTGTGTCACGTCTCTGGTTCTCCCGGTAACGACAAAAATATTTGTCTTAAACGATTGTAATCGTCATCGTATTCATCATAAATATTATCTTTTCTTGGGCAATACAGTTACAACAACCGATTGCCGATCCGCTGTCGAATGGCTTTAAGCGCCAAGACTTCCTCATCAGGCAGAAAAGTCATGCCTCCCAGTACCTGTGCTTTCCATAATATTTCCGAGGAGTGCTCGATACGTTCCATTCCCATCCAGGCTTCGTCAAGGCTCTCGCCCCAAGTCAGTGCGCCGTGCCGAGATAAAATCAGCGCCCTGTGCTGCGGTAGAAACTGTTTCAAATTATCGCCCATGGCTTGAGTTCCGGGGCGTGCGTAAGGCACGAAAGGAATGTCGCCACAAGCGAGAATAATTTCGCTGACGGCGTGTGAGGGCAAAAATGCTAATTCGGGCCGGGCGACAGTCCAGGCAATTGCGGTAGGCGGATGTGCGTGGACAACTGCTTTTGCCTCTGGGCACAGCCTGTAAACCTCCAAATGCATTATTTTTTCTGATGAAGGTTTCCCCTGCAAGGTTTGATTATCCAGATTGACCAGCGCCATTTCTTCGGGCGCCATGTGCGCTTTTGAAACGCCCGAAGGAGTGATTAATACTTTATTCTCGTCCACACGGCAGGAAATATTGCCATCGGCAGCAGCGAGCATGTTTTTTTGATGTAAACGCCGGGCGACGGTAATGATTTCCTCGCAGATAGCATAATATTGTTTTATTTCTGCATCTTCTTTCATGTTGCTTCTAATATTGTTTCAGATATAACCGGTCAATACAGGATCACTTGGTTTGTACTTTTGACTGTAAAGATCAAGCTTGGAAAAGCAGACCGCGGTTATTGTATCAGACAAAAGATTCAGCATTTTCGGACAGGGAAATTTGGGTGGCATTGGAAAACTACTCAATAGCCGCGGCCAGATCGTTGGCCAGTTTTACCAGAATAGCCGATTGTTCCAATTCATGAATGAAGCGCCAGGGAATATTCGACAAGCCAGTCTGGGCGCCTGTCAGCGCGCCGGTAAGAATGGCGCGCGCCTGGTTTTGTCCGCCGCCGTTAACCGCATGAAGCACGGCCGATTCGAAATCGTCATGAAAACGGGCCGAAAGATAGTAGGCCGCCGGCAACTGGTGATAGATGGCGCAAGGCATGCCGTAAACGATGGAAACTTTCCATGCCGGTTCGATGCAAATTTCAGGGTCTGCCGCCGCCGCTGCCATATAGGAAGGCGTGAGCAGGGCATCGGGTGAAGCAAAACGGCCCGCGCGGGGCGGATCGGGATCGCCTTCCCGGGGATTCTGCAGGTTGTCTCGCGTTACAACATGAAAGGGGAGTTTGCCGCTTTTAACCAGCGTCATCAACTTGCCTGACAATTCCGCATCCAGCGTATGACCCTGGACCAATAAGCTCAACACAGCGCCGTATGCAACTGTCATGGATACGACGGTTTCATCCGATTGAGTCAGCAGAGTGTTTTCGGCGACAGCCTTGGCGAGTTGTTCGGGTTGCAGCGCGTAGCGTACGGCAATGGCAAGTGTGCGCTCTATAGCCTCAGTAGTGTCCGCGTGACTTCCGGTCTGTTCCCAGGGCCGATTCTGTTGTGTGCGCTGCCGCCAGACTTCACGTATGGATTGGCTGGTATATTTTCCGGGGCCGCTTACCGGTGTGCCGTCCAGCAGCGGAAACAGCGTTTCATCCATGCGTTGGCAGAAATCGGCCCTATCGTAGCCGTTACACTTAATGAGCGAACGGATCATCAGGTTCAGGATAAAGCCGGCCTGCGACAGCTGGCCGGCCTTCATGCCGGCATGATAACGGTCGGGCCTGGGATCCGTATAGCCGTCTATCCAACTTCCGTAATCACGATGAAGCTCGTCGAGGTTGTAGTACCAGTGCGGCCCCAGAGCCAGTGCATCGCCGATAAAAGCGCCCATGATGGCGCCCTTGGCCCGGTCTAGAAGAATCTCGTTCGGCATGAATGATTCCGGTATTTGCGATGATATTTGAATGATGAATAGAAACGCATCTGCATCTTGACAGCTGCTTGTCCGAAATTTGACTTGATCAGTCTAAAATTGGCTGATATTACAGGTTATGCAGTCATATGTCACTGTTTGCAAGCGCTTCTCATGAAAATGCAATGATGGTTGGACTGTTGTCAGGCTTGCGGCGGATATGAACTGCGTTGGGTTTTTTGGCAATAGAGCGGCTATTTCCTGCAAGGCATGCCTTGCCAAATACACATGGATATGAATGCTGGGTGACAAAAAAGCGATGCATCAGATCAAAAAAATTCTGAAGTTCTTTGGACTCATGCAGCATTAGTATTCGAGTTAGTGATACTTTTGAATCAATCGTGATAATAATTCAAGATCATTTTGTTTGCTGCAGTCTGGACGCCAGACCATGCCAATAGTCCGTTTGATATTTTTGTCACTGAATGGCCGTGAGGTAAGGTTTGTTTTAGCCAGCAGCCCTGACTGTATACTCATTTCAGGCACTAAAGTAATGCCGATGCCGCCGGCAACCATCTGAATTAACGTAAACAGACTGGTTCCCTGATACGGTATACCGTAATTGGCTCCTTCAAACTGGCAAACTGAAAGCGCATGCTGGCGTAAACAATGACCTTCTTCAAGTAACAGCAGTGGCTGTGCCGCCAGATATCTGACTTTGAGTTGTTCCTGAGCAGCGAGTGGATGATCGGGTAAACAAACCAGATGAAAATAATCATCGAACAGCGTTACGACCTTAAAATCACCTGTAGCATAAGGCAATGCCAGTAAAGCGGCATCAATCCTGCCCGTTGCGAGATCATCCAATAGTGCAGCCGTCAGGTTTTCGAGCAGATAAAGCTTTAATTCCGGAAAAGACTTACGAAGCTTAACCAGTATTTTTGGCAGCAAATAAGGGCCGATAGTTGGAATGACGCCAAGCGTAATTTTTCCGGTCAGCGGTTGGGAGCTTGATGAAGCCGAATCAACCAGATCGTCGATTTCCTGCAATACTCGTTTGGCGTGGTAAACCACATCCTGCCCTTTTTCTGTAACCAGCACCTGTTTATTTGTCCGCTCAAAAACGCGTGTCTTTAATGATTCTTCTAAATCCTGGATACCTGCGCTGAGTGTCGACTGCGTGACAAAACATGCTGCAGCGGCATGACCGAAATGGCGGTGTTCGGCTACGGCGACAACATATCTAAGCTGTTTGATTGAGGGCATTTCGTCGAGTTAATCGATTTTTTCTATCAAGAAGTTCGATAATTCTTGTTTTACATATCATAACATAATCTTTATGCTGGTTTCCGTCATGAAAGAACTGGCAAAACAAATAGTTCGACAATCATTAATCTTATGGAAGGAGTCAATCAAATGAAAAAAGATACAGTGATTACTACAGCGAATGGCGCACCAGTTGCCGACAACCAAAATGTAATGACCGCAGGGGCACGCGGTCCTATGCTGCTTCAGGATATCTGGTTTCTGGAAAAGCTGGCGCACTTCGACCGTGAAGTCATTCCAGAGCGAAGAATGCATGCAAAAGGATCGGGCGCATACGGCACTTTTACTGTAACGCACGACATCACCCGCTATACCAAGGCCAAGCTTTTCAGTCAGGTTGGTAAAAAAACTGACGTGTTTTTACGTTTTTCTACTGTCGCCGGCGAACGTGGTGCTGCGGATGCTGAGCGTGATATTCGCGGTTTTGCAGTCAAATTTTATACCGAAGAAGGCAACTGGGATTTGGTGGGTAACAATACGCCCGTTTTTTTCTTGCGTGACCCGCTCAAATTCCCGGATCTGAATCATGCAGTCAAACGTGATCCACGAACCAATTTGCGCGACGCAAATAATAATTGGGATTTTTGGACCTTACTGCCTGAGGCACTACATCAGATCACTGTTGTCATGAGCGACCGCGGTATTCCACGTAGTTATCGTCATATGCACGGCTTCGGCAGTCATACATTCAGTATGATTAACGCCGAAAATGAACGTTTTTGGGTGAAATTCCATTTCAAATCCATTCAGGGTATTGAAAATTTGACCGACGAAGAGTCGATTGAACTCATCGGCAAAGACCGTGAAAGTGCGCAACGCGATCTCTATGAAAATATCGAAAACGGCAATTTTCCCCGTTGGGAACTGAAAATCCAGGTGATGCCCGAAAAAGAAGCCGCTACATGTGCGATCAATCCTTTTGATCTGACTAAAGTATGGCCGCATGGCGACTATCCTTTAATCGATGTCGGTGTGCTGGAGCTGAACCGGAATCCCGATAACTATTTTGCAGAGGTTGAGCAATCTGCGTTTAATCCGGCTAATATCGTGCCAGGTATCGGATTCTCGCCCGACAAAATGCTTCAAGGACGCTTGTTTTCTTATGGCGATGCACAGCGCTATCGATTAGGGGTTAATCATCATCAAATCCCGGTTAATCAACCGCGTTGTCCTGTCCACGGATACCACCGAGACGGGGGGATGCGAGTTGATGGCAACTACGGCAGCACGAAAGGCTATGAGCCAAACAGTTATGGCTTATGGCAAGAACAACCGGATTTTAAAGAGCCGCCGTTGGTGATAGATGGCGATGCAGATCATTGGAATCATCGGGAAGACGACGATGACTACTACTCGCAACCTGGCAATCTGTTTCGTTTGATGAGTCCAGCTCAACAGTCGCAGTTGTTTAATAATACCGCCCGTTCAATTTCCGGGGCATCGCTCGAAGTGCAAAAACGGCATATCCGTCACTGCCTGAAAGCTGATCCAGAGTACGGCAGAGGCATTGCCGAAGCATTAAATTTGACGCTGGAAGACATTGACTAAAAGCAAAGCCGGATTCTATTTGAATATGCAGTAATAGGGTCCGGTTTTATACGCTTTCTTTGAAGCATTGATCCGTTTAGGACTGACTGTCAGGCTTATAAATACCTGTTCAATGATACAATGACTGCATTCTGGAATGCTGATAACGGCGGTGTTAGCATTGAAAAAAACGATTTTCGCAGTTCTCGCAATTCACTAATTAAGAACAGCCCTTAGTACTCTATCCATATGATATTGCCGGGCTCAGTGAGCTTGTCAGTGTACATGACAAGGCGTGTCTTGCAGGAAATAGCTGTGTTCTATTATCAAAAGGCACAACGCTGCCTATAGAAGCTGACAAGCCCACTCAAAGCGTGACTATGAAGAACCATCTAGGTTGTAGTACCAGTTGCGATATATGAATGATGAATAGGAACGTATCTGCACCTTAGCAGCTGCTTGTCCGAAATTTGACTTGATCAGTCTAAAATTGGCTGATATTACAGGTTATGCAGTCATATGTCACTGTTTGCAAGCGCTTCTCATGAAAATGCAATTATGGCTGGACTGTTGTCAGGCTTGCGGCGGATATGTGACTCGGTTAAAGTTTGAGCACTAGCAATCTGAATGAAGAGTTGATGCGCAAGTTTTTTGCGTCGGCAGAACCCGTGTAAAAAGTGTATTACAGCTTTTATGCGAAGCCGGTTAATATCCCGGAAAAAGGATAATTATAATGTTTAATTTAGGTTCCATGCTGAATCTGGGTTCTACGGAGCCAGTCAGAGGCAGTGCTTCTATCGTTGTGAAATGCTCGGCTAGCGAGCTGTTTCAATACATAGGAGAAGATTTGTTCCAGAACTATCCCAAATGGTCCCCCGAGGTCAAAGAGCTTGAGCAGATCACCCCTGGCCCTGTGCAACTGGGTACAATCGGGCGCCAGGTTCGTGTCGATCAGGGACGGCGCTCGGAATCGCGTTTTAAAATCTCCGATTTTACCGCAGGCGAACGGCTAACATTTGTCGGAATGTCCGATCCATATCGTTGTTCGTATGAGTTACAAGTAATGGATGCTGAAACTGCAACAAAGCTGACGTTTACATTTGAGTTGCTTGAATTGCTGGCGATTATGCGTCCTTTGGAAGGACTGGTGCGCGCGGCAATTAAGGACGGCGTTGGAAGAACGGTGCAGAATATCAAACGGCTGGTTGAGACCGAGAAACTAAAATCCGGTTAAAAATTAATTTTAATTGAGATTCTATCAGTGGCATAAATCGATAAACAGACAAGATTATGAGTTGTGAAGGGGCTTTGCATGTTATCGGTAACAGGTCTCTTAATTATCAGATGTATCAGTAAAAAGGAAAAGTGATGGCGCAAGATAAAACTTCCGGTCTTCAATTACCTGGGGTGGATGATCGGCCACTGTGGGATGTGATTTTTGCAATTTATGGCTATCCGGCCCTGCTTTTGGCGCATCGGCTCAAAATTTTTTCTGTTCTTGCCGAAAAATCACGCACGTTGCCGGAAATCTGCGAAGCGCTTAATCTTAGACAACGCCCGGCCGAAGCGATCTTAACAACAGCAACTTCGCTGGGTTTTTTGTCCCTCGAAGAAGGACGTTACCGTTTGACGCCAGTAACCGAAGTGTATCTGCTGGAAAGTAGCCCGAATTACTTTGGATTTTTCTGGGATATGATGATTGATAACTACCAGATTGCTTCGATTGCAGGTCTGGAAAAAGCTATTCTCGCCGATGCCCCCCAAGCCTATGGCGGCGGCGACATTTTTAAAACGCATGAAGAACAGATTGAATTGCTCCGCCGGTTTACAGCGGGCATGCACAGTATCAGTATTACGTCAGCGCTGGTTTGGCCGACGCTGCTGGATTTCTCCGGGCACCGCGTTATGCTCGATATCGGGGGAGGGTCCGGCGCGCATTCAATTGGTGCGGTTTTGAAGTTGCCGAATTTGAAACAAGCGTTGATACTGGATTTTTCTCAGGTTTGCGAAGTGGCGGAAGAATATATTGTCCGGTTTGGTTTGCAGGATCGCGTCAAAACATACGCAGCCAACATCTGGCAGGATCACTGGCCGGCGGCCGATCTCCATTTTTTTTCCAATATGTATCATGACTGGATGCCCGATAAATGCCATTTTTTAACAGCTAAAAGCTTTACCGGCCTCGAGTCCGGCGGGCGGATTGTGATTCATGAAATGCTCTATAATGACGATAAAACCGGCCCGTTTACTGCCGCTGCTTACAGTATGGTCATGATGGGTTGGACGGAAGGCAGACAGTATACAGGCCGGGAATTGACAGAAATGCTGGATGAAATCGGTTTTCAAGACATTCAGATCCATAAAGCTTTTGGTTATCACAGTATTGTTACCGGCGTTAAGCCTTAGTGCATTGTATTGAATGATTTAAATTCGGAACGATAATACAAGCAAGCCGGTTGCTCTTGATAAATCACAAACAATCTAAATGACTGCTAAGACCGATTTTTATGAACACATTTAAATCCAAAATTGACAAATCGTTAATATTCCTGCTGGTGTTCTCAATAATTGCATGCCTGATGGGTGCATCTGTGATGCTGGAAGTCGGCGGCGTGTTCAATACCGTTCTGGCGGTTGTCACCGTGATAGTCGGCGCAGGATTTCCGCTGTGGATACTGTTGTCTACCCGCTATATCGTAAATGATGAGCAGCTTAAAATAATGAGCGGGCCGTTTTCATGGACTATTCCGATTGAGTCGATAATCTCCGTGCAAGAAACCCGGAGTGCGGGCGCTAGCCCAGCGTTGTCTTTGGATCGGTTGGAAATAAAATATGGCGCGGACAAAATGATTCTTGTCTCGCCTGCCGACAAAACGGCGTTTATAAAAAGACTGCGCGGCAGAGGACAATCAGCCAACGACAAACAAAACCGGCCACAAGCTGTTGGTAAACATTCCGG
>JACKLV010000004.1 GCA_024235755.1 Burkholderiales bacterium | reverse complement strand
GGTGTTGTTGCCTCAAGTTTTGGCAGCTCATGATGCGTTTCATGTTCTGCATGATTACACCCATTCAAGAACAGAGCGGCGATTAAGCTTAGAACTACGGATAATTTAGTAATCATTTTTCTATCATTTAGGTTGTCAGGGGGCAAAGCATTTTGTTGAGCATAGGAAAAATAAACGCCCTTTTTCACCAAAGGGGAACGTAAGCAAACCCCCATAAAATAAATCTTCTCATTTATCACTTGAAAAGATTTTAATCCGGCAGGCATAAAAATCTTGTGATGAATAAGTTAATCATTTGTTAATTTGTCAAAAAAAATCCAAAAGTTACCAGGCGAGGGTATAAAGATTTAGTTATTGAGAGCGTTGTTACGATGCTTAAATCGATAGGAATCGTTACCGGTTTCGAGGATGTCGCAGTGATGGGTGATCCGGTCTAGTAAAGCGGTGGTCATTTTTTCATCGCCAAAAACCTGTGCCCACTCAGCGAAATTGAGATTCGTGGTAATAATCAGAGAGGTTTTCTCATACAACTGGCTAATGAGGTGAAACAGCAAAGCGCCGCCGGACTCTGGGAAAGGCAGATAGCCCAGTTCATCAAGAATGACGGCGTCGATCTGGATGAGTCGCTTGGCAAGCGAGCCGGATTTGCCCAACTGTTTTTCTTTTTCCAACAAGTTGACCAGGTCAACGTCATTATAGAATCGCACACGTTTTTCCTGGTGAATAGCTGAAACTGCCAAGGCGATTGCCAGATGGGTTTTACCGGTTCCTGTGCTGCCGACAAAGATGAGGTTGTTTGCCTGCTCCATGAAATCGCCGCTGGCCAGTTGCTCAATACGTTCCCTGGTCAACGGGTTTTCTGCCCAGTCGAAGTGGATCAGGTCGCGGTGATGAGGAAATCTGGCGGCATGCTGTTTGTGTAATTTTGGTGTAATGTTGCATAGAAATTTACACAAATTATAAGAATATCAATGAATAATAATTCTATAGATGAGTCTATTATTTGAATAAACTTGATCAGGTGTTGCCAAAGGCAGGCTAATGGTTGGGAAAATAACTCCTAAGCCATCTGTCCAGAAATTGGGGTCCACTTCTTTTATGCGGATACCTGGGCGCATCAAGGGTTCGCAGGCATTAACCATCAAGTCAACGATATCAGCAACCTGGATGATGTGGATAACCCCGGCGGTAAGCTTGTAACCCGGATGAAAATATTTTTTGGCGATTTGTTTGATTTGAAAGCCAGCAAGCTAGTCGGAGATACCTTGCCATTGGGTCACGGTGCCGCGCTGTCATTTCCCGATAGACCTTATCTAAAATGGCGTTATACGGATCATAACAATAAACCTGTGATCAGAGATAATACGCTTATTTTTATGGATGCATGCGAGCATATGTTTCAAGCCATGAAACGGTTTCTTGCCGGCGATCCTGATACACCGGTTTCCGGATTGTCTGAGAGTGACAGAAACAAAATTGAGCATTTGTTACGCACAATACAACATGAAGATGCCAACAAACGCCATCAAGAATGGCTGCGTCATATTGCAAATGGCCATTTCAGCTTTTCCCCCGGACTACTGATTTACATTGAAAAAGGGGCTGGTTCCTGGAAGAATCTTGCGCTCGGCACAACTAAATCGCGTGACGACACCCATAAAAAGTTTGAATATTCGGATGCATTCTTGACCAGTAACTGGAAACTGTTTCATGATGCTTTACAGGCACACCGTTTCTATGTGCTTCATCAATTATTGCCACAGTATGGCATTTGCGCCGCTTAATCGTACGCTATTACAGGATTTTTTAATATTGGATTAATGCCATTCGGCCGATCGCTTTGCTGTACGCTGTACAGTGGCGATTTACAACTGAAAATGCACGAAAAAAACTCAAACAACTTTACCCGATAATATCAAGTTGAAAAAATACTAGATGATATTTACAGTCCTATACCGTATCACTCCCATGTTTATAGTCTTGCATCCATACTGAATAACATCCTTCCCCTAAAGACGAGAGGTTTCAACCATCCCCGATCGGGACACTAAAAATTACTATTTTGATAGTAAATATCATATCTATCATGATTTTAAATCATCTCATTACCTGATAATCTGCCACCAGTCTGAATTCTTCTCCCGGTGCAATCCCAATTACGTCACTTGCCGCGTTCGTGGTTTCAACGCAGATAAATCGCTGATAATCCGAATCTTCGAGATCGGCCATTTCTTTGGAAATTTTTTCCCACGGATTCCACACTACGGCAGTTCTGTTACCTTGCGAAAGAATCTGAATGCAGCGATCGAGCGCTTTATCGTCGATAATCAGTGTGTTACTGACTTGTTGATATATGCGGTCGGTTTCGGTGACAATTGTGACCTCGCCTACCTGCTTTTTTTCTGCGCTGTTGTCTGTCTTGTCAATATAGGGACAATTTTGCAATCCGAGCACGCTGGCTTGATTGATGTCACCGACTTTGAAATAAGTATGGAAGCCTTGAGTGATGCTAAATAAATCGGCACCTGTGTTGCGAGTGATCAGGGTCAGATTGAGTGAATCGCCGATGACGATTTCCTGAACCAGTTCAAATTTACGCGGCCAGATTTCCATAGTTTCAGGCGTATCTGAAAGCTCAAGCGTCACTTTGACAGCCCCATTCGCTATGGCTTGTGTACTGGTCACTTTCCACGCACGGTTACGCACGAAGCCATGGCCCGGACGCCCTTTACCTTCCGGATCCGGACCGAACCAAGGCCAGCAAATCGGCGCGCCGCCTTTAATTGCTTTGCCATTCTGATAGTAGGCTTTATTGCTTAAAAAGAGCAGGTCTTCTTCGTCTGTCGGTTGATACGACAATACCTGACCTGCATGTATCGAAATCAATGCCTTGGCTTTGGGTGTGCTGACCCGGATCATAGCCAGTCCACCGCTTCCTTCGATAAATTCGACCGCTCCCGCAATACTCTGTTCAGCGTTGAGTTGTGTAATATTTTGCGCAATATTCATTGTCTGTTTCCTGTTGACTTGTTTTCGTGTTATGGATTGATAGTAGGCATGACTTTACTGGCGGCCAGTTTAGCACGCTCACGAGCTTCATCGGTATTGCTGCCGTTGGCGAGCGCAACCCCCATACGCCGGCGCTCGAAGGCTTCGGGTTTGCCGAACAGCCTCAGATCACTCTGCGGTATGCGTAAAGCGTCCTGTACGCCTTTGAAAACAATGCCTTTAGCTTCCATGCCACCATAAATTACTGCACTGGCGCCCGGTGCGCGCATGGCGATATCCACCGGCAAACCAAGAATGGCACGTGCGTGCAGCTCGAATTCACTTTGAATCTGGCTGCATAGCGTGACCAAACCAGTATCGTGTGGGCGCGGGCTGACCTCACTGAACCAAACTTCATCGTTTTTGATAAACAGTTCCACGCCAAAAATACCCAGACCACCAAGATTGTCGGTGATCTTTTTAGCATAATCGCGCGCACGCTGAAACGCGATCGGCGACATCGTCTGTGGCTGCCAGCTTTCGACATAATCGCCATGCACCTGCACATGCCCGATCGGCTCGCAAAAATGCGTCACCGTTTCACCATTCGCATTCTTCGCACGCACCGTCAATTGGGTGATTTCGTAATCAAAATGGATTACACCTTCTACAATTACCCGCCCTTGATCGACACGCCCACCGCTTGCGGCATAGCTCCATGCATTTTCGATTTCTTCAGCGGAGTTCACTTTAGATTGCCCTTTGCCCGACGATGACATCACGGGCTTGACGATGCAAGGATAACCGATGGTTTCGTCAATCGCAGCACTTAGCGCATCCAGACTATCGGCAAAAATATACGGCGATGTTGGCAGTTGCAGCGTTTCTGCCGCCAGCCGTCGAATACCTTCCCGATTCATAGTCAGTTGCACGGCTCGCGCAGTCGGAATGACGGTTGCCAGTCTTTCACGCTCAATTTCTGCAAGCATGCTGGTCGCGATAGCTTCAATTTCCGGCACAATGATATGCGGCCGTTCTTGTTCGATCAACGCGCGCAGCGCCTGACCGTCAGTCATGTTGATCACATGCGCACGATGTGCAACCTGATGCCCTGGTGCGTTTGCGTAGCGATCCACGGCGATCGTTTCAACGCCCAACCGCTGCAAGGCGATAATCACTTCTTTGCCCAATTCTCCGCTGCCAAGCAGCATGACTCGGATGGCATTCGGACTCAACGGGGTGCCCAGTATTAATTCCTGATCCATAATCATTACTCCGTTTTGGTTTTTTTTGTATGTTGTTGCTCAAGCGCCCACTGCACATGCTCGCGAACCATCGCGGACGGATCGTTTAGCCTTGCTTGCAGCACCTCCATGATTGTTGCAGAATATGGCGCATTGCCGAGTCCAACCGCGATATTGCGTAGCCATTGCTGATAACCGATGCGGCGAATCGGATTACCTGCAAGCCTTGCCTCAAACGTTTCCTGACTCCAGCGGAATAATTCTACCAGCGTGACATCATCCAGTCCGTCACGCACATGAAAATCCTCCTCATCAGTTGCTTGCGCAAATTTGTTCCAGGGGCATACCAGCTGGCAATCATCACAGCCATAAATGCGATTGCCAACCAATGGTCGCAACGGTTCCGGAATACTGCTTTTTAATTCAATCGTCAAATAAGAAATACACCGGCGCGCGTCCACTTCAAACGGTGCGACTATAGCCTGCGTAGGGCAGATATCGATACATTTGGTGCAACTACCGCAAAAACTCCCCTTGGTGCCGATCGACTCATCAATTGGAAGCGGCAAATCGGTATAGATTTCACCAAGAAAAAAATACGAACCCGCCTGCCGCGACAACAATAATGTATGTTTACCACGCCAACCCAAGCCCGATTTTTGCGCCCATTCAACTTCCATGACGGGCGCACTGTCTGAAAAAACACGATAATTAAAGGGACCGATAGCATTCTGAATTCTATCGGCCAGCTTTTGCATGCGCGATCGCAGCACCTTATGATAATCACGCCCAAGTGCATAGCGGGAGATAAACGCTTTTTCGCTCTGGTTGATCACAGCCCAGCTGTCTGCAGCTTTTGGTGGATAATAATTCATGCGTACGGAAATAACTCGCTGCGTGCCAGGCACCAGTTCTGCGGGACGGGAACGTTTGGTACCATGCTTTGCCATATAATCCATTTCACCATGATTTCCGTTTTCAAGCCATGCAAACATACCGGTTTCTGCTTCGGACATATCGGCATTCGCATCGGCGATGCGAACTGCCTGAAAGCCAAGTTCCCTACCCCATATCTTGATCTCTGACGCCAGAGAGGCAAAATCAGGTTTACAATCTAAGGTATTGTCATAGGAGGTTTTCTGTTGCGTCATATCGATCATTCGAATACAAAATCAAACTTTTCATTTTATCTGGCCGATGAGGCTGCGACACTGGCACTCGGAAAAAAAATAGCCACCGTTATCCAACCGAATCTGGTCATTTTCTTGAACGGAAACCTCGGTTCCGGGAAAACAACACTGGTACGCGGTATTTTACATGGACTTGGTTATCAGCATGCGGTTAAAAGCCCGACATATAATTTAGTTGAAATCTATAAAATTTCTAGGTTATACTTGTATCACTTTGATTTATATCGATTCAACGATCCTTATGAATGGGAGGAGGCAGGGTTCCGGGACTATTTCAACACCGGTTCAGTCTGCCTGATTGAATGGCCGGAAAATGCAGTGGAATTATTACCCGCTGCCGATCTACGAATTGATTTTCAGATTCTTGAATCCGGCCGAAATATCGTCATTCACGCTGATACGGAAGCAGGAGAACAATGTTTGAAGCATTGGCCAGATACAGAATCCCCCTAATGATGGCGGTTTTCGTGCATTCTTCGTTCACTCGCGCAGGTAGCCGCAAAGTTCGACTATGGACGCGCATGCTGATATTGCCGATCCTGTTGCTCTGTTTCCTATCATTAAACAGCAAATCCGTACTGGCAACGGAAACCATTATCACCTCCGCCAGGATGGGACTGTCTGACTATTATTCACGCATTACGCTGGAATCCGACCAACCGATTCAGTATGAATTGAGCATGCTAAAACATCCTGGACGAGTTGTGGTCGATCTGGAAAATGCAACCCTGAATCAAGTAATCAAGACATTACCGGCAAAACTTGATCCAGCTGATCCCTTTATTGGAAATATTCGCTTCGGGCAGTTCAAGCCTCATGTAATCCGTTTGGTTTTCGATCTTAAAATTGATGTCGTTCCACGCACCTTTATACTGGAACCCGACAAGCACCATGGCTATCGGCTGGTGCTGGATATTTATTATCCAGATAAAGCCGCCATTGCGGAAAGCGCAGAAAGTAACGAAAACGTAACTGTAGCGTTCAAATTTGAAGAGAATGCAGAAGATAGCCTCGGCGATCTGGTAGCTTCCCTGTTGAAAAAGAAACCAGCCCGGCCGGATAATCAGGGCGTTAGTCCATTGCCTAAAAGCTTTCAAGTGGCGCAATATCACAAACCAGCGCCACCGAGAGTCATTATTGTTGCAATTGATGCCGGTCATGGCGGTAAAGACCCCGGCGCCGTAGGCGATGGCGGTACCCGGGAAAAGGATATTACACTGGCAATCTCGCGCAAGCTGAAAGCAATTATAGATAAAGAACCGTACATGCGCGCCATCTTAACACGCGACGGTGATTACGATCTGCCGCTCAAACGCAGACAGTCTATTGCACGCAAGCATAATGCCGACTTGTTTGTCTCCATTCATGCCGACGGCAGCCCACGCCCCCATGCGCATGGCTCATCCGTATACACACTGTCAGAACATGGCGCGACCTCGACCACGGCAAGTTGGCTTGCACAAAAAGAAAACAGCGTGGACAGCAATTTGATCGGCGGTGTAGATATGACTGAAAAAACGGGCAATATGCGTGAAATCATCCTGGATTTGTCAATGAGCGCCACGATTAACGACAGCGTCAAAGTGGCTGAAATGGTTCTTAATGAACTTGGGCAGATCAACCGGTTGCATAAAAAAACCGTCGAGCAGGCAGGATTTGTTGTACTCAAGTCACCAGATATTCCTTCCATTCTGGTTGAAACGGCTTTCATCACCAATCCCAGCGAAGAAAAGAAACTCAAAAACAAATCCTATCAAAAGAAAATGGCACATGCGATTTTTGGCGGTATCAAAAAATACTTCGAAACCAACCCGGCTTTGGCTGCACGCACTGAAGTTGCGCGCGTACAGTAACATATGATTTATTGCTGAAATTTACTTTTTTCCCCGACCCAGCCATAATGTGCTGATCAACCGATTGCCTGCAATTCGCAGACAACTTGCATTTATTACCTAGATTTACTCGCTCGGGAACAGATGGACAATCAACTTGAAGCTGACGAATAAACAGAATCCAAATACAGACTGGTACCAACTCGTTAACGACGGCGATTCAAGTCGTATCATTTTGACCGGGGATTTCACCTTGGCAGTTCTGAATGACCGATTCAAAAATCTTTCAGCTGAACTTGCCGAACAGGCAAAGAATCCGAATTTGCGCTGGGACATGAGTGGCATTCAGCATATAGACAACGCTGGTATCATCATGCTGTGGAAAGCCTGGAATGCGCAACGCCCCGCCCAACTCATTCTGCGCGACGAGCACGATAAAATGCTCAAACGTATCGAGCTTATGCCAGTGGAAACAGTCGAATCCGAACAAAAAGATTTTCTGTGGCCCGTTTATGCTGCGGGGAAACAAGCAATGCTGCTATGGGATAACCTGACTGGTGTTATCAGAATGATTGGCCAGTTACTGCTTGATTGCATGTTTTTTTTGCGCAACCCGGGTTATATTCCGTGGCGTGAAATTTCTGCTAATCTGTTTCGAACCGGCGCGCAGGCGCTCGGCATCACGGCACTTGTCGGCTTTCTAATCGGAATCGTGCTGAGTTATCTGTCATCGGAGCAATTGCAAATGTTCGGCGCGGATATTTTTATCGTCAACATTCTTGGCATCAGCATCATCCGAGAGTTAGGTCCCTTGCTAGCCGCCATCCTTGTCGCAGGCCGCTCGGGCTCCTCGATGACTGCGCAACTGGGTGTAATGCGTGTTACCCAGGAACTGGATGCACTCACTGTCATGGGCATTTCCCAAAGTCAACGATTGATTTTTCCAAAAATTATCGGCTTGGGTCTCGCCATGCCGCTACTAGTGCTGTGGACCAGTGCTATCGCTCTGCTTGGCGGCATTATCGCCGCCGAAATTCAGCTTGGACTGAATTATTACTATTTCATTTATTCTTTGCCAGACGCCGTACCGATCGCCAACCTCTGGCTCGGCCTTGGAAAAGGTGTCGTATGCGGCATGGTAATTGCTGTCATCGCATGTCACTTCGGACTCAGAGTTAAACCAAATACCGAAAGCCTTGGAGAAGGCACAACAACATCGGTCGTAACATCCATTACGGTTGTGATTATTATTGATGCAATATTCGCTGTTGTCTTTTCGGATGTGGGCATTATATAGATCGTCATATGGAATACTCACCAGATATTATTGAAATTGTGGGATTGGACACGCGTTTCGGACGTCATGTTGTTCATCAGGACCTGCATCTGAATGTCAAAAAAGGCGAAGTGCTGACACTTGTCGGCGGCTCGGGTAGTGGCAAAACGACGTTACTGCGCCAGATGCTGGGTCTTGAACAGCCCGCGAAAGGACACGTCAAAATTTTTGGCAGATCGCGTTATAATTGCGATTACTCTCTGCTAAAAAATGTACGTAACCGGACTGGCGTTTTATTTCAACAGGGCGCATTATTTAGTGCTTTAACGGTTTATGACAATATCGCGTTGCCACTGCGTGAACTACGCATACTCGACGAACAAATCATTCACGATCTGGTAATGATCAAATTAAATATGGTCGCCATTGAACCGGAACACGCCTATAAAATGCCGGCCAATCTATCAGGAGGCATGATCAAACGTGTCTCTCTGGCACGTGCGCTGGCGCTCGATCCGGAATTGCTGTTTCTCGATGAACCAACGGCTGGATTGGATCCTGAATTAAGTGAAAGCTTCGTACGATTGATTCTGGATATGCGCAAAGAACTGGATTTGACCATCGTTATGGTGACACATGACATTGATACCTTGGTCAGCTTATCCGACCGAATCGCGGTTCTGGCCGAAAAAAAAGTCATCGTGACAGGAACACTAGAACAGGTGCGCAGCTACTCTCATCCATTTGTAGAAAGCTTTTTTAAAAGTGTACGAAAAAAATTTCAACATACCGACAATAGGGAATTATCATGGAAAACCGGGCCCATGCCCTCATAGCGGGTTTATTCGTTATCAGCCTTGGGATTGCTTTGATTATCGTAGCCGAGTGGTTTAAAGGCGATTCTATCGAGCATGACCATTACCAGGTTGTTTCGCAGGAATCAGTAACCGGCCTGAGCGCACAAGCGTCTGTCTACTATCGTGGCGTAAATATCGGCAAGGTTAACCGAATTTTTTTCGACCCGGAAAACATGCATCAGATATTGATCGACATCGCAATTGACGGCAATATTCAATTGCCCAAGAATATATACGCTCAGCTGGGTTATCAGGGAATTACCGGTCTTGCTTATATTCAGCTTAGAAATGAATCCGTCATCTCCCCGGAAACCCTAACGGAAGATGCGCGCATTCCGATGCGCCCGTCGCTACTCGACGAAGTCACCGGATACGGCCAGAATATCCTCAATAACATTAATGAACTGATTATTCAAGTGCATCAGTTGCTCGACGACGAAAATCAGGAACGCATCGCCAGTATTCTTAAAAATATTGATAAAGCCACGCACGGTTTCAATAATGTTACCGGCAGTCTGCAACCGATACTCAACTCGATGACTCATTTGACCACCGAATCCGGTGTACTGGTAAAGCATCTTGATGAACTGCTGTCGGAAATCAATCAATCGATCCGCAGCGTTAATCAACAGGGTGGAATTATTGACAGCCTGTCCACCAGCACACAAGAAATGGCAGCCACCATTCCTGAGCTGCGCAAAGTCAGCAACGGATTGGTACGTAATTCCCAGAACTTAGATCGTGTTTTGCAACAGTTGGAAGAAAATCCGCAAATGCTTATTTTCGGACGGTCATCGCCACAACCCGGCCCCGGTGAAGATGGTTTTGTCGCGCCTTAAAGAGATTGTCTAATGAAAAATTTTACATTATTACTTGGGATATTATTTATTTCGGGATGTACGATAATCCCGGAAAAGAATACAAATATAGCTACTTACAATTTCGCTGCTGACGCGATTGCCGATACAGATCCATCGATTCGGCAGATTGGCAAGGATGGTCGTAAAATACTTGTTTCCACTGCCACCGCGCCGCTATGGCTCGACACACGGGCAATGCATTACCGGCTAAGATATCATAACCGTTCACAATCCTATACGTATGCTAACAGTCGTTGGGCTTCGCCACCCGCATTTCTGCTAACCCAGCAAATTAAAAACAAAATTGCCGACACCACCCGCCACCTGGTTATCAAAGACAGCGGCATGGCCATTCCTGAAAATGAGCTGCATATTGAACTTGAAGAATTTTCCCAGATTTTTGATACCCTGAATGACAGCCACATCGTTATTCGCTTCCGCGCAAGCCTGGTTAACAATACACATCGGTTGATCGCCCAGAAAATATTCAGTGCCAAACAGGAAGCGCCTTCAGCTGATGCAGCCGGTGCGGTTGAAGCATTTTCTATTGCCAGCAACAAATTGGTCGATGCGTTGGTTGGATGGTTACAAACAGAATTAAAATAGGATTAAACAGTCGTGATGTGCAATTCACTCTATATTAATTAAAAACAAAGGACCAGCCGATATATCACCTGCTTTATGGTAGTATCCCGTACTTGCAATTCCTTTGGAGAGCGTTTGTGCATAGACTGATGCGTTTAATCTTTATTATGACTTATTCATTTACGGCCCTTTTCGTTTTAACCGCCTGTGGTAATAAAGGCCCGCTTTATCTGCCAAAAAGCGAGGCGCAACCAATAACCATGTCGCCGACAACCCCGCCAGCAGCTGCAACCACCAAAGATGACACAGAAGAATGAGTAATTTCCCTCAATTTGAATATCGCCAAGATACCCTTTATGCTGAGCAGGTGTCACTTGAAACCATTGCTCAAAAGTTCGGCACACCTTGTTATGTCTATTCCCGTGCGGCTATAGCAGCAACCTATGAGGAATTCCAGCAAGCTTTTGCAGACGACGACTATTTAATCTGTTATGCGGTTAAAGCCAACTCCAATCTCGCCATTCTCAACCTGCTTGCAAAGCTGGGCAGCGGATTTGATATTGTCTCGGGCGGTGAACTGCAACGGGTGATCAAAGCCGGCGGAGATCCGCATAAAATCGTATTCTCTGGTGTAGGAAAACTTGCCGAAGAAATGCGCATGGCATTGGCCGCAGATATACTTTGTTTTAACGTCGAATCCATTGGGGAACTGCAATTGCTTAATCAGATTGCAGCGGCAATGAATAAAACCGCCCCTGTCAGCCTGCGGGTTAATCCCGACGTTGACGCCAGAACACATCCTTATATCTCAACCGGGTTGAAAGAGAACAAATTCGGCATTCCGATTGAAGAAGCCGAGCATATTTATTTATCGACGGATATTTTCCCGCACATTCGATTTACCGGTCTGGATTGTCATATCGGTTCACAATTAACCGAGCTGGATCCGTTCGTACAAGCTGGAGAAAGACTGGTCAGCTTGCTTACACGGCTGCAATCACACAACCTGAAAATTACTCATTTGGATCTTGGCGGAGGTTTAGGAATCCGTTACACAAACGAAGCACTGCCTTCGATTCAAGATTATGTTACGGCCCTGCGCAAAACGCTTGGCCCGATCAAATTGCGTTTGGTCATTGAGCCTGGCCGCTCCCTGATAGGAAACGCAGGTTTGCTTTTAACCCGGACAGCTTATATCAAGCATACCCCAGAACGTCATTTCGCGATTGTCGATGCCGCCATGAACGACCTGATGCGCCCTTCCTTGTATAAGGCTTATCATCAAATTTTGCCAATCAATAAAAGAAAAGGCGGCACGTGTAATTATCAGATTGTCGGCCCGGTTTGTGAGACCGGCGACTTTCTCGGACACGACCGCAAACTGAGTCTCGAGGCTGGCGACTTGCTTGCTGTCATGTCTGCTGGCGCCTACGGCATGAGTATGAGTTCCAACTATAACACCCGTCCGCGTGCCGCTGAAGTCATGGTCGACGAACAAACGGTTCATCTGATCAGGGCACGGGAAACCATCGATCAGCTAATTGCAACAGAGGCGATTCTGCCGTCATAAATAACGGCTGCTTTCGAAGTAAAATGTGGTTTTTCCGTTCTATAAGTCCACTATGATTAGTCAACCGCCGACTCTGGATGACACGCGGTACCAGGATGAAATATTAAAAGGCGTGTCACGCACTTTTGCGCTGACAATCCCTCAATTACCGGAAGCACTGCGGCAAGTGATCGGCAACGCCTACCTGCTCTGCCGGATTACGGACACCATTGAAGATGACAATGCACTGACATCGGAACAAACGCGTTACTTGTCCGACATGTTTTCAGAGGTGGTCTGTGGTCATATTGCAGCGGAGCAGTTTGTCACTGAACTATTTCCATTATTGTCGGATCATACCATCCCGGCTGAACATGATTTAATCAAACACACACCTGCCGTAATCCGCGTCACGCACAGCTTTAATCCGGTTCAGCGCCGAGCACTGGAGCGCTGCGTACGGATTATGAGCCGCGGCATGGCGGATTATCAGGATACCGAAACGCTCGATGGCCTCAAGGATCTGCCAGCAATGAATCTGTATTGCTACTACGTTGCGGGCGTTGTCGGAGAAATGCTGACTGAGCTGTTTTGCGATTATTCGCCAGAAATCAATCGCAACAAATCGGAATTGATGAAACTGTCGGCCTCGTTTGGTCAGGGCTTGCAAATGACCAATATACTTAAAGATATCTGGGATGACAGAAAACGGGGCGCCTGCTGGTTGCCGCAAGATATTTTTTTGGAAAAAAACGTTATTCTAAGAGATTTGCAGCCTAATGAACTAAACCCTGGCTTTCAGGAAGGACTGGCTGAACTGATCGGCGTTGCCAAAAAGCATTTACACAATGCATTGAATTATACCTGCTTGATTCCACCTCATGAAAAAGGCATTCGCAGATTCTGTTTATGGGCGCTTGGAATGGCAATTCTGACACTAAAAAAAATCAACCGTCATCGAAGCTTCAATAACGGACAACAAGTTAAGATCACACGCAATACCGTCAAGGCAACGGTTCTGACCACCAGTATTTTTGCCGGAAACGACTGGATCTTAAACTGCCTATTCAATATCGTATCACGACAGCTTCCGGACATCGACATTTCGGATGAATTGTTTTTCAAACGATAAGCCCTAACATCATGCCATTCTGTCATCTATCTCAACCCAAATTAAAAATGCAGTACTGATATGAAATCACTTGTTACCGGCGCAACAGGTTTTCTTGGTTCCGCTGTCATGCACAGCTTACTTAAAGCCGGGCACGACGTGCGCCTTCTGGTCAGAGCCAACAGCGATCGGCGCAATATTGACAAACTGCCCGTAGAAATTGCCGAAGGCGACCTACGCGACCATCAATCACTTGAAGCGGCAGTCAAGGGTTGCGATTATCTCTATCACGTCGCCGCAGATTACCGGTTATGGGTACCCGATCCGCAAACCATGTATGCCATCAATGTCCAGGGTACCAAAGCACTGATCATAGCAGCCGCCAATGCCGGATTGAAACGAATTGTCTACACCAGCAGCGTAGCCGCACTGGGATTAACTTCAGATGGCACGCCGGCCGATGAAACAACGCCGTCAAGTCTGGAATATATCAATGGACACTACAAACGATCCAAATATATCGCCGAACAGACTGTTAAGGAACTGACAGACCAGCATCGGCTGCCGCTGGTTATTGTCAATCCTTCAGCTCCTATCGGACCGCGCGACATTCGACCCACACCGACCGGGCGCATTGTCCTCGACGTAATGCATGACAAGATGCCGGCTTATGTCAATACCGGCCTTAATATCGCACATGTCGACGATATCGCCCATGGTCACTTACTTGCTTGTGAGCGGGGTAAAACTGGTGAACGTTATATTCTGGGCGGTGATAACATGACATTGCTGAAAATTCTCGAAACACTTGACGACATTCTGGGTCAACGCAAGCGGCGCGCCGCCCTGCCCATTAACCTGATGCTTCCAATCGCCTGGGTCATGGAAAAGATTGCGCTGATTACACACAAGGAACCGCGCGCTACGATAGATAGCCTGCGCATGGCAAAAAAGCTGATGTACTTTACCAGTGATAAAGCCATCCACGACCTGGGCTATCAGTTCCGTCCGGCCAGATTGGCACTTGAAGATGCCGTTAAATGGTATCGGGATAACGGCTATGTATAATTCAAATTTAACAGCAAGAATCAAAAATTGATCCGTACGCCCAGATTAAACTGGCGTCCCCTACGGAATTGCCGCGTTAATTCGCCGCCTTGCAGAATCAACACATCATCATCCAGTAAATTTTGCATATTCAAGCGCACAGACAGCCATTTATTTACTGTTTGGTTAAATACAAAATCGAGCTGATGAAACGGTTGCTGATATTTATCCGGCGCACCGAGTAGACCGGCGGATACGATATGCCTACTGGTAACATTATAAAGCAGTGTCATCTGTGTTCCCCAACCGGGATTCTCATAGCCAACTTGAAAATTGACAATTTGTGCAGAATGGCCCTGCAATTGCCGGTTGTTAGTAGTCTGCGCGCCTAAATTATCAGCATTCAGCTTGACTCTAGAACTTGACCAAGTATAGTTCCCGCCTGCGTAAAAATTTTCAAGCCACGGATGGATAAACCCAAGGCCTTTAAGAAATTCTGCCTCAAAACCAAATACCCGCGCGCTATCAGCGTTCTGGTAGGTCTGTAAACCCGCGGTTCCCGGTAATGTAACCAATTCAATCGGCCGTGTCAGATCTTTCCAGAAGAAGCTAGCCATCATACTTTCATTAGCTGACGGATAATATTCCCAACGCACATCATAATTGGTAATGGCAGTTTGCTTCAAATCAGGATTGCCAGTTGTTTCCTGATTAGTATTAAGATCAGTAAATGGCGCCGGTGACAGCTCTCTGAAATCAGGACGTGAAAGCGTCTGACTGAAACCGGCCCGGAATTGCTGTCTATCAGAGATAAATAGTGTCGCCGTGGCTGAAGGCAACATGTCGGTACGATTGATAGTGCTAACCACCGATTGATTGCTATTGGCAATACTTTGGAAAGTCTCGACAAACTGATCATTTTTTTCCCACCGGGCGCCCCCGGTAATGCCGACCCGGTCATAAAACATAAAATCCATCTTGCCATAGTAGGAAAACAGTTTCTGTGTCGCATTATAATTATCAGTAGGCCGTGTCGTGTCGCGCAACTGGAATCCGTCAGGCCCGATATTCGATGGCTGCAAGATCGATTCAAGGGAAGGCTGGCTAATAATATCCTGTGCGGATCCAAGAGGACCCACCGGGAAGAATGCAAAACGTTGGATACGTGAATTACGCGCCTTGTCTTGCGTGATAAAACCACCATGCAGCGCCATCGTATATTTAGGTGAAAATTCCAGCGGTAGCTTGGCATCCATACGCCAGCTTTGATCCTTGTCAATCAAATTGGCATACGTCGTCTGGTTGCTATCCGCACGACGTGATAACGCAAAGCTACCGTCAACCATTTGATCAAAACGGTAATCGCGCGTCTTGGGCTGATCCCGTTTAGCGGTTGCGTTGGTATATAGCCAGTTAATAGAGAGGTCTTTCGCCCAGTTAAATTGATGGTTTCCACCGACCTGTTGCGAAAATAACTGATTCGAAAGAAACCATAGTTTGGTTCTGCGTATATCGGTGACCTCTGCATCCGTAAAACCTTGAACAATCCTTGCCTCATCAACGGCCTGACGTAGAAACATGGTTCGCGAAAATATGCGATGGTTGTTTTTGTATTCGATATCCGCCCCCAGATAACCATTTAATTCCATGGATTGCAGCGAGCGTTTGGTATCAAAATCCTGTATATTACGCAACCCCCCGCTTTGAGTCGGTGTATATTCCCGGTTGATTTCATTCTGTTTTCTAAATTGCTGCTCCCAGCCACCTGCTGCAATGAATCCTGCCCTGAAATTACCCACGTCAAACACATTGCCTATAGCTGCATTCAGTCCCCTATCAGGCCCCACGGGTCTGTCGGTAACATCCCAAACACCCGACAAATCCTCACCAAAAGTTTCAATTTCTTGAGGTGTAAAGCCATTTGGATTAAATGGCGTTTGGGGTTGAAGCGTTTGACCATTGGCTGTTGCAGCCGCTATCGAATCCGGCAGCGCACGCGCGCCATCATCAAAACTTAAGAAATCAAGCCCACCCCCCTTGTATGTAAGGCCATCAGCAAAGGTTGCTCGATCATTAAATCCGGTGCTTGCACTCAGATTAAAAAAGAACTCATCCGGAATACCGCGCGTGCGCATCTCCAAGGTGCCACCAGCAAATTCACCGGGGCGGTCTGCTGAGTAGGTTTTTTGCACCATCACGTTATCAAGAAAGTTAGTCGGAAAGAGGTTTAGTGGAACCACGCGCCGCGTTGGGTCCGGACTAGGTACGGCTGCGCCGTTAACTAAGGTAGAGGAATAACGCTCGCCAAGACCGCGAATAAAAATAAATTGGCCACCTATCAGTGTCAAACCTGAAGCTCTTCTGAGCGCACTTGCCACATCGGAATCTCCGCTACGGCTGAATTGTTCCGCCCCCATAACAGTTGTCACTTCTGTCGATGATTTTTGTTCTTCAATTACCGACGCCAAGGTTCCCGCGAGATGCGGCTCCAACACGACAAATTCCGCCAGTTCCACACCCGCAGGTGTCAGTGTGAAAGACAGCTCAGTCGTCTGATCCAGAGAAATTTCAACGCCATCCTGTGTTTGGCTGCTATAAGCCGGATGCAACAAAGACACACTGTAATTGCCTATAGGAATAGTGGCTTCCATGTGCCCTTTCTCATCAGTCCGCAACTGTTGCCGCAAACCGCTGACAAACACCTGTACGTCCCTGACGGGTCTGTTGGTTTCTGCAGAAAGTACTTGCACACTAATCCTACCGTCCCCTTCTACCTGCTCCATTTGGTCCAGCGCATCTGCGCCCGCCATGGTTCCCGTCGCAGAACTTTCAATATTCAACAATGGTTCACGCCCATCGGGAAAAAAAGTAAGCAAAATCTGAACATTCTCACTGGGTTGCAACGGCAGATCGAAGTTGTAAGATTGTTCGCCCGCTGTCAATGTCATATGATATTTGCCTGGCGGCAGTTTGGCTGCAATACTGCCGCTGGTATTTGTTTTAAGCGCTGCCTGATCGTCTCCCCCCCAGCTGTATACAGGCAATTCATTAACCGACTGTCCTTCGGCCACTTCGTAATCCACGCTGAGAATAGTTAACACGGCGTCTGCAACGGGCATACCTTCTTGAAACAAATGAATTGAAAACTCGGCCAATTCCTGATTTTTTGTATCGCTCCAGGCGGATACAGACAACAAACAAACCGTGAGCAATGCAAACAGATGAGATAGACTTTTTATTCTATTGTTTTGAGTCATTTTTCTGGTATCCGGCAAGCCGGACAATGTGATTTCATAGCGCTACAGACATTTCCAAGGCTCTTCTTTACATATCTGCATCAGCCTGCGCAATTCCACACCCTTTCTGAACAACTCGCTCTCGGATAAATGATCTAAATGTTGACTGGCCAACTCAAACCGGCCACTGGAAAAATACGCATACGCCAGCGCATAGCGGACATGCTGGTCTGTCAAAAGACCCACTCGGTATAGACTGGATTCCATATTGGCGGCACGCTCAAACTGTTTGAGCGCCAGCAGAATCGACAAGCGTTGCTTGAATTTAACCTGCTGATCCTGGATCCCTTCATTCAATGTCAATGCTTTATGGAAGCGGTTTGCACGCCGATAAACCTCGGCTGCTTCAGACAGCAACTCCGGATTCAACAGCGCTGCCTGTTCGAGGATAAATGCAGCTGAATTCAGCTGCCCCTGATCAAGATATGTATGCGCTAACAGTTTCGCCACTGTCTCGTTATCCGAATACTGTAAACGGGCTATCTCTAGAATAGTTTGCGCTTCCTGATATTGCTTGCTAAGCCGCAACGCATTGCCAATTGCTATATAATCTTCCACCACGGCTTGTGATTGCGCGAGATATTCCCTGCCCAACTTGACCGCCTCTTGAAACAGCTCAAGCTCAACAAAATAAAATACCTTTCGTCTGAGGAAACTATAATCCTGCGGATACAACCGTAGACCTTCGTTCAAAGTACGAATCGTGGCATCAGGCTTCTCCAGATGCCAGTAGGACTGCGCTTTCAAAATGATTAAATTGGCTCGCTGTGCATATTCGCCCGATTGATCTATTGCATGAACAGCGTTTTTGTATTCCTTGAGCGCATAGTGCGCCTGAGCAAGATAGGTATAGATCACCACATCAGTCTGGCCGTTCGCAATCGCATCCAACAGACTGTCTTTTGCCGCGACAAAATCATTCAGATTGATATATGCGAGTCCCTGCAGCGTATAAAAGCGCGCCAGATCGGTATCTTCATTCTCGAGGTCGACGCTCTGCAGAGCCAGTAGCGCGCGATCGCTATGACCATCCCGAAGCATAACCGCTGCCAGTTCAAGAAAATCAACCGATTGCGACCCAGACCAAGCGTTCGTAGTTACGAAACTCAGCGACAAAACGATACTTAGAAACCTGAATCGCTTGATGAGCGCGGTGATTTGTATGCGCATTCAAATAAACCTGATCACGACAAATCAAAGCGAATCCTCTGCTTCGCCCAGACTTTAACGACGTCACCCTGATATTTTGCCGGTTCAAACTGCCAGGAACGGATACCTTGTAATGCAGCCGCATCAAATACGCCTGACGGACTGGATTCAAGCACCTGTACCTGATCCACTGAACCTCTCTCACTAACCAGAATCGATAAAACCACATAACCCCTGACACCATTCTTCTTAGCTGAAGGTGGATATCTGAATGCACCCTGTGATATCGCTTTGGGTGGAACATCTACCAGATCGGCTGTCATTACGGCGTTACTTGTGTCACCGATCAACGAGTCATCCAAGTCGCCCATCGCCCCCGAATTAAAACCTAGCAATCCAAGATCAATACCGGATAATGCGGTATCGAGACCTGTAAATGGTGCGGGTGCCTGTGACGGCGTTATTCTTCGTGGGCGTTCAACTTTTTTGATTTCTTTCTTGGGTTCTTCTTTGATTTGCTTGACCATACTGATTTCAGTCACTTCTTGTGGCGGAGTTTTGTCAATCCTGCCGATAAACTGATTCATGGCAAGAATCAGTCCAAATACCAGAATCGGCCCAAGAATCATTGAAACAATCGCCGCCTTGTGTTTCCCCGACAATCCGTTTTGATAGATTGATGATGTCATTGTCTGCATAATTTCCCTACCTTTCAGTAATGTTTATCCCGCTTCTTTTTTGGTGGCAACACCCACACTCTCAGCGCCTGACAAACGCGCCTGATCGACGACTTCAACTAATTTTCCAGCCGGAACACCCTCGTCAGTTACCACCAGCACAACTTTGCTCGTAGACGTGCTCAATAAATCGCGCAGTTTGCTTTGTATCAACCACATGCGAACTGGCTCGCCATCCAAATAGGTATCACCATGTTGATCCACAAACAGGCGAATGGCCTTACTCGAAGCCGCAACAGCACTGCTCGCTTTAGGGCGTTCCAGTTCGAGCTTCATATCCTTGACAAACGTTGTCGTTACCATAAAAAAAATCAATAGGATAAAGACGATATCGATCATCGGCCCGATGTCGATTGATGCGTCAGTTTCTACAGGGTCGTCGTGATATTGCATAGTGAAAACCTTTTGTCTGGTTAACTGGATAATGATTAAGCGAAAGTTTCAGTACGGGTGCAAAGGAGTTCCCTGATCTGCAGTAACTCCCGTTCGATTCTCTGTTGTTTTTTATGCAGCATGCTGTGAAAAAGCATTCCGGGAATGGCGACAGCCAACCCTGTTTGTGTAGAAATCAGCGCCTGCGATATGCCACCCGCAATACCGCCCGATTGCGTAAACAGAGACATCGACCCCAGCGAATCGAATGTTTCGATCATGCCGGCGACGGTTCCAAGCAACCCCAGCAACGGAGAAATGATCACGATCGTTTTGGTCATGATCGAAAACTTTCTGATTTCTTTTAAATAACTGTAAAAAGCCTCGTCCAGAAAACGGCGTAGATTTTTAACACCTTTGCTTCTTAACGCTATACCCTGTTGAACAGCGTGTTCTACGATACTGCGTGGCGCCAGATTCTTTTTACAACTGTAATCGTTCAACAGCTGGTGAATTGTCACTGACTGGTTTGTTTTCAGCGACCAGTACCGGTATCCGAGCCCATACCAGAGCATCAAAGCGCACACAAACAGCGGCGGCATGACAAAACCACCCGCACCGAACAGTTCTTTGGTTAAGAGCACATATTCATGCATATTCGAAATTCTTAGCGCTATTGATTAGCCGGCTGGACTTACTGCCGGTGTTGACGTAGCGGCGGCATTAGCAGGAGTATCTTTATTTTCGATCTGAAACATAGACTTTCCAAGATATGCGTTTGTCACTCTGAGTGCTGCATGTTCCATATCCCGCTTGATGCTTCTCGCCCAGGCCGATAAAAGCGAACCTACCAAAAGCGCGGGTATTGCCACGATCAGTCCCAGCTTCGTCGTCACCAGTGCTATGGAAATGCCGCCGGACAACAGCTTAGGATCGCCCGTACCGAATTCCGTAATGACATCAAAGGTTGCGATCATTCCGGTAACGGTCCCGAGTAATCCCAACAGCGGAGAAACCGAAGCGATCACCAGTATTGCCGCGCCAAAACGATCCAACGTACCCGATTCACGCAAAATCGCTTCTTGTACGACACTGTCCATATGATCGCGATCGTCTTTTAAATGATGTAAAGTGCTTGACAACACGCGGGCTATTGCCGAGGATTCCAAACCGCAGCTTTTTTTAGCCGACTCAAAATCGCCGTCAACAACCTGTTGAATTACCTGATCGGAAAGAAGTTGTGTGTTAGAACTATTGGTGCGCAATAAATAGATTCGAAGGCATACCAGCAGTAATACCAAGACGCCGAGTCCTACAATAATCCAGCCGATAACGCCACCCGACTGTATGATTTCTAATACTGTCTTTTCCGCTGTTTCATCAATGGCTTGAGTCCGCGATTCGAAAATGAACAATTTCAAAATCTCGGGCTGTTGATTTTTGCTCAGCGCGACGGCGCTTTCACTGCTCGGCTCTCTCCAGATCTTGAAATCTCCGCCACCTGCGGGTACCAGGCTGCCGCTTCCTTCCGGGCTGATACCGTAAGCAGCGATGTTGCCAAGGCGGATGATGCTGCCTTGCGTCTGTTGGCCATTTTCCAGAAAAAATTCGCCCTGCGCAGTTTTGACTTTGCCAAGATCCCGTAGTAATGAAAATGCCTGCTTGAAGATATAGCTGACCTTTGCCGGGTCTTTGCCTTTTGTTTCCAACAGTGCAGGCGGCACATTGACATCGTGATTTTTCAACGTGGCTTCCGCCTGCGCATAGGTAATCTCCAATGCATCACTGCGTTCAATTGTTGCCGCCTCATTGCGCTCCGCTTCGGACAGCAACGTATTTAACTGATCAATTTTGGCTGAACGTTCAATTGAACCGCGTTCGAGCACATTAATTTTGTTGCTGAGCGCTTTTTCTTCACCTTGAATGCTTGATTTGTAGCTTTTCAAGCGCTCGGTCAGCTCTCTTTTCTGTGCCTCAAGAAACGCATACTCACGTTTATAAGCTGTTTCAAGATCAATCTTTTCCCGAGTGGGCGCTTGCTGTTGTGTATTGGGCGTTTCTTTTTTTTCGGAAACCTGGCCAGCCTCCTGTGGCTGCGATGTTTCGCTGGTTGTTTCTTCGGCATAAACCGACAATGAAAAACCACCAATTAAAAGCGGTGCTACAATAAAAAATAATAAAAATTTCTTGCTCATTTTCTCAGTGGATTCGGTAATTCAAAGTAGCCCTGACGTATTTGTTTTTTTAACGAATCAAACAGTCTGGCTATGCGTTCGGCATCGCCGGAAGATTTCGTTATTTCAAATCGCCATTCGCCTGATTCGGACTGCCTGGCCATGCCAGTTCTGTTATCACGGGTTTGAAAGAACAAAAACACCGTTCCGAGTTTAGCCACGTCGGCCAGTACTTTTTCGCCATCCAGAGAAATTGTCTGCTGATACAATCCGTTTTCTTTGCTCAAACGGATTTCGTCTTCGATCAGCGCCCATGTCTGATTAACTGCCTTATTCGGATCGACATGCTGATTGGTTATGTTGTCTTCCAGTGTTTCAATGGCTTTGATCCGGTCCGCAATTTTGAATGGGAACCCCGATAAAACGTATTGTTTGTAAATTGCAAGCACCTTCAGCACAACAGGTTTGAGCTGCTCTCCGGATTGCTCGGCCTGCCGGGATACCTCGGATAATTGTTTTAATGATTGTTCCAGTTTTTCAATCGCTGTTTTTTGTCTTCGCTCTTCAACGCTCAGATCCGCAAGCTGGGACGATAAAGCAGTAATTCTGCTGGCATGTTTTTCTTTTTCCAAATCCAGTTCAGTCTGTAGTGCTTCGACTTCACCGCGAATTTTTGCCAATGAGCGAGCCAGATTTTCAATGCTGCTCGCCTGCGTCGTTCCCGCAAAGACCAATCCAACTACCCACAACAAGATGAGTATCTTCAGAGCGACCCTCCACAACAATTTCAACATAATTTATTTTTCTCAAACCTCTAATTGGCGTTCATTCAAAAACATTTTTAGCGCACTATTGGTTAATTTGTTTTCACGCTCGCATGCTACTTCTCCAATGTTTCATTTTTATGACACTACGATGAATTTACCTATAGCGGTGGCAATCAAGTGCGATTGGCCAATCAAATTTGACTTCCATAAATATTTCGCACAATACAACTGACTTTAATAAGTGATTAAGAATAAAACCCGCAGGCCGATAAACACTTGCATCATGAAAAAATAAATACAAAGACTTAAAGCTAAATCGTTTGATCTATGAATATTTGGAATCTGAAAAACAAATCTGTTTTAGTTGTCGACGATTACGACAAAATGCGTGCATTGATGCGAGAAATACTGGCGCCGTTGGCTGCCGATAAGATCATGATGGCAAGAAACGGTTACGAAGCGATCGAGTTATTGGAAAAACACACGATTGATATCGTGCTCTGCGATTACAAACTCGGCAACGGCAAAGACGGACAACAAATTCTCGAGGAAGCCCGGCATCGTAATCTATTAAATTACAACGCAGTTTTTATCATGATTACTGCGGAAAACACTTCAAAAATGGTTATGGGCGCGATTGATTATCTGCCCGACGACTACATCTCCAAGCCGTTTACACCCTCACAACTGCAAAACCGCCTGGAAAAAGTGCTGAACAAAAAAGCCAAATTGGACAATATTGCCGCAGCCATTAATCAAAAGAATTATTCAAGCGCGATTGCTTTATGTGAACAGAAACTACATGAAAGTTCCTATGGTCAAACCGAAGTTCTGAAAACCAAAGGCGAGTTATTGATAAAGCTCGGCCGACTGGATGATGCTGAATATTTTTACCAGACTCTCCTGAAAGAACGCAATATTCCTTGGGCCAGGCTCGCGCTTGGACAGGTTTATTTCAAAAAAAGCAATTATGGAGATGCCGCAATACAGTTCGAATCTTTGATGCAGGAATGCCCGGATAACATTGCCGCACAGGACTGGTTGGCCAACACGCTGGAAAAAAGCGGTGAATGTGAGCGATGTCAGGCGGTATTGGAAAAAGCCATTCAAAAATCGCCCAAATCATCCACCAGGCAACGAAAACTCGCGGCTATTGCACTCCAAAACGGCGCCTTTGATATTGCAGAAAAGGCTTATGAATCCGCAATCTCGGAAGGCAGAAACTCTTGCTTCGGTAATATGGCCGACATCTCCGGCCTGGTTAAATCAATGATCAGCCAGGAAAAAATAGAAGAGGCAAAAAAAGCAATTGAACACATCAAAAAAAATTATAAAAAAACGGATGAAATCCGTCTCCACACCGCGCTGGCGAGCTCAATCATCCACCGTGAAACCAATGAACCTGAACAGTGCAAACAAAATCTCGATGCGGCTTTCAAACTAATGGAAATGCAATCGATAGAACTGGATTCGGAAAGCGCTTTGGATGTCACGCAAACATGCTTGGCCGTCAATAATTTGGAACTGGCCGGGAAAGTGGTAAAACAGCTAGTCAGCAATCACTTCGATAATGCCAAACTGCTCGATCAGGTCAAAGCATTGTACGAGAAAGCCGGCAAACTGGATGAAGGCGAGGCAATTATCGAGCGCTCCAAACAAGAGATTATTAGCATCAATAATGAAGGCGTAAAACTGGCACAGGAAGGTAAACTGGAACAATCCATTAATTTCTTTGCACAAGCTGCTAAAGGCATGCCTAACAACGCCACGATCAATTTCAATGCCGCTTATTCTATGATCAGGCAAATGCAGACGACAGGAGAAATAAGCAAATATCTGCCGTTATCACGGCAATTTCTGGAACAAGGACACAAAATCGATCCTCACAACCAGAAGTACTTTCAATTGATCAAACTAGCGGAAGAGCTTAGCAGCAAGGCCGCTTGACAACAGGTTCCAGCTAATTATGAATTGCGTAGATTTTTCCACTTTGCTGGCAAGCTGCATTCATGACTTAAAAAACGAAATGGGCATTTTAATCAGTAAAATGGATGAAATCGCTCACGCGGCCACCGATCATAATAAAACAGAAATGGAGCAGCTGCTTCTACAAGGCAAAAATGTCAACGATCATCTGGTTCAGTTACTGGTTCTCTATCGCATCAATGAATCACAGTATTATCCTTATTTTGCCGAAACCGATATACAGGTTTTTCTTGACGAAACACTGGCGCATTTTTATCCGTTATTTGCGCAAAAACACATTACGCTTACCGTTAATTGTCCAAAAGACTTGTACTGGCATCTTGACAGCGACCTCATGCGCGGCGCGATCGGCAATATCATGCATAACTTATACGCGCATGCACGATCAAACGTTACAATCGCTGCCCGAACAGATAACCAGGCACTGGTGATACAAATCAAAGACGATGGACCGGGTTATCCGGATGAAATGCTGCAGCCGGCTTGTCATCATCAAAAAAAATTTAGTTTCAAGTCGTCGAATACCGGTCTTGGCTTGTACTTTTCGGAAATTGCCGCACAGTTACACTGCAATTATGATAAAAAAGGTCATATTGCACTATCAAATAACGGCATAAACGGTGGTGGCTGTGTCACTGTTGTTCTGCCCTAAAAAAACCCTCACTATTTCCGGCTAACCCCAGAAAACGACTGAACTGATGATTGTTGTTTTTTATCGTTTGTCAGCGTCACACTATAAGACTGTCACAAAAATGTCATCTTACCTTAGTAATATTCTTGAAGTTTATTATGTGCTGAATTTATTACTCGCAGCTATTTCAAGAACATATACGCGTTACAATACCAAAATACCGTGTTTACCGTGTTCAAATGGTATCCGGTGCCATCATTTGTATCTGTTTTTTCTTGATTGAGCCACGCTTTAAAATTGATAATGAAACTATTTCTTAGGCTTGCTAGCGGTCATAGCAGTCGAACAGTTGCAAGTTGGATTATGGCGGGCAGCACATACTTTGAACGTTATATAAATTAGATGGAGCTTCTCTAATGTCTATAACCGTACTGGTCGTGGAAGATGAACCGGCAATACAGGAATTAATTTCCTACAACCTGAAAAAATCTGGATTGACGCCTGTCAGCGCATTGAATGCTGAACAGGCGACCGTAATGGTGAATAACGTTTTACCCGACCTTATCCTGCTCGACTGGATGCTGCCTAATTCCAGCGGAATAGAATTCGCACGCCAGTTACGGCGCAATTCACGTACGCAGACAATTCCGATCATTATGCTCACCGCCAAAACTGACCTCGATGACAAAGTCACCGGACTCGAAGCAGGTGCGGATGACTACATTACCAAACCGTTTTCACCCCGCGAACTTATTGCGCGCATTAAAGCGGTGCTGCGCCGGCGCGTGCCCGAAATATCGGAAGAAATTATCGAAGCTGGCGGCCTGAAAATCGACCCGACAACGCACCGTGTCTTCGCTTTTCACGATGACAAGGATGATGAACACACCGAAGTCAAACTCGGTCCTACTGAATTCCGCTTGCTTCACTTTCTCATGGCGCACAAGGAACGCGTCTACACCCGCACGCAACTGCTCGACCGCATCTGGGGCGATCATGTCTTTATCGAAGACAGAACTGTCGACGTCCATATCCGCCGCCTGCGCAAGGTACTGGAAAAAATTGGCAAGGATTATCTGGTGCAGACCGTCAGGGGAACGGGATACCGGTTTTCGAGTGAATACGAAATGAATGCTGAAGAACAGCAACAGCAATCGTAACGTGTAACACACTACTATTTGTTATTCTGAAGCCTTTATTATTTCTAAAGGCTCTTGTGAACTTAAGCAGCGCCTAGGAAATATTCTAGGAGATAAAGCCCAGCCAAACAATTGACTCTGACAAACAATTTGCAGCCAACTATCTCAACCAATCGGTCAGCAATCGGCGATTTTCCTCACAATATTTTATTGAAGTTTTATCTTTGATCCGCCGATGCTTCGCCAGATACAGCGGCGTCCAGGCATGCGGGATTTTGTAGACGAAATGGTAACGCGCGACATGGTAGCTCGGATCGAAGCCGTAAAAATTGAGTTGCATTTGTTGCAGTTCCTCGTCGCGATACTGCTGCAGCGGTTTTTGCTGTTCGTCTTGCTTGCGTTGTTCTACTTTCCGCTGTAACTGTGCCGCATAGTCAGCCGCGTGCGCCAGTTGTTCTGCCCGCTGTTCGATTTCCCGGATAAAGCGCGGCCTATCCAACGCAATGCAATCGTCTATCAGACCGATAGCGCAGGCTTCGCTGGCACCGATCGGCAAGCGGTTTTGGGTGAGCGGCACCGCTTTGTCCGGATCAACACGTTTAGGCAGTAAATAAGTCCAGTACTCCGAGCCGTACAGATTGCCCATGCTTTTATAATGCGGATTCAGAATCACGCTTTTCCGGGCATAAACGAAATCGGCCGCCAATGACAGAAAAACACCACCCGCCCCTGCATTGCCCTGCAATGCTGAAATCGTAAACTGCCGTTCGTTGGCGATAATCGCCAGCGCCAGGTCATTCATCGCATTGATATTGCGCCAGGATTCATCCGCTGGACTGTCGGCACACTCTATATGGTTTAAATGAATGCCGTTCGACCAGAAATCCGCGCCTCCCATCAATACGATCACTTTGACACTCTGTTGCGACGCTTTCAAATACGCCTGTCGCAGCCGTTGACACTGACCGGTGTCCATCGCGCCGTTGTAAAACGCAAAATGCAGATAACCCACGTCATTCTTTTGCTCAAACCAGATGTCGCGGTATGTGGCATGTTGCTCGGGTTCGAACGGATCAAATGCAACCTCCGGCACATCGTCCAAGATGCCATTGGAATAGCGCTGTAGTGCTTTCGTTGACGCCAGCTTCAGCGTAGACGACACTGCCGCATTGTCGGGTTTTCGTTTCAGATGACCGATCCACACCGCGCTATTGATAGTCGCGCGGCAAATGGCATTATGGCGTTTCGCGATGATTTTTCCGGGCACACCCGTCAACCGTGCTTCAGGATGTGCGTCATACAAATACCAATCTGCACCCGATATTTCATCAAACACGCCGGGAAAGCCATCTGCTGCATTGATTTTTTTGAGGATTGTATGCGTATCGTCCTGCTGCCAGTCGATTGCACGATCACTCTGGCGAATAGGCCTGTGTTTTTTTCCGCGCACATCAAGCTGCGCATAATCCAGTGTCCTGGGTCTATAGTTACCGGCTGTAAAGCGGTCAATCGCAGTCAATACAGCCCGGACGGCAGCTTCGACAACCTGATCGCGATACAAGCTGCTCTTTTTAGTCAAATGCACCGGCGGCATCGGAAAATTTTCGAATGCCCAGATATCCCCGGCATCCATTTCGGCATTGGCCTGTAACACGGTAACGCCCCATTCCGTCTGTGACTGCATCATGGCCCAATCCAGTGCGGACGGCCCCCGGTCGCCAACAATACCGGGGTGGACGATAAAACACGGTACTTTTTGCCAGATCGATTCAGGAATAGCACGTTTCAAAAATGGCGCAATAATGAGTTCGGGCTGAAAAAGCGTGACTGCCTGCGTGCTCACGGCATCGTTAATATCGAACTCAATGGAAACTGTGTGTTGAAGGCGCGTCAGTTCAACATACAATCGCTGAGCCAGACTGTTGAAACTGTGCGTTAAAAACAGGATTTTCATAAAACGGCGGTCATGCGTGTGTATCCACTGTCATCCGAAGAAGTGATGAATGCATCAAACGCAGCAGCATTACGAAGCAACAGTACCTCAGCAAATGCGCGGCAACTGATCCCCGCTTAACCAGTCCACCACGTGCGTGCCGCCGAACCGGGTCTTCATTTGCACAAAGCAATGGCTGTCGGCAATCACTTCTCCGATAACGGCGGCATTCCGCCCCAATGGATGCGCACGCATCGAATCCAGCAATTTATCTGTATCCTCGGGCGCGCAAATGGCAATCAGCTTGCCTTCATTGGCCACATACATCGGATCGAACCCGAGAAACTCACAGGCTGCGCTCACTTGCGGTTTAACCGGTATCCGCTCTTCATACAGCATCATTCCGGTTTCGGATTGCTGTGCAATTTCGTTCAATGCAGCGGCGACACCGCCCCGCGTAGGATCGCGCAGCACATGAATGCCCGGAACCGTATTGACCATATCAGCAACCAGTTCGTGCAGTGAAGCCGTATCCGATTCAAGCGAGCTTTGAAACGAAAAATCATCCCTTGCCAGCATCACGGCAATGCCATGGTCACCGATCGTCCCGGAGATCAGTATGCTGTCGCCCGGTTTGGCGCACTCACTGGAAATATAAACATTCTCGGGGACCAAGCCGACACCTGTCGTAGTTATAAAAACACCGTCGCCGCTACCCTGCTCCACAACTTTGGTATCGCCGGTGATGACCGGAACCGGTACTGCCTGCGCTGCGTTGGCCATCGATTCAACGATACGTTTCAAATCCGCCAGTGGAAAACCTTCCTCCAGGATAAAGCCGGCTGACAAATACAACGGCTTTGCACCGGACATGACAACATCATTGACCGTCCCATGCACAGACAGGCAACCAATATCGCCACCTGGAAAAAAAAGCGGCGTCACCACATGACTGTCAGTCGCCATCACCATGCGTCCGCCGGGACTGATAAAGCTCGCTTGGTCATTCATCCGACGCAGAAAGTCATTATCGAACGCCGCCATGAAAAGCTGGTCGATCAGCTGCGCCATGGCGCGTCCACCGCTGCCATGCGCCATTTCAACACGGCCTGTTTTAAAATCAAGCGTGCGTGCATATGCAAGTTTCTTTTTTGTTGATGACTGCATTTAATGCTGCGCCGTTGTTTGCTGGTTTTGACTGTCGCGAAACCGGCCGTAGCGAAAATACGCGGCGCAGGCGCCTTCGGAAGAAACCATACAGGAACCGACAGGATTGTCCGGCGTACAGGCGGTACCGAATATTTTGCAGTCGCGCGGATGTTTAACCCCGCGCAGAATCGCTCCACATTCGCATGCCTTATGATCCGCAAGTGACAAAGCGGGAATCTCGAAACGCTGCTCCGCATCGAAATCCGCGAAACAGGACTTGATGCGTAACGCGCTGTACGGCACATGCCCGAGGCCGCGCCATTCGAATGAAGGACGCAATTCAAATACTTCCGCCACCAGCCTTTTTGCCTTGATATTCCCTTGCGGCAGCACCGCCCGGGTAAACTCGTTTTCCACTTCGGCGCGACCTGTATTTAACTGCCGGATCAGCATCAGTATCGCCTGCATCACATCCAGCGGTTCAAAACCGGCAATCACGACCGGTTTCTGAAATTCTTCGGCGAAATATTCATACGGTCTTGAACCGATCACTGTGGATACATGCGCCGGACCGATAAAGCCGTCCAGCTGCACCAGCCCTAGTTGCCGTATTTCCGGCGATTGAAGGATATGCGAAATCGCTGACGGCGTAAGCACATGATTACAAAATACGGTGAAATTGGATAAACCCAAAGCCTGAGCCTGTTTAATGACGACGGCAGTCGCTGGTGTGGTGGTTTCAAAACCGATCGCCAAAAAAACGATGGTCTTCTGTGGATTCTGTTGCGCTATGTTCAACGCCTCCGTACTGGAATAGACCATGCGTATATCAGCACCTTGCGCCTTGATTTTCAGCAGACTATTGCCTTTTGCTGTCGGTATGCGCAGCATGTCCCCATACGTGCATAAAACAACACCGGGCATTTGCGCCAGTTGAATCGCGTTTTCCAACCGTCCCATCGGCAAAACACAGACCGGGCAGCCCGGCCCATGGATCATATGAATACGATCCGGCAGCAGATCGGCTATGCCGTATCTGGAAATTGCATGGGTATGTCCGCCACAGAACTCCATCAGATAATATTGACGGTTCGAGTCGGCCTCACGGGCAATCAATGCGGCGATTTTACGCGCAAGCCTGCCGTCCCTGAACGCTTCAATATATTTCATCAATATATTTCATATAAAGCCGGTTTTTTTAATACTCCTCGTCTGCCTGTCTGGACAATTCATCAAACAGCGCCAATGTCCGTTCCGCTTCTTCGACATTGAGTTTTTGTATCGCGTAACCGGCGTGCACGATCACATAATCTCCGGGTTCGACTTGTTCAACTAATGCCAGAGAAATTTCCTTGCGGACGCCGGACAGCTCGACAATGGCATTATCATCCACAGTAAAATGCTCGACCCGCGCCGGGATTGCCAGACACATATAAAAATTTCAACAAATAAATCCTTAAGGTACAAATTATGACATAATCACCGTATCAATTGATACATGATAGATATAGACAAGCAGGATGGTGTTTATGCAAAATTTCAGGTTTTCGGGTAACGTCATAGGTCTGTTTTTTTTCTCCATTCTGGCTTTCGGTGCAAATGCCAATGACATATGGATCGATGTTAATACTGTCGATCATACCCTCACTGTCATGCAAGGCGATAAAACACAGCAGGTATTCGAAAATATCGCCATCGGACGCTTCGGAACAACCTGGCACAAAATAACAAGAGACGACAAAACCCCGCTGGGCGATTTCAGGATTGGCTGGATCAATGAAAAAAGCCAGTACTACCGGTTCTTCGGCCTGGATTATCCAGACCGTGAAACTGCACGGCGGGCTCTGGAAGAAAATCGGATTGACGAAGAAACCTGGCTAACAATCTTAAGAGCAACCAATCAGGAAAGAACGCCGCCACAAAATACTATTCTAGGCGGCTATATCGGAATCCATGGCATAGGCCGCGGCGATCCTGAAATCCATGACCAGTTTCATTGGACCAATGGCTGCATTGCATTGACCAACGAACAGATCGACGTACTAGGAAAATGGCTCAAACCCGGGGTTATGGTTAAAATTCGTTAGGCATGATGTCTGACCGAAAACACCCCGGCTAAAAAGATTTTCATAATTGATTTGGAAGCCATTTATTTTACAGAATAAATCAGCTAATATGCTAATTGACTGCTGATATTAAAAAATCAGAAGTGCCTCGTAACAAAGTTGGTTTCATTATTGGAAAATCGTTAAAAATGAAAGAGGAGATAAATTAGCATGACTACAGATATTAAACGCACACTGGCATTAGTCGTAACAGCAGGCGCATTTATCGGTATTACCGGATGTGCAACGACAGGTGATTTGGATTCCACAAGAGCCGATTTGCAGTCTCAGATCGACAGATTGTCAGCTGATGTTGCCACAGCAAAATCCGATGCTGCCGCAGCTAATGCAAAAGCCAATGATGCTGTCAATATCGCCAACGAAGCGAATAGGCGTTCAATGGACACAGCAGAAAAAATCGACCGTATGTTCAAAAAATCAATGCAAAAATAATCAATTGCTGGTATTTGATCTGCAAACCCCTCACCACGAGGGGTTTTTTGTTTCTGAATTTATCACTTTCAATTTTTTGTAACCGCCACGCTGAATCGGAATCTGTTCAGCCCTTTCTCTCCACGGCCACATGTTCTTTTTGCGCGCTCAGCGTACCGTGGTCGATAATCGCCAATGTCAGCCTTGAAATCGCCACGCGCTTACCTGTCGCTTCTTCGGTAATGTCGGTCTGCCACACCTGGGTGCGCCTTCCAGTATGCAACGGCGTGCACGTGCCAATGACATGACCTTTGGTCACTGCACGGATATGGTTGATATTGAGCTCCAGACCGACCGCACGAAATTTATCCGGATCAATCGTCATCCATCCCGAAACGCTGCCCAGCGTTTCCGATAAAACGCAGCTTGCGCCGCCGTGCATAATACCGAAAGGCTGTGTGGTACGTTTGTCCACCGGCATACGCGCCTTCAAAAAATCAGGGCCGATTTCGGTAAAGTGTATACCGATATGTTCACCCATGTTAGCGTTGCGCAATCCTTCCAGATACTCAACTGTGTAGTCTTTAAACCAGATACTGCCCATGAAAATTCCTTATTTGATAGATACTTTTCTTAAAAATCATTCATTGTTATTGATCACTGCACCGATTTCCTTCAGCATTGCTCCGTGATCAAGATAATCGATCGCGATTGGATAGATCGCATCCCGATACATCAGTCGCAGCGAAGGAAATGAAAACGCATTCAATTCTGCCGCTAATTGCAGTTCCTGCTTCAGCGCAGCATCAATCGTTTCACTAGATAAATCAGACTGGAATACGGCGCTGTCCAGACCGATTGTTTCGGCACATTCCAGCAACGTTTCGGGAAGCGACGGATTTTTAGCAAGCTGGTAATAGACGTTCTGAATCGCCCGCAGCATTTCCACTTCAGCAGCCGGATTCTGTTTTCTGGCTGCCAGAATTGCTCTGCATGCCGGATATGTCGATCTTACAGGGGTATTCTGCGCCCAGAAATCATAATTGAAATGCACGCCCGGCACCGTTTTTTCAATTTTCCGCCATGTTTGCTGAATCATACTGCGCATGGCATCCGGCATGGGTTCCGTCGTGTCCGGCGCAAGACCGCCCAGCACATAAACCGCGTCGACATGCGCAGGCAACGCCCGCTGAAGCGCCGACCAGCTATTTACGAACGCATAGCACCAGCTGCACATCGGATCGTAAATATAAAAAAGCCGGCTTGATCCGGGTACTGATGAATAATTAACTAACACTGGCGTCAAATATGAAATGAAACAGAAATAAACCGCTCAGATGATATCAAATGCCGGAAGATATTTCAGCCGACGCACAACAAACATTCAGTCCCACGTAACGTTAAATCATCTTGCAAGCATAAACCTTAAGATGCATTTCCCAGACCAGACAATGCCTCGCGAAAGTTTTATATTTTACACAGTTGCCACTTTATCGGTTTTAAATTGACCCATACAATATCAATGAATTTGCCTGAAAAAAACTGAAGGAAACCGCAATGACAAGAAAATATGAAAAAACACAGCAAGCTGTTGAGAAACTGGATGAATTACAGTTTAGAGTCACGCAACACGGCGATACGGAGCCGCCCTTTCGCAATACGTTTTGGGATCACAAGGAGGAAGGCCTGTATGTGGATGTCGTTTCCGGGGAGCCTTTGTTTTCCTCGGCGAACAAGTATGACTCCCATTCCGGCTGGCCGAGTTTTACCAGACCTGTGCATGACGAATATGTGACTGAGCATTCGGATAACAGTCACGGCATGATCCGTACGGAAGTTAAATCGCGTCACGGTGGATCGCATCTCGGCCATGTTTTTCCCGACGGTCCGCGCGATCAAGGCGGATTGCGCTATTGTATCAATTCGGCGTCACTGCGCTTTGTCCCCAAAGACAGGCTGGAGGAAGAAGGCTACGGCGAATACCTTGACCTGTTCGAAAACAGCGAAAAGAACAGCGGCAGACACGAACGCGCACAATCCGATAGCCAAGAAGAAACCGCCATTCTAGCCGGCGGATGTTTCTGGGGGATGCAGGATTTGTTCCGCAAGCAGCCGGGCGTCCTGCGCACGCGCGTTGGCTATACCGGCGGTCACACATCGCACGCAACTTACCGGGATGTCAAGAAAGGCGATACCGGACATGCAGAAGCCATTGAAGTGGTGTTTGATCCACGCCTGACCTCGTACCGAAAACTGCTTGAATTCTTCTTCATCATGCACGACCCGACGACAAAAAACCGCCAGGGCAACGATATCGGCGATAGCTATCGCTCGGCAATTTTCTTTGCAAACGAAGCACAGGAAAAAACAGCCCGCGATTTGATCGCTGAAATCGAAGCCAGCGCCGTTCTGCCCGGCAGCATTCAAACGGAAGTTATCAAAGCTTCACGATTCCACGAAGCAGAAGAAGAGCACCAGGACTATCTGGAAAAACATCCGTGGGGCTACACCTGTCATTGGGTCCGCCCGGAATGGGCATTGAAAAACAAAATGACAGAGAGTTAAGCTTCTGAAGACACGATTGTTTTGATGAAATTACTTGCGATTGCCCGCAATAACCAAGTAAGTTTGACCGAGCCAGTTTAGCCGTCTAGCAACTTATTATGCTGAAAATTCCAAATTAACCATTTGGTGCAGTAAAGCTGCATTAACATTATTATCAAATCAGTTTTTGAGAAGAACCAAAGACTTCGAAAAAAATAGCGCAAATGAATTATTATGCAATAGCTTCCATTTTGGTTGTACTTTCAGCCATCTTTGGATTTATCAATATAAAATACCTTAAGCTACCTATTGCCATCGGCTTAATGATTATTACTATTGTCTTTACAATAGCCGTTATTGCTATTGCAAATTTTGACAATACCCTTTTGCAAGCCGAGAAAGAATTGATCTCACAGATCGACTTTGAAACGGTACTGCTGGATATAATGCTAAGCTTTTTATTGTTTGCCGGCGCTCTTCAAACCAATTTCGATCAACTAAGAGTACACCGTTGGCCTGTACTGGTATTTGCTACTCTGGGTGTACTGGTATCCACTTTTCTCGTTGGAGGACTCACCTATTATCTTTTGCAACTGTTGGGATTGCAGGTGGGGTTTATCTATTGCTTGTTATTCGGTGCATTGATCTCGCCTACAGATCCTATCGCCGTATTGGGAATTCTAAAGAAAGCCAATGTTCCCAGAAAATTAGAAACCAAGATCGTCGGTGAATCTCTTTTTAACGACGGGATGGGAGTGGTAGTTTTTCTTACCATTCTTTCCATTGCCGTCGCACCAAATGAAGTCATAAAAGTTTCTGAAATTGCTGACCTTTTTATCAAAGAAGTTCTTGGTGGAATACTCTGGGGGTTAATTCTGGGATACGGTACCTTTAAAATGATGAATGCCATCGATAATTATGAAGTAGAAGTCATGATTACCCTGGCTGCAGTAATGGGCGGTACCCTACTGGCTCATGAGCTGCATTTATCAGCGCCTCTGGCAATGGTAACCACAGGCCTTATTGTAGGTCATGACACGGTTCGCTCCACAGCCATGTCTGAAATGACCGAAACCTACGTAGATAAGTTTTGGGAGTTGATTGATGTACTTCTTAATACCTTGCTTTTTGTTATGATCGGTATGGAACTTTTGGTGCTAACTTTTAAAAATGAATATATCCTGGCAGGTATCATTGCTATTCCGATTGTTCTGCTGAGTAGGCACCTGTCGTTATGGCTGCCTATAAAATTTTTCGCCAGAAAACTTGATTTTTTTCCTCGAACCCATTTAATAATGACCTGGGGAGGTATAAGAGGAGGTATTTCAATTGCGCTGGCTCTAAGTTTAACCGAAGATATGCACCGCGAACTTTTTTTGGTAATGACTTACGTTATAGTGGCGTTTTCTATAATAGGACAAGGATTGACTGTAGACCCAATCGTCAAACGCCTAAACAACAATATCAATCAATAAGTTTTTCAGCAATTTTCGCCAACATAACAAAACTAACAAACCAAAGCCTTTAAACTATATCCATGAAGTTTTCGTCAACTTATTGCTGAATTAGAGGAATTACACGCTCCTGGCTGCAACCTGTTCAGTCGGAACTGTCTGAATAACGAGCATGGGATTCATACATTTTTTGGTCTGAATAGTCTGTAAACTGCTTATAAGCAGCTGGATACGCATTGATAGACTTTTGCTATACATAATTTCTGTTCGTTTTTGTTGTTATTAGTGAAAACAACACGCGGGGTTCCCGGCAAGCAACAAGACAGCCGATTTATTTTTGCGCAAATGCTCGAACAAGTCGCGGTCATCGCTATGTTAAGTTAACCATTCTGTTGCATTTTTCTTACGGGGTTGGACAATGGTCTTCTTACTCATGGGTTAACGGAGCTGTAGTGTTACAACATTTTTTTCGTATTTTGGATACATCACGTGATGTGATCGGAGGCGCTGTATTACCCCAACTGTTGCGCACAAAAGTAAGCACCTCTGCAATCTCCCGATCAGATAATTTTTTTGCAAAACTTGGCATTTCTTTCGGTATAGGTCCATTTTTTGTCAGCGGACCTTTCCCTCCTTCCAGCACTTGACGTATGACAGATACAGGGTTTTCTAAAAGAACCATAGAATTGCCGCTCAACCGTGGATATTTTGGAAGATCGCCTTTGCCATTGAGTTGATGACATTTTGCGCAAAACCCAGAATAAAGACCGGCGCCCGGGCGTTCAAATTGATTGATCCCAATTTCTAAATTGACCTTATCTGATTGATCCTGTGCAATAAAGGGTTTGTAAGACGATTTGCTTTTTCGGGATGGAAGCGATTTGAGATAGGTCGCAATGGCGTCCAAGTCTTCTTTCCGTAGATATTGCGTGCTATTTTCAATCACGGTTACCATACTGCCGAATGCCACTCCTAGCCTACTGTGACCAGTTTCCAGAAATGTTGAAATTTCTGCTTTAGACCATCTCCCCAAACCAGACGCATTATTACCTGACAGATCCGCAGTAGACCAGTTATCCACAATTGCGCCGCTCAAATATTCAGATGATAATTCCGAATATGCTTTCTCCTGATATGCTAAGCCGCGTGGCGTGTGGCAAGCGCCGCAGTGCCCCAGTCCTTGCACCAGATAGGCGCCGCGATTCCATTGCATATTACGATCGGTGCGAACTTTGTACGGTTCCTGAGTGGCAAATACGGCATTCCAGAACATAAGTGTCCAACGTTGATTAAAAGGAAAGGGAAGTTTGGTTTGCGGTGGCATGTGATTAACAGCCTTTACTTCTTCCATAAAATATAGGTACAGCGCTTGAATGTCATCATCCAAGACCGCTGCGAATGAAGGATACGGCATTGCCGGATATAAATATCTGCCGTCTTTAGCAATCCCTTTTCGAACGGCGCGACTAAAATCTTCGTAACTGTATTGACCGATTCCGGTTGCCGGGTCGGGTGTTATGTTAGTCGAATAAATAATTCCGAAAGGAGACTTAACTGGAAAACCACCAGCAAATGGCGGATGATCGGGGCCTGCCGTATGGCAGCTCTCGCAGTCAGCCACTTTGGCGAGATATGCACCCCGAGCAATTATTTCTGGATCTGCGCTCTGGGCATTTTCGGCGACCACCCATATTGTAAAGATAATTAACAAACGACATGCAAAACTGTTTGGCATTGGGTTAACGGTGTTAATTAGTAAAGCCGCTGATATCATTTGAATCAGGCCCATTCGCTACACAATGGTACTAATAAAATTGCGCAACTAGTAAATAAAATTGCCACGAAAAATACGACATTCGACATAATACCCAACATTGCAAGAAATTGAGATTGTCCACCTACAATTTTGAGAGACTGCTCACGTGTATTAATTTTATCAATCATTGGATTGTTAGATTGTTGCCAAAAACTCCATGCTACGTATGCAGAAATAAAGTTTAATGTCAAACAAGTTATACTGATTGCAGCAAGTATCGCTGGCAAATCTGTCCAAAGTGGCGCTGACAGTGGTTCCTGATATGGATAACAGGCATATGCGGTGAGTGATTCGCTTAAGAGCATCTGCATGATCCATGCTGCGGGAGCACCGAATAAAGCGAACAATGTTTTGTATGTACTCATAAGCTGGAAATGTACAATTAATTTATTTACTTGCCCTAATAGAGTTCTTTCAACTTCTACACGGAATCACTGTAAGGAAATAAATACAAAGTCGCAAAAACAAACAGCCAAACAACATCGACAAAATGCCAGTACACACCGCCTATTGTGACAGCGGCATGTCGTCTATCATCGAAATACCCTAACGAAAGCCAAACTAGCAATAACAATAAAACAACGATACCTATAACCACATGGCACATATGAAATCCCGTAATCGTGAAATATAGTGATCCGTAGAGATCCGACGTCATGTCATAAGGTTTCTTATGCCACTCGATAAGCTGGATCAGCACAAAGCTGATACCAAGGATTATTGATAACGCCATTAGGCCGATACTCCAACGTATTTGCTTCAATCGAATGTAATGTTCACTGGCCCAGACAGAAACGCTGCTAGCGAGTAAAATTATTGTGTTTATGATTGGCATAGTCAGACTGGGTAATCCTTCTGGAGGCCATTGCTGTTCAGTCTGAGCCGACAGATAGAAGTATGTAAACAGTAAATACGCGAACAAAGCACTTTCTGTCACAATTAATGCTAGGACACCCCACCATCCCGTTGATAGTTTAGCGTCGCTTCCTATCGGCAGAGACCGGTTATGATCAAATAGATTCATATTTTTTCCGAATTGTTCTGTGAAGAATGATCGGCGTTGAATACTGTTCGTTGAGCTAGTGATTTTTGAGGCCACATCCATAAAATTAGCGTAATACAACATGCTGCGGTCATCACACCGATAAAACTCCACCAATGAAATAACAGACCGACAAACAGCAGTGATACAAATAGTCCGACAAAAAATGGTATATAAGAATCACCCGGCATTTTTAGGATAACTTGTGGTTTCGCATCAATCGGTGAGGTACCGATTGTTTCATGACCTGCCGTTAGTAAATATCCTTCGGAAAGACTTGAACGTTCGCTACTCTCATTTAACCGATTTTCCCATAATGGATGACGGCTTGCGATTATAGGAATGACTGCAAAATTATAAGCCGGTGGTGGTGAAGATATCGACCATTCGAGAGTCGCTGCATCCCAAGGATTTGAGCCTGCCAATACGCCACGTTTAAGGCTGATCATAACGTTAACCAGAAAAATCAGAATGCCAATAGCAAATATAAAGGAGCCGATTGATGTAATCATGTTGACGGTATCCCATCCCATATGCGACGAATATGTATAAATGCGCCTGGGCATGCCTAGTAAACCGGCAATGTGCATCGGAAAGAATGCTGCGTTGAATCCGATAAACATAACCCAAAAGCTCCATTTGCCTAGTTTTTCATTCATCATACGACCGGTAAACTTGGGAAACCAATAATAAATCCCTCCTATGACCGGAAATACATTAATACCTAGCAAAACATAGTGCAGGTGTGCGACAACGAAATAGGTTTCGTTAAGTTGCCAGTTAAGTGATACCGCCGCCACCATGACACCGGACAAGCCACCGATTACAAATAAAATGACAAAACCGGCAAAGAATAAAAAGGGTGTCTTGAACACAGGCCTTCCCAGCCAGATAGTTGCGATCCAGGCAAATACAGCCACTGCGCTTGGGATAGAGATTGCCATACTGGCGGCACCAAATATTGACAAAGATATAGTGGGTAAACCCGTTGCGAACATATGATGAACCCATACTACAAAACCAAACATCATTGTAGCCATGGTAGCGAGAGCTACCGCCGTATAGCCGACAAGAGGTCTTCGACAAAATGTTGGCAAGGCATCAGAAACAATACCCATGGCAGGCAAAACAATGGCATAAACCCACGGATGGCCAAAAATCCAGAACAAATGTTGCCATAGCAACGGTTTACCGCCGTTAGCCACATCGAAGAATTGGGTGCCAACTTGACGATCTAGCCATAAAAGTAAGAAAGCCAGACTTACTGCGGGAATAGTAATGAGATTTGCTACGGATGCGGTCAGCGTACCCCAAACGAGTATTGGTACTCTATTAATCGTCATGCCGGGTGCCCGCATTTTAAATAGCGTAACTATAAAATTAACTGCACCCACTGTCGTTGAAATTCCCAAAAGCACCATACCAAGAGCAAAAACATCAATATTTGGACCTGTGTTATAAATAGGTCCAGAAAAAGGTACGTAGTTAAACCAGCCTGCGTTAGGGGCCTGCCCTAGTGGAAAACTTGCATACATAAAGACGCCAGCAAATAGAAATATCCAATATGAAAGGGCGTTAAGGCGTGGGAAAGCCATATCTCGGGAACCCAATAATAGCGGCCAAAGATAATTGGAAAAACCTGACAGAATCGGCAAAGCATAAAGAAAAATCATCGTTATGCCGTGCATCGTGAACAATTGATTATATTGTTCTGGTGTCAATAAAGTCTGATCGGGCAGGGAAAGCTGCGCACGCATAATAAGCGCCTCAATACCTCCTATTATCAGAAAAATGAATGCAGTAATAAGATATCGTATACCTATCGTTTTATGATCGACCGTTGAAAACCAACCACGCCAACCCGGATTACATTCCCACGTGTGTGCGAGACGCATCTCGACAGTCGAACCAGTTGGAGCACAACCATATTCAGGAACGCGTTCAAGACGATTATCTGGAAGATTATGTTTCTTGTCGGAGATAGCCATATACTTTTAATCCAAATTCGATAAAAAAAGCATTAGTGCAGCAATTTCATGGTTTGACAGAGCAAAGCTCGGCATGCGCGATCCTGGTTTAAGTTCTTGTGCATTCATGATCCATTTTTTTAGATGGTCGGGCGTGTTGGCTAATAATCCTGCCGCAATTTTACGTCGTGAATTCAGATGAGTTAGATCTGGCGCATGCTTGCCAGCAGCTTCAGTTCCCCGGATGGTATGACAGCCAGCACATTGATCCATAAATACTTTATAACCTGGATCTTCAAATGTCTTGAAACTAAGCATTGCAGTTTTTCTTTGAGTATTCTGCCAGTCTTCGAATTCTTGGGGGCTTTTTGCGATAACCTCTAAACCCATATGAGCATGACCAGCTCCGCAAAACTGAACGCACTGCCCAGCATATATGCCTGACATATCTGCTTGAATCCACTGCTGATTTACCAGACCCGGAATCATTTGTGTTTTTCCGGCAAGCTTTGGCACCCAAAAAGCATGAATAACATCAGCGCTTTTAAGTTTGATAAGAACGGGCAACCCCACAGGAATATGGAGTTCATTTGCAGTGATAATGTGTTGGGTAGGATCATCATGCTCATATTCAACTTTCCACCACCAGTCATATCCAGTCACTGTTACAGTAAGGGCCGGTGTCTGAGTTGGCTTTGCAACCTGATTTAGGATCATCGATGAATAAATCACCAATCCAAATAAAATAATAGTTGATATTCCTGTACCAATATATATCCAGAGAAGCCCACCACCTTCGCGATCAATGGAGTATGGATCGCTGCGGGATCTCTTCCGGATTATGGCGGTTAACAGAAGTAGCGAAATAACAATACAAATAATCACTGATAGTCCTGCAAGCACCCATCCCAAATACATTGTTGGCTTCGCCGCCGGACCGTAACTATGTAAGAAATAATTCAGCGGCGCTTCTGAAGCTTGAACTGCATTTGGTAATACCACAATTGCTGTGATCGATATCACTAAGAATGGCGTCATATATAAATTGTGCTTCACGAGATTTAACCCTTTAAATCAATTAATTAACTAATTATTTATATTTAGAAATTCAGATTTCCCTCTGTTGATTGCAGAACTGACTGTTAACCAACCATTAAAAAGTTATTCGGGTTTTTATCGATATCTGAAAAGTAACTGAGCCGTTGTTACCAAGGTCGGGTAAAAACCTGTTTTTGATAAATCCTACTCAGCTTTCAATCCCACCAAAAAATGAATCACCTATAATTATTCATCGGAGTAGGCAGTTGTACTTAATAAAGCCAATTCTGGCTGCCGCGAATCGAGCCGGGTATGCTGCACCACTATTGGCACATCGGATTCGATCACACTAGCAAAAGGCGTATCTTTGGGAATTGACTCTGGCTTATTCAAGTCATTGAATCTCTGATGCAAAACACGACGTGCGGGTAACAAAATATAATATGGGCCAGCCGGCTCCCGGTCTTTAAAATAAACTGTAATTGTGACATGTGCGCACTGATCACCAGCGTTAAGTATGCACGCCGTTTCGTGACTTAAAAAACGTGGATCTTCGCCGTTTGTGCTGCCGAGTGGTATATAACCTTCGGCAATCGCCCAGCGAGTTCTTCCGATAGTGTTATTTTTCATAATATACTCCTATCAATCTAGGTAAAACTTCGAATCCTCCACTTGTTAGCAACTGCAAAAACAGTTTAATACAGTACCTGCAGACTTAAAGCTTATGTTGCATGAACACTCCTACAGAAATATTGATTATTACTACGATTTAAGGTTTAGTCGTCTTTCTCACTGAAAATTTCCTCGGAACATTTTAGTGAAAATGCCGGATGACGCGGATGGCTGCACACGTTAAATTCTGGATCGTCGTCAAACAATTCCTGCTTACCTTCGCGCAAAGCAAGCGCTAATACTTCAGCCAAGTGTAATGCCCGGCGACCTGTAGTTTGACTGATCTGTTCGCGACAGCTAAATCCATTCGTGATTACCAAAGTGTCTTGCGCGGCGTTACGTACCGCCGGCAACAAAACACGTTCACCAATTTTGATTGAAACGTCATATTTTTTTTCGCTGAAACCGAATGCGCCCGCCATGCCGCAACAGCCCGAATCCATCAATTCGTAATCCAGGCCAAGCCGATTGAGCAATGCCTCTTCAGCTTTCATACCCATTATTGCCCGATGATTGCAATGAGCATGCACTAGTGCCCGACGTCGCAACTTAGGAGGCCGATAATCTATCTTTCGCAAAAAACTGCTCAGCAGCATAGTTTGCTGGCTGAGTCGGCGCGCATTGTAATCGTTAGGAAAAAGATTAATCAATTCATCGCGAAAAGCTGCTACACAGGAAGGTTCCAGTCCCACTATCGGTGTGCCTGCTGTAATCTCGGATTGGAGTGCAGTCAACGTTTGACGCCAAAGTTTCTTTGCCAGATCCAGCATACCGATATCGTACAGTGGCCGACCACAACACAGCGGCCGTGGTGGAAGTTCAACTTGATAACCTGCAGCTTCCAGCACCTCAACTGCGGCTTTGGCTGGTTCTGGCAGAAAGTGATTGCTAAAGGTATCAGGCCACAGAATGACCCTCGGTTTGTTCGACTGATTAGACTGCCGCTTTTGAAACCAATCTCTAAACGTTTGTTTGGTAAAAAGCGGCAGGCGTCGTTCGGATGCAATCCCACCAATTTTCTTGATAATGAATGCAAACGGCTCATGCTGAGTAAAAAAATTTGTTAACAGCGGTAGCTTTGAAGCTGCCCGTGACCACCAGTATATCAAACCCATTGCGTATTCGTGCCGTGACCGTAAGCGATACCGGTAATAATGCGACATAAATTCGGCTTTGTAAGTAGCCATGTCGACATTGACCGGACAATCATGTTTGCAACCTTTGCAAGCCAAACACCAATCCAGCGCATCATGAATGCGCTGATCTCGCCAGCCATCGGCAACGATATCGCCCTGCAACATTTCAAACAATAACCGGGCACGGCCGCGCGTAGAATAGGCTTCTTCGCGGGTGGCCATGTAACTGGGACACATCACACCACTATCCACACGCCGACACATGCCCACACCTACACAACGCGCAGTTGCTTTAGCAAAGCTGCCATCATCGTCTGGATAACCGAAACGGGTCTTGACTGATGGCGGGTTGTAGCGCGGGCCCATACGCAAATTCTCATCTGGGCGATAACCATCAATCACTTTACCGGGGTTCATCTTCCAGCCGGGGTCCCAAATTTTTTTGAATTCGCGAAACGCGTCAACCAGCCTTTCACCATACATTTTCGGAAGTAACATTGATCGTGCCTGGCCATCACCATGCTCGCCAGACAGCGAACCGCCGTAACTGATTACCAAGTCGGCGGCTTTATCAATAAAAGCCAGGTACTTTTTTACTCCCTCTGTGGTCAGCAAATCAAAGTCAATACGGCAGTGGATGCAGCCTTGACCAAAGTGTCCATACAACGCACATTGGTAGTCAAATTCATTTAGCAGTTTGCGAAAATCGCGCAAATACGGGCCTACTTTTTCCGGCGGGACGGCGGCATCCTCCCAGCCCGGATGAGTGGGCGACATGCCGGGTACATTGGCAGTTGCACCCAACCCGGATTCGCGCACTAGCCATATATGGTGCTCTTGTTCCTTATCATCGAACAATTTCATTGATGGCGCATCATCTTTTTTTTTCAATTCATCCATTAGTTTTTGCGCTTTATTGTCGGCATCTTCCTTACTATCACCGCCGAATTCGACCAACAGCCAGCCGCCACCATCTGGCAACATTTCAACATCCTCAGGATGCATGTGTTTCTTTTTCATATAGCCGATCAACGCTTGATCAATCCCTTCCAATCCAACCGGTTTATGCTCAAGAATTTCCATAATATGATCGCCTGCGTGATATGCATCTGGATAACCAAGCACCAGCAACGAGCGAACGGCAGGGTTGGGCATGAGCTTAAGTGTAGCCGATAGCACAATAACGCAAGTACCTTCACTACCAACCAGCGCACCTGCAACATTGAAATTATGTTCGGGAAGTAACCAATCTAAATTATAGCCGGACACACGGCGCGGAATATTAGGATATTTAGTCCGAATCTGATCGGCATAGCGATCGCGTAGTGTTTTTAAGCCAGCATAAATTTCTCCACGTCGACCGCCTTGATTGATAATTTTGGATAATTCTTCTTCGGAGGTGGCGCCAACCGTCAGGCGCAGACCGTCATAGGTGAGGATTTCCAGGGATTCGACGCTATCCACAGTCAAAGGCCCCGGCCCGTAAAACTGGGCCATCACCGAGTGCACCCCGCAGGAGTTATTACCAATCATACCGCCCAGAGTATTGTGATCGTGGGTCGCGGGATCCGGACCAAAAGTCAAGTGATATTGCTCCGCTTGCCTGCGTAGCGTATCCAGATTAGCACCTGGTTGTACTTTTGCTCGTCGTCGATCTGGATCGAGTTCAAGCACGTGATGCATATACTTGGAAAAATCTATCACAACGGCAATATTGCAACACTGTCCGGCTAGGCTGGTACCGCCGCCACGGGCGGTAATCGGCGCACCATGCTTGCGGCAAAGTGCCACGGTCTTAACAACGTCGTCGACGCTCTTTGGCAGCACTACGCCGATCGGGGCCTGTCGATAATTTGAGGCGTCCGTAGCATAAGTAGCGCGGCTGCCATCATCAAATCGAACTTCGCCTTCAATAGCGGCTGATAATTCGGTAGCTAATGCGCTGACGTTTTCAGGCTGTTCCCCTATTTCTGCGCGCGGCGCTGTTCGTTGCTTATCGTTTACATAGGAATGTTGGGTAATATTATTCATAATAATCTCAAACAGCATATTGCGCTGCGTCGGCGCGTTTGAATTCCAACCCCAAGCCAGGTCGCGACGAATCTGGATACAGTTTGCCCTGTTGCGGTGTTTGTGCACCATCAAACAACATCTGTTCGATTCGGGCATGATCATGAAAGTATTCCAGATGACAAATAGAGCGCAATGCACAACCAAGATGAGTATGCAATGCTGGGGCACAATGCGATGACAGTGGCAAACCAAAACTTTCGCACAACGTCGCCGCTCCGCAGAATCCGCTGATGCCGGCGCAGCGGGTAGCGTCAGCCTGTAAAACATCAACACTGCCAGCCGCCAGCATGCGGCGAAAATAATACAAGTCGTAACCGTATTCACCGGCACTGATCGCCATCCCGGCTGGCCCGCAGTCACGCAGTAAACGTAAGCCTTCTAAATCATCAGATGAAACGGGCTCTTCAAACCAGACCACGCCAAATTCGGCAAACGCCTCAGCCATGGCTATAGCTTGTTTACGACTATAGGCACCATTTGCATCGACGAATAACTCTGTAGCATCACCAATGGCCGCCCGTGCGGCTTTGACGCGTTCGATATCCTGCTCCGGTTTACGGCCGACTTTCATTTTGACGCATTGAATACCTGTATCTGTCCAGCCACCAAGCTGGCGTTGCAATTGCTCGATGCTATATGATGTAAAACCGCCGCTGCCGTAGACCGATATGGCGTCGCGCGTCCTACCCAACAATGTTATCAGCGGCAATTCAAGCAGTTTTGCCTTAAGATCCCACAACGCGTTATCAACCGCTGCGATCGCCATTGAGCTGATTCCTGGGCGGCCTAGATTGCGGATGGCATGAACCATTATCGCCCAGGCACCGGGGAGCGACAGCGCATCGTATCCCAAAAGCAAATCTGCCAACTTATCTTGAATAAGGCGAGCGGTAGCAGTATCGGCATAACTATAGCCAAGTCCACACTGATTGCCTGCTTGTATCTCAACCAGCACCAGCGTGGTGTTGCTCCATTGCAGTGTGCCATCTGACTCCGGTTGATCAGTTGGAATTGTATAAGCCGAAACATCGATCCGACGGATTGGCACTATGCAATCTCTATCTTTAGCAACGGTAAAGTTATTGTTCATGCCACCCGTCCTTAAAGTTTGTTTGCTGATTGTTCGTTTTAGTTGCGATTTCTGATGAAACACGCCAATCACTTCAACGCTGACATCTAAGTGGAACTAGTCGGCGACATCGCTGAAGTTACCAATCAAGATATAGTTCTCAATCGGTAATGGCATCTACAAACAGCCTAATTTATTAGAGAATCTATCGATTGGAGATAGAAGCATTAAATTCAATAGCTAGACAAAAAACTGCTTTTATGTTTTTTGCTGCTTGTGGTCCGGTTTTAAACTGTCAAATAATTGCTTGGCTGATGCTTTAATAATCTCGCCGCTGTCTGGATCACCGTTCAATAGTGAGGATACGTAAGCTCTAATTTGGTCAAATGTGATATGCGGCGGCAATGGAGGTACACTAGGGTCAGTGATAGCTTCCAACAAGACGGGCCGGTCTGCAGCCAGTGCTTGATCCCAAGCCGTACCAATCTGATCGGGATTGTCGACCCGAATCCCTCTCAAACCCAGTAACTCGGCATAACGCGCATAAGAAAAGTCCGGAACAATCTGCGACGCCTCGAATTTCGGGTCGCCTGCTATTGCCCGCTGTTCCCAAGTAACCTGGTTAAGGTCACCATTGTTCAGCACCATTACAATTAGCCGTGGATCGCTCCATTGGCGCCAATAATGAGCAATAGTGATTAACTCGCTATTACCGTTCATTTGCATTGCGCCATCACCGACCAAGGCAATCACTACCCGTTCGGGGAAAGCAAACTTAGCCGCAATAGCGTAGGGCACGCCTGCACCCATGCTAGCCAAAGTTCCAGATAACGAGGCCTTCATACCGCGGCGTATTTTCAGATCGCGAGCATACCAATTAGCTGCCGAGCCGGAATCAGATGCCAGAATACAGTTATCCGGCAGGCGTGGTGATAACTCCCAGAACACGCGCTGCGGGTTGATTGGTTTAGCCGAACTCATGGCGCGCGCTTCCATTACTTCCCACCATTCGGTCACATTTCTTTCAATTGTTTCACGCCAACTACGATTGGTCTTTGGTTTTAAAAGTGGGATAAGTGCTTGCAGTGTCGCAGAGCTGTCCCCGGTTAAATTCACCTCCATCGGATAGCGTATACCCAGCATAGTTGGGTCGAGATCAATCTGTACGCCGCGTGCTTGACCTTCCCGCGGTAAAAATTCTGAATAAGGAAAGCGTGAGCCGATCATCAGTAGTGTGTCGCAATCGTTCATCATATCCCAGCTTGGCCGCGTACCCAATAAACCGATAGACCCGGTGACATAGGGCAAATCATCAGGCAATACTGCTTTGCCCAGTAGCGCCTTAGCAACGCCCGCCCCCAACCGTTCAGCGACTTCAATTATTTCTTCTGATGCAGTCAATGCACCGGCCCCAACTAGGATTGCGACTTTTTCTCCTTCATTCAGTATCTCGGCAGCGGAATGCAGATCGTCTTTAGCTGGCACCACTTGTGGCGAACTAAAACTGCTACCCGAATGAACAGTACCATGTACACGCGGAGGGGTTTCAACCGCGTCGAGCTCCTGCACATCGTTTGGAATAATCACACATGTAACGGTACGCTCGGACTGGGCAATGCGCAAAGCTCGATCAACAATGTGACGTGTTTGTGCAGGCACTATAAGGCTGTGCACATAATCACCTGCAACATCTTTAAACAGATTGTTCAGATCGACTTCTTGTTGATAACTACCGCCCAATGATGCACGCGCCTGCTGACCGACAATGGCGACAACTGGTTGATGGTCTAGCTTGGCGTCATATAAACCGTTCAACAGATGAACTGCACCGGGACCAGATGTAGCAATACATACTCCAATTTCACCAGTAAACTTGGCATGGGCACAAGCCATAAAAGCGGCCATTTCTTCATGCCGAGCTTGGACATAATCAAAACGATCTAAGGCGCGATTTAGGGCGCCATAGATTCCATTAATCCCGTCCCCAGGAAAACCATAAATGCGTGTAATGCCCCAGTCGGAAAGACGCTGCAGCAAAAAATCACTGACTGTATTACTCATCCGGCCACTCCTTGTTAACGTAGTAATAAGCTACAGACGGAATCAATCAAGCAACTTATCCAGACCGATTCTTATCGATGCAATATTAACTTTACAAAATACTTATTTGGAGAGATTGTCATCTTTCTATTTTTTGATTTGTTTCCATATTTCAGCTGTGCCCAAAGGCTTAGGCACAGCTGAATTCCATCCCAGCGTATTATTAGGCTTCAGGCATGTTTTCAAGCATGCCAAAAACCTTTTGTACAGCATCGCCAAGCTTATGGGTGCGCTCCATAAGATCGCTTTTCTTGTCGCTCATTAGATCCTTCATTGCTTTCCCTTCCATGGTTTTCTTCCATATCGATTCAGCCTCGGAGATCATTTTTTTTCCATGTTCGATAGAAAAACCGTCTACTTTTGGCGACATTCCCATCTGACCCAGCATGATCAAATCTGAGCCTTCAATTGCCATTACCAACGCGTGATTAAGCGCCAGATGCATATGATGCAGACTCATTGATTTTCCGGTTGGGAACTTCATGTGCATTTTATCTAGATAACCAACCACATCTAACATAGCGTTACCTAAATCATGGGTATACTGCATCGTCTTGCCAGAGGTTCCTGATTCTTTGTGCAACTCCTCCATCGCTGAACCCTGTATGGCCCGCTCGATTAACTCCTTGCCCCGTGTAACCATGTCACGACCATGTTTCAAGGTAATAGATTCAAGTTCCGGTTTCACATCAGGATTCATTTCCATCGTCGAAATCATCTCAAGATTCGCACCTTGGGCGGCCATTTCCAGACCATGATTCAGCATGGAGATATGAAGATGATGCAACGCCATTTGCGACTTTTTTTCAGTTTCCTGCGCCTGTAGTGTAGATATGTTTCCGGCAACGAAAACAACAAAAAGCATTAAGAATAAACCGAATAGGGGTTTCGTTATCTTGTTCATTGTTACTCTCCTTCATTAAATTGATATATCACATTCGAATAGACTTTTGAGTCTGGATAGATAAGAACAACTACACTATGGCGACCGTGCAAATCAATATCATTGAAAAAAAGCACACCCGAAAATCTTTTTCCATGCAAATTACAAAGCTCGAACTTGTATCCAATCCGTGAAAGAAAGCGTAAATAAGCATTGACACGCTTTTTGCCTTCTTCCAGCAAGTCCATATTTATCAATTCCAATATCACCTTGGAAATATGTAGTTTAGAGAGCTGCTTAGGGGATAAATCCAGCAGTTCCCCCGCTTCTTTATTGGCATAAAATATTTTACCGTCCTCCGAAAGTATAAGCATTGCAGGCATATCATAACTACGCTTAATGTGGCTATTGTTGGTCTGAGTTAAACCATGAATTCTTTCTGATTTATCAGCTGCTAGAGTAGTCATTGAATCTCCTCCCATTCTGTTTCCAACCGATCTTCCAAATTCATAGTGCAACACTAAGCTTTATGCTTCGGCGCTGTAAATTACATTTACTTCAATACTACGATTTTACAAATCAGCTGGGTTGTGTTTGGATTTTGTTGCGAGTTCTAAATGGCGATTGCTATCGACATTTAGAAATGTGGCTCTAAAGCTTCCATCTTGTCCTCCTAATAAATTAATGGAGTTGATCTTGATGAAACTAAGAAAAAGCTTTATTGATATTGTTGATGAAGGTGTTATTGATTTTGCGTTTTAGCTAACTCTTGTTAGTAAACTAAATAATAAACGTTCTAGTGTCAAGAAAATGTCAAGAAAATGTTAAAAAACGTTAAAAAAAGCTAATTTAATTTATAAGACCGCCACGGAGTTACGCAGAATCGTTCGACCGAAATCCATCAAATTCATGGTTAATAACGGATAACGGCTATCAGTCAGCATACAAAAACCAGTAGTTGAAGGAAAAGTTTTCACCGAATTCTTATTCCTGAATTAACTCATATAGCCGAATAATGATTGATTACATAATATGTAAAGCACGAGACTTAATCTGACAATTTTGTAAGTAAAAAAATTACCTCAACCAAATCTACCGCGAACTATGATCCATCGTTTGGCGGCTTCAAATTCTCCCGCTGAAAAACGCCTGATTTCAGCCGACACGAAATGTGACGCCAAATGCTCCGCCACATCGCCTATGGAGGAATCGGTTACAAGTCCAATTTTCTTGATGTGCTTGTGGTGATCTCGTACAAAACGAAAATGCTTCGCCATCGCACCCAAACTTTTCCAGCCAGGAAATGTTGGGGTTTGGATGATAATACCAGCGAGATCTCCGTTTTTCTCAATGAATGGATCAACCGTTTTCGCGAGCTGCACAAAATCGTTTTCTTCAAGAGAAGATTTTGGTTGTACATAGAGAATTGCGTGCTCGGTATCGAAAGTATATTCAATCATGGCCTGTTCCTTCCTCATGTAGTACCTGGCGTTAAAATTAACACAGCTTCCCTGCTTTTTTGTTTCAAAATCAATAGATTCATTATGTCATGATTTGGTCACCGATCCTACGGGATTAAACTATCGAACGCGTAAACTTTACGCTGCCAAAATGACAAGGCAATACGCTTGCCAATCACGTTTTCTACGATTTAGCGCAAGCTGATATTACCAAACAAGTGTACCATCATCATGGTGACAAACTAATCCGAAGGTCGCTGTAAGAAGTGGACCCCATTTTTTGGACAGGTGTCTTAGGAGTTATTTTCTTAACAATCAACCTGTACGAGAAACCCGGTGTAAATATGACGTCTCGCCAGAGACTCAAATTCATGTTTCGGAACTAACTTAGAATTTGAATACGGATTGTATTACAATGGGCCATAACCCAATTCTTCATTCTTGTTCAATAAGTTATATAAAACACGATCATAACAATTCTGGTTGAATCGAGCTTTCTACTTGTCAGTTAACTGGACAACAGTGATTTATTAGAAGAGAGTAATAATGAGCGAAAAAGATTGTTAATGAGAAAAGATACTATTTTAGTGGTATTTATTTTTTTGAATCTATTCTATATTCAGGGAGAAGGAGAAGAATTATGAATTATCGTCAAAAGAAGCTCACACGTCGTGAACTAATCAAATTCTTGGCAATTGGTATCACTTTTCCTCTTATGACAGGAGCAATTAATAAGGCAGAAGCAGCGAAAGCGCCTAAAACTGTGGTGAAATATCAAGACAATCCGAATAGAAATGAAAAGTGCAGTAATTGCATGCAATTTATTCCCGGAAAAACTCCTCAAGCTAATGGGGAATGTAAAATTGTGGAAGGTCGTATCAGCCCTGAAGGCTGGTGTACGGCATATACCCCAAAAGCATAATTTATATGTAGTAGTTTCGACTAGGTCTGATAGCTACCGTTAATAGACGTAGCGTCAGATCATACTCAGTTCAGTATTTTTTACTGCCAGATATTTTTGCTATCCCTTGTCTATTAAAGGGATAGCAATGATATTTTATACTGGAGGACCCATGAGAAAGATGAACAGTACTGTTCGGTTGCTTTTTCTTTCGGTAATTACATTATTCACAATATCTCCAATTTGGAGTGAATTGATACCCAATGATTCATATATTGCCGGTTATGCAACAGGTGTTCTTAAACGAGATTATGAACTTGACTTCTCAACCTTGGTAGTACGTGAAGGCGTCATTACATTATCGACTTCTAATCTGAAAGTAGAAGACCGGGCATATGTTAAGCAGATATTGTCTGAGATTCCGGGTGTATCGGGTGTAGAGCTGCTCACAATTGAGGATAAACAAAAAATGACAACTACTACAGTTCCAGAGCAACAGGAAATTCCCATAAGCGCAGCAGTAACACCCGCAGAAGTTTTTCCAACAGGGCTTTTACCAACCGGGCATTTATTTAAACCATTGTTGGCTGATCCACGTTGGGCACATTTCTCCGCTAGTTATCGAAATTATGTGGGTGCCGACATAGATGGAGAAAATAATGGGGCAGTTAGTTTCGGAGAAACAATCCCATTCTATCGAGCCAATATAGGTCAAACAGCCATACAATGGGAAACAGGGCTCCAGGCTGCTGTTTTTAGCGACTTCAATCTCGATGCCAGTTCATCCGATCTGATCAATAGTGACTTTATTGCTTCTGTCTACTCAAGTTTACGGACAGGACAATTTTCTGCTTTTGGACGAATTTTCCACCAAAGCTCGCATCTTGGTGATGAATTCTTACTGAGGACGCGTTTGGAACGCATCAATCTTAGCTATGAAGGTGTAGATCTTAGACTTTCATATGAGCTGCCATATGGTATTCGTGTCTATAGCGGAGGTGGGGGTATCTTTCATAAGCAACCTTCAACAATCAAACCTTGGTCTGTTCAATACGGACTTGAGTTCAGAAGTCCTTGGCGTATTGATTTTGCAGCGCTGAGACCAATACTTGCCGTTGATTTCAAAAATCATGAACAAAATAATTGGAATGCAGATATATCTGCCAGAGCTGGTATTCAATTTGACAATCACCAAGTATTTAGTCGCAAGTTACAATTTCTAATTGAGTATTTTTACGGCAACTCTCCAACGGGTCAGTTTTATAAAGAAAAAGTAGAGTACCTTGGAATTGGTGCTCACTACCATTTTTAGCTCTCTTTTTCGATTCAATTTTTTAATGTTCTAATCTAGATAAACTTAAATTTAAAATTTACATAACAACTTTTGTTTTTTCAAAATAAGATGACAAAAAATCCAAATGGAATCTTTAAAAATTTAAAGCCTTAATTAAAATGTCAATCAACGTTGAAATTTTTCCAGTTTTTTTCAAAAAATAGCGAGCAAGTTTATCAGCCTAATATTTATATCATTGTTTCTATAATTTATTCTTCCATAATAGACAGTACTAACACTGGAAAATATTGGGTGCAGATTAACTTGAAAAAACAAAAAACTGAGTAAAATACACAATTGAAACTTTACTCATCCAAAAAAGGTAACTAATATCAAATAAGAACGAACGAGACAATTAAGCCGCCTGCGAGCCAGATCAATGCAAGCAGTGCAAGCCAAAATAAGAATCGCTCGCTGAAAATATCATCACTGTTTGAAAATCCGGTGGTACGCCATTTCCAGATAAGAAAAAAACCGCTCAAGCCAGTAAACAGAAGATTCAAAAAGAAAGTAGCATCAATAGCAAAAAACTCGCGGTCAGTAACCGATTTTACATTTTCAGCACTGGGTAACAAGTCAAAAGCTGAAAACGTGTAATGCAAAATTAGCGCAGTAACGACTAAAATTACCAAAAATATACCTAAAATATACATTGCCATTTTCCAGCCATAGTATTTCGCCTGGATACGCAATACCGGCAGCACGACAAGATCGCTAAAAATAAATGCCATGACACCTGCAAAACTAACGCCGTTTCCATATAATACGGCTGCAAGCGGAATGTTGCCCATTGAACCGATAAAGGTAAAAAAAGCGGCTATCGGACCAACTAAACTTTGCAGTAATATTTGCCAAAATTGCGGATCATTTGTGTCACTGCCTACAAACAGAATTTGGAAAAAAGTTTGAGGAACAAACGCTGCTATAATTCCCGCTACGGTAAAACCCACTGTTACGTCTTTCCATACCATTTTCCATTCCATAATGTACTGGTTAGCCACTTGCCGCCAACCCTCACGGCTGCTAATAAGTTCTTTCCAGTCAGGGATATTGTCATCGTCGGAACGTTCCTCTTGCGCGCGCGCATGCTCTCGCGCCCGTTCTTCGAGACGCTTCGACCGGGTAAAACGGACCAATATCCACATTAGCAGAATCAACAGCAAGCCACCAACATATTCACCCACAAGGAACTGCCAACCCAAAAAAATTGCAATGACAATACCAAGCTCCACGACCAGATTTGTTGAAGCCAGTAAAAATGCAAGTGATGGAATTAATCCGGCGCCTTTGGTGAATAAGGAACGCGTGGTGGCTAGCGCGGCAAAGGAACAAGAACTTGAAATAAAACCGAAGAAAGTACCCAGGAATACACTCTTGGCACCGGCATCACCCATGCTTTGCTTCATGCGCTTGCGAGTAACAAATACTTGGATCATGCTCGAAATTAAATAACCAAGCCCGAATGCCCACAAGGCCATCCAGAAAAGACCGAGGGTAGTTGTCGCTGCCTCATGCCATGTTTGTATCCATTCATTCATTGGAATCGTATATTGCCGTCAAATAAAAGAAATAACTATCCACTCCCTACCATTGAGCTATGATCATAGCTGAAGAAGTGGACCCCATTTTTTGGACAGGTGTTCTAGGATCGGAACGATTGACCAGCACATTGCTAGATCGCTTAACCCATCATGTCCATATTCTGAAAATAAATGGAGAATCGTATCGCCTGGCTGCACGTTAGAAACGGCAAAAAGAATCAATGAAATCCAAACTTACAGAAAAGGAGAACACAAAAACAAGTAATTGATTGTTTGGAAATAAACCGCGCTTTATTTCAACCCCAGAATGAAAAAATAGAAGCGCTAAACGGAGGATTAATTCCTCTTTTTTCAACTTTACTGGTACATGTTTAACGCGCTATTTGTACATTTTGTAAGGTTTATCCTTAGCTTAGCTTGACGTATAGCGGGGTCTGTCAGCATTTGATGGTATCTCACTTGCTGGTATCAAAAAGTACCAACATTTTGCTGCTATGTCAAAAGATGTTATGCGATTTTATGAGATAATCAGTTCTTAAAAAACCGAATAAATACAATGGATTTTATGTGATATGAGACTTTATGAAAGCCTTGCTTGGTGCGCCAAGACATAGCGTTATCGAACCAAATTTTCAGCATATTAGAGGAATGGGAACGCATATTGCAAGGGCTTGGCGGGGATATTTTTATGGATACGCCTGAGCCTGAATTCTGAATCTTTTAAAAATCTATTTCATCTATTGCATTCTTTTGATATATTCATATTTGTTATATATGAATACTATAGGGGTTTAACCAAAAATGGCAACGACGAGTTTGAGTTTAGGGCGAACATTGGGAAACATTTATAAAATGAGATCGCAAGCGGACGATATGGTTCGGCAAGTGAAGTCGTCCGTGATGCATTACGTGGAATGGAAGAACGCAAGAGTAAGCTGGAAGCTCGCGCATATTTAAAAGAAGGCGCGGAACAAGCAGAGCGTGGTGAATTCGTAAAAGATTATTCTATTGATAAGATTATTGAGGAACTGGATTGAGGAACGACATTCACCGTCAAAATTACGCTACGCGCAAAACAAGACCTCAAAAATATCGGGCGTTGCACGTTGCAAAAAATGGGGTAAAAAAGAAACGAGATGGCTATTTGCGTGATCTTGACCGACGTTTCAGGTGACTAGCGAAAATCCTAAAATAGGTAGCGTAAATTGATATCGAAGAGGCTATTACTGCTATTTGCAAGGATCACACTTGATATTCTATACAATTGGTGGATGTATTCACATCATCGACATACCGCACCAACCATGGATGTATTAAACTACTTTGATCCAGATTAGTTTTCATATAAAAATAGCCTCACGGAATCGAACCAATAATTTCATTATTTTTTCAATATGTTGACTGATACAGGCTTTCTTTCCACAAGATATTAGGAAAATATCCAGCTAGAACAGTGGGTTAATAAATGGTGCCGGGGGAATCGAACCCCATGATGTCACCATCGCTGGATTTTGAATCCAGTGCGTCTACCAATTCCGCCACCTCGGCTAGTGCTGACAGATTTTTTGCGTTGCAAAAGAACGCAATTATCACTGAATTTGTCTGCTTCAGCAAGCCACTCGGTAAAATACGCTATCGGTATATAATTGCACATTTTCGATGAATTTGGTGACTTGTCTTCGCCCCGGTTTATAAGAATGCAGAAATCTACGTTTTCAACATGCCGTTGGTTTCTGATCATCGCGTATCTGTCAATTAAATGAACATACCGGGTTTGATTTCGATCTGCCGCCTGAACTTATTGCCTAGCAACCGGTGCAACAGCGTGCCAGCAGCCGGTTGCTGTATCTGCAGCCCGCATAACCATAGACGCGATTTATAGTTTCTCGACCTACCTGACTACCTGCGTTCGGGCGATGTCGCCGTGTTCAACGACACACGTGTCATTAAAGCCAGATTGTTTGGAAAAAAAGACGGCGGGAAAATCGAAGTTTGGTTGAGCGCGTGTTGGACGACCATCATGTTCAGGCTGCGATTCGGGCCAGCTATGCACCCTAAACCGGAAGCCGGTTGGTTTTGGACAACGAAATTCCCGTTACGATAATAAATCCCAGAATGTTTTATACGACTTCGATCATCGCCAGACCGTTTACGAATTACTGGAGCGTTTCGGTCATTACCCTTGCCGCCTTATATCACCCGTTCCGCCTGAAGCAGACCGGCGCGGTATCAGACAGTTTATGCCAAAAATGTGGGTGCGGTTGCAGCACCGACTGCGGGTCTCTGCATTTTGACGAAACGATACTGAACGGCTACGAACAAAAGGCGTCATTATTGCTTATGTGACCTTGCACGTTGGCGCAGGCACATTTCAACCGGTACGCGTTGAAAAGATTACCGACCATACCATGCACAGCGAACTGTTCCATATTCCACAACAAACAGTCGATGTGATTGAACAAGCCAAAACAACGGGCGGCCGTGTCCTGGCAGTCGGCACGACATCGTTACGCGCGCTCGAAGCGTCCGCTGCACGACACAACGGGCAGTTGGTTGCAGACTTCGGCGAAACCGATATCTTTATTACACCGGGTTATCGTTTCCACGTAGCGGAGCGGTTACTGACCAATTTTCACCTGCCGCGTTCCACGCTGATTATGCTGGTCAGCGCATTCGGCGGCATGGAAACCATACGCAACGCCTACCAACATGCGATTGACCGGCGATACCGGTTTTTCAGTTATGGCGATGCCATGCTCATTGAGAAACAACCATGAAATTCGAACTGAAGGGAACTGATCAGACAGCACGCCGGGGAACACTAACGTTGGCGCACGGGCAAGTAGAAACGCCCGCTTTTATGCCCGTAGGTACTTATGGCGCGGTTAAAGGCATGTCTCCGGAAATGCTGCAAAAAATCCATGCCCAGATCATCCTGGGTAACACCTTCCACCTGTGGCTGCGTCCGGGTCTGGAAGTCATCGCCGCGCATGGCGGACTGCACCGTTTTATGCACTGGAACGGCCCGATTTTGACCGACTCCGGGGGGTTTCAGGTCTATAGCCTCGGCGATTTACGCAAAATTACCGAACAAGGAGTAAAGTTCAGTTCGCCGGTAAACGGTGACCGCTGCTTTCTGACACCGGAAGAGTCCATGCGTATTCAACGTATTCTGAATTCGGATATCGTGATGATATTCGATGAATGCACGCCATATCCGGCAGATGAAACCGCCACACGAGACTCAATGGAACTCAGCCTGCGCTGGGCCGAACGTTCCAAACAGGCGCACGAAGGCAATGCAAACGCATTATTTGGCATTGTGCAGGGGGGTATGTATGAAAATTTGCGCGACCGTTCTCTGGAAAGTCTGGTATCCATTGGTTTCGACGGTTACGCAATTGGTGGGTTATCGGTCGGTGAGCCCAAAGCCGACATGCGGCGTATCCTGGAACATACCGCGCCACAGTTACCAACCGACAAACCGCGCTATCTGATGGGAGTCGGCACACCAGCCGATATCGTCCATGCCGTGGCGCACGGTATCGACTTGTTCGACTGTGTATTGCCAACACGCAATGCGCGTAACGGCTGGCTGTATACCCGCAAAGGAATTATCAAGCTGCGTAACAGTCGTTACCGGTTGGATACCGCTGCACCGGACGATCAATGTGAATGTTATACCTGCCAGAATTTTACCCGTGCTTACCTGCATCACCTCCAACGTATCAACGAAATGCTCGGCGCTCACCTGAACACGGTACATAATCTGTTTTATTACCAGCAGCTCATGACCGAAATCCGCGCCGCAATCGAACAATCGCAATTCGGTGAATTTGTAGAAAAATTTGCTCGGGAATTTCAGTGATAAGCCTGCATCATGCTAATATGTGCACTTTTTGATTAACCGTTCATTGGAGAAATACTATGCTGATTAGTGAAGCATACGCACAAGCTGCCGAATCTGGACAAGCTGAGGCAGGTTGGGCAAATCTGATTTTGTTAATAGGTATTTTTGTTATTTTCTGGTTGCTGCTTATTCGCCCCCAGGCCAGGCGCGCCAAAGAACATAAACAAATGGTCGAAAACCTGCAAAGAGGCGACGAGGTCATTACCAATGGCGGCATACTGGGTTTAATACTCAATGTCAGCGAAAGCTATGTGGTCGTGGAAATTGCACCCAGCCATGAAGTCATTGTGCTGAAATCTTCTGTTCAAACACTGCTGCCCAAAGGGACGCTAAAAAGCATCGAGCCATCCAAGGGTAACAAACAAGTAAAAAAATCAGCCAAAAGCGCGCCAGCTGCTACGGCATCAGAAAACAAAGCCACCGACGATACGCCAACCTCATCAGATAATGCACCCGATAGCAGCAATGAGGAAACCACCAAGTCAGGCGATAAAAATTAAATTGTCTTACAAACCCGGTCGACTCCCAACCGATCTTTTTACAACCGTTTTTCAATATAACCATCATCATTACTGAATACTCATGAACCGCTACCCGCTTTGGAAATACTTGATTATTGCGGTTTCCTTGTTACTCGGACTGCTCTATACCCTGCCCAATTTTTTCGGTGAATCTCCAGCCGTACAAATTTCTCCATTGAGAGTGGCAGCTCATGCAGACAACGCCTTGCTGCAACGGGTTGAGACCACGCTGGCAAATGCCAGCATCAATATAGACGGTCTTTTTCTGGAAGAAGGCAGTATCAAGGTACGCTTTGAAGATACTGACACGCAAATCAAAGCCAAGGATTTACTCCAAACCACGTTAGGCGACGACTATATGGTCGCATTGAATTTGTTGCCCAACTCGCCTCAATGGCTGACCGATCTGGGTGCGCTGCCGATGTATCTCGGACTTGATCTTCGCGGCGGCGTACATTTCATGCTCGAGGTCGATATGGAGGGTGCTGTCAGCAAGACCCTCGATCGCCACAGCAATGATATCCGCTCAACCTTGCGTGAAAAAAGAATTCCTTATGCCGGTGTTGAAAAGCTGGGCGAATCATTAACAGTCCGATTTCGTGATGCTGAATCACGTTCACAAGCGTTAGACGAACTAAAGTCAACCTATGAAGACCTGCAATTCAGAGAAGAACAGGTCAGCAACCGTTTCAATCTGATCGCCACCATTAGGCCGGAAGCACTGGTGCAAATGCAGGATTCCACAGTACAGCAGAACATCACGACGCTGCGTAACCGCGTCAATGAACTGGGTGTAGCGGAACCGATCATTCAGAAAGCTGGCGCTGACCGTGTCATCGTTCAGTTGCCCGGCGTACAGGATACCGCCAAGGCGAAGGAAATCCTCGGACGTACGGCAACGCTGGAAATTCGCATGGTCGATGATGAGCGCGATCTCGATGCAGCATTGCAAGGCCGCATACCGTTTGGTACCGAGCTTTACGAAGAACGCGGCGGCGGCCCTCTGTTGGTCAAAAAACAGGTACTGCTGACCGGAGAACGCATTACCGACGCACAACCCGGCTTTAATGAAGACAATCAGCCAGCCGTTCACATCCGGCTGGATAACAATGGTGCTCAGATATTCAAGAAACTGACACGCGAAAATGTCGGCAGGCGCATGGCAATACTGTTGATCGAACGCAATCAGGCCGAAGTCGTCACCGCCCCCGTTATCCGTGAGGAAATCGGTGGCGGACGGGTGCAAATCAGCGGACGCATGACCACAGCGGAAGCGCGTGATGTTTCACTGTTGCTGCGTGCCGGTGCACTTGCCGCACCGATGGATATCATTGAAGAGCGTACCGTCGGTCCCAGTTTGGGTGCAGACAATATCGCCAGGGGATTTAATTCTACGCTTTACGGCTTTTTGGCAGTCGCCATCTTTATTATGATGTATTACATGGCGTTCGGCGTCATTTCCGTACTTGCGCTCAGTATCAACCTGCTGTTGCTGGTTGGCCTGCTGTCCATTCTGCAAGCTACGTTGACATTGCCTGGCATGGCCGCACTGGCGCTGACCGTCGGCATGGCCATCGACGCCAACGTACTGATTAATGAACGGATACGCGATGAACTTCGCGCCGGTATTTCGCCGCAGCTTGCGATCAGCGCCGGTTACGAGCGCGCCACGGGGACAATTCTCGATTCGAATATCACCACATTGATTGCCGGTATCGCACTGTTTGCTTTCGGTTCCGGGCCGGTAAAAGGTTTTGCTGTCGTACTCTGTCTCGGCATCCTGACCTCCGTATTTACTGCAATCTTCGTATCACGCGGCATGGTCAACTACATGTACGGCAGCCGCCGTAAACTGGAAGTTGTTCCTATCGGAAAAATCTGGATACCTGAATCCGAGAGTGCCAGGAAACGATTTAAATACGAACTGCCACCCGAAACGGATTCTGCGGCATCGAAATCAACAGAACCGGCTCAAACACAGAATAAACAAACATCATCCGTTACTGAAGCCGGACCAGCTGGTGAAACCGACACATTGCCAGATACCGGAACGATTCCGGAAGAATCTCGAGATGAGCCGGTAACAGAAGCGGATACAGCTCCGAATAAATCAACGCGCGTACGCGGAAAGCGGAAACAGGCAACGCGAAAAGCGAAGAAAAAATAATCCGTTAAGACAGGATTAAACTGGATTTTTAAAGGAATAATCAATGGAATTTTTCAGATTCAGCCGCGACATCCCTTTTATGAGCTGGCGGCGCGCTGCCGCAGTAATCTCAATCTCGACATTTATTCTATCCGTTTTCTTTATTGCGACCAGAGGACTGAATCTTGGCGTAGATTTTACCGGCGGAACAGTACTTGAAGTCAGCTATGAGCAGACTGCCGATCTGAATAAAATTAGAAATATACTTGCAGGCATGAACATGACGGATGTGACTGTGCAGAACTTCGGCACCTCCCGCGATGTGATGATTCGCCTGCCCGTCATGCCTGAATATTCCAGTGCACAACTGTCTGAATCGGTATTGAATGCATTGCGTGAGGCTGACAATACGGTTGAAATGCGACGTGTAGAGTTTGTCGGCCCACAAGTCGGTCAGGAATTGCTGGAAAACGGCGCGCTGGCGTTGCTATTTGTTTCACTCGGTATTGTGGCCTATCTGGCGGTTCGTTTTGAATGGAAATTCGGCATAGCAGGGATTATCGCCAACCTACATGACGTCATTATCATTCTAGGTTTCTTTGCATTCTTCCAATGGGAATTTTCACTGACCGTTTTGGCTGCGGTTCTCGCAGTACTGGGCTACTCCGTCAACGAATCCGTAGTGATTTTTGACCGAATACGCGAAAACTTCCGAAAATTGCGCAAGGTAGAGGTCAAACAGGTTATCAATAATGCCATCACACGTACTATGGCGCGTACAATCATGACGCACGGTAGTACGCAAATGGTCATCATATCCATGCTGTTATTCGGCGGCGAGGTTTTATATTATTTCGCACTGGCATTAACCATAGGCATTTGGTTTGGCATCTATTCTTCCATCATGGTAGCCAGTTCGATTTTAATTCTGCTGGGAGTCAAGCGCGAAGACTTATTACAACAGGAAGAAAAGAAACCAGAAAATGACGGCGCTGTGGTCTGACGCTGATGCATTAGATTTTTTCTCTGTACAAGGGTTACCGGATTGATTGCAGAAATTATTGAGTGGATTGTCAACACCATCGGCAGTCTGGGCTATCCGGGTATTTTTATTCTGATGCTGCTGGAATCAAGCTTTGTGCCATTTCCAAGCGAAGTCATCATGATTCCAGCCGGATATCTCGCTTCAAAAGGCGAAATGCATATCCTGATTGTCATTTTGTGCGGAATTCTCGGCAGCCTTATCGGCGCGCTCATCAACTATTATCTGGCGGTATGGCTGGGACGGCCATTTTTGCTGCACTATGGCAGGTATGTCATGTTTAACGCAGCCCACCTCCAAAAAATGGAAATCTTTTTTCAACGCCACGGACATATCTCTACTTTTACCGGTCGCCTAATTCCAATGGTGCGTCAGTACATTTCGATTCCGGCAGGACTGGCGCGCATGCATTTGCCGATATTTTGTTTTTATACCAGCCTGGGCGCCGGCATCTGGGTAATCATACTGACATTGCTCGGTTATTTTATTGGAGAAAACGAAGCGCTGATTAAAGATTACCTGCGTGACATCATAATTGCGCTGTTCATTACCTGCACGATCGGCGTTGTCATTTATTGGCAGCGACAACGCCGATCGAACCGAACACATTTGTAGCGGCTATGAAATCAGCAAACCCTGGATCAAAAATTAATAAAAAATCCGGCCGTCTAGCCGTACGTAACGCAACGTTAAAAGATGTGCCCGCACTCGCGAAACTGGTTGCCCGGGTCTACCAGGGCACCAGTATTCCGGCTTATTCAGAAGGTGCGTTAAACGGTCAGATTAATAACTTTTCAGAAGGTCAGCTCGTAGCTGTTTACGATAAAGAACTGGTAGGATACTGCGCGAGTTTCCGAATTTCCGGAAAAATTGCATTACAGCCGCACAGCTGGGTTGAAATCACCGGCAATGGCTATGCCTCGCGGCATAATCCCGATGGCGAATATCTATACGGGATGGAAGTGTGCGTTGATCCAAATTATCGCGGTTACCGGATCGGTCAGCGGTTTTACAACGCACGCAAGCAACTCTGCCAGGAACTCGGGCTTAAAGGCATTATTTTTTCAGGCAGATTGCCCAGTTATGCCAAAAAAGCCAAGCGTTACCCGGACATCGAAGCATACGTGCAACAAATCATACAAAAAAAACTGCGCGATCCAGTGCTTTCGTTCCAGCTACATAACAATTTCGAGGTACTTGGCGTCATTAAAGATTACCTACCCGAAGACCGTGATTCACTGGGCTATGGTGTACATCTGATCTGGCGCAACCCCGGCGTTCCGGAAGAATCGGAGATCAAGCGGCATAAAAACTTCGGTGGACGATTGCAGGAAACAGTGCGTGTCGGTACTGTGCAGTATATGATGCGGAAAGTAAATTCATTTGAAGAATTTATCAGCTTTATTGAATATTTTGTCGATGTCATTGCTGATTACAACGGTGATTTCGTTGTTTTCCCCGAACTGTTCACGCTACAGCTACTTTCTATCGAAGACCAGCGTTTATCTCCGGCCGAATCAATTGCGGCGCTGACCAAATACACCGAACGATTTACTAATGCAATGCGTGATTTGGCGCTCCGTTACAACATTAACATCATCGGTGGAACACATCCAACCCATATGCCGTCAGGCCGGGTGGAAAATGTTTCCTATATTTTTCTGCGCGATGGTACGATCCATAAACAACCCAAGATTCACCCAACGCCGGACGAAGTCTACTGGTGGAATATCGAGGGCGGCGATACACTGCACGCAATTGAAACGGATTGCGGTCCCATCGGTGTTTTGATTTGTTATGACGCCGAGTTTCCGGAACTGGCTCGTCATCTGGCCGATCAGGGTGTTTATATGATTTTCGTTCCGTTCTGCACGGCTGTTCGCCAGGGATATTTGCGCGTCCGTTACTGCAGCCAGGCGCGCGCAGTGGAGAATCAGGTCTACGTCGTCATGTCCGGAAATGTAGGCAATTTACCTAATGTAGCGAATATGGACGTTCAATACGCGCAAAGCTGTATCCTGACACCTTGCGATTTTCCATTTGACAGAGACGGCATAGCCGCAGACACGACACCGAATGTAGAAACCATTGCAATTGCCGATTTGCGCCCCGATTCGCTACGCACGGCACGTAATGCCGGTACAGTACAAAATCTCAAGGACAGGCGTCACGATCTATACTCGGTGCATTGGCGCGGTAAATAATTTCTGGCCTATGACCATGTTCAAGCATACAACACTTGGCAAATTCAGCATCCGGTTAGCAGTTTTCTCTGGATTGCTTACAGTGGGAATGATTATTCTGCACCGCTTTAATATTGCCGGATTTCAGATTGCACTACCGGGACTGGCAATATCTACGTTGACCGGTTTTATTGCGGCGCTTTTGGGTATTGCCGGTTTGTTTGCCGCCATGCGTCAACGTAAAAGCGCCCTTTCATCTTTGACCGGTTCGCTACTTGGTTTCATCGTGGCCATGCCGACAGTTTTCACACTACTGGCCGCATCGGGCCTGCCGCGCATTCATGACATCAGTACGGATCTCAATAATCCGCCACAATTTGAAGCAGTGCTGACACAACGCAAAACTACTGATAATCCGCTGGAACGTCTGATACCCGACAATCTTTCCCAGCTGCAACAGGTTGGCTATCCCGACCTAAAGCCCTTGCTGCTTGACCGCCCTGCATCGGCCGTATTCGAGCGCGCATTGCAATTGGTCAAATCACGCAACTGGCACATCGCGGCCGTATCCGCCGATCAGGGCAAGATTGAGGCGACAGCCGTCACACCCGTTATGGCGTTTAAAGATGATGTGATAATACGAATTCAACCAAATGGGGAATTCACGCAGGTGGACATGCGTTCGGTTTCACGCGTGGGTGTCAGCGATCTCGGCGCAAATGCAACCCGTATTCGTGAATTTTTGAGTGATTTACAACAATCACAAGATTAACTTTATCCACCGACAGTCAGGTTGCACATTGCCACTTAAGACCAATCAGTCAACAATTCATTGCCTTAGTTTCTGTTTTAATTTTTCAATTTCAGGCTGATTGAGCGTCTCGGTTTTTAATAATTCTTCAGCCGTCTGATCCAGCAACGCCCTATTCGTCTCGAGGATATTAACCGCGCTCTGCAATGCGCGCTCGATTAACTCATGCACTGCGGCATCCACCCGGTTAGCGGTTTCCTCGCTGTAACTGCGTGCCTGTGGCATAGCCATATTCGGTTGCAAAAAGGCAGACTGTTCGCGATCGTAGGCTACATGCCCGAGTGCATCGCTCATACCGTAACGCAGCACCATGGCGCGCGCAATGTCTGTTGCACGCGCCAAATCGTCTGCCGCACCGGTTGATATTTCCTTAAAGACAATCTGTTCTGCAGCGCGGCCGCCAAGCAAAACCGACATTTTATTCTGCAGTTCGACTTTGGTCATCAGAAAACGGTCTTCAGTCGGGCGCTGAATGGTGTAACCCAACGCACCGATACCGCGCGGAATGATGGATATCTTGTGCACTTCATCAGTACCCGGCAACGCCAGCGCAACCATAGCATGGCCAAGTTCGTGGAATGCCACCACTCGACGTTCTTTTGGATTCAACAGCCGGTTGCGCTTTTCCAGTCCGGCTACAATGCGCTCAATAGCATTGTTAAAATCATCCATGGTAACCGATATGGCGTTACGCCTTGTCGCAAGTAAAGCGGCCTCATTGATCAGATTGGCCAGATCCGCACCAGTGAAACCCGGTGTTAGCGCCGCTACTTGTTCGATCTGTACGTCGGTATCCAGTCTTACATTCTTGATATGTACCGCCAGTATCTGTTCACGACCCAGTTTATCCGGCCGGTCGACCAGTACCTGACGGTCAAAACGTCCTGCACGCAGTAATGCGGGATCAAGAATTTCCGGCCGATTGGTCGCGCCCAACAGCACGATGCCGCTGGTGGGGTCAAAACCATCCAGTTCGGCGAGCAACTGGTTCAGCGTCTGTTCCTTTTCATCATGCCCGCCGCCAAGGCCATAAGCGCCACGCGCCCGGCCCAGCGCATCGAGTTCATCGATGAATATAATTGCAGGCGCCATTTGCCGAGCCTGTTCAAACAGATCGCGCACACGTGCAGCACCCACGCCGACAAACATCTCGACAAATTCTGAACCGGAAATGGAAAAGAAAGGCACACCCGCCTCACCAGCCACTGCACGTGCAAGCAATGTTTTACCTGTACCCGGCGGACCCACCAGCAAAATGCCTTTCGGCGCCCGTCCGCCAAGGCGGCCATAACCAGTCGGATCTTTCAAAAAACGAATGATTTCGATCAGCTCTTCCTTGGCTTCATCAACCCCCGCCACATCGGCAAATGTCACTTTGGTTTCCTTTTCGACAAATACCTTGGCACGGCTCTTGCCGATCGACATCATACCTTCGCTAACGCCGCCACCCATGCGACGGATAATGAACAGCCAGATACCGATAAAAATCGCCATCGGCAACAGCCACGATAAGATATCGCGTATCCAGGTGCTTTTTACAATAGCAGAGTATTCAACGTGATATTTTTCCAGTTCCTCGGCAAATTCAGGCTCTACCCGCGTCGTGACGAATTCTTTGAAACCATCCGCATGCCGTGATTTAAGCGAACCATAGATATACTGATCGGTAATCGAAATCTTTTCAATTTGCCCCTGCTCGAGCAAATGCTGAAACCGGCTGTAAGGTATCGGTTCGATTTGTGTATACTGGGTATAAAGGTTTTGCAGAAATAACACGCTCAACACCGCAGCAATGACATACCAGAAATTGATCTGTTCCTTTTTGTCCATGAACTGTTTTAAATCAGTTACAAAAAACGCATTTGAGAAACGTATTATTTAGCGGATAACAGGAGGTTTGATGCAACAATGAAAATTACGTGTTCCAACAAAACCGATGATTGAGGTCAGTATTTTTACATATCTAACTTGTTGGATCGGAATGACTTATTTCACAATTCAACGCGCGTTTGTATCGCCAAAGTTTAAGACAAAAATACCGTTGACTACTGCGCCCTTGCAGCCATAATAGCGTCCAGGTTTTCTCTCGCTTCCTCGTTACCCTGGGCTGCAGCTTTTTCGAACCACTCAATTGCTTTGTCTTCGTCCCGGGTTACGCCCTCGCCTATATAATACAAGGCGCCCAGATTGTTTTGCGCGTCCACATGACCTTGCTCAGCTGCTTTCTTAAACAGCTCGACTGCTTGATGCATATCCTGCTCCACTCCTTCACCGTTGGCATACATTAATCCTAGATTAAATTGCGCATCAGCGTATCCTTGTTCTGCTGAACGATAAAACCAACCGGCCGCCAATTCAGGATCATTATCTAAAACCTGACCGGTTAACGTTTTGGAAACTGCTTCCCCGGTATAATACATAACACCCAAGCCGTTTTGCGCAACGGGGTCGCCCGCTTTCGCTTTCTCTAGCAGCGCCTGAAACTTTTCTCCTGGCGTCTCACTATCCTCTGTGCTGCCGGGCAGTATCTGTTCTCTCAGTTCGGTTACTTCCTCCGGTGACAAACCTTCACTTAAAAAGGACGGCAATTCATCCATTGCCGTCACTTCAGTCATAGTTTGAGCCGCCGAGCCGCTGCCTGATTTATCACCTGATTTTTCGTCTCCACAACCAAACAATACAAACAACGGGGCGACAAGTAATAAAACAGTCTTTATTTTCATTTTGGTATATCCTTCGTTACTTCGATAGTTGGTAAAAAATATTTCTAAAAAAATAGGGAAATGTTAATAATGAGCGAATCATAACGCTGCTGAAGGCCAAAACAAATCCAACCTCAAAGTTAAGTCCAACCCTATGAGCTGTTATAACAATACGTATGTACGCGCCTTATTTATTAAGGTCATTCCGAATCTTACGAAAGCTGGTCTTTCAATACGATTGAATAAACCCATTTTAACCGGTAAACCTTTCAAAAAACATTCTATCGGGCTCCTGCCCTTTTGAGCATCTCAGCCGCTTCGCCATGGCGGTATACATTGGCAAGCGTCAGGGCTGTAGCACCATTTTCTGCTTTGATATTGACATCCGCATTGGCCGCCAATAATACATAGATTACGCCGAGATGGCCATGCTGCGCCGCTAGCATCAAAGCCGTAGCGCCGTTATCCAACTGGAAATCAACCTCAGCGCCAGCCTCAAGCAACGCATGCGCAGCCTGTTGATGCCCACCACGAGCGGCCAGCATAAGTGCTGTCATGCCATCACTGCTGCGTTGCTCATTTAAATCGGCATTTGCTGCCAGCAATAAATCAATGACCTCCCTGCGGTCTCTTTTGGCAGCCAAAATCAAGGCCGTTTCTCCTGTTTCCGTTGCTTTTGCGTTAACAGCCGCACCTAATGGCAACAACAGTTTAACCAAATGGCTGCGTCCATCCCGTGCAGCCTGAATTAAAGCAGTATAACCGTTATCACCACGGTAATCGATATCGGCGCCTCTATCAAGCAGGCGTTGCACAATCGGCTTATTGCCTTTTTGTACTCCGGCAAAATATGCTTTGTTGATTGTTTCTTGAGATAAGTCCTGTTCAGATTCCAGTATGCGCTTAACCAAAGGCAAATTACCTTTGCCGGCAGCGTTGATCAGCTCCTCGTCTATTGTTTCAGCCGCTACTTTCCATGCACTCATAAAGCCGATACACAAAATAAATATATAACCGGTCATTTTTAGATACAACGATCTCTGCGCTTGAATATCTGTCATTCATACACTCCAAATTTTATTTTTTTACACATCATTATTTAAATCATTCTATGAATTACTGTAAACAGGTATGCTGCATGCCAAATACATACAATTTTAATTGAGACTTGCAATACTTGCCCATGCGATTGTCTACTTTAGATTATGTCTTGCTTTTTTTTCGCTGTAAATCTGCTGTTGTTTATCAACAGCCAGTCTTGTATCACTCATGAGACTATTCTTTGATAACGAAAATAACACTTCATAATGCAGGCCAAGTGTGATTTGTTGATACACACTATCAAATTTGTCTGCCTGATGCAGGTACTGATAAATAACAAATAAACAGCTCCTTGCAGATTCGAAATTCTTTTCAATCAATGGTTCCGTAATCTGCCTGCGGGAACCGTTTGATCCATTTTTGCAACAACCGGCGGTAATGCCAGTGTTCCACTTCAAGATAATGTCTGGACGTATTTTTATATCGAATACCACCACCAAGATCGAGGTTCGGCCTGGCTTTGTGCCGTCGCAGCAGTTCGGCCGCGGGCTGCCCGTCGCGTACAGCGGCCGCAAACTGTGACGCTAAACACATCTGCCAGTGAACCAGTCCAAATTGGCCGCTGTCGGGCTGTATCAAACCTGACACAAACAATGAATCGTAATCTGGATGAAACATATTGAGAAACAGCCGAGGCCGTCCACTTTGCCAGTTCAAATGTCGCTCATCGATAAATGGGAAATGGATACGATAACCAGTGGCAAATACGATCTTGTCAATTTCAACCGCCGAAGCACCCGAAAAATAAACAGTGTTCCCATCGTAACGCTCGATATCCGGCATAGGTGTGATATCTCCCTGAGCAATATAATAAGGCAGCAGCGTATTAATAACCGGATGGGTTTCGAAAAATCGGTGATCCGGGCGTGGTAAACCCGTTTTCTCAGGCGAGCCGACCAGTAACCGGTACATGACACTCGCCGCCAGCCGGCGCACCCAAAGCGGTAATTTGAGAATAAGCATCAGGTCGCCCACCTGATCCGCTGGACGACCCAGTAAATATTTGGGCATATACCAATAACCGCGGCGCGTGCTGTGCCAGACACGATCGGCGACCATGGCGGCTTCTACCGCAATGTCGCAACCGCTGTTACCTCCGCCAACCACCAATACGCGCTGACCGCTAAATATGTCCGGTGTGCGGTACTCTGCAGAATGCAACATGCGTCCGGAGAATACGCCGGGATATTCCGGCCACTTGGGAAACCAGTTATGCCCGTTGGCGATAACGACAAAGTCGAAACTCTTACTGTATCCATGTTCGAACGTCACATGCCATCGGGTGCGCGCATTTTTCTCATCGACCGGTTCGACTTGACGCACACTCGATGAAAAATGAATATGCTCGATCAAGTGGAAAGCCTCAGCATATGCCCGCAAATAAGCCAAAATCTGGGTATGGTGCGGATAGTCTGGGTATTCTTGCGGCATCGGAAAATCGGGAAACTCTGTACCGGGTTTCGACGAAATCGTATGCGTTGACCGATAAATGCGTGCACACGGTTTTCCGTAATTCCAATTACCGCCCAGATCGTCCTCGCGTTCAAACACATGCACCTCAAAACCCTGCGCAACAAAATGTCGCGCTGCGGCAAGCCCGGAACTGCCTGCGCCAATAACAGCGACGGTTTGTTTCATGACAGTCATACTGCTGTTGGATGCTGCTTGCGTCGATACATCAAGGCCGGATATTAATGATTGGTACAATAATCAACTGTATCAAAGTTCCCAATCAGGCGCAAAAATACTGATTTATGTGCAATATACAAGTAACAACAAACGACTGATTACGTAAGCGTGTCAACGACTTGAAAAGGGAGCAGTCTTGACTTTAGCTAATCATTTCTGTAGCCTTCGCACCCTTACCTCGGGTGCCTTTTATCATTAAAGGGTTAAACGGGAAGCTGGTGCGCTCCAGTAACACAGGAACAAAGCCAGCACTGCCCCCGCAACGGTAAATGAGCAAAGAAAACCATACATCGTCCTGTTTTCTTTAAGATTTGCATGATGCCACTGTGCCTGTCATCGCATGGGAAGGCGCAAATCTGGATTGATTTCCGCTCATGAGTCCGGAGACCGGCCTGAAGTAAATACCACGGTATTGCGGAGGGCGATATTTAGAATCAGATCCCTGTTCCTGGTTTTCTCTGACCGATCTGTTTTTTTATTCCTTCGCAAGTGATTTAGACGGACAACGCGCGGGCGGCGCGAAGGATAAAAATGATAAAACCTAGTAACCGGATTTTACCAGCAGCAGTGCTGTTGCTATGCAGTGCCAAGAGTGTAACAGGCTGGACTTTCAATCATTCACCAACACACCAAAGAGAACCTGTCACAGTGACGGCAACGCGGACAGCACAGACGGCCGACGCGGTTTTGGCGTCCATGACGGTAATTACCCGTGAGGATATTGAACGTCAGCAGGCGCGCTCTGTACACGATCTATTGCGCGGTGCGCCAGGCATTAATATTGTCAATAACGGCGGCCCTGGAAAAAGTACATTCATGCAAATGCGCGGAACCGAGACTGACCAAATACTGGTGCTTATCGATGGAATAAAAGTCGGTAACGCCACTTCTGGCACAACCCCCTTCGAAAATATTCCGATCGAGCAAATAGAACGTATTGAGATTGTACGCGGGCCACGTTCTAGTTTGTACGGATCAGAAGCCATCGGCGGGGTTATACAAATATTTACACGCCGGGGCGACGGCAAAAAAGGTTTCAGACCTACATTCAGTTTCGGCGGTGGCAGCTATGGAAGCCTGAATGGCTCCATAGGCTTGTCGGGCAACAACAAACAGGGCTGGTTCAATCTGACAGCAAGCGGTAGAGGCACCGAAGGTTTTAACAGCTGTTCAGGATCAGCCAATGCCGGGTGTTTTTCCAGCAATCCGGACCCGGATCGGGACGGTTACCGAAATGTAGCAGGATCGTTCAATGCAGGTTATCGCTTCAACAACGGTCTGGAAATCGGTGCTAATTTTATGCAATCGGCTGGCAAATCCCAGTTTGACGCCAGCGATCCTTTTCCGGGGTTTGTTTCACCGAATAAATCCGAGTTACAACAGCAGGTTTTCGGAGGAACAGCCAAGTATGCACTAGTGGATTTCTGGCAGCTAAGCCTGATAACTGGCCGGAGCAAAGATTACCTGGACAGTTTTAACGGCCGCATGCTGACATCCCGGTTTAATACGGTGCGCGACACCATTTCTATTCTGAATGACTTCACTGTACACAAAGACCATCTGTTGACAATCGGTATGGATTATCAGAACGACCAGGTCGACAGTACTGAAGCATTTACTGTCACTTCGCGCAACAACTGGGGCGCTTTTGCACAGCATCAAGCAGGTATCGCGTCATTTGACGGGCAGCTCTCCGGCCGTATCGATCTAAACGAACAGTTCGGAACGCGCCTGACCGGGGGTGTGGGAACCGGATACAAGATTACCGAAGCATTACGCTTGACGGCAAATTTCGGGACGGCATTTAAAGCGCCAACGTTTAATGAACTGTACTACCCGATCTCTGGCAATCCCAATCTGGACCCTGAAAAATCCCATAGTTTGGAGTTCGGGTTGCGCGGAAGAATGGACTGGGGGAATTGGTCTCTGAATGTTTACGAAACCCGGATTAACGATTTGATCGCATTCGATGCCAATACATTTAAAGTTGATAATATCCATCAGGCGCGTATAAGAGGTCTGGAAGCCGTGCTCAACACACAAATCAAAAGCTGGGCGATTAACGGCAATCTGACCTTTTTGGATCCGGAAAATCGTTCTTCAGATTCGAACCGTGGCCATGTATTGCCCAGGCGCGCCGAACAATCCTTTCGGCTTAATGCAGATCGCCAATTCGGCAAATACATGCTTGGCGCCATGTTCCTAGCTGAAGGTGAACGCTTTGACGATCTGGGAAATACGCGTAAACTGGATAGCTACGTCAAATTCGACTTACGCGCGGAGTATCAGTTAAATAAGCACTGGCGCATACAGGGACGCGTTGAAAATTTATTCGACGCGCATTACGAGACAGCTGCATTTTTCAACCAACCAGGACGCAATTTTTTCGCGATGTTGCGATACCAACCTTAGGGAACAACAGGATTATTTCATTCATTGCTGACACCCCCTAAAAAATTTGGAATAAGGAGTAAGTTAAAAAATGGTTTCACATTCCACTGCATTACCGCTATCAGGCCGACAACAGTTTATGATTGCCTCAATACTGGTTTTATTGATGATCGCCACACGCGATTATCATTTTTCCTCTATACACAGCCTGCCGGGCGCCTCATGGGCAGTCTTTTTTCTGGCTGGTTTTTATTTAAGATCGACATGGTCGCTATTGGGATTACTTGCGTTAAGCTGGTGGGTTGATTTCGCTGCATATGCTTGGGGCGGAGCGAGCGGATTCTGCCTGACGTCAGCTTATGGCTTCCTGCTACCTGCTTATGCATCCCTATGGCTTGCAGGCCGTTGGTATGCCAGTCAATATCGGTTCACATGGCGGACCCTGATACCACTGACATCGTGCACGTTTGTGGGTTTGACGTTATGCGAATTATTTTCCAGCGGCGGCTTTTATTTTTTTTCTGGCCGTTTTGATGACACCACATGGGTTGAATTCATCTCACGATCCATTACCTATTTCCCAATGTATGTTGAATCGTTTGCTATCTATACCAGCATAGCCGCGACTTTGCATATCATTTTTGTTTTGATATCACGACGATTCAATACAGAAAAACATGCTGTTGGATAAATATGACGGATTCTAATGCTGCCGATAGAGCAGCGCGTTATCGTCAGCGCATGCAACAAAAAAAACAGATCGTTGATGCAAGCATTGCACGCGCCGATCAGGAAAAGGGATTGTTACTGGTACTGACCGGTAACGGCAAAGGCAAATCAAGCTCGGCATTCGGTATGGCTGCACGTGCGCTCGGCCACGGCATGCGCGTGGGTGTAGCGCAGTTTATCAAAGGCCGTTCTGATACCGGCGAAGAAGCATTTTTCAGGCGACAGACACAGATAACCTGGCATGTGCTGGGCGAAGGATTTACCTGGGATACACAGAACTTGGAACGCGATAGCGCAACAGCGCGAAAAGGATGGTCGGTCGTTCAGGAAATGCTGCGTGATACCGGATACAATCTGGTTGTAATTGACGAACTGACATACCCGCTCAAATTCGGCTGGCTGGACATGGATCAGGTACTCAACGATCTGCAAAACCGCCCACACATGCAACATGTCGTGATTACCGGACGCGGCGCACCTGATATACTGTGCGATGCGGCGGATACAGTCACCGAAATGCGGGACGTCAAACATGCCTTCCGGTCCGGGATCACAGCACAAAAAGGAATAGACTTGTAGTTCATAAGAAGTGCCTTGATGCGAGAAGCTTCAATCGAATAAAGCAACAACATTTTATCCATACCTGATCTAACAATTTGCATGCCACAATGGTGAATCCACAGACACTCATGATTCAAGGCACCACCTCCGATGCCGGTAAAAGCATGCTGGTGACTGCTCTGTGCCGGTGGCTTTTGCGCCGGGGTGTGCGTGTTGCACCATTCAAACCACAGAACATGGCGCTTAACAGCGTAGTCAGCATTAATGGCGGTGAAATCGGGCGGGCGCAGGCAGTCCAAGCTTTCGCTGCGGGTCTTTCGCCGCATACCGACATGAATCCCGTGCTGTTAAAGCCGAATACAGACAAAAGTGCACAAGTCATCATTCACGGTCATGCGGTATCCAATATGCATGCACACAGCTTCCATCAATATAAAACCGTTGCGATGAATGCCGTACTCGAGTCCCATGCACGCCTTGCTGCTCTTTATGACAGAATCATTGTCGAGGGCGCGGGTTCACCCGCTGAGATCAATCTGCGCGCCAATGATATTGCGAATATGGGTTTTGCCGAAGCAGTCGACTGTCCGGTTATTCTGATTGCAGATATCGACCGTGGAGGGGTTTTTGCGCATCTGGTCGGCACACTGGCTTTGCTCAGCGAAACTGAGAGAGAAAGAATTAAAGGATTTATTATCAACCGGTTTCGTGGCGATATTGCATTGCTGAAACCCGGTCTGGACTGGTTGGAAGAATATACCGGCAAACCGGTACTCGGTGTTCTTCCTTATTTGCAAGGACTGCATCTTGAAGCCGAAGACGCGCTGCCGCATACACCCGATTTTATTACGCCGGTCGAACACGAATATCTGCAGATAATTGTTCCAGCGTTGCCGCGTATCAGCAACCATACCGATTTTGATCCGCTACGTTTGCATCCGCTGGTAAATTTGCAGTTTGTCGGACCCGGTGAAACGATTCCCCCGGCTGACCTGATTATTCTCCCGGGTTCAAAAAGTGTCCGTGCAGATCTGGACTGGTTACGTAATCAGGGATGGGAACTGGCCATTCGCAGGCACTTGCGTTATGGCGGCAAGCTAATCGGCATCTGCGGCGGATTTCAAATGCTTGGCAAACAAATTCTTGACCCTGCTGGACTGGAAGGGGAACCTGGCAGCAGTCAGGGACTGGCTTTTTTCGATATGCATACGACTCTGCAGCCGGAAAAATTGCTGCGCAACATGCACGGAACGCTTGCATGTTCAGGCACGGTCATCACCGGTTATGAAATTCACAACGGCATATCCGTTTTTAACAAGCAATACAAACCCATGGTTTATTTTTCGCAAAATACCGATGGCGCAATGAGTGACGATAACCTGATTATGGGCGGCTATCTACATGGTCTGTTTGAGTCAACAGAAGCCTGTTCAGCGCTATTGGCCTGGGCCGGACTCGACGACTGCAGTCAAACCCCGAATTATCTGGCAATTTGTGATGCCGCGATAAACCGTTTGGCCGACAGTATCGATCAGTACCTTGACACGCACTTGCTCTCACAGTTGCTGCATTTAAACAGTTTACCTGCGTAAGTAACGATTACAACAACGCAGATAGTTTCTCAACGACTGGCTAACACATTTGCCAGCGCCGCATCCAAATCCGGGTACTTGAATTGAAATCCGGCGTCCTGTAAACGTTTGGGAATTACCCGTTGACTGCCCAGTAGCAGTTCGGCCCGTTCCCCGAGCATTAACTTTAAAACCCAGTCGGGCATCGGCAGTAATGCGGGCCTTTTTAGCTGTGCTGCCAGCGCCTGAGTAAAATCGCGATTGGTAGCGGGATTAGGCGCAGTCAGATTAAAAATACCTTCAAGCGCATCGTTATTCAACAAGGTTTTGCACATGGCGACATAATCATCAATATGAATCCAAGGCATCCACTGATTGCCGGATCCGAGTTTTCCACCAAGGCCAAATTTGAACGATTGAATCATGGGTTCCAGAAAACCACCGTTCTTGCCAATGACCAATCCTGTTCGAAGCAAGCAGACACGAACACCATGTTCTTTTGCCGCTACGGCCTCGTGTTCCCAAGCCGCACATAACTGGTGGCCGAAATCATCAAGACCGGATGAAAACTCGTCAAGCAAAGTGTCTCCCTGGTTACCATAAAACCCTATTGCCGAACCACTTAGCAATACGGCTGGTTTCGTTTTCGCACGTGCGATGAAATCAATGAGTAACCGTGTCGTATTTATACGACTGTCGAGCAGTACTTGCTTGCGCTCTTCAGACCACCTACTTGCAAAAATCGGGGCACCGGCGAAATTCACAATAGCATCGAAATGATCATCTTCTGTCAGATTTCTTAACGAGCTGATCTGCTCTACACGGTTATCGAAAATAGAAGCAACTTTGTTGGGATAACGGCTATAAACAGAAACTGCATGTCCCTCGGAAAGTAACGCCGGACATAATGACCCGCCAATAAAGCCGGTCCCGCCTGTAACTAAAATATTCATATAAAGCCCTCTTTCTAATGGTGTTTCCGGATATAACTACTTATATACTCACCGCTATAGATATAAATCAGCAATCACTACATTAGTTTCAGCTACTAACAAATCAAGAATTTTTCCGCACGCTGGAACATACATGGAACTTGTTGCCAGCCGGCATTTTCAAACAGATTGTCATTATGACAAAATATGCAACATAATCAAAAAATGCAGCGTCACCACAAAATTTCAAATAATGAGGACCTTATATCATGAAAAATCTGCCAACATGTCTGGCTATAGGAATTTTTACATTATTTTTCAGTCACTCACTTAATGCATCGGATTTCTCAGGTAGCAAATCTGATGGAGGAAAAACATTTATGTTGGAAGCTATCGAGCACGCAAAAACCGCAAAATCACATAAAGCGCATGCTGACCATATCCATGAACATGCAAAAAAATGCCTTGAATTTGTTAAAAAAGCTGAGATTGCAGCTATTGAACAAAATAACACTGAAGGCAGAGCACACATTACTACAAGCATACAACATTTGATCGAAGCAATCAGGCATGCAGAAAACGGACAAGCACATATTGCTACTGAACACTTGGAAGACGCGTTACAAGCTATGCATCAATTTGTAACGCAATAACGCTTGATAGAAAGATTGTGAACACTTCACCGGCTAAAAGCCGGTGGCTTCAGAAGTTACGACTCAATTGTAAAGCGCGGGACTTAATCTGACGAATTTGTATAATAATTATCAAAAGCACAACAGGATATTTTGCGGTACTTCGCTGTGTTCTATACTAGCCACAGAAATACATTCATACCTAGGATATAAAAAACCCTAATCAATATGAGGCAGAAGTAGAAAAAACGATGAAAGTCACTCAACTGGTGTATCCGGTTTTACTAAACCAGATCAGTTCTTATTGAGCAACGATCAATCAACGAAGAAAGTACTTGATTCTGGTTGACGCTTTGTCATAAAATCTTCTAACTGCATTGCGGTTAATGGTTTACTCAAAAGATAGCCCTGCGCTTCATCACAAAACTTTTGCTTTAAAAAATCCAGCTGAAAATCATTTTCTACGCCCTCAGCTGTCACTTTCATGTCCATACTTCCAGCCATGGCGATAATGGCTGAAGCAATTGCGCTATCGTTAGTACTTTGCTCCAAATTACGAACAAAAGTTTGATCCACCTTTAGTCTATCGATAGGAAAGTCTTTAAGACGACTAAGGCTTGAGTAACCGGTACCAAAATCATCAATGGCCAATTGGACTCCAATTTCTTTAAGTCGTGTCAATACATCCATGACATAATCGACATCACTTACTAGCGCACTTTCAGTTAGCTCCAGCTCCAAGATTTTCGGCTCTAGACCTGTTTCATTCAAAATTTGCTCAACAACTTCCGGAAACCCCCTATGAAGAAACTGAACAGCTGAGACATTTACTGCGATACGGTTTAATGAAAATCCGCGTTTACGCCAGGCCTGTACCTTAGTGCATGCTTCACGTATCACCCATTCACCAATAGAAATAATCAATCCTGTTTCTTCTGCCAGGGGAATGAATTCAGCCGGCAAAATCGGGCCCACTTCCTGATTATTCCAACGCAACAGCGCTTCCAATCCGTTAAATTCTCCTTGAATAATATCAAGCTGTGGTTGAAAATGGAGCTCTAGTTCTCCACGACTAATGGCTTTGCGTAAATGGTTCTCCAAAGTCAATCGACGTAGCGCTATTTCAGTCATGTGAATAGAGAAGTAGCGATACATATCGCCACCAGCACGTTTAGCATAGTACATTGCCAAGTCTGCATTTTTCAATAATTCATCGGCAGTCACTCCATCGTCCGGGTAAACCGCTATACCGATGCTTGTAGTCGTTACGAGTTCATGTCGCCCTTGAATTATAGGCTGAGCCAAATTTACCCGAATGCGTTCAGCCACTGTCACTGCAGATTCGTTCCGCTCTAGTGCAGTTAATAGCAAAGTAAATTCATCACCACCTAAACGTGCAAGCGAAACACCTTCAGAATTTTTTCCGGATCGAACGAGGGCATCATTCGCTCGGATACTTTTATACAAACGCTTCCCGATAACTTGCAGCACGCGATCTCCTACTTGATGTCCCAATGTATCGTTAATACGCTTAAAACCATCGAGATCGATAAACAATATACCCATTTTTGTTTTTTGGCGTTCTGCCTGCGCAATCATTCTTTGCAAATATTCCAGAAAGAATAAGCGATTAGGAAGTTCAGTCAGTTCATCGTAGTATGCCAATTGATGCAGTTTCTGTTTGCTTAATAGCAATTGCTGCGTTATTTGACTCCCTTTAAGCAAGTACTTAACTCTGTGGCCCAATAGTGTTGTATTAAGCGGTTTGGTAATGAAATCAGTCGCACCTACTTCATAAGCTCGATTAATTGATTCAATATCTTCCAAACCGGTCATCATCAGCACCGGCACATGCTCACCATGCGGTCTGCCTCTCAACGCCGCGCAAGTTTTGTAGCCATCTATGCCTGAAGGCATCATTACATCCAGCAATACAGCATCGGCTCTTCTTTCATCGAATAAACGCAACCCTTCTTCACCGCTCGCCGCTTCCAAGACATTAAGACCGATAGCTTGCAGCTTACTGCTGACTAAGAGTCGAATAAGAGGATCGTCATCAATTACAAGGACGGACAATGATTGTTCCATATTTAATGCGTACCTTTAGTGAGAAATTGAGGTTGCTCAAGATAAGCCGTTAATGATAAACACGTTTGGGCGAATTGATGCTGGATGTTTACCAGTGTTCGACCTGAAGCATCATAACGTTGGCTACGCGCTTCTTTTTCTACGCTGCGAAAAAGCTCCGCGAGATCATGGGCACCGATTTGTCCGCTACTGGATTTAAGTGTATGTGATGTCATCTGAATAGCTTCCAGATCACCTATATTCCAAGCTTCTTCAAGTGATTGCATTAATTCTTTGGCATTTAAAAGGTAGGTTTTAATCACCTGACTGAGCAATTCTTTTCCGTAGTCTGCTTCAAGTAAATGAATTGCTGACAACTCTTTAGATGAAACAATAGCCTTAGGGAATTGATCTTCTGCTGATTTTGCATTGGGTGTGTCAACGTTACGTAGCCATTTATTAAGAGTGTTATGCAAATCTTTGGCCTTGAAGGGTTTTGCTAGGTAATCATCCATCCCGGCAGCCAGGCACATCTCCCGATCACCTTCTATTGCATTAGCTGTTAACGCAATGATAGGAAATGGGTATAACTGTCCCGTTTCCTGTCGTTGTTTGATTTCACTGGCAGCAGTGTATCCATCCATTTCGGGCATCATACAATCCATGAGCACCAAGTCGTATGCTCTGTGTTTTAATGTTTCAAGCGCTTTCAAACCATTACTGGCAACATCGACTTCGCAACCCAGATTCTTCAACATTGAAAGCGCAACCTCTTGGTTTACCGGATTATCTTCAACCAGCAACACACGGCAATTAAAATTTGACAAAGTATTTGACTGTACAGTGGATTTGCTTTCAGCTAATTCCATATTGCCCGCATTACTTCCAAGCGCATGCTTGAAGCATTGAAATAACTCACTCTTTCGAATAGGCTTAGTCACGTACGTTACAAAACCAATCTCTTTCGCATACTCTGATTCACCTTTGAATAAGGTCGAAGTGAGCATGATTAATGGTATTTGTGCCAATACCGAATCAGCTTTGATCTGTTTACCCAATTCTAGCCCGTTCATACCTGGCATTTTCATGTCGATGAGCACCAGCTCGTAAAATTGCTCTACTGCTGCGGCTTTTTGCAAAGCTGCCAAAGCATGGATACCATTGGTTACTGTTTCAACCTGCATGCCCCAGGATTGTGCATAATTTTGCAAAATGTCCCGATTGGTGTCATTGTCTTCAACAATCAATAACCTGACACCCTGTAATTCCCGAAACTCGGTTACTGTCTTTAAGCGCTCCATACCTTGCTCAACTTGAAGTGGCAGTTCAAAAAAGAATTCGCTTCCTACCCCGGCACGGCTATTAACCTGGATGCGACTTCCCCTCATCATTTCTACCAGCTGTTTTGAAATTGCTAGCCCCAGTCCCGTTCCACCGTATTTACGGGTAGTGGAATCATCAGCCTGAGAGAAAGCCCGAAACAAAAATGGCACTGTATCCTCACTGATACCGATACCGGTATCACGCACACTAAAACGTATATTCGCCGAGCATACGTCATCCATTTGCTTCTGATCAACCGCAGGTTCTTCTAGGCGGATATCAATGACGATTTCCCCTTTTTCTGTAAATTTAATAGCATTCCCAACTAGATTACTGAGCACTTGCTTTATTCTTGTTGGATCGCCCCTAACCCACTCAGGAGTTCCTGGCGAAATCCGGTAGTTAAGTTCGAGCATCTTGCTATATGCCCTTTCGGAGAAAAGATCAACGACTTCTCCGGCTAACTCGTATAAATTGAATTTCAGAGTCTCCAGCTCGAACCGCCCAGCTTCAATTTTAGAAAAATCGAGAATGTCATTGATGATTGAAAGCAATGATTCGCCAGAATTATGCAGCGTACTCACAAAGCGAATCTGTTTTTCATTCAATGGAGTTTCCAGTAATAATTCGGCCATGCCAAGAACACCATTCATCGGGGTACGAATTTCATGACTCATATTAGCCAAAAATTGTGATTTGGCTTTGTTTGCCGCTTCCGCAGCTTCCTTCGCCAGACGGAGCTCCGAGGTGCGCTCATCAATTTTACGCTCAAGCTGGAGCTGGTGTTGTGCAAGCTCGTTATCTCTTTTTTGTATTTGATCGAGCATCTTGTTGAAGGTATCTACCAAAACGCTTACTTCATCCGCGTTGGTTTGTCTTATGACACGAAACGAATATTGTCTCGAGTCAGTTACTTTTTTAGCTATTTCCGACAATTTGGTAATCGGTTGTATGACATTGGATGTCATGCGTCGCACTAAGAACACAGCGAGCAAAAAAACCAACAGCACGATAGTAGCAAACATAGCAAGATTCTGACCCAACTGTGACCACATCCTTCCCAACCCGTATCGCAGCTGCAGATTTCCAATGCGCTCCTGTCCAAAAATTACCGGCTGATCGAAATATATTTCATGAACAGGCAGCCAATCAGGAAGCCAGTCTTTCTCATGGTTGTTAAATTGCGCAATTACCTGATTGTCTTGATTAGTGACGGTGGCTTTCAAGATAGAGGATATTTGCTTTAGCGATTCAATGATGGCTTGAGCACTCTCGTGATCGTCAAAAGCCAGCGATGCCTGTAAATTATTAGCTGTTACCCTTGCGAGTCCGGCAAGCTGATCTTCCGAAGTACGAAGCGAACTTTTTATTTCATTGGTCGCAACTAAGACAAAAACAAGTAGTATTAGAAGCAATAAGCTAATAAAAATAATCTGAAGCAATTTGCCAGCAATTGAATGTTTATTGAATAAATTCATCTATAAATTCTGCAAATATCTAATGGAATGACCACATACGGCTTGACCGTTATCAGTGCATCACTGTTGATCTGCAATAAAGATCGCGTTCATCATAAAAATTTATTGTTTTTTATCAAGAAGAGCTTAAATTTTTGGTTTTTACTTTCAGAATAGCCCTGTATTTTTCTCAAAAAAGACAGTATGGATCAAGCTGCACTCAGTCTTCTCAATATATAAAGCCTTTCTTTATCTACGATCGTGTCAAACTGATCATCAAACTGACATCTACAACCAGTTCCGCACAATTCATTTAGCAATGTACATTCTTAACTCAGCCTTCAGAATCATTGAATCCCGCAGTTCACTATCGGCATGCCAGGCTAAACATTAAATAGCCGCAGTCTTTGTAGCGATTGAAGCACCATCTATCATCCCGGTTGCCGTTAAGCGCAAACCAGCCCGGATATAATTTAGAATCAGATATCAATTAACAGGCTAGGTGTTCATAGCCGTTGCGAAAATTAATTACGAAAAAATAACCAGAAATTGAGGTACAGAAATTTTCTATAAGTATGAAAAAAACAAACGGAGACATGAGCAATACATTGTTGCTCATGTCTCCGTTTTAATTTAAAAATGATCCGATGTATTTATGCGACAGTTTCTTGTTTCTGCTCCGGAAAATTAATAACAACCAGTATGAATCGGCCCGGCCCGGTTATATCTTCCGTCTACGATATACTCATTCGTATCAACGTTGTTCAACATCTGGAATATCGATCACATCGTCACCCAATCCATCACAGCACTGACAAGCTGCCGAATCATTAGGCAAGTCATTTTCAACACAAGCCCTGCAGCATTGCCAGCGAGGACCGTTTGGACTCAGCGAGGTTCCCTGTAGCGCCTCGATAATTACTTTGTTAAAGTCGAGTTGTGAAATGCCTCTAGCCTCCATCGATTGAGCAAGCGCGACTACTGCGCGCGTCGAAGCTTTACACGATAATTGGCTGTAAAAAGCCTTGTTTTTAGCATCATATTTAGCTGTGCTTGCCGCTACAGAGGGCATGATCAAGGCTGCACCTAAAAAGATTGCGAAGAGATATAAATACAAGTTTTTCATGTTCATGATAATTACTCCTGTTTACATGTGTTTTACTCGAATTGTTTTCTGCTATTTTTGGAACCCAAGATATCAGCAATCCAAGAATGACACTGTGAAAAATCCCACAAAAACATCCCGTTAATTTTTTGTTGTTTGTTTTTCTTTAGTGCATATGGGGTTTTAGCCCAATACGGTTGATGGTCTGTACTACACAGCGCAAACGGGTCGTAACTTCATGTTTATTCTACCTGCCCACAAGGCATCAAAAAGCCTAAAAAAATGTCAAATGAACTGACTGCGCCGCATCATTCTCGGGTACCTGGCCTTTTAAACGAGAATCACACTTAAGCATGCATTGATTTTTGTTATTCACAACCCGTTCCAATGATGGCGATTCTTGTTTCTGCCGTGCGCACCCAATGAGTTAAATTTGCTATTGGATTCTGTCGTTAAGATCACACATTGATAATCTTAAGATAACCATGAGTTCAAAATGCAATCCAATCAAAAATTACGTGTTCTGATCGTAGACGATTCAATCTCCATGCGCAGTGTGTTACGTACTCTGTTAAATGAAAATGGCTATAACGTTGTTGGCGAACAGGGTAGCGGTTCAAAACTGTTGAATACGATCGCACATTTGATGCCGCACATTATTTGCCTCGATTATTATTTACCAGGTGCTGACGGGCTTTCTCTCCTTAAAAAGATTCAAGATGCGTATCCGCATATTGCAGTTGTTATGATTACCGGCAGCAATGATCAAAAACTGGAACAAGCCGCAGCTGATGCCGGCTCGGCCGGATTTTTGCATAAACCGTTCACTCAGGAGCAGATCATCAAAGTATTGCAGAAGGTTGCCTATGCACAGCGATTGCTTATGGTTGCTAAAAAAAAACGCAACCCGTTTGCAGACAAACCTTCGCGCGCCACAGCCGTAGTAGCAGATGACAGCGTGACGTTGCGCCGTCTATTGTCGGCAATTCTGGCGCACATGGGTGTCGAAGTAGTTGCAGAAGCATGCGACGGTATGCAGGCGACCGAACTAGTTCGCAAACATCGTCCCGATATTGTTTGCCTGGACTACGAAATGCCCGTAATGAATGGACTGGAAGCATTGAAAATCATACGCAAACAAACACCGGCAATCAAAGCAGTGATGGTAACTTCCGTCGCCAGTCGAGATAAATTCATTCAGGCGACACAAGCCGGAGCAAAAGGTTACATTCTAAAACCTTACCATCCAGACAAAGTTACACATGCCATCTCAGAGCTACTAACAAGTTAAGATTAAGAATCAATATAACTTGCAGGATTACAGATTGATTTAATAAATGGCCACGATCACACGTAATGGTTTTACTTAGCCAAGAATAATGGTCTTCCCGGTTTCTTTTGTACCCTAAGTTATTTAGACTCGCGCCTATGTCCGTACATTGTTAAAGGAGCGTGATCATGCAAAATGGAGCAACAAAATTTTTCACAGTAGCGGTTGTTTTAATCTTTGTATACATCGCTTTGCCTATGAATACTTTTGCAGCAGAGCAAATTAACGAACTGCGCTCTACTGTGGCAGAAAGCGCCGACAAGGTTGATCACGCGGCACTGGCACGTCACTATGAGGAACAAGCCAATGAAATGTATGGCAAAATAGAAGAACAGATCGAAGCATTAAAAGAGCGGTCACGCAGCAGCTACCTGGGAAAACATGGACAGGACATTAAAAAACACGTGAAATACAAAATTTATGAACTTGAAAAAGCAGCTGAAGAAAATCTAGAGAAAGCAGCTTACCACAGAAAAATAGCTGAAGAACAAGGCCTGCTACCAGTTTTTGCTGAATCAGGTGACACTCAAAGCTAATTTGCTTTATATTCTATAACAATTCTGTATTATCTATTTGAAACCCACTTCGGTGGGTTTCTTTTTGCATCAAAACTTTGCTTTACACTTATCAATCACAAATAATGAATAATGGCAGATAGCAGGATTAAATTGTTTTTACAGCTTTTTGATTCATATCTCATCTCAATGATTCTTAATCATTTTTCATTGTCACAATAAAAGTACAATAAAAATACGGGTTAATTGCGCGTTTTCTTACGCCTTTATTTCTGGCTGTCTATGCTAACTTTTGCAGAAATTTTTAAACCATGTCTGTTTAATTTATTCCCAAGGACTATCTGCAATGTTAGTTATTGTTGGCTATATCATTATCTTAATATCCATTTTTGGCGGTTTTGCACTTGCTGGCGGACATTTGGCCTCGCTATGGCAACCAGTTGAAGTGCTGATGATCGGCGGCGGTGCGATTGGCGCATTCGTTGTCGGTAATTCCAGTAAAGCGCTTAAAGCCACGCTTAAAGGCCTGCCTGGTGTTTTCAAAGGTTCAAAATATACCAAAGCCGTATACATGGAACTAATGACATTACTTTATGAGATCCTGGGAAAAATCCGCAAGGAAGGATTAATGTCAATAGAAGCAGATGTTGATGACCCGCAAAACAGTCCTATTTTTACAAAATACCCTACAATTCTGGCTGATCATCATGTCACAGAATTCATTACAGATTATCTGCGTTTAATGGTCAGCGGAAACCTAAACGCTTTGGAAATTGAAAATCTCATGGATAGCGAGCTCGAAACACATCACCAGGAAGGTGAAGTACCAATTCACTGTATAGCAAAACTGGGAGACGGCTTACCGGCTTTTGGCATTATCGCCGCAGTTATGGGCGTTGTACACACCATGGAATCCGTTCATTTACCGCCCAGCGAACTGGGGATACTGATTGCTGCAGCATTGGTCGGTACTTTTTTAGGCATTTTGCTCGCTTATGGTTTTGTCAGTCCATTGGCGGCCAAACTGGAGCATCAGTTACATGAATCAAGCAAACTGCTTGAATGTATCAAAATCACCTTATTAGCCAACCTAAATGGTTATTCGCCCGTTCTGGCCGTAGAATTTGGCCGGAAGGTTCTATTCTCCACCGAGCGGCCATCATTTATGGAACTTGAAGAACATGTCAAGAAGAGCAAAGCCGAATAATGCGTGCAATGAAGCCCGGAACTACAGCTAACGAGGTCATGTATGGTTGAAGATCTTTCTCAACGCCCTATTGTTATTAAGCGCATTAAAAAAGTCGCTGGCGGTCATCACGGTGGCGCATGGAAAATTGCCTATGCAGACTTCGTGACCGCGATGATGGCATTCTTCCTGCTGATGTGGTTGTTAGGATCGGCTTCTCAAGGTGATTTGGAAGGCATATCCGAATATTTCAGAACACCCTTGAAGGTCGCCATGTTTGGCGGTTCAAGCGTAGGTGATGCTTCAAGCGTGATAAAGGGCGGCGGCACCGATTTGTCCCGTAGCAGCGGTCAAGTCAAGAAAGGTGAAACTATCGTTGAGAAGGAAATACTGGATTTAAAAGCAGCCCAGGCCGAGCGAGAGCGCTTGGAATTACAGCGCCTCAATCAGCTGAAAATTAATTTGGAAAAGGCCATTGACGCAAATCCACTTTTGATAAGATTCAAAAACCAACTACTATTGGATATTACGTCGGAAGGATTGCGTATTCAGATCGTTGACGAACAGAACCGTCCTATGTTTGCAAGCGGACGTGCGGAGCTGCAACCATACACCAAAGTGATCTTGCATGAAATTGGGAAAATGCTGAACGATGTTTCAAACAAAATCAGCCTTTCCGGACATACAGATGCGACACCGTTCCCAACAGGCGACAAAGGCTACAGTAATTGGGAATTATCTGCCGACCGTGCCAATGCTTCCCGGAGAGAACTGATTACCGGCGGAATGGATGCGGACAAAATGCTGCGTGTAGTCGGGTTATCATCAGCCGTATTATTCGATAAAGAAAATCCTTTCAATCCGATCAATCGCCGTATCAGTATCATTGTGATGAACGAAAAAGCTGAAAACGCAATTACGCATGAAAATGAAACGGTTCAAGTAGATGACAAGACAAACCTAGACGCACTGACACTTTTAAAGCCGGTTGTTTCATTGCACGATTAACATTGGATTCATTCAGATATGCCAACTGCCATAAAAACAAACTGCAGCCCGGCCCTACTTGCATTATTTTCGCAGCTGATCGCATTAACGGTCACTGTTCTATTAGTGATAGTTTCACCGCCACTAACAATTTTCGAATTGGCTCTAGTACAAGGCATTCTGGCTGCATTTATCAGCTATTTTCTAAAAATGGCTGCCTGGTGGATTCCGATCCAGTTATGTTTTTTACCGGTAATGGTCGCAACACTCGCATTCGAATTTCCTCCCGTTTGGTTTGGCATTGGCTTTATCACACTCGTATTGGTGTATGGCAAAACCTATCAAACACAGGTTCCTTTATACCTTTCCAGTTATGCAGTCACGCAGGCTTTATCGACATACTTGCCACAAAAGAAGGACTTTTCATTTATAGACTTGGGTTGTGGCTGCGGCGGCCTTCTCAGTGCGTTGAGTAAAACCAAAACCAACGGTGCTTTTCATGGCATAGAGGCTGCACTGTTGCCATATCTCATTGGCAAAACAAAAAACTTGCTGACGAAATCCAGTTGTAACATTCAGTGTGGCGATTTATGGAAGCAAAATCTGTCTCACTACGACATTGTTTATGCATATTTGTCGCCCGCGCCGATGAAAATGCTGTGGGAAAAAATATGCGGTGAAATGCGCCCCGGCAGTATTTTTATCAGTAACACTTTCATGATTCCAGGTGTTGCGCCTGACAGCTGTATTGAAATTAATGATTTTTCAGGCTCTACTTTATATATCTGGCGAATTAAATCCGATAATGATGCACTCGGCTCAGAGCCATAAAATTTAACTGAACCCAAGACAATCTAATTTCGCCGCCAAGTTGTTCCCTGCGGACCGTCTTCAAGAATAATCCCAGCATTTGTAAGATTCTGGCGTATCGCATCGGCCTCGGCATAATGCCCGGTTTTCCGCGCCTTTAGCCGTTGTTGTATCATCTGTTCAATTTGTTCGGTAGCAATACATTCTGCTTCTGAGGCATCAGGCGTATGCTGCAAATACAATTGCGGCGATTGCTGCAGCAATCCAAGAACGCCCCCCAGTAATTTAAGTAGTGCTGCATGCGCTGCTGACTGCGTTTTATTAACAATACTGGTTAATTCAAACAAAACGGCAATTGCTTCAGGCGTATTGAAATCGTCGTTCATCGCAGACTGGAACGCCTGCGCATGCTCATTTGCCCAGTCTATTTCACCGCTATCGACGAATTCAAAATCTTTCAACGCAATATACAAACGATCCAAAGCAAGCTTCGCATCCCTTAAATGTTGATCCGAATAATTTAACGGGCTGCGATAGTGTGCACGCAATATGAAAAACCGAACAACCTCGGGTTGATAGTTTTTCAATACTTCTCTTACTGTAAAGAAATTACCCAGTGATTTGGACATTTTTTCGCTGTCAACACGAACAAAACCGTTGTGCATCCAGTAATTGACAAAAGAATGATCATGCACCCCTTCACTTTGGGCAATTTCATTTTCATGATGCGGAAACTGTAGATCCTGACCGCCGCCATGAATATCGAATTGTTCACCCAGATAATGTTCGCTCATCGCCGAACATTCGATATGCCAGCCCGGCCTTCCCCTACCCCACGGCGACTCCCAAGAAGGCTCACCCGGTTTAGCAGATTTCCACAACACGAAATCCAATGGATCTTTTTTATTCCTGTCGATTTCAACACGTTCGCCAGCCCGCAGATCATCCAATGATTTGCCAGACAATTTTCCATACCCTGGGAAACGGTGCACTGCATAATAAACATCACCATTAGCAGCCACATAAGCCAATGATTTATCGACCAACTTATGAATCATGGCAATCATATTCGCAACAAACTGAGTAGCCCGCGGTTCGTACGTTGGCCTGTCAACACCCAGTACCGCGGCATCCTGTTCCATTGCTGCAATGAAACGTTCTGTCAACGATTTAATCGTTTCATGATTTTCAAGTGCACGCTGGATAATCTTATCATCGATATCGGTGACATTCCGGACATAAGTGACTTCAAACCCACTCATTCTTAACCAGCGGACAACCATATCGAACACAACCAAAACACGCGCATGACCAAGATGACAGAAATCGTAGACTGTCATGCCGCATACATAGATTGTCACTTTTCCGGGCGTTAAAGGAACAAAATCCTGCTTGTCGCGTATTAAGGTATTATAGATTTTCAACATGCCAAGAATCGTTATAATTGTAGAATGGTTTATACCTTCTTGATAGAATCCGGTTCAGGTACCAAAACTTGGGGAGTATAACATACCAATTCACCGTTAATTCCTCGACTTTTTAACAATCAAATAACAAGGAATCCAATGCGCTTTAAACAGTTTTTTGCAGTTGCCTTACTTATTTTCTGGAATATTACCGGCCATGCCGCCTCCCCCCAGGTACTCATGAAAACAAACGTTGGGGTTGTCACACTGGAACTCTATCCAGACAAGGCACCGAAAACCGTTGAGAATTTTTTGAAATACGTTGAAGAGGGATTTTATACCAACACTATTTTTCATCGCGTCATCGCCAATTTCATGATTCAGGGTGGCGGTTTTGATACGGCATTTAATCAGAAAACCACGCGCAACCCCGTTGAAAATGAAGCCAATAACGGTTTGAAAAATGAAGTAGGTACCGTTGCGATGGCAAGAACATCCGATCCGCATTCAGCAACCGCTCAGTTTTTCATTAATGTTGCAAATAACGGATTTCTGAACTATACAGCACCCAGCGCAAGGGGATATGGCTACACCGTTTTCGGCAAAGTAATTGATGGCCTGGATATTGTTCACCAGATTGCCAAAACTCCTACCGGCTCGGGTGGTCCGTTTCCAGGTGATGTACCAAGAACAATGATAATCATTGAAGACATCTCTGTCTTAAAACCCGAAGATAATAGTAAAGAGCAATAATAGGAAATAGTATGATCAAACTGACAACAAATTTTGGCGATATTACGCTTGAACTTGACGCTGAAAAAGCGCCCGAAACTGTACAGAATTTTTTGAATTATGTTACTGGCGGATTTTATAACAACACTATTTTTCACCGTGTAATAGATGACTTTATGATTCAGGGCGGCGGTTTTGAACCCGGTATGCGGCAAAAGAAAACCAATCCTCCTATTCAAAATGAAGCAGCCAACGGTTTAAAGAACGAAACTTATACCATTGCTATGGCAAGAACCGCGGATGTTCACTCCGCCACATCACAATTTTTCATTAATGTCGCCAATAACGGGTTTCTCAACTACAAAGAACCCACCACACAAGGATTTGGATATTGCGTTTTTGGCAAAATTGTGGAAGGTCAGGATGTGGTCGATCAAATAAAAAAAGTCAAAACGGGAGATCGCAGCGGACACCAGAATGTTCCACTTGATGATGTTGTGATTGAAAAAGCAGAAATAATCTAAAAACTATTATGCTGCTACCACTCAGATTCGATAAATAACCCGAACTTGATCAGTCTATCATGATTAGTACTCTATTCTTATGATACTGAAGCCAACAATATCATAGGAATAGAGTACTAAATTGATATACTGTTAGCCCAACCCTCTAGCCAGGTCTGGCTGAATATCTTCTACGGCTTCTAAGCCAACCGCAATTCGCAATAAGCCGTCGGTAATACCTGCCGCATCACGCGCTTCCTGGCTGATACGTCCATGTGTTGTCGTAGCCGGATGTGTCAGGGTAGTCTTCACATCACCCAAATTAGCGGTAATAGATACCAGTCGCGTATTGTCTATGACACGCCAAGCAGCTTCTCTGCCGCCTTTAATCTCAAATGTGACGATACCGCCGCCAGTGCTTTGCTGGCGCATAGCCAGTTCATGCTGCGGATGAGAGGGTAAGCCGGGATAAAAAACCCGTTCAACATTTGGATGCGCCGACAACCACTGCGCCATTTGCAAAGCGTTCTTTGAGTGCGCGTCCATACGCACTTTGAGCGTTTCCAATCCTTTCAAAATCACCCATGCATTAAAAGCGCTCAAAGTTGGCCCGGCAGTGCGCAGAAATCCGTAAACTCCGCCCTCCATCATCAGTTCCCGGCTGCCCAGAACAGCCCCTCCTAAAACCCTGCCCTGACCGTCTAAATATTTTGTCGCCGAATGAATAACAATATCCGCACCCAACTCAATCGGTTTTTGTAAAATAGGCGTACAAAAACAGTTGTCTACCGCAAGCCATGCACCCGATTTTCTGGCGATCTCCGCCAATCCAGCAATATCGGAAATTTCAGTTAACGGATTGGAAGGCGTTTCCAGAAAAAAAAGCTTGGTATTCGGCTGAACAGCGGATTCCCAGGAATCGAGATTGGTTGCAGACACAAACGTTGTTTGAACATTAAACTTTTTTAAAATATTGTTAAACAAATTTACGGTAGCGCCAAACAAGCTTTGCGATGCAACGACATGATCGCCAGCCGATAATAAACCCATAATGCAAGCCAGTATCGCCGACATTCCGGTTGATGTGGCGACGCAAGTTTCGGCACCCTCCATGGCTGCAAGCCGCTCCTCCAGAGCGGTAACAGTTGGATTGGTAAAACGTGAATAAATATTTCCGGATTCTTCTCCCGAAAATCGCGCCGCAGCCTGCGCCGCACTATCAAAAACAAAACTGGACGTTAAGTATAGTGCTTCTGAATGTTCATTAAACTGGCTGCGATGTATCCCCGTTCGTAACGCAAGTGTTTCGGGTTTAAGTTGATCGTCAGACATTAAATGATTTACTCCCGGGTAAACTTTAAAAGGATACTATATAAACTGGAATGCATACCAAGCGATTTAGATTTAATCTGATACAGACAAACTCAGATCAAGTTGTGTTTTCAATGACCCTTGCCTGCCGGCCTGCTCTGAACTTCTTTTAGCCTCGAGCGTTTCCAGATACTCCGGTGTTACATTACCTGCTATATAGTCACCATTAAAACAGGATGTCTCAAAATGAGACAACTCTGGTTTGACTTTAGAAACTGCTTGCGTCAATGCATCTAGTTCCTGAAATATCAGATGATCGGCTCCAATTTCATGACAGATTTCCCCGGTGTCTCGCTCAGTCGCTATCAATTCTCCACGTGTTGGCATATCGATGCCATACACATTTGGATAGCGCACTGGCGGTGACGCAGAGGCAAAATAAATTTTATTGGCACCCGCGTCCCTCGCCATTTGTACGATTTCACGGCTCGTTGTCCCACGCACGATCGAGTCGTCAACGAGCAAGACATTTTTCCCTTTGAATTCGATACTCATTGCATTGAGTTTCTGGCGTACGGATTTTTTACGCTGTTGCTGCCCTGGCATTATAAACGTGCGCCCTACATAACGATTCTTGATAAAACCCTCACGAAAATCGACTCCAAGCTGATTGGACAGTTGCAGCGCACTTGGACGGCTGGAATCGGGAATTGGAATTACTACGTCAATATCAAAATGATGCATAGATCGGGTGATTTTTTCTGCCAGCGACTCCCCCATGTTCAGCCTCGTTTCATAAACTGAAACACCATCTATGACAGAATCCGGCCGTGCCAGATACACATATTCAAAAATGCATGGATTCAAACTTGCATTTTCAGCACACTGTTGACTGAAAAAATTACCCGCTTCATCAATAAAAACCGCTTCTCCAGGCGCAATATCACGAACCAGTTGGAAACCCAACGTATCCAGTGCCACACTTTCCGATGCAACCAGATATTCAGTACCTTTTTCTGTTTCTATTTTGCCATAAACCAGCGGACGAATTCCGTGTGGATCGCGAAACGCCAACAGACCATAGCCAGCAATCATCGCAACGACGGCATAAGCGCCTGCGCAACGTTTATGCACACCACTGACCGCGGCAAAAATGGTTTCCGAGTCGAGATGGCAATTGCCTGCCCTTTCTTGCAGCTCATGCGCCAGCACATTCAATAATACTTCTGAATCTGAGTGCGTATTGACATGACGCAAATCAGTTCGAAACAATTCCTGATTCAATTGTTCCGCATTGGTCAGATTTCCGTTATGACCCAGAACGATACCGAAAGGAGAATTTACATAAAAAGGCTGCGCTTCGGCAGGCGATTTTGACGATCCAGCTGTTGGATAACGCACATGTCCAATGCCCATATTGCCTTGAAGAGCATACATGTTCCGAGTACGGAAAACATCGCTGACCAACCCCAGTCCTTTATGCATATGAAACGTATTGCCTTGCGCCGTCACGATACCGCCAGCGTCCTGTCCACGATGTTGCAGCATCAACAAACCATCATAAAGCAACTGATTAGCAGGTGATTTTGCAACGATACCTAATACTCCACACATATGCGTACTCCATCAATGCTGTGCTGGATAACAAAAACCGATAATGACTGAATAATCACGGTAATAAACCCTCAATTTTTCTGATGTATAAGCTGTTCTTTTTTCTCATAACTGATTCGTTTGGACAAATCATCCGGCAACCAAGGCAAGACCTCTAACGCTACCACTTCCAATACAGGACTTAACACTGCATGACGCCATAATGGTTGCTGTGGTAAAGCAGTCAAGCCCGCTATTAGAACCAGGACCAAAACGATAATAAAAGCCCTTGCGAATCCAAAAAACGCACCCAGAGTTCTGTCGATAAACCCTAAACCGACATTTTTGATCAGAGTTTTTAACAACGTAATGATTAAAACAGTAACAATCAATACTGCAATAAAAACGGTAATGAACGCAGCAATAATTCGTAACGACTCTCCACCGATTTCAGAGGGAATATAAGGCTCAAAGTCATATGCGTATGCACTGGCGGCAATAAAGGCGATAATCCAACCGGCTATAGAAAGAACCTCGCGTACTAACCCACGTATAATACTTAAAATGATCGAAATAAAAAAAATTCCCAGAACGATATAATCAAATACAGTCATTAGAAAGAAAGCTGCAATCGAAAAAAAATGCAGACCGGTTCTTTACATAAATGAAAAGATACAGCGTCATGACAGTACGATTAAGGAGATTATCTCGGAGTTACAACGCCATCCAACCCTTGCCGTCTCAGTTTTTCCAATTCACTTTCTGCAGCATTGCGGCTTGAAAATGGACCAATACGAACGCGGGTTACAACGTTACCATTGACCGTGTGCGTTTCCGTAAAGGCACTCAAACCATTTGTTCTCAGGTTATGCAGTTGCTGCTGTGCTTTCGATTGATCCGAGAACGCTCCCAGCTGCACCACAAACTGTTCGGAAGTTTGAACGGATTGCACAATACGTTCGGTTTGAACTGGAGAAGGTTGAACTAGATTCAGCTTTGGTTTGATTCCCGGAATTGGGATACGCGTAGCCTGCATACGCTCATCATGGATACCTGCTGCACTTAATTGGTCATGCGGTTCAAGTGCATCGGTAAAATCTGGCAGCAAATCCGAAGCCAGTTCCGACCGGTCATTATTTTGATCAAGGTTCTCTGGTGGGAAATTTTCTGGAGGCAAAACCAGCGGAGGAATTTCACTGATATCATCCTGCGGAAACAAATGAATATCAATTTCATGCGTTTCTGAGTCCGGTTTCGGTTCATCAAAAATCATGGGCAAAATGATGACTGCCGCCACAACCAATACGATTGCGCCAACCAAACGACGTCTTGCGCGTTTTCTGAGTAACAACTCTTCTTCAGTGATATTTTTATTCATACCAAATAACCCAGCATAACAGACTATTTTCCATGATATTGCAAGACAGCACCTACTGTATAAAAAGAACCGAACACGCAAATTCTATCATTTTTGTCGGCATGTTCACAGGCAAATGCGTAAGCTGAAACTACATTTTCAAATTCATGAATTGTAGGATTCGTAATGGCCATATCTGACTTGTAAAGAATTTGCAATAATTTACTCGCGGGCGCCCCCCTCGGAGCTTCAATAGATGAGATCAACCAGATATCGATATGTTTTTTTAGCTCCTGGACAACTCCCACTATATCTTTGTCCTGCAGCATTGCAAAAACCGCATAAGTTTTTCCGGCCGGTGAAGTCATTTCCAGATTCTCTGCTAATACGGCGGCGGCGGCGGGATTATGGGCTACATCCAGAATAGTCATTGGCTGTTCAGATAAAACCTGAAATCTTCCTGGCAATGTCACGCATAACAGGCCCTTACGCATTGCCTGCGTACTGACCTGCAGTTGTTCACGCAGTTGCTCCAGCGCCATGAGGCAGGCACTGGCATTATGCAACTGCATGCTTCCGCGCAACGCTGGCAACGGCAACGCCTGCTGGCAATGCTGCTGGCTCCAAAAACGCCATTGGTAGTTGCTTTCCTGTACAAAACCAAAATCCTGGTGGATTATTTTGATTTGGGCCTCAATTTCTTGTGCATGATGCCGCACGCTCAACGGCAAATCCGACTCTGCACAAATAGCCGGCCTTTCCCGTCTGAAAATACCCGCTTTTTCATAACCGATAGTCTCTCGTGAATCACCGAGATATTCCTGGTGATCAAGGTCAATACTAGTCAGGATGGCGCAATCGGCATCAAATATGTTTACGGCGTCAAGTCGTCCGCCCAATCCGACTTCAAGAATGGCGACATCAATCCGTTCATCCATAAATACACGCATGGCGGCAAGTGTGCCGAATTCGAAATAGGTCAACGAAACGTTGCACTTTTTTCTGGCTTGTTCAACAGCTCTAAAAGCTTCAAGCAGTTGTTCATCAATGACTTCCTGCTGTCCAATATGAATGCGTTCATTGTAACGAATCAGATGCGGCGAGGAATAACAACCAACATGATAACCAGCCACAGTCAGAATGGATTCCAAGATCGCACAAACAGAACCTTTACCATTGGTGCCGCCGACAACAATTACCGGAAAGAACGGTGTCAATTTGAGCGCGTGGCGCACCCGATTAACGCGTTCGAGCTCCATATCAATGGATTTGGGATGAAGCTGCTCCAAATAGGCAAGCCATTCGGCCAAATCACTCGACTTTTCAGCAATATGCATGGATCCAACTTCAGGTACTGTCACACAACAGGCTAGGAAAGTAAAAAAACGACCCCTGGAGCATATAACCTAACTCTGGTTAAGTTGATTTAAGCAGTAACCGGCATGGGACTGCGCATCAACAGTGTGCATAAATTTGCGATTTTTTCACGCATTAGCCTGCGATCAACTATCATATCAACCGCTCCATGCTCCAGCAAAAACTCAGCGCGTTGAAAACCTTCCGGCAATTTTTGGCGTACTGTCTGCTCAATTACTCTAGGGCCGGCGAAGCCAATCAATGCGCCGGGTTCGGCGATAACAACATCACCTATAAATGCAAAACTGGCAGATACGCCCCCCATAGTTGGATCCGTCAGGACAGAGATAAATGGTAGTTTTTCACGGCTCAAACGCGTCAATGCCGCTGTTGTTTTAGCCATTTGCATGAGTGAAAACAAACCTTCTTGCATGCGCGCCCCACCACTGGCACTAAAACATATAAATGGCAGCTGATTTGCAATGCAGGTGTTGACACCACGCACAAAACGTTCACCAACTACAGAGCCCATCGAACCACCCATAAATCCGAATTCAAAAACTGCGGCAACAATAGGTACAGACAAAATACTGCCTCTCATGACGATGAGCGCATCATCTTCATCAATACTAGATTTAGCCTGTGACAGACGGTCCACATAGCGTTTACTGTCCTTAAACTTTAGCGGATCCGTCGGTTGAATCTCCGCACCGATTTCCTGCCGGTGATGTTCATCTAAAAAATAATCCAGGCGTGTTCTGGCAGAAATGCGATTATGAGAATCGCAACGGGGACAAACGCTCATATTTTTTACAAGATCGGTATAATAAAGAACCGCTTCACAGGAACCACATTTACTCCAGAGTCCTTCTGGAACTATCTTTTTTTCACCATTCTCTTTACGTTTGATTTTAGGTGGAATAATATTTTGAAACCAGCTCATAAATACGATCTCTTCTATAACAGGCTGAATTAATTACGCTGCTCATCAATAGCCTCACGCATACTAGCTACTAAATGTGTCACATTATTCAACAATTCGTTTTGCGACGAACGCTCAATTTCTTCTATGATACGACTGCCGACAACTACGGCGTCCGCTAGTTTTGCCACGGCACTTGCCATCTCAGCATCACGTATTCCAAAGCCAACCCCGATGGGTATGGAGACCACTGCGCGCAATTCTGCCAACTTCGATGCTACATTTTCCAAATCAAGGTTTGATGCACCAGTAACCCCTTTTAGTGAAACATAATAAATATAACCTTTGGCCAGTTTTGCAACTTGCGCTATACGGGATTGTTTTGACGTTGGTGACAACAAAAATATGGCATCCAGCCCATGCTTTTCAAGACAGCGAACCCAGTCTTCGCACTCTTCCGGCGGATAATCAACAGTCAACACACCATCAACTCCCGCCTTTTCAGCTTGTGCAGCAAAGTACTCATAACCCATTGCTTCTACAGGATTAGCATAGCCCATTAATACAACAGGGGTCTGCATATTTTCTTTTCTAAATTCTGAAACCATATTTAATACGTTATGCAAACCCACATGATGCTTTAATGCACGCTCAGAAGAACGTTGTATTGTCGGCCCATCCGCCATCGGATCAGAAAACGGCACCCCCAGTTCAATAATATCCGATCCGGCTTTGACCAGGCTATGCATTAATTCAACGGTTAATGAGGGATTGGGATCTCCAGCGGTAATAAAAGGAATAAGCGCTTTTTTGTGATTTGACTGCAGAACAGCAAATGTTTGTGTTATGCGATTCATACTATTGATATAAATGTTTAAAACATGAAGTGTCAGGTCAACTACCACCCGTCTTTTAAGCGATAACTATTTCATATCACATCGTTGACGGTGCCAACCCGACGCTAAAGTGTTATTCCGGACATCTGTGCAACGGTTGCCATATCTTTATCGCCACGTCCGGAGAGATTGACAAGAATCAGTTGATCTTTTGCAAGGGTTGGCGCGAATTTAGCTGCATAAGCCAAGGCATGACTTGACTCAAGCGCAGGCATAATACCTTCAAAACGGCATAATGCATGAAATGCTTCCAGCGCCTCATCATCTGTTATTCCCACATACTCCGCGCGATGAATGTCTTTGAGCCACGCATGCTCCGGTCCTACGCCGGGATAGTCCAATCCAGCCGAAATGGAGTGTGTTTCAATTATCTGTCCGTTTTCATCCTGTATCAAATATGTGCGGTTTCCATGCAACACACCGGGTTTTCCTTTACTCAATGTAGCCGCATGTTTATTTGTATCCAGGCCCTTACCGGCGGCTTCTACACCAATCATTCGCACATTTTCTTCATCGATATAGGGATAAAACAGACCAATTGCATTTGACCCACCCCCGACACACGCAATTAACACATCGGGCTGCCTGCCATAGGTTTCCTGCATTTGTATTTTGGCTTCATTTCCGATAACAATTTGAAAATCGCGCACCATCATCGGATATGGATGCGGTCCAGCGACTGTGCCGATAATATAAAACGTATTTTCAACTTGTGTTACCCAGTCGCGCATGGCTTCATTCAATGCATCCTTCAAAGTCCGAGAACCTGATTCGACCGGTATCACTTCGGCTCCCAGCAATTTCATTCGGTATACATTAGTCGCTTGTCGGCGAACATCTTCAGCCCCCATATAGACAACACATTGCATTCCATAGCGCGCTGCCACTGTCGCTGTAGCCACACCGTGCTGCCCCGCGCCTGTTTCCGCTATAACCCGATTCTTTCCCATACGTCTGGCCAGCAAAGCCTGCCCGACTGTATTATTGACTTTGTGTGCCCCTGTATGGTTTAAATCTTCACGTTTTAACAGGATCTGCGCTCCCCCCAGATGCGCTGACCAACGTTTGGCATGGTAAATCGGGCTTGGCCGCCCGACATAATGCTTTAATTCGTTTGCTAGTTCAGCTTGAAACTCAGCATCATTACGATAATAATCATATTGCTCTCGCAATTCATCCAGCGCGGAAATCAGTGTTTCGGCGACAAACACACCACCGTAAGGGCCAAAATGGCCTTGTCTGTCCGGCAGATTATACATATTCACTCTTCTCGAACTCCTTGCATAAAAGCAGAAATTTTTTGCTCATCTTTGATACCTTTGGCAATTTCAACACCACTGGAGACATCAACTGCCCAGGGGCGAACTTGTTTGACTGCCATCGAAATATTTTCAGCATTTAATCCACCTGACAAAACCACTGGCAACGGCAAATGCCGGGGGATCAAATTCCAGTCGAATACACTTCCCGTCCCACCCGGCATATTCTTTGTGTAGGTATCCAGCAGTAATCCCTTGGCAGTGTTGTAACGATTGGCATATTGTAACAAATCTACATCTTCCTTGACGCGAATTGCCTTGATATAAGGTAGGAAAAATTGACTACAAAAATCGGGTTGTTCGTCACCATGAAACTGCAGCAAGCTCAATTTTGCGATTGTAGCGGTTTCATTAACCCAGTCTGGATCAGGATCGACATAAACACCGACAGTACAGATAAAGGCAGGTAAATTTGCAGAAATTTCAGCAGCCTTTTGCGGCGTGATATAACGCGAACTGTTTGGCCAGAATACAAAGCCAACCGCATCTGCCCCCCAATTGACTGCTGCCAGCGCATCCTCAATACGGGTAATACCGCAAATTTTTACACGTGCAACCATAAATTATTTAATTTGAAAACGTCTACAAAGAGGGTTACAAAAACCGGTAATTATCAATGATGCTTGCGCGTTTTTTTATGCGCGGAAGATTCCATCTTGGATCGTAAATAATATCCGCCAGATAAAGACCGGACGCTGAAAATGTTGGTGCAGCAGCTGCCCTGTCGCCGTTTTCCAGTAACATTTGGAACCAATCCAGAGAATAACGTCCCTTACCGACGTATACCAGACACCCGATAATATTACGCACCATATGGTGTAAAAATGCATTGGCAGACAGATCAAAAACAATCATGTTACCACGACACGATATATCCAGTTGCGTCAACGTGCGTACAGGCGATTTTGCCTGACACTCTGCCGCGCGAAAGGCTGAGAAATCGTGTTCGCCAAGCAATAATTGGGAAGCAGCACGCATTTTTTTGAGATCCAGCGGTTGATGATACCATCCCACGTTATGATAAAAAATGCCAGGACGAATCGGGTGATTGAGCAGCAAGTATTGATAACATCGTGAGCTTGCGCTGAAGCGCGCGTGAAACTGACTGGATATTTCGCTTGCCCAAAGTACAGCGATATCTTTTGGCAAAAATGTATTGACACCTCTCACCCATGCTGTCGAAGGCCGCTTTACCGTGGTATCGAAATGCACCACCTGATATAAAGCGTGCACCCCTGCGTCAGTTCTGCCGGCAGTAACCACGCGAATTTTTTCGTCAGCAATGCGGGATAATGCAACTTCCAGTTTATCCTGTATCGAGCAGTTGCATAATTGACTCTGCCACCCGCAATAATTACTACCGTTGTATTCGAGTATGAGTACAACTCTCACAATAAAGCTGTACTCATTCAGTTGCAATCAGCGCGGGGGTTACACAGTACATCTTAAAGACAGTGCACTAGAGTTTTTCCAGTAATTCTTTAGCGGTTTTCTGTTGATCCTTGTCACCTTCCTGAGCAACTTCTTCGAGCATTTCTCGCGCACCTTCCGTGTCTTCCATTTCCAGATAAGCTTTTGCCAAATCAATTTTAGTTTCTATCTCATGCCATTGCTCGCTTTTCGTTCCAGGCTCGGTTGATGCAGACTCAGTTACCCCGATCTCGTTATCGACCTTATTCTCTGCAGATTCGGATGCGTTCTCGACATTCAAATCGATATCGGAAAAATCGATTTCAGATACCTGCTTGTCTGAATCGGAAGATATATTTTCATTTTCCTCAGATACGGCTTCTTGTATAACGGATTCAGATATAAAATCCAGTTCAGACGCATCAAGAGTCTTATCCTCATCATCCGTGATAGACGTTTCAAGTGCTGATTCATCCACCAGATCACTTTCATCGGAAAGATCAATAGTTGCAGGATCAACTGAAAAATCAAGCATGTTTTCAGTATCAGATTCTGGTTCTGTCGACTCCACTGCAGATTCATCATCTGCACGGCTTTCTTGTAAAGTGTCGTCAATTTCAGGCTTTTGCTCTTCATCAAAATCGATCTTCAATTCATAATCCAAATTAGCATCCTCTGCCGGATTCGACGCCTCGGCCGTAAAATCCATCACATGCGCCTCATCGCTTGCATCGGAAGCCTCCTGATCCGCCGTAGCCGATGTTTCAGACTCAGTGTTAAAATCAAGCATATGATCGGAATTCTCCGATAATGTGTCATCAAGGTTTTCCGCTTCCAATCTATTTTCATCAAAAGCTTCCATACCTGTATTGGCATCGGATTCGTCTAGCGAAGATTCAATTCCGGCATCAGCTTCCTCATTTTCCTTTGAAAAATCCAATTCAATCGGCTGATCGGCATCATACGATTTATCTGCCGGAGTTTTTGCACTTTCATCCAAATCCGCTGACAAATCAAACGCGGCCAAGTCTTCTTTTTCCTGTGATTCTTCTTGCGAGAAAAATTGATTCGTCTGCTCAAATTCATCCGAATCATCTTTGTTTTGACCGGCAGCATGGGCAACAGCAACGGCAGCAGCTGTTTTATCACGCAAAGCCGATGACAACTCTTCATATCTGGATTCTTCAGCGGCGGCTTCAACCTCAGCAGCCTGTTTGCGACGCCTGAGTATGAAAGCCAACAGAGTAAGCAACAGTATGGCTGAAGCGGCACCGATATACATCATATTATCCATTATCTGGTCGAGCCAAGACACTTCTTCTGATTCTGGAATCAAAATTGAATTAGCCGCTGACTCAACTTGAGTCACAGGAGACAAGGCAGCCAATGTTTCGGTTTCGGAACCATTCTGTGAAACTATATCCGTGACTGACAATGAATCGGCTTCTGAAGTTGTCTCTAACTCAAACGTAGACTCATTTTCGGAAAGCAAGTCAAATTCATCATCGGACGACGAAATGGATTCTGCCGGAATGACTTCCAGTGTTTCTGCTTCTGGTTGCGAAGACTGTAGCTGAGATTCTGCATTTATCTGCGCCTGCGCCAACTCGGAATTTTGTAAGGACAACAGTTTTTGTAGATTCTCAACGTTCTTTTCTAACATCGCAACACGTTCATTCGCTTCTTTTAATGCGAGATTACGCGCAATGGCATCTTCTTCCATCATGCGTATTCTTTCCTGCGCACTTAAATCAGAACTTCCATCCTGGGAATCCGACAATTTTTCGCCGCTTGATAACCGCAACACTTCTGCAGCCGACTCACTGCGAGAAACCGCGGCGTTATCCACTGCTGTTGTAATTTCTCCCGTAGCCGTCTGGCTGAGTGCATCAATGTCCTGTGGCGGCTGTGCTGACAAAGCTAGATTCTGACGATATTTATGCCAATCACTTACCTGTACTCTGACCTCCGTATTGGCCTCTCTTTCACTGATTTCTGTTACTTCGTGCAAATCAGGTATATTCAGAATCACGCCGGTTTTAAGCAAATTCATGTTATCCGCTATAAACGCATCACGATTTGCCCGAAATATTGCAACCAGCATCTGATTGAGATTAACCGACTCGGGTTTAAACTGCCGGGCAATCGAAGAGAGTGTATCGCCTTCCAGAATCGGTCCATATGTACCAGGTCTTGGCAATGCTTGCGCTGGCTGCCGCCTTTGTACAACTGGTTGAGTGGCGGGTAAAGCAGTTGTTTGAGAAACAGCCTGGTCGATGGCAATCATTTCCGTTTCAACCGCAGATTCCGTCGTGTCTAGAATTTCCGACACTACTGGCGCTACCGGTTCGGAAGGTCTGGCGTCTGCAGGGTCGAGTAAAACGGTATACTCCCGCAGCAAACGCCCCGAAGCCCAGCTTAACTCTACTAGCATATTGAGAAACGGTTCGTTTACAGACTGCGGAGAAACAATCTTTACGTATGGATCGCCATTGACGCGTGACGCTATAGAAATTTTAAACGTCGAAAAGAAAGGTTCATAACGTATACCCGCCTGTGCGAATGCTTCGTGCGAAGCAATCTCAGCACTTAAAGAAGAAAGTTCCTCGTCACTGACAGAAACAAGGTCAATCTCAGCATTGAGCGGCTGCCCAAGAGAAGAATTGATTGTTAGCTTACCAAGTCCTGCAGCATGAGCAGTTAAGGAAAAAATAAAACCAACTAACAACAAGCACGCTCTAAAAAACGATGTATACACTGAGGACTCCTCTCTTGTTCTCAAAAGAAAATAGACCTAGCCTAGCATGAACACGACTAATGCAAGCGCCAAACATTCACGAAATTATATGCTAATTTCTTGAAAAAGAATTTGAGTCAATACATTAAGACAATACCATTTGTCTTAATAATCAGTCAATAATTGTTCAAATTTAATGCTGCACTAGAATTCTAAGCATTCTTCGCAACGGTTCCGCAGCCCCCCAAAGAAGCTGGTCACCTACTGTAAAAGCTGACAAATACTCGTCACCCATGGCCAGTTTGCGTATACGTCCAACTGGTATAGACAAGGTACCGGTAACGGCTGCAGGGGTTAATTCTCTTGTTGTTGCTTCCCGTTCATTTGGAATAACCCGTACCCACTCATTAGAATTGGCAATAATGTCTTCCACTTCGTCCAGCGGAATATTTTTCTTGAGTTTCATGGTAAGTGCTTGACTGTGACAACGCATAGCGCCAACACGAACACAAGTGCCGTCAACAGGCAATATCTGATCTTTTTTGCCCATAATTTTATTGGTTTCTGCCAAGCCCTTCCATTCTTCGCGGCTTTGGCCGTTGGCTACAGCTTTGTCTATCCAAGGAATAAGACTACCTGCGAGTGGAACGCCAAAATTGGCTACCGGAAAATTCTTATCGCGCAATGTTCCAGCAACTTCACGATCAATATCCAAAATACTGGATGCCGGGTCGTCCAGCAATTCTTTGGCAACGCGATGCGCTTCGCCCATCTGCTGCAACAGTTCCCGCATGTTACGGGCACCGGCGCCCGAGGCTGCCTGATAAGTCATAACATTGACCCACTCAACCAGTCCCTTTTCAATCAGTCCGCTAACCGCCATTAGCATCAGACTGACTGTACAATTTCCGCCAATATAATTTTTTACGCCATCATGGATTGCCTGTTTGATGACAGGCATATTTACCGGATCAAGAATAATGACAGCATCATCATCCATGCGCAAAGCCGACGCCGCGTCAATCCAAAAACCTTGCCAACCGGACTGCCTAAGATTTTTGACAACTTTATTGGTATAATCCCCCCCTTGACAGGTCACAATGACATCCATTGCTGCAAGCTCAGTCAAATCGTAAGCGTCCTTCAACGGCGGCACATCCTTCCCAATCACCGGACCCTGATCACCTTGCTGTGATGTCGAAAAAAATACAGGATTAATCAGGGAAAAATCGTCTTCTTCACGCATACGCTGCATTAAAACTGAACCAACCATACCGCGCCAACCGACAAAACCAACCTGCTTCATTGTTAACCTATCACCTTAAAATATGTCACTTGTTAAAAAAGTATATTCAATTACTGATTTTTCATAAATGATCATCAGCGCATCCAAACAATCCCTTTTCTTACTGCAATTATTTATATCAAAACTGCTTACATTGCGGATAAAACCGCATCACCCATTTCCCGCGTGCCAAGCACTTGCATCCCCTGACTTGCGATATCGCTTGTTCGCAGCCCCTGTGTCAAAACTCTCTTTACTGCTTTTTCAATGCGTTGCGCCGCATCTTCCTGATTGAATGTGTAACGCATCATCATTGCGACCGAAAGAATGGTGGCAAGCGGGTTAGCGATGTTTTTGCCGGCAATATCTGGAGCTGAACCGTGAATTGGTTCGTACAGCCCCTTATTATGATTGTCAAGGGAAGCAGAAGGCAGCATACCGATAGAACCGGTTAACATCGATGCCTCGTCTGATAAAATATCACCAAACATATTTCCGGTCACGATCACGTCAAATTGCTTGGGATTGCGCACCAACTGCATGGCTGCATTATCAACCAGCATATGCGACAATTTCACATCAGGATACGCTTTACCGGTTTCTTCCACCACATCACGCCATAATTGCGTACACTCCAATACATTCATTTTGTCTATCGAACATAATCTGCGATTTCTTTTTTGAGCAGCTTGGAAAGCAATATGCGCTATACGCTGAATCTCGGCTTCGCTATAAATCATGGTATTGAAACCGATTCGCTGCCCGTCACGCACTTCTATGCCACGCGGTTCGCCAAAATAGATATCACCAGTTAATTCGCGCACAATCATAATATCCAGCCCGGCCACAACTTCAGGCTTCAAACTCGACGCCTCAGCCAGTTCCGAGTAAAGTATCGCCGGTCGCAGATTAGCGAACAGATTTAGCGCTTTACGAATTGCAAGCAAACCTCTCTCCGGTCGTTTAGGTCGCGGTAACCCGTCATACTGCGGCCCCCCAACCGCTCCAAGCAATACCGCATCAGCTTGAGAAACCAGTTGGTGTGTGATTTCCGGATAAGGCTCACCCGTTGCATCGACTGCGCACCCGCCTATTAATCCGTATTCCAGTTCGATATCGAATCCGTCTGCTTTGAGCGCATCCAGCACTCGCACCGCTTGCGCGATAATTTCTGGCCCGATGCCGTCACCAGCCAAAATTGCTATATTCATAATCGCCTAAATTTATTTTTACGCAAACAACCAAGGCTGCTGTTCACGTCGTTTTTGTTCAAATTCTCTGATTTTATCTGCGTGTTGTAACGTAAGGCCAATGTCATCCAGGCCATTTAACAGACAATGTTTTCGAAACGCATCAACTGAAAATGCAACATGTTCTCCAGCTGGAGTTAACAACATCTGTTTTTGTAAATCTACTGTTAACGCATAACCCTCCGTTGCACTAACCTCACTAAACAATCGATCCAGAATTTTTCCATCCAGCACAATAGGGAGCAAGCCGATTTTGAAGCAGTTATTAAAAAAGATATCTGCAAAACTGGGAGCAATGATGACCTTAAATCCATAATCCTGAAGCGCCCACGGCGCATGTTCACGGCTGGACCCACAACCGAAATTATCTCTTGCCAGCAAGATACTGGCAGACCGATAACGAGGCTGATTCAGAATAAAATCTGGGTTCAGCTGTCGTTGCGAAGTGTCTATACCCGGCTCGCCATGATCCAAGTACCGCCACTCATCAAATAGATTTTGTCCGAAACCCGTACGCTTGATTGATTTCAAAAACTGCTTTGGGATAATTGCATCCGTATCGACATTGGCACGATCAAGCGGCGCTACCAGCCCCTTAAATATTTGAAATTTCTCCATAATTAAATAATTACTGTGCGGTCCGCTCCAACGCTTCGCCACCTTGCTGAATATCCTTACCAAGACCAGCCATCGTATTGCAGGCCGTCAATCCGAATAATGCAATGAATGCAAAGACAACTGTGAAAAGTTTCATGATATTCTCCTTCAATGGAAAGAAAGTATGGTAACTGCAGTAATAATCAAATACCTCATTCAGGATGCGCCGAGCTTGCTTACATCTACGAAATGACCCGCTACAGCAGCCGCAGCCGCCATCGCAGGGCTAACCAGATGTGTACGGCCGCCAGGCCCTTGCCTGCCTTCAAAATTACGATTGGATGTTGACGCGCAACGCTCACCTTTTGATAACCGGTCATCATTCATGGCCAGGCACATTGAACAGCCCGGTTCGCGCCATTCGAACCCTGCTGCCGTAAAGATTTTATCAAGCCCTTCTTGCTCGGCCTGCTGCTTAACCAACCCGGAACCGGGCACGACAAGTGCTAGCTTAATGGTCGTAGCGATATGCTTACCTTTGACCACCTCGGCTGCGGCGCGCAAATCCTCAATACGCGAATTTGTACATGAACCGATAAAGATCTTATCAAGAGCAATCGACTGAATCGGCGTATTGGGTTGCAGACCCATGTACTTTAGCGCCTGTTCCCAATCCTGTCGTTTCACGTGATCCGCAACAATCGCCGGATCAGGCACACAATCGTCAACCGTAGTCACCATTTCAGGCGAGGTGCCCCAGGTAACCTGGGGTCGGATACTGGCAGCATCCAAAAATACTGATTTATCAAATACCGCATCCGCATCGCTGTGTAACGTTCGCCAGGAAGCTACAGCTTGTTCCCATAAATCCCCTTGCGGCGCAAACGGCCTCCCCTTGATATATTCTATTGTTGTATTGTCGACCGCGATCATCCCGGCACGCGCACCGGCTTCGATAGCCATATTACACAGCGTCATGCGTCCTTCCATAGACAACGACTGAATCGCATTACCGGCGAATTCAATGGCATAACCAGTTCCTCCTGCCGTTCCTATCTTGCCAATTACCGCTAGTGCAATATCCTTGGCAGTCACACCCAATCCAAGCTTGCCTTCGACGGCGATACGCATGGTTTTTGATTTTTTTGTCAGCAGGCATTGCGTGGCGAGCACATGTTCGACTTCTGAAGTACCAATGCCAAACGCAAGACAACCAAACGCGCCATGCGTACTGGTATGCGAATCTCCACAGACGACAGTCATGCCCGGCAAGGTAGCACCCTGTTCGGGTCCGATTACATGCACGATACCCTGACGCGTATCTTGCATTTTGAACTCGGTAATACCTAGTTCGTCACAATTTTTATCCAGCGTATCGACCTGAAGACGAGACACGGGATCATTAATTCCCCGGTCACGATCAGTTGTCGGCACATTATGATCCGCCACAGCCAGAATCGAATTCACACGCCAAGGCTTACGTCCGGCCAATTTCAAGCTTTCGAACGCTTGTGGGCTGGTAACTTCATGTATTAAGTGGCGGTCGATGTAAAGCAGCGCCATGCTGTCGGCATCGTTTGACTCGGTGTGGACAAGATGTTGATTCCAAAGTTTGTCGTATAGCGTTTGCATCATACAGGACGTAATTAATTTTTTAATCTCAACCCCAAATTATTACATAAAGTGTAATCAAGAAACAGCCGTCAATCTTTAGCGGCACAAAAGTTTTTTAATTTTCAAACTGATCAAGGTAAAATCGTGTCATTGCTTTCAAAGTTGTAAAAAAATGAAAGAAAAAACCACGCCATTTGTTGTTCGCTTCATCCGTTTAGCCCGCCTATTATTTCAGGTTGTATCGGGTATTTTGCAATCCATCGTTTATCCATATTGTTCCCGCTCCACACAACAGCGCATGATGAAAAACTGGGCAAAAGGCATGCTGAAGTCCCTGAATATCACAACATACTATACCGGCAGCTTTCCGGACCGAAACCATCAGCGCGCGCTTTTGATTGCCAATCATGTTTCCTGGCTGGACATCTGTACAGTCATGGCGGTTTGTCCGACGCAGTTTGTCGCCAAATCTGAAATCCGCAGCTGGCCGGTTATCGGTTTTTTATGCCGAAGAGTGGGCACGCTTTTCATTGAGCGTGCAAAACGAAGTGATACTATGCGCATCAATCAAGAAATCGGCAATGTGTTAACTACGGGCGAGCGTGTATGCATTTTTCCCGAAGGCGGTACCAGCGACGGCACGCAGACACTGCATTTTCATGCATCACTGCTGCAATCCGCCGTCAATACCGAGGCCATGCTATATCCTGTTGCAATACGTTATCTTGATGCTGCCGGCAGCTTATGCAGCGATGCCGCCTATACCAATATTTCACTTGTAGCATCACTGCGTAAAATTTTGCACCAACCTCGTATTGAAGCGGTATTAAACTGCAACGAACCCATTTACAGCGCAGAAAAAAACCGCCGCGAGCTGGCACGTCTGTCGGAAGAAGCGATAAACCTTAGTTTGTCTCAGCCTGCTTATCACAACGAATCTGAAAAACCCTCTTATCTTCCAAACGCATAGCGGACAGCCATCCATTCCACACACAACCGCTGTCAAGCGACGCCACAGAGCCCGACACATGTAATCCCAGAGCTGACCAGTGACCGCAGACAATCTTATAGTCCCGGCTCGCGCGCTGAGGCATTTCAAACCACGGTAAAAACCCAGCGGGTATATCGTGCAAGGTACCCTTATACGAAAAATTCATCCGCCCATTGAGCCCGCATACCCGCATACGTGTCATTGCATTGATAATGACGCGCAAACGTTCAGCACCGGTCAAGTCGTCACACCAGTAATCAGGCTCGTTACCATATAACTGGGCAAAAACATATGGATAGTCATCCTGGCGCAAAGCCGTTTCGACTTCCCGAGCCAGCTGAGCTGCTTTCGCAACAGACCAATCAGGGAGCAAACCGGCATGAACCATTGCATAATCGCCTTCAACATAAAACAAACGCTGATGCCGCAACCAATGCAACAATTCGTCACGGTCCGGCGCATTCAAAATCGACTGAATGGTATCGCCCGTGTTGCAACGTGCAATACCGGCGTCAACCATTAGCAAATGCAAATCGTGATTCCCCAAAACCGTGATCACCGCATCACCCGCCTGTTTGACAAAACGCAACGTTTCCAGTGACTGCGGGCCGCGATTGACAATATCACCAACCAGCCACAACCGGTCACATCCCGGATCAAAATCAATCAAATCGAGCATTTTCATAAGTGCCGAATTACAACCCTGAATGTCACCGATTGCGTAGGTAGCCATATTGTTTGTTCAACATCTAAAACGGACGGTTGATTATTAAATTTTTCCGCATTCCAATCCTGTCATAGGATTTTTGATTTTTTGCAAGAACGCATTGATTAAAATGCCATCCAGTTTACATACACCGACCAGACACAATTGGATTGATAGAAACAGCGACCACAGTTAAGACTAAATCATTCTTACAATACAAAACTGTATTTATGGTTTCAAATGATTGTGAATAAAAGTTTTCAGAACATCAATCCATTCATCACGCATCGCGATAAAACCCTCATTGTGGCCATCTGACAAAGTTAAAAATTGCTTGGGTTCAGCCGCGACATGGAATAACCGCTGACCATGTGAAAATGGCACAATTTCATCATCGGGACTATGTGTCACAAACACCGGACATGTGACAGATTTCAGATATTCCAGTGTGTTATAGTCAAAACGGGCAATCCAGCGTACCGGTAAAAAAGGATAAATTGTTTCCGCCAGTTCAGGTACAGACGTAAAAGTGGATGCAAGCACCAGTATCGCCGGACTATAATACGCAGCCAACCGGGCAGCAATGGCACCGCCTAGCGATTCTCCAAACAACACAACTTTGCCCGGTTCTATTCCTCTCATGTCAGTTAGATATAGCCACGCTGCATCGGCATCGACATACGTGCCAACTTCTGAAGGCGTACCACTGCTCTGACCATACCCCCGATAGTCGAAAATCAATATGTTCAGCCTAAGGGCATGGAACATGGATAAATATTCAAGTCGGTGCGAAATATTGCCTGCATTACCGTGCAGAAACAGCACGGTCCCCAATGCATCTGGAGCTAGAACAAACCAGCCCTGCAGCGTTTCACCATCTTTGGTGTTGATTTCTACACTCTCATAGTTCAATCCAATCTGGCCGGGTGTGGCAATAATTTCCCGTCCAATATGTGGAAAATAAATCAGATGTGATTGCAGAAAAAAAATCAGTAAGATAACTATACCGTACCCGCACCCAAGCACAATTAGCAAATTGAACATGACTTTCATCAGCTATTTTCTGAAAAAACAGCCAGATTAACGATCACAATTTAGAATCATGAAGTCTCCATCACAGTCACGCTGTATTGCATAATCCAAACACGCTGAAGTCGATTGAATCAGGGTTGACGCAAGTTGATGATGATATCTGCGCCCAATCCTTTCGTCATAAACGCAGAATCGCTGAATTTCGGAAGCCCCATGACCGGTTTCGGATTATTCGATAAACCGAAAGGCTCACCCGGCAGGAAATTGCTTTGGCGTTTTAATTTACGATCTGCATCCTTGTCATGATAAGCCGCGACAGCGTATGTGCCGTGTTGATCCAGATTAATACAGACAGTATGCTGCTCATCGGTTGCCGGTATCCGGACATGACGTTTACGTCCATGCCTGAATAAAAAATGATTCGGATCATCATACAAACCAACGGTCAGCATACCGCCAAAGCTGACACCATTGACTGTCACTCTGATCTGGGAAATATCGGGGTTACACTCATCAGCAGTTTCATGCGGACGAATATCCAGTTGTTGCGCAGCTTTCGACACACTCGTGATTGTTAGTCCAAGAATCAGTGCTGCCAGGAAAACAATATACGTGTTGTTTTTTTTCGTTGTCATGTCGTATCTTTGAATAGGTAATTGGCAGTTAAAGTCCAACCCAATCATATCAGATTCTTTCCAGCCGGAAAAAACGACAGTACAAATTATGACTCATACAAGTCTACTTGATACAAACAAGCCTGACCTGATGAATATCGGTAATACCCTGCAGCACTTTTTCTATCCCGTCCTGTTTCAGCGTTCGCATGCCCTCACTCAATGCAGTAACCAGCATCTCTGCAACCCTCGCCCTCTCCTGAATATTTTTTTTCAGTGCATCCGAAGCCGTCAACAGTTCATGCAGACCAACACGTCCACGGTAACCAGTTCCTGCACACTCGTCGCAGCCCACTGATTTATAAAAGGTGATCTGACCTTGCTCGTCACCATATTGCTTCTTCCAGTTTTTTAGAATTTCTTCGTAGGCTTTATCAACATCTGCTTTGAAATGATCAATATGTCTTAATTCCTCACAGTATTCAGCCAGCAACAACTGTATTTCTCGCTCACTGGCTGTATAGGATTCCTTACAGTTTTTGCATAAACGTTTAGCCAGACGTTGCGCTAGAACACCAAGCAGCGCATCGGCAAAATTAAACGGATCCATGCCCATATCGAGCAGACGGATGACAGATTCGGGCGCGCTGTTGGTATGCAGCGTTGCGAACACCAGATGGCCGGTCAATGAAGCTTCAATACCGATACTGGTGGTTTCCTTGTCACGCATCTCACCAACCATAATAATATCCGGGTCAGCACGTAAAAAAGATTTCATAACAACCGGGAATGTCAAACCCGCCTTGACATTCATTTGCACCTGACGCAAACCTTTCTGAGTAATTTCGACAGGATCCTCCGCTGTCCAGATTTTGGTTTCCGCCCGGTTAAGGTGTTTCAAAATAGAATGCAAGGTCGTCGTCTTACCGGAACCTGTCGGTCCACAAACAAAAAACAGACCATATGGCTTACTGATAATATTTTTCAATTCGTTCAGATTATGTGCTGTGAAACCCATGTTATCGAGCGGTATCGGTTCTCCTGCAGCCAAGATTCGCATCACAATATCTTCGAGTCCACCAGCCGAGGGTATGGTTGCCACCCTGAGCTCAATATCCAAGGGAGCAAATTTTTTGAACTTGATTTTTCCATCCTGCGGTCGGCGCTTCTCGGAGATATCCAAATCGCACATAATTTTGATACGAGTGACCAAAGGATTGCGCAAACTGGCGGGAATTTCTATGTAAGGCATTAACGATCCATCCTTGCGAAACCGTATTTTGGTTTTCTCCTTACCTGGATAAGGTTCAACGTGGATATCTGAAACACCCATTTTATATGCATCGACAATAATCTTATTGACCAGCTTGACCAGCTCATTATCCGACGCAGCGGAGGTATCGTCAGTTTCCTGGAATTCTTCACCTTCGTCTTCCAAACCCACCAACATGTCGTTGATATCGCCGACATCGATTTCATCTGTACTGCCACCGTAAAACAGATCAATTGTCTGCTTGAATTCGCGTTTCGTTGTTACCGTATAAATGACTTTATACTTGGGGAAGATATTATTAACAATACGGAGCGATTTGATCCGCTCCGGATCCAGTGTCATTACGACCAATCCATCCTTGCTGTCGTCAATCGGCAGCCACGCATTTGTATTCACATAATCTTTTTTCAGATTACGCAACAAATCTATCGGCTTTACACGATCAGCTTTAAAAGGCTCATACTTCACATCAAAAAATGACGCCAATGCTTGACCGATCGAAGGCATGGCTATTTGAAATTCATCGATTAATACATCTTCAAGATCGCATCCTTTTTTTCGTGCCGACCGTGTTGCCAGTTCGAATTCTCCGGCTGAAATGACCGCATCCAACACCAGGTGGTCATACTTCGATTTGAGCAATTTGAAAGATTTTTGCCGTTGTTTGAGTGCGATGGCCAGTGTTCGGGTAATTTCTTCTGCGCCGTCAATGAACATGGTTGAGAAAGGCTTGTCCTCTTTATTATTGATTACCTGCATGACACCGACCAACGCATTGTCATCTGCATTCAAGATTGGCACCACGAGCATTTGCTTTGTCCGGTAACCTGTTCGCTTATCAACGTCCTGCAAGAAAGTCAATTTTTCATTCAATGACTTTAATTCGCGCTTATTGTATACATCTTCAATATTGACGGTTTTTTTTCGTAATCCAACAAATCCTGCGATGCTGTGCTCATTCACTGCCAGCTTCAAATCTTGAAATGAATCGAGACCGGTTTTTACTTTGGAAGACAAAAATGTCTTATCGTCACTGAGCGTATAAATCGTCAGTCGGTCAGCATTGAATAAACTACAGATATCTTTGCTGACTTCCAGCATAATTTCGTCGATATCACTGGCTGCGTGTATTTTATTAGTAACCGTTTGCAGTTTTTTTGAAAAGCTTAAGCGATCACTGATATCGGAGGATTCTCCATCAGCAGGCTTGATTGCGATCATTGTATTCATTCAATAACTCTCCACAACACTCTAAAAATCAAATATCTGATTTTTCAACAATCTGCGCGGTTTAAATCTTTTAACACATGCCTGAATTTCACGCATTGTCAGCTCGTCTTCACCCTGTTTTAAATGCGTAACGTAGATTTCTGCATCTATTTTTAGCTTATCCAGTTCAGCGCATAATAGACTCGGGCAAAGATGCTTTGATCGTACGGCAATGTCCCGCTTTGCTTCACAAAAAGCTGCTTCAATAATCAGGTATTTCAAATTGCCCAGTGTATTTACGACAGACCAGAGCGGATCATTAGTGGTTGTATCACCAGTGAAAACCAGACTAGCCCTGCCTGAATTCAGCTGATAACCAACTGCAGGCACCACATGATTGGCGGGCAAAGGGGTGATCATTCTGCCATCTAAATCAATTGTTTCACCCAAAGAAATAACCTCATACTGCATGTAAGGTTCTTCGGCATTTGGAATTTTTGTAAAATCTGGCCATACCAGCCAGTTAAACAGATGATCCCGTAAAATGTTAATCGTGTCCTGAGTTGCATACACAGTAACTGGTTTTTTTCGAAGAAATCCAACCGTATCGACCAGAAAAGGTATAAAAGCGATATGATCCAAATGAGAGTGGGTTACAAAAATATGATCAATTTGAACCAATTCATCCAGCTTTAAATTTCCTAGGCCTGTTCCGGCGTCGATCAAAATATCCGTATCGATTAACAAGGATGTTGTATCTGAATCACTACCGATGCCCCCGCTGCATCCTAATACTCTGAGCCTCACGTATCGCTCCACATGGTTACACTATTTAACAAGCAGCACTGTTGTTGATGATAACTGTATCACCTTGCTTACCACCGAACCCAGCAACAGATTTTTGATGACACCGTGACCGCGCGCACTGATGATTATCAGGTCACAGCTTAAATCTTTCGCAAATTGCTCGATCATCTCGGCAGGATCGCCTACAGTGATATGATAGCTGTATGCAATCTGTTCCTGATCGAGTAATTGAGATGCTTTTTGCAAGCATTTCATGCCTTCTTCTCGATGATATTGTTCAATATCACCTTGAGGAATGAATAAAGACACATTTCCATCCAATGAAAATTGAACATTCAATAAATGAACCTTGGGTACAGCTTTATACCAGTTCATCATTTCAATCATTTTTTCACTGCCTTATTCGAGTTTTCAGACCCGTCAATAGGCGACAATATCTTACACATTTCCAAAATTTCCGATTAAGTCGTTTTGGCAATATCAGCATTCAGTGGAATCGCTTCATTTACCACCCAGATCAATAGCTAATGTTATTTTGCTTTGTGTATGTGCAGCCAATCTTTTTCCGGTTATCACAACAATCAATACAGTCGCAATGGGAATCAGCCACTGAAGATAGGCAGCGTCATGATTAATCCAGTCTTTTATCACTTCATCGGTAACTGCCATATCTCCAGCAAGCCAACCCAATAAAGCAGCACCAATAACAAGTGAGACGGGATATCTGTCCATGAGTTTCATTACCAGCTTGCTACCCCATACAATAATAGGCACGCTAAAAACGAGACCAAAAACAACCAGCGTCATACTGTCCTTGGCAACACCGGCAATGGCAATTACATTATCGAGACTCATTACAGCGTCCGCGACGATAATGGTCTTGATAGCGCCGGCCAAAGTTGTGCTTGCAGCTACTTCATGCCCATTGCCTTGCGGTTCGGGTTGCAGAAGTTTGATACCGATCCAAATCAACAAACAGCCATCCACGATTTTCAAGTAAGGCACTGTTAGAAGACCTAGGGCAAAAAAGATCAAAACAACACGCAGGCCAATGCGATGACAACGGCATTATCTCCACCCAAAACGATATCAATTGCAAAAATTTGCATCACTGCCACCCAAAACTGAGGGCTATCAAATTCCATTCTGGCTTGCCCCTGCTTCAATATGAAGGAATAACAGACGCAAACAATTTATTTCAATTGAGATGCATTATTGACATTGAATAAACTGCAGAATTTCGTCTTTTTGCTGCAAAGCATCATGACGACCCAGTTCTATCAAAGCTTTGCAGAATGGTGCTTCAAACAAGACATAACTAAGCAGTGTCGAGCCGTTCGGATTCATCGCTCCGACAGCACGATAAAGTGAGCGCATTGTAAACGGTAGTGATTGTGCAAACTGCTGTGCTATCTCATTAATTTCAATGCTCGGTGATATCATCATGGAATCAATCGGACGCAAAGTGGTTTTTTTTTCTTGATGAGCCTCTGGCGGCACAAGTTTCAACGTTTTATTAATTCGGCGTAAACGCTCAAGATCAACATCAAGGCTATCAACAAAAATACTGTTCATGGCATGACCGGCTATCTGCGCCAGAGAAGGGTAGTCTGAAGCACTTACGCGCCCGGGTAGCTCTCTCGCCACCTTATGCACACCTATAATCATAACTTTGTCGGCCCCCAGGTGAAGTACCGGACTAATAGGCGTCAGTTGGCGCATTGACCCATCCCCAAAAAACTCACGATTCAATTTAATCGGTGGAAAAAAAAATGGAATCGCCGATGAAGCCATCAAGTGCTGCACACGAATCTGTGTTGAAACGCCGACCCGCTGTGCACGTTTCCATGGTATTACTTCGCAAGCTCCTTGATAAAATGTAACAGACTGGCCAGAGGTATAGCCCCAAGCCGTTATACCCAGCGCGTGAAGCGAGCCTGAACGGATGCAATGCTGGAGCATTCGAAACGGTATTTTACGCAATAACAACGACTCTAGTGGTGCATTATCCAGTAGAGAAATCGCCCTATGTCGCCCGTAATCATCTGAGAACAAAGATATAAAACATCGCAGGCTGTTTTTCAACACACCCAGCAAATCAGAACGATAAACTTGCTCTACATGAAAATTGGCCCACACTCCCTCCAACTGACGCACACCTTCCTGAAATTCGCTTGCAGCAACAGCCAGACTTGCAGCATTAATCGCACCCGCCGATGTCCCACAGATTACGGGAAAAGGATTAGGCGCCCCATCAGGCAACATCTCAGCAATGGCGTGCAACACACCCACCTGATATGCCGCTCGCGCACCACCTCCCGTCAGCACTAAGCCGACTTTTGGTTTATCATTATCAAGCCTTTGTTTTGTATTTGTTGTTTGTGATAACAAACTATGCCTTTATTCTTTCCAGTGCATCCTGCAAAGTATCCTCGCTTAATTGATTCAACGATTTGGCTAATCTTTCAGCTGTTTCGCAGGCTTCTTCAGGCAGCTTGCGGCTATCCAGACAAGCGATAAATCTTGCAGCCGCACCAACCGTTTTCAGTAAACTCTGACGCTCCAACATCAACATCTCGATTTCGGCACGCAACATTGAGATTTCCTGTTCTCTTAAAATTGTATGATGCATGATATTACCTTTTAATTACAGATGCAGTTAAAATATATCAGCGAATATACCAGAACGTTAAATGACGCAAGTCTTGAACTCTGTGCTATTTATCATCTTTTTCATATATTTTTCCTGCACATTGACTGAACATTAGAACACTATGCAAACTAACAGCACATTTCAATTATTTCCCGAGATTGAACCGTACCAACAGGGCATGTTATCCGTAGATTCGATCCACACAATCTACTGGGAACAATCAGGAAATTCTGCTGGAACGCCAGTTGTTTTCTTACATGGAGGGCCCGGCGCAGGATCGACACCCGCTCACCGCCGATTTTTTGACCCATCGTACTACAGGATAGTTGTACTCGATCAGCGCGGGTCAGGGCGTTCAACACCCTTAGGAGAAGTTCGCAATAATACAACACTGTTGTTGATTAGCGATCTCGAGAAATTAAGACAATACCTAGGCATTGAGAAATGGCTGGTATTTGGGGGGTCCTGGGGAAGTACGCTGGCACTCGCCTACGGTGAAGCACATCCAGATCGCTGTCTGGGCTTGATTTTGCGTGGAATTTTTCTATGTCGCAAACAGGAAATTGACTGGTTTTTATATGGATTGAAAAATTTTTTTCCGGAGGCGTGGCAAACATTCGTCACTCCGTTGGATGAGGCTGAGCGCAAAGACATTCTCTCCGCTTATTATCAGCGTCTCAATGACCCTGATCCTGCTGTTCATATGCCTGCAGCGCGTAGCTGGAGCATTTATGAAGGATCATGTTCAACGCTGTTACCCAGTCTGGAAACGGTGAATTATTTTGCGCAAGACACAGTAGCTCTGGGTTTGGCACGTATGGAAACGCACTATTTCAAACACGATATTTTTCTACCAGAAAATTCGCTACTGGATAATGTAGATAAACTACATGGAATTCCGGCAACCATTGTCCAGGGCCGTTATGACGCTGTGTGCCCGATTATCAGCGCGAACGACTTACATGATAAGTGGCCGCAAGCGGAGTATAAGATTATTGATGATGCTGGCCACTCGGTATGGGAACCGGGTATATTATCGGCGCTGGTTAAGACAACTGAGAAATTCAAACAGCTTCTTACCACGAAATAGGCTGAATGCGTTAATAGCCCTATAAATCGGGTACTATATATAACTAAAGTCAAATACCATCGGCAAAGCCGATGACTTGAATTTTTGCGCATCTCAAAGATACAAATAAAGCCATAAGCCGCTTCTTCGGATTTATCCAAAAACCAGATCGACTTCATCTGTTTATACTACTAATCTTCTTCTACTTGATTGCTATACATTTCTTACAATCGACTCCCGCTCTTGCTTTTTGCGTACCCCCGGTATTTGATGCAAAATACTTCAGAGGAATACTCAGGCACATATGAACGTGATTATTTATCAGGCACCTTTCTATTTTCTTTGATTCCTTGTGTAACGCCAATTCATGAAAATACAGTCCAAGATGTCATATCAGCACCCCAAATATCTTTTTTTATGCCGTTCCGAATAAATACAATGTTCTTGCAATCTCATCACGCATAACTCAAGCGTTGATACTCATTCATTATGAATCTCCTTTTCTTGGTAGAAATCAGAAATTCACACTGACCGTAGCAAAGGTCAAACCTCAGTGAGTCCCCCCGGCAGAGCCGGGGGGACTCACTGAGTTACCTGATGGTTGTCCTTTATACACAAAGAGTAATAGTCTTTTTGATAAATATCACTGTATCTATATTTTCAATCATTATTGCTTATCAATAGCGTCTTTATCGAATTTAACCCATTCACCTGTCGGCAGATAACGATAAAGTATTCCTTCTTCCGGCTCCAGAGCTACGAGGTGTACCCATTCATTATGATAAAAATGCTGCAATAATTCATGTTTAGCAATCAACTTTTCAATTTCTTTGCGTGGTGCCTCAACAACTGAAACCAAACGCATTGGTTCATGGAATGGTAGTTCACCATCCATTACTGTCTGCCATGATAATCCAAGACGAAGATCACTCCAAGGTCCGGCCATTACGCCAAAGTTTCCGACCACATTATGATAAATCTTACTTCCACTACCATACACATCATAGTCAGTTGTAGAGAAATAGTGTTCCATATTGATCCATTGTGCAACTACCTGAGGAGCCGTCAACAGGACTTCAAGAAATTTGCTTTCGGTATCATAGCGATAATCATATGAATGCAAAAAGACGCGCCCTCGTAAATCCAGTGAATCAGTGAGTGCACGTCGTCCAATAACAAAAGAAGTATTGCTAGACAAACCCCACTCAGGTCTTACCTGACTCCAATCTGCACTTCTCTGAATTACATGCGATTTAGCCTCATTATTTGTCAGAGTGTTCTCAATATCCGCAAACCGACCGCAACGTTCCCGACTAGTTCTACGTCCAGCTTCTTCTAGATACTCAATCATTCTTGCGATGTCTTGGCCATGTGATAAAGGAAAATCCTCTAAATCAAAGAGCTCGACTTCATCAGTTGTCGTATTAACTTGCCCGGCAACGAAATAGGTATCAGAAGGTATTTCAATACCGTCTTTTGCCAATCGTTCTCTAACCAGCGGGTTGTTGGCCATCATGACGAAAACACGAGCATTTGGTTTGCCCTCATTCCCGCCGCATGCACCACAATCAAGCGCTGATTCATACGGATTATTATCTGACTCACTGCCATGCCCGCAAATCAGCACCAATCGCGCAAAATTGCTGGTAAGACCCATTATCCGCAACGCTGTACCTACAGTTTGCGCTTGCTCATCCAAAGAAAACCCGGTTTGCAAAATAGATTCTTTTTGACAAGCTATTTCCTTTTGTTCAACGCCATAGTGTAGCTGTAAACGACTGATAGTATCAGAGAGCTTATCTTTTGAAATTCCAGCATTATTGGCAATTTCGAGCAATGAGGAATTTAACTCTGTTTCTGAGTTCAATATATGTTGCCACAATACATCAACCAATTCGCTCGGTACCTGCCATCTGTTTAAGCCCGTCACATCCTGCAGCACCTTAAATATGACAATCTCATATTTAACCTTCAGCATTTCTTCCGTTTCAACCTCGCTCGGCTTATCAACTGTGATCGTAGTTGAGATAGCCGGGATAAGTTTCTTCTGAAGCCAATTACTCGCATTAAGGTAGAGTCTTGGTAATATGGTCTTACCAAACATCTGTATGGTGTAAAACAGACCAACCGCTTCAACCATAACGTAAGTCGTAATCGCGTTATGCTTCAAATCATGAAGAAGTGTATGACTTGCATGAATCATGCTCGTACGGTGCTCATACATAGGAAGCATATTTTCCAAATAGCTACGTGGAATCTCATGAACTTCAGTTTTAGGACCAACAATAACCGGATATTGCTCGGTTTGATGCTCATGCTCCCAAAAGCTGTGCGTGATTAACACACCAAAGAAACCTGCAAAACCGAACGTCTCATTTGGTCCCAAAGATTCCAGATGACGTCTGAAAGGTTCAGACCGCACATCAATACAATAAACAGATTGCGTATGAGGGCGAACATTTGCGTGTGTTTTACTACGTACCGATTCGTCGCTTTTAACTTTTGCTTCAGAAATTCTACCGAGTAATTGCTCTTGGTAACCTGCTTCAAAGGCCCTGAGCCACACAGGACCATGATCGGATTCCGGAAATGCTTTCATCCAGTCACCCAGTTTCTTCAGATCTGTCGGCGAACAGTCCAACAAACTGGACGGTTCTATTTTCAACGTTGACGCAAGCAGGCACATGCTTCTAGACAACTTATTATGATCCGCCCGGACAGCTTTAGGATTACCATTCTCCCAATAATGATTGAACAAGTCGTCCCAACTCGCTCCTTTTCGATGAGACAGACGATCGACTTCAGCGGAGTAAGCTGCTGTCAAGCGGCCTGCGTTTCGTTCTCGACGCAGAAAATATTCACGCGAGGAATTTTTCATGAAAGAGACGATTTCCGGATAACGCCCGTCAATACCAATAATCCGATCACAGTATTTCTTGGATAATTCACGCTCATACCAAAGACTCACCGCAAGGTACTGTATCAGATCGATTGGATATGCGTTTTGCCAGACATAATTATCCTGTTTGGCGCGCCACTTGATATAGCCAACCCAGCCGGGCAAGATACTCATATGGAGGGTCAAATATTCCTTCCACATATTCTGCGGAATTCCGAGCGTTTGCAGACAGTCTATTACGACATATTCCGCATCATCAGGAAGTTGAGCAATTTTTTTGCCAACATCATCAATTCCGCAGGTTGACCATTCATCTGACAAGGTATTTTTCCAGTTTACAAAAAAACCTTTTTCGCGACCAGACATTTCCCAGGTCGTATAACCTTCATCAAGAAACGGTTCACATCGGCCGACCAAATCGCTCACCATTACATCGACAATTTGTGTATCCAACACTTTGTCGCACCACTGTGCGAGTGTCATTGTCCGTGCCAGCGCAGCTTCATCCTCTGTAGTGACATCCCGTAGTTTCTCAGTGACGTCCTGGGCCGGAAGAACGGATGCGAGCCGATCAGACAGTGACTTGATAAGTTCATAGTCCGGATCGCTTGGTGTATTGATACCGGATAATTCATCCTCAGCAGAGGAAATGCGCTCAGTCAAGCAGGTGCGTAAGACATCCTTGTGGTCTATTTGGCGTGAACCGACCGAAATCTGCTCATTTTGCGCCTGTGTTTCAAGTACTGAGTCAACATGCCGCGGCAGAATTCTCCCTAATTTAAAATACTCACGGTACATATAATTGGGGAGATAACCCTTTCCACTCAGATACTGTTTACCGCGTTGCGCCGCTTCGTCGAATTTAAGGTATTCAAGGGAATGCAGCGGATTATGATGCACAAACGTACGCATTGGCCAGAATCCAGCAATTACTTCATTAGCCGATTTAACGTCGTCGCGCAGCTTTGTACGAAGACCATCGACATCGGCTCTCACCGCAATCTCGTCTTCCTTCTCATTTACTAATCCCACCCCTGCTAAGGTATTACTGGTAGTCAATTCTTTTATTAGTTTCATGATACAAATTCCATTAAAGTTACAATGATTGGGGACATAAAATTAGACGCCAGCTATATCGCTTGGCAGTACCCCCAATGCAACGCTAATCAATACTATAATCAGAAGAGATGCAAATTCCGATTGATGCAGTTTAATCTGGCGAATCTCCAACTGTTTCTGACCAAAGAGCATTTTTTGCACCATGCTCATAATGTACCAGGAGGCTGCTAACCATGCAGCAAGGATAAATATCAACGGAATATACGTTGCATATGTAGTGGTCAGAAGCATACCTACAAATCCGGCAAAAACGCCAAATGGCGGCATACCCATTGCGGCCAGCGCCAACAGTGTCAACAGAACGGCAAACTGCGGCATCGACCAGACAAGGCCGTGAACGGCTCGCATATCCACATCATCGCCATATTTGCTGCAGATGACCTGCCAGGCAAGCATTAGACCGGTTGCCATAAGTGCTACCGCAACAAGATAGATTACATTCTGAGGCGTCACCGTTTGTGATGATGCCAGGAACCACCAAAGAATAGCAAAGAAAGCAGAACTGCCATAGGCCAGAACCAACGGCACTCGGGATTGAACCATTGCCTTGAGTGTTGCGAAAACGATACTGACCAGTGCCAATATCGATATTGAATACGCCGTATCCGTCGGTACTTCCGCTATCAGCCCGGCCAGATTATTCAAACCGAGAACGGGTAACAGAAATATCATAAATGCCGACAAACTACTTGGCAACCGCGTAACGGACATTACGTAACCCGCTTGCAATGGAAGGAGCGGCAATAGAACAGCACTAACTAGTAATGAGGCAATCAAAGCAGTTGAAGCATCTGCCCCGGTAGAAAATCCCGCACAAGCCGCAGCCAGACCGAAAACCCCGATACCTAGCCAGGATGACGACCACAACGGGTTGCGGTACTTAAATAGCAGAAACGCCACAAGGCCCAGTAATACCGCCAGGAATACCTGACTCGTGACGCCCTCGCTTGTCAAAGCACCTAATCCCAGTCCAAGGAACACTACTGTCATAACAGAGCTGAGCTGATCGTCATGGCTATTCAGCTGCACGAGCAAAGATACGCAAGCCGCCAGCGGTAGGAGATAAAGCAATAACGATCCTCCCACTGATGTTGTGATTTGATCAGACAATACAAATGCACTGACCAAGCTAAGCACGGTAACGAGCGTTAACAACATTTTAAGCTTGTTTGGTTGTGACCAGACCGCAAAACCCAGTAATCCACCCAACAACGGCACCATTGTTAAAATTAAAGAATTTGCTTCAAATGTCATTTCGACCACCCTTTATCATGCCCAACGATTCGATTTAGAACGCGCGAAAATACCCGCCCTAACCCTTCATACACTTTCTCGATATAGAACCGATTCATAGATAACGTGTACAAACGCAACTTAAACGATTCTACCCAGCCAGGAACACGTATGGAACCGCCTTTAGCACTAATATACATATAAGACCAGGTTGTAATAATCACCAGGGAAACAATAGCGACAATAGTACTAAAGAGCCAGTCGGGAAGTGCTGCAGCCTGCAGATAGAATTCAACTTCTTCCGGATCCGGATACAGAAACGCCGTAAAAGTCTCAGCAAGAAACAAATAAATAAATATGATGAAGAACCAGACAGATATCATACTGGCCGACACTTTCCACGATGCCACGCCTTGAACACGTGTAAGCGACAATATCGCCTGTGTAGAAGTTATCCAGATAAAGAACAGGAAGATCATCAATCCCTGCGACTCGAGCAACGGCATATCGAGTACATCATGTATGGCGAGCAGAATAATCAGCGGTATCAACAAAGTTGTAAATAATCCCGTAAACCATGTCAGGAAGGAAAATTCCCTTGGTTTATCGGCATGACTGCCATGCGGCATGCTTGGATGTTTACGCGCCTCATGAATCACATTACCGCAGTACAGGAATACCGAACCTTTGAAGAAACCATGCGCAATCAAATGGAACACTGCTAATGCATAAGCGCCTAATCCACACTCCATAATCATGTAGCCCATTTGTCCAATCGTCGAATAACCCAGTTTTCTCTTGATATCGTTTTGCCTGAGCATCATGAGACCGCCGACAATAACGGTTATCAAACCTATCGCAAAAGCCAGATGCAACACCGTTGAACTCATACCAAACAATGGCGCCAGACGATTAATCAAAAATCCCCCCGCATTGATAATCCCCGCATGCAGCAAGGCGTGCATCGGCGTCGGTGCAAAAAGTGAGCTTGGCAACCAAATATGGAAAGGAAAATTAGCGGACTTACACAATCCGCCGATCAAGAGGAATAGTGTAACAGCTGTCGCACCGCTAATTTCAATGCCTGGAAGCGGTGTAAGCAAAACGGATGTTTCAGCTGCTCGTTCAAAAAGTGCGCCAAATTCGAGTGTGCCATACAGCTGATAGGCTAGCACAATACCCGTTAGAAACGCGACGTCCCCTACCCTTAGCAACGTATACGTTCTAAACGAACCCGCTAGCGTTGGCCCATGTGAATGGTTATGAGCTAGAATATAGAGCAGATAACTCAATAACTGCCAGAATATGAACAGCATCATAATGTTTGCACTAGAAACCATACAAAGCAATACGAAAACCGTAAACGCCATCAGTGATAGATATCTTCGAGCGTTATAATCCTGGAACATATTACCGACGGAGTAGGTATAAACAATCATGCCAACGCAGGAAATCAACGTCATCATGACGGCACTTAACCGGTCAATATAAAAACCCATTGGGAACACTAGGGAAGCAAGGGATTCTGGATCATAAAAACGAATAGTGATCGGTCCCTCTGTTGCCACATGCCAAAGCGTCAAAGCGGAGCCAATGAATGCCGCGCCGAGGAAATAGACTGCAAGTTTGGCACGTTTATGCAAGGATTCGCTGCCCCCTGCAACTACAATAAGCGCACCTATAAGTGGAAGTAAGGGAACTAATACAACGATAGACATACTAACCTCATTGAAATATCCTGATTGAGTGGAATTATAAAAAACAGTGAATGCGTTTAAGCTCGCAGAAAAGCAAATTATAAAACAAATGCTTTTTACGTTTGTGTTAAGACTTTTCGTGTATTTTTAGCATTTAGGTTATCTAACAATACGATAATTTTTCATTATATATACAATTAAGATTGCTTTAAATCCTAAGCCTGATGAAATTTTAAAGCAACAGAGCAATAGGTTAAAAATCACCAACGATTTTGGCTTAAACCTTTACCTTCAGAAGCTTTTCCTGGAATAACAGAAAAATGGCAACAGCACTTCGCCGCAAAGCAGCGAAGTGCTGATACAGGAGCGATAAAACTTTTAACTACAGAAAAACAAAAACTTCAAGTCTAACTCCTGTTATTTTCAAGCAGTAGCTCTTAAACTTCTACAGATGAATGCTTAACAGCAGAAAAGAGAAATAAAGATTAACTTGTGATCCCTTTAAGTCTAAGAAGTTACTAGAAACCATTAGTTAACACTTACTACTGATGATTTCTAATATTTAATACGAAATAGGCGGACCTTCTACCCATTCGCAATCAGATAATAAACACATTCCACCGAAATCTTTTAATTTAGGACGCAACGCATCAACAATTTTGTTCGCTTGATCTTCTTTACAAGCAAGGATCACAACAGCGTTTTCTTCTTCCCATAAAACATCATCCGGACTACGTGTGCCGCGTGATCCCAAACCGCCAGCCTTTTTAAGTACCGTGTAACCTCTTACCCCAGCATCCATTAACAGACTGACGAGTCCTTCAAGTTTTTCAGCATCGATGACGATTTCGACCCGTTTCATTGACAGCGTTGAAGCCATATTTTACCACCTCGCTCAAAGAATTTTAATTAGATATATTAAATTTGAAAGAAACCTTCCATACTGGATAATAACACCAAACTAGTTGGAAGGTTTTTTATCTCTAGTTAATCATTTATCAGATTTCTCTGTTTATAAATAATTAAACACCATGCATAAACTTAGCCATTTCCCAATAAATTGGCACACCTATAAAGATATTAAAAGGAAAGGTCACCCCTAAGGAAAGCCCAATCGACACCGCTGGATCCGCCTTGGGCACTGCAATACGCATCGCAGCAGGCGCTGCAATATAAGAAGAACTCGCATAAAGCACAGCAAGAATCATAGTGCCGCCTGGAGTTAGATCAAATACCATGCCCATAAATGCCCCGAAAGCGCCACACGCGAGCGGGAACAGGATACCAAAGGCAATCATGAACAACCCTTTCTGTTTAATAATGGAAAGACGGCTCGCTGCCAAAAGACCCATTTCCAAAAGGAATAAAGCAAGTGCTCCAATAAAGAGATCAAAGAACAGTTTATCCAGTGGTTCAACTTCTTTCACAATACCCATATAGTATCCAATCGCTATACCACCAACCAGCAGATAAATACTCGAGCCGGTAAACACCTCATGCAATAACTTACCCCATTGCGTTTTACCTCCCGCGGCACTAGCGCCCATTAGCGCAAGAATAGTACCGGTTGCTAATGCTGGAACTTCCAGTAAAGCAAGGAATAACGGCATATAACCCTCATAGTATTCTCCAATACTATCCATAAAAGCCAAGCCAACGGCAAACGTTACGGCACTGACTGAACCATAGTGCGCAGCAATCGCACCGGAATCGGCTTGATTAAACTTGCCAATAAATTTCAAAATTGGATACGCAACAAGTGGGATCAGCGCTGCAGTGACAACAAGTGCTATACAGGCAGGCAGCACTTCCATAAGTTCATATTTGGATAATGACAAACCGCCTTTCAGGCCGATTGCAATCAACAAATAAATACTCAGACTTTTGTATAATGCTTCTGGAATCTTAAGGTCGGATCTGATTAATCCGGCTACAATCCCCATGACAAAAAATAAAACTACTGGTTGTATCGTCATTTACTACTCCCCCTAGAATTGATTTTAGTATTAAATATAATTGCTTTTAGCGATGCTAAAATCTAGCAATTACCTGTTTCTATCTATCTATATCTTATGTCTGAATCAGTATCATATAATAGTCCTTGTCAAAATCTTGTGAAGATTGTTAAATCTTGTTTAAAAAAATAAATGGGATTATTCAAAACGTTATATATACCTAATAGGCATTTCTGAAAATATCTCAAGCATTTGATATTAATTACATACAATTGAATTCGTACTGTTTTTAACAACCAGGAATGTAAAAATTAGTGCATATTTCTGGTCAAAACTCAGATTCTCAGATATTTATACCCAACAAGATTTTTCATCAGTTCGGTTTCTTTGGAACAAGCTGTTAATGGAACCCAACCCCACTGATCCTTTGCAAAAATTGACCTTAGTGTTTATTACAGTTTCATTGACCAGGCTAATGCTTCTAAATCTCACCACATCCGACAATCAACATATCAATACAATACTGCATTACACCAATATCTAAATCCAATTCAATAGATAAGTGATAAAACCATCCTTATTCCAAAGATTGATTTAAATAATATTGATTAAACTCTCCCAGACTTTTATAAAATTTATGTGATTTTTTTGTGAAGTTTTTATAAACTTTTTATAAAAAGTTTGTTATAATTTTGTGAACTTTTTGTGAAGCGCTTAGTCATAGACGTAAACGTATAACAAAATTTTATTTTCTGTTTCTATTTAAATGTCTATATCTTAAAAGGAAAAACTATCATGAACAAAAATTATCCAACCATTATCGGAATAGCTATCAGTACAATTATCTTGGGTGTTTTATCTATCTTTACATTTCCGGAAGCAAATTTAACTTTTGGACTCGTTCTATTCACCGGTTATTTAGTTTCTACTGTTATATATGGTCCAGCCAAAAATTACATTGGTTACACCACTAAAAACCCCGTTGTGCAAGGATAGCCCAAGCTTTTAACAATAATGAGATTCGGTTCTTTGTTTTCAGTTCAGCTCCCCTGATTGAATTCGTATGGAACCGAATCTTTTGCTACATCTATGCCAACACAAGAATTTTAATCTATATCTATACAATAATTATCTTAAGATCAGTTAGTTACATATCTATAATTTCATCCAAACAACAATACCATAAAGCTCAATCTTATAACTTGAAAAGCAGCAAGCTGGGTTTATTTATAGGTATCTTTGGATATGAAATCACAATTACATAATCTATTTTTGTATTTCTTGCGCTTGATGAGCAGTTTCACAGTTATTATTCATATTATTAAAATCCTATCGCAGCAATAGCGTTTGAATCAGGCCCCTACCTTCCACAATTAACGGAACTGCTGCGTACTGCATAGTCCAATACATTATTTTCGTTTTATTGGTGCATCTTTAATCACCTTCCTAAAAGTAATTCACTTAGTCAGGTCAGTAGGATTATGAGATTTTTTTTGTGCGTATACTTTAAGTGAGGGCACTATGCGTTTAGATTTAAACTGTAAATCGTACTATATTTGACTTTTAGATAATCGAGCAAATATTGCTGATTTAAGGCTTGACCCGTTATTTTTAGCACGAGTTCTTGAGGAGTATAAAGCCTCCCATGTCTATGGATATTTTCGTTTAACCATTTTTTTATCGGTACAAAATTTCCTGTTTCAATATTTTTCTCTGTATCCGGCAGAACTTGCTGCATCGTATTATAAAACTGACAAGCATAAATAGCACCTAATGTATACGATGGAAAATATCCAAAAGCGCCGCCACTCCAGTGGGAATCCTGCAAAACCCCCAGCGTATCGTTAGGGGGTTTAATACCGAGATACGCGACCATTTTTTCATTCCATACCGCCGGTAAATCATCGATTGCAATACTGCCTTCAAATAAATCTTTTTCAATCTCAAAGCGCAAAATGACATGCAATGGATAGGTCAGCTCATCCGCTTCCACCCTGATCAATCCTGGCTGGCAGGCATTGACAGCCTGATAAAATGAATCAGCCGTTTCATGTTGTAAATTATTTGGAAAAGTGTTACGAATCAATTCGAAATAATGCGTGCAGAATGCTTTGCTTTGCGCAATCATACGTTCCCAGAACAGTGACTGCGATTCATGAATACCCATCGTCAACGACTCGGAAACTGGCAAATCTTCAAAACCGGGCATGCGTCCCTGCTCATACAACGCATGTCCGGTCTCATGGATAACCGCATAAAGCGATTCAATAAAATCATGCTCAGCATAACGCGTCGTAATGCGTACGTCGGTAGGATGGCTACCGCCACAAAACGGATGAACCGAAACATCCATACGCCCTTTTGTGAAATCAAAACCAATATCTTTACTGATTTTCCGCGCCAATTTAGCCTGTTTATCAATCGCAAAACTGCCTTTTAAAAAATTGGTATTTGGTTGATACCCACTATCTCTGACTGTATCTATCAGCGGTATCAAAGCAGATTTCAACTGTTCAAAAATCGCAGATATTTCAGCCGTTGTTGTTCCACGTTCGAACAGATCAAGATTGGCATCATAAGGCGACAGCTCTGGAAAAACACAATCGGCCCACTCTTTCTTCAGCATCAAAAACGACTGAATCACCGGGGCAAAGTCCTGAAATCTATTTTCCTGACGCGCCTGCACCCAGGTTGCTTGTCCACGCGACCCCTGCTCAGCCAGCGCCTTTACCAGTGGTTTAGGAACTCGCGTCATCAAATCATACTGTCGCCTTGCTTCCCGGATATTGCATTGCTCAATCGCATGCACAAGATTGCTTTGTTCTTGCAATGCTTCGAGGCAATCACCCAAAGCAGGATCCGTCATACGTTCATGGATAACACCGGCAAGTGCTGAAATCTGCCTGGCACGTGCATGCGCAGCTCCGGTTGGCATCATTACTTCCTGATCCCATCCCATCGTACTCATTACACCGTTCAGATGGGAAATTTCCTCCAGTCTCTCAACCAGATTCTGATAATGTTTATTCATGATCAAGATATTTTTTTAAAAAACAGAATATATTTTTTCCACTATAGGAGTATCAATTAGTGTGTAATTTTGTCACACGCTCATCAGGATTACCTGTATACTTACGCCCGTTTTATCCTAAAAAGTTTTTTGTCTTTGGTTAACAACCAAGATATCAGAATTATAGCTATGACTTTTTTTCGAAAGCTAATGATATTCATAGACGGAACTCGTATTGCTGTTGAACTGTATGAGTCCGATTCTAATAATTCAATCTATACCCCATAACCACTTCGATTCCTGAAATTACCTGATTTGCACATAATCGGATACAAGACATACTAATATTAATGCATCTCATTTTGCCCGCCATACCAATTAAAAATAAATGTCGTTTTGGGATATCTGATTTTTTCAATTCAGATAGATACTCGGGTTAAACAATGAACAATCTCTTTGTTTTGACTAAAAATGCCTTAAATGTTCAAGGTGCGCAAGAAAAAATAATATCACCAGCTAACATGGATCGCGGTTAAGAATAATTTAAATTTACACATCAACTGACACAAGGTTTAGTAATGCGTATAAGAATCAAACTTATTTTAGCTATCATCTTATTCTGTCTGTTTGAGCTATCAATTGCCTATGCACAAGACCCTATTGTATATTCAAGGTGCAAACGTACGACCGAAACTTTTGATCTTACTGCGAATGTCACCATAAACGGTCAGGCGCAAACAGTAACAAGAACCATGACCGGCCTCGACATTTATGACGTACTGCCCGACGTAACCAATTTTTTAACGAAATTCAACGCACCCTGTGATCTGATTTACCGCGAGCCGGACGGTACTGAGACTGTAATTTACGATTGTTCATCTAGTTCGGCGCAGTCGAGCTCGTGTGCAGCACTTGATGCAGCCGTTTCTTTTGACGGTGACACCATCGCTTTTTCGGTATTTCATGGCAGTCTAACTAATTATCGCGAACAAATTCATTCACAAGTTGTGCATCCCGACGCAGAACCTGAAAATCTTGGTTTTTATAAATTCCCTAATAAATTACTGAATACTACCGGCGCCAATTTGCATTTTTACACCGTTTCAACCGGCCAAACACGCGTAATGCCGTTTAAAACCGGTGTGTATGACTCCGGCCCTGCTTTCATTAGCAATCAGCGCATCGCATTCACATCGAACAGGGACGGTCATACTACCACCGTGGTATGGAGTACGACCGAATCGAGAATAGGTACTCGCATCTGGACTGTCGACATCGACGGCAAAAATCCTGATCTGGCAAGCCACCATTCACTGTCACAGGAGCAGCATCCTCATATACTCAAAGACGGACGCGTGGCTTATTCGAGCTGGCAGATTTTCGGCGGTCAGCCGTTTCGTTATTCCAATAACGGCGCGGGCACCCATACCACCATTGACAATCAATTTCATATTTATGCCCAGGATCCCGATGGAGCCGGCAACTTCCCGATTTACGGCCAGCACAGCGGTGATCACGCAAAAAGTTACTTTGGTGCGGATCACAAAGCTGCGCATTTTATGACTCAAACTTCCGATGATCGAATCTGGTTCGCTGACTACTACCGTGAAAACAACAGGGGTCTCGGTAATCTGGTGGGTGTCATGCCAGAACCCAAAGGACAAGAGGGCAAAAGCCCGCATGAAGTAACAAACCATGCAGACTTCTTCGTACCACGTAACGCAATCAATTTTGCTTCCTGGACTCACAGCGATGATTCAGCCGCTTTTACAGTAGGCTTACTGGGGATGCAACCCATTACACACCCAAGTTATTCTGAACCACTGCCTTATGCAGGAAAACTAGGCCATCCGGCGGCATTACCGAACAATGGCTTGATGATGACGTGGGGTAAGGGTGTTTGCAGCGTTGTTGTAGATGATGGAATCTTTACCGAGCTTGGCAAGCAAACGCCTCCGTTAGCAGATGGTGGCGGCAGCGGTGTTGCCATGAATCTGATCACTTCGCTGGAAATGGATACCCCGGGTTGCGATGTCGGACTCTACCGCGCCACTCAAATTCCTTCGCAACATCCGGGCGATCTCGAAATGATCGTCGATTCAAAAGACTGGCATGAAATCATGGGACGCGCCGTGGTGCCCTACGCCGACATTCATGGCGTCGATCACCCCGATACCATCGAAAGAGCCGATGTGCGCACCAGCCACCCAAGCCTGGAAACCGGCACACCCTTCGGCCTGCTCGGCGCCGCTTCCATTATCGACCGTGAAACTCACCCCAAGGACGGCATTCATTTCGTCGGCGAACACCAGTTCAATCTTCAGGGTACCGACACCATCGACTATACCGATGACGATCTGTGTGGCGTGCGCATTCTGGGCATGATGCCCAACCGCAACAGAAATACCGTTTATGAAATCGCCAATATTGCCGGCGAGCGCGTCTCGATACTCGGTGAATTCCCGGTGTTGAACCGGCATGCCGACGGCAGCCGGGCGATTGACGCCAGCGGCCATCCCGACACCAGCTTCCTGGTGCGCATGCCCGCCAATACGCCATACCTGATGCAGGGCATCGACTGCGACGGCCGCACCCTCAATACCGATCAAACCTGGCAAAGCCTGCGCCCCGGCGAGCAGAAAACCTGCAACGGCTGTCATGTCCATTCCAGACCGGCACGCACACAGTTCGATACGACTTTCGCCGCCTCATCCGAATATGCCATTCCAAGACTTGGCGAAGGCACCGTACCACTGCTGGCCGGAAAATCCGGCAACAGTGTGCAAACTCGCACACTACCAGGTTATGGCATGCGCATCGAGTTCACACGCGATATCAAACCCATTTTCGACCAGCACTGTATCGCCTGCCACGGTGGCAGCGCACCCGCCGCCGGACTCGCGCTCGATAACACCGGCGGCACGAACACCGCACCCAATTCAACCTGGTGGTGTCTGGTCGCCGATAAAGACCAGAGCTGCGTCGCAGCTGAAAACCAGTTAGCTACAGGCGCCGGTCCTGCAGGCATGAGCTTCAGGCGTCCGCAGTTGACGCGCTACGTCCGCGCATTCAATGCGCGCGGCAGCCTGCTGTACTGGAAAGCCGCGAATCAACGCACTGACAACCGCACGGACACGCAAATTCCGGACGATATCGACTTTGGCGATCCTCACCCCACAACAATCACCCCCAATGAACTGGCAACACTGTCACGCTGGATCGATATCGGTGTACCCGGTGGCGGCAATACCGAGCTTTACGACACCCAGAAACCGACGCTGCATCTGGCGACAGCCGATAGCGGCAGCGTCTCGCAGCTGCGTGTCGGCACCGTCGATCTCGGCAGCGGCATTAACCCCGGTAGCCTGGTCGTGTGCATTCTGGGTGCAAGCGGCGGTTGCAGCAACCTTGCCGGCACGGCAGAACCGCACGGCGTTACCGTTGTAAATCTCGGCGCCGCATTAAGCGACCCCGATACGGAGATCTACGCCCGGGTGGAAGATATGGCCGGCAATGTAACCGAAGTCTACCGCTCCGTCGACTGGTTTTTGAACAACGCTTCCGGAAATCCGAACACTGGAGACAGCAAAGCACCCAACATTACCATTATCAATCCGGGCAGCGACAGTGTCGTATCCGGGGTAATCCCCGTCGAAGTCAGTTATTCGGACAATGTGGGGGTCGTGTCTGTCGATCTATATGTGAATGGTCAGCATTACGGCCAAAGCACACAGGAACCATTCTCGTTTTCGCTGGATACGACAGTCATGGATGACGGCCATAACACGCTCAGCGCAGTTGCGCTTGATGCAGCCGGCAACCAAGGATCATCCGGCATGACCGTAACCGTTAATAATGGCACCACTCAAAACACAACAGATGATAAAACATCCGTAATCGGCATAATTTCACCCACTGACGGAAAGGTATTTGGGACCATAACGGTTGATTTTAATTACTCTGATACAGCTAACATTGTCTCTGTTGATTTATATGTTAACAATCAATTATATGGAAGAAACTCGCAAGCACCATACAGCTTTACGCTGGATACGACAACGGTAACCGACGCTGATTATGTATTAACTGCCTTTGCAGTTGACGCAGATGGAAAACAATATCAATCAAATAACGTAACAGTTTCAGTTAGTAATAACACCACTACAACTGATACCGAAAAACCAATCGTTACAGTTGCGTCACCGTACCCGGATGCAGAAGTATCGGGTATGACACCGGTTGAATTTGAAACCTATGACAATGTCGGTATTGTCCGTGTTGATTTATATGCGAATGACGTACTTGTCGGTACCAGCGAGCATGCACCATTCAGCATAAACTGGGATACAACACAAACAGTCAACGGATACGGTTACCTTCAGGCACATGCCTATGATGCGGCTGGCAACAAAGGCATTTCTTTCTTTAGAAATATTAATGTCAATAATTCTGGCGCAGAAGCTGACACAACGGTAGATACGCTATCGCCAACAATCGGCATTGCTTCACCTGTCAGCGGAACAGTATCAGGTACCATACCAATTGATTTTAATTATTCCGACAATATTGGTGTCGTATCGATAGATTTGTATGTCAATGGTCAACTGCTAGGAAAAAATACGCAGGCTCCGTTCACGTTTACACTTGACACAACAACTGTCGCTGATGGCGACTATCTGTTGACCGCGCATGCTTTTGACGAAGCCGGCAACCAAGGTGTATCCGCGAATGTCGTTTTAACAGTCAGCAATATTTCCGATTCAGCTGATACAGAAGCGCCCATAGTAACGGTCGCATCACCATCGCCCGGTGCAGAAGTCTCTGGAATCACGCGTGTGGAATTCGAAACATTTGATTATGTAGGTATTGTCCGCGTAGATTTGTACGCCAATGATGTATACGTTGGCTCCAGTAAAAATGCACCATTCAGTATAGACTGGGATACCAAACAAACGATTAACGGATATGGTTACCTGCAGGCACAAGCGTTTGATGCGGCTGGCAACAAAGGTGTATCTTTCTATAGAAATATCACAGTGAATAATGCACCTGCTGCTGACACTACAGCACCAACAATAAACACTTTCAATCTATATAATGGTATGACAATTCAATCTGATACCATCATCAATGTATCGGCGAGTGACAATCAGGGTATTTCCCAAATCGCTTTAATTATTGATGGTAATACAGTTGTGCTTAGTGAAGATGATTCTCTAAGCTATTTATTGAACGTATCTACTGCGAGAAAAAGGAAAACTCAGTTGCATACTATCTCCGTCGCAGCTAGTGATTACGCTGGTAATACAACAAAACAAACAGTTAATGTCTATTATAAATAGCTAACTGAGCAAAAAGCAGCACATATTCAATTCTGACAGCCCTCTGGAACAACTGAGGGCTGTTTCTTTACCACCTGTAGCCACAGAATTAGCCATACCGCAGCATTTTTATATTGCCGTAAAGCGTATAACCGGGCAGAATAAATAAAAACAATGAGGCAACCTGAAGCTACAACACATTGTTTCCTATGCGTATGATCGTGGCTTGTCGTGTGTAAAATAACAAAGGAGTTTTTATGGCGAACTCGAGTAATGCCCTTTGGATTGGCGGTATCGTAATCGTCGCTGCTTTAACCGTAGTTGAACTAATGTCTTCACGGGAAAAAGGTGATACGACGAATTCTGTTAACACTGCCACAGCAAACGGTTCTGCAGCACCCATTTCAGTGCAACAAGACGCCGGTCAAGTCGCCATGGGCACTGCTAGCACGCTAGATACCACCAACGCAACAGAAGCACAAGGTCTGACAACTCCCACAAACACTGATGCACACAGTACGGAATTTGATATGGATACCGAATATGCATCCGATCTGATTATTGATCTGGACAATCCTGGCGCAAATGTCGCAGCCATTACCAAAAGTTTACTACACAAACCTGAAGGGGAAAAAACAAAAAGATCTGAAACCGCCATGTCAAATAACGATGCGACCTCCGACACATTGGTTGATGAAACGATCAATCTTGATACAGCTGCCGCAACCGTGTCAGTTACGCCCTCCGCTTTATCAGGTCAAGATAAAAACGCAATAAAATTGGAACAAACAGTTTCGGCTCAGTCCACCAAGCAACCGGAAGTCGAAGCAGGCTCTACACCTACAACCATTGCAAAGCATCTAGCTGCTGCAGAAAAAGCGCTTAAAGATTTGCGCATGACTACGCCTTCGGGTGACAATGCTTACGAACACTATCAGGCAGTGTTGAAAATCGATCCTAGTAACGTTGAAGCACGCTCGGGCATACAGAAAATGGTTGATATGTATATTTATTTTGCTGAGAAAGCCATTGCTGACGGCAAGAAGAACAACGCTCGGATTTATTTGCAACGTGCCGAGAACCTTGCACCTGGATCACCCAAACTGAAAAATCTGCGCGCTGAACTGAACTGATAAACGAATCCATAAACAAGCCAATCTATTTATAACGTTTCACACCTAGCGAGCTTCATAGAGGTTTCTGGATTCAGCGTAGCTGACTGCTACTAATCGGACAGCCTTTTCTTGAGCATTGCATTCACTTGAGCGGGATTTGCTTTACCTTTGGTTGCTTTCATCACCTGGCCAACCAAAGCGTTAAAAGCTTTTTCCTTACCACTGCGAAAATCAGTCACCAGTTGCGTATTTGCCGCAAGCACATCGTCGATCTGCTGCTCAATCGCGCTGTCGTCTGTAATCTGTTTCAATCCTTTTGCATCGATAATAGCATCGACCTGTTGCTCCATTTCACCTTGCCACAGGCTGTCAAAAACGGTTTTTGCCGCTTTGCCGGAAATAGTGCCGTCATCAATGCGCGATAACAATACCGCGAGAGTTTCAGGCGCAACCGGGCATGCGACTACGTCCATATCAGTCTTGTTCAGTCGCGCACTGATTTCACCCATGATCCAGTTTGCGCACAGCTTTGCCTGTGCAGGCAGAAGCTTCACGGTGGCTTCAAAATAATCGGACAACTCTCGCGATCCGGTCAGCACCGATGCATCATAAGCCGACAACCCAAATTCAGACACATAGCGTGCACGTCTAGTTTGAGGCAGTTCCGGTAACGTTTTCTGTAACTGTGCAATCCAGTCCGATGCAATTTCCACGGGCAGCAAGTCGGGGTCGGGAAAATAACGATAGTCGTTGGCATCTTCTTTGCTTCGCATGGTACGTGTTTCGCCTTTATTGGCATCAAAAAGCCGGGTTTCTTGCCGCACACAGCCACCGTCTTCGAGTATTTCGATCTGGCGCTCCGCTTCAAACTCAATGGCCTTTTCAAGAAAACGGAAAGAATTCAGGTTCTTGATCTCGCAGCGCGTACCTAATGTTTCACTACCGCGCGGCCGTACCGACACATTGGCATCGCAACGAAACGAGCCTTCCTGCATATTGCCGTCGCAAATCCCGATCCAGCGTACCAACGAATGCAGTGTTTTGGCATAGGCGACCGCTTCCGTACTGCTGCGCATATCCGGCTCAGAAACGATTTCCAGCAATGGTGTACCTGCGCGATTCAAATCAATACCGCTCATACTATGAAAATCTTCGTGTAACGACTTACCTGCATCTTCTTCCAGATGCGCACGCGTCAATCGGATCTGCTTTTCAGTTTCACCCATCTGAATACGAATATCACCGCCTTCGACAATGGGAAGCTCATACTGGCTAATTTGATACCCTTTGGGCAAATCGGGATAAAAATAATTTTTGCGCGCAAAAATCGATGGTGAATTAATTTTCGCGCCGATTGCAAGACCAAATTTGATCGCGCGCTCAACCGCACCTCGATTTAGTACCGGCAGCACGCCAGGTAACGCCAGATCGACAAGACAGGCCTGCGTGTTGGGCATTGCACCATAGGCAATTGATGCACCCGAGAAAATCTTGGATTGCGTAGACAGTTGCGCATGAACCTCAAGACCGATAACAATTTCCCACTGCATGTTTAATATTCCAATTCGATAAAATTGATGAAGTAAGAACAATCTGAATTTATAAACCAGGCATTTTCTGATGCCAGTCTGTCACCTGTTGATATTGGTGAGCGGCGTTCAGCATACTCGCTTCGCTAAAATAATTACCGATAATATGCAAACCCACCGGCCTATTCTTCTCCCCGAACCCGACTGGAACCGACATGCCCGGTAATCCCGCAAGGCTTGCAGCGCTGGTATATATATCCGACAAATACATCTGCACCGGATCGCTGCTTTTTTCACCGAGATCAAATGCCACTGACGGCGCTGTCGGTCCCATAATGACATCGCATTGGGTAAATGCCTGTTTGAAATCCTGCGCAATCAGTCGGCGCACTTTCTGCGCCTGGATGTAATAAGCATCGTAGTACCCGTGAGACAACACATAGGTGCCGATCAGGATGCGGCGCTTCACTTCCGGACCGAAGCCTTCGCCACGGGTTTTACGATACATGTCTCGAAGATCCTCATAGTATTCGGTACGATAGCCATATCGTACACCGTCAAAACGCGATAGATTACTGGATGCCTCGGCGGGGGCCAGCACATAATAAACCGGTATCGACAACGGCGAATTCGGTAGCGAAACTTCAAGCGTTTCTGCACCAAGCCTGCGGTATTCATCCAACGCCTGTTCAATCGCTTTTTCAACATCGCTGTGCATGCCCTCGGCAAAATACTCTTTGGGCAGACCGATACGCAAACCCAACAACGGCTTTTCCAGATCGCGCGTGTAATCTTCCGCTTCGCGCTGCAAACTGGTAGAATCGCGCGCATCAAAACCTGTCATGACATTGAGCATCAATGCCAGATCCTCGGCGGATTTCGCCATGGGACCACCTTGATCGAGACTCGACGCAAAAGCGATCATACCGTAACGAGAAACTGTGCCGTATGTAGGTTTGATCCCCGATATACCGCAGAACGCTGCAGGCTGTCGGATAGAACCACCGGTGTCGGTACCCGTTGCAGCCGGTGCCATCCGCGCTGCGACTGCACAGGCCGACCCACCCGAACTACCGCCCGGAACCGCATTGATACCCCAGGGATTTTTAACCGGCCCGTAATAAGAGTTTTCATTACTCGAACCCATGGCAAATTCATCCATATTGGTCTTGCCGACATTAACAGCGCCTGCTGCATTAAATCGTTCAATAACGCCAGCGTCATAAGGTGAAACAAAGTTTGACAACATTTTGGAACCACATGTTGTTAGCCACCCTTGGGTACAGAAAATATCTTTTTGCGCTACGGGTATCCCGGTCAGTGGCCCAGCTTCACCCGCGGCAATTTTGCGGTCAGCAGCACGCGCTTGTTCCAGCGATTTTTCGTCATCGACGGTAATGAATGCATTGTATTTCGGATTCAGTTGGTTGATCCGTTTGAGAAATTCAGTGGTCAGTTCCACACTCGAGACTTCTTTCTCAGCAAGCCGTTTGGCTAACTGCTTAAGACTGTCATTTAACATGTTATTATTGACTGTAAATTATAAGCACAAAGATGGGTTAAAGCGATTGGTTGCTATCGGTTTGTCTAAAAAGATGGCTGTAGATTGCTGTGCCAGGATTGCCAGACTGCACAGACTTTTTTCGATGACGAAACACTCGCAGGATTTATTCAATCACTTTGGGCACAAGATAAAGGCCTGCCTCGACCTGTGGTGCGATCGACTGATACAATTCACGTTGATCTGATTCATTCACTCGGTCCTCGCGCAACCGTTGCACTAAATCCTGAGCATGTGACATCGGCGTCACACCGGTTGTATCGACCGCCTGCATCGTTTCAATCAGTTTGAAAATATCGGACAATTTGGCCAAAGCGGCTTTCGCTTCATCTTCGTCAACCTTGATATACGCAAGGTCAGCAATTTGTTTTACATCGTCAATTGATAAAGTCATATAACGTGGGAATCTTATATTTAAGGGAGTAATAGGGTATCATGACGCCGTTTATTTGGCGTACCAATTTTATTGCATTTTCTACTATTATGATATGTCCTTCATCATTCACAATTAACGGATTTTGCCACCATGTTTAATTTTCTCAGCAACAATTTTTTGGGCAGCTATTTTTCAACCGATATGGCAATCGATTTGGGCACGGCCAATACGCTGATTTACGTGCGCGGTCAAGGTGTGGTACTTGACGAACCATCGGTGGTAGCAATTCGCGAGGAAAGCGGCACAAGCGGGAAGAAAATGATTCAGCAGGTTGGCTTGGCGGCAAAACAGATGCTTGGTCGCACACCCGGCAATATCACAGCCATCCGACCCATGAAGGACGGCGTTATTGCCGACTTCACGGTCACCGAGCAAATGCTCAAAATGTTTATCCGGAAAGTGAATCCTCCTCGCCTTTTTTCTGCTAATCCGCGTATCGTTATCTGTGTACCCTATGGTTCCACCCAGGTAGAACGACGCGCAATTCGTGAAGCTGCTTATGGTGCGGGTGCGCGCAAAGTTGAATTAATTGAAGAACCTATGGCGGCGGCACTGGGTGCAGATCTGCCAGTAGAATCCCCGACTGGTTCCATGGTCGTCGATATTGGCGGCGGCACGACCGAAGTCGGCATTATTTCTCTTGGTGGAATTGTATACTCTAATTCGGTGCGTGTTGGCGGCGACAAATTTGATGAAGCAATCATTAACTATATCCGCCGAAACTACGGCATGTTAATTGGAGAAGTCACAGCTGAATTTATCAAAAAAGAAATTGGTTCGGCATTTCCAGGATCTGAAGTACGAGAAATAGAGGTCAAAGGTCGCAATCTTGCTGAAGGTATTCCCCGCAGTTTCACCATATCAAGCAATGAAATTCTGGAAGCGCTGAACGAACCGCTCAACAGCATTGCCAGTGCCGTTAAAACTGCATTGGAGCATACGCCGCCCGAACTAGGTGCTGACATTGCGGAAAAAGGCATGGTAATGACCGGCGGCGGCGCATTGTTGCGTGACATTGACCGCCTGCTGATGGAAGAAACCGGACTATCGGTCATTGTTGCCGACGATCCACTATCCTGCGTTGCCCGGGGTGCCGGCATTGCACTTGAAAACATGGATCAGTCGATCGGTATTTTTGCCAGCGACTAACAGATACTCTACAATTACATTTAGAATTAAAGTATTACACCCATAACACAACTAAGCTGACTGCCTGCAACTGTTTTTCAGCTGTTGAATTTAAAACTGGAATTTGTATTACTGAATAAATGGATTCGACGCCTCAGTTTTTCAGGCATGGACCAGGCCCACTTGCACGTTTATTTTTGTTTATACTGCTTTCATGCCTGCTCATGGCCGAGGATCTGCGTTTTAAGGTTATACCGGAATTACGGCAGACCATTGCAATGATCATTTACCCAATGCAACAAGTAGCGCTTTTTCCATCAGAAGTGCATGATACAGTGATGGATTACATTGGCAGTCTGCACATCCTTGAAGAAAACGCCTATCTCAGAGAGCAATTCCTCCGTAACAGTGAAAAACTTTTGCGCTTAAATGCACTAGAAGCTGAAAACGCGCATTTGCGCAAATTGCTCGGCGCAGTCAATACCATCCACACAAAAACCACCGCCAAAGCCGTAATGGCTGAAATCCTCTATACCCCGCGCGATCCATTCAGTCACAAAATCACTGTCAATAAAGGCAATTATCACGGAATTCAGGCGGGTCAGATTGTTATTGATTACAAAGGCATTATCGGACAAATTACGCAAGTATACCCATTAGTATCCGAAGTTACGCTAATTACAGATAAAGACCATTCGGTGCCGATTCAGATTGTACGCAACAATATCCGTACAGTTATTTCAGGTACCGGAAAAAACAATGAAATCGAGTTGCGTTATTTGTCAGTAAACACGGACATCCGTGAAGGCGACTTACTGGCCACTTCCGGTATCGGCGGTGTTTACCCACGCGGGCTGCCGGTTGCCGTCGTCACGGAAATCAAACGCCATCCATCAGATAATTTCGCGCAAATAACTGGCACACCCGTTGCAGGTGTCGATCGCAACCGCCAGGTGCTGATTTTATCGTTGTCCCCAGTTGTACCGATCTCCCCAGAGAGTCTTGCCAAGGAATCCAGCGTTGAGCCTGAAAGTAATTGATGAGTCTAAAATCAATCTCAACAAGTATATCAGCAAAGATATGCTTGCACCTGCAAAGACATGGTATGTACTTGCTAGTCTTGGCACAGCATTGATCCTGAATTTTATACCACTGCAGTCATTTGCACTGGCCATACGTCCCGATTTTACAGCGTTGGTTATTATGTTCTGGAATATCAACCAACCCCATCGCCTTGGCATGAGCCTTGCTTTCTGTGTCGGCTTGATGATGGATGTCCATCATGCTTCCGTTATGGGGCATCATGCCTTGGTATATTGTGTCATTGTATACATTACATCGATTTTTCGCCGTCGCGTAAAAGTTTTTAACTTGGTGCAGCAAATTCCTCAAATTTGTTTAATGCTTTTGGTCATGCAATGTCTGCTTGCGATTATTGAATTGCTCGGTGGCGCTAATCTGCCGAACTGGTATTATTTTTTGGGATCGGTCAGCGGCGCGATTATCTGGCCTATCGTTGCATTTCTGTTAAGCTATCCGTTGAAACACAGATCTGACTCTGATGCATTATGAAGTCCGTTGTTGAGCTACGCAACCATCCGCTGGAACTATACAAATTCCGTAAACGGCTCACTATAAGTGCCGGTTTTGTTTTGTTGCTGTTTTTGATTCTTTTTGCCCGCTTTTTTTATTTACAGGTCACTCAAGGCCAGCACTACCATACACTCGCAGAAGCAAACCGTATCTCCATTGCACCACTGGTGCCAAACCGCGGTTTGATTCTTGATCGCAACGGTAAAATATTAGCGCAGAATTATTCAACCTATACTTTGGAGTTAACCCCCAATAAAATTCCGGACCTAGACACCACATTGAAGGAACTTGCCAATTACATCGAAATCAGGCCTAGCGATCTGGAACAATTCAGAAAGCTGCTGCGGGAGAATAAGCGTTTTAAAAGTCTGCCCATTCGCAACCGTTTGACTGATGAAGAGGTCGCCCGCTTTGCCGCCAATCGTTACCGTTTTCCGGGTGTAGAAATTCAGGCCCGAATCCTGCGCTATTATCCCTACGGTGAACTGGCGGCACATGTTGTTGGCTATATCAGCCGTATCAGCGATAAAGACCTGGAGCAACTGGAAGCATCCGGGGAACTTGACAACTACCGCGGTTCTCACTTTATTGGACGAATCGGTATCGAGCAAAGTTATGAAAAAGAACTTCACGGCATTACTGGTTTTGACGAAGTGGAAACCGATGCGGCCGGCCGATCAATCCGTGTCTTATCGCGCACTCCGCCAACCTCAGGCAATAATCTGATTCTTTCACTGGATATCGACTTACAAAAGGTTGCCGATGATGCCTTCGGCGACCGGCGTGGCGCACTCGTCGCAATTGACCCAAATAACGGCGAAGTATTGGCATTTGTCAGCAAACCGGGATTTGACGCCAATTTATTTGTCGGTGGCATTGACCATAAAAATTGGCGTCGATTAAACGACTCAATCGACAAGCCATTGAATAACCGTGCATTACGGGGCGTTTACCCCCCAGGCTCCACATTCAAACCATTTATGGCGCTCGCCGCACTCGAGCTTGGATTGCGCTCGCCTTGGTATGCCATTAGTGATATCGGCTACTTCAGCCTACCCGGCTCAGAACGCCGTTATCGCGACTGGAAAGTTGGCGGGCACGGACGGGTTGACCTGCACAAATCGCTGGTTGTTTCCTGCGACACGTATTATTACAGCCTTGCGCATGATATGGGGATAGACCGCATCCATAACTATATTAAGCAGTTTGGGCTTGGTGAAAAAACCGGCATAGACATCTATGGCGAAATTGACGGCCTGTTGCCCTCACGGGAGTGGAAAATGCGTAGACATAATCAACGGTGGTACGCCGGCGATACAATCTCAGTCGGCATTGGTCAAGGTTATGTGCTGGCCACACCATTGCAACTGGCTTTTTCAACCGGCATCATTGCCAACCGCGGCGAAGCTTACCGGCCGCATTTTGTAAAACAAATCACAAATAGTCAGACCGGAATCACGCGCGAACTGCCTAAAAATGTACTGTACACAATAGATCATGAACCGCAGAACATGGAACTGGTACATCAGGCATTGATTGATGTCACCCGGCCAGGCGGCACCGCAGCAACAGCGGCCACCGGCGCACCCTATGTTTTCGCCGGAAAAACAGGTACTTCTCAGGTGATCGGCATCAAACAAAATGAACGCTATAAGGAAGAACTAGTAGCCGAGCGCCATCGCGACCACGCTATGTTTGTCGCTTACGCGCCCGCCGATAATCCGACGATTGCGTTGTCAATTCTGGTCGAAAACGGCGGTAGCGGCGGCTCAACTGCAGCACCGATAGCTCGTCAGGTTTTGGATTATTTTCTGCTCGGCAAATTGCCGGAATCTAAAACAGCAGAAACTGTCGCATCAACAGAACATGTACACCCGCATTAATTGCAACACTTTATGTCTAACTTATCCGATTCAAAATTAAAAATGCCTTTGGTTGGCTTTAAAAAACTTTGGCATTATCTGACACGCTATATTGACAGTTTTCTGTTAACAGGTTTACTGATCCTGATGGCAATTGGTTTAATCACGTTATACAGTGCTACAGGCGGCGACATTAACAAGGTACTGAAGCAGGTCGTTCACATGCTAATTGCACTGAGTGTTATGTGGCTGGTCGCTAATATCCCTTTACAACAGATCATGCGGCTTGCATTGCCATTGTATTTGCTCGGATTCGTTTTGCTTATTGGGGTAGCACTTTTTGGCGAAATTAACAATGGTGCGCGCCGTTGGCTTAATATCGGTATTACTCGCATTCAACCCTCTGAAATTATGAAAATTGCGGTACCGTTAATGATGGCCTGGTATTTCGACAAATATGAAATCACGCTGCGTCTCAGAGAATATCTCGGCGCTGTCATTATTTTGCTATTGCCAGTCTTGTTGATATTGCGCCAACCTGATCTTGGAACGGCGCTCCTAATCGCAGCCAGTGGTTTTTATGTGTTATTTTTAGCGGGTCTGTCATGGCGTATCATAACCGGCCTTATTATTGCAGCAGTCAGCAGCGTACCGGTGCTATGGTCATTCATGCACGACTATCAGCGCCAGCGTGTACTGACATTACTAGATCCCTCTCAGGATGCGCTGGGTGCGGGCTACCATACCATACAATCATCCATTGCTATCGGCTCGGGCGGTTTAGTCGGCAAGGGCTGGCAAAATGGCACCCAAACCCAACTGGATTTTTTACCTGAACAAAGTACTGATTTTATTTTTGCTGTTTTTTCAGAAGAATTTGGCTTAATTGGCAATTCTCTATTATTATTACTGTACTTGATAGTAATAGGACGTTGCATGATTATCACTGCAAATGCATCGACACAATTCACACGACTGATAGCCGGTTCAATCACATTGACATTTTGTACTTATATTTTCGTCAATATGGGCATGGTCAGTGGTATCCTTCCTGTAGTCGGCGTACCGCTGCCATTAATCAGTTATGGCGGCACGGCCATGGTTACCATGCTACTCGGTTTCGGTATTTTAATGAGTATTCAGACACATCCAAAACTCGTAAAAACATGATAAACAATACACGATTCTATAGACTTTACATACATTTCATACGTTTTCCCTCGATATCAACGCTACTTGTAAAAATCATTGTGCCAACAGTGCTTTTGTCCATCTCTGGTTGTGCAAGCACGTCTCAGTATGATGCTTACACGGAAGCTGGCGTAGTGGATAATAACTCGACACAACAACTGACTACCAAACAGAGTGGCGGTGGTTACTACCTTGACGACGGACCGGGTGATAATCCACCCGACGATTTGCATCTGATACCAGATGCTGTACCTAAACTGGAACCATTACGCGAAGCTAACACGCGCCCATATGAAGTGATGGGGCAGTCGTTCGAACCGATGACAGCGCTCGAACCGTATAAAACGCGTGGAACCGCTTCATGGTATGGGCGGCGCTATCATGGTAATCAGACGGCATCGGGTGAAATTTACGATATGTATGCAATGACGGCGGCCCACCCGACATTACCGCTGCCAAGTTATGCGCGGGTCACTAATGTTCATAACGGAAAAACTGTGATTGTGCGAGTTAACGACCGCGGCCCATTTTTATCCGACCGATTGATCGATCTTTCTTACACTGCAGCCTACAAACTCGATATCATCGACAACGGCAGTGGTGAAGTAGTTGTTGAATCGATACTGCCCGAAGAAATCAGAAAAATTGCATCATCAAATTCACAAACTACACAACCGGTTGGCAAAGAAAAGAATGAAAAAAGTGAAAATGAAGCTTACTTGCAGTTTGGCGCATTTGGAAATGTTGATAATGCCCAGGTCTATCTGTCTCATATCCAGAATCAGCTTCCCTGGCTCAGGAAAGTAATCGGTATCACCAAGCATAACGGTTTATTCAAAGTTCATGCGGGGCCGTACGCCAGCCACATGCTGGCTCAACATGCCGCGAATACTGTCACCAGGCAACTGGCCATCAGACCATTAATTGTTATTGATTAACATCGTCGTCGGGAGTATACAACCGCAACGGAATTGTTAGCGGACAATATCAATCGGCCAAAAAAAATCCCCACATTAAGTAGGGATTAAAGGGCCTCGTCATAAAACCATTAACTAAACTCAAATGACATCAACTAATCGGTATCAACAACACCCTACCAATCATGGGCTGTTTGTTTATTGATTCAAATAATTGCCATCACATGGGTTAAACTATAATACGAATTGAATCAGTCCAAAGGCAAAAATAAGTGTATAAATTACCCGTTTTTCTTTTTAAGCACTGTGATTTTTATCACACGCTTTTGCTAAAGTTGACTAAGCCAATTAATAAAATCCGTCACAGTGATCTGATATCCTAACCAACATGCAGATTGGCAACTACTGTAGAACGCAGCCGACTCCATTTTATGTCATCGCATAACCGTAAGTTTTTTATCCATGAGCACAAAAGAATCCTCTGATCCCGTATTTTTGCAAAATGAGGTCTCAGCGACCGAACCAATAGAAACAGTCCAAATTAACAAATGCAGTGTCACCATGCTCGGTACCGCACACGTATCTAAAGCCAGCGCAGACAAAGTACAAGAATTGATTGCTACGGGAAAATACGATGCCATTGCTGTCGAATTATGCCCAAGCCGACATAAAGCCATTGTCAATCCGGACGCCATGGCTAAAATGGATCTGTTTCAGGTAATCAAAAACGGGCAGGCCAGTATGGTGGCCGCCAGTCTTGCACTCGGCGCCTTTCAACAACGCATGGCCGAGCAATTTGACATCGAACCCGGTGCCGAAATGCGTGTCGCTATCAAAGATGCGCAAGCCGCCCAACTACCCGTAATACTGATTGACAGGGAAATTGGCATCACACTCAAACGTATCTATCATAATGTACCTTGGTGGAAACGCATGGGCCTGTTTGGCGGTTTAATTCACAGTGTAGTCAGTAAAGAAAAAGTCAGTGCCGAAGAAATTGAAAAATTAAAAGAAGGGGACGTACTGGAAAGCACATTCTCTCAATTTGCCGAAGATGAAAAAGATTTATTCAAACCGCTGATCAGCGAACGAGATGAATATATGTCTGCACGCCTCATTAAAGAAAGCAACGCAAACAACTATCAGCATATTCTGGCGATAGTCGGTGCCGGTCATATGAGTGGTATTCAGCGCATTATCACACATCAGCAGGTCAATGATCCCGATGAAACCATTAGCAAACTGGAAGCACAACCAGTTTCATCAAGCTGGCTGAGATACCTGCCTTGGGCCATTGTTTTACTGATTCTAACCGGTTTCGCATTCGGATTCATGCGCAGTCCTGAGATTGGCACCGCCATGATACTGGATTGGATACTGATCAACGGCGGTTTATCCGCCCTTGGCGCTGCAATAGCGTTTGCGCACCCATTGACAGTCATCACTGCTTTTTTGGCTGCACCGCTGACATCGCTCAACCCGACAATTGGGGCCGGGATGGTTGTAGCTGCTGCAGAAACCTATTTGCGCAAACCCAAAGTTGAAGATTTTGAGCGTTTACGCAGCGACACCACTAGTTTGAAAGGCTGGTGGAACAACCAGGTTACCCGCATACTGTTAATCTTCATTTTATCGACCATGGGTTCCGCCATTGGTACATATGTCGCAGGTTTTCGCATATTTGAACGGTTAAGTGGCTAAATCTCATGAAAACCATGTTTGGTTTTTTTGAGCGGCTGATCACACCCTTCCCTCCTGAGCATCCAACTGAACCTCCCAAGGGGGTATACCAGTTCTGTCGCCATTATATCCGGGGTATTGAACCCTATCTGATTTTGCTGGCCATCCTGACCACTTGTCTCGCCATCAGTGAAGCCTTATTGTACGGCATTCTCGGACAAATGGTTGATTGGCTGGCTGAACAAAACACAGAACACTTTCTCTATACTGAATGGCCAATGCTACTGGCCATGTCAATTTTCATTCTGATCTTCATACCGGTAATTGTATTGTTGCATTCCCTGATCATTCAACAAACGCTCATGGGAAATTTCCCGATGCGGGTTCGCTGGCTGGCCCACCGGTATCTGCTTAACCAGAGCTACACTTTTTTTCAACATGAATTCAGCGGCCGAATCGCCACTAAAGTCATGCAGACAGCACTCGCGGTGCGCGAGACGGTCCTGAAACTGCTTGATGTGATGCTTTTTGTAGCCGTCTACCTTGTCACAACCTTGTTATTGGTCGCTGAAGCCGACCTGCGTTTATGCATACCTTTATTAATCTGGCTGGTTGCATACATCAGTATCCTGTCCCATTTTGTGCCGCAACTCAAACGCATTTCTACGTTACAGGCAGACGCTCGTTCCATGATGACTGGACGAATTGTCGACAGCTATACCAACATCACAACATTAAAACTGTTTTCTCACAGCGAACGCGAATCAGCATATGCCAAAACGGGCATGCAGGAGTTTATGGCGACAGTTCATCCGCAAATGCGCCTGGCAACCTGGCTGAACATCTGTGTCTGGACAATCAACATGCTGCTAGTCTTTACTATATGTGCACTGGGTTTATATCTCTGGATGAATCATGCAATCGGACCAGGCGCAATCGCCATCGTCATGAGTCTGGCAATCCGTTTGACCGGCATGTCGCACTGGATAATGTGGGAAGTCAACACATTATTCGAGAACATAGGTACGGTGCAAGACGGAATCAATACTTTATCAAACCCACAAATCGTTAAAGATAGACCCAATGCAGCCACGTTACATGTTTTACGAGGCACAATTCAGTTTGAAAATGTCGGCTTTTCCTACCACTCAGATGATCCTGAAGCCACCTCTAATGAAACTGCCTTTGCAGACCGCTCCAGAGTCGCGCCCAAAATTTTTCAAAACCTGAGTATTAAAATAAAGCACGGCGAAAAAGTCGGCGTCGTTGGCCGCTCAGGTTCCGGCAAGTCCACATTTGTAAATTTATTATTACGTTTTTATGATCTTCAACAAGGCAAAATAACTATTGACGGACAAGATATTCACATGGTAACTCAGGATAGCCTGCGCAATAATATCGCCATGGTGACACAGGACACCTCGTTATTACACCGTTCCGTTCGTGACAATATTCTGTTCGGAAAACCAGATGCGACTGAAGCCCAGATGATTGCTGCAGCCAAGAAAGCCCAAGCACATGAATTTATTATGACATTGCAGGATATCAAGGGGCGACGTGGCTATGATGCGCATGTTGGCGAACGTGGCGTGACATTGTCCGGCGGACAGCGGCAACGTATAGCCATTGCGCGCGTACTTTTGAAAGACGCGCCGATTCTTGTGCTGGACGAAGCGACTTCAGCGCTGGACTCGGAAGTAGAAGCAAGTATTCAGCAAAGCCTTTACCAGTTAATGCAGGGAAAAACCGTCATTGCCATTGCGCATCGCCTATCTACCATCGCGGCAATGGACAGACTCATTGTCTTGGATAAAGGGCGCATTGTTGAACAGGGTTCGCATGCCATGCTGATCGCCAACAATCAATTGTATGCGCAGCTTTGGAATCATCAGTCGGGCGGATTCCTCGGATTTGAATAGATTGTTTGACGCTGAGAGTCGGCACGATCATGGTCAGTTGATGGGGTTCCGATAGTTTTGCAGATTGATTCGGTGTTTAATACCCGCAAGCAGATAAAATATAAATAAAACAACAAACACATTTTTACAGGTTCTATTGACATATGCCGACAACACACCTGCGATCATCCGAGCTGCGCATGAATATTGATCCGGACACACTTGGATTTAAAGATACTTCGGCGTTATTACAGTCTTCGCTTTCCTGGATTGGCCAGGAACGTGCAAAAACCGCTGCAAATTTCGGACTGGCCATGCAGCTGCCTGATTATCATCTGTTTGTACTTGGCGAAGCAGGGAGCGGCCGGTCTTCGTTATTACATCAGGCCATGATTGAAGCCGCAAAGAAAAGTGCTGTGCCCCCAGATTTATGCTATCTCTACAACTTCACCACACCTGAAAAGCCCGTTGCACTGCGCACACCTGCCGGACAGGGGCGCTTGCTGCACAATTCTCTGGAAAAATTGACGGAAACCCTATTGGATGAAATAACGCTTTGCCTGAATGGCCAGGATTTCAAAATCAAACATGATCGAATGCTGAAAAAATTCAAGGCAACTGAAACAGAACTTTATGCGCAACTGGATGCGTATGCAGAAACAAGAAATTTTTCCATACGGCGGGAAACAGAACAGATCGTTTTCACAATGCGTGATAACAAAGGAAAAATTCTGACCGAAGACGAGCTTTTTAAACTGCCAAAAACGCGACGGGCGAAAATAGATCAAACCGAACAGGAATTACACGCAGAAATCATTCGATATTTTGAAGCAGTCAAGTGCGTTGAGAATGATAAAAGAAATGCGCTTGCTACACTTAAACGCAACAGCATTCAACCGGTTCTCGATCAGCATTTTAACACCTTATGCGACAGCCTGCACCCTACACTCAGAAAAAACAAACGGTTAAAGCTTTTTCTGGATCAAGTGATGCAGGATATTCTTGATAATCTATCCCTGTTTGAATCAGTATCTATTGAAACTGATCCTACTGCTGACGCAAAACAACCCAATTCACTAGACGACATATTATTTCGCTACCAAATTAATCTGGTGGTCGACAATTCCGGGCTCCAGGGCGCACCGGTCATTGTTGAAGATAATCCGCACCTGCATTCTCTTTTTGGCAACATAGACTATCAGTTCGAAGAGGCCAAGGTTAAGACCGATTTCATGCACATCCGTGCCGGGAGTCTGCATAAGGCGCATGGCGGTTTCATTATGCTGCATTTAAACGACTTGCTGACAGATCCATCGGTCTGGATCAGGTTATGCCGTTTACTGCGCAGTAAACGGCTGCAAATTGAAGAATCGGCATCTACATTCGCCGCGAACATCCCCGCCTCGATTGAACCGGAAGCTGTGGATGTCAATATAAAAATCGTTTTAATCGGTTCACGTGAAGATTATTACTATCTGCAACATGAAGATCCGGAGTTCATGCGCCGCTTTCGTGTCAAAGTCGATTTTACCGACAGCTTTAAATCAAATTCGGAAACATATCACGCATCGTCCGTTTTTATAGCGCATACTTGTCAGTTAAAAAAACTACCGCATTTTTCCGCCGCCGCTGTAGCCCGCTTGCTGGAGGAGTCACACCGCGAAGTTGACGACCAAACGCGCCAAAGTGCAATCTTTGCACGTATGGAAATGCTCGTTTTGGAAAGCACAGCACAATGTAAAACCCATAAAGGCAAGTTAGTAGAAATTGATGATGTAATGACTGCACTGCAGGCACGCGCCGCTCGTCATAACGCACCGGATCAGTGGTTACTGGAAACCATCACTGATGGTGACATAATGATAGCGCTGAACGGTGAAAAAATAGGTCAGTTAAATGCAATTACCTTGATCGAAATGGGCGATCACTGTTTTGGCGCACCGGTACGTGTCACTGCGCGCAGCTTTGCCGGAGAAACCGGGTTACTGAATATTGCACATGAAGTTGACATGTCAGGGCCTATTCATGATAAAGGCGTTTTAATACTGCAAAACTATTTATCCGCTTTGTTTGCGCATATAACGCCGCTTGCACTGAGCGCATCAATCGTTTTTGAACAGGAATATACCGGCATCGAAGGTGATTCAGCATCCTGCGCAGAGTTTTTTGCACTGCTATCTTCGTTATCCCGAATTCCGGTTAAACAATGTATTGCAATAACCGGCGCATTAAACCAATATGGCGAAGTCTTGCCTGTCGGTGGCATTAATGACAAGATAGAAGGTTTTTTCAATATTTGCGCAAGATTTGGTTTAAGTGGTGAACAGGGCGTTCTAATACCGTATCGCAACAAAAGACATTTGATGCTCAACCACGATGTTATTCAAGCAGTTGAACAGGGACTATTCCATATTTATACCATGCAGCATGTCACGGAAGGCATCGAATTACTGACCGGCATTACTTCCGGTTTATCGGAAAAAAAGAAAATAAAAAAATATCCTGCCAAAACTGTTCTGGGTCATGCTGAAAAAACATTAATCGATTTCCGCTATGCCTGTCAGGCATTTCATTCCAGACCGGATGCGTCTTGAACCACCTACCTTTTATCGTTTAGCGCAACCAGAATCTGTGCTTTCAGCGATTTAATCAATCGCATTTCGTTTGTCGTGATTCCTTCATGCGCAATTACCGATCTGTCCGCATAAATCAAGCCAACCGGTTTGTCATTTTGAACGACCAGTGGCAGCAATATAAAACTCTTGGTATGAGGTAATAATTTCGTATGCCAGTCTGGTAATGCATTGCGGATTTTGGTTTCCGTTGCATCGGAAATAGACAAATCGACATTACGCTTTAAGGCCATACTGAACAAATCGCTTGACTTGGTATCCGGGAAAACAAACTTATCGCGGATTTTTTCGTGATCAAACCCAAGTGAATTTCTTGCCCGAAATTGATTGGTTTTAACATCCTTCAGACAGATGGTAACAAATTTAAAACCCAGACTGTTGTAGTAAGTTTCCAGCACCAGCATCATCAAAGAACTGAGATTGAACTGGCTGGAAGCAAGCATTTCAGAAACCTCCTGAATACCCGTTAACAACCGGTCTGCTGCATTGAATGGCTTGCCGCTTTTATGACAGTCTTCCGTTTGCAGTTGTGCAGCTTCAGAATCGAATAATTGACAATCTGAGAATTCAGCTTCTGAATCACTCATAGCTTTATCGCAACATGACTGCCCTTCCATTTTATTGTCGGACTGCATATTCGAAATCTGACTGCAGATAGTCTGAATCTGCCCTGAAGATTCATCGACCAGAGCTTTTAATCGAGAAGCATCGAGATGCAGCGCTTTACCAAATCGGTTTAACAAATCATCGGCTGACGGCACTGGGATAGCCCCGCTGTCTGATGCAGCCATTAGTGCTGCATGATTACTGAACTCAGTTACTTGTTGCATCCATTCATTCCGGTTTTTTGGGGATTTGAGTGTTGTCCCCGGTAACAGCTTCATCGCTTGAATGATCGAATCCGGAATATTCCATTCACGCAGTGCAAATTCTGTAAGCCAGTGAAAGGTACAACCAAGTTTTTGTAACGAAGCGCGTGCCTCGGTGTATTCTTTTTCTCTAGTCAGCGCCATCGTCTCGTAATACAGGCGGTCATCGTAGGCGGCCAAAATGAGCCGCCCTATATTCTTAAACAATGCGGCAATCGTTACTTCGTCCGCATTGGGATAGGCACTACGTTTAGCAAGACTGCGCCCGATCAGGCTGGCAGACAGCGCCAGCTTCAATTCGGTGCGCACGGCTTTGGCATGTTTGTGCGGCATGCCGTCAACCATAATCATGGCCAATGCGCAGGCTTTAATGGTATTCAAGCCCAACAACTGAATCGCAGTTGAAATACTGGTTACCGCCATTGCCGATGAACGATACGTAATTGAATTGGACAATCGAAGGATCTTCAGTGTCAGCGACGGATCCGACAAAATGAAATTGCTCAATTGTTCCAATGACTGTTCGTCTGAAGAAGTCAATTGAACCACTTTGGATATAGAGTTGCCAAGTGTCGGCAAATCAGGGTCGTTTTGGATCAAGTCAATCAATTTATCCTTGATCGATATTACTTCATTTTCATTTGAGGTATTCATCAGGGCGTCTTAAATTTATGTTCGTTTCTGTTTTTATTAACCAATCTGACTGTTTCTTTCGCAGTCTGCGTATCTATGCGACCGTTTAACGTACCATTTTTATCAAGCAAAGAAAGAAACCTGAACATCGGTTGGATCTGTTTATGCTAACCGTGACCGGTCTATCGGCTTGGCACTGTCTCGTTAATGCGCACACTAATGTTTATTTACGGCAAAATGAGTAATAATTGAGTAAAAAATTCATCTAAAGCCGCATTCTCGCCCACAAATTATTTTTTGAACTCAAGACCGTTTAAATACAGGCATAATCCGGGATCGTAACCACACCACAAAATGACATATAATAAGGCGTCTTACGTCATCGCTTTATCACGCACGTGCACTTACGCGATGAGCCCCGATAATTATTTCATAGTATGTCTGACCCGTTTACACGCCCTACTCCCGGAAAAATCCTACGCTATTGCAGTTACGCAGGTTCAAGCGATGCATTCGTATTAGCGCAATTCTCACAGCAGACAAAACCCTTTGTCATTGTCACAGCCAGTGCACGCGAAGCGCAGCGTTTGCTGGAGGAAATACCGTTTTTCAATCCCGAATTGCGGATTCATCTGCTGCCCGATTGGGAAACACTGCCTTACGATACGTTCTCACCACACCATGACCTGGTTTCTGAGCGATTAGCAACGCTTTATCAAATCATGAGCAAATCGTGCGATGTAATGATCGTGCCGTTAACGACAGCCTTGTACCGTATTCTGCCGCGTGAATACCTTGCCGCGCATACCTTTTTTCTAAAAAAAGGGGAGTCACTGGATTTAGCCGCGTTACGTAATCAGATGACCATGGCCGGTTATTCACACGTCACGCAGGTATTCTCACCTGGCGAATACAGCGTACGGGGTGGACTGATCGACCTGTTCCCGATGGGCAGCGCAATACCCTACCGTATCGATCTGCTGGATAATGAAATAGACAGCATTCGCACGTTTGATGTCGATACCCAGCGCAGCATCTATCCAGTCAACGAAATACGTCTGTTACCCGCGCGCGAATTCCCGTTGGATGAAGCCGGAAGAACCTGTTTTCGCAGTAAATTCCGTGAAAAATTTGAAGGCGACCCTACCAAGAGGCAGATTTACAAAGATGTCAGCAAAGGCATTGCACCCGCCGGCATCGAATACTATTTGCCCTTGTTTTTTGATCAAACTGCCACCCTGTTTGATTATTTACCCGAAGAGGCAGTCGTCTGTCTGCATCAGGATGTACCGTCGGTACTCGATGAATTCTGGCGTGATACCCGATCCCGTTATCAATTGCTGCACGCTGATCTCGACCGACCGTTACTGCCGCCCGAAGAACTGTTTTTGCCCGCAGATGTGTTTTTCGGCAGACTGAAATCCTATGCCCGCATCGAATTACTGTCCGAAGCAGAGGATAAAAAAGCCCAACCGCTTGCAACCTCTGCATTACCGTCAATTGCCGTTAACCGTTACGCAGATAATCCATTAGAGCTATTGGCAGCATTTGTCGACAGTCATACCGGTAGCGGCGGGCGTGTGCTGGTTGTTGCCGAGAGCAAAGGGCGACGTGAGCTGATAGCAGAATATTTTAATCAGCATGGCCTCTATCCACAAACCTGTGAAAACTATGCACAGTTTCTGTCGAGTACACAGCCTTTTATGCTCAGCGTAGCATCGCTTTACAATGGGTTTATTCTCGGCACAGAAAAATTCGCTTTTGTAACCGAAAGCGAACTATACGCCGCATCGCATGCACCCGGTCGCCGTGAACGGGAATCGCGCAAAACCACTTCAACCGACAATATTCTGCGTGACTTGTCCGAAATCAAACCTGGCGACCCGGTTGTCCATGAGCAACATGGCATTGGCCGTTATCTGGGATTGGTCAGCATGGACGTCGGCGAAGGTGGGAAAGATGAACTGAGCGAGTTTCTCACCCTGGAGTATGAAGGCGGCGACAAGCTATACGTACCGGTTTCTCAACTGTATCTGATCGGACGTTACAGTGGCGCTTCTCCCGAAGCGGCGCCGCTGCATAAACTGGGCAGCAGCCAATGGGATAAGGCCAAGCGCAAAGCCATGCAACAGGTACGCGACACCGCGGCCGAACTGCTTAATTTGTACGCACAACGCGCGGCACGGCAAGGACATGCATTCCAATTTAAACAGCATGATTATGAGGCCTTTGCGGAAGGGTTCGGTTTCGAAGAAACTGCCGATCAGGCCGCTGCTATCAATGCAGTCATCGAGGATTTAAAGTCAAACAAGCCAATGGATCGATTGATCTGCGGCGATGTGGGATTTGGCAAAACCGAAGTTGCCTTGCGAGCCGCCTTCATTACTGTGGCCGACGGGAAGCAGGTTGCAGTTCTGGTGCCGACAACACTGCTGGCGGAGCAGCATTTTCAGAATTTCTCCGATCGTTTTGGTCTGATCGCAGACCACTGGCCGGTAAAAATCGCCGAACTATCGCGTTTCCGCAGCGGCAAAGAACAGACCAAAACATTACAGGAGCTGGCCCAAGGCCAGCTCGATATCGTCATCGGCACGCACAAATTGATTCAAAAAAGCGTCAAATTCAAAAACCTGGGCCTGGTCATTATCGATGAAGAGCACCGATTTGGCGTCCGCCAGAAAGAACAACTCAAAAAACTGCGTGCTGAAGTCGATGTGTTGACATTGACTGCCACGCCGATTCCGCGCACTCTGGCGATGTCACTCGAAGGGCTGCGCGATTTTTCCATCATTGCGACCGCGCCGCAACGACGATTAGCCATTAAAACGTTTGTCAGCAACTTCTCCCTGGGACTCATTCGTGAAGCCTGTCTGCGTGAGCTCAAACGCGGCGGACAGATTTATTTTCTGCACAATGAAGTCAATACCATTCAGTATATGTATGACAAACTAACCGGTCTGTTGCCCGAGGCGCGAATTCAGATTGCACACGGCCAGATGCGCGAACGAGAGCTGGAACATGTAATGCGCGATTTTTACCAGCAGCGTTTCAACATTCTACTATGCACCACCATTATAGAAACCGGCATTGACGTACCCAGCGCAAACACCATTATCATCAATAACGCTAACAAATTCGGTTTGGCGCAACTGCATCAGTTGCGTGGCCGTGTCGGACGCTCGCATCATCAGGCATACGCCTATTTGCTTACTGCCGACATGCAGACACTTAACGCTCAGGCCAAAAAACGACTGGAAGCGATCCAGGCCATGGAGGAACTGGGTTCGGGTTTTTATCTAGCCATGCACGATCTGGAAATTCGTGGTGCCGGGGCCGTATTGAGCGAATCCCAAAGTGGCGAAATGCAGGAAGTCGGATTCAGCCTGTACAGCGCCATGCTCGATACCGCCATTCAGTCATTGAAAAAAGGACAGGAACCTGACATGCAGCATCCGCTCGGCGTTGCTACTGAAATCAATCTGCATGTACCCGCTCTACTCCCTGACAACTACTGTCACGATATTCACGAACGCCTTGTTTTATACAAACGCATGGCCAACTGCACCGATCGCGAACAACTCGACGATATTCAAAGCGAATTGATCGACCGCTTCGGACTGCTACCCGATTCGACCAGAGCCCTACTCGATTGCCACCGCCTGCGTATTGCCGCAAAACCACTTGGTATTGTCCGCATCGACGCCAGTGCCGAGAGCATACAAATACAGTTCACACCCGAACCGCCGGTTGATCCCGCCAGAATCATTCAACTGATCCAAAGCGGACGTGAGTATTCCCTTGCCGGCCCAGAACGGCTTAAAGTTCAAGTACAAATATCCGAGGTAAAAAATCGGGTTCTAAGAATTCAAAATTTGATTCAATCACTATCAGCATGAAAAACAAGCTGCGCACCTTAATTGAACAACCCGGCATTCATGCCGCGCCGGCCGTCTACGATTGTATTGGCGCCATGACCGCCGAGCAGGCAGGATTTGATTATATTTTCTCCAGCGGATTCGGCATTGCCGCATCGCTTTTGGGCAAACCGGATCTGGGCTACTTAACCGCCAGCGAAATGATCGATTCCGCCAAGCGTATTGCGCATAGCGTGTCGATTCCGTTGATCGCGGATATGGACACGGGTTATGGCAATCCGCTGAATGTCATTCGCACTGTCGAGGAAATCGTACAAACCGATGTCGCCGGAATCATTCTGGAAGATCAAGTGTGGCCTAAGAAATGCGGTCATTTTGAAGGCAAGCAGATCATTTCCACTCATGAGCAGGTGGAAAAAATAAAAGCCGCAGTATACGCCCGCGGCGATTCCGGTCTTGTCATAGTCGGACGTACGGATGCCCGTGCACTGGTAGGGCTCAATGGCGCAATTAAGCGCGGGGAACAGTATCTCATGGCAGGTGCGGATGTATTGTTCATCGAAGCACCGCAATCCAGGGAAGAATTATCCACCATTGCCCGGCATTTTCAGGGAACCCCATTATTTGCCAATATCATCGAAGGCGGCAAAACACCTAACTTGCCACTCAATGAACTGGAAGACATGGGTTACAAACTCGTGGCCTATGCCTTATCAGGCCTGTTCTCGGCCACGCAGGCTTTCATCGAATGCTTCGACACTTTAAAAAAAGACGGTAGCACAGAGCATATCAATCAACAATTATCGTTTGAAACATTCAAGACTATAATTCGGATGGACGATCATACTGCGCTGGAGAAACGGTTCGGGAGCTCAAAGAAAACAGATTAGATCTGCTCGCTAAAAACAATGCGCTCCCGACATTCACTAAAAATTTTTGCTTGTGTGGGTAGAACAAACCTTAGCTCACTGTCCCAAACGATATAAATTCACGCCAAACGTACTCTGTGGAAACAAGCGATCTCATCCAATTTTTTAAATTTAACGGCTATCTATATTGACCGTAATCGTTCAAACCGTTAAGATTCACCTCTTCATCAAATCCCCGATAGCTCAGTTGGTAGAGCGACGGACTGTTAATCCGCAGGTCCCAGGTTCGAGCCCTGGTCGGGGAGCCATAATTTTCTTGAACTTACTGCTGATAGAATCGATCTTCGGACTCTATGGTTGCGGGTCGGGTTGCAGCGGAAGTACGATCAGAAAAATTGATGCACTAATCTTTTGGCATATTCACTGCTTCATTTATGAGTGATGTGACATTTGAGACTAACCGCTTAAGAGAACTATCAGCCCCTACTTCATATTCCCGAAGAAGTTCTCGCACAGTTCCGATATCTGCCAATGGCAACAAATTGCGTTCATACAACTTAGTGATAGCAATGAGCACCCGATAGCGGACATGAAGTCTTTTTGCTCCTCGTGCAGCTTTCAGTAATCTTTCGGCATCTCCAGTATCAGCCGATAGAATAATTGATTCAGCCAGTGCAATAAGTAGCCCCTCGTGGCTTTCATTTGCGAGTTGATCTTTACTGATTTTATTTGACACGATATAGAATGCCATCTCTCCTGCAGCAGCGTTCTTGGCTCTTGTGCGTTCTGAGTAATCCGGGAGATTTATATCCATGTATTTATCAGCCATTTTTCGAAGTTGAGAATCGATATCTTTCGGTTCGGTTTGCCTTAACGTCTTGATCTCGTACGTTTGCGCTGGCTTGAAGTGCTGAAGGGCTAGTGACTTAACCTGATCTTGCTCCGCTTGCATAGATACCAAGCGTGCTTCTTGTGCTTCAACTACAGCCTTGATTTCCACACCCTCTTTCGTAATTGAAACTGCACTATTTTTGTCTTCGATTCTTTTTGCAAGTGCCGCAATTATGCTCCGCAGTTCCTTGCGTGCAATTACGGCAATACCGATTGCGGTAATTGGCCATGCAACATGCCCGGTCATTGCTACAAATCCTTCGAGGTAGTCCATTTGTCGCCTCCTAAAGGGCTAACAGTTAACCTTATAGTTTTCCTTTATTTATCATATGCTGTCAATCAGCGTTTAAACTTTCCAGCTATTTTTAGAAAGCAGCGAGCAAATTTACCAGTCATATATTTATACTATTGTTTCCAAAGTCCAATTTTTTTCATAATTGATGCTGACACTGAAAAATATTGGAAGCTTATTGACACATTAACCCGGCTATAAATTCAATTCTTAGAATTGAAGTATCTTTTATTTCAGACAACTACCTGTGCAAATTACGCTGATGGGACACATTTGTACACAAAACACGTATTCCTTCGTTAAGATTGGCCATACAAGTAATGGTTTTCCTTACAAAAATACAATAGTTTCTCCAATATATTTATCAGATCAACTGACATAAGATACATACTGTTCAATTCATTTGGAGTAATTTGCTATGAAAACTGAAAATTTATTCACAGCTTTGTCTTTTTTTACTTTTTTGGTCTCATATTTTTTGATGAATGCACCTGCCTTTGCTCACAATAATGAACACGGACTTAGTCATGATGTATTGGCTCATCGATATGCAAATTTAGCCAAAACGATGGAAGATAAAATTCACGAAGAAGTTGAAATATTGAAAATTTTGAACAATAAACCGTACTTCAGTTTCTTTGAAAAAAATGGAAGGCACATCAAAAATTATGTATCTAATAAAATCGAACGTTGTGAAAAAGCCGCAATAAAATATTCGGATAAAGCCGCTTACCATCAGGCATTAGCAATTGAACAAAAATTTTCTGAGCCTGTTGAAAACAGACATCAAACCTCAAATTAATTATACAGTTATAAAAATTTTCAGTCAGATTCAAACAAATCAATCTGGCTGAAATCTCTAATCAATCGCACCATTAATTTTCCCAGTCATTTCTATTTTTTGTAATTCGCTTTAAAGCAATGATCACTAAATGTTGGCGGCCAGCATAAACGGGCTGTTATTCTAGTTAATCGTTAGAAATCGGCAAATTAAGTGGTCTTTACTTTAAAAGATAACTCAACAGTAAAACAGCGCTAAAAAATAAAGGGGTTGAAAAAGTTGATATTAATGGAAACAGCTTTGAAACGAAATGACTATGCAAGTATGGCGGAAAATTCAACGAATAACTTCACAAACAGTTAAAGTGTTTCATGTGGTAAGCTTTTTCTAGCTCCAGAAGATCAAATAGAAAACCCCATATTTACATTACCGACCAATTTGGTTTAGCGATAAAAGGAATATAATTTGAACAAAAAACCAAAAATAGTAATTACTTCTTTGGATGCTGAAAGATTGTACGATCTAATTGAAACATTACCCAGCAAATCTCTGCCAGGAATAAAAGATTTGGAAGCTGAGTTGGCTCGAGCCATTGTCGTAGATCCAAAAGACATACCTGCAACAGTAGTAACGATGAATTCTTCTGTTAGATTCAAAGTAGAATCATCATCTGATGAATTCTGCTTAAAATTGGTATATCCTAAGGATGTTGATGCTTCAGGAAAAATTTCAATTCTGGCACCAGTAGGTAGTGCGCTGCTTGGGCTTTCTGAAGGAGATGAAATTGAGTGGCCCAAACCAGGAGGTGGAGTACTTCGTGTCCACTTGAAGGAAATCACTTTCCAACCCGAACGTTCTGGAATACATCACCGTTGACTAGAATCCATTGAAACAAAAAAATTTTAATTATCTGTCAAGCACGAAACTGAGCCCCCACCGGTTTATGCCGGTAGGCTCGGAAGAGAAGTGGAAAAAACAATAAAAGTCGTTTAACTGATGTGTCCGGTTTTACTTGACCAGGTCAGGATTACCCTACTTCTGATCAATTTCTTGATAAACCAGCGTGATATATTGCCATCATTAAAAGCGATTCATATCTTAGTGAAACAATTTATTTTAAATAAAAATCCAAATCTTTTTTAGTATCAGGTGCGAATGCGCCAAATCTTTTTGTTGCAAATTCTCGAAATTCATCAGTAGCAAGGAAAGGCACAATAAAGTTACCGGCAGGTAGCATGTCCGCAATTCCGATGTCATCAACGGAGTCACCAAAGTAAATGACATCCTTTTCTTTCAAGTTATATCGTCTAAGAAATCGGGTCTCAAGATACTCAGGTTTCCGGTTGTTAATATTAAAAGTAAAACCCACCAGTTTTCTCTCACCCTTTATATAGCGTGTTACAAGAGAGTTTGATTCAATAACATCAAATAAATTTTCGAAGTTTAATCGAATGAGTGTTCGGTGAATTGCAATATCATTCGATGTTGAAAGAATACCTGTTTTCGATCCATGTTTATGGGCCAAGGAAATTGAATCCAAAATGCGTTTGTCAACATCACCTTTACTTACACAATCATCAGCAAATTGGTTAATAACATTTCTTACAAATTTATAACCTTTCCCGTAAAGTACACGTTTGTTAAATGGTTCATATACCTCTTGAAGCGGTAGTTCTTTTTTTTGATACTTCTCGAAACATTTTTTTAACTCTCTTTCAGCTAATATTAACTGCCCTAAATCTCGTAACGCAAAAAGATTACCCTTCTTTATTTTTGATTTTGCATTATTAAGAAGAGTGTATGCGATCTTCTTGTTTTGGTTTTCGTCCGTAGGGTATTTTAGAATTGTTCCATTCCAGTCAGACACAATGAATCGATACGACATAGAATATTGCTAGTTGTCAAGTTTTCTAAGTTTGAAGCTATAACTTTAGAAACGTTAAAGGTATGGGACATGAGATTTGTGTACAAATCATCAGTCAAAAAATAAGATAGAATGCAGTCAGAAAATTAATCTTTGATGGCTAACACAATTTTCTCGAACATGCCAAGGTTCTTCTCTGATATAGTTCCTGTTACTACAACATCCGCTCCGGCTGAGACTGCATTCCTAGCGGTTACTGGGTCTCTTATTCCTCCTCCAACGATTACCGGTATATCCAAATTATTTTTAGCTACATTCACCATCTTTGGAGGAATCGGAAAATCTGCCCCGCTGCCAGCTTCTAGGTAGATACACTCCATTCCATAGTATTGAGCTGTAAGTGCATATGCAATAAGCTTATCTATATCTTCTGTCATTATCCTGTCAACGTTACCAACTCTTTCAACGGTGGTTTGCCTTTCGCTTGTACTCACAACTATATACCCCATTGGAACGGTCTTGATGCCAAGTTTTTTGACAATTGGCGCAGCCTTCATTTGTTCTTCAACTAGAAACCTTCTGTTTAGGGAATTCATCAACATCATCCAGAAAATGTAATCTGCTTTTTCTGATATTCCTTCGGTATTTGATGGAAAAAGTATTGTAGGGAGCTTGCAATTCTCTTTGATGGCTTCTGTTGTCCTATTTGTATCGTCGTAACCGGCAGTAGAGCCACCAATCATGATTCCATCCGAACCACATGCTTCCGCTCTAGCTGCAACCTCTGCTGCTTTCTGGGGCGATTGTTTATCGGGATCAATCAACGTGAAGTGAAGAACTCCTTTTTCTTGCAATAATGGTTTTATAAACATAGGTGAGAAATTTGACCTAATGGAATGGACGCCCACTACCTCGGACGGCATCTATTGCGCCAAAGTAATGGTGTAAAAAACCATCCAACAAGAGAAGAGCGTCCAACATGAACATTACAACAATTGGTATTGATTTGGCAAAAGAAGTATTCCAGATTCACGGTGTCAATGAGCATGGCAAAGTTATATTGCGTATACAGCTTCGCCGTAACGCAATGCTAAATTTCTTTGCCAATTTAAAGTCTTGCTTGATTGGTATGGAAGCTTGTGGCAGTTCACATTATTGGGCAAGAAAGCTGGACGAATTCGAGCATACCATCAAACTGACGTCGCCGCAGTTTGGACATGGCAGATGCGGAAGCGATCAGCGAAGCGGTTAACCGGCCGAATATGCATTTTGTCACGATCAAGCATGTTGAACAACAAGCCATTTTGTCAGTGCACCGCACCAGACAAGGCTTGATCAAGGCTAGAACTGCACAAGCAAACCAAATACGCGGCTTGCTTTCTGAATTCGGCATTGTTATCCCAAAAAGTATTCATTTGATTGCCAAACGGATACCCGGCATTCTGGAAAATGCTGAAAAGGGCTTGTCAGAAACAATGCGTCAATTACTGAGACGATTGAATGATTATCTCGCGCAATTGAATCGTCAAGTTTGCTGCAGTTGCGCTGGCGAACAAAAATACACGCATCATCTGGGCTCTGCTTGCCAAAGGCTCACCATTTCGCTCCGATTGCACAGGCAATCATGACATGATGGCGAGACTGGTCAGACCGTGAGTAGCTAACTTGTATACGACTTTCAACACAAGATCATTGATAGATCAGATTATTATGAAAAAGCCAGCCATTCACATGAATTGCTTCAGGATCATGGTGCGTCCAGTGAATGACGCCACCTTTATCATTCCATTCGTATTCACCAAAGAATTCAATCTGATCATTTAATGCTAATGTATCAATTCTTGACGCCAAATCTATATTGTGTGCTATCAGTAGTGTTTGTTTTGATTTCAGTTCAATGATGAATCGCTGATGGCGGCTTCCATTGAGGTCATCTGACAGAATGGAAATGACAGCACCCGTTCCATAAACCTGCACATTACTTTGCACATTTGCAAATAACTGAGCTAACAATTCATCGCTATCAGCTTCTAGTTCAATGAAATCAGTAATTACCCCTGCTTTTAACAAGCCGCCGAAAACATTTCCATAAACGTATACACCTCCATCTTTAGTACCAATATAGGTATCAGTGCTGGGATAATAGCGAACCAAATACTCATCCAGGGTGGTCGTTTCAACTCCGGCAGGATCGAAATAATTCGGATACGCAGCTTCAGCAAAATTAAATAACTTATTGCTATTAATTAAAAAATTTTCTGCGTCAGATATTCCAGGAATCAACGCAAGGAGTAGCAAAGTCGTAAATTTCATAGCTGAAGGTTTTGTTGTAGAAATAGGCAATCTTACGACAGGATTTCATGGTTCTATACTGCAATTTTTACCTGCTCAAAATTGACAATCAGCATAGAAATTTTTCCAGTTATTTTTAAAAAACAGCAAGTAAATTTACCAGTCAAATATTTATACCATTGTTTTTACGCTTTAATTTTTTTCATATCAACCGCTGATACTGGAAAATATTGGATACTGACTGACACATACTAGTGGTCGCGTACTCAAAATGCCCCCCTGATACCCACGATAACTGCCCTACCCGGCAATGGCGCAACATCTTTCAGGAAAGAGGTGTGCACGCGCATATCCTCGTTGAGCAGATTGCGCCCCTGCAGAAACAGCGTGTGAAAGGACGATTCGCCACGTTTGAAGCGATAACCGAGCTCTGCGTTCATCAGTGTATAGCCCGGCGTCTCCGTTTCCAGTGCAGCAGTTCGCTCCTGTTTCGTGACGCGGGTGACATTGAAATTACCTTGCCAGTTTCCCTGAAAATAATCGAACTCCAGACCAAAACGCAGTGGCGTCAAGCGTGGGACATTGCCATTGTTCCTCAGTTTGCCATAGACAATATCAGTAAACAGGCGCATATTGAGCCGGTCAGGCAATATCGCCATGCGGGTTTCCGCTTCCAGGCCGTAAAAATGCGCGCGCGTCTGCGCGAAATTCTGGATCAGAAAGGCGCCGTTCAGATCAAGTTCGCCTTCATCGTTAACACGGTCGGGCAACCCGTCTGCGTTGCTATCACTGGCACGCTGGAAAATATAATCGTTGATATGGTTATAAAACAGATTGATGCGCCCGGTCACCGCGCCATCCGTTTTTTGCAGTGAAAGATCGAAATTATTCGATGTCTCCTTGGTTAAACTCGAATCGCCAATGTCGAATGTGTTCGTTGCCACATGAATACCGTTGGCATACAAGGCGTTGATAATCGGCGCACGCTGTCCACGCGTCGCCGTCAGATCGATTTGGTAGCCGTCTGCGAACATCCAAGCGCTGCCTGCTGATACGCTGTACAAATTAAAGTCTTTTACAGAAAGAGCGACATCAGCCGGATTCCGGTTGACATGTTCCAGTCTGCCGCCGATTTCAAATAACCAGCGCCGCCATTGATACTGTTCCAGCACAAAAACGCCCACCGAATGCGACTGCGCGGAAGGCAGAAACGCTTCCTCGCCACGGGCTGAAAAATCTTGATGCTGAAACTGTACCCCAAGCACGCCCTGCCAGCTTGCTACCGGCAAATGCATGAGCTCAAGGCGGCCATCGACTTCGTCATTGTTCAATCGCGTTCCGATGTCACCGCTTTCTTCAAGTTCATCGTGCCGGTAATCATTGTAGTTGACGCGCATTTTTAATTTTTGGAAGCCCCAGACTGGATTGTCCAATTCACCAGCCAGGCCGTAACGCGTCTGATTCATATCAATCTTGGCCAGCTCAGGCCCTGGAATTCCGTAGAAATTATCCAGCCGTGATACGGACAGACCGACATACCCGCGCTCTCCGATATACGATGCACCGGCAGATATGTTGCTGGAATCAATGGCGCTGTTCCTGATTACCCCGCTTTCACTGTCGGAATTTGTGCGATCTGCGCGTCCGGGTATTTTTACATCGTTGGTTTTTCTTTTTGCGCCGTCAATATGCCAAGCCAGCTGACCTTGACTGCCCGAAGCACTGAACACGCCAGAGCGTTCCTCCAATGCCGAATTAAAACGGCCTTCAAAATGTCCCTGAGGCGATTTAAACATGCGGTCAGGAATTCTCTCGCTGATCACATTAACTACACCACCCGAAGTACCGCTTCCGTATAACAACGTTGCCGGCCCGCGAAGAATTTCGATTTTCGAAGCATTAAGCGTATCCGATGCGACGGCATGATCCGGACTGATGACAGAAAGATCACCCATACCAACGCCGCTCTCCAGAACCTGTATGCGTGAGCTGTCCTGTCCGCGGATAATCGGGCGGCTCGCACCCGGCCCGAAACTGCTTGAGGAAACACCTAGCTCACGCGACAGCATATCACCCAGGCTTGCTTCACGTTTACGTCGCAACTCATCTTCCTGCAGCACTTTCTCGGGTCTGACCCAGTCAGGCTCAGACCCGAAATTTACAGGCGCAGTAACGGTCAAACCCGGTAATTCAGCCACATCGTCTAGCTTCTGAGCAAATGCAACAGGCGTTTCAAACAGGCCAAATGCTATCGCCAGCACAGCTAGTCTAAGCAGACCTCGACTGCACTTTATTTTTGTTATTTTTATATCAATAGTTGAGCGCATTGAATAATTTAACTATGAAAAGTCAAATTGCCAGCTCTAACGCAACTTTGTTGCATTTTTATCACAAAAAAACTCCCCGAATAAATTTAATTAAACAATGAATTCAATTTGCACCAGCACCAAATATCAACAGTGCATCAGTCCTGAGAAAAGTATCTACTCTGCTTCAGTTACTACGACATTGACAACTCGGGCAGCCGCGGCTTACAAACACGCGCAATCGCCGGCCAATTCAATCGTTCAGGCTAACAGCTAATGAAAGCCGATTGCATCGCAGATCAACGGCGCTTAAACACATTGCGCACACAATCCTTTAACGGTCAATTCCATTGACTGGAATCGATAACCTGCCGGCAATGTCAAATGACGTTTGGTTGGCAGATCATCCAGGCAGACTACTTTGGCGCAGCGCGTACATTTAAAATGCGCATGCTGGTGCAGATAAGCATCATGGTTGACATGAAAGCGCCATACCCGATCATCGCTGGTTATCTTGTGAATCAAACCTTTATCCGCCAGCCACTGCAAGACACGATACAATGTAACACGGTCAGGCTGCTGGCCTATCAGACGTGCTTCAATTTCCCGGTGAGTAACGGCCTGTTCTTGAGCCAGCAGCAATGCCAGGATTTTTACCCGGATACCTGTCGCCCGGCCACCTTCTTTACGAATTAATTCTTCGGCTGTATCTTGATAAGTATTTGGCATCATGACATAGCAATCACATTTACTAATGCAACAAAGTTGCGCGAATTGTAATTTTTTTTCTGACAAGAAGCAACTGAAAATATTTTTAAGTTTCTCACCAATTACCTAGAGAGATTTGATTTAGCAAGCTTATACGCGGCTCGAGGCCGAAATCCAAATGCTTTCGGCCTCAATTACACGCTGCATTTTCAGCAGCCGATTCGTTACTCAACAGTAAACATGGTCGTCATCCCGGCGTCAAGATGATCATTGACATGACAGTGATACATCCAATTGCCTTCGACATCGGGTTGCATATCGAGAGTCTTGGTTGCAGCAGGCAGAACTTCTATCACATCAAGCCGGTTCCCATTGTGTAGCAAAGTTGCACCGTGCCAATGTGGCGTATGCAGATCGACTTCTGTACCCAAGGCCATGATATACCAGCGTACTTTATCGCCTTTTTGCATGACATAATTCCGGTTGTTGGAATAAACCAGACCGTTGATTCCATGCATCAGATTACTTTCCTGAAATGTTTCATCATCGACATCGCATATACCTGAACATGCCGAAAGATTCGTATTCAAATGCGCACTGACATTTTCATCGAATACTGCAAATAAAGAAAAAAATTCGCGATTTACATCCTTGGGAGGCATCGCATCAGCCAACCGCATAAATCCTTTTCTTGCAATGACGATGGGACCTACCAGTCCTGAGTTTGTGTCTACTGTCGTATCGGCATGACTGTGATAAAGCCAGACAATTGAAGACGGATCATTCGGACCAGGACCTGCCCGCTCCGGAACATCCCACTGGTAAGTATGTGTTTCCCCAGGTGCCACAACCCCACTGGATTGACCTTTATCCGGTGCGCCTTCATGCACCTTGGCATAACGCACGCCATGCGGATGAATACTCGCAGGAAAGCGCGTATTATTTTTAAAATGAACAATTATCTTATCTCCCACTTCTGCCCGTATCACCGGCCCCAAAATACCGAGGTGCGTTTCACTCGGCGCACGCTGTTTTACCGTGCTAAACCCTTCCGTATATTCTTGGTAAACAGACTTTAAATATAGCCTTCCAATTCCCTGCTCGACAAATACGCGCTGATCTTCGGTAAATTCTGCACCGGACATCGGGTCGACTGGAAACGATGGTGCGTAGTCCCACTGCACTTCATCTGCAGCAATCCAGTAGACCCTGTCTTGCGATTTTGCCCAGATTGGTTGACTGAACAGTCCATAGCCGATAATTATCGCTATCAGACTGCTAATTATTTGTTTAAACATCGATCTTTCCTCCAGATACTCAGCACCGTCTCAACAAAAAGCAAACACGATATTTTTAATAGCGATTAAAACAATCTATTGAATAAAAACGCTTCTTTCTGGTTAGAACTGACTAATTGTGTAAGCGCACAAAACTGGCTGTTACGTGCCTGACAATAGCACGCGAATTGACACAAGTTGATATCAGTCTTTAGATGGGTGCGTGTGATTAAGAAACGCCCACCAAGAATTTCTTGGCGGGCGCAAACGATTAAATTAATTCATTTTCATATTCTGAAATCAATTCAGCGATGGTTTGTTGCGCACTTTGGGCTTTGGATTGATCACTTTGCTCACTGGCTTCTACCAGATCCTGCAACGCGTTTTCAATTTTAACGCGCGCCGTTGCATCCAAACGCAATTCAAGATCTGGCAGCAAGATTTGCATATACAATGCAGTAACCTCTGCAGCCCACCTGGCTTGCGTTCGGTCAGTATCAAACGATTGTTCATACACAGTCAGGTAACTATTGATCTGGCCGATAACACCGCGGCTTATATCGCTGACAATTTGATCAGCACTAACCGCCGAAAGATCACCGGCTAATTGCGATTTAATTCGTACATTGCCATTTGGATGACGCGCTGCAATCACAGGCTCAACAATGCGATAGAAATATATCCCTTCGACCTGTTTTTCCAGCGCTTCATCAATATCCCGCTCTCTGTTTTCGACAATACCCTCCACTTCACGCAGCACGCCAATCAAAAAAGCACGTACGATTGGCAGTATCACTTGTTCGCGCGCAATAGCCAGTTGCACCAGGTTGTTTGACGCCGCACTTCCAATTGCCGCTTTGCCGTCTATTAATGCCAACATAACTCTGCTATCCAGAAACGGATTACTACCGCTCTCGATAGACTGCCGGTTCGCGGTCAATACCTTATTTTCTCTGGCGACGGTGCTTTTAATCGCCTGAAATGCCGAATACGCTCTATCCCACTCGAGCTCCAGTTCGCCAGTGGTCAAATCATCGAACAACTCCAGGACATATGTTGCACGATTATAGATTGTCAATGCAAAAACACGTTGCAGTGTCTTGTCGATCACCTGGACTGCCAGCGGAACCTGTTGTCCGTTGCTGATATCGTTTATCGCAGCAAGAATATCACTGTCCATTGACGACAAGTAAATACCGTCAACAATTTGTGTTAAATGCTGCATTTCTCCGGTATACGCATTCAATATCGCCTGCGCATCGACCGGATCCTGACGTCGTAGCGAACCAATAGTTTGAAACGCCGTAACAGCGGCATCGACAAATGGCGTACTCATCGTCTGCTCATATTCTGATACAGCCAGCGTCTGCTCGTAACTCACCAGTACACTTTCTATTTCCTGACGCGACTGCTCAGCGTTTACCGCATCCGAAGCATTACTGGCATCTTTGAGGTTGTTTAACGCGGTCTCTATTGTGCTGCGCCTAGCTGAATCCAAGCGTATTTCAAGATCGGCTAAAAATGTGTTGGCGTACAAAAGCGCTTCTTCGGAAACTTCCATCGCACGTCCGCGATCATCCGATATGCTGGTCTCATTTGCATTGAGTTCAGCACGCACGCGACCGATAAATCCTCTGCTCAGCGCACTGACGATTGCATCCGCATCGACGGTGGCAATATTACCGGTAAGCTGTGCCTTGATGAGCTCGCTACCGGTCACGTTTTCACGGGTTATGAAATCTTCAATAAGCCGGTAGAAGACCTCGCCTTCCTTTTGTTTTTCTCTGGCTTCTTCGATATCACGGTCGCGATTGGATACAATCCCTTCAACTTCCCGCAACACACCGATATAATAAGCGCGAACCAGCGACAGGCGGATAATCTGTCGTACAATTTTAATTTCAATAAGGTCTTCCGACGAATTCAGCTTATTCAGTGCCGCCCTGCCTCGTTCAAACGCCGTAGATACCTGAACATCCAGCGCCGGGTTATCACCGGTTTCAATCGATTGCCGGTTGGCGGAAATGACCTTGTTTTCTCTGGCTGCTGTGCCTTTGATTGCTTCGAACGCAGCTACGGCTTCATCCCACGTAGCACTCAGCGTTTCTGTCGACGCGGTTTCAAACGCATCACGGACGGTTGTCACGCGATCCAAAATGGTCAAATAAAACACACGCTGCAGCGTCTTGTCGATTACCTGCGCTGCCAGCTTAGGTTCGTTGTCAGCATTGATCTCATCAATCGCTGCTAATACGTCGCTATCTAACGTCAGATCGTTGTTCACATCGACTTCTTGCGTCAATGCCTGCAGCGAATTTACATAAACGTTGCGAATAGCATTTGCATCAATCGGATCTACTCCCCTGAGTGCACCGATTTCCTGAAATGCTGAAACGGCCGAATTAACAGCTTCTGCGTTGGTTATGGTTTCGAGTGCAGCAGCATGGACAGCTATCCTTTCGGGGTTAATGACAAAATAACTGCTCATAAAAACCGTCACAGCACTGATCAAAATCAGTACTTTAGCATTTGTAATCATACTCTCTCCTCTCCTATTTTAAGGTAAATCATAATGTTTACGACAACAAAAATGATAATAATTATCATTAACTATATTAAAAATTAATATAAATGATAATAATTTTTATTCACTAAAGCTTAGAAAATTTTTTGGCGTCTCTTCTTATCTAAAAAAATTACGTACCGCTAAAAATTTGCTACTAACGTAGCACGCACTGCAATAGGTGAACCGGGCGTTATGTTGTTATTGTTATGGACCGATGCAAAATAATGGGTATCGAAAAGATTTTCGATATTAATCTGCCCACGGACCTGGCGGGTAAACTGCGCAAACAAAGCGGCATCAACACGGGTAAAATCAGGAACTCGCACCGTATTATCGACTGCCGCGAACATTGAACTGCGGTAAATGACCCCAACCGCCGCGCCTATCCTGGGTGTAAAATCGTAGCGGCTCCACATCGAAAACGTATTACGTGGCAGTTCGGCTATCGTTGCGCCTTTTTCCGCTTCTTCGGTAGCACTGGTAATTTCCCCATCCTGATAAGCGTAACCACCCATCACACTTAAACTTTGCGTTACACGTCCACTCAAACCAATTTCAATACCCTCAGTCCGTTGCTCCCCTGCTAAAAACGAAGTTCCTCCTGAATCTGAAGTAGGCGAAATTACGTTGGTACGATCCAGCCTGTACACGGCACCGGTCAGTGCCAGATCGGGATAAATATCCCATTTAATTCCTGCCTCATAAGTGGTGAATTTTTCTGGTTTAAGCGTTGCCCGGGTAACGATAATGCCTGTTAATTGATCACCGGCTCTAGGGACATACGCCTGGCTATAACTTGCATAAATTGACAGCGGCTCTATCGGTTTGAAAATCAGGCCAAAACGCGGCGAAATCAAATGATCGGAGGTATTGATTTGCGTTGTATCACCGTTTCTTTTGCGAAAATCCACTTCAAACAAATCATAACGCACTCCAGCAATGGCCTGCAGTTGCGGTAACAACTCAATCTGATCCTGAATATACAGTGATGTTATATCGACCACACTGCGGTTATCGGCGTCCGCAGGCCTTGTGATAAAAGCAATCGGCACGTCAGTCACCGGATTGCTGAGTGGCACGGGAAAACTTATACCTCGTGGATCGTTATTAAAAAAACCTGTTTGACGAACGTTGCTGGTAATCTGCTGCCCTATCTCAACACCGGCCAGCAGAGTATGACTAATTGGCCCGGTATCGACCGAGTACAACAAATTGGTTTGATTAAACACATTTTCACGATCCGTTGCGTCATTGTAGGCACCCAAAAACACCCTGTTATCTAAAGCAGGGCTACGGGAGAAAATGTTTTGATAGAATTTATCGTACTGAGCATAATTCGTCCGGTTACTCAGCGTTACTCCAAAGTCAAAGCGATGCTCGATCAACGCATTAAAGGACAATACTTCGGCATCGGAATGGCTGCGCTTTGGGTCACCGAAAAACAACGACCGTTTGACATCAACTGGACGATTAAGGTTAGAATCCGAAGGAATACCACGATCAGCCGTTCTGTCATCATGAAAGCGCTCCATATTCACTACAATTTTAGTGCGATCGGTGGGCCTTATCGTTACGGTCGGAGACACGCCGCGACGTCTCATTACAACACCATCGCGAAAACTGTCGGAGTCTTCAAACAATCCGTTCACACGGAAAGCCACCTTGTCATTAAACACATGACCAAAATCACCGGTCATCCGTTTTTTGTTGAATGATCCCCCCTGAAAAGAAAACTCCCGCACCGGATTCCAGTTTGCTTGCTTCGTTACGCGGTTTACCACCCCCCCCGATCCACCGCGACCGAAAATCATCCCGTTAGCACCTTTCAACACTTCAATGCGCTCAATGTTATAAAGATCCCGGAAAAAAGCGACATCATCACGTATACCATCCACAAAGAAATCACCGGTCGAGCGATTACCACGAAAAACTAAAGCATCTCGATTTCCTTCACCTTGTGATACACCTACACCGGGTACGTAGCGCACTGCATCGCCGAGGCTTTGGATTGCTTGGTCTTTGATCAGCTCTTCGGTAACGACGGTTATCGATTGCGGCACATCGCGCAGCAATGTATTGGTTTTGGTCGCAGTCACACTGCTGGTTGCAGCATAGCTACCTGTATTGCTGGCTGAAATTTGTATCGTTGGCAAAACAGTAACCTGCCCGCCAGCTTGCGATCCGGATATTTCAAGGCCACCGGAAACTTGCACAGCAATAATTTCAAAACCGTGCGCTTGCTCGACAAAGCGATATCCCGTACCGATTAACAGAAAGTTCAAACCCGAAGCAACGTCAAACTTCCCGTCCAATCCTTGAGTTTTTACACCTTCCAGTAACACGGGATCGTATATCAGATCGATCCCGGCCTGTTGCGAGAACTGCTTTAACGAGTCAAGTAATGAGCCGGCAGGTATCGCATAGATGCGATCAGTTGTATCAGCTTGTCGGTTCTCGGGTGATTCAGCAACCGCAAGATTCAGCCATAAACAAAACAGTAACGCACAGCAACTTAAACATACATGCAGACAAAACCCGGATCCTTTTTGATTTCTTTTGTGCATATGACTCTTTTTTATTATTAAATTCATCGTTTTTTTGTGTCATCTCGACCACACGATCCATTTTTGATGCACGACAGGCCTTATCAAGATAAATTGTCAGATTTGTTCGTGCAGCGTGCTGACACAAAGTCAGATATAAATCACGCCCTATCCCGTCTATACTCATCTCAGATACATAGTTTTGGGATGGCTTTATCATGATGCTTTGTATCGACACACTAAAAAAGCACCTGCTTTCCATTTATCCACACGATTCTGCACGTCAATTTTCGGGCGTATTGCCATATGAAGCAATGCGTCAAAATGCTTAAATCTGGCTTTGCAACCAGTTCTGAACACCAACCTTCTGCATCACATCTAACTGCGTTTCTAGCCAATCAATATGTTCTTCGGTATCCTCCAGAATACGCTCGAAAATCTCACGCGATACATAGTCTTTTTGTGCCTCGCAGGCTGTTATGGCTGCAGTTAGCGTCTCATGCGAAATCTGCTCCAGCTTCAGATCACAGGCGACACATTCTTCTACTTTTTCTCCGATCAACAGCTTGCCCAGTTCTTGAAGGTTAGGCAGACCTTCCAGCAGCAGAATGCGCTCAATCAACAAGTCTGCATGTTTCATTTCTTCAATTGATTCATCATACTCATGCTTGGCAATGCTGTTAAACCCCCAGTTTTTATACATGCGAGCATGTAAAAAATATTGATTGATCGCGGTTAATTCATGCTGCAGCTGACGATTCAGCCATTGAATGATTTCGGTATTCCCTTTCATCGTTTGTCTCCTCAGGCAGTTGTTTCACATATAAAAACCGGCTTGCAGGTCATTTCCGGTACGGAAGCATGGGACTGAGTTTTTTGTTGGCGCGCCTGCTCCAGCACTTCTTTTGCATGACAGGCACAAACACCACACTGCTCAGTAACACCAAGACAGTTTTTCAAATCGCGCATCCGCTCAGCCCCATTATTAACGGCTTCGCGGATCGCACTGTCTGTAATTCCTTTACACACGCAAATATACATGATGAATGATTTAACCTTAAGCTTTTTATATGTTCAAGCTAACAAACCACCTGATAAAACAAACAAATCGTTAATAACGATACTAATGAGAATGATTCGTAATTATATTCAACTTTAAAAAGAATGCAAGTAAAACCTGATAAAAACCACATATAGCAATACAATCTCAAAATAAGACCTTAAAAAAGGATATAAATTCAGCTTACCTACTGAATAAAATCAACTAAAATAAGCATCACATAATTCATTGTTAACGCTAGCTCAGGCAAGTACTGAATAGCATCCCATCCGCACAAATCTATGCAAAAAACAATTTATCTGGTAGCCGGTGCGCGACCTAATTTCATGAAGATAGCGCCGATCGTGCGTGCATTAAAAACACACCCTACTCTAGCCTTCAGAATAATCCATACAGGTCAGCACTATGACCCGGAAATGAATGCAGTTTTTTTTGAAGAACTTGGAATACCGCAACCCGACATTTTTATGGGTGTTGGCGGCGGATCGCATGCTCAACAAACTGCAAAAATTATGATCGCATTTGAACAATACTGTCAAAATCATAGACCGGATGTCGTGCTTGTTGTGGGCGATGTCAATTCAACACTGGCTTGCTCCATTGTTGCCAAAAAACTGCAAATTCCGGTAGCGCATGTTGAGGCGGGGTTACGCAGCGGCGATTTACGTATGCCAGAAGAAATTAACCGTCTGGTTACGGACAGCATATCCGATTGGTTTTTTGTAACAGAACCTAGTGGCGTACAGCACTTGCGGCATGAAGGAAAACCAGATAGCGCCATATTTAATGTCGGACATGTGATGATCGACAATCTGCTCTATCAGGCAGAAAAACTCACTTGCATGGATACCCGTAATTTTGCCACTACGCCATACAAAAACGCACAGACTGAAGCCGGAAAACGATACGGCGTCATCACCCTGCACCGTCCCAGCAATGTCGATAATGCCGATACATTTTCACTGATTGGTCAGGCGCTTAAAACCATTGCACAAGAGTTGCCGCTAATTTTTCCGGTGCACCCGCGCACACGCCAAAATCTTGAAAAGTATGCAATCGATCTTGGCCCTAATATCACGCTGACAGGTCCACTGGCTTATATGTCATTTCTTCATTTGTGGAAAGACGCTGCAGTAGTGCTTACGGACAGTGGCGGCCTGCAGGAAGAGACAACTGCAATGGGTGTGCCTTGCATTACAATTCGTGAGAACACGGAACGTCCTATTACCATTGAAGAAGGCACCAACAAACTGGTGGGCACTGATCCGAGTACAATTATCAATGAAACTTTCAACGTATTACGTAACCCGCAAACTGCGTACCGCAGACCCGAACTCTGGGATGGCAGGGCTGCTGAAAGAATCGTCGCCATTTTGAACAGGGTACTGGACCAGCCTGCTACTCAGGTCGAATAAATGCTCATAAGAATTGAATTTAATTCGGCAATGCCGCCTTCAATGCGTCACGTCGTTCTTTACATATTTCATGGAATACCAATATGCATACATTAATACCCGTTATCTTGTCTGGCGGCTCTGGTACACGTCTGTGGCCGCTTTCCCGTGAAAAACATCCAAAACAACTGCTCACCCTAGTGAGCGATGATTCTCTGCTGCAGGCCACGGTACGCCGCATGGACGGACTCAACGACATCAATATTGCCGATCCCATCGTTGTCTGTAATGAAGAATACCGTTTTGTCATTGCTGAACAGTTGCGCATGATGGGGCGTAAAAGCACCATATTGCTCGAGCCCAGCGGTCGTAATACGGCGCCGGCACTAACCATAGCAGCACTCTCGGCACTGCATCAAAATGATGATCCAATTTTGCTGGTTATGCCTTCCGATCACGTGATAGTCGACACGGATGCTTTCAAGCAATCCGTACAGCAAGGCATTAAACTTGCCTGCAATGGTTTTATCGTGACATTCGGCATCACGCCGGATAAACCTGAAACCGGATACGGCTACATCCAAACGGGTGAAAAACTGACCGACACCGATGCATACAACATTGCACGCTTCGTCGAGAAACCTGATACAGCGACCGCGCAAGGCTATCTTGAAGCCGGCTCATTTCTATGGAACAGCGGACTTTTTCTGATGCACGCATCGATTTGGCTGCAAGCCATAGAACTCTGCCATCCGGAAATCCTATCCGCATGCCGTACGGCATGGAACGGTGGCAGCCTTGATGGCGACTTCACCCGCGTCGAAAAAACAGCATTTGAACAATGCGTCAGCAAGTCAATCGATTATGCCGTAATGGAGCATATTGCGCTGGGTCAGAATCCACAGCTGCCCGCTGGCGCTGTTATTCCACTGGCAGCCGGTTGGTCCGATATTGGTGCATGGGATTCGCTGTGGCACGTACTCCCTAAGGACCAAAATGGTAATGTCACCCAGGGCGATGTCCTCCTGCACGCATGCAACAACACTCTGGCAATCTCAGAAAACCGCCTGGTCACTTGTATCGGTATTGAAGACATGATCGTTGTAGAAACGCCAGACGCCATTCTGGTCGCTCATAAAGATCAGACCCAGGATGTAAAAAAAATCGTCGACAATCTCAAAGAAACCGGAAGAACGGAAAGCCATTTGCACCGCAAGGTTTTTCGTCCATGGGGCTGGTATGATGGTGTGGATTCCGGCGAACGCTTTCAGGTTAAGCGAATTGTCGTCAATCCCGGTGCGGCCCTGTCACTACAAATGCACCATCACCGTGCTGAACATTGGATTGTTGTACGAGGTACGGCACGCGTCATTCGAAACGAAGAAAGCTTTCTGGTAACCGAAAATGAATCCACCTTCATTCCTGTCGGCACTCGCCACCGTTTAGAGAACCCAGGCCGAGTTCCGCTTGAAATGATCGAAGTACAATCAGGCTCTTATCTCGGCGAAGATGATATCGTGCGCTTTGAGGATGTTTACGGACGAGACAAAAGCTGAATTCTCCACACAAGCCGATCACTGTAACGATGAGTTGATAATTATTCGATAAACATCAATCAATGACCCTCATACATTTTTTCGATTTCAGCTTTGTATTGCTCCATGATTCTTGCCCGCTTCAGTTTTAGCGTTGGCGTCATCATTTCATTTTCTATAGACCAGGGTTCAGAAATGATGATAACTTTCCGGATACGTGCATAGCCCGGAAATTCACGTGTTTGCTGCGTAACCCGTTCAAGCAGGATTTCTTCGATATGCGCTTTTTCCCCGGTATAAGTTGCATCCTTATCAAGGTTATGTTCCCTGACGAATTTACTCCAGTTTTCAGGGTTTAATACGACCAATGCACACAAATAAGGACGCGCCTCACCGATGACCAATGCCTGATCGAATATCAGATCACGCATAATAGCAGCCTCCATGTCCCCTGGCGGAACTTTTTCACCAGTTGACAGAACAATGATGTCTTTTAGTCGGCCGGTTATAGTAATATGGCCCTGGGCGTCAATCGTGGCGATATCCCCCGAATTCAACCAACCATCGGAGGACAGTACAGCTTCAGTTGCCTGTGGATTATTCCAATAACCCATCATAACGTTCGGCCCACGAATTAGCAAAGCATTATCTTCTCCTAGCTTGACTTCAACGCCGGAAATCGGCACACCCACGCTGGACGGCACATTATCATCATGCCGGTTAACACTGACGGTAGGGCTGCTTTCGGTCATGCCGTAACCCTGCAGTATCGGCAATCCAAGCCCAATAAATACACGGGAGATTTCGGCCGATAACGCCGCCCCACCGCTCATAGCGTGACGCAACCGTCCGCCCAGTTTGTTTATCAGTTTAGCGGCCACCAGCTTGTCTAACAACGGCCATAATAAAAAAACCAAACGCCAGTGCACACGTTTTTGCCGATACTCAAAAAAGCTGTAACCGACATCGACTGCGAAGTTAAACAACCACCGGACAAAAGCAGAGCCTTCTGCAAGCTTGGTTTGGACGCCCGCATAAATGCGTTCATAAATGCGCGGTACCGATATCAGTATCGTCGGGCGCACGGTTTGCAAGTCTTCCTGCAGTTGTGGAATTGAGCGTGCATACGCAACTGTCGCACCGCACATCATGGGCAGATAGTAACCTACAGTTCGCTCAAACGTATGCGATAACGGCAAAAACGACAGCAACAAATCGTCCGGGTTTACTTGAACAGCCTGTAAACTGCCGTAGGCATTTGACAGGATATTATGATGATTCAGCATAACACCTTTGGGACGACCGGTAGTCCCAGACGTATAAATAATGGTGGCCAAACTATAAGGGTCATCATTGATATGCTCGGTAGCATCGGCATCGGCAGGCAACCAGTCCGTCAAAACTTTCAAACGCCGGTCATCGATGGACTGCACCTCCGGCACCAATTCTGCTTCAGGATTTCCGCTTGCCTCAATCAATACGACGCGCTGCAGACTATCCACTTTGCAGCTGGCACCAAATACCTCGTGCCAGTGCGCAGATCTCTCCAACAGCAGTAGCTTAACGCCGGCATCAGCAAGCATATAAGCCACATTGTCCGCCCGGTCTTCAGTATAAAATGGCACGACAACCAATCCCAGGCCAAGCGCCGCCTGATCAAACATGACCCATTCCGGCCGATTGCGCATCATCACCGCAACTCGGTCTCCAGGAATCAGGGATTCCCTGATCAGCGCTGCCTGCCACCGGGCGATATGCGCATTCATAGTTTCCCACGTATGGACACACCATGATTCCTGCACATCGTCGTAATAACGGTAAGCCACTTCCTGCGGCGATGCAAGCACACGCTCTTTAAATAAACCGTCCAGGGTTTTCGCTTGTTCGACAGAAATTATATGGTTCATACACTATTTTGCCTGATGGGTTTTTTCTTCACCTGACTCATTATCGACACTGCGCTTTACAGATCCGGACACAGGTTCAGGTTCAACTTCGGAAACTGGTAGTTCTTCGGCCGCAAGCAGATCGTGTTGATCATCGGACTTAGAATCTTTATCTGTCTCAGTGCCCATTACAGCTGGCTGATCACTGTCTTTGTTCTGTTCAGACATAAAGTTTTCGTCAGCAAACAAATCGGATGCCGCAATTTCACTTAATTGACCGGACTCCAGCAAAGTTGACTGTGCGATGTTTGTATAGGTTTGACTATCCCGCACACCTTCCTCTGACTCATCAGATTGTTCCGCTTCACCAGTTGCGGCGACTGCTGCCGCAACTACCGGTGCAGGGGTTGCAGTCGTCGATGATGTCGGTATTGGTTCGGTATGACCAGACGAACTTGGTGCTTCGTAAGAAAAGTCTTGTGAAAAATCATCCACTTTAATCACCCGGCTGCGCAAATCCCGCATCTTGTGCAGCAAATCCGCCTCGGAAACGGTAATCACGTTTAGATGATAGGCCTGTGTTATCTGTTTTTCACCCTGCTGGGCGGTAATTTTTCCTGATTTAACAGCATTGCGCACTTTGGCTTCAAGCGGCGCACTCTTTATCGCACATTCCAACGCCTGTTCTAGATCGGCCAAGGGTTCGCCCGATGCCTTGGGTAGATAGATACCCGAGGTCAAACGATCACGCGCTTCACTCGGCTCGAGCAGCATTTGAGATATTTCATGCCCGAGCTTATCGGTCGGCGGTGAATAGGGTTTTCCTAGTGGAAAAATCCATTTCTTCAACAGCCATACGAATACCCGGTTACCCGGAAAGTTACTCAGAAATTCATCAAACGACTGCTGAATACGGTAAATTGCATCCTGAACAGACCAGTGTACCAACGGCAAATCGGCCCGCGGCCGACCGTCGTCCTCAAAGCGCTTGAGTGCAGCCGAACAGAGATACAGCAAACTGAGTATGTCACCCAAACGAGCAGATAATCGTTCCTTGCGCTTCAAAGCACCACCCAGATTCACCATAGCGATATCAGCTAGAAAAGCAAAATTTACAGCAAAACGTGACAACTGTTGATAATAAGGCGCAATCTCAGGATCACAATTGTCGGGAATACTGCTTTTGATATATTTGCCAAATAAACCGTATCCCAAGCAATTAACCGTATTGCGCATACTGAACAAAACATGACCGACCAGCGCCGAATCAAATGTTATCGAAGCGCGCTTTTTATCTGTATCGTGCACAGCATTAATTTCCTGCAGGGTATACGGATGGCAGCGGATAGCTCCCTGTCCAAAAATAATCATGCTGCGCGTCAGAATATTGGCGCCTTCGACTGTAATACTGACCGGCATATGCTGATAGGTTCGCCCAAGATAATTGCGCGGACCGATACAAATGCCTTTGCCGCCATGTATGTCCATTGCATCATTAATGGCCTGACGTGCCCGCTCAGTCAAGTGATATTTAACGATTGCAGAAATCACAGACGGTTTTTCACCCAAATCGACAGCACCGGCTGTCATGATACGCGCAGCGTCCATCATATAGGTATTGCCACCGATCCGCGCCAGCGCTTCTTCGATCCCTTCAAAATAACCGATTGGCAAGTTGAATTGCACGCGAACGCGGCCATACGCGCCGCTGGTTCTCGCTGCCAGTTTTGCACCGCCAGTACTGGTTGCCGGCAGGGAGATCGAACGGCCGGCCGCCAAGCAATTCATCAACATACGCCACCCTTGTCCGACTCCACTCTGGCCACCGATAATCCATTCCATAGGTATAAATACTTCTTTTCCCCAGTTCGGGCCATTTTGAAATGCCGCGTTCAACGGCAGATGACGCCGCCCGATATTCAAACCGGGTGTATCGGTCGGAATCAAGGCCAGTGTGATACCAAGATCTTCCCGATCACCCAGCAAATGATCTGGATCATATAATTTAAAAGCAAGCCCCAGAATAGTTGCCACAGGACCCAGCGTAATATAGCGTTTCTCCCAAGTGACACGCATACCCAGCACATCCTGTTTACCGTCAAACTCACCCTTGCATACGATCGCATAGTCTGGTATTGAACCGGCATCCGATCCCGCATCCGGAGACGTCAGACCAAAACAAGGCACTTCAAGTCCCTGTGCCAGTCTTGGCAAATAATAATTTTTTTGTTCTTCCGTACCGTAATGCAACAACAATTCCGCGGGACCCAGTGAGTTGGGTACCATCACTGTTACTGCCGCCGTCCCACTGCGCGAGCCTATTTTCATTACGATCTCGGAATGCGCCAGCGCTGAGAAACCACGTCCGCCATACTGCTTGGGAATGATCAATCCAAAAAACCCACTGTCTTTAATGAACTGCCACACATCCGGGGGCAAATCTTTCAAATCATGCGTAATCTGCCATTCATCAAGCATGTCACAAAGCTGTTCGACCGGACCGTCAAGAAACGCTCGTTCTTCGTCACTCAATTGTGGTTTTGGGTAAGCCAACAGCTTATTCCAATCCGGCCTGCCGCTGAACAGATCGCCATCCCACCAGACAGTGCCTGCATCAAGCGCTTCCTGCTCGGTCTGCGAAATGGGCGGAAGCATTTTCCGGAAAATTTTGAGAAGTTGATTGGAAATTACCAGACGCCTTAACCAAGGAATAAACAAAATTAAAGCGACGACGGCCAGCAATGATATAAAAACAAAAAATAGCGACTCGAGCATCTTTTCCCCTTAGATCGAATACAGTTAGTCGAATGCTTTGCTGCGCATGTGGCCGGTGCATATTTTGCACCAGACGTGTAGAATTCAGTTTCAGCTGCGATCTCTAAATTTACATGATATTCATCCAAATCCCTACACCCATATCCAAGTTTTGAACATAAAGTGTTGCTAAATACATACACCTATACCCTATCTTATTGTCAGGTACAAAATTACCGTACCGTCGTAAGGCACAGTACGCAGGAAAGAATTATTCTCTTTTTAATTACTGTAACGCAATGCTGGTTATCACGGTAGCGCCCTATGAGCAAGCTTAACAGCATGCGTTCTGCCTTTTGGCAATAGCGCGGCTATTTCCTGCAATACACGCCTTGTCATACATACTGACAAGCTTACTGAAACCGGCAATATCATATGGAAAAAACACTAGTTACATGTGTAGCCATTTAAACTCAAGTTTTTTCTTTGAAGGAAAGTTTATGAACAATGAAACGCTTGATTTAGCCCGCCAATTGATTGCGCGGCGATCTGTTACCCCGCATGACAACGGCTGCCAGGATATTCTGGCACAGCGCTTACAGAAAATAGGTTTTCAGATTGAAAATCTGCACTTTGGTGAAGTCGTCAATCTTTGGGCAAGGCGTGGCAATATATCACCGGTACTCTGTTTTGCCGGACACACGGATGTCGTTCCTACCGGTCCACTGGAACAATGGAACAACAATCCGTTTGAGCCGGAAATCCGGGATGGCAAACTGTATGGACGCGGCGCCGCAGACATGAAGTCGTCTTTGGCCGCATTTATCACCGCCATCGAAGGGTTTGTCGCTGCGCATCCTGCGCATAAAGGATCTATTGCCTTGTTGATTACATCCGATGAAGAAGGTCCAGCCATTGATGGCACTGTAAAAGTTGTCGACACACTTAGTGCGCGCGGTGAATTGCTGGATTACTGTATTGTAGGCGAGCCGACCTGTTCACAGCAGTTCGGAGATACGATTAAGAACGGCCGCCGGGGCTCTCTTTCTGGCGATCTAACCATTAAAGGCATACAGGGTCATATCGCTTATCCGCATCTGGCAAAAAACCCGATCCACTTGGCTGCCCCAGCGATCACAGAACTCTCACAAACCTGCTGGGATGAAGGCAATGAATATTTTCCACCAACCACTTGGCATATTTCCAACATCAATGGCGGCACTGGTGCAACCAACGTCATACCCGGCACCGTAAACATGCTGTTCAACTTCCGTTTTTCGACAGCCAGTACGATAGATTCTTTAAAGTCCAGAGTACAGGGAGTGCTTGATAAATATGGACTGGAATATGAACTAACATGGTCCCTTTCAGGGAAACCTTTCTTAACGCCCAAAGCAGAGCTTGCCAATGCGTTGCGTGAGTCTATCATTCAGATAACACAAGTTGAACCGCAGCTATCCACGTCTGGCGGCACTTCAGACGGACGTTTTATTGCGGATATTTGCAAGCAAGTTGTCGAATTCGGCCCGCGCAATGAAACCATTCACAAGCTGAATGAATGTGTGGATGTAGCCGATTTGGAACGACTATCGAAAATTTATCAGCTTGCAATGGAAAAATTGTTGCTATAGGCCATGTGAGCCGCCATAAATTACAAGAATTCTCAGACCACTAACTAACACTAAAAGCAGTGTAGATACAGTCAGATACTTTCCAACCAAAGCCATAAGGAATGTAAGCATCCAACCCCGCCATCTATAAATTAGAATTTTATCTGGTTGTCTCGGTCATTTTCAGGAAGATAATTAATGACATGCGTGGCTAACGCGTGGATTGTCGCAATCGACTTATTGTCACGAGCAAGACCTGTACACCAAGACCTTTGGGAATTGCCTACGAGCTTATCGTGCTGTGCAAAAACAAATTCAACGGAACCTGGCTGATACCGGTAAAAATCAAGACAACAGCAACATCATTAATTCCCCTGAAGCTGCGCTGTGCAGGCAGTCATACACTGGAACTGCCGACGAATGCATTGCCGCTTCAATACGTTTCAATTACGCTTAAAATAAAAGTGGATAATTTATTTGCTATAAAACCAAGCAACTCTATTTGTTGCAAACACCTTCATTCTTTAAGCGACTGCGCATGTCGTTTGCAAACTCGTTTTTCTTTCATAAACATATCGATCAGTGACAATAACATTGTCTCTCACCAAAATGGTGTTAACTTGATTAAACCAGAACAATACGTGTTTTCTATCCGGATCCATAGCGGATAAACCTTTTTATTTTGGCCTTGAGCCCCAGTGCATCAAATAATTTCCCTAGACCCAGGGAAAAATCTTCAACTAACATATGGCACCGAATCCAAAAACGCATTGAGAAAGCATTTTCGAGTATAAAGATATTGCCGCACAATATTCTACCTGTCGAATACATTTGTTTATGATCTGAACTGCCTTCCGTAAAGTCAAAAAAGCGAAATTTTGATTCTTGAAATAAATTTTCAAACACAAGCCAGTGCAAGATTGTACCAACGGACAACTTTTTATAGTCTGGGTCAAAACCAAGGTGCTGATACAAAACCACTCCGTCAAAAATCGGACAGTACATGTAAGCAACCGGTTTCTTGTCGTTCAATAATAGATAACCTCTGACTTGACCTTGTTGTGCTTTTTCTTTCATTTCCTGACGAAACGCTTCACTGTCTGGCAAACCGGCATCAAGCAGTTTTTCCTGATAGGTTTTTTCAGATAACGTTCTCGCCAATTGATAAAATGTTTGCATTTCATCTGCATTTTTATACACTTCAAAATGCATATTTTGATTGCAAAACTCATTGAATTTTCTTATTTTCCGACGTATCGTGGAGCGAGACTTGGCAGAAAATGTATTTGAATATTCCTCGAAAGTCATAGCCAGATCAATATAACAGCGTTCAAACTGTGCAGGAATATAACAAATAAATCCACTCTTAACAGATAGCCTAGGTTGTATTTCCGCCAGTGGCAGTGAACGCAACAAAAAACCCTGTTCACCATTTGCAAGTTTATGAGAAGGCAACCATTTTGTGTTAACTGGCGCAGCCGGATCAATCACTTCAAATTGTTTTACTCTGAGATACAATGTTCTAACAAATAGCGTTAAATCACTCAGCATATATTTCAGAGAAACATTTTGTAAGCACCACCGGTCATTCATGCATACTTACTCCATAGCTGTTCTAACATACGCTGACCAGTTCTCCACAACGGCGAGAGTAGTGGCGTTGGCTGCTTATCAAACACAGCACCCTGATAATCGCCATAATCACAAGTTTTAAAACAATCCTTATTTTTATCAAGAAATTCACAAAGTTGCATAAATCGCTTAATAACAATCTTATCTGGCCGTTCAAATGATCGATGCAGCAATTCAAAATTATGTGACAAGATTGTGAAATTTTTTCGCCCTTGTTCTAACGCTTTCCATAATAAGCTTTCCATTTCTTTATATGAACAGGCACATAATTGCGTATGCCGCAAGTGGCCCGGTCTATCAAAGTAAACAGTCATGGGTAATTCGTAGACGTTTTGGTACCGGACTGCTTCGGTAACTACGGTACCTGGCATAAAATTGCTTTCAGTACCCATAAAACTGGCATTGTAACTACTATCTATAGCAATATCGTTAGCAATTAAAGCATTCAATGTTTCCACATTAAAACCAAAACTACCCGCCCGAAATGCCCGGATTTTTTCTACCCCCGATTCCATGAGCCATTGCTTACCCAAAGCTATCAGACGAGTCTGTTCATCCAGATTAAAATAACGCATAAACTGACGCTTTTGTGCGACTGAAGGGAAAATCGGTTGTTTCGCTTCGTCAACCCATTCGGTATGCAAATGCAATTCAATTGCCTGATTGGCTTCTTTAATGAGATTGACAATTTCTTCAAGCGGACCCCGGCCAAATCGGCAACTGAACATGGGCTCTACAAAAAAAACACCTTTTAATCCATGATCATTTAATACCTTTAGCTTGTACGGCAAGCCAAAATCGCCATCGGGCGTATGTCCATAGATATATTGTTTGAACGCACGTGGAAATTTGCTGTCGATATCCTGCCAACTACCGCACCAAATTTCAACATCAACTGTAAAGTAAACATTAAGCATACTGTAACACTCCAGTTGCTTAAAACAGCGCTGGTTTAAAAACCACCAACATTACGGCAGCAAACAAAATCAACACAGGAAACTCATTAAACCAGCGGTAAAAAACATGACCATGCACATTATTATCCTGTTTAAAAGCCTTGACATACTGACCGCAATAATAATGATAAACAACCAAGATCAGAACCAACGCTAGTTTGGCATAAAGCCAGTCACCCGAGAAACCATAACCGACCCATAACCAGACGCCAAAAACAACAGTCAAAACCGCACCCGGCGTCATAATGCCGTAGTAAAGTTTACGCTCCATGATTTTAAACCGCTCTTTGCCGGGCGTATCTTCACACATTGCGTGATAAACAAACAATCGTGGCAAATAAAACAACCCGGCAAACCAGGTAACCATAAAAATAATATGAAAGGATTTTATCCAGAGCATAGCCGGGAAAAATTGTAATAACTATCGTTTTAGTAAATTTTAGTCATCACGGCAGGTTGCCCAATGACTCACGCTATCCATTTAAATATTATTCATTTAATGTAAAGCCAACCTTGATAGTCACCTGCCAGTGTTTGATAGTACCCTGCTCAATATGGCCACGGGTTTCAATAACTTCAAACCAGCGCATATCCCGAACCGTTTTTGACGCCCGGGCAACCGCATTTTCGATTGCGCTCTGCATACTGGTTGAAGATGATCCGGTTAATTCCATGATTTTATAGATATGATCTGACATCATGCGCTCCTTTAAAGTTAAATTTTATTGACTGACAAAACATGAATAGCGATAAATCTGCTATTCATTTTAACTGCTTAGCAAAAGTATACCGAAATTATCTGTACAATAAAGCAATTTACAGCATAAATCAGCGATTGGCCCGCGTTCCATTGCATTACTGTTAACCGATGCAAGTTTTTCTCACTTGTGTAAACGCAACGTTCATTGCTTTTAAAATCTGCATTGTGCCATCGTTGCAATCTTACAGGTCTTCATGTATCTTAAAAAAAGAAGGTAAAAGTTTTTGTATTCTTGTTTTTTCATTAGGTGTGAGTATTTACAATACTCATACTACACATATACGACGCAATCTGAAATTCATTGGATTATGTCATTCATACAAAGTTTTATGATGACTTGCTTTGTGTCTAAATAACAACTAATTCCGCAACCCAAAACGACTTAAAATTGTTATGAAATCACAAATAATCAAATTTCGTTATATTGCTATACTGTTTGCAATAGTTTTTTTATTGAAAGTAACACCAGCTATGGCTAACAAATCCGTTTACGGTTACCTTGAACCGGTCCAATTGTCGCCTGATGATGTCACACTGACAGCCAAACTGGATACCGGTGCCGAAACTGCATCGATATCAGCACAAGATATTCAGCTATATGATAAGGAAGGTGAGAAGTATGTGAAATTTACTGTTTCCCATCCTGACCTGGAACAAATCCTTCGCTATGATTTGCCACTTGTTCGGCACTCACGAATAAAAAAGCGTGCATCCGAAAGCAATAAGACAGAAAAACATCATTCACGTCCCGTCGTTAACATGGAAATTTACTTCGACGGCGAGCCACACACCATTATGGTCAATTTGATTGACCGTTCGCATTTCTCAACGCCTATGCTATTGGGAAGGAGTGCCCTCGAAAAAGTTGGCGCTATCGTTGACAGTACTGTCAAAAATACGCTTTTGACAAAAAGCGGCGACTACTAATCGACTCACAACGACGAGACTGCTAAATTCCCCGTCGTTCTTCGCCCATTTCTAAAATTCTACTATCGCTTTCCAAGACAGTGGTCGATCCAACGACTGGTTAACTTTTCCTGAACACTGTTTTGCCTCAGGCGCGATGCCAGGCCAGCAAAGTCAACCTGATCAAGCGGCTGGTCCTGATTAAAGCAGGAAAAGACATAGGTAATTTCCCCAGTTTCGGGATCTTTGTGCGGTTGCAGGCATTGCGCACATATTTCTTTCATCATGCATTGCATTGGCGAATTGATCGAACCAATTGCAAAATGATCAGCTTTTAAATAAGGTTTCAGTTGTTTGTACCGTGCCGCACCCACAGCAGCCATCATACGATCCGAGCCAATTGCGATAATCCGATCGACCTCCACCAACGGTACGGGTTGCTCTCCTAACCGACCGCTGCCATATGCAGCCATCGCCTCCACAATATTACCAACGAATTGTTTATCGCCAGACCGGGATGGTTCAAACCCTGGCGCTTCATCACAGCACCAGACCACTGTATCTGCAGCCGCTTCAATTTCAGCCACTTTATATCGGTCAACAAGCTTCTTATATCCAGCGAAATAAAGAACCTTCGATCCAGCTGCTCGCGCTGCGGCACCTATGGAAAACAACACTGCGTTACCTAACCCTCCGCCAACCAGCACAACCGTTTCACCGGGTTCAATTTCGGTCGGGGTGCCTGTCGGTCCCATCAATATCACCGGTTCGTCAGGTTTCAATGAAGCACACAGATCAGCCGATCCACCCATTTCCAGTGCAATCAAAGAAACCAGGCCACGATCAACATCCACCGAAGCGCCAGTCAATGCGATCCCTTCCATTGCCATCCGAGTATCGCCAGCCACAGGCGCAAGCGATGCGTAATTTTGAAAGCGGTAAAACTGCCCTGGACGGAAGCGGCTGGCAGCCAACGGCGCATGCACAATGACTTCGATAATGTTCGGTGTCAACCTTTCCACTTTGTGCACCATAGGGCGCAACTGAATGTTAAATTCAGCGAGAAACTGTAGCGCTGTTTTATCAGAAGACGGTGTTATCTGATCCAGCACTTTACTGACGATGGGGTAGCCCTGCTTGGCGCTCGACATTGCTTTAACCACATTACCCGAGTAAGACGGATGCAAGTCACCAAAAAAGCTGATAAAACGTCCGTCTTCAGCGTTTTTATAACGGCCCAGCAAAACTGATGCTCCCGATTTTGGGTTGCCGTATTCAGGTGCCACTGTATTGCCCATTTCGTCGCATGACGCAAAATAACGGCCATCGAGCTTGTAGATTTCAGCATCTTCCCGCGCCAGAACCGTATTGGGCTGAGTGCCGGCAGCAACAAGTAGCGCATGCGCAGGCAGTTCAATTTCACCAGCAGATTGCCACTGTCCAGTTTCATCGCGTTTTTGTATGGCAAACTGTACAGATTGCACATGCTCCCATTGATTGACATTGATACGTATCGGCGTCAAACCTTCCGCGAAGGCGATTCCCTCTTCAAGTGCTTTTTCGACTTCTTCGTGATTTAGCGTATAAGAAGGACTATCAACCAAACGTTTGCGATAGGCAATAGTTGCACCACCCCATGATTGCAATAAAGACAGAATATCAGGTTCGCGTCCTTCACGTTTTGCCGACTCGCGTTCAGCCCGAATGGCACGCCCGTGTTGCAAGAACTCATTGGCAATCTCTGTTTCTTCAGCATCCCAGACTGAGCGCAGCGCTTCTTCCCCCCGAACAGCACACAAAATCTCATAACGTTGCAAAAACTTTTCCACCTGAACCGGATAATAGGCCAGTGCTTCGGTTGCCGTATCGATTGCGGTTAGCCCCCCTCCAATCACGATTACCGGCAGTCGCAGTTGCATATTAGCGATTGAATCGCTTTGAGATGCACCACTTAATTGCAATGCCATCAAAAAATCTGAAGCAGCCCGCACACCACGTGCCAGACCGTTCGGTAAATTCAATATTGTCGGTTTTCCAGCGCCCGCAGCCAAAGCAATATGGTCAAAACCTATCGAAAACGCGTCGTCGGTTGTTAAAGTACCGCCAAAACGCACACCTCCGAACAATGCAAACTGGTCTCTGCGTTCCAGCAATAGGCGTATCAGCTTAAGGAAATTCTTATTCCAGCGCACGGTAATGCCATATTCCGCCACGCCGCCGAAACCAATTGGTATACGCTCATCGAGATTTTCTTCGAGTTCGCCGGCATCATGGATAGCATGAAACGGAACACGCTCGCCGCGCATATTGATACCTGAGATATCTTCCTGCAACGGTTCAATTTTTAAGCCATCAATACCGACAACCGTATGCCCATCGTTCATCAAATGATGCGCCAGCGTATATCCGGCCGGACCCATGCCCACAACCAACACTTTTTTTCCCGTCGGAGCCTTAGGGACAGGGCGTTGTAAATTCAATGGATTCCAACGCGTCAACAGACTGTAGATTTCATATCCCCACGGCAAAGCAAGCACGTCTTTCAATGTTCGTGTTTCAGCCTGGGGAATATCGACCGGATCCTGTTTTTGATAAATACAGGACTTCATACAATCATTACATATCCTATGTCCGGTACCCGCGCACATTGGATTGTCCAATACGATCATAGCCAGACTGCCAACGGCGACACCCTGGGTTTTAAGTTTGTGAAATTCTGAAATGCGCTCTTCAAGCGGACATCCGGCCAATAATGCGCCGAGCTCGCTTTTTTTGAATGCAGGCGCTTCCTCCGGAGACTTAGGTTTTTCTTTCAACCCTTTAGAACATGAATCCTTACCCTGCTCATGACACCAAATACAATAATTAGCTTCATCCAATGCCCCTGCTAGATCGGTGCCTTCATCAGTCAACGCAAAACCATTGCGCTGCCTCAAATGGTCAATCGTATACAGCGGAAAACCCTGTGCGTCATCAATCTTCAAATTCAACAAATTCTGAAAATCCAGCTTGGCCGGCGATTTAAACAAAAGGCCTGTGTGTGTGTGTGCCTGCCCTTCGAATGTTCTTAATGCCCAGGCCGCATAGTGCAGCGCCATTTTTAAGCGTTCAGCATGCGCAGCTTCATCTTCCATCCACAGCGTTACATTCTTCGCAAAAACCAGTTCCGAGAATGGTTCACCAAACTCGGCTTCCAGCGCTTTCTCCAATGCTATTCCATTGATGTCGGCCAACTCTTCGGCACTGACTTTTCCCTTCGCCCGGCGTTGCACAAATTGCCGTTTGCAAAAATAAAGTGGCGCCAGTTCATGATGTTTAGCGGCTAACAACTTTACTTCACTTTCTATGTTAAACAACTTCGCAATATAATCTTCGAGCCAAGGCGCAATTTCAATCAGTAACGCCGATTCATCTTTTGGCTGCAGTGAATCAGGCGCTTGACGAGCACTTTGCAGCTTTTCATAAAGCGCCGCGTCACCCTCATGCAAGTAATCCAGAAATGCCCGGTCTATCTTGAGTAGACCTTCGCGCGCATATAGATCTGCGGTCGTGATGTCTAATTGAAAATTAGGCGATGAAAGCGTCGCCTGGGAATGGAAAGCTAAATCCGAAGTTCTCATAAATTAATTCAAACTCAATATCGAAAATTTAAGTCAGTCAATTACAAGCACAAGTAATATTGCTTATAGGTAGGGTTGATTTGAGAATCGACAATCTAGCCGTAACTACGGACACAAAACTGCAAACTCAACAAAATCACGCCAGCATTAAAGCTGTCGAAATGATACGGAAAATGTTTTTTCCATGATGGTCAAACTGCCGTACATATCATGCCTGCGCCAACAGTATTGTTACTGCTTTCATCAATCACGATAAAACAACCTGTTGCACGATTGCGCTGATAGTCATCACATACCAGCGGCTGTTGGACTTTGATATTCACATGTGCAATATCATTCATTGTTAATTTATCCGACGCTTCATGATCCATCGTATTCACGTCAACTCGATAATCGATACGACTCACAACTGCCTTGACGACACGGGTCGTGTGCTTGATCAAATATTTTCGGGCTGGGTCAAGCGGTTGTTCAGACAACCAACACAGCATTGCATCAAAAGTTTTGGTTACTTGTGTCAGGTCACCTGTTTTCACTAAAACATCACCACGGGAAATATCAAGATGATCTTCGATCGTTAAAGTAATCGATTGAGGTGCCTCGGCTTGTTCGATTGGCCCTTCATACAGAACGATTTCCTTTACACGAGAATTTAGCCCTGATGGTAATACCGTAATGGCATCACCTACTTGAATAGCGCCTGATTCAATACGTCCCATATATCCCCTGAAATCATGCAATTCTTTGGTATGCGGCCGACATACCCACTGGACCGGAAAACGAAAATCCTCACGGTTAACATCATGACTGATAGAAATGTTTTCCAGCAAATCCATCAGTGTCATGCCTTTGTACCAATTCAACTGGTCACCACGCTCTACTACCATATCGCCACGTAACGCAGATATCGGAATAAAATCAATATGATGAAAATTAAGTCGTTCAGCAAATCTTGAGAAATCCTTGCAAATCTCATCAAATACCGATTGCGAATAATCAACAAGATCCATTTTATTCACCGCCACTACCAGATGCGGAATACCGACCAGACTAGCCAAATAAGCGTGGCGGCGCGATTGCGTCAGTACACCTTTACGCGCGTCAATCAGAATAACGGCCAGATTGGCCGTGGAAGCGCCAGTCACCATGTTGCGGGTATATTGTTCATGACCCGGTGTATCAGCAATGATAAATTTGCGTTTGGGCGTGGCAAAATAACGATAAGCAACATCAATAGTAATTCCCTGCTCTCGCTCGGCCTGCAATCCATCGGTTAACAGGGATAAGTCAACACCTTCCATACCACGACGACGCGTGGTGCTGGTAATCGAACTAAGCTGGTCCTCAAAAATCGATTTAGAGTCATGCAGCAGGCGACCGATTAAAGTACTCTTGCCATCGTCAACACTGCCAGCGGTTATAAAACGTAATAATTCGGTCTGATCAAGCGAACCTTTTTCAATTGCAGCCATCGATATCCTTTCTGGTATTGTCTTCACCACGCTGAAACAAATTTTTTGAGTTTGGGTTGTTTTCGGAACAGTTTACATTGCGCGCTGCGGTGTTTGCAAAGCCAACAAAACCATACCTGAACATTCAAAATTGTTAAAAATATCCCTCTTTTTTGCGCAACTCCATGGACGCCTCGGAAGTCTGATCATCCATCCGCGTAGCGCCCCGTTCGGTAATGCGTGTCATAGCGGTTTCAGCAATAATTGCTTCAATCGAAGCAGCATCGGAAGCCACAGGACAGGTACAGCTCATGTCACCAACTGTTCGAAACCGCACTGTCATTTTTTGTGCCTGTTCACCCGGTTCAGGTTGCACCAGATGTGATACCGGCAATAAACCAGCTTCACGCCGGATTACTTCGCGTTCATGCGCAAAATAAATCGATGGTACCTCCAGCTTTTCGCGGAAAATATATTCCCAAACATCCAGTTCGGTCCAGTTACTGATTGGAAAAACGCGTATGTTTTCACCGGAATGGGTCCGGGTATTATATAAATCCCACAGCTCGGGACGCTGATTCTTAGGATCCCATTGACCGAATTCATCTCGAAAAGAGAATATACGTTCCTTGGCGCGGGCTTTTTCTTCGTCACGACGTGCACCGCCAATACAGGCGTCAAAGCCAAATTCTGCGATTGCATCAAGCAATGTGACCGATTGAAATGCATTACGGCTTTGGGTTTCTGAACGTAACACCACCCTGCCCTTTTTAATAGAATCCTCCATGCTACGCACAATCAGGCGTTCACCCAGTTCTTTGGCACGATGATTACGGAACTCAATCACTTCAGGAAAATTATGTTCTGTATCGATATGCATGAGTGGAAATGGAAAGCGGCAAGGTCGAAAAGCCTTTTCAGCCAGTCTAAGCATTACAATGGAATCTTTGCCACCCGAAAAAAGCAGCACGGGATTGGCGCATTCAGCCGCTACTTCTCGCATGATATGGATAGACTCACTTTCCAATGCATCAAGATGGGCAAAAGGGCGATTACTCATATAGTTTCTCTCTACTTACTAAAAATCAGAACAAACTCAAATTGTAGACAAAATGACATAATTATTATGCAGTTGGTTACTTCAACGGAATTACATTATTCGAGTGCAACCCACATTCCTTATTTTCCGGCGCTTCCCACCACCACCGCCCCGAACGAATATCCTCGCCTGGGGTGATTGCGCGTGTACAGGGTGCGCAACCTATACTTGGATAAAACTGGTCATGCAGCTTGTTATAAGGCACTTCATATTTTTTGATATAGTCCCAGACATCATCGGTTGTCCACTCAAGCAGCGGATTTACTTTTAGCATTCGGGTGCTGATATCATAGGCCGATAGTTTCAGATCCACACGTGTTGTCGATTGCTCACTACGAATACCGGTAATCCAGGCACGTTTTCCCATCAAAGCGCGTCGCAAAGGCTCCACTTTTCGTATCTGACAGCATGCCTTGCGTAATTCAATACTTTGATAAAACCCGTTCACACCATTTTTCGCAACATACGCTTCGACCTGTTTAACATTTGGAAAATAAATTCGTAGCGGTGTCTGATACCGATCACGCACAGTTTGCATCAAATCATACGTTTCCTGCGGCAATCGCCCTGTATCCAAGCTAAACATGTCAATTTCCAGCTTGTAGCGGTCGATTAGATCGGTTATAACCATGTCTTCGGCACCCAAGCTGTTGGCAAAAGCAACCGGTGAGTGATCATGAACCGTATCAGCCAGAACTGTCACAACCTGCTCAATTTTTTGCGTCAAATCAATCATATTTAACGATTTCGACCGCCAACAGTCGCATTTGAAATTCCCCCTTTGCGGTGAGCACGCTTGAACAAAGGCAATTTTTGATCAATCGATGATTGATAAACCTCTGAAAAGTCTTGAAATCCTTTTAATGCTTCATGAATATCACGATCCGGTCGCGGCGCAAACGCGTTGAAGCCAACACGATGCATATAAAATAGCTGATCGCGCAGCACATCTCCAATTGCACGTAACTCACCGGAGAATCCTAAGCGAGCTCTCAGATTATAGGCAATGGAGTAGCCTCGCCCATCCGAAAACACTGGGAAATCCACTGCAATTACCGGAAAATTCTGAACATCCTGTTTGATATCTTCCGGCCGCTCATCACTGGCAAACCAAACGCCGATCTCACCTTGTTGTTGCCGCGTCAACAACTGGTCGCGCTGCGCTTGCCAGACTTTAAGCGGTACAATTACCTTACCTTCCGGAACAGAAATTGTTTCTGCTGTATCCTGCTCATTAAAACGTAAAACCCGCCAGCCGTCTTCCACGAGTATATTATTTTTTATAATCATAGCGTTTAAAACCTCGGAGAATAAAAAGGAACCGCATACTGTGCGGGTGAGACAGTTTTATCATCCAGTCTTTCTATGACAGGTTCCTCATCAAATTCAGCGGCATAAACATGTTCTTTAAATGGTTGATGTCCTATTCTTCTCACTGTCTCTATAAAACGTTCATTTTCGTCAACGCGCTCTCGCAAATAAACATAGAGAATCCGGTCAATCGCTTCCGGCACTTGATGGAATTTAAAGGATGGACCCAGAATTTTACCCATCGAACAATCGTTACCTTCAGCGCCGCCAATAGAAATTTGATACCATTCATCGTGGTTTTTCTTTTCAACGCCGGTTATGCCAATATTCCCGATGTGATTTTGACCGCAGGCATTCATACAACCGGATATGTTTAACGTAATTTCGCCGATGTCATGCTGAAAGTCTATACTTTCAAAGCGTTCTGCAATCGACTTGGCCAACGGAATCGAACGGGCATTGGCCAATGTGCAGAATTCCGCACCCGGGCAACTGATCATATCCGTCAACAGCCCGATATTGGGTGAAGCAAGCTCCAGTTTTGTCAATTCCTCCCAAAGCGCAATCAAGTCCGATTGTCTAACATCGGCGAACACGATATTTTGCTGGTGTGTAATACGCATCTCACCAAAACTGTACCGATCCGCCAAATCGGCAATGGCATCCATTTGTGTGTCGGTTGCGTCACCCGGCGTCTCACCCGGTTTTTTCAAAGATAAGACTACAATAGCATAACCCTTTATTCGGTGCGGTTTTACATTACTGAACATCCAGTTAGAAAACCGTCGGTTATCCACTTTGAATTCATTCAGTTTGGAATCGTGTTCCAGCAATGCTTCATAGCTAGGGCCGGTGAAAAAGCTGGAAACACGCTCCACCTCCTCCGCCGTCAATGTACCTGGCCCGCCTTTTGTTTCCGCCCAGTCTTCTTCAACCAAACGTCTGAATTCATCAATACCGAGTGCTTTTACAAGAATTTTAATACGCGCCTTAAACTTGTTATCGCGACGGCCAAACTGGTTGTAAATGCGCAAAATTGATTCCACATATGTCAGAATATGCTGCCATGGTACAAAGTCACGAATTTCGCTGCCGACAATGGGCGTGCGTCCAAGGCCACCACCTACAAAAACGCGAAAACCCACTTCACCCTGAGTGCTTTGAACGATAGCCAAACCGATATCATGTGCCTGAATGGCGGCCCGGTCTTGCTTGGCACCACTTACGGCAATTTTAAACTTGCGCGGCAAATAGGCAAATTCCGGATGAAAAGTACTCCACTGGCGCAGAATCTCGGCGTACGGCCGTGGATCGACAATTTCATCTTGCGCTACACCGGCAAATTCGTCTGACGTAATATTACGAATACAATTACCGGAAGTCTGAATAGCATGCATTTGAACAGAAGCCAAATCGGCTAGAATATCCGGCGTATCCTCCAATTTCAACCAGTTAAATTGTATATTTTGACGCGTGGTAAAGTGGCCGTAACCACGATCGTAGTTGCGCGCAATGTGTGCGAACATACGCATCTGCTTTGATGAAAGCAGACCATACGGGATGGCAATGCGCAACATATAACCATGTACTTGCATGTACAAACCGTTTTGCAATCTCAATGGCAGAAATTCGGTTTCAGTTAATTCGTTTGCCAAACGCCGGCGCACCTGGTCACGAAACTGTGTAACACGTTCATCAATCATTGTCTGGTCATATTCATCGTAACAATACATTTTTGTGTACCTCCGTTTATCCTCTTCGCTCGATGTCAATGATATATAGCCGGATCTGCTGCGATAAATTGCTCATTATAAATTTTGCAGGTATCGGCAAAACTATAATCATTGAATTTTCAGGATTCTGCACTGGTGTATGTTTTGGAAACGGGTAACAACTTTGCAGCATCCAGCGGAAACTTGGCGCCATACTTTATAATATGGTCTACATCATCGTCTTCATCATGTCTTAATGCCATACCGATATAGGCATAGTCACCTTTCTCTCCAACGACGATACCGATGCGCCCTCCGCATCCATTAAACCAAGTAACCTGTTTTGGTTTATTTTCAATATTTGTACTCATAAAAATCAGCCTCTTATTACATCCGTATATTTTTATTTAATTATAAAACAATTAATTGCCATATCGTGCCACCAGCCGAAGCTATGTAACCAGTTTGATGCCAATGATGATTAGAATAGTCGCCAACACCGGCCGCAATAAACGGTCTGGTATACGTTTACTGACGTGACTGCCCAAATATATTCCAGGCAAAGAGCCAACCAGCAGGCTTACCAGAAGGCTGTAATCAACCGAGCCCATATAGGCATGTCCCAAACCGGCAACCAATGTCAATGGCACTGCATGAGCAATATCACTACCCACCAAGGTTACAGCAGGCAGACGCGGATACAACATAAATAACACAACCATACCCAGCGCGCCCGCACCAACGGATGAAATCGTCACGAGTATGCCCAGAATTGCACCCGTTACAATTGTAGCGGATACAATATGGCGATCTCGCCATTCTACCAAAAAACCAAAGCGAGACCTGCCCAACCGCGTTAACTGCTGCCGGAATAACAGCGCCAACGCAGTCAGAATCAATGCGAAACCCAGTGTACTTGTAATCAGTTTAGAAAAAAAATCATGATCGACGCTGATCACATTCAAAACCATCACTGTAACAATAGCCGCAGGCACACTCCCCATAGCCAGATGTCCAACCAGCTTCCAATGGACAGTTTTTTGCCGGCTGTGCACCCAGGCACCGCCTGTTTTTGTCAATGCCGCATAGAGCAAATCGGTACCCACAGCAATTGCCGGCTGAATGCCGAATACCATAATCAGCAACGGCGTCATCAAGGAACCGCCGCCTACGCCTGTGACGCCCACAATAAAACCGACGACCAGCCCCGATAACGTATAGCCCACTTCCATTTATACTTATTTTCCTAATTTGTTTGCCGGTTTTTTGGAAAAGGCGGCATATTATCAAGTTCTTTATATAATTCAAAATAATATTATGTTACATTATTATAACCTACAATTACTAAAGAAAAAGGTTTCGAATGAAACTTCAGCAATTACGCTATTTGTGTGAAGCAGCAAATCATCAACTTAATTTGTCCAAAACCGCACAAAAACTGCATACGTCGCAACCCGCCATCAGCAAACAAATTCAATTGCTCGAGGAAGAACTCGGAGTGCAACTTTTTATCCGTAACGGGAAGCGTATAGTACAAATCACCCCGCCAGGTCAGACCATTATTCAAATTGCCCGCAAAGTGCTGCAGGAATCTGAAAATCTGAAAAAAGCTGCACAGGAATATACGCTTGAAGATAGAGGCACATTAACCATCGCAACAACTCACACACAGGCACGTTATGCGCTCCCCCCCGTAATCCAACGGTTTACCGCCATCCACCCCAAAGTCCGTCTCATTCTGCGTCAAGGCAGCCCTACTCAAATTTCCGCACTAGTCACATCCGGTGAAGCGGATATCGCTATCGCAACCGAAGCCATTGAGCATTTCCACGAATTGATTATGCTGCCATGCTATCAGTGGAATCGCTGCATTGTTGTTCCACCTGGACATTCACTGTTGCAGGAAAGAAAACTGACGCTCGAAGCAATCAGCCAATACCCCATCATCACTTATGATTTTGCCTTTACCGGCCGCTCCAAAATCAATCAAGCATTTGAAAGCAAAGGCCTGACACCTAATGTCGTACTAACCGCGATCGACTCGGATGTCATCAAAACCTATGTAGAACTAGGCCTAGGTATTGGCATTCTAGCCAAAATGGCTTTTGATCCCTTACGCGACAAACACCTCGAGGCGATTGATGCCAGTCACTTATTCGAATCCAGCACAACCCGGATCGGTATTAGTCGCAACAGTTATCTACAAGGATTCGTTTTTGATTTTATTGAAATGTTTGCACCGCATTTAAACAAAGCCACCATTCAAGAAAAATTAAAACACGATGTTGCCTGACTAGGCAGTATTAGCAATTGGTGAATTACTGCTGATGATTTTTATTTTGGATTTCAGCAAGACAGCGTGAGCAGGATCTAGTCACCTTTACATAAGCGACGAATTACGCAACATGACACCATTTCAGGAACAACAGAAATAATTCACAATTGTTAAAACCTTTACTGGCGTACACACACAAATTAGTAATTAGAGACAGAAAAGTGTAGAATCTTGGCTTTTTTTATTAGGGATTCATTGCGAAAGAATGAATCAATAAATCTGTGGCATTTTACGTTCAAAAATATGGCGGCACTTCTGTAGGAAGTACCGAGCGCATCAAGAATGTTGCTCGCAGGGTGGCTAAATTTCATGCTCAGGGACACCAAATCGTTGTTGTAGTTTCGGCCATGAGCGGCGAAACAAACAGACTGATCGCGCTTGCTCGTGAAGTTCAGAATAATCCGGACCCGCGAGAAATGGATGTCATGGTATCGACTGGTGAGCAAGTATCAATTGCGTTGCTTTCAATGGCATTAATGGCATTAAATGTCAAAGCCAAAAGCTACACCGGCCCACAGGTAAAAATTCTCACTGACAGCGCCTACACTAAAGCGCGGATTTTGAATATAGATCAAGATAGAATCCGTACTGATCTTAATAATGGATATGTTGTCATTGTTGCCGGATTTCAGGGTGTTGATCAGCATGGCAATATTACCACGTTAGGGCGCGGTGGTTCTGATACTACGGGCGTTGCACTTGCTGCGGCATTGGAAGCGGACGAATGCCAAATTTACACAGATGTAGACGGCATTTACACAACTGACCCACGTGTTGTTCCTGAAGCAAGACGCCTTGATCGTATTACATTTGAAGAAATGCTTGAAATGGCCAGTCTCGGCTCTAAAGTATTGCAATTACGATCAGTAGAATTTGCAGGCAAGTACAAAGTGAAGCTTAGAGTTTTATCCAGCTTTGAAGAAGAGGGAATAGGTACACTGATAACTTTTGAGGAAAGTGCACATATGGAGCAGCCAGTAATTTCGGGTATCGCATTTAACCGGGACGAAGCAAAAATCACTGTTTTAGGTGTTCCCGACCATCCTGGCATAGCCTACCAAATTCTCGGGCCGGTAGCGGATGCCAATATTGATGTGGATATGATAATTCAAAACGTCAGTCATGATGACTTGACTGACTTCTCATTTACAGTTCACCGCAACGACTTTAACAACACAATGAATATCATTCGCGAGAAAATCCAACCACACATCGGTGCCCGTGATGTTATCGGAGGCGACAGAATAGCAAAAGTTTCCGTCGTTGGCGTGGGAATGCGATCACATGCAGGGATTGCCAGTAAAATGTTTCGTATTTTGGCAGAAGAAGGAATCAATATTCAAATGATCGCCACTTCTGAAATCAAAGTATCAGTCGTCGTTGATGAAAAATATATGGAGCTGGCTGTACGTGTACTGCATAAAGCATTTGACCTGGAACAAGCGCTATAAATTCTATACAATAGCACCTCAGCATTAATTTACTTATATCTTTGTAATTAAAATATCAGCCGATTTAAACACTGTTATTTACGGAGAGATGGCCGAGTGGTCGAAGGCGCTCCCCTGCTAAGGGAGTATAGGCGCAAAACGCTTATCGAGGGTTCGAATCCCTCTCTCTCCGCCATTATGGAATCGTGGTTGTTCAATGCCTCTAAAACCCTGAAAGGCATTGAGATAGAGGCGGTTCGAAACCCTGATTTTCGGTCAAAGACCAGAGAGTCGGAAAAAGCGAGTTTTATAACGGCTCGCTTGTACTCAATCCGCTCGCTAGCCCACATATGACAAGGGTTTGACAAGAATTCCAAAGCGGTTCGAAAACTCTCGTCAAAACTCCCTACTTTTCTGCCGCAATTGCTGATTTTCTGTAAGCCTCCAGTCCTTCCACGTACCACTTGCCTCACTTTAATGATTTAATGAACTCCGGCGCTAACGGAAGCAATTCATCGATACGACTATTGGGCCAAGTGGGGAGTTTGGTGAGTGTTTCTTTGAGCCATGCGGCTGGATTGATGTTGTTGAGTTTTGCGGTGC
>JACKLV010000003.1 GCA_024235755.1 Burkholderiales bacterium | reverse complement strand
TTTTCATTATTAAGAAATCGAGTGTTTTTACACTGAGTCATGATGGTCTGTAAGCATCCCACTATTGCTGTTGCTGTTAGAAAAACGAAAATCAGCGTCTCGTTAGTTTTGGTTTAAAAACGAAGAATTATTTTGCATTGTTATGTACTGGCAAATTTATCAATAGCTATATTCACAATATATTTATTGATAATTATTATCGTTTGTTTTAATATTTTTAGTTTGGTTAAACTTCTTTTTGGTTGCATCAGATCTGATGTCGGTAATGAAAAATAAATAGAATTGTTCTATTACTTTGTATAAAACACATTACTAGATCTGTTGTTATCTTCATTCTGTTGTAACAATCAAAGAAAGGTTATTAATATTGCTATAGTTTATTCCCCGATGCATTCACTGACACGGAAAAACGTTGATTATCTTGGATCGAAACAGAATATTATTTCGCTGCCGGGATTGTTGTTTGTACTTGTGGCACATGGTGTGCTGGCTTATATTTTGTGGAATCAGCGTCTTGTTCCCGCACCTGAGCAAATGGTGACTTTGTTTGCCGAGATCATATCACAACCTGCTCCTGAAGCAGCGCCTGAGCCCAAGCAGGAACCGGCTCCTGCAAAATTAAAGCCTGTCAAAAAACCTGAATTCAAACCCGAAATCAAGCGCCTGGCAACGAAAGCGCCGCAATTACCGGAGCCAGCACCCGTCGTACAACCCGACCCTGAACCGGTTGTCGAGCAGGAAGTGTTCCCTGAGCCGGTTGCTAAGGTGCCGCCCCGACAGATGGAGATGGGGCCGGTGACTTTATCTTCCGAACTATCTGTTTCATGCCCAAAACTCACGGCGCCAACGTATCCGGCGATTTCCCGCCGTATGGGTGAAGAAGGCAAACTAGTGCTGCGAGTCGAGTTGGACGAAAGCGGTCATATTGATGAAGCGCAAGTAATCGACAGTAGCGGATATGCACGTCTTGACAATGCGGCGCTAGAAGCCGTAAAGAACTGGCAGTGCAGGCCATCTATGCGTAACGGTCAACCGGTTCGCGCAATTGCGCTGCAACCTTTCAATTTTGTACTGCAAGGAAATTAATTTAAATGGAACAAGGACTTGGTTTTTCTCATTTTCTCGCCCAAATCGATGGTGTTGGCATCAGTGTTCTGGTATTGCTGATTTCTCTATCGGTTGCAAGCTGGTACTTGATTATTACAAAAAGTATTAATAACTTTATTGCGAAAAAACGTGCTACCGCATTTTTGAATCATTTCTGGAACGTTGAATCATTGGATGAGGTAAAGAAATCCTTTAACGGGACAATACCAAATAATGCATTTGCCGAATTGGCCAAATTAGGTATTGAAGCCGCAGCCGATTCTAAAATGCAGGATTCCTATAAATTGGCTGCAGCCGGCGGTACTAGTGAATTTTTAACGCGAGCTCTACGCAATGGTATAGATCAGGAGGCAGCAAAAGTTGAAAACGGCCTGACATTGATTGCGTCGGCCGGTTCGGCAGCTCCGTATATTGGCCTGCTTGGAACGGTCTGGGGTATATATCACGCGTTGATACAAATCGGCTTGTCAGGTCAGGGCACACTCGACAAAGTTGCCGGCCCGGTTGGCGAGGCACTGATTATGACAGCACTGGGACTTGCTGTTGCAATTCCTGCAGTTCTGGCATATAACGCATTTGTACGCCGCAACCGGATCTGGCTTGCGCGGCTCGACGCTTTTGCACATGATCTTTTTGTATTGATCACAGTAGGTAATGGAGCTACCGATAGTGGCAATGATGCTGCACAGCGTACACAGTCAGCACCCATACCGCAGACCATAGCGCCTGCCACCACTTATTCCGATCTTGAAGAAAGGGGGCAGTGATGGGATTCGGCAGCATGAACAGCGGTAAACAGCAAGCGCCAATGGCTGAAATTAATGTTGTGCCATTGGTTGATGTCATGCTGGTATTGTTAATTATCTTTATTATTACTGCGCCACTGTTAACGCATTCAGTCAAAATTGATTTGCCCAAAGCGGAAAGTACCCCGAATATTACCCAGCCCGAGCATATCGAACTGGCAATTCGGGAAGACGGCAGTTTTTTTTGGAATGGAGAACCAGTGTTATTTGATCAGTTGCCTGAACGATTTGCTGCTGCAGTATCGCTGGATCCAAAAACCGAATTACATATCCGTGCTGACAAAACTACACAATATGAATATGTTGCAAGAGCCATGAGTATCGCGGCCAATGCAGGTATGGCAAGAATTGGTTTCATCACCGATCCGACGCTAGCACAGCAATAATCAATGTTGCGCAGCGTCCTGATGTGGCAGATGTACGGATTCCAGCGTACCCGCAGTGGGATCATTGAAAACGGTCATTGAAAGACTGTTTTCACTTTGTGCCACAATTGCGGTTACAACGGCATCGCCAGTCACATTGACGGCTGTGCGAATCATGTCCAGCAAACGGTCCACACCCATGATCAAAGCAATGCCTTCAACTGGAAGACCGATCTGATTAAACACCATGGCAAGCATAATCAAACCCACTCCCGGCACACCCGCAGTACCGATAGACGCCAACACGGACATTCCGATTACCGTCAGATAGCCGGTAACGCCAATTTCTATGCCATAAACATTGGCGATAAATACGGTTGCGACGCCCTGCATAATGGCGGTACCGTCCATATTAATCGTCGCACCAAAGGGTACGATAAACGCAGCTGTGGAATTGTCAACGCCCATACGCTTTTCTACCGTTCTGAGCGTTACAGGGATTGTGGCGTTGGAACTGGCTGTGCTGAAGGCAAAAATCTGCGCGGTTCGCATTTTTTTGAGAAACTTGACAGGACTGATTCTTCCGAGAAATTTAAGCAGAAGCATCAACGTGCCCATAGCGTGACAAAATAACACGGCGACCACTACGCCAAAATAGCCGATCATCGGCATAATCAAACCGATACCTTGTTCCGCAAAGGTTTTTGCCATTAATGCAAATACACCGTATGGAGCAATGGACATCACAACATTGACTATCTTCATCATGACGTCATTTATTCGTTCCGCACCCTCGATCAACGGCCGTCCACGTTCGCCAATCATAAGTAAACTAATAGCGAACAATATCGTAAAAAAGATAATCTGCAGCATGTTGCCTTCAGCAAACGCTGTAACGGGATTGCTTGGCACAAGATCAATGAAAACCTGTGTAATCGGCGGTGTTTCCGGCACAGTAAATGAATCTGGCATGCCTTGTGAAAAATTAAAGCTTTTCCCTGGAGCAATATTGACCGCTACCAGAATTGCTAGTGAAATGGCCAGCGCCGTGGATAGCAGAAACAAAAAAAACGCTTTGATGCCGATGCGCCCCAGTTTACTGATATCGCCGATACCGCATACGCCGCAAAGGAGTGAAAATGTGACCAACGGAACCACCAGCATTTTCAGTAAATTGATAAATACTGAGCCTGCGACATGAAACAGCCCATCAACGAAATAATTCTGAATGATTATGTTGTTGTATGCAAAATTATTGATTAGGCTGCCGACCGTCAGGCCAGCGGTCATCCAAATAAGAATTTTGGTTGTTATGTTCATTACGTAAAGTCAACCGTACAACGGCCGGTATTCTGTTATGAGCCAATAATTTAAGGCAGTCTTATTCACCCGGCTGTAATGTTACTGGAACTTCAATTTCCTGTTCATCTCGCACCACTCTGACTCGTATAGTATCGCCGACACGGTATCCATCAATAATTAACAGCAGTTTTTCAACGGAATCGACGGGCTCGCCGTTGATGGCGATAATAATATCCCTCGGCGTGATTTCACCGTCGGGTGAAATCGCAGCGCCTTTGAGACCGGCAGCTTCAGCGGCAGAGCCCCGGCCGACACCCAGTATCACAATGCCATGGACATTGATCGTACTGGTTAGATGTTCATTGAATTTGCCATCGACGGTAATCCCCAGTGCCGGACGGATATATTTGCCGCGGCTGATGAGTTGCGGCACGACACGGTTAACGGTGTCAACAGGTACGGCAAATCCGATACCGGCACTCGCGCCACTTGGACTATAAATTGCGGTGTTAATACCAATCAAGCGACCAGCTGAATCCAGCAGAGGGCCACCTGAGTTTCCCGGATTAATAGCGGCATCTGTCTGGATTAAATTGCTGATGATACGGCCGTTCTCACCAGGCAAAGATCGGTCGAGTGCAGATATAATACCAGTCGTTAAAGTCCAGTCCAGACCAAAGGGATTGCCGATAGCAAAAACTTTTTGCCCGACTTTAAGATCATAGCTGGTGCCAAGTGGTACCGGCGATGGACGTTGAAAACCGATACCGATCCGCAGGACCGCAATATCGTGCGCCGGGCTTGCACCTACCAGCGCTGCTTTGTAGTCACGGCCATCAACCAGACGTACCATAGCTTCGCTTGCGCCTTTGATGACATGAAAATTGGTGATGATGTGACCGTGATCGTCCCAAATAAAACCGGAACCCGTTCCACTGGGTACGGAAAAAATGTTCCGCGTCCAAGCGTCCATAACACGCTGCCGGGTAGTAATGAAAACTACCGAGTCTCGCGAATTTTCGAACAATTCAATGGTGCTGAGCTCATCTTCAGCAAGATTCCCTCGCGCTTCAACAATACGGGGTTCTGCGTGCTCGCGCTTATCTCCAAAGATAAAAAAATCGGACATGTCGCGCAGCAAAAAGATCAGCAGCATAACCGCCAGGGTAATCCAGATCAAACGGGACAGAAAGCGGCCGTTTTCAGGCATGTGGAATAACTCCTTATTAGAATTCAGGTGTGTCGTAAAAGTTACTGTGTAGTCAGAACGGTCCGGTTATTTCGAAAGTCACACCATCTCTCGATTCGCCTGATGCGCCCCGCTGCGAACTGAAATACAAACGTTTGCCGTCCGGGCTAAAAGAAGGGCCGGTTATTTCCGACCGGTCATGATCGACAACCTGTAACAACGGCGTAACAGTGTCTGGCGTAACGACAACAATCTGCATATCACCGCCATCTTCCGCTACCAACAATTCTCCGGCAGCATTGGCCGTGATATTGTCGACACCGGTCAGCATAGGGTTCAGATAAAAAGCCGCATTATAAACGATGTTGAGTTCTTTGCTTAGGGTGTTGTATGCCCAGATCCGGTTGTCTCCTTTGGTGGTGAAATATACGATACCTGCGTGATACCAAATACCTTCGCCACCATCAAATGTCGTGCGCTGTTTTATTTGGTAGCGGGTGGGTATGTGCGCGGCCAGTGGGTCCGGCAGCAGGCGCCAGTGCACTTCTCCAATACGTCCGCCCATCACTTCGGCGACTTCCAAAAAACCATCATCCAGATCGGGACGACCTGCGGTGTCAAAAGAATTGGCAGTAAAGCGGTATAAACATCCGTCCGGCTTATCTTCAGTAAGATACAATTGTTTAGACTGAAGATCAACAGCGACGGCTTCGTGATTGAATGTACCCAGCGCTGGCCGTAACTGTGCTGTATGCAGGCCAAACGGATCGCATTCCCATACTTGACCACGATCATATTCCTCGCAGGAGAGCCAGGTCTGCCACGGTGTATGGCCCCCTGCACAATTTCGTGTTGTATTTTGCAAAATGGAATAAGCGTCAATGATTTCGCCATGCCGATTAAAACGAATAGCGCCAACACCCCCCTGTTGATGATTCAACTCGCTGTTGGAAACATATATCCAACCCTTGTCCTGCGTGGTAAATGTGGCGCCCCCGTCTGGAGCGGCGTGCCATTCGTAGCCGAAGATAGTTTGTCCTGAACGCGCTATAGTGCGCGCACTGAATCCCTTGGGCAAGCGTATGCCGTTTGTATCGGGTGGCAATAAACCACCTTGTGCAACCAGGGTTAACGATGCAGCCTGAGTCGATGCTGAAAACAAATGATTTGAGATGAATACGCCAAGGCCGCTAACCAGGCTGAGCTTAAGCAATTTTCTGCGCTGTTGAAATATATTCATATCAGTTAAAAAACTCTATGGTTTAAAAACGTTTCGATGTGGCTCTAATACAAATTACTTTATACATTTTGTTTGAGAAAATTGTGTTGCCCGCAAAATTGGTAAAATTACACAGAACCTCGAAATATGATTATCCCTTGTTTCCTCTTGAGCTTGTATATTTTTGAGGTGTTTTGCTGTTAGCAAAGTTAGCAAAAATACCAGACTTTATAACAAAGGCATTAAATTCAAATTATCAGCGATCTAAACCATGAAAATAATATAATTGTGATTCTGAATGATCATTTCTTAAACGATCTGGGCACTACAGCTTCTTATGTGCATACCTTGACAAAAAAACCAGAATCTCTATAATCCTTGCCTTGTCTTTTGGGTGTTGACTTTCAACATAAGAAAACCTCTGATCGTACAAATATGCGGGAATAGCTCAGTGGTAGAGCACAACCTTGCCAAGGTTGGGGTCGCGAGTTCGAGCCTCGTTTCCCGCTCCATTTTTAAAAAGCATCTTCAAGTTCCATTTTTTGCCGGCAATTGGTTTCTCCTAAAGTTATACATGGCGGGGTGGCAGAGTGGTTATGCAGCGGCCTGCAAAGCCGTCTACGCCGGTTCGATTCCGACCCCCGCCTCCATTTTGATCACAAAAAAAGCTAAAAGTCGGATTGGGTTGATATAAACTTTGATTTTGCACCAATTTTTCAATAAGCATTAGATAAGCTATTCGGGAATGTCTCCACGTTCAGGAATATGTATGATTGGTTCTACAAATGCAATTATATTCAGGTTATAATCCATAGGATTTATTTAAACTGTACTTATTTAACTTATTGTAAGTAGAAAATTATTTTCTTGCCCGGGTGGTGAAATTGGTAGACACAAGGGACTTAAAATCCCTCGAACATTGCGTTCGTGCCGGTTCGACTCCGGCCCCGGGCACCATACCGGACTTTGGGTCTTCAGACCCTCCAAAACCCTGAGTGGGAGCGCCTTTCGGGCGGTTCTAAAGCCTTCATTTTTGTCAAAGCATAGCTTACCGGTAAAACAGAGTTTAAGGACGCTTCTCCTGTCTTCGGTCGCACCAGAAGTCCATAATTCATAAGGATTTTCGAGAAATTTCATAGCGATTCTAGAATGAGCCTCAAAACTTGGCAATGCGCGTCCACAATTGACGATTTTTTCATCTAAAACGGCCTTGCATTCTTCCAGTTCCTTAATCTTTTTCTCGTAGGCGGCGGCGATTGATTGACTGCTTGTGTCAATGATCCGTAAGCGTCCAACCCCACCATCTACAATTTAGAATCTGATCTGTTTATCCTCGGGTATTTTCAAAGGAGGATGACGAGTGACAACACAGGAACAACAGTTGCGTCATATCAGGGCGTGGCAGTCGAGCGGATTGTCGCAGACGTCTTATTGTCGCAAGCATGGCTTGAACAGCAAGACTTTTGGTAATTGGCTGCGTACTTACCGGAGAACGCAATTGCGTAGTCAACCGGGATCAATGGTACCGGTGACGATTACACCAGCTGTGCCGGTTACAGATTACTTGAGGCTACGTTGTTCAGGCGGTCATACACTTGAAGTACCGGCGAATGTATCGCCGCAATGGCTGGGCGAATTGTTGAAATGTCTGGACTGATTGCTCATGTTGGACAAATCTGGATGGTCGTTGAGCCGGTGGATATGCGCCGGGGCATTGATGGTTTGTCGATGATTGTGCAGCAGACGTTAGGCCATTCACCCTGCGCGGGTTCTGCGTTTGTTTTTTGTAATCGCGCCAGGAATCGTATCAAGGTACTGTTATGGGATGGTACGGGCGTCTGGCTGTGCCATCGCCGTTTGCATCAGGGCCGGTTTGTGTGGCCGCAGTTGGAAGATCATTGTTTTGAATTGAGTCAATCACAATGGCAATGGCTGACAGCAGGTGTGGACTGGCAGCGTTTATCGGCATTGCCACCTGCTCATTTACAGGCATAAAATCAATCTGATAATTCAATATTTACAGCAAGTTAGAGTGTCTTTGTGGTATAATGACAGCCATGAAACCACTGGCGCAACTCGACCAATTGAACCTTGATGCCGATACCAAACAGCAGGTAACCGGTATTGTCCAGACGCTGCTGGATCAGGCTCAGCAAGCACAACAAGAAATCCGCGCACAGGAACTCAAGATCCAGGCACTCACTATGGAACTGGCGCATTTGCGCCGCATTCGCTTCGGTAAAAAGAACGAATCACTGTCATCCATACAGCCCAGCCTGTTTGAAGAGTCCGTATTGGCCGACATCGCGGCCGTTCATGCTGAAATTGAGCAAATCGATACGACTGCTAAAACTGCAACAGCCAGATCGACACGCAGCCGTGCAGGCCGTCAACCAATGCCCGATCACCTGCCGCGAATCGAACACCGTCATGAACCGGCATTCTGCCAGTGCGGGCAATGCGGCAACACATTGGTCAAAATCGGTGAAGACATCACCGAACAGCTTGACGTGGAACCGGCCAAATTCTTTGTCCATCGTCACATCCGGCCGCAGTATGCGTGCAAGACCTGCGAAACCGTCACCGCAGAACCGGTGCCGCCGGCTGTCATTGACGGCGGCATGGCCGCACCCGGTTTGCTGGCCTGGGTGATTATCAGCAAATACCTCAATCACTTGCCGCTCTATCGTCTGGAACAGATCGCTGCACGCGAGCAGGTCACGCTTTCGCGCTCTACGCTGGCTGAATGGGTCGGCCGTACCGGTGTTGCGCTGCAACCTCTGGCAGATCGATTAAAGTGGCATCTTTTGCAGGGAAACACCCTGCATGCTGATGAATCGCCGGTAGCGCAACAGGAACCCGGCAACGGCAAAACCCGCAAAGCCTATCTATGGGCCTACCGCAGTAATGACCTTGATCCCGGAGCGCGCATTGTTGTCTTCGATTATCAAACCAGTCGCAGTGGCAGGCATGCGCAAAACTTTCTACAAAACTGGCAGGGCCATCTGCAGGTCGATGATTATGGAGGATACAAAGCATTGTTCTCCAGAACAGCATCACCCTGCATTGAACTGGCATGCTGGGCACACGCCAGGCGCAAATTCTTCGACCTGCATCAGGCCAACGACAGTCCGATGGCGTTCGAGGCATTGCAGCGTATCGGCAAGCTGTACGCAGCCGAGGCTGAAGCCAGGCAACTTGATTGCGTAGCACGTCAGCAACTGCGAAAACAAAAAAAACAAAAAAGCCTGCCGATACTCGATGCATTACATGACTGGCTGATGCAAACCCGCCTGCAAACAGCCAACGGCGGCGCATCCGCCAAAGCGCTGGACTATAACACTGAAACGCTGGCTCTTTGTCGGATCTGAGTGTGCGGGCCAGCGCGCTGCTGCCATCCAAACCCTGCTTGGCACCGCACAACTCAACGGCATTGACCCAGCCGCATGGCTCAAAGATACGCTTACAAAACTCCCAACCTGGCCTAATAGCCGTATCGATGAGTTGTTGCCACTCGCGTCGGAATTTATCGAAGCATTAAAACAAGAAAAATTATAGATGGTCGTGCCGGACGCATACCATCTTTGATGACAATGGCCAGTTTCTTGCTGACGACTTGCTTGCAGTTGGCTTTACTGAAGATGTTATTGAGCTTCAGTTCAACAATTTGATCGGTTCAGCAGCAGGTAGTTTTGGTAGTTCGGTCTTGGCTCTGATTACTTTTGATGATCTACTGGGCCCTAATTTCGTTTCATTTTGTGTTGCGCGTTTTGACAATAGAAATTTTTTCTGTAAGAGATGTTTTGTCATGTACATTGACAAGCTTATTGAACCCGGTAATATCATATGGATAAGCACTAGAAATTTTTCATCATCTATAGTGCGAGATGAGGTTCAATAAGTCATCTTCTTTGTAGGGTTTGCCCATGAATTCGTTGGCACCCAGCTCCAAAGCCATTTTACGATGTTTTTCGGCTGTCCGTGAAGTGATGACGATAATGGGTATTTGTGCTGTATCGGGATTGCTCCGAATATTCTGAATAAATTCAAAGCCGTTCATTTTGGGCATTTCAAGATCGACCAGGATAATGTCTGGCTTGATTTCCGATATCGTTTCTATAGCCTCAAGGCCCTGTTTGGCAGTTATAACATTAAAACCTTCACGTTTTAGTAGTCGGCCGGTTACTTTTCTTACTGTCAGTGAATCATCGACAACCAGGACGGTTGCCACAGGTTTTTCCTTGTCAGTTGACCTGTTAATGATGTCTGAAACAGGGGTTTGTAAGATCTGCTGCACGTCTTCGCGATACAACAATTTAAGTGGATTTAAAATAAGAGCCGGTTTGCCTTCTCCGGTCACAGTTATACCCTCGATGCCTGGCGCATGCATAATTTGTGAACCGGTTTTTTTTACGATAACTTCGCGCTTGCCAATGAATTCATCGGTATGTAATGCTAGTCGTAAATCGCCGCTATGCAATAAAAGAACATGGTTATGTCTTTTTGTTTCGGGTTGTTTGTCAAAGTATCCCAGAAAGTAGGAAAGATAAGTAAACGGATAGATATTTGCTTCATAATCAACCCGCTTTTCTTGATACGCTTTCTGAAGTGTTTCGGCATTCAACTCCTGAGCCTGCGCAACAATTGTCGCGGGTATTGCATATACTTGATTGCCGGTTGATACGATCAGTGCCTGTGTCACTGCCAACATTAATGGCAACCGGATCTGAAAAACAGTTCCTTTGTTTTTTTCTGAACCGACAGAAATCTGACCACCTAGTTCGGATATATCATTTTGTACGATGTCCATTCCGATGCCTCGACCAGCGGTTTCAGTTGCATGATCCTGTGTAGTCAGTCCTGGGGCAAAAATTAAAGCTGCAATTTGATCGTCATCCAGCATTTCACTTTCGTTAATGAGAGCCAACTTTATCGCAGCTTGACGGATGCTTTCCAGATCAAGGCCATAGCCGTCGTCGCGAATAATAATTGAGATTTCATTGTTATTCTGCTGTATATCCATACATATCTCTCCGGTTTCCGGTTTGCCGGATAAAATGCGTTGGTCGCTTTTTTCAATGCCGTGCGCAACGGCATTACGGAGAATATGCTCAAGAGAAGCACTGATTTTTTCCAAAACACTGCGGTCAATTTCAGTTGCTTCTCCCTGGATTTTCAAACTGGCTTTCTTGCCGAGATCATTGGCTGCTTTTCTGATAACGCGATAATAGCGTTCCGAAATACTTGCAAACGGTATTGTGCGAATCTGTATCAATTCCTGTTGCAATTGATGATTGATGGTTGCCTGCTGTGCAGCAGCTTCAACAGCAGCAGTATGAGCCGTGTTGAGATTTTTCTGTACAGTCATGACATCATCGATGCTTTCAGCCATGAGTCGGGTCAGTTCCTGAAAGCGGGTAAAACGGTCAAGTTCAAGTGGGTCGAAGGATTGATCATTATTGTGTTGCTGTACCGTTTGTGATGCCAATTGCATTTCCGCCTGGATTTCGATTTCACGTAATTGTCCATGTAAGCGATCAGTGCTTTCAGTTAGATCCTGTAGTGATTGCTTGAAAAGATTCAATTGTGTTTCAATTTTGCTGCGAATGATGCTGGCTTCACCCGATTCGTTGACCAAGTGGTCAATCAATTCGGCCTGTACTCGTAATACGTTTATCGGCTGGTAGGCATCTTCAAATTTTGTTTCGAACGGAGTTATATGTTCTTGGGTAGATAAATCTGTCGGTGACGGCAATCTAGGTTCATTTGTCAACGCAGCGGTAGAATCGGGTATTGCTTTATCTGTGGTATCAGGGGTTTGTTCGGCAGTTCCCTTTGACTGCAACCGTTCTATCGTTTCACATATCTGATCGAATTGATATTCAACTGTTTCGATGGCGCGAATTGAAACAACCGGACTGTTGTAGGCTTGTTCTACGCCCTCTTCTGTGGCATGAATCAATTCACCAAGTTGTTGTGCGCCTATCATATGGGCGCTGCCTTTGAGTGTATGCAATAGCCGGAGAAGACTGATGCGGATATCTTCATCTTGCGGCAAAATACGCCAGGCGCGCAACTTTGTACTGATCTGAGGTATGGTGTCTGTTGCTTCTTCAAGAAATGTCTGAAGCAGCTCGGCGCTAACTGTGTCAAGGGCGTCTTCCACAATTTCTTGTGGCGTGTCGTTGTCCCAAGATGCTTCTTTTTGGTCAGTGGGTAGCGCTTTTTTGAGCCTGTATTCGCTTAAATTGATTGGTTCGGATCGCTCAGAGCGTTTTTGGGCTTTAGGTTCTTTGCTCCAGGTCTGTTGTTTGTCGATTTCCTGCGTTAAAAAATGTGCGAGCTGTAAATCAGCTTCATCGGGAAACTGCTGCTGAAGAACTTTGTGCAAGAGCTCGCCAATTTGATGAATGCAATTTTGTATGAGATGCGTATCGGATTCTTTCAGATACGCGTCCTTTTCCCGCAATCGAGTCAGCCAATCTTCAAGTTTACCGCAGAGAGCTGCGATAAAATCCAGTTTGATAGCCCGGGAAGTACTTGCCAGAGTATGAGCCGCCAATGTGAACGGTTGACTGATTTTTGGCGGATGTGTATCCAGCAGTGCTTGCAATTCCCGTTCTAGGTTCGTCAAGTGCTGTTTTGATTCAATGGTAAATATTTCAAAAAGATCCACAGGAATTGAAATACCGCCGATAGAAACAGTATCTTGGGGCACACCGCTGTTCGCTAGGTAGTTTGTCGTCGTTTCCAGGTCCGGTTCGGCGCTGTGCATTGATTCTTCACCGGCATCTAAAAGGCGAATAAGCGCATGGATTTGATCCAACTGAATTTCCGCTTCTCCAGTGGTTCTGAGGCTACTGCACCAATTGGTGAAAGCTTGATGTGCCGACAGTATCAGCCGGATCAATTCCTCTGTAATCTGTTTCTTTTCATTGAGCCAGTAATTCAGCGTTTTTTCCATTGTCCAGGCGGCATCGCTGAAATAATCCAGTTTGACCATGCGGCCACTGCCCTTCAATGTATGAAAACCACGACGAATTGTGGTGAGCGATTTCAAATTCGATTTGTCGGACTCGCAATGTTGTATACATGCAGCGATTTCAGCCAGAATTTCATCTGCCTCTTCAAGAAAAATGCTCAGCAATTCTGGATCGACACCGGTATCAACTTTATTCTCGAGTTCGGAAAAAACATCCGGAGTAGTTTCAGGTTCCGTGTAATCTGTTTCTTCAAGTTCAGATTCGGCTGCTAAAGCATTGGTTGTGGACGATGCAGCGGTTTTCTGATTAACGGTATTTTCAAAAACAGCAACGGCTGTATTTAAAACCCTTTGATTTGCGTTTGGATTATTTTTATACGCTTCCAGAAAAAAACTCAAACTGCTTAATCCATCGACAAGCAGATTCTGGTCAATGTGTGTCAAAACGTAGCCTGACTCAGTAAATTTTTTTACCTGATTAAGGCACAAGTTTAATAAATGATGGGCGCGTTTCAGTTCCAGTATGTCAAGCACACCGGCAGTCTGGTTCAATAATGTAATAACAGTGGACAGGGATTCGAGTTCAGTTGGTGCTTGAAAAAACTGTTCAAGTATTTTTTCGACCTGTTGAAGATTGGCAAGCACCTCCTGTACGGTTTGTGTCTGTAATTGTTTTTTTTGAGCCGGACTTTTAATTTCACTTAAGGTTGAAGCAGCATCAGGTCCTGCATTCGCTTCATCGTTTGCGGTCACTGTTTTTAAGCGCGAGGAAACAGATTCGACCTGTGCTGAAAGATCATTTGGCAGCATATTAAAATTCTCGATGATACTTTCCAGATGAAGAAGTGCCGTCGCGATTTCCATCGTCGCTTTTTCATTTATGGCAGGTAATTGTGATTGTTGTGCATGTAATGACCGCGCTGTGAGGTCAATGGCATCGATTAACTGCTGCGCCGGCAAGCATTGGAGACGGATCGACAGCTCGCGCATATGCGCCATGTCATCTAGGAATGATGTCAAATCGCCATGTTTACCAGAACAAAATGTCTGCCAGTTTTCATTGGCCTGTTTTATTGTTTCCTGGATTTCATGCAGACTGTCTTGCTGTGAAGCCAAACAAGCTGATTCGATTTTATCGCTATCTGTGAACGACGGCAGTGAATAGGCTTTGCGGATTGCTTCAATTTGTTCGCTGGCTGGCGAACGATCATATCGGGCCAAATGGTAAAGCAACTCCCGTGTAAGCTGAGTCGTGTCTTGACGTGCGCTTTCGTTAGAGTGGCGTAGGATTTGTTCAATTTTTCCGCACAGCTTACGGCTTGATAGCTCGATATCTGATTCTTGAGATAAAAGACTTTCCAGAAAACCGGTGGCTACCCACCAAAAAATACGATGTTCAACCGGCCCGGGCAACTGTTCAACCTCAATCAATGCATGATGCATTTTTTTGAGATTTTCGTATACCGAAGTATTCTTTAACAATTGCACCAAGCCTGTTTGGTATTCTGCACAAGCACGTTTGGTCAGTATTTGGAGCTGCCGGGAATCGTTTTCATTAACGACAGGTTTAAGCGGCGGGTCTGCTGTCAATACAGGAAAAAACAAATCCAATTCTGAAACCTGCTGATATCCTGAGAGGCGCACTAAATCCCGGTAAGCTGGAAACAGCCGCGCTGGGTTTTCATCTGCACCATCAATCAATTTATCCAGATATTTAAGAATTGAGTTGATAGCACGTTTGATGACATCCACACATGTCAAGGCGGCGTCGCTTCGTTGTGCACTCAAATCGGCAATCAATTGCTCGATATTTTTGGTTATAACAGAAATGCTCTTTAATTCAAGTACCTGAAACAAACTATCCAGCTGATGAATATAAACGCGGCAGGTTTCAAGCAGTTGCGTGTCGTCCGGGTTTCGGCCGTAAGCCTCAAGGTTTTCTTGAATGAGCGCAAATAATTCATGAATATTTTCCCTGATTCCCGCGATAGAAGAGATGTCAAGTCTGGTTTGCATATTCATTGAAAGCGTAAAAACATAAAATTAGATTTTAAAATTAGCCACCGATGCTTTGAGTTCAGAAGCAAAGCCTGAAATTTGCTCGATTGAAGCTGCAGTCTGCTGCGTACCATCCGTTGTCTGGCGAGTAACGAGCAGTATCTCCTCCATATTTTCAATTACTTGCTTTGCCGCCTGAGTCTGGGCATGGGTGACCGTGTAAATATGGGCGACATGATCGGCAAGGTGCTTGGATACTCCTTCAATTTCTTCAAGCGCTTTCCCAGCAATATTCGATTTTTGCGCGCCTTTGATAACCTCTCTTGTACTCCTTTCCATAGCGGCGATAGTATCGTAAGTATCATTCTGAATCATTTTAATGAGTCGGCTGATTTGTTTACTAGCTTCCGCCGAGCGTTCCGCGAGCCGCTGGACTTCCTGTGCAATTTTGTTAAAGCCTCGCCCTGCTTCGCCTGCGGCCGTAGTCTGCAATGCTGCATTTAATGCAAGAATATTGGTTTGCTCTGTGATATCTGAAACCAGCGCTATAATTTCACCGATTTCCTGCGAGCTTTCCCCAAGACGCTTAATACGTTTTGATGTTTCTTGAATATGTGTACGAATTTCTTCCATACCGGCAATCGACTCCAGTACAGCGATGCGGCCTCTTTCGGCGGTGGACAACGATTGTTTGGCAACTTCCGCAGACTCGGTAGCAGTATCTGAAACCTGGTTGATGGATTCTGCCATACCCAAAACGGCTATGGTCGTTTGTTCGATTTTACGTGATTGCTGTTGTGCTGCGGACAGCAATCTTGCAGAAATTTGCTGTGCCTGATCAGAAGTATTGACCACGTGTGTACTGGCATTATTGACTTGTTTAACCAGTGCGTGCAACTCTTCAATAGTGAAGTTGACAGCATCGGCAATTACACCTGTTATGTCTTCTGTGACAACTGTACGCACAGTGAGATCACCTTCAGCCATTTTTTTCATGTCATCAAGCAGGTTTAACATGGCCGTCTGCGTATCGTTCATATTGTATGTCGTAACTTGTGGCGCTGAAGACTCATTTTGGCGAAGTGTATAGATAAGCACGCCCAGCGACAGTACGACAATCATCGCCAATCCATAATGTAATTTTGCCAACGAGCCGGCCATGTCTGTATCTTCAATTTGCAGGGCTTTATCAAGAGTAACGATGCTGTTTAAAATGATATCACTCTTTTGAATGATTTCGTTGGCAGCAGCTCTGGCGGTCATTACATCCGAAATCTCAGTTTGAATCGTATTGATATTATTGTCAATTTCTAAAAAGAATGTTTCGATCACTGGTAGTAATTTCTGCACAACTGGATCATCGATCGTTGAAAGATTCAAAATCTCGTGCCCATGATTAAATGCCTGCAGAATGGCAGAAAACTGTTTACGGTCATGCGTCAGTTGTTTTTTTATTTCTGGTACTGGAAGTTTACTGGATAGCATGACACTAACGCTGCGCGTTACATTCTGCGTCAATGTACGCATAGTTGTCAGGGCACCAAGTGCTGCGGGCAAATCGCTGGATTGACTGAGGTCGTTTATTAACTGGTCGAGTTTTTGGTTGAGTTCGCCGCTGATTGAGTTGATGGCGCTCACAGCCTGACCAAGATTAACGAGTGTGTGTTGATGATTGAGAACCAGATGAATTTTCTTTTCTTCGGCTCGCCATTTTTGAATTAAATCTTCAAGATGAGTGTGTAGGTGCGATTGTGTAATCGCAGATACATCAAGATGACGAAAATCACCACCAACTGACAGTAGAGCCAGGTACTGACTGATTCTTTTCTGGCTCTCGTCGAGTTGCACAAAAGCGTTTTCATGGCCGGAAAAAACAAGTTGAAGCATTGTTGGCAAGCGTAGGGTATGTGTTTGCATCCGTGCAATAATTTCAAGTCTTGCTGTATTTTCGCGTGTCTGCTCCAAGTTGTAAGCGAGAACAGCGATCAGTAATAATGCAGCCAAAATAAATAAACTGCCTGAAAAAATCGTGGTTTTTGAAAAACCGGAATGATTGCTATTTTTTACCGGTAAGGAAACGGGCGGCTTTGTTTTTTTTTCTGATTTGAAGATAGATTTAAATTTTGAAAAAATTCCCGCCATCGGCTTCTCCAAAGATTTGCTGCGTTCTGTTTTGAAAACGGTCACGATTCGTTTTGATTCGCTATTGTAACGGTTTACAGTAATAAACAGGCATTGCCGGAAAATACCAACGGAAATGCGGAAATAACCTATTTTAAAATTGACAAATCATGCTTGTTCGGACGGGTACTGATCCTTGCAGATTGTTTGCGCAATACGTGTTATTAGACTGGGTCCCTGGTAAATTAGTCCGCTGTAAATCTGTATCAGGCTGGCACCGGCATCCATTTTTTTCTTGGCGTCTTGTGCTGACATGATACCGCCGACACCGATAATGGGGATAGTGCCCTGTAAAAAATGCCGTAGCTGTGCAACAACCGCTGTTGCTTTTTCGGCTAGTGGAGCGCCGCTTAGGCCGCCGGTTTCCTGTGAGATTGCCAGGTGTTCGATACCTTGCCGGGATAGGGTGGTGTTGGTCGCGATGATACCGTCAATTTTGTGCTTCAGTAGCAATTGCGCGATGGATGCTATTTGTGAGCGCTCCAAATCCGGCGCGATTTTTACAACCAACGGTGTATATTTACCATGAGTCTGGTTCAGAGACAGCTGTTCGGATTTTAGTGTGAAAAGCAACGTATCCAGTGCATCCGTTGCTTGCAACTCCCGCAGGTTTTTAGTATTGGGGGAAGAAATGTTGATCGTAATATAACTGGCGTACTGATAAGCTTTAGACAGGCATATCCGGTAGTCTTCCACGGCATGTTCAATGGGCGTATCGAAATTTTTGCCGATATTGATGCCCAGCACGCCCGTATAGCTTGAACGATTGATGTTTTCAAGTAACCGATCAATGCCCTGATTGTTAAAGCCCAAGCGGTTAATAATAGCCTGAGCCTGCGGTATGCGAAAGAGGCGTGGGGCAGGATTACCGGGTTGCGGGCGCGGTGTGACGGTACCAACTTCTACAAAACCAAAACCCAGTGCAGCCAGAGCATCCAGATATTCACCATTTTTATCCAGACCTGCTGCGAGGCCGATCGGATTAGGAAAAGTGATTCCCATAACACGCCGCTGCGGACAATCTATAACTGGTTGCTTGAGCAGACCGAGCCTAAAGGCTTTTTCAATTGCGTCTAAAGTAATGTGATGAGCTGTCTCAGGTTCCAGCTGAAAAAGTAATCGGCGCAATAATGAGTAAAACATCCATGGGTTCCGCAAAGTGGTTATGTCAAATTAATACAGTTCGTGATCGCTCGGCGGCGTTTTTTGGTAAGAGCCGGACCGTTTCCCGTTATCCCGAATTTGCCTACAGCAACACATATTATATGTTGCGTACAATCTGTTCAAAAGGCATCCATTGACCATTTGTCAGGATTTCCAGTGGCTGGAAATTGGCTTTGTAATTCATTTTCTTATGTTCCTTGATCCAATAGCCAAGGTATAAATAAGACAAACCCAGTGCCCGGCATTGTTGAATCTGCCACAAAATACTGTACGTGCCATAACTGGCTTGCGAAACCTCAGGATCATAAAAAGTATATACCGACGACAGACCATCCGGCAGTAAGTCAACAAAACTGATGATGCGCAGCTGTTTGGTGTCATGGAATGTGATCAGCTGAGAGTTAACATTACTTTGCAGCAAAAAATTCCGGTATTGTTCGCGCTTGTCATAGTCCATGTTGCTGTCCATGTGGCGCGCGCGCTGATAACGTTGGTAAAGCAAAAAATGCTCTTTTTTAAAGTGGAGTTGATGTTGCCAGGCGGTCATAAAATGATGCCTGTTCCAGCATCTGCGTTGTGAACGGTTGGGCTTGAATGCATCCACTTTAATACGTACCGATTGACAAGCATGACATCTGTCACATTGAGGGCGGTAAATAAAATGGCCGCTGCGACGATATCCTTGTTCAAGTAATCGGCCGTATAAGTTTGTGTCAATCCGATATTCAGACGCAACGACCTCGGATCGTGCCATTTTATCGGGTAGATAACCGCACGGATATGGATGCGTTGTATGATACTTAAGCGTCTTCATGGAATCATTCATACATATAACTGAAATCCCACTTTTCCTCCGACACCCTATTCTTGGCCCAGATGTTCAGTATTTGACTGAACTCAGCTCTTGAAATTTCACGTGCGCCCAGCGAAGCAAGATGCGCCGTTCTTACCTGACAATCGATTAAAATATAATTCCATTGTATTAAATGCCTGACTAAATAAACAAATGCGATTTTAGATGCATCCGGCGCACGTGAAAACATTGATTCGCCAAAAAATACCTTTCCCATTGCCAAGCCATAGAGACCTCCAACCAGTTTCCCGTCGATCCAGGTTTCCACCGAGTGCGCCAACCCGATTTCATGAAGCGCCGTATAGGCCGAGACCATGTCGGGATGAATCCATGTACCGGCTTGGTTTCTACGTGGTTCAGCACAAGCAAGCATGACTTCCGAGAAGTGACTATCACCGCGAACGTGGTAGTTGTTTTTTTTGATGGATTTTCGTAATGAGCGGGATACTTTTAATTCATTAGGAAACAACACCATGCGGGGATCCGGGCTCCACCAAAGTGCCGGTTCATCCTTATTAAACCAGGGAAAAATACCATTTTCATACGCATTGATCAGGCGCTTTGGTGATAGATCGCCACCAACGGCCAACAAACCATTGGGTTCTAATAACGCTTCTTCCAAGGGGGGAAACAAAGAATCTGAAGTTATTAAATGAACCATAAAATTTTCAAAAATAGGAACAAATTTATCTTAGCTTGATGCAGATCAAAGTTGAAAGCGTTATGGTTAAATATTATCAGTAAAAGTAAATTATGGCGGTAGAAAAGTAAAAAAGAAAATGTGAAAATAGAGTTTCCACAAATATGAACAATGTGGAAGGATAGCTTGTGGCTTCTAATAGTTATCTAGAATGTTATTCCTAAGCATAAAAATTTACAAATACGCAAATTTTGGAGGAGTAGATGAAGTATTTCTATAAAAGAAAGAGGATAGGCAACGGATTAATATTGGTTTTGTTGTTGATTTGCATAGTTGCTTTTGTGCCGCAAGCTTTAGCTCATGATGCAGCAACGAGAATCAGACATTTGGAACAAAGCTTGCAAGCAATTCAGGCCGAGTTGGAAAAACTAAAGTCTGAAAGTGCTCAGTCTGCGCAGAAAGTACAGAATATAGAACAAACAACAAATCAGACCGTGGAGAAAGTCAATACTATCCAGCAGAGCAATGCGGTTTTAGAAGAACGTATAGAGCCGATCATTAGCCGCACGGATCAAAAAGACCGCATGCTGTTCTTTAGAGGTGGGTTTACGCATATGATGAATCACCGTAACGGCGTAACGATAGAAAGTCAGGTACTGCCTATTGGCGCTCAAGATCGCCCCGACCAGAATGGCTGGTATATTGGAGCAGGACTTGATTGGAATCTAACCGATGATGTATGGGGTGTTCTTCCAAACACGTCTATTTTTGCAGAATTGATGTTTGAGTATAAAGAATTCGGTCACAATATTGAAGGTAACGGAGCCGTGGGCAATGTGCCTAGTATGCTGGCTGGTGGAGAGCTGAATCCGATTCATGTGACTGTCAATCAATTTACTCTGGCTGCATCCCCCAAAGTCAAATTCTTTAAAGGTTCAAAATTGCGCCCCTGGATTATTCCAGCCGGCCTGGCTATCCACGTATTAAGTCCGCCGACTCAGTCTATTACGTATATACAACCTGGAGTTCAGTTTGGTGCGGGGCTTGATTACCACCTGTGGAAGAACTTTTATATTGGTATCGATGGCCGTTATCAGTTGACCGCAGGCAAGGTAGATGGCGTCAACCTGAACGGTATGACGGCCGGTGGCTATCTTGGAATTGGGTTCTAAAAATAGAATAAGGACATTCTATAAAAATTCAGCAAGCACAAAGAACGTTCTCTATGCTGGCTGCTGATTAAAGTCGAAGTGTTTAGTTCGTGACGAAGCCGTTTCACCTCACTGTCTCAGTGAGGTGTTTTTTTTTCTAAACTCATTGAATAACGATAACAAAGATCAGTTGTTAATGATCGCCGCCGGACTTGGCAAGTAACGCATCAAGTGCGCGGGTGCTGAGGAAGCGTTTGAGTACGCCAAACAGGTAGGTAGGGAAAGTGACATAATAACGCGGACGCGGTTTTTCTGCTTCTAGAGCATGAATGACGCGTTTGAGTACAGCTTCCGGCGGTAATGTGAAGGGGACAGCGGGCCCCTTGGTATTTAACCGCTTGAGCACTTTACGATATCGCTCGCGGTGAATACTTTTTTCCACATCAACGTTTTTTAACAGCATTTTGACGGCGTTTTCACGGAATTTACTCTCAATTGGGCCTGGTTCAATCAAACACACGTGAATATTACTGCCTATTAATTCGAGACGCATCGTGTCGCTTAAACCTTCAATTGCGTACTTCGTTGCATTATAAGCGCCGCGAAAGGGCAATGAAACAAAGCCCAGTACAGAACTGTTTTGTATAATGCGGCCGTAACCTTGTTTGCGCATCACTGGCAAAATGAGATTGGTCAGTTCTTGCCAGCCAAAAACATTGGTTTCGAATTGATTGCGCAGCGCTTCACGAGTCAAATCTTCAATGGCGCCGGGTAAGCCATATGCACCATTATTAAACACTGCGTACAATTCACCGTTAGTCAGTCGCATTACTGACTCAAATGCATGATTAATGGAATTTGAATCCATCAAATCAAGCTGAAGGCTTTCCAGGCCTTCATTCAGAAGCATTTCAACACTTTCCTGTCTGCGAGCCGTAGCGAAAACACGATAACCGTATTCATGCAGCGCTTTGGCAACGCAATAGCCTATACCGCTTGAGCAGCCTGTAATTAGAATCGTTTTTTTCATGACGCCAATATGATAATTTTTGATGGTATGGCTTGACAACTGAATGATCACAAAGATAGCATCATTTCAAAAGAAAATCTCTGTTTTAAGGGTAGTTGACAAACAGGTTTCCTCTCATGTCAAAAATTTTATTTAAGTTAAATGGCGTTCCTGATGATGAAGCGGAGGATGTGCGTGCATTACTAGCAGGTAACGATATTGAATTTTTTGAAACATCAGCAGGAAACTGGGGTGTTTCGATGCCTGCTATCTGGTTAAAAGATGCGACACAGTTCAGTAAAGCCCGAGCGCTTTTGGATGAATATCAGAAATCGCGAACGATCCGAATGCGCGAAGAATATTGCCGTTTAAAAAAAGCCGGAAAACATAAAACATTTATAGATGCAATAAAAGAAAAGCCCGTCCTGTTTATCGTTTACTTGGTTGTAACTATACTGGTTATTTATTTATCAATAAGACTGGTGATTGACATCGGAGAAATAGGTCTGAAAGAATAAGAGCTTCATATGGGTGTATGATATATAACTTGTTTCTGACGACTATAAAGAGAAGGAGAAAGCAATGAAAGGTGTTTTGAAAATACTTGCAGCGGTGATCGCGATGACGCCTATTTACGCAAACAGCGGTGGTAATCCTGAGTATGTGAATTTTCCGGAAGGCTATGAAAAGGCTTTTACCAAATATGCCACAATAAATCGTGCCAACCAGACCCAGGTTGCCAAATTGTACGCAAACGAAACGGCCATAGCCAGTTATAAGGAAAATCAGAAAGGCGACTCGGGTTCTGTTTTAGTAATGGAGATATACAGTACCAAAACAGATGCCGATGGAAAGCCTTTGCCGGGTGATGATGGTATTTTTGTCATTGATTCGCTGGCAGCTGTCGCTGTCATGGAGAACCGTGATAATTGGGATGATGCGTTTTCAGCTGAAGATCGCACGGGCAACTGGGGATTTGCAGTATATAACCCAGACGGAACTGAAAAAAGCAATGACCTGAACTGCGTGCAATGCCATACGCCGTTATCGGGGCAAGACTATCTGTTTACATACCAAAAGCTGGTTGATTTTGTGAAAAATCATTAATACAGACTGATACGGACAGTAACGTTGAGATAGGTAATCCGGCAGCACTATTATTGGTCCGGATTACCTGTTTATAATAGACTGTGCTTATTGTCCTTGTAATTGAAGTTATAACATAATTTCCTCACCGCCTTAGCCGCGTTTTCAATAACCTGCCCGGGCGCTGTAAAACTGTCATGAGATGAAGCCCGAAAATATTTTCGCGGCAATCCCCGCCGATCTGGATAATGAGTTGTTCGAAGTCTTGGTTAGCAGTGAAAATGTGACCATCGAGAAAATCATTTCCAGAGGACATCAATCACCGGAAAGCGGTTGGTATGATCAGGAAAGAAACGAATGGGTCCTGGTGTTGAAAGGCTGCGCCAAACTCATGTTTGATGATCATGCTGTAGTAAATCTTAAAGCAGGTGATTTTATTCTTATTCCGCCTCATAAAAAACACAAGGTCAGCTGGACTGATCCCGATCAGGAAACTGTCTGGCTTGCAGTTTATTTTTGATTTCTTACATGTTAGACACTCCAGAATGTTTTGGTATATATAGAACGAGAACAGGTTTATTTTCGTGAGACCTATTTTAATCGTCCTAGCATGTATTCTGACTGCGACATTTTTTCTTGAAGTAGGCAGTTCACTGCTGGGCGTATTGCAACCCATACGCGGGTTGCTGGAAGGTTTTCATGGATACAGTATCGGGAGTTTAGGTTCAGCCTATTATCTTGGATTTATTCTGGGCTGCTTTTTAATACCACGTCTGGTTAAGCGATTTGGTCATATTCGCGCATTCACCGCTTTTGCTGCTATTACCGGTTCAGCAGCGTTGATCAATGCATTTGTGATTAATGAAGTTGCCTGGATTTTATTGCGAATTGTTTTTGGCTTTTGTATGTCCGGCCTTTATACAATCATAGAAAGCTGGCTGAACGAATTGGCGACACAAAAAACGCGTGGACAGATTCTAGCTGGCTACATGGTGACAGTCTGGTTTGCGGTTCTTTCCGGAAAACTGTTATTTACGATTTTGGATCCGACGACCATTTTACCTTTTGCGATTGTTTCAATTGTTATTACATTATCACTGGTGCCGGTGGCATTGACAACGGGCATTGAGCCGGAGCATAGAGACGCCGTGCAGTTTCGTCCGCGCGACATATATGAGGCTGCACCGGTCGGTTTCGTCGCCTGCTTTCTGGTCGGTATGACTAATGGAGCACTTTGGGGACTGGCTCCTGTCTATGCACAGACCTTGACACAATCAACCAGCGCAACGGGGTTTTTTATGGCGGCAATTGTGTTTGGCGGTGCGCTCGCACAATGGCCCATTGGGAAACTCTCGGATAACATTGATCGACGCCGAATTATTTTGGCCAATAGCTTGGTTGCAACCGTGTTTGGATTCGGGCTTTCAGTAATCGACCAAGCAGATGGCATGACATTATATTTGCTTGCTTTCGGCTATGGTGCTGCAGCGCTACCACTTTATTCTTTATGTATCGCGCATGTAAATGATAAGATGAGTGCCGATGTGTTTGTCGAAGTCAGCGGCCAGTTATTACTAATTACAGGGCTTGGCGCAATTATTGGGCCTTTGCTCGCTTCGGTCTTTATTGACATAGCAGGGCAGCATACGCTTTTTGCCTACACTGCCTCTGCTTATAGCGTTATCGCAGTCTATGTGGTTTGGCATGCGAGCCAGGCAGAACCAATACCTAAAGAAGAACGGGTGCCCTACAGTGCTGTACCCGATACTACGCCGCTGGTATTTGAAATGCAGCCGACATCACCTTCAGAAAACAAACCTCAAGAAACATCGAATAATCAGTAAGCTAATGTTATTCCATAAGTGGATATTGCTCACTGAACCCGGCGCTATCACATGGATAGGGCACTAGTTTTACTTAGATCAAAATAATGCCCTCCCCACTATACTCGCCGCGCTGGCTTAACTAGAAATTCAACCATGATGAAATTAGTTAAAGGAACAGCAGCCATGAGAATCGGAGTTTTTCAATACGTCACCACAGCTACAATTGCAGCTTTTATGCTTTTCGCTTTACCGATGAGTGCGTTTGCGGCAGATCAGAATGTCAAACCCAACCATGCGGATCATGATGCACTGGTACTTTATTATGAAGCGCAAGCAGACGAGATGCTGACAAAAATTGATGAACAGATTGATGCGTTCAAACATAAATCACGCAGCAGCTTTTTTGGCGAACATGGTCAGAATATTAAAAAGTATGTGAAATATAAAATCCATGAATATGAAAAAGCCGCAGAAGAAAATTTAGAAAAAGCTGCTTATCATAAGAAATTGGCAGAAAAACAGGGATACAAACCTGTTTTTGCTTAATCTAGCAACACCGAAAGCTAAGAAAGCACTTCGATACAACGGAAGCACTGCTACTGTGGGTCTTTTTTTCGAATTCGAGTCGACACCTGAGATTAGCTTAGACAATATGATCCGAATTGTATAAATGCGTAATTTTATTCTATGAACCCTTCAACTTAGAGTAGAGGGTAGCTCAGCTGAGAGTTTTTATCCTTTGTAACAAGACAGCATTTAAGCAATGAGATGAGGTGCCAAATTATTGACTAAATCTGATAAAATGGGTTGGCAGTCTCGTGCAATCTTGTAATCAACAATAGCATCCGCAAGGGTTTTCCCAAGGTTAATGATCATGAGCGGTTTACCATCCTGTTTCGCCAGTTTGCAGAAGCGAAAACTGGAGTACACCATAAATGATGAATTGACGACTAAAACACCGTTGCTTTGTGCATAAGATTGTGCAGTGGCGAGATGGTATGTATTTCAGAGAGCCAACGGAACCGGCTATATCTCTGAACAGCGCAAGCAGCTTGCCAAAATCATCAAAGAATCCGGTGTTTCGTTCACAATTCATGACCTGCGCCGGACGTTTGTAACTGTTGCCGAAAGTCTGGATATTTCTGCTTATGCAGTTAAGTGTCTGGTCAATCACAAAATGAGCAATGACATTACACCCGGTTACATTGTGACCGATGTGGAAAGACTAAGGCAGCCCATGCATCATGTCCAACATGTGGCCTACTCTCATTATTTGGCCAGAATTTTGGAAATTTATTCAAAGTAGTGACTAGCCGGTTTTGGCCGATAGTATTGAAAAACTCTGTTTTCAATGTCGTTTGTAAAATATTAACTCCTTGAGGGAGTTTTAAGCAGAAAGATGTGGAGGGTGCCAAAGCATAGTATTTAAACCGATATCGACATTGTTGCATACAGCACGCAACATTTCGCACGTTCGATTTTTTATGAAATAATCTTTTTCAAGCGCTATCGAGCATCATTTATAAACGTATAGGACGCATGACAATGAAAAAATTGCTATTGACCGTTCTGTTGCTGTGCTTTAGCACCGGTATTATGGCCGAGTGGATTCAGGTGGACAAGCGCGACGACAAAGGCGGTTACACGGTATTCGCCGATTTACAAACCCTCAGCAAAGTCGGCAGCGAAGCCAAAATGTGGACGCTGATTGACTATGTGCTTGAACAAGAAGACACCGGTGTTTACTTTTTATCAAAAGAAGTCCGGAAAAAGTATGAGTGCCGGAGCAAGCATGTCAAAGAACTCGCCTACAAGTTATATAGTTGGAACATGGGTGATGGAGAGCTCATTCGCTCGTACAGTCAGCCGCAAGAATGGGTAAAAGTCGAACCCGGCAGTATAGAAAAAACCGAATGGAAAATTGCCTGCGAACATCCTGCTTTAGGCGGTTAATATTGATAACCTGTGACAAGAAAACGATCTGCCAATTTAGGAAATTGATACGCTACTACAAAAGCTCGGGTAATTGAAAAGTTGGAATCACATATTGGATTGCTGACAGTTAGACTAAGCTAACGGCTGTGCTAATTTGCGACTACTGACTGAGCAAACGCTGATGCTCGAAGTAGAAAAAATGGTCAATATTTAGAGAAGAATTGATGCGTTAGCGTGACAATATCAGACCAAATTTCAATCCAAACTGGAGAATATGAGGTCGATTGCTTAAGCAAAAAAAGTTGGATCGTGGTGTAATGTATGATAATTTACATGTAGTGGTTTAAGTGAGGATACAGTATCTTTCATCATTAGTGCGAGCTTAATACGATCCGTGATTTGAAGCTTGCGGAATATTTCAGTTAAATGCGCTTTAACGGTGCGCTCAGTGATATCAAGCCTATTTGCAATTCTTTTGTTGCTTTCACCTCGTCCTACCAGTGTGGCAATTTCATATTCCCGCTTGGTTAGGTTTGTCAAAAGATCATGAATAGCAGTTTCAATTCTGTCTTTTTCCAATGTAACTTCGACCAGTTCTTGCAACATATAACTGGTTAATGAGCGACGTATCCATAATTCTCCCTTTTGAACAGCTTTGACAGCATAGGCTATTTGCTCGGAATCCATGTCGTAGTGACAACAGCCTCGGGCTCCACTTTTGAATAATGCCCATTCTTCACTATCATCAATTTCAGGGGCAAAGATAATGATTTTAAGCTTTGGATTTGAGCTGGTTACATTCAGAATTTCTTTTTGAAGGTCTTGTTTCAGAAAAGTATAATCTAATAATAGTAAGTCTGGATTTGTCCTGATAAGTCGGTCTCTGAAGTGTTTGGGATTATTGACTATAGATGTTAATGATAAGCCAAAAATACTTTTTTCCCAGTGCGTAACAAGCGGTGAATTTGAACTGGCAAGTAAAATAGACATAAGCTATTATATTAATTAAGTTTTCTTTATATATTCACGGATATCTTGTCAGAAAGTGTGGATTTTCTTTCTCAAATTTCTGAATGATTTACCAGAAAGGTATCTTTTGTCCGTAACCCAAAATCGACTATTTTCATATCTCGTAGTCTTTACGGCTTAACGACAATTTGTTTCGGAACTTGAGAAGACTTTTTTGCATCTTGTTTCGGAGGTGATTAAAGTTTTCCAATCAGCATTCACTATTACTCGGCACCAATATCAAACTGTTACCAGTTGAGCAGAATTACAGTTTAATTATCGAGCGTGTTTTTACGATGTTTGAATGTGATAGGAATTGTTGCCGGTTTCGAGGGTATCTCAGGTTGGTTAGCCAGCAGGTTTGATGCCATCGATACCCCTTAAAATTCAGAGAAATGTTGGTTTTTGTACAACAATCTGAATTGTTTTGTAATTTTTTCCGTTAAATAGTGTGCAAGCCTGTTTTTTTAAAGAGTAAATTGTGGGATAAATCACTAACTGTCTTTGCTTTTATTGGTAGGCTACATGATGTCTAATAAGATTTCTTGTTAACGAAAGACGGAGGACTGCAAAATGGAAAATTCTTTTGAAGAAGTAGACGATTTTGATGATTCTGAAGAGTTGATGGAAGATATGATTTCGGACAGCTATGTTGTGAGAATCATTGAAGAAATGGAATTTGCTGAAAATGGATTGGATGATCTCGATTATTTTGATGAATCTGATATTCAATTCGAAATGAAAGAGATGTATTAACTTATTATTGTTTTTTATTAGGAAAATAAGTGATAAAAAGAAATAGGATCAGGTTGTGCGCTGCTTGTCCCGAGCTGTGAAACAACCTGATCAACCTTCATCTGTTAGCTGATCCTGCCCTAAATTAGTAAATGTATCTGATTGAATGTACGCCTTCGTTTAGTTTCGCCTTTCTCGATTTCCCTATCAAGCATATTCGGACAAAATTTATATAGTCTTGGTTAATTGCGGTCCCTATTTATTTTTGCCTTTTCATATCCAATTATTTGAAATAACTTGCTGTTGTGTTTGGTGTGATTAACGTTCACACTTTAATAAAGTGTAATTGTCTTCAGAAAATATTCTACAGAATAATGTAAAACGAAATTCATTATATAAGGACAAATCATATGAAAATGCATATTCATTGGATACTGTCGGGGTTATTCGGTTTGCTCCTCCTGGGCTCTGGCGGTTGGGTTTGTGCGGGAAACGGGACAATTGGGAACGAGGCGCGAACTGTTGCACAGTATAATTACATTATTCATATACTGGCGATGTTGTTAATCGGCTTTGGTTTTTTGATGGTTTTTGTTCGTCGTTATGGTTTTGGCGCAGTTACAGGAACATATCTGGTTGTTGCCGTTGGATTGCCGCTTTACATTTTGTTACGTGCCAACGGTGTTTTCGGACATTCTCTAAATCCGCATACACTCGACGCTATCTTGTTTGCAGAGTTGGCGGTTGCAACGGCATTGATTACAATGGGTGCGGTACTTGGCCGCCTGCGAGTTTTCCAATATGCGTTGCTGGCGTTGTTTGTGGTGCCGCTTTATTTGTTGAATGAGTGGATTGTCTTAGATGATGCGTTTGGTTTGACGACGGGGTTTCAGGATACGGCAGGTTCAGTTGTGATTCATGCATTTGGCGCCTATTTTGGTCTGGCAATGTCGATAGTACTGACAACGGCATACCAACGCGGTAAAAAGGTTGAATCTGATCATACTTCAGACCGTTTTGCCATGATCGGTTCGATGGTGTTATGGTTATTCTGGCCCAGTTTTGCCACTGCACTCGTGCCTTTGGAGAATATGCCGCAAACGGTGGCCAATACATTGCTGGCGCTTTCTGGCGCAACGATTGCGACTTATTTTCTGAGTTGCAGATTGAATGGCGGGAAAGCATCAATGGTTGATATGGCTAATGCTGCATTGGCTGGAGGTGTTGGCATAGGGTCTGTTTGCGATGTTGTGTCACCGGCAGGTGCATTTGGTATTGGTTTGCTGGCTGGTGCCATTTCGGTTCTGGGCTATGTTTTCTTGTTGCCTGCATTGGAAAATAAATTCAAGCTATTGGATACTTGTGGCGTGCATAATCTGCATGGTTTACCGGGGCTGCTGGGTGGATTCAGTGCATTGTTAGTTGTGCCCGGTATTGCCACTGCGCAGTTAACCGGTGTAGGAATTACCCTAGGGATTGCAATTGTCGGCGGCCTTGTGGCTGGCTTAATTATTAAAATAACCGGCACAACGCGCGAACCGTATGAAGACAGCGTTGAGTTTATGCATATGGCTGGTCCGGAAAGTGAACGGGAAATCGAAATGATGCAGGCGCGTATCAAGACACTTGAAAGCAAAATTGCTTTGCTCACAATGCAGTCTGAGGATCAACCGCAAGAGATCAAGGGTATGTTTGCAGGATTGGAATCACAGATCGAGGCGCTGGAAAATGAAATTAAAGCGTCGCAATCCGAAACAATGTTGCATGGACCTGATTCATAACGTTTATGCGTGATCAGTTTATCTGTCTTTTTCAGGCATCGCGCTGAGCAGTTTGTGAGTTGTTTGGATTTGATTTCCGGAAAACTCCTTTATTATTTGTTTAATGCGGGCATTATGACTGCCTTGCCAATAGATCTGTCCACAATCAGGACAGGTTAGAAATTTGTCATAGTATTTTTTTGTCAGCGGTTTCAAACGATGCGTAATAAACCGTTTATCAGTATGCACCAGTTTTTCATTGCAAAACGTGCAGCGTGTCAGCGGTTTTAATGCAGAATGCAAATTGAATTTGATTAAAACTTCCTTAACCTGAGATTTAGGTGCTTCAGCACGGACGAAATAGCCGTAGCGAATAATTTTACGTTGCAGCAATTTGCGATCTCGGGTGAGAATGATACGCCGGGAGGTGCTGGAAATTTCCGCGATGGTGGCATCGTCAAAATGATTGCTGTAGAGACAGTCAAGCCCGAGCAATCTTAGATAGCGTGCCAGTCTTCCCAAGTTAACGTCGACTATGAACTCAGGATTATCCGCTATCGCGGGGGTCAGGTGCAGTAGCGCTGCAGGATTACTTGATCGGGCTGCTGGATAGACCGGATGAACGTGTATGTTGTCACCTTGCAAGACGTTATAGTTAAAGTTTACTGATACATCATTGACGATAATCAGGTCGATTTCGGTATGTGGAACATTACAAGATTCGATAACATCTTTGATTGATGCCTTACGGTTAAAACAAAACTGAATCGTGTTGTTTCGTTCGGCCGGTGCAAGAAAATCATTGAGTTCAGCATAGAAATGCAGGCGGACCTGTTTCATAGCGTAAGTATTATTTCGTTTAGATGTTGGTAATCTTGTATTTACATAGAAACTGTAAATTTTTTCACGTATAATTTCATTCTCAAAAGCAGAGCATATCAGTATTTTCTGCCCTAGTTTCCCGATCAAGTCAAAACCCGAGGAGTTCTCAGTGTCACAACGTCCGTCCGCCATTCTTGCACTTGCAGATGGAACAGTTTTTCATGGCGTTTCTATTGGCATTGAGGGCATCACGTCGGGAGAAGTCGCTTTTAATACGGCTATGACAGGTTATCAGGAAATATTAACGGATCCTTCTTACTGCCGACAGATCATTACACTGACTTATCCGCATATTGGTAACACGGGCACCAATTCACAAGATTTTGAGTCGGGCCATGTCGATAAGGTTCATGCTGCCGGGCTAGTGATTCGCGATTTGCCGCTGCTTGCCAGTAACTGGCGTTGTGAAAAATCATTAACGGATTTTCTTGCTGAGCAGCAAGTCATTGCAATTGCCGATATCGACACACGGAAGTTGACGCGTATATTGCGCGAAAAAGGCGCGCAGTCGGGATGTATCATGGCGGGGCAGATTAATAAAGACCAAGCAGTTGCTTATGCGCGTGCGTTCCCGGGTTTGGCTGGAATGGATCTGGCTAAGGTTGTGTCTTGTCAGCAACCCTATACCTGGAGTGAAGGTGAATGGTCGCTGGAGTCTGGCTGTCAAACGCAAACTAATACAGATTTCCATGTTGTGGCAATTGATTTTGGCATTAAACGTACTATTTTGCGTAAATTGGCGCAGCGTGGTTGTAAGATAACCGTCATGCCGGCGCAGACATCGGCTGAAACAATATTGGCGCTGAAACCCGATGGTGTGTTTTTATCGAATGGTCCTGGAGATCCGGAACCTTGCGATTACGCCATTTCGGCTACACGCACTTTACTCGATAAAAAGATTCCGATTTTTGGTATTTGTCTTGGGCATCAGCTACTGGCACTGGCAAGCGGGGCCTGTACCGTTAAAATGAAATTCGGACATCATGGTGCTAATCATCCGGTGCAGGATATAAACAACCGGAAAGTTTTCATAACCAGTCAGAATCATGGCTTCGCCGTAGACGCCGATTCATTGCCCGATACTGTTCGGGTAACACATGTTTCACTATTTGATGGCAGTCTCCAGGGATTCGAGCTGCTCGACAAGCCTGCTTTCTGCTTTCAGGGTCACCCTGAAGCGAGTCCTGGACCGCATGATGCTGATTATCTTTTTGATCGTTTTATTGAAATGATGCACGGTTCCAGACATTAATACAGTTCAGCATTCGTATAATAATAAAAATTAAATTTTTTACTGATCATGCCTAAACGTACCGACATTCAATCCATTCTTATTATCGGTGCCGGGCCGATTATTATCGGTCAGGCATGCGAATTCGACTATTCCGGTGTGCAGGCGTGCAAGGCATTGCGTGAGGAAGGTTATCGCATCATTCTGGTAAATTCCAATCCGGCGACGATTATGACTGATCCGGAAATGGCTGATGCAACGTATATCGAGCCTATAACCTGGAAAATGGTGGAAAAAATCATTGATGTGGAGCGTCCTGACGCGCTGTTGCCAACTATGGGTGGTCAGACGGCGCTTAATTGCGCGCTTGATCTGGTTAAGCACGGGGTGCTGGAAAAGTATCATGTGGAATTGATAGGTGCATCGCGCGAAGCGATCGACAAAGCTGAAGATCGTGAGAAATTCAAACAGGCGATGACCCGAATTGGGCTCGACTCTGCACGTTCGGCTGTGGCGCACAGTATGGAAGAGGCAATGCAGGTGCAAGCGATGATGGGGTATCCCGTGATTATTCGCCCCTCGTTTACCATGGGTGGCAGTGGCGGTGGCATTGCTTATAACCGGGAGGAATTTATCGATATTTGTGAGCGTGGATTGGATGCTTCGCCGACCAAGGAGTTGCTGATTGAAGAATCTGTTATCGGCTGGAAAGAGTTTGAGATGGAAGTGGTGCGTGATAAGCAGGATAACTGCATTATTATATGCTCTATCGAAAACCTTGATCCAATGGGTATTCACACCGGTGATTCGATTACTGTTGCTCCCGCCCAAACCTTGACTGATAAGGAATACCAGCTCATGCGCGATGCATCCATCGCGGTGTTGCGTGAAATTGGAGTCGAGACGGGCGGTTCCAATGTGCAGTTTGCCATTAACCCCGATGACGGCCGTATGCTGGTTATCGAAATGAATCCGCGTGTGTCGCGTTCTTCAGCGCTCGCTTCCAAGGCTACCGGCTTTCCGATTGCTAAAATTGCAGCCAAACTTGCAGTAGGTTATACCCTGAACGAATTGGGTAACGATATAACCGGAGGCACTACGCCGGCTTCATTCGAACCAACGATTGATTATGTTGTGACCAAGGTACCGCGCTTTGCATTTGAAAAGTTTCCGCAAGCCAATGATCGATTGACGACGCAAATGAAGTCGGTTGGCGAAGTCATGGCGATTGGCAGAACTTTTCAGGAGTCACTGCAAAAAGCGCTGCGCGGGCTAGAAACCGGAGTGGATGGCCTGGATGAGAAAACTGACAATCTGGAAAAGATCCGTTCTGAGTTAGCCAATCCGGGGGCGGATCGAATTTGGTATATTGCTGATGCGTTTCGCTGCGGCGTGACGCTACAGGAAATATTTAACTTGACCCGTATAGATCCGTGGTTTCTTGTCCAAATTGAGGATTTGGTTCGTCAGGAGCAAGCATTATCCAAGAAACGATTAGAAACGCTCGATGAACCAATGCTGCGCAGGTACAAACGCAGCGGATTTTCTGATCGCCGATTAGCCAAATTGTTGCACACGGATCAAACCGCGGTGCGTATTTATCGTCATCAGTTCAATCTTCGTCCGGTTTACAAGCGTGTAGATACGTGCGCTGCTGAATTTGCCACCAGTACTGCGTATATGTATTCCACCTACGAAGAAGAATGCGAAGCTTCGCCGACGGACAAGAAAAAAATTATGGTGCTGGGCGGTGGTCCGAACCGGATCGGGCAGGGAATTGAGTTTGATTACTGCTGTGTACATGCTGCTTTAGCCTTACGAGAGGATGGCTATGAAACAATCATGGTCAATTGTAATCCTGAAACAGTATCAACTGATTATGACACTTCAGACCGGTTATATTTTGAGCCGCTGACTCTCGAAGATGTTCTCGAAATCGTTGCGGTGGAAAAACCGCACGGCGTGATCGTTCATTACGGCGGTCAGACTCCGCTAAAACTGGCGCGCGATCTGGAAGCCAATGGTGTACCGATTATTGGTACCAGTCCTGATATGATCGATTGTGCGGAAGACCGTGAACGTTTCCAAAAAATGCTGCAAGATTTAGGGTTAAAGCAACCACCAAATCGCACTGCACGTAATCCCGAGGCCGCTTTGGTTGCTGCGGAGGAAATTGGCTATCCACTGGTTGTCAGGCCAAGCTATGTACTGGGAGGGCGTGCCATGGAAATCGTGCATGAGCAAAGGGATCTGGAGCGCTATATGCGAGAGGCGGTTAAAGTTTCGAATGACTCTCCGGTTTTGCTTGATCGTTTTTTAACGAATGCAGCTGAGGTTGATATTGATGTCATTCATGATGGTGAGACCGTTCTGATTGGAGGTATTATGGAGCATATTGAACAGGCGGGGGTTCACTCGGGTGATTCGGCCTGTTCTTTGCCTCCATTTAGTCTTCAACCGGAAATGCAGTCCGAGTTGAAACGGCAAACGGCGGCCATGGCGCGCGCACTGAAAGTTGTTGGCTTGATGAATGTACAGTTCGCGATTCAGGATGGAAATGTATATGTACTGGAAGTTAATCCGCGGGCATCTCGAACGGTACCGTTTGTATCCAAGGCGACAGGCATGCCCCTCGCCAAGATTTCCGCACGCTGCATGGCGGGCAGGACGTTGAAGCAACAGGGCTTTATTAAGGAAATGACCCCCTCGTTTTATTCTGTAAAAGAAGCTGTTTTTCCCTTTATAAAATTGCCGGGTGTCGATACCATCCTAGGACCGGAAATGAAATCTACCGGCGAGGTGATGGGGGTGGGTGATACTTTTGCGGAAGCTTTCGTGAAATCACAACTGGCGTCAGATATCCGCCTGCCAAAGTCAGGCAGAGTTTTCATTAGCGTGCGTCAATCGGATAAATTTCATGCGATCGAAATCGCGCATGATCTTGCGGAGCTTGGTTTTAAGCTTTATGCTACAAGAGGTACGGCAGCAACACTGGCGGAAGCGGGGTTGGAGGTTGTTGCAGTCAATAAAGTGGCGGAAGGGCGCCCACATATTGTTGATATGATCAAGAATGGTGAGATTAGTTTGATCATTAACACTGTCAAAAATAAAAGCAGCGCTATACGTGACTCCTATTCGATTCGTCATGCAGCATTGCAGGCCAGAGTAACTTATTATACGACCTTGGCTGGCGCGCGGGCCGCATGTGTGGGAATGATTAATATGCAGGAGTTAAAAGCATATAATTTGCAAAGGTTGCATGCATAGTGATCATGTGCAATCAGTATTTACTATAAATAAATTTAAAAGACATACAGGGAAAGAGTAACAATGGGTACAATTCCTTTAACTGTGGCTGGCGCGGAAGCGCTGCGTAATGAATTACATGAAATGAAAACTGTGCATCGTCCTGCGGTTATTGCGGCAATTGCTGAGGCGCGTTCGCACGGTGATCTTTCTGAAAATGCAGAGTATGACGCAGCCAAAGAGAAACAAGGCTTCATTGAAGGACGAATAGCCGAACTTGAAACCAAATTGTCCAATGCGCAGATCATCAATCCTGCGCTCATTAATGCGGACGGAGCCTGTGTATTTGGTGCAACGGTGGAACTAGAGAATTTGCAAACCGGAGAATCGACAACATATCAGATTGTTGGCGATGATGAAGCCAATATCAAAAATGGTAAGATTTCGATCAGTTCTCCGATAGCGCGCGCATTGATTAGTAAGTATGAAGGCGATATTGCTGAAGTTCAGGCACCCGGTGGCGTTCAGAAATATGAGATTTTAAGTGTTAGATATATTTGATTTTTACTTTGTTTTGTGTCGTCAATTTTGGTAGCTGCGCTTGGTACGACGTGGTTCGCGTTTTTGCTGCCGAGTTTTAATCGTCCTTGCTTTTTTTTGATCAATATCTTCGGGTCTGGGCCGGTAGATAACAAACGTTTTTCCAATTTGTTGAATAGGGGCGGCGTTAAGCTCTTGGCAAATGGTATCAAGCATTGACTTTCGAGTATCACGATCACCCAAATGAACTTTGATTTTGATTAATTCGTGACTGAAAAGTCCGCGATCAAGCTCTTCTAAAACACTTTTTGTCAGCCCTGCTTTTCCAATGATTACTATGGGATTTAACGCATGACCCTGGGCTGAAAACCGGCGGCGTTGAGTAATACTTAGTGTCACATCGTCCTCTATGACTTATTTACAAATACTTCCGATTTTACGCTATGACGCGTGCTAAAACCAGCAAAGCTTGGATGCAGGCGCATGTAAATGACAGTTATGTCAAATTAGCAAAAAAAGAAGGTTACCGTTCACGTGCTGCTTATAAACTACTTGAAATTAATGAACGTGACCGTATACTAAAGAAAGGAATGGTTGTTGTAGATCTGGGTGCGGCACCTGGCAGTTGGTCGCAGGTGGCGATACACCAAGTTGGCGCTGAAGGAAGTGTTATTGCTTTGGACATTCTTGAGATGCAGCCATTGCCAGGAGTTGTGTATATCCGGGGTGATTTTCGTGAAGAAAGCGCAGTTGAGATGTTGAATCAGATTCTTGCAGGACGTTGTGCCGATATCGTAATTTCTGATATGGCGCCTAACATAAGTGGTGTAAGTGTCAGTGACCAAGCGCGCAGCATGTACTTGGCAGAATTGGCGCTAAGTTTTGCGATGGATAAACTGAACTACGGTGGAAATTTTTTGGTCAAAGTGTTTCAAGGAAGTGGTTTTGATCAATTTTTGCAGACGATGCGAAGCGGATTTAAGAAAGTTCTGGTGCGAAAGCCAAAGGCTTCTCGTGATCGCAGTAATGAAGTTTATTTGCTAGGGCTTGAAAAGAAACTGTAAAAAAAGCAAAATTCAGGTGATAACAAAAAACTTGCCATTATGGCATTATACAAAAATTGATTAAACGAACTTAATTTATGTGATTTTCTCTAGATTACGCGGTTCGGTGTTTTGGTTTTGTTCGTGAATTGAAGAAATTGAATAAAATCAAGGCTATTTGCGTAAATGGGTTTTTTTAAAGGTGCAAACCAAGGAGCTATTTTGAATAACTTATTTAAGAATATGGCCATTTGGCTTGTGATTGCACTCATTTTGATGACGGTATTTAACCAATTCAGTGTGCGACAACAAGCACAGGTGCCAATTGATTATTCGCAGTTTATTTCTGATTTAAATCGTGGCCGTATTGCAAAAGTGGTAATTGATGGTCGCACGCTGAGGGGTACTAATACGGATGGTGCGCGATTTACTACATATGCTCCAGCAGATCCGTGGTTGGTTAGTGATTTGCTGAAAGCCGGTGTCGTCATTGAGGCGAGGCCGGAAGAAGAGCCATCCATGCTAATGAGTATTTTCATTTCTTGGTTTCCGATGCTTCTACTTATTGCGGTATGGATCTTTTTCATGCGGCAGATGCAAGGTGGCGGTCGTAATGGTGGAGCGTTTTCTTTCGGTAAAAGCAAGGCGCGCATGTTGGACAAATCCCAGAATCAAGTGACATTTAACGATGTAGCCGGTTGTGAGGAAGCTAAGGAAGAAGTTGCCGAGTTGGTTGAGTTTTTGCGTGATCCAACTAAGTTTCAAAAACTGGGCGGTCGTATTCCGCGTGGCGTGCTAATGGTTGGCAGTCCAGGTACGGGTAAGACGCTTCTTGCACGTGCTATTGCTGGGGAAGCACAGGTACCATTCTTCAGTATCTCAGGATCTGATTTTGTTGAGATGTTTGTTGGTGTTGGTGCGTCGAGGGTGCGCGATATGTTTGAACAGGCCAAGAAGCATGCACCTTGTATTATCTTTATTGATGAGATTGATGCGGTTGGCCGCCAACGGGGTGCTGGTTTGGGAGGCGGTAATGACGAACGGGAGCAGACGCTTAACCAGCTTCTGGTTGAAATGGATGGTTTTGAAGGCTCGTTGGGTGTAATTGTGATTGCCGCGACAAACCGGCCTGATGTCCTTGATCCTGCATTGTTACGTCCAGGACGCTTTGACCGACAAGTAACTGTTCCATTGCCTGACATTCGTGGGCGTGAGCAGATTCTAAATGTGCATATGCGTAAAGTGCCATTAGCTCCAGATGTAAAAGCTGATGTCTTAGCGCGAGGAACTCCTGGCATGTCAGGTGCTGATCTAGCCAATCTGGTGAATGAAGCCGCCTTATTTGCGGCGCGGAAAAATAAGCGCCTTGTGGATATGGAGGACTTTGAAAATGCCAAAGACAAGATATTTATGGGTGCCGAAAGAAAATCTATGGTCATGCCCGAGCACGAGCGTAAGAACACTGCTTATCATGAATCCGGGCATGCGGTAGTAGCCTATTTGCTGCCTAAAACAGATCCTGTTCATAAAGTGACGATTATTCCCAGAGGGCGTGCATTAGGTGTGACCATGCAACTGCCTACAGAAGATCGATTCAGCATGGAAAAAGAAGAGATTTTGCAACGGTTGGCAGTAATGTTTGGTGGACGTATCGCTGAAGAAGTTTTTATGAATCAAATGACCACAGGTGCATCGAATGACTTTGAGCGTGCTACCGAGCTAGCACGTCAAATGGTGACCCAGTGGGGTATGACCGATGAACTCGGTCCAATGGTCTATGGCGAAAATGAAGGAGAGGTTTTCTTGGGGCGTTCAGTAACCACGCATAAGAATATGAGTGAAGCAACCATGCAAAAGGTTGACGCCGAAATTCGCCGTATAGTCGATGAACAGTACGCACTTGCACGTAAGCTGATTGAGGAGAATAAAGACAAGATCGAAGCGATGACGCAAGCGTTACTCGAGTGGGAAACTATCGATAGCGAGCAAATCAAAGATATCATGGAAGGACGACCTCCACGTCCGCCGAAACCGCCTCAAACTATGACAGAACCGGCAGCTGAAGATGTATCTTCAACTGAGGATGAGGCTGAGGGAACTGATATTCCGCCGCAAGGCGTCGCTAAAGAAACGGATTAATTGGTTTCTCGAGTAACTCACTTATACAGGATACGATTATTCCAATCGTATCCTTTTTTTTGTTCTATTACTATTGACTGATATTCCGATCTATGACGCAGCGTAGTCTGCATTCAATTCATAAGGCGAAGCAACCACTCATAATGGGCGTTGTTAATGTCACGCCTGATTCATTCTCTGATGGCGGATTGTTTTTCTCAACCGAGAATGCCATAGAACATGCTAAAAAACTGATTAATGAAGGTGCGGATATCTTGGATATTGGGGGTGAATCCACACGTCCGGGCAGTTTGCCGGTAGGGGTTGATGAGGAATTGCGGCGTGTGATACCGATTATTGAAGCGTTCGCGGATAAGGAAATTCTGGTTTCAGTGGACACATCAAAACCGGAAGTGATGCGGCAGGCAATTATTGCTGGCGTTGATATGATTAATGATATCAATGCTCTGCGTAGTTCTGGAGCGTTGGAGGTGGTTGCAAAAAGTCATCGCGTGCTGGTCTGTTTGATGCATATGCAAGGACGTCCAGCAGATATGCAAGATAATCCACAGTATCAAAATATTTTACAGGAAGTTTATGATTTCTTTGAGGAACGTATTCAAGTGGTCACAGCTATCGGTGTATCGCGAGAACGTCTGATTATTGATCCCGGTTTTGGTTTTGGAAAAACTTTGCAGCACAATCTTATCCTCTTAAATAATTTGCGCCATTTAGCCCAATTGCAGGTGCCATTGCTGGCTGGGCTATCTCGGAAATCTATGCTAGGTGCTGTGACGGGTAATTCTGTAGATCAGCGTATTCATGAAAGTGTTGCGGCCGCCATCATTGCGGTAATCAATGGCGCAAGAATAGTGCGTGTACACGATGTTAAAGCAACAAAAGATGCGTTGGCTGTTTTGAATACTGTTCAAGAATGCGGTCGATGAAAATCATTAAGTAAAATTAAATCATGTTTGCATGATACTATTTAACGACTAGCATTATTTTTCATTCACATTTCGGAAGTGTAATCGTTGACTAAGAAATTTTTTGGAACTGACGGTATACGGGGGCGTGTTGGCGAGGAACCGATTACGCCAGATCGAATTCTGAGCTTGGGGTTTGCGGCAGGAAAGGTGTTGGCAGCAAAAGACTGGCATCTTATGGAAGGTGAGCGACCCAAGGTGTTAATCGGTAAGGATACGCGTGTCTCAGGGTATATGTTGGAATCTGCGCTTGAAGCGGGTTTATCTGCTTCGGGTGTTGATGTGTTTCTGTCCGGTCCGATGCCAACATCGGCCATCGCTTATTTGATTCGTGCACTCAGACTGCAAGCAGGTATCGTGATTTCTGCTTCACATAATTTGTTTGAAGATAATGGTGTCAAATTTTTTTCGGCCGAAGGCACTAAATTGCCCGATGAGATTGAGCAGCAGATAGAGGCGGTCATAGATTTACCTGTTAAGACGATGCCTTCGGCACAGCTTGGCAAGGTGCAGCGACTAAAAGATGCCAGCGGTCGGTATATCGAATTTTGCAAAAGTACATTTCCATACCATCTAGATCTACGTGGTTTGAGAATCGTTGTGGATTGTGCGAATGGAGCAGCTTATCATATCGCCGGTCATGTGTTTCATGAACTGGGTGCAGATGTAGTGACGATAGGTGATCAGCCTAATGGTTTAAACATTAACTATGAATGTGGTGCAACACATTGTTCAACGTTGCAAAATGCAGTCAAAATGCATCAGGCAAACCTGGGTATTGCGCTGGATGGTGACGGTGATCGCGTAATGATGGTTGATGAAAAAGGCGTTCTTTATGATGGCGATCAGTTAATTTATATTATAACAAAACATCGGCAGCAGACAGGTTTTATGAAAGGTGGTGTAGTTGGGACGCTGATGACCAATATGGCGATTGAAAATGGAATTAAAAGCTTGAATATTCCTTTTTTGCGATCGAAAGTGGGTGATCGTCATGTGATGGAGTTGTTGCGTAAAGAAAGTTGGTATATTGGTGGAGAAAGTTCTGGGCATATTATCTGTCTGGATAAACACACAACAGGCGATGGAATTATTTCTGCATTGCAGGTATTGCACGCATTGTGCGACAGTGAAGTAAGCTTGGCGGAGCTGATGCAGGATGTTTCACTCTATCCGCACAGGTTGATTAATGTAAAAGTTTTGCAACCATCCGGTATTGTGGAGCATAAAGAAATTCAGGAAGTTGTTAAAGAAGCGCAAATCGATTTGAATGCGCAGGGCCGAGTTTTGTTGCGTGCTTCTGGAACTGAACCGCTGATACGTGTCATGGTAGAAGGAGAGTCAGAACAAAAAGTGGATTACTGGGCCGAACAGATTGCGGAAGTGGTTCAGAAATTCACGAATTAGGTTACCAAATTTAATGACGTGACATTGAACCGGTGCACGTAAAGTTTGGCGTCACAATAAGTCAAATGAATGTTTTCAAATCTGACTTGAAGATTACTAATAATATTTATCAGGATTTCTGAAAATTTTAATTTTGGAGTAAAGGGATGTTAAGTTTGATACGTTTGAAGCGGCTATTGTTTATAATTGTTGCTAGTTGCCTGCTTTACATGAGTGTAAAAGTAGGTGCGAGTCCTATTGTCAGAATTGACGGTTCAAGTACTGTGTATCCTATCATTGAAGCGGCCGCAGAAGACTTCCAGATTGCAAAACGTGGTGCTGTTCGTGTCACCGTAGGAATTTCAGGAACGGGGGGGGGCTTCAAAAAATTTTGCAGGGGGGAGCTTGATATAGTCAACGCTTCACGCCCGATTACTGAGCTTGAAATGGAGGCCTGCAAAAAAACGGGTGTTCAGTATATTGAAATGCCGATCGCAATTGATGCATTAACGGTTGTAATTAATCCTAGAAATACTTGGAGCAAGACGATGACAGTTGACGAGCTCAAACAGTTCTGGGAGCCTGCAGCTCAGCGTAAGATCAATAATTGGAGTCAGGTCAATCCTGCGTGGCCAGATAAGAAAATTAAATTATTTGGCCCTGGCGCAGACTCCGGGACGTTTGAATATTTTACCGAGGCTATTGTGGGGCGAGCTAAATCAAGTCGTGGGGATTTTACAGCTTCGGAAGATGATAATGTTTTAGTGCAAGGAGTTGCGAGTGATATGTATGCACTCGGTTTTTTTGGGTTTGCTTATTATATCGAGAATAAAAACAAAATTAATGCAGTTGCGGTTGATAGTGGCGATGGCGGCGTGATTCCATCCGTCAAAACTGTAGAAAACGGCAGTTATCAGCCTTTGTCCCGCCCTGTATTTATTTATGTGAATGCTGAATCTCGAAATAAACCTGAGATTCAGGATTTTGTAAAATTCTTTATGAAAAATGCAGCTGAATTGGTGACAGAAGTTAAGTATTTTCCGCTTTCCTCTGTGATATACAAAAAGAATCTGGAGCACTTGATTAATAATAGAGTAGGCACAGTATTTCTGGGTGAATCCGAAGTGGGGGTTGATTTAGAAGAAGCCATGAAGCATGAGCCGAAATTGTAATTCTTTTTATATGTAATATTGAGGTCGGTCAATTCTTTCGATTAAGGTTGATTGTGTGAGTCTCTTTAGAATCAGTACGGATATTATCTAAATTGCTTGTTAGTTTAGTTTTCTTCTTAGTGTATTGATTGCATTTCTTGATAAAGGAAATTTTGAGTAATTGCTGCAAGTTTTTGGTGTTATCAGCCAATGATACATATGACTATTCGGATAATTAATTATCCGAATAGTCATTTAACTGAGATTGTTTTCAATAAATTTTGACTGCCTGATTATTTGTGTTAAAGAGTCAGGTTAGCTAAATAATTTGACGTAAAAGCAAGGCTACGAGAGATCAGATTGAAACGAAGTTATTAAATTTTCTTTAGAGCTTCAAAGATAAATTTGCATTTGTTTGATTCGTTACATTTAATTTTCAGAAATTTTTGTTATACAATCTCGTGTTACGTTTGTGATTAGCACGGATTTTTATAAAAAATTTAATTAAGCAATTGATTTATAATTATAAAATTGGAGAAACTATGAAGGAAGTATCTGGGTGTTGGTGGATAACAAAATTGGTTGGCGCTGTTTTGATTACTATTCTGGCGCTTCCAGCATACGCGCAATTAATGCTTGCTCACGAAGGACATCATGATGCAGGTGGGTGCGAAATTAAGGGTGGCGAGTTTCCGATAACGTTCAGTGGATATGAAGTTCCAGAAGGAGATATACCGCCTTTGCATTCATACTGTTCGAATATTCCGAAGCCTGGCAAAGTTCAATTGACTGTTGAGCTGCCAGATTGGGATTCACGTGAAATACCGCTTGCTGTTCGATTAGTAGCGGCAGGAGGGCACGGTGGTCACGGTCATGGTGATCATGAAAAACATCAGAATAAAGAAACAGATGCTGGTTCCGCGACCGAAGATGCTGATCATAGCGCGCATGATGCTCATAGTCATGACGGACATGAAATGCATGGTGAGCACGCCGCTCATGACGAATCTAAAGGGGATCCGGGCGAACAGGATATAGTGTATATGCCCTATGCAGCGCACAATTCGGGAATTATTGTCGTCTCTGCGGAGTTGCAAAGAGGGCGGTACGAAATTTTGCTTGAGAGAAAAAATGATGCTGGCGAAATTGTTGTGGCAGGGCGCGTTCCATTTGCTATCGGTGGTAGCGGAGGGGGGCATGCCGGTCATGGTGGTGGTTTCGGTATGATGGAAATTGGTTTGGTAATATTGGTGGTAGGAGGTGCTGCATTCTTTTTCTTGCGTCGGAAAACAGCAACTGAAGGTGAAAACAAATCGTAGCAATTTGTTGGCTTTCAGTGTATACCACTTTACAGTTGTGCAATTCCTTCAAATGACTTGACAGTGTGAGGATGACTGAGTAGTCTTTGTTGGAGTTATATGAAGGGATATGGCCTGTGTAGTTTTTAGGAGGGGAGTTGTATGCTGCGAGGGTTGTATTGAGGGTATGGATATTTTTTCTGTGCTGATGCGTTTATATTTTAGAGTTGAGGATTACAATTATTAAAGGGATGGTGTTGTAGCTGATAGTGGATATAGATGCGTTGGTGGTATGGAGAAGATATAGAGAAGCGGTAGAAGAGAGTAACAAAACAAAAAAAGAGAAGAACTAGAACTGGAAATTAACAGAAATACAAAGGAGAGAGCAATGATTTCCAAGCTATGGCTAAAGGTGGTCATGTTTGTAAGTGCATTAGCACTGTCGGGATTGGTATATGCGATACCGAGCGTACCTGACGAGACATATGAGGCATTGGGGCTTGATAGAGGGGCGACGCCGAAGCAGTTGCATGAAGCGTTGGTGAAGCGTTACAAGGATCCTGAGCAGGGATTTGGCAAGGGCACGATGGGAGATTACTGGGAGCCGATTCCGTTGAGTACGTATATGGATCCGGCGACGTTTTATGAGCCGCCGGTATCGATGCGAGACAAAGCGGATCGTAAGGAATGCGTGGAATGTCACTCGGACGAATCGCCGGTGTGGGTAAATGCATGGAAGAAGAGTGCGCACGCTAATCTGGACAAGGTACGTGCGTTGAAGCCGACGGATCCGACCTATTACAAGAAAGGCAAGTTGGAGGACGTAGAGAACAACTTGCGTTCGATGGGCTATTTGAAGGAAGGCGAGCAGCTGAAGGAAGTGAGCTGTATAGACTGTCACGTCAACATCAAGCAGGAAGGCAAGATTGATCACAGCAAAGACTTGATCATGCCGACGGCGGATGTATGCGGTAAGTGCCATCTGCAGGAATTTGCTGAGCGTGAATCAGAGCGTGATACGCTGATCTGGCCGCATGGTCAGTGGCCGGATGGACGTCCTTCGCATGCGTTGGACTACAAAGCGAACGTAGAGACGACAGTATGGGCTGCGATGCCGCAACGTGAAGTTGCGGAAGGTTGCACCATGTGTCACATGAACCAAAACAAATGCGACACATGTCATACACGTCATGAATTTTCGGCGGCGGAATCACGCAAGCCGGAGGCATGCGCGACCTGCCATAGTGGTGTAGATCACAACAACTGGGAAGCGTATTCTATGTCCAAGCATGGCAAGATGGTAGCGATGCTGGGCAACAACTGGAACTGGGACGTGCAGTTGAAAGACGCATACAGCAAAGGTGGCCAGACAGCGCCGACCTGTGCGGGCTGTCACATGGAATATGAAGGTGAATACGCGCACAACATGGTCAGGAAGATCCGTTGGGCGAACTATCCGTTTGTACCTGGCATAGCGGAGAACATCAACAGCGAATGGTCGGAAGAGAGGCTGGACGCATGGGTAACAACCTGCACGCAATGTCACTCAGAGCGTTTTGCGCGTTCATATCTGGATCTGATGGACAAAGGTACATTGCAAGGTCTGGCGAAATACCAGGATGCGCATGAAGTTGTAGAGAAGCTGTACAACGAAGGGCTGCTGGCGGGACAGAAGACCAACCGTCCGAATCCACCTGCACCTGAGAAACCGGGATTCATGATCTTTACACAGTTGTTCTGGTCGCAAGACAACAATCCGGCGTCGATGGAGCTCAAAGTGCTGGAAATGGGTGAAAACGACCTGGCTAAAATGCACGTAGGGCTTGCGCACGTCAATCCTGGCGGCTGGACCTACACCGAGGGATGGGGGCCGATGAATCGTGCGTACGTAGAAGTACAGGACGAGAACTTCCGGATTCGTGAAATGGTTGCGTTGAAAGAACGCGTAGCGAAACTGGAAGGCAAGCGCACGAGCTTACTGGATCTGGATAGCACGGCGGAGAAAATCTCGCTGGGTGGTTTAGGTGGTGGCATGCTGCTGGCGGGCACGATAGCCCTGGCGGGATGGCGCAAACGTAAGCAAAACGAAGCTTGATACCCGCAGAGACGACCGGCCGCGACACACAAGTGAAGCGGTCGGGGGATAAGCTGCTCCCGTCATTAGGCATACTCCTGGTGACGGGAGGTTTGATTTTATTGGGGTGGTTTGCGTACCTGTGGTTTGAGCCGGCGGATGCGCCGTATCATTATCAGCAGACATCCACAGGCGGCCCACAAGACTATCCAGAACTGGAACTTGATGCGTGGCCGGATCTGAAGATCAGTCGGTATGACGTTATCGTACCCGAAGCGGAAAAGCCTGTGGCGCAGGCGACCGTAGCGCAGCGGGACGGTGGATCGCCGGTACTGATCAAATGGCAGAACAACAGCAAGGAAATACTGCACGCGCTGGACTGGAAATCGTCCGAATTGAGCGCGCTGGCTGCAGCGATCAGCCAGTATGCAGAAAAAGACGCACTTATCTTGGCGTGGTGGGACATTTCCCAGCAGATCAACCTGCTGACCGGTCATGACACCCTGTTTACTGGTCATCTGAACGAACCGTTAATCATTCCGCAGCACTGGCAGACATACATAGAGGCCATCGACGCCTATGAACAATCGTTTTGGCAGAGCAAACCCGATCGGCGGGAACTGGAACAGTTCGAACGCTTCAGTCTGGCATTGACAGCCGAGCCCGAAGCTGGTGTCGCACAACTGCGTGAGTTGGTTGGCGCGGGACGGACAGCCTACATCATTGTTCATGTAACCGATCTGTATAAACTGGGGCTCTTGTATCCGGAGAAAATCGGCGTTGCCTATCAAAACTTTCCACTGACCGGCAACATCCATGGCATGATCAACCACATGAAAGTGCAGCTCAAAGAACACGACTTTGACACCTATACCTTGCAATCGATTACTGACACGGAAATCAGAGTCTACTTTCTGAGCGACGAGCAAAGCAGTAAGACTTTGCTGGCGCGCATGTTGCCATTCACAGATAAAGATGCGCCGACGGAACTGGAGGCGTTGCAGCTACTCTATCAGAGAGGGGGTTACTGGCTGTACAAAATACCGGCTGCAGAGTAGCGCAAAACAAACAGACGACAATAAAAAAGCGAGAACCGCGCATATAACCATTTACACAAACGGGTGATCGCGTACAATACGCGGCTTATACACATGAAATAAAAAAAGTACGAGGAGGAAGGATGAAACACCCAATAACCTACATACTGGCGCTCGTTGCGATGTTTGCATTTTTCTCGGGCACCGCGTTGGCGGACTTTGAAGGCCGTAAGAAATGCAGTTCATGCCACAAATCGCAAGCTAAGTCATGGGGCGAGACGGCGCATGCGAAGGCGATGGAATCGCTTAAAGCTGGCGAGCGCAAGGAAGCGAAAGAAAAAGCAGGTTTGGATCCTGACAAGGATTACACGCAGGACAAGGACTGCGTAGGCTGTCACGTGGATGGCTGGGAGCAAAGAGGGGGCTACACTGTAGAGCGGCCGAGAAAAATGTTGGCGGCGGTAGGTTGCGAATCCTGTCATGGAGCGGGCAAGAAATACCGTGGCGATCATCGTAAAGGCGGGCAGGCATTTGAGAAGTCAGGCAAGACCACCCCGCGTAAACGGTTAGCGGACAGAGGCCAGGACTTTCATTTTGAAGAAGCGTGCGCGGCCTGCCACTTGAACTATGAAGGATCGGGCTGGAAGGGAGTCAAAGAGCCGTACGTTCCGTTCACTCCGGAAGTTGATGAGAAATACCGGTTTGATTTTGACAAGATGGTGAAAGACGACAGCGCGATGCATGCGCATTATAAGCTGGATGGTGCTTTTGTAGGCGAGCCGAAATTCAAATATCACGACGAATTCCAAGCCAACGCAGAGGAAGGCGAGAAAGGCGACGATGACGACGATGACGATGATGATGACGATTAACGGGAGACCTGAATGACTGCATTACAAAAAGGCGCGATAGGAACGCTGCTGACGGGTGCGTTACTGGGTATAGTCCTGGTAGGCGTAGTATTTGGAGGAGAGGCGGCGTTATCGACGGATGAATTCTGTACCAGTTGTCATTCGATGACCTATCCGCAAGAGGAACTGAGGGAATCGACGCACTATGGGGCGTTGGGTGCGAATCCTGGCTGTAAGGATTGTCATATACCGCAGGGATTCAAGAACTTCCATTTAGCGGTATATACGCATGTAGTGGATGGAGCGCGGGAATTGTGGTTGGAGTTGGTGAATGATTACTCGACGTTGGAGAAGTTTAACGAGCGGCGGTTGATCATGGCGCATGATGCGCGGATGAATCTGAAGAAATGGGACAGTGTGACGTGTCGAGATTGTCATAGGAATCCTGATCCACCGGGAGATGATGCACAGGCGGCGCACAAGCGTATGGAGACGCATGGGGCGACGTGTATAGACTGTCATCAGAATCTGGTGCATGAAGAAGCGCCGATGACGGATTTGGATGCCAGTAAGGCGCAGGGCAAGCTGGTTCTGAAGGCGGATGACTGGGATGACTGGGACGAAGACGACGATGACGATGATTATTAGTCTTTTCTTTCAATAATTTAGCAATTCTGAGACCTAACGATAGTGGGTTTCAGAATTGTTTTTGCGTTTATTGAACGAGGAAGTGTGTCTTAAAGAAATCGCTTCAAAAGCAATATCGTATTCTGTTAAATTTCAGCCTGTCTGTGCTGTCTGATTGAAGCGAAAAGTAAATGTTCACATTTCGTTTCACTAATAAAATACATGTTGGCGAAATGTTCCAATCAATCAGATTATACGAAATCTTGTGCCAAAAGAATTACCAAGTAAAAAAACTCATGTAGGGAGGTTGGGCTATAGTTATCGCCGTAACCTGCATGAGCGATTTATAGAATCAATTTTATTTCTGTCTGCACTGCTTTCTGTTGTCATTATGCTCGCTATTGTCGTGATGCTGGTGAAAGAATCAGTGGTATTTTTTCAACACGTTTCAATTTGGGAATTTTTGACGGATACGCAGTGGACACCGCTATTTGACGATGCGCATTACGGTATTCTGCCTCTCGTGGCGGGTACGGTAGTAAGTTCAGTGGTTGCATTGTTGGTGGCATTACCTTTAGGTACTATTATTGCCATATATCTTTCCGAATTTGCGCCTTTTGCTGTACGTGAAGTTGCCAAGCCTTTTTTAGAATTGCTGGGTGGAATTCCAACCGTAGTTTACGGATATTTTGCGCTGTTGTTTGTAACGCCGCTCTTGCAAATTATTTTTCCAGAGCTACCGGGTTTTAGTTTGTTATCTGCTGGTTTGGTAATGGGAATAATGATTATTCCTTATGTCAGTTCGATGACGGAAGATGCAATGCGTGCCGTCCCAATGCAATTGCGTGAAGGCTCATATGCAATGGGTGCAACTCGGTTTCAAACTGCAATAAGAGTAGTAACTCCTGCTGCATTTTCAGGTATTGCGGCAGCTTATATTCTTGGTATTTCGCGAGCGGTCGGAGAAACCATGGTCGTTGCAATCGCCGCAGGCATGCAACCCAATTTGACCTGGAATCCTATGGAACCTGCGGCGACAATTACGGCATATATTGTACAGGTCAGTCTCGGGGATTTGCCGCATGGAAGTGTCGGGTATCAAACAATATTTGCCGCAGGCTTGACGCTGCTATTAATTACGTTGGTATTCAATATTATCGGTCATCTATTGCGCAAACGATATCGTGAAATTTACTAAAATCAGGTCTTGGCGGTCTGGCCATAAAAAAAACGTAAATGATCTGGATGATCTAAGAAAAATAATAAGTCATCATAAGCGCTGGGATTTGTTGTTTATGATTACAGGTATTATTGCGCTGATGATCGCAATCCTGACGTTTATTGCATTATTTGCACAAATGCTAATTGATGGAATGCCGAGACTGTCTTGGGATTTCTTTACTTCTTTTCCTTCGCGCCGACCGGAATCAGCAGGAATATTGTCAGCATGGGTTGGTACGACCTTGGTAATGTTGGTTACCGCTGTATCAGCGGTACCCTTAGGTGTTGGTGCGGGTGTTTATCTGGAAGAATATGCACCGAAAAATCTTTTCACCGAAATTATTGAGATCAATGTAACAAACCTGGCGGGTGTGCCATCTATCATATATGGACTGCTGGCTCTGGGGCTATTTGTTTATCAACTAGGTTTTGGTCAAAGCATTCTGGCTGCGGGCTTGGCACTAGCGCTGTTAATTCTGCCTGTAGTTATTGTTGCGACAAGAGAAGCGATCAGATCAATCCCAATAGCGATACGTGAAGGCGCTTATGCATTGGGTGCGACCAAGTGGCAGACTGTATCGGACCATTTACTGCCCTATTCTTCGGCAGGTATATTAACCGGAATTATTATTGGGCTGGCTCGCGCGATTGGTGAAACCGCGCCGATTATAACAATAGGCGCATTGACTTTCATTGCGTTTTTGCCACCATCGCCTATAACGGATGAGTTTCCATATATATCATTTGAATGGTTGACCGCGCCTTTTACGGTAATGCCAATCCAGATGTTTAACTGGGTATCACGCCCCGAAGAGGCATTTCAACTGAATGCGGCGGCTGCCGGCTTGGTATTGGTTGTAATGACATTGACTATGAATGGACTGGCAATTTATTTGCGATACCGTATGCGTAAAAACATTAAATGGTAAAAAAATGCAAAAAAGTACAGAGATAAATCAGTACAAATCAGAAGTAAAAAATCTGAGTTTTTATTATGGTACATTTAATGCGTTAAAAAACATTGATATGGTGCTGCATGACAAAAAAATTACAGCACTTATCGGACCATCCGGGTGTGGTAAATCAACATTCTTGAGATGCTTTAACCGCATGCACGATTTATATCCGGGGAATCGTTACGAAGGCGATATCATGTTATATCCCGATAATGTTAATATTTTATTGCCCAGGGTGGATCCTATCGAAGTACGGATGCGCATCAGCATGGTATTCCAAAAACCTAATCCCTTTCCGAAATCAATCTATGAAAATGTTGCATACGGTTTAAGAGTCAGGGGAATCAAGCAGAGAGCCATTCTCGATGAAAAAATTGAAGATGCCTTGCGTAATGCTGCTTTATGGGATGAAGTTAAAGATCGGTTAAATGATTTGGCTTTTAATCTTTCAGGTGGACAACAACAACGCTTATGTATAGCACGTGCATTGGCAACAGATCCGGAAATTCTTTTATTTGATGAACCTACATCGGCATTGGATCCTATTGCAACGGCAAGTATTGAAGAATTGATAGCCGATCTGAAAGATAAAGTAACAATTTTGATTGTGACACATAATATGCAGCAAGCTGCTAGAGTTTCTGACTACACAGCATACATGTATCTTGGCGAATTGATTGAGTTTGATGAAACAGATACTATTTTTATCAAACCGAAAAATAAACAAACTGAAGATTATATTACCGGTAGATTTGGTTAAGGACTTTGTTTTATTACTAAATAATTAAAATTTGAAGTAGCATTTTGATTCCGTATTGGTCCTCAATTGTTTTGATCAATTGTTGGATACCCTAGGTTATTTTTAATCCATCGTCAATTCCGGCCAAACGCAATATGATTGACTCATCAGTCAATCAGAGGTAGCATCGCCCCTTTTGAGTAAGCAAGGGATAAAAGAATGCGAAAGAAGCTGGTTGCTGGAAACTGGAAAATGCATGGCAGCCTACTTGATAATGATACGCTGCTAAATGCGTTAAATAAAGGTATTGCCGTGCTTGGAAACGAGGCCAATTGCGCTGTTTGCGTGCCTTATCCTTATCTGGCAACGGTTCAATCGAAACTGCAGGGTACAAATATCAAATGGGGCGCACAGAATGTTAGCCAGCATGAGAAAGGTGCGTATACCGGTGAAGTGTCTGCGGTTATGCTGAATGATTTTAATTGTACTTATGTCATTGTAGGTCATTCAGAAAGAAGAATGCTGTATGGAGAAAGTAATCAGGTTGTGGCGGAAAAGTATCTCACTGCACAAAAGCATAAATTGGTGCCGATTTTATGTGTGGGCGAAACACTTGAGCAACGAGACTCTGATACTACGGAGCAAATTATTGAAGAGCAGGTAAATGCCGTGTTGGCATTGGCGGGTGTGGACTCTCTGAGTAACGCTGTGATTGCATACGAACCTGTCTGGGCAATTGGAACAGGTAAAACAGCAACTCCCCAGCAGGCTCAGGATATACATCATTTTATTCGGCAGGGTATAGCAAAACAAAATGCGGAAGTCGCTGCGGGCGTAACGGTATTGTATGGCGGCAGTGTAAAGGCAAATAATGCTGCGGAGTTGTTTGCAATGCCAGATATTGATGGCGGATTAATAGGTGGCGCCTCGCTCATAGCTGATGATTTTATCGCCATTTGTAAGGCAGCACACAGTTAAAATATTGGAGTTGAAGTTTGGAAACCTTGGTTTGGTCTATTCATGTTATATTAGCGGTTGTACTCATCGTGTTGGTGCTTTTGCAACAAGGTAAAGGCGCGGATATGGGGGCGGCTTTTGGCAGCGGCTCTGCAGGTAGTCTGTTTGGCGCTAGTGGCTCTGCTACGTTTTTAAGTAGAACGACCAGTGTTATCGCCACTCTGTTTTTTATAACGAGCATGAGTTTGACTTATCTTACGATGCATCAAACAGAAGATCTAGGAATAATGGGTTTGGTTGATCAAGTTGAAGAGAAACAGGATGAATCTGTGACCGATTTGCAGAAAATGGTACCTGACGTAGAGGAAATACCGGTGCCAAATGTTTCTGATGTAGACGGTGCTTCGAGGGTAGATCAGATACCGGATTAGTTTGCTTGAGGTTTGGGCCTTTGGCATATTCAAAGCTAACCGCCGACGTGGTGGAACTGGTAGACACGCCGTCTTGAGGGGGCGGTGGCGAAAGTCGTGCGAGTTCGAGTCTCGCCGTCGGCACCATGCATGACTGAATTGCGCTTCTGTGTTTCATGTCTGAAATTTTGTGGTTTTTAATTATTCATTGCTAAATAAAGTAAAATAGATAAATGCTTGAAAATTATTTTCCAATTCTATTATTTTTAATTATTGGCTTTGTTGTGGGCGCTGGATGCATGATCGGCGGTTGGTTGATGGCGCCTAATCGTCCTGATAAAGAAAAGCTTTCAGCGTACGAGTGTGGTTTTGAGGCATTTGAAGATGCGCGTATGAGGTTTGATGTACGCTATTACCTGGTTGCGATATTGTTTATTTTGTTTGATTTGGAAATTGCTTTCTTATTTCCCTGGGCAATTGTTCTTGAGGAGATAGGTTTATTCGGTTTTGTCGCGATGATGGTATTCCTGGGCATTCTAGTCGTTGGATTTATTTACGAATGGGTGCGGGGCGCGCTGGAGTGGGATTAAAATTATGAGTATTGAAGGCGCTTTAGAAAAAGGTTTTATTACAACAAGTCTGGATTCAGTGATCAACTGGGGGCGAACAGGGTCCATGTGGCCCATGACATTCGGGTTGGCCTGTTGTGCGGTGGAAATGATGCAAACTGGCGCTTCGCGATATGATCTTGATCGTTTTGGTATTGTTTTTCGTCCAAGCCCAAGACAGTCGGACGTAATGATTGTTGCAGGTACGTTGTGTAACAAAATGGCTCCGGCGCTGAGAAAAGTATATGACCAAATGGCGGAACCACGTTGGGTGATTTCTATGGGATCATGTGCTAACGGTGGTGGATATTATCATTACTCATATTCCGTGGTACGGGGTTGTGATCGTATTGTGCCGGTTGACATTTATGTTCCTGGTTGTCCTCCGACAGCTGAAGCACTGCTGTATGGCATAATCCAGTTACAAAACAAGATAAGCCGAACAAATACAATTGCGCGATCATAAATTCTATGGATAAAAACCGACATGAAGTTTTGGCCGAATCGTTAACACGTATTTTGGCAGAACGCTTAGTTAGTTTGCATAAGCTTTTTGATGAACTGACAATTGTAATTCGAGCAAAAGATGTGCATTCGGTCAGTGAGGTTTTACGTGATCATGAAGATTTGGGTTTTGATACACTGGTCGATTTGTGTGGGGTAGATTATTCTACATATGGCGATGAAACGAATGCCTTAGGGCAATCCAATGGCAGGCGTTTTGCGGTAGTTTATCATTTGCTGTCAGTTAGTCATAATCATCGTTTGCGGATGAAAGTGTTTGCAGAAGAAACCGAATTTCCAGCCGTGGATTCAGTCATGAAAATCTGGCCGGGGGCAAATTGGTTTGAACGCGAAGCATTTGATCTTTTTGGTATCGTATTTTCAGGTCATTCGGATTTAAGAAGAATACTGACCGATTATGGTTTTGTTGGTAATCCGTTTCGAAAAGATTTTCCGATTTCAGGTTATGTTGAGATGCGTTACGATGAAGAACAAAAGCGTGTTATTTATCAACCGGTCAGTATCGAGCCACGTGAGATTACACCGTATGTGATCCGCGAACAAAACTATGGCAATGGCCATATGTAATAGTGTTATGTGCAATTGGTTGATAAAAGAATAAGATATTAAAAATATGGCGGAAATTAGAAATTACACCATGAATTTTGGACCACAGCATCCGGCGGCACACGGGGTTTTGCGGTTGGTTCTAGAGTTGGATGGGGAAGTGGTTCGGCGTGCAGACCCGCATATTGGGCTGTTACATCGTGCCACTGAGAAGCTTGCGGAAAATAAGACATACTTGCAGTCTGTTCCTTACATGGATCGTTTAGATTATGTTTCCATGATGGTCAATGAGCATGCTTATGTCATGGCTATCGAAAAATTGCTCCAGCTTGAGGTGCCGTTACGGGCGCAATATATACGCGTGATGTTTGATGAAATTACGCGTATTTTAAATCATCTGTTGTGGATCGGCGCGCATGCGCTAGATGTCGGAGCCATGACCATGTTTCTTTACGCGTTCCGTGAGCGGGAAGATCTGATGGATTGTTATGAAGCTGTTTCGGGTGCGAGACTGCACGCAGCTTATTATCGGCCAGGCGGTGTATACCGTGATTTGCCGGATACGATGCCAAAGTATCAGGCGTCAACTATTCACACTGATAAACAAACGCGTATAAGAAATCAGAATCGTGAAGGTTCCTTGCTGGATTTCATTGAAGATTTTACAGAGCGTTTTCCGACTTATGTAGATGAATATGAAACGTTGTTAACGGATAATCGTATTTGGAAGCAGCGGCTTGTTGATGTCGGCGTAGTATCGCCTGAGCGCGCGAAGGCGCTAGGGTTTACTGGACCAATGTTGCGAGGTTCAGGTGTGGAATGGGACTTGAGAAAAAAGCAACCTTATGAAGTCTATGACCGGCTTGATTTTGATATTCCTGTGGGCGTAAACGGTGACTGTTATGACCGCTACTTGGTACGTATGGAGGAATTCCGTCAGTCTAATCGGATTATTAAGCAGTGTGTCGACTGGTTGCGTAAAAACCCCGGGCCAGTAATAACCGATAATCATAAAGTTGCGCCGCCGTCGCGTATCGACATGAAGCAGAATATGGAGGAAATGATTCATCATTTCAAACTTTTTTCTGAAGGATTTCATGTTCCTCCGGGTGAAGCCTATGTTGGTGTTGAACATCCTAAGGGGGAATTCGGCATATATTTGGTATCCAACGGCGCCAACAAACCGTATCGATTAAAAATCCGGGCGCCTGGTTTTGCGCATTTGGCCGCGCTTGATGAAATGTCGCGTGGTCATATGATTGCTGATGTAGTAGCGATTATTGGGACACAAGATATAGTCTTTGGTGAAATTGATAGATAATTGAGATGTTAAGTGCTGAATCCCTAAAAAAGATTGACCATGAAATAGCAAAATATCCTGTAGATCAAAAGCAATCCGCAGTGATGTCGGCTCTGGCAATTGCGCAGGATGAAAAAGGATGGCTGGCAAGTGAGACAATGGATTTTGTTGCGGACTATTTAGGTATGCCTGCTATTGCGGTGTATGAGGTCGCAACATTTTATAACATGTATAACCTTGAGCCTGTAGGTCAACACAAGATAACTGTCTGTACCAATTTGCCCTGTGCACTATCTGGTGGAAACGATGCTGCAGAATACCTGAAACAAAAATTGGGAATAGAGTTCAATCAAACGACACCGGATGGAAAATTTACTTTGAAGGAAGGTGAGTGTATGGGAGCTTGTGGTGATGCGCCGGTTATGCTGGTGAATAACAAGCGTATGTGCAGTTTTATGTCCCATGAAAAAATTGATGACATGTTGGAGGAAATGGGCAAATGAAACAATATCCGCTCACTTTACTCAACGGTGTCGATCCAGCGGATCCGGATAACTGGCGTTTGAAGAGTTATGAAAAGCGCGACGGCTATGCTGCGCTGAGAAAAATTTTATCGCAAAACTTAACTCCTGAAGCAATTATTGAGGAGGTTAAGTTATCCGCGTTGCGTGGGCGCGGTGGAGCGGGTTTTCCGACCGGTTTGAAATGGAGTTTTATGCCCAAGGATTATCAAGGGGATAAATATATCGTATGTAACTCGGATGAAGGTGAGCCCGGAACATTTAAAGATCGCGACATCTTGCGTTATAACCCGCATATCCTCATAGAGGGGATGATTATCGCTGCATATGCAATGGGTGCGAAAGCTGGCTATAATTATATTCATGGGGAGATATGGGAAACCTATGAGCGAATGGAAGAAGCAGTAGAAGAAGCGAGAGCTGCGGGATATCTCGGTGATAATATTCTAGGATCATCCTTTGGTTTTCAGCTGTATAATCATCATGGATATGGTGCTTATATTTGTGGTGAGGAAACGGCCCTGCTTGAATCTATAGAAGGTAAAAAAGGTCAGCCACGTTTTAAACCCCCTTTCCCAGCAAATTTTGGTTTATATGGAAAGCCTACTACGATTAACAATACTGAAACTTTTGCATCAGTTCCTTGGATCATTCGCAACGGTGGCGAGCAGTATTTAAAGTTAGGCAAACCAAATAATGGCGGCACAAAAATTTTTTCAATTTCCGGCCATGTGAACAAACCGGGGAATTATGAAATCCCGCTTGGTACACCGTTTGCTGAGTTGCTGGAACTGGCTGGAGGAATGCGTGGTGGACGCAAGCTGAAGGGTTGCATACCAGGAGGTTCTTCAATGCCGGTACTCCCTGGCGATGTTATGATGGAAACAGCTATGGATTATGATTCTATAGCAAAAGCAGGCTCCATGTTGGGGTCGGGTGCAGTCATTATTATGGATGAGACGACTTGTATGGTGAGAGCGCTTGAGCGCTTATCTTATTTTTATTTTGAAGAATCCTGTGGTCAATGCACGCCGTGTCGGGAGGGTACAGGTTGGCTTTATCGAATTGTTAATCGCATTGAGCATGGAAAGGGTCGCCAGGAAGATCTAGATTTGCTTGACGATATTGCTGATAATATCCAGGGCCGTACAATTTGTGCATTAGGTGATGCCGCAGCCATGCCGGTTCGTGCCATGATTCAGCATTTCAGAGAAGAATTTGCATATCATATAGAACACAAGAAATGCATGGTGTAGTCGTATGAGTGTTTTAATCTCGTTTGATTGAAAATCAATTAATTAGCGCTTGGATCAATTTACAAAAAACTTTAAAAACAAGAATTTTAGCTGATGGTCAATATCGAAATCGACGGTAAGCAGGTTTCTGTACCCAAAGGTAGTACCATTATGGATGGTGCCAAAGAGATTGGCATCTATATCCCTCATTTTTGCTATCACAAAAAATTGTCAATAGCGGCAAATTGCCGTATGTGCTTGGTTCAGGTTGAGAAGGCTCCCAAGCCGTTGCCAGCTTGTGCTACGCCTGTTATGGATGGCATGAAAGTCTATACGCATTCCAAGCAGGCAGTAACAGCACAAAAAGGCGTTATGGAGTTTTTACTGATTAATCATCCATTGGATTGCCCAATTTGTGACCAAGGAGGAGAGTGTCAGTTGCAGGATCTTGCCGTTGGCTATGGTTCCAGCGGATCGCGTTATCAGGAAGCGAAACGGGTAGTTTCCAATAAAAATCTTGGCCCATTAATTTCAACTGACATGACAAGATGTATACACTGTACGCGATGTGTGCGTTTTGGTCAGGAGATTGCGGGTATTATGGAACTCGGCATGGCCGGGCGCGGTGAGCATTCTGAAATCCTGTCCTTCGTTGGTAAAACTGTAGATTCAGAACTGTCAGGCAATGTAATTGACCTTTGTCCGGTAGGCGCATTAGTCAGCAAACCATTTCGCTATACGGCGCGCACATGGGAATTGTCACGCAGAAAGTCGATCAGTCCACACTGTGGACTGGGTTCCAATTTGGTTGTTCAGGTAAAACATAACCGTGTCATGCGTATATTGCCTCGAGATAACGAGGCCATCAATGAGTGCTGGCTTTCTGACAAGGATCGTTTTTCCTACGAAGGTCTGAATTCGGAAGACCGTTTGACGTCGCCTATGATCAAGCGGGATGGCGTGTGGCAAGAATGTGAGTGGCAGGAAGCGCTTGAGTATACCGCGAATAACCTGTTAGCAGTAAAAGAAAAATACGGGGCTCAGGGTTTAGGTGCACTTGGTTCTGCGCATAGTACAACTGAAGAATTGTATTTGTTGCAAAAATTGATGCGCGAACTTGGAAGCGGTAATATTGATCACCGTTTACGTCAATCAGACTTCAGTGCGGATAAGCAATTGCATGGTATTCCATGGTTAGGTACGAGTATTGCAGGAATATCGGAACTGAAATCGATACTGATAGTTGGCAGTACCTTACGAAAAGATCATCCGCTGATAGCACAAAGAATCAGACAGACGGTAAAAAAAGGAACGCAACTTAACATTGTAAATCCTGTCGATGATGACCTGCTAACTGTGGTCAACAGTAAAATCATAGTTGCTCCGGATATGATTGTGCAGACACTTGCTGAAATCCTGAAAGCTGCGCTAACGGTAAAACATATTGATTTTCCACAGGAACTTAAGGATATCCTCGCGTCTGTTCAGAGTACAGAACAAACGCAAGACGTTGTTGCGAGTTTAATAGGAAATGCACCAGCAGCAGTATATTTAGGGAATTTGGCGCAACACCATCCGGATTATACAAAAATTCATATCCTGTCGAATGCAATTGCCGAAGTGACTGGGGCGGCTTTTGGTGTTCTGGGTGAAGCGGCGAACAGTGTAGGTGCCTATATGGCAGGTGCTATCCCGGATTTAACCGGTTTATCTTCCTCTGTCGGCTTATATTCGGGCGTGTCTGTTGGGCTAAATGCTGCGCAGATGCTAGGAGGAGCTGCCGAAAACAAATGCCGTGGCTTTATTCTCATGAACGTTGAGCCCGAGTTTGATACATATAATGCGCAACAGGCGATGAACGCAATGAGGGCGTCCGATTTTGTGGTGTCGCTGAGCGCATATCAAGGTAATGTGCATGAATATGCTGATGTCGTGCTTCCTATAGCGCCATTTACCGAAACCTCGGGGACTTTTGTCAATACAGAGGGGTGTATTCAGAATTTTAACGGTGTGGTTGCGCCGCTGGGTGATGCAAGACCGGCATGGAAAGTGTTACGAGTCTTGGCTAATATTTTAAATTTGAGTGGTTTTGATTATGAAACGGCGGAGCAAATTCGCGATGACATCTTTTCGAATAGTGTCGAATTGGATAAATATCTAAGTAATAGTCTTAGAGGCTCTGTGTCAGTTCTGGGTATTCGTCAAGAAAATGTCATTCAACGTATTGGCGAAATACCGATTTACAGTGCTGATCCAATTGTACGCCGAGCAGAGTCGTTGCAGCAGACCCGGGATGCGAGCAATATTTACGCATGGATGTCTTTATCTTTAATGCAGAAACTGGGTGTCAGCACGGGTGATCAAATTCGTGTTACACAAGGTGACGAGGCGGTGCAATTAGAAGCAGCTTGTGACGAGAAATTACCCGTCGATTGTGTACGCATTCCTGGCGCTCATCCGAAAACATTTGCGTTAGGCGCATTGTTTGGGGAAATTGCAGTAGAAAAGATCTAGTGCTAAAGACTTAGGATTTATTGATGGAATCTTTACGACAGTTGTTTGAGCAGATTTTTGGAACAGAATGGGGTTCTATGCTGTTTATACTCTCAACCAATGTTACGTTTATTTTTGCAATTGTAGTTCCTTTGCTGCTCGGAGTGGCGTATCTTACTTTTGCAGAGCGCAAGATTATTGCTTATATGCAAATACGTGTGGGACCCAATCGTGTCACGTTTTTTGGTATTCCCTGGTTACGCGGTTGGGGCCAGCCGATAGCAGATGCCGTAAAGGCGTTGATGAAAGAGATTGTTATACCGACAGGGGCTAACAAATTTTTGTTTATTCTTGCACCGATACTGACAATAATGCCGGCTTTGGCGGCATGGGCTGTGGTGCCGTTTTCTGCAGAACTGGTTCTGGCAGATATTAACGCCGGGCTTTTATATATCCTTGCAATGACATCCATGGGTGTTTACGGTGTAATCATTGCTGGATGGGCATCTAATTCAAAATATGCATTTCTAGGCGCGATGCGCTCCGCAGCACAGGTGGTTTCTTATGAACTCGCTATGGGATTTGCGCTGGTGTGTGTGTTGATGATGTCGCAAAGTCTGAATCTTGGGGATATCGTAAAGGGTCAACAGGGGGGCAATATGTTGCATTGGTATCTAATCCCGTTGTTTCCGATGTTTCTGGTATATTTCATATCAGGTGTGGCAGAAACGAATCGTGCGCCATTTGATGTGGCCGAAGGTGAATCTGAAATTGTAGCCGGTTTTCATGTTGATTATTCAGGTATGGCGTTTACCGTGTTTTTTCTGGCTGAATATGCCAATATGATATTGGTGGCTACTTTAACTGCTCTCTTGTTCTTGGGAGGCTGGTTACCACCGATAGATATTGCTCCATTGAATATGATACCGGGCTTTATCTGGTTGTTATTAAAAATAGCATTTTTGTTATTCTTTTTTCTCTGGTTCCGCGCGACATTTCCGCGGTATCGGTATGATCAAATCATGAGATTAGGCTGGAAGGTATTTATTCCAATTACTATCGTTTGGATAGTTGTATTAGGCGCCATTATGCAGCTGCCAGAGTCGATAAGAAATAGTTTTCCACTTAATCTCTGGTTCTAGAAAAGAGACTGTATTATGAATCGAATCAAAAAATTATTTAGCACTTTCCTGTTACTGGAACTGTGGAAAGGCCTGCTGGTAACGGGGCGTTATTTGTTCAAACCCAAAATCACCGTTCATTACCCGGAAGAAAAAACACCACAGTCTCCGCGCTTTCGAGGGTTGCATGCACTGAGACGTTATCCAAACGGCGAAGAACGGTGTATAGCATGTAAATTGTGCGAGGCTGTATGTCCGGCTATGGCTATTACCATAGATTCAGAACAGCGAGAGGATGGTACTAGAAGAACGACGCGGTATGATATTGATCTTGCAAAATGTATTTTCTGTGGATTTTGTGAGGAATCTTGTCCAGTGGATTCAATTGTGGAGACGCGAATTCTTGAATATCATGGTGAAAAAAGAGGCGATTTGATTTATACCAAAGAAATGCTGCTCGCAATCGGGGATCGCTATGAAGAACAAATTGCCAAGGATAGAGAGGCCGATGCGCGTTTTCGTTGATGCGGACAGGTAAACACTAATGATTTTTCAGGATATTATTTTTTATTTTTTTTCAACTGTGCTCATTGCGTCAGCGTTAGGCGTTATCACAGTTCGTAATCCGGTTTATTCTGCATTGTTGTTGGTTTTGGCATTTGTTACTTGTGCAGGGCTCTGGTTGTTGCTGGAAGCTGAGTTTTTGGCCATAACACTTGTTCTGGTATATGTAGGTGCCGTCATGGTGCTATTCTTATTTGTCGTAATGATGCTGGATATTAACCTAGACAAGCTGCGGGAAGGGTTCTGGAAATGGTTTCCGCTTGGTGGTCTGGTGGCACTGGTGATGGTAGTCGAGATTGCCATGATAATGTTTGGGCAGTACTTTAGCTTGGAAGAAATGCCGGCACCCGAACCAAAGGCGGCGGATTATAGTAACACTAAGGAATTGGGACGGTTACTGTACACAGAATATGTCTATGCTTTTGAATTGGCAGCGGTGCTGCTGCTAGTCGCTATGATTGCTGCTATTGCACTAACGCTGCGTCATCGGGAAGACAAAAAATCGCTGGATATTGCGAAACAAGTTAGTGTTAAAAAAGAGGATCGTTTGCGTATTGTTTCGATGCAGGCAGATAAAAAAAATTAAAAACTGCGTTGTTGTTTGTATTCGTAGCGCTTATTGAATTAAAAAAAAGAGGTAGTTAGATTGGTATCGTTATCTCATTATCTGGTACTTGGTGCAATTTTGTTTTCGATCGGTATAGTTGGCATTTTTCTTAACAGGAAAAATGTCATTATTATTTTGATGTCGATTGAATTAATGCTGCTCGCAGTCAATATGAATTTTGTTGCCTTTTCACACTATCTGCAGGATATATCGGGGCAGGTTTTTGTCTTTTTCATTTTGACAGTTGCTGCAGCTGAGGCGGCTATTGGACTGGCAATATTAGTCGTTTTGTTTCGTAACCTGCGAACAATTAATGTAGATGATTTGGATCGGTTGAAAGGTTAAGTAAATTTACATTATTCAGAATAAAAACGAATAACCGACTTTTAGATAAATAAATTGAAATGCAAACACTTTATTTACTAGTTCCGATAGCACCATTGATAGGGGCTATCGTTGCTGGATTATTTGGCCGCAATATTGGCACGGTATGGAGTCATCGAGTTACCATTTCCTTGGTATTTGTTTCGTTTATTGCATCTTTGATCATTTTCTGGGATGTTTTGAATGGCAATATATTTAACGGAACCGTCTACACCTGGCTGGTAACAGGTAATACTAGTTTTGAAATCGGTTTTCTGATTGACCAGTTATCAGCTACCATGATGGTAGTGGTCAGTCTGGTCTCGCTAATGGTGCATATTTATACAATTGGTTATATGCAAGGAGACCCGGGCTACCAGAGATTCTTTAGTTATATTTCACTATTCACATTTTCGATGATGATGCTAGTTATGTCGAATAACTTCCTACAGCTGTTTTTCGGTTGGGAAGCGGTCGGACTGGTATCGTATTTATTGATTGGATTCTGGTATACGCGTCCTACCGCAATTTATGCCAATTTAAAAGCTTTTCTGGTTAACAGAGTTGGTGACTTCGGGTTTTTACTAGGTATTGCGCTTGTGTTGATGCATTTCGGCACATTGGATTATGCAATGGTGTTTGAACAAGCGCCAGAAATGGCTGAAAAAACTGTAGAGCTAATTCCCGGGACTTCATGGTTGATTATAACGGTTATCTGCATTTTGTTGTTTATCGGTGCAATGGGTAAATCTGCGCAGTTTCCACTCCATGTATGGTTGCCGGATTCAATGGAAGGTCCGACCCCCATTTCAGCATTAATTCATGCTGCTACGATGGTAACCGCCGGCATTTTTATGGTTGCGCGCATGTCGCCATTGTTTGAGTTATCAGATGTTGCGCTTTCGACCGTTCTGGTGGTTGGTGGGATAACTACCCTATTTATGGCGTTAGTAGCAGTCGTTCAAAACGATATCAAGCGAGTTGTGGCGTACTCGACTCTTTCACAATTGGGTTACATGACCGTCGCGCTCGGGGCATCAGCATATTCAGCTGCTATCTTCCACTTGATGACACATGCATTCTTTAAGGCTGTTCTGTTTTTAGGTGCGGGTTCAGTAATTATTGCAATGCATCATGAACAAAATATGGAGAAAATGGGTGGATTAAAACGGTACATGCCTATAACTTATTGGACAATGTTTATTGCAGCATTGGCCAGCGCTGGCGTTCCCGGATTTTCAGGCTTCTTCTCCAAAGATGCGATTATTGAGGCAGTAGCTTTTGCGAACATTCCTTTTGCTGGCTTTGCTTATTTTTGCGTGCTGGCAACTGTATTTGTGACAGCGCTGTATACATTCAGACTGCTCTTTATGACGTTCCACGGGAAACCGAGGATGGACGAACACACCAGGTCGCACTTGCATGAATCACCCTGGGTGGTAACGCTACCTCTAATAATACTGGCGATCCCGACGATTGGAGCAGGCTGGTTTATCGGTCCAATAGTGTTCGGTGATTATTTCAAGGATGTCATTTATGTGCTTCCTGAACATCCAGCGATAGAAAAACTGGGCGCTGAATTTACTGGCATTGGTGGGATGATGGTGCATGCGTTATCAACCGCACCTTTTTGGTTATCTCTAGCGGGTATTCTAACAGCATGGTATTTGTACACAATCAGAACAGATATTCCCGGGAAAATTAAAGCAGCTTGCGGCCCCATTTACACTGTTTTGGATAAAAAATACTATATTGATGAGTTGTATTCATGGTTGTTTGCTGGTGGTACGCGCGCGGTCAGTACAGGGCTCTGGAAGTTTGGGGACATGAAGATTATAGATGGGTTAATCGTTAATGGATCGGCCAAACTTGTTGCCTGGATCGCTACGCTGGTTAGGCGCTTTCAAACCGGTTATATCTATCACTATGCTTTTACGATGATAGTCGGCATCTTTGCGATTTTGACCTTTTGGTTATATTAAATTCTGGCATTGATGGACGATCAAAACTCTGAAACTCGCAACGAATAAACTCTAACAAATAAAACGGAAAAAACATGTTGTTTGGTTTCCCACTTTTAAGTCTGATTATATGGTTGCCAATCCTGGTTGGTATTACAGTGTTAGCGACGGGAAATGATCGCAATGCACAACTGGCTCGTTGGATAGCGCTAGCTGGATCAATTTTAGGTTTTTTGGTGGCAATCCCGCTTTATACAGGATTCGATCCTGCAACAAGCGCGATGCAGTTTGTTGAAAATCGCACTTGGTTTGAACGTTTTAATGTTTACTACCATATCGGTGTTGATGGCATATCGATGCCGCTTATTTTGTTAAACTGCTTCACAACGCCTTTAGTAATAATGGCAGGATGGCAAGTGATACAGGAGCGTGTGTCACAATATATGGGCGCATTCCTGATTATGTCCGGGATTGTTAACGGTGTTTTTGCATCAATGGATGCCGTTTTGTTTTATGTTTTCTGGGAAGCATCCCTGATACCGATGTTTCTGATAATTGGTATCTGGGGAGGTCCAAACAGGGTTTATGCGGCGATAAAATTTTTCTTGTATACCCTGCTCGGGTCACTGCTTATGTTAGTCGCCTTTATTTATCTCTATCAATCTTCGGGCGGCAGCTTCTTTATTGCGGATTATCATCAATTACCGATCCCGTTAAATGCACAGATTTTGATTTTCATTGCTTTTTTACTCGCATTTGCGGTAAAAGTCCCAATGTGGCCGGTACATACATGGTTGCCTGATGCGCATGTAGAGGCGCCAACCGGCGGTTCAGTCGTCCTGGCAGCCATAATGCTCAAGCTTGGCGGATATGGCTTCTTAAGATTTTCATTACCCATCGTTCCAGATGCTAGCCATTATTTAGCCGATATGATGATTGTGTTGTCGCTGATAGCGGTGGTTTATATCGGTCTCGTTGCATTGATGCAAACTGATATGAAAAAACTGATTGCTTATTCTTCAGTAGCCCATATGGGGTTTGTAACGCTTGGATTCTTTTTGTTTAACGCTTATGGTATCGAAGGCGCCATGGTGCAAATGATTTCTCATGGATTCATTTCCGGTGCCATGTTTTTATGCGTCGGCGTGTTATACGACAGGTTACATTCGAGACAAATTTCGGACTATGGTGGCGTTGTCAATAAAATGCCTGCTTTCGCTGCTTTTTTCATGTTGTTTGCAATGGCAAATGCTGGACTACCCGGAACCAGTGGTTTCGTAGGGGAATTCATGGTGATTATGGGGGCAGTAAAAGTAAATTTCTGGTATGCGTTTCTTGCCGCAACCACGCTAATTTTTGGGGCAGCCTATACATTATGGATGTATAAGCGCGTTATTTTTGGTGCAGTAGCCAGTCCAGCCGTTGAAAGATTGCAGGATATTTCAAGACGAGAGTTTGTTTTGTTAGCCATCTTGGCTTTGGCTGTAATATGGTTGGGTGTTTATCCATTCCCATTGACAGATGTAATGCATGTTACCGTCGATAATTTGTTGGAACATGTCGGCAACAGCAAACTCTAGTGCAATACTAAAATAATAAATTTCTCGAAATGAGGATAAACGATTAATGAATTTTTTACCGCCTGATTTTACTCCAGCTTATTCTGAAATTTTTATGCTGATCATGGTGTGCGTGATTATGCTGGCAGATCTCGCAGCTGGTGAAAAAAGACGCTATATTACATATATTCTTACACAGGCTGCATTAATAGGATGCGGGGTATTGACGTTTGTCTCATTCTCGGCAGAAACAACTTATACATTCTCAGGCATGTTTGTTGATGATGCGATGGCTGACATTCTGAAAATAATGGTATATGGCACCGTATCTGCAGTATTAATTTATTCCTATACATATGTCAGCGAAAGAGGAATTTTAACAGGTGAATTTTTCAGTCTGATTCTTTTTGCGACACTTGGCATGATGGTCATGATTTCGGCCAGTCATTTTTTGACGCTCTATATTGGTCTGGAATTGTTGTCATTATCGTTATACGCGCTAGTCGCATTACGCCGGGATTCCTTCGCTGCGACCGAAGCAGCTATGAAGTTTTTTGTTCTCGGTGCACTGGCTTCAGGGTTTTTGCTATACGGTATGTCCATGGTTTACGGTGCTACCGGGTCTTTGCATATTCTGAATGTGTCAGAGGCAATACAGAATGGTGTTGGAAATCATGAAGTGCTTGTTGTCGGGTTGGTTTTTATTGTTGCAGGCATCAGCTTCAAACTGAGTGCGGCACCCTTTCATATGTGGGCGCCTGATGTATACGAAGGAGCGCCGACAGCCATCACTTTGTTTATCGGTTCCGCTCCAAAGTTGGCTGCATTTGCTTTTGTAATGAGACTACTCATAGAAGGTATGGGTGAAATGGTCTCAGACTGGCAAGGGATGCTCGTTATTCTTGCTGTGATGTCTATGGCTATTGGTAATATTGCTGCAATAGCACAAACAAATATCAAGCGTATGCTCGCCTACTCAACAATCTCGCATATGGGTTTTTTGATCCTTGGTTTTATTAGTGCTGATTGGAATGGATACAGTTCGTCCCTGTTTTATGTGATCACATATGTATTGATGACATTAGGCACTTTTGCCATGATTATGATTCTGTCACGGAACGGTTTTGAAGCTGAAAATATCAGCGATTTTAAAGGACTTAGTAAAAGAAATGCATGGTATGCATTAATGACTATGCTGCTTATGTTTTCATTGGCTGGTATCCCGCCAATGGTCGGATTTTATGCAAAACTGGCAGTATTGCAGGCTGTTGTGAATGCCGGATTTGTCTGGCTGGCTGTTGCTGCCGTTATTTTTTCATTAATCGGTGCATTCTATTATTTGCGCATTGTTAAATTTATGTATTTTGATGCGCCTGAAACTGAAGAGCCGATCGCGGTTAAAAGTGACGTTAAAGTGCTGATCAGCGTTAATTGTCTGGCGGTTCTGATTCTCGGTATATTTCCGCAGTCATTAATGGGCTTAAGTCTTTACGCTATTCAAAATTCAATGTAAATACGGCAATACAACAAACAGAACGTTGATTATTTTGAATTCACATTGGCCGTTAGTAAACCCAATGTAATTAAATCACCTTTTTAGTAACGAACTGTTTAGCGCTCTAAAAGTCCCAAATCCAGAATTTCGCCTAGCATGTATTTGAAATTCATGGTTTTATCCCCATTGTTTTTCACCTGATTGATTGAAGGAGAGAACTGTGCAATCTGAAACAACAAAAGAACATTTAAGTTTTCAGGCAGAAGCAAAGCAATTGCTCAAATTGATGATTCATTCCCTGTACAGCAATAAGGAAATATTTTTGCGGGAATTGATTTCCAATGCTTCAGATGCGGTCGACAAATTGCGTTTTGAGGGTTTAATGGATGCCGCACTGTACGAGTCCGATTCAGAATTGAAAATTCAGGTCAGTTATGACGCTGACGCTCGGACGATTATTGTGTCGGACAATGGTATCGGAATGTCCCGGCAAGAGGTCATTGATCATATTGGCACGATTGCAAAATCAGGTACGCGTGAGTTTTTTGATTCTTTGACCGGAGATCAGGTGAAAGATGCGCATTTAATTGGTCAGTTTGGCGTCGGGTTTTATTCAGCGTTCATAGTAGCAGACAAAGTAACAATTAATACTCGCCGTGCCGGTCTGACAACGGAACATGGGGTGCGTTGGGAATCCAGTGGAGAAGGTGACTATAGCCTGGAAACGATTAATAAAGAAACGCGCGGCACTGAGATTATTCTTTATTTGCGTGAGGGGGAAGATGATCTGCTAAATGGTATGCGTCTGAGAAATATTATCCGAAAGTATTCAGATCATATCACCTTACCGATTCTGATGAAAAAAGAAGAATGGTCGGATGATGAGAAGAAAAACAAGATTACCGACGAAGACGAAACCATCAATCAGGCAAATGCATTGTGGGCGCGCCCAAAAAATGAAATCACTGAAGAGCAGTACCATGAGTTTTACAAACATGTTGCCCATGACTTTGAACCGCCGTTAACTTATGTTCATGCACGGGTGGAAGGCAGACAGGAATATACGCAACTGCTTTATATTCCCTCTCGTGCACCGTTTGATCTGTTTGATCGTGAACATCGTCACGGAATAAAATTGTATGTACAGCGTGTTTTTATTATGGACGATGCAGAAAAATTGATGCCAAATTACTTGCGCTTTATTCGTGGCATTATCGATTCAAACAGTTTGCCGTTGAATGTCTCGCGTGAGATTTTGCAGGAATCAAAAGATATAGAAGCCATTAGGGCAGGGTCGATCAAAAAGGTATTGGGAATGATTGAGGATCTTGCTAAAGGTGATTCGGACGAAGCTAAAGACAATTTCAAAACATTTTATCGCGAATTTGGTCAGGTATTAAAAGAAGGTGTCGGTGAAGATTTTACCAATCGTGACCGAATTGCTGGACTGCTTCGCTTCGTGACTACAGTGAGTGAAACAGATGAACCGACTGTTTCTCTTGAAGATTATATTGGCCGCATGAAAGATGGTCAGGAGAAAATTTATTTTGTAACGGCTGATAGCTTGAAAGCTGCTAAAAGCAGCCCGCATCTAGAAATATTTCGTAAGAAGGGCATTGAAGTGTTGTTGCTCGCCGATAGGGTTGATGAATGGCTTGTCAGCCATCTGACTGAGTTTGATGGCAAGCAATTGCAATCGGTGGCCAAAGGCGGACTCGATCTTGGCGGTCTGGAAGATGAGGCTGAAAAAGAAGAGCAGAAAAAAGAAGCGGATGAGTATCAAGATCTCATTGAACGCATGAAAAAAACGTTGGAGGAGAAGGTGAAGGATGTTCGTGTAACACTCCGTCTTACCGATTCACCTGCCTGCCTTGTCGCTGATAATTACGACATGGGTGGTAATTTGGAGCGCCTGTTAAAACAGGCGGGACAGCAAGTAAATCATACAAAGCCAATTCTTGAAATTAATCCACATCACCCAATGGTAAAACGGCTCAAAACCGAAGACACGCGTTTCGAGGACTGGAGCCTTATTCTTTTTGACCAGGCGTTGTTGGCAGAAGGCGGTCTACCTGAAGATCCAGCTGCTTTTGTAAAACGGCTCAATGATTTATTGTTGTCGGCCTCATTGAGCGGGCGCTAAGTTATTGATCTTCACTCAATACATTCATATATAAGCTTCTGTCAGATGATGTATGTCTGTAGGGAGCTTATCAACTTTGCTTAGCGGTGTTGCGCCGACATTTCGCAGCATGGCTTTGCCCAACTTTTTATCGATGCTGCACAAATGTAGAACCATTGGCTATTCATATGTGCTAAGAGTAGCTTCGTTCAGACCAAGTCTAATCAAATACATCACTTACCGCTCGTTGTTATAAAAAATCATTTGAGGTGATTCTCACCTTGATTTGACAATGAATCTACAAGTGCAACTTTAGTACAATTCCAGAGTCTATAAAATTTATGCTAAAAAAGATTCTTTTCAAATATTCAGAATAATAGAACAATAAGTGTGAAAGAGTCCATCAACAATCAGAAAATCAATACCGCTAATACTTGCTATCAGGCAAAGATATACGCGCCTTTTGCTGTTTTAGGAATTCGTACCGAAGAAGACTGGTTGACGGAGATTGATTATTTACCGCTAAATACATTGCTTAAGTCTCCGATAACACCTCTAGCGAGAGAGGTTTGCGCGCAATTGGAGGCATATTTATCAGACCCACGTTATACATTTGATCTTTCTTTACACATTAGTGGAACAGTTCATCAGCAGCGCGTGTGGGAGAAAATTCAGCAGATTCCAAGCGGCCAGACTTGCAGTTATGCTGAGATTGCAGCGAAGATCCATTCGGCCCCTAGAGCCGTTGGCCGAGCTTGTGGGGCCAATAAAATTCCAATTGTTATACCTTGCCATAGGATTATTGCAAAAAATGGTGGTTTAGGAGGTTTTATGAATGCTAGAGAAGGAGAACCATTGGAAATTAAACGGTGGTTGTTGCAACATGAGAGTATCTGAAGAAAACGCAGAGATACTCGACGAGTTTTTCGATGTATTGTGGCTGGAAGATGGCTTGTCCCGTAATACGCTGCAAAGTTATCGGAATGATTTGCAGCTTTTTGCGGATTGGCTTAGTAAACAACCACATCAAAAGCGGGAATCGTTGGTAGATGCGACACACTCCGATTTGCTTGATTTTCTAGCTGATAGAGTGTCGGCTAAAGTAAAAGCGAGTACAACGAGTCGTGAATTATCGAGTTTAAAACGGTTTTACCGCTATTTGTTGCGACAAGGAAAAATACAGACTGATCCAAGCCTGAATATTGAAACACCTAAATTGTTGCGCAATCTTCCTGAGAGTCTGACGGAAGCAGAGGTTGAACAGCTTTTGAACGCACCCAATCTGAAAAATCCATTGGGGCTGAGAGATAGAGCCATGCTTGAAGTTCTTTATGCCAGTGGCTTGAGAGTTTCCGAACTTATCAATTTGAAATATTCGCAGGTTAGCCAAGATATGGGCGTAGTCCGCGTGATGGGGAAAGGCAGAAAAGAACGATTGACTCCTCTCGGTGAAGAGTCACTCGATTGGCTGAACCGTTATACAAGGCAATCCAGGCCTTTGTTACTTCAGGGTATTGTGACCGATACTGTTTTTGTGACATCACGCGGTGGCGCAATGACTCGACAGGCTTTTTGGTATTTGATCAAACGGCACGCCCAAGCGGTAGGAATAAAAAAACATCTATCACCACACACGTTGCGACATGCATTTGCTACGCATTTATTAAACCATGGTGCAGATTTGCGCGTAGTGCAGATACTGCTTGGGCATGCGGATATTTCAACGACACAAATCTATACACACATTGCACGAGAACGTTTGAAGCTGTTGCACAGCAAACATCATCCCCGTGGCTAAAGCGTAAAAGCAAGAAAATATGAAACGGGGGTAAAGTAAGTGATTATTCTTCCCGGCGCAGTTGTGGAAATAGAATGACATCGCGAATGCTTGGGCTATCAGTGAATAGCATTACCACTCGATCTATGCCAATACCTTCTCCTGCTGTTGGAGGCAGACCGTATTCCAATGCGCGAATATAGTCAGCATCATAATGCATGGCCTCGTGATCGCCTGCATCCTTGGCCTTAGCTTGTTCTAGGAAACGCTCAGCTTGATCTTCCGGATCGTTTAATTCTGAAAATCCATTAGCAATCTCGCGTCCGGCGATATACAGTTCAAAACGATCGGTGACCTCAGGGTTATGATCATTGCGGCGTGCCAGTGGGGATACCTCAGCCGGATAATCAATAATAAATGTCGGTTCAAACAGCAAATGTTCGGTTGTTTCGTCAAAGAGTGATAATTGCAAGCCACCGATCCCGTCATGCGGGTTGTAATGAATGTTGAGCGCTGTTAAACGTTGTATCAGGAAGTCGCGGTCCGCAAGCTGGTACTCCGTGTATTCCGAATGGAATTTCATCAGCGCTTGCGTGATGGTCATGCGTTCGAATGGTTTGTTGAAGTCTATTTCGCGTTCTTGATAAGTCATTTTTGTGGTTCCTAATACAGTTTGGGCCACAAACTTCAGTAGTTCTTCAGTGAAATCCATCAGATAGGTGAAATCCTGATATGCTTCGTAAAATTCCAGCATGGTGAATTCAGGGTTGTGTCGCGTCGAAATTCCCTCATTCCTGAAATTACGGTTGATTTCAAAAACTTTTTCCATTCCGCCGACAACCAGGCGCTTGAGATAAAGTTCCGGTGCGATGCGTAAAAACAACTCCATATCCAGCGCATTATGGTGAGTGGTAAAAGGTCGTGCGGTTGCGCCGCCCGGAATCGGATGCATCATTGGCGTTTCCACTTCGAGATAATTGTGCGCGACAAAAAAATCGCGTATCGCCTGGATGATTCTTGAACGTGTCGTAAAAACCTTACGCGTGTCTTCATTGGTAATCAAATCAAGATACCGTTGACGGTATTTCTGTTCCTGATCGGTCAAACCATGAAATTTTTCTGGCAAAGGTCGCAGTGATTTGGTTAGCAAAAGCAAGCGGGTCACGCGTATCGATAACTCGCCTGTTTTGGTTTTAAACAGCGTGCCCTCGGCGCCGAGAATATCGCCGAGGTCATAATGCTTGAACGCAGTATGAGTCGATTCGCCGGTGTGGTCGTTTGAAATATACAACTGGATGCGACCACTCATGTCCTGAATCGTGGCAAAACTCGCCTTGCCCATTACGCGCTTAAGCACCATGCGTCCGGCGACTTTGGCTGAAATCGGTGTTGCTTCGAGCGTTTCCTTGGAATGTTCGTCATTGTGCGCATGCAATGTTGAAGCCAGATGTTCGCGTCGGAAAGTGTTGGGGAACGCATTACCGTTCTGGCGCAACGCAGCCAGCTTTGTGCGGCGTTCGGCAATAATCTGGTTTTCATCATGTTGGGTCGAAGCGAGTGGGGTTTCCTCGGTCATATTCAGTCAGTTTTTTGCTAATTGATGGATGTTGTTATTGTCGTTTCTGTGTTGATTGTCAATGCCAATTGAGCGCTATTATACGCGTTAAGACCGTGTTTTCGTAAACGGGAATGCAGGAACTATGATGCTATTATTCTTTTTTCGAAAAAACGAATTCTACCGCAGAGAATAAAAATAGGGCTTTATGTGATTTGTAACAGATCGGCAATTTATGAGTAAGAGTGCTTTGGCTGTCAGATTTTTTACGCAATACATTGTTTAATAAACCAGTTGCGGTTTTCAGGATGATATACTCAGAACCTGTTCAAGATCTCGATCAAGAGATGCGGTACAAGGCAAAATAGAACGAAAAAGCGGAGCATACACAAGGTATGTGAGAGCATTTTGAGTTCGATTTTAACGCCGTAACGCGCTCTTTGGCGGGATCTTGGACAGGTTCTCAAAAAAAACAACTGGTCATTAATCAATTGAAGAATTTTTATTTTAAACTTGTTGCCGTATTCCTTCTAGGTATACTCACCGTATCGGGTTTTGCACCGTTTTACTGGTTTCCGGTGCCAGTCGTAACGCTAGCTCTGTTATTTTTTTTCTGGCGTGGCAGTCTGAAAATTGCCCAGACAGTATGGTTGGGTTTTTCATTTGGTATGGGACTGTTCTGCGCAGGCGTTACCTGGTTGTATGTCAGTCTTCATGATTTTGGTGCCATGCCGCCAGCGCTTGCAATTTTTGCACTGCTGATACTCTGCGGCTATTTATCTCTGTTTCCGGCAACCTGTGGTTGGTTGGTTGCGCGCATGCGTTACGCTTCACCGTATATCTGGGCATTTGCCGTGGCGGGAACCTGGATGTTGACCGAATGGTTGAGGGGAACATTGTTTACCGGTTTTCCCTGGCTGGCGATTGGCTATTCGCAGGTGCCTGCAAGTCCGTTGGCGGGTTTCGCGCCGGTTGTTGGCGTTTATGGTATTTCGCTGATCGTGGTGCTAAGCGCCGCGCTTCTTTGCTGCTGGTTTGAAAAAGGAATAGCTGCATGGCGGCTTGGTGCGTTCCTGGCTTTGATCTGGATTGGCGGATTTGGCCTTCAGTTTATTAACTGGACACAACCTACTGGCGAGCCGGTCACCGTCAGTTTGTTGCAGGGCAATATTGAACAGGATTTGAAGTGGCGTGAAGATCACGTGGAAAATACCATGAGCATCTACGCGGATTTAATTTTGGAAAGCAAAAGCCGCCTCATTGTGACACCTGAAATTTCTATACCGCTTTTCAACGATGCCGTGCCGCCTGCTTATCTGGCTTATTTGGCCGACCATGCCAGAAATAATAATGGCGATGTGCTGATCGGTCTGGCTGAACACGCAGAAAATGGCGATAATATCTATTACAACAGCATGTTCAGTTTCGGTACATCGCCTGAACAGGTTTATCGCAAGCATCATCTGGTGCCATTCGGTGAATTTATTCCTTTCAAGCCGGTTTTTGGCTGGATTATCAATGTGCTGCAGATTCCGTTATCCGATTTCTCTCGCGGAAGTCTGGACCAGCAGCCGATGCAATTGGCCGGGCAACAGGTTGCAATCAATATCTGTTACGAAGATGTATTTGGCGAAGAAATTATCAATCAGTTACCGCAAGCGACGATATTGGTGAATGTAAGCAATGACGCTTGGTTTGGCCGTTCTATCGGTCCGCATCAGCATTTGCAGATATCGCAGATGCGAGCGCTGGAAACCGGTCGCTATATGCTGCGTGCCACCAATACGGGTTTGACAGCCATTATTGATGAACGCGGTAAGGTTCTGGAGCAAATAGCGATATTCACTACTGCCGGATTACATGGAAATGCGCAGGGTTTTACCGGAGCAACACCTTATGTAAAAATGGGCAACTACTTAGCGCTGCTAACGGCCTTTATTACGTTGGGCATCGGTACGATTGTGTCGTATAGAAATTCACGTATCGCATACTGATCGGTTTAAGCCGCCAGTTTGCCACTGTCTTGCAATTGAAGAACAGGTATGCCGTCTTTGATCGGAAAAGTGAGTTGTTCTTGATCACATATCAGTGAATTTTCCTGTTCCAAGTGACGTAACGGACATTTGCAGTTCGGGCAAGTCAATTCATTCAGCACATCCGAATCGGCAAATTTTTCCCGTAGCATATTTAGCACACGTGCTTGCATTTCACCGTTAACCCAGGCTTCTACCGGCAATGCCCAGACTTTGTCTGTAACAAATTCCCGGCATTGAATAGCCTCTTCCTCAAGCATGATAATCACCTCAGCTTGGATAGAAGAAAAGTCCTTTTCAACAAATCGGTGGTCGTCGGCAACAGCCTGTAGTTTTCCTTTGAGTCCATGGTGTTGTAATTGATTGGCAAGCCATTGAGCATTTCCATAAGTCGTAACAGCCTGCAGAGTTTGATCCTTTAAAATTGAGACCGGATGACGAACTTCAGATTTGGACAAATTGTAAACCGTATCACCAACTAGTTTCATAGGATACGTGGGTGCCCAGTCATCGGTATCAAAATGCAGTTTTCGTGAACTATTGATTACAACTGCATCAACGCTGCGCAAACGTTTTAAACTAGCGCGCAGCGGGCCCGCAGGTAATAACAGGCCGTTTCCAAAACTGGATTCATCAAAATCAGCGACAGCAATTTCGAAATCGCGTTCCAGCCGAGGATACTGCAGACCAAAGGTACAGATGATGACATTGCAGTCAGGGTGTGCTTGCAGCAATGCCTGGGCTACATCGGCGACATTATTGCCCACCCAGACCGGACAGGCATGTTCAAAACGTTTTGCTAGAAGTAACGCTTTGCTTCGAATTCTGGTTTGACTGTTCAGATTCGATACGGCCTCAGGTTGGCCCGAATGATCTGGGCCGCCTTGGGTAACGATACCTGGACATAAACCGCGTGCGAGCAGTGTTTCAATAAGCCACGACACCAATGGAGTCTTGCCGCCATCATCAGTCGTGATACTGTCGACAACAATCACAGGAACCGGGAGTTTGACCGATGGAAAAAAATCCAACCAGTAACATAATTTGCGTATATTCAAGAATAAATTAAATAGCAAACTGAGTGGCCAGAGCAATAGGTGCAATGGTGTAACACGATGCCAGTATAAGTCAGACAATTTCATGATGACCCTCTCTGTAAGTTATCACTTACTTACTTTGTATACAGTTTAAACAATATGCCCCGTTCCAAAAGTGAAAATTCTCACATGGTATTTGCGAATAATGCAAGCCCACTTTTACCTATGTGCTGATTAGGTGGCGGCAAGATTTCAATCGCTGATACCCTGTTCGACACTATAAATCGTTCAGATGTTTTTATAGTTCCGATAAAGTAAACGAAATCATTTTATTTAACAGTATGAGTTGGCATGATTTTTTCCGGAAGGGAGTGAAGCTGCTGGTGTGATGTGTAATTGTGGAATTTGATTGGGTATGTGAATCAGTATTGATTGTTTTTGAAAAAATTAATTAATCCATTGGTGGACGCGTCATGTGATGAAACCGGTTCATCTTGTTCCAGTTCTGGCAAAATTTTGTTGCTGAGTTGTTTCCCCAGCTCAACGCCCCATTGGTCAAATGGATTGATATTCCAGATAACGCTTTGTACAAAAACTTTATGTTCATACAGCGCGATCAATGCGCCCAATGTTCTGGGGTCCAGTTGCTTATATAAAATGGACGTGGTTGGTCGGTTTCCGGGAAAAGTTTTATGTGGTAACAGTGTCTTAATGTATTCTGCAGATAGTCCCTGAGATTTCAGTTCATTCTGCACTTCGGATTCATCTTTGCCCTGCATGAGTGCCTCAGTCTGGGCAAAAAAATTAGCCAGTAATAATTGATGATGATTGTCAAGCGGATGCTGGCTTTGACAGGGTGCCAGAAAGTCAGCAGAAATAGTCTGCGTTCCTTGATGTAACAATTGATAAAAAGCATGTTGACCATTTGTGCCTGGCTCTCCCCAGATCACGACTCCCGTCTGATAATCGACTGTCTGACCGTCCCGGGAGATGCGTTTCCCGTTGCTTTCCATTTCCAATTGTTGCAGATAGGCTGGGAAGCGGTGTAAGTACTGATCATAGGGCAAAACGGCATGTGAACGGATGCCGTTGAAGTTAATATGCCAGATAGCAAGCAATCCGAACATGACCGGCAAATTTTTCTCCAGCGGGACTGTTGAGAAATGTTGATCCATGGCTTCCGCGCCGGCGAGCAAGGCTTTGAAATGTTGCATACCAATCATTAATACGATGGATAATCCAATGGATGACCATAGTGAATAACGTCCACCGACCCAGTCCCAGAATTCAAACATATTGTTGCTGTCAATACCGAATTTCTCAACAGCGGCGCGATTGGTTGAAACGGCGACAAAATGTTTTGCGACAGCTTTCTCGCTGCCGCCCTGCGAAACGAACCAGTGACGTGCAGAACGTGCATTGGCCATGGTTTCCTGCGTAGTAAATGTTTTTGATGCAATGATAAACAGGGTTGTGGCTGGATTGAGCTGTTGCAGTGTTTCATAAAGCTGAACGCCATCGACATTTGAAACGAAATGGGCGCTGAGCCTGTCTGAGCAATAGGGTTTAAGTGCTTCGGTCACCATCAGTGGGCCAAGGTCGGATCCGCCGATACCGATGTTGACGATGTCAGTAATAGGTTTGTTCGAGAAACCGAGGTATTCCCCATTACGTATTTTGCTTGAGAATAGCGCCATTTTCTGAAGCACGTTTTTAACGCTGAGCGTGACATCTTCGCCGTCCAGCATAACCGTTTTATGACTACGCAAGGCAATATGCAAGGCGGCACGATTCTCGGTATGATTGATTTTCTCACCGCCAAACATGCGTGCTATCCATTTTTCCAGATTCTGCTGACGGGCAAGTGCAAGCAAAAGATCGATGGTCTGATGTGTGACAGACTGTTTAGAGAAATCGACCAGGATATCTTCAAATTGCAGGGAGAATTTGTCGAAGCGCTGTGCATCCTGTCTGAACAGATCGCGCACGGGTAGTTTCATGCATGTGGATTGATGCGCTTTCAGCGCAAGCCAGGCGTGTGATTCGGTCAGAGGAGGCATGAATGCGTGTCAGTTATACGAGTGGAAAATAGTCATTTTAATGACTGAACTAATGTTTATGGATTTCAAGCGTAACAGTTAATGCATGCTGCTGAATCGGCCATTCTAATTGCAGGGTCACTGCTTGCATGATTTTTTCAAATCCATGTTCCGACTGGGAAACCGTAAAATGCGGTTGTGCATTGAATTGAACAGGTGCGGAAGTACTCAGTATGATGCGGCCGCCCAAGGTGTCATCGTCCAGTGTGATTCGGTTCAGCTGTGTCAGCTGGAGCAACTGACCGAAGCAGCCCAAGATATCGTCCTGATAAATAAACCGTCCGCCCATGCCATCGCAACTAGGCATAGCCAAATTGATTTCGGTGCGAAAGATACTGCCAGATTTTTCAGTAAAACTATAGCGGGCATTCAATCGGTTAGCTATTAACGAAAACGCCTTTTCAACAGGGTATTGGCTGTTGTCGGACTGAAAATAAATAGTGCCGGAATCGGACGTTATATAGCGATAATTTATCAATGTATCATTGAGACTGTCTACAAACAAGTGACGTGGATGTATATCGGGCTTCAAGTCTGCCGCATGAATAATATGTTTGTTGATCACGCGGTCGTGCGCGGATACGATACCGCTTTCCGGATTGTCGCTTTCTCCTTGTGAAATTTGCCCGTCCAGTTGTACATTGCGGTAATACTGTTCCGTCTGTCGCTGCAGCGTGTCGCCAAAATTATGATGGAGCGGATAGGCATCGAATTCTACAATACTGGCATGGCGGTCGCGCTTTGTAATGATCTGGAGCGTGTTGTTTTGTAGATGGATTTCATCCATACCATCAAGATCGAAATCCTTGATAAAAACAGTTTCTCGCGGTGAGCAGCGGTCAAGCATGGTTTCCAACTCGATTAAGTTGTTGTAAATTGCACGGCGCAGATGCGGCAGATATAGCCCGCCAAATAATCCATGCCAATAGGCATCATTGGCTTGTGCAGCGTACAGTTTTTGTTGCATGTCAGGTGTGCGCTGATTATCCGGCAATCCAGCCAAGCGAGCTGAAAGAGCGAGCATACGTTTATGCATCCAGTTTGATTCGGGATAGCGTGACAGAAAATTTTTCCATATGCCGCCGCGCAGATATGCTTTTTTTTGTTCGTACCAACCGGCTGCTTTCGATTCTTTGATCAGGTCGTCATAGGCCTGAGCAGATTCTGCAGGCAGCGTCCAGGTGTTCATTTCAATATATGAAGTAGTCGGCAGGTAAATAATACCCTGTGTGTTTTCAGTCGCATGGTAATCATGGTAGTGGCGTGGTTCAATTTTGGGCGATGCTAGAACACCCTGAATAAATTGTTCGAGCCAACCTTTTTCGTAAACCCATTGATAGGTTTCGGGCCAAATACCAAATTTCTCAATATCGTCGAAATAGATGGCAGCACGGCGCTGCTCTTCATCGCCGCTTAAATGCTGGTCTGCGAGTGATTCGAGATAAGCAATCGCATCGTTGGCGGGCGAGAAGGGCAGTTTGTAGCGCAGTGTCTCGGAGATAGGGAATATATCCAGCTGGTGCGCATCTTCTTCAGTGGTATAAAAACCGCTGAGTTGCGCGGTTGATTTACCGGTACAAAGAAAATGGTAGTCATCGACGATGACATAGCGAATTCCGCAGTCGGCTAGGGCCGGCACCACAGTCGATTCCCACACACGTTCGGTCAGCCATGCCCCTTGCGGTCTTTGACCCAAAGTTGTGGCAAGTTTGCTGGAAAAAGCTTCAATTTGTCCGATGCGGTCGCGGTTTGGAATCACAGCCAGAACAGGTTCGGTATCGCCTGCACCGAATAGTTCAACTTGTCCGCGATTGACCATAGCCTTGAGTAATGCCATGTCCTGCGGGTAATGTTTGAACAGGTAGTCGAGCAACCAGCCGGAAAAATGTACTGCGAAATAAAAATCGGGATAACGGTAAAGCGTTTCTAAAAAAGGCTTGTAGCAACGAAAATGCGCGTCTTCCAACACTTCAGGAAAATTGCCAATCGGCTGATGTGCGTGAACACCAAAAAGTAACGATACCGGTCGCTGCATAAAAATATTCCCGCTTTAATTGATATAACTATACGCTTAAACAATGTAATCGACTACCGGGTACATAGAAAATTTAATGGTTGAGTGTGACTGTCAAAATTGTGTTCACCGCTAATTAAACCAGTTATGCTGACCGCCGCATCGTGCCGCCACCCAGTGCGTGCTCATCGCCTTTGCTGATTGGTTCGTGTATCGTGGCTGGAACGGGTAGTTTCAACAGGCGATAAAGGTTTGCCAGATTGTCACGGTATAATTGATCAAACCGGGCTACGGTATCAGACTGGTTATAATCGCCGAACCACCAAAACCAATCGGAGCTTTCGCACGACGCGAGTTGCAAACTGGCTTCGGTTTTTTCCTGTGCAGACAGTTCATCGCTGAGTATGATGGCATCATAGCTTTCTTTGGCGGCACAGAGCAAATCCCAGGCATGGTTTTTCTCAGGATCGCCAATCCAAGTGGAAAATGTGCCGTATACCCAACTTCCGGCGCACAATGCGGGTAGTGTCACGACATGTTGGGCATGGTGGGTTGAAGAAATGTGATCCCGGTAAGTGGTAGTAAGGATATTGGCATGGCTTTCCAGCAGGCTATATAGGTCGTCAAGAAAATAAAAACCGTTATAGGGATAGAACTCCCAAGCGTTTTCGCCATCGAGTATGACGCTGACAACCGGGTTTTCATCCGGTTGTGCGTGATGTGCGATTTGCTCAAGTGATTGAATAAAATGTTCGGCGGCGTCTCTACCATACCACTTGGCGTACTCAAAACCAATTAAATCGGACAGTTGGTCGTCCCGAAAAAAACAGACTAACTTTTCATTGCCGTCTACGCGGTAAGGGCGGTATAAATAACGATTACGGTCGGGTAAATCCGAATCGGGATAAGACATACGTAGGCTGTTCGCTAGCACGCTCTCGCCGCTAGCGCACCACTGGCATCCTGATTTGTCCAGCATCTGAATCAGTGCATGAGAGATTGCACCCTCAGCGGGCCAGATTCCGGTCGGTTTGATGTCAAAACGCTGTTGATGGCTTTCTATGGCGGATACTAAATGAAACGCTGCGCGATCGCTGCCGCCGGGGTACTGTTTGTTAGCTGGCAGAGAAGTTCCGGGCAAACTGTCTTGTGCAGAGTTAAAATCGATCAGCAATGGCGCGAGAGGATGGTAATGCGGTGTTGTCGATAATTCAATCTGTCCGCTTTCAGCTAGTTTGCGGTAACGTGGTACCAAATCTCGGATTAATTCTCCGATTAAACTGAAGAGCTGGACTCTATCGGAATAATTAAAGTTTTCGCATTTTTTCATCAGTTGCAAGACTGTCTGGTGATTTTGCCGGACGCTTTCGCCGGTCCATGCCAAGTGGTACCATACCAGCAGGTCTGCAATATAGCGTCCGGAGAAGTGAATCAGTCCGCATGCGTTTTTTTGCTGCACGGTATCATACAAATCATGTAGCCGCTCGTAAGCCGGATAGGGTTTGAGCATGGTTTCATGATTACCTTTAAAACAATTGGTTAAAATGAGTTCACGCTCGCTGTCGGAAATATTGCCAAGATCGGGTGTGATTAGCAGGCGAAGCAGGGGGTCGCGTATCTGACCTGTAGAAAATTGCGCTATATAATCTTCAATCTGATCCAGCAATATCGGTACAAAATTTACAACTGCTTTGATTTTTGGATGATTCTCCAGGTGATATGCCATGTCGGTATAATCTTTGATGGCATGTAAATAGACCCAGGGCATTTCAAATTCGCGCGTGTCGTAGTGGCGGTAATCCGGCTGATGCATGTGCCACAGCAGGATAAGCTCAGTTTGTTGCATGGAGTGAATGCTTATTCCAGATAATGGATTCTTTGTCCGAGCATTTCAGGCGTAATTAATGTAATGCCTTTATCGCTAACGTGAAATTGCCTACTGTCCACAGCTGCATCAAAACCGACTTCAAGACCCTCAGGAATTTTGCAGTTTTTTTCCACAACGACTCGTTTCAGCCGGGCATTGCGGCCAATATCGACATTAGGCAGAATGACGGCGTCTTCGACGCTGCTGAAGCTGCGTACCTGCACATTGGAAAACAGTAATGAGCGCCGTACCGTACCGCCGCTGATAATACAGCCGCCGGATACCATTGAATCAAATGCCTGGCCGCGGCGTTCGTCATCGTCGAAAACGAACTTTGCAGGTGGTAATTGTTCCTGATGGGTCCAGATCGGCCAGTTTTCGTCATATAAATTCAGATCCGGCGTCACTTTCGTCAAATCAATATTGGCTTCCCAATAGGCGTCGATGGTACCTACATCACGCCAATAAGGTATGCCTGCGGCCATGTTTACGCAACTGTCGAAAAAGCGATGCGCAAAGACGCGATGACGCGGCACCAGATAAGGGATCAGATCCTTGCCGAAATCGTGTGAGGAATGTTCGTCATGATGGTCGCGAATTAATTGGTCAAATAAAAAGTCTGTATTGAACACATAGATGCCCATGCTGACAAGCGCCTTATCGGGATGACCAGGCATCGCAGGCGGGTCGTCCGGTTTTTCAATAAAATCGACGACGCGCCAGTCATTGTCCACCGCCATAATGCCGAATGCGCTCGCTTCTTCCAATGGAACCTCCACGCAGGCAACTGTCAGATCGGCTTTATTTTCGACATGTTCCGCCAGCAGTTTTCGGTAGTTCATTTTATAGACATGGTCGCCGCCGAGTATGAGAACATGGTCAGCGTGGTGGCGGCGCAGATAATCGAGATTCTGAAATACGGCATCTGCAGTTCCTTGATACCAGGCTTCTTTTATTTGCTGCTGTGCTGGTAATAATTCGATATACTCATTAAAGCGCCCGTCAAGAAAACTCCAACCGCGTTGTATATGCCGAATCAAACTCTGAGCCTTATATTGGGTCAGCACGCAGATTTGACGAACACCAGAATTAACGCAATTCGATAACGGAAAATCGATAATGCGGAATTTTCCGCCAAAAGGGACTGCGGGTTTTGCCCGCCAGTCAGTCATTTGCTTCAGCCGCGTACCGCGGCCACCTGCCAGGATGAGCGCGATAATATTGCGGGTAATAGAGTTTCGTACACTGCCTGAATTGAAATGTTGTTTCATCAGAGACCTATCGCTTCTGTTAATCGATACCCGGTAACTTATGCGCGCCGCAGCCCGTATTGAGTCTGCATTGTTTGAGTGTTTTTAAAACACAGGGCGCATCATCCGAACTGATTCAGAACGGCAAAGTTTTGCAACATTTGCTGTTACTGAACGCGCGCAAATTTTACGGATGTTACCGTACTACGAATTCTGCAAATAGGCAAATTAAAGACGCGTTATAATTTCCGTATGAAATCGCATAAACTGAAGCAATCAGAATTCCATATGTCCGAGAAGTCCGAGAATCCGCTTTTGGGCGCGCTGCTGGCGGGGCGGCTGCATGACCCTTTTGCTTATCTTGGCGTCCACAAAACGTTGAATCGATATCGTGTGCGTGTGTTTCAGCCCGATGTCCGGTCTGTCTGGGTTAAAACAGCGCAGGGTTTTGAGTCGATGCAGCGTATTCATGCTGCGGGTGTCTTTGAATGGGATGGCATGACACAGCCGCCGACGCCTGTTTTGCTCAAGTTTGAGGCTGCCCGTCATGCAATGGAAGTGGCGCATGTATATGAAGCGTATGACCCGTATTCCTTTCCATTGCAGATCACGGATCATGACCTTTATTTATTTAACGAAGGTAAACTGCGGCAAGCTTATCGCACGCTGGGTGCCCAGTGCGTCAGCAATTGCGGTATTGATGGTATGCGTTTTGCAGTCTGGGCGCCCAATGCCGAACGTGTCAGTGTCGTGGGCGATTTCAACTGCTGGGACGGACGCGTTCATCCAATGGCAGTGCATCATGCCAGCGGCGTTTGGGAATTATTTATTCCGGAGCTTTCGGCAGGTGTGTTTTACAAATTTGAAATCCGTAACCGATACAGCGGTAAAATTCTGTTAAAAACAGATCCATACGCAACGCGATATGAATTGCGTCCCAAGACGGCTGCGTTGACGCCTGCCGCAAATGGTCATTTTCAATGGCATGATGCTGAATGGATGGAGAGACGCGCGGATTGGGACTGGTTGCATGCGCCGGTGAATATTTTTGAAGTGCATGCCGGATCGTGGAAACGGCACCCGGATGGACGGTTCTACAGCTACCGCGAATTGGCTCAGCACTTATTGCCTTATGCGCAGGAAATGGGATATACCCACATCGAACTCATGCCCGTTTCGGAGCATCCGTTTGATGAATCCTGGGGATACCAGACCACCGGTTATTTTGCCGCGACCAGCCGTTATGGCGCACCTGAAGACTTCAAAGTGTTTATCGATGCTTGTCATCAGGCCAATATCGGTGTGATTCTTGACTGGGTGCCCGGACATTTCCCGCAAGATGCTTTTGCACTGGCGCGCTTTGACGGTACTGCCCTGTATGAACACGAAGATCCACGTCTCGGCTTACATCAGGACTGGGGCACCTGTATTTTTAATTATGGCCGCAACGAGGTGAAATCTTTTCTGTTGTCGAGTGCGCATTACTGGCTGTCTGAGTTTCATCTTGATGGATTGCGCGTCGATGCCGTGGCTTCTATGCTCTATCTCGATTATTCGCGCAAGGAAGGCGAGTGGGTGCCTAACCGGTACGGCGGCCGCGAAAATCTGGAGGCAATTGACTTTTTGCGTGAACTTAACATCATGGTGCATGAGGAATTTTCAGGCGCATTGACGCTCGCGGAGGAATCCACGGCCTGGCCGGCGGTCTCGCGTCCAGTCTATACCGGAGGTCTGGGGTTTTCTATGAAGTGGAATCTGGGCTGGATGCACGATACTTTGTCGTATATGCAACAGGATCCTGTCTACCGGCGTTATCACCATGATCAACTTACTTTCAGTCAGATCTATGCCTATACGGAAAATTTTGTACTGCCTTTCTCGCATGATGAAGTGGTGCACGGCAAAGGTTCTCTGCTGAACAAAATGTCCGGCGACGCCTGGCAGAAATTTGCCAATCTGCGTTTGTTGCTCACTTATCAAATGACGTTTCCTGGAAAGAAGCTGAATTTTATGGGTAATGAGTTTGCACAGGGCGGCGAATGGCAGGTAAACCGGGAGCTCGATTGGAAATTGCTGGGAGACAGATTAAATCTTGGCGCTCACGCAGCGTTGCGTGACCTGAATCATTTGTACAAAAATATGCCCGCGCTGCATCAGCTTGATTTCTCGGCTGAAGGATTTTCCTGGATTGATTGCCACGATGCGGATCAATCGACTATCAGCTACCTGCGTCTGACAAGAGACGGGCAGTTTGTCGTGGTGATTCTGAACTTTACTCCGGTACCGCGGGAGAATTACCGGATTGGCGTTCCGGTTGAAGGGATCTACCGGGAAATATTCAATAGCGATTCCATGTATTACGGCGGAAGCAATACCGGCAATTCAGGACAAATCAACGCAGGTCTTGAGCCATGGATGGGGCTGTCTTGTTCGCTTAAAATAACGTTGCCGCCGCTGGCGGGGGTGATATTTGCCCGGCAAGAATAAAGAATGCGATTGCATGTGTTTGAGATACATGATACTTCTGCCAGGGAGTATCTTTGATTGAATTCTAGCCATATAAGCTAAAGGAGCTGACAGATGAGCAAATTACGTTCTCCCTGGATTGGCCCGATCGTCGGGCATGTGACCGATACCACCGCCCGAATCTGGATACGCGCAAAAGCGCCCGATGACGAAGGAGTGATTCCGTCTTCAAACAATCGTACAGTGGGCGTTGTATCTATTCTCAATGCAGCGGGCGTAGCTGATCCGTCGCAGACTTATTATTTCCGCCTGCACCGCGAATTCGACCGGACGGGGACTTTCATTCTGGGCCAGGATATCAGCTTCGGATTGCCGGAAATGACTGAAAAACAAAAGCATATGGGACATGCGGATAGGGTGGCTCCGCTCAAGCCCGATACGCATTACAGTATTCGTGCCGGTGTGCTGGTGATCGATGATGCTTTTGAAGACGAAGAAAACGTGGACAGCGATGATCTGCTCGGGCGTTTGCCGCCGGCAAGCGTTTGGACTGATGCGCTGATGAACTTGCCGGCGCACGAATCCAGCGCTCAGTTCCGCACTTTTCCGGACAGGACGCTTGGCCAGTTGAGTTTTCTGGTCGGTTCATGCCGATACCCCGGCTTGATGTTCAAAATCAAAAAATCGGATGTCATTTTTAAACCGATGCAGCAGCGCATTGATAACCAGTCGCAGACCGCACAGCCGATACGTTTCGTGATGATGATGGGCGACCAGATCTACGCAGACCTGCTCAACCGTTATATACCGGTCAAGCGGGCCGATACCTACGAAGAATTTCAGGAGCGTTATATCGAGGCGTTCGGTAGCCCGAATCTCAGAAAGTTGTTCCAAAGCGTACCCAACTACATGATTCTCGACGATCACGAGATTGAAGATAATTGGACGCAGGACCGGATAGGGCAGTCTGACAAACGCATACTGTTTCACCTTGCGGTCGGTGCTTATATGAGCTATCAGTGGAGTCATGGCCCCCGCTCCTTCGATCGTCATCTGTACTATGAATTTGGCTGCGGCGGCTATCCTTTTTTTGTGTTGGATACCCGAACTCAGCGTTTTCGCGACGATATTAAGGACGAACTGAAGGACAATCATCTGTTGGGGCGTCCTTCTCCGGATCCCGTTAATTACCCGTCGCAGCTGGATCATTTGTGTCACTGGCTGACTGCGCAGCAAAGCATCATCGGCAACCGGCCGAAATTCATCGTTACACCCAGCGTTTTCGTGCCGAACGATGTGACCACGGTACGCAGTGACGGGCATAAAAATGCCAGCGACTCTTGGGAAGCGTTCCCGGTAACGCGCGAGCGGCTGCTCGAAGTCATTGTCACGCACCAGATCCAGAACGTAGTCTTTTTGTCCGGCGATATCCATTGCTCCTGCGTGGCGGAGCTCAGCTTCAGAGGTTCGTCAGCGGCGGAAAAACTGAAGGCATTCTCCATTACTTCGTCGGCATTTTACTGGCCGTTTCCGTTTGCCGACGGCGAGCCGAGCAGCTATGTTCACGATTCTGCAAAACAACAGGATACTTTCCATTTTTCCGGCGGACGTTATGCTATGGATTATAAAGCTTACAATTTCTGTCAGGACGATAACTTTTGCCAGATCGATTTGAACTGGGATAGGCGTGAATTGACCGTGCAGGTGTTCGGCAAGAACGGCGACCTACTCGTCAACCGGGACGCCCCGACCCGGCCCGAAATGAGAGCCTTATTGTCGCTGGCGCAGTAATGACGGAATAAAGTTTGTGCGGATAGAAAGATTGGGTATCTATCGATAGATAAGTATAAGGGCGTACTATTTAATTTCTACCTGCTGTACCTGCGCCGGCCAAACGCCTTTCTCCACCGCGTGCCGTCCGTCAAACACGATATAGCTCTGCCGCCCGTAATGTGGCAGCGGTCGAATGAGAGCTTCAAGTGAGGTTGTATCCTGCGCCGAAACAATGGCTAGGGAAGTACCTTGCGGCGTAGTCAATGTCCATGCCTGCGCGCTTCCTTTTCCGTTAACTTCATCGGGTTTGGTTGGCAATTCTTTGGCATCAAGCCAGGCATCGATTTCGTGTTGCAAGCCGATGACCAAAGTCGGGACGGTTGGTATGGGTTGGTTGGCTGGTACGAGTTGCGGAGTACGGCGCTGTAGTTTTTCGGCCAGTGTTACAGCAATTTGCCGTGTTTCGTCATCATCCGGCAATATCATGGTTGCCGTGGTGGGATTAACCATGACTTCGCGCAATATTGGCGGCGCTTCGCCGGGCGCTAGCAGACGGAACAGGCGGATGTCTGGATCGAGGATAACGGATTGTGCTTTTTCGCTGAGATCGAGTGTGAATGTCTGTTTCGTGTGCTGCAGGTCGAATAGGTGTGTTTGCTCGCCCGTTTCGGTCTGGATGGCAACCGGTACGCGCAGTTGATAAGCCGGTTCGGACTGTTGCAGTGTGATATGCAGGCGATAGCCCGAATCGGTCTGTTGCTGTCTGGCTTCGGTGATAGTCAGGCTCGGAGCGCCGGTGCGATTCAGCCATTGGTCAAAAAAAGGCGCAAGGTCGTGGGCCGAGATTATCTCGAACGCGCTTTGCAGATTGGACCACGCGGTGATCTTGAAACGCTGCATGCTCCATAATCCCTGTATCGAGCGGTTAAACAATTCCTCGCCGATCAGGTCGCGCAGCATGAAAAAAAACATCGCAGCTTTGTGATAACCGACAATTTTCGATGCGCCATGCGTGCGCGAAGTGAATTCAATCAGCGGCGCATCCTGACCGGGTTCCAGCGCGGCAAAATCGCGCAGCCAGCCCAGGCGCATTTCGCGTGCGGCTGATTCGCTTTCCTGTTCCTTGTAGGTATAGTCGGCCATGAATGTCGTCAAACCTTCCGACCAGTTGCCGCTTTTGTAGTCGGGATACACGCCATTGCCCCACCAGTTGTGGAGCACTTCATGGCCGAGCGACGTGTCTTTGATAAACGGCAGCTGCAGCACATTGACGCCGAGGTAAGTCAGTGTCGGCATGCCGAATCCGGTCGGCGTCGGGCTGGAGACAATACTGAATTCGGTAAAGGGATAAGCGCCAATCCATGACTCGTATAGTTCGAAATAGCGCTTGACGGCTGCTAGATAGTCACTTGCCATTCGACCGATCTGGGGATGAAAATAAGTGCGCAACTGGATCGGCTCGTCTCTGATGCCTATATAGTGATCCGATTCGATTTCATAGGGTCCGGCCATTAAATCAATGCCGTCGGCAGGATGGTCAAATTCAAAGTGCGCGCGGTAGCCGGTGGCTTCATCCTGTTCGTCGATCAGCTTTCCTGGTACCAGCCCGCGCTGGCCGGAGGGCAATGTTATCTGTACGGTATAACGGATCAGACCGTTGGCGACGCGTGGATACCAGTTAGATGCATCCGGCAGAAATGTGCCTTCCGCTGCGCTGACGGCAACCGGTCTACCGAGGGTTTGTTCATGGTCAAGTGTTTCATCAAGCGGATGCAGCTGGCCGCGCCAGTGAATCACGACTTGATGCGGGCGCAGTATGGTGTACGGAATTTGCCAGTAATACGATTGGTTCGAATCGTTTTGCGGGGCAAACGGTATTTCATCAATCAATGCCTGAGTGACCTCAAACCGTCCGTCAAGTATCAGCGTGTGATCGCGAGTTTTGTTAAAGGTAATAGTGCTTTTGCCTTCCAGCATGCGGGTTGAAGGGTCGATGCTTACCGTAATGTCGTAATCGATGGAACCTTCATGACTGAAGTCGCTGCCGGGTATCGGTGCAGCAGTGACAGTATTGGTGGAAATTGACAGTACAAAAACCAGAAAAATGGGTATCAGGTGAATTGTTCGAATGTGTATCATGGTTCAGAAAAATTGTTGCGGCACGTGAGTAGGCTAATGGACATGCGGACCTGACACTGACATACCGGTGATCGGACTGGTTCCGGCGCCGTAATTGCATGTGCAATGGCGCATATCAATGGGGTGTCAGGGACGGAAATTTGGCAATGATTTCCGTCTCCAGGTCATTGCGTTTGATTTTGAGCGGTAGCCATGTGCCGGGTGCATGCCGTTTGACAATGTTAATGACGTCATCGGTTGTTTTTAGCGCTACACCGGCCATTTCCAGAATGACATCGGCGTCTTCCAGACCGGAGGCTTCGGCAATACTGCCTTTTTCAACCTGTAGCACCAAAGCGCCGCCGCGCGCCATTTCGAAACGAATGCCAAGGCGCTGATATTTCGGCTCCGCAAATGGATCCGAGATATGCGGCAAGACGCCGAAAACCGCGTCAGCGACACCCGCAACGAGCTGTTTGCAGGATTTGTTGGTATCCCACGGCAACAACGAAGCGATATCGGTGACGCCAAGATCGCGTAACTGATGCGGCACGCCGTAACCGTGCACGACATGACCGGAGCCCATAATACCGGCCACCAGCGGTTTTTCGTTTTGTTCCGAGTGATTCAATACCTGATGCAGCGCCTGCGCCATGGCGCGGTCCCACAACTGTTGACCGGCATAAAAGCGCTTGAAATCCGGATCGTCATAATCGATCTGTCCGTCTTTTCTATCTTTGCGGTCGTGCTGTTTGTATATCGGCATCAAAAAATCGAGATATGCCTGGCTTGGTTCGGCCGGACGCGTTACGCCTTCGCGTTCTTCAACCGGCACACCGTGGAATCCTTTTTCGGAGACCAGGCGACGCAGGCGCTGCTCGATATTCAGTGCAACAATCGGGATATGATTCATGCGTGCAAAATGGAATAACGGCAGATAAAGTGCAGGGTCGGTATTCCAGACCTTGTCCCATTCGGAAGCCGCAAGAAATTCTTTTTCACTCAGTTCGCCTGCAATCCATTGATCGAGTACAGGTTGAACACGGCGCGGAAACATTTCAAAACCGATAACCATGTTCGGTCGCAACGCATGCATTCCCGCGAGCATCTGCAATTGCCAGCGGTGGTGATCCGCATTGACATGCGTTTCACCCAGCAGAACGACTGAATTTTTCACCGCCCGGTTAATCACATCGGCATAAATTGCTGCGCCGCTGCCTGGTATAACCCAGCCGCCAAGCGGTACGCAATTTGACTGTGCGGGTTTGTGGCCCGGTTTGACGCCGATTGTAGTGAAATTCGGCGAGTCAGCCAGAGCAGTGCTGATCGTATAACCAAAATACGCCAGCAATCCCAGCGCGGTCATTTTTTTTATTAATCTTGTATCGCTTTTCATCATTAATGAATCCGGTTGTTTATCCTACCCATTTTCGGGCATTTCTAAAAAGGCGCATCCAGGGGGCGTCTTCTTGGGTGCGTGCACGCCGGTCTGAATCGTTCGACTCGGGCGGGTACCATGAATGTTGCGCAATACGAAAAACACGCTCCGGATGCGGCATCAGTATATTAAAGCGTCCGTCCGACGTCGTCATGCCGGTGATTCCGCGCGTTGAACCGTTCGGGTTGCCGGGGTAGTCTTCCGTGACCGTGCCGAAGTTATCGGTATATCGCAAGGTCACCAGCGCTTCGTTGCCTGATTCGTCGCGGCTGCCGAAGTCGGCGCGGCCTTCCCCATGCGCTACGGCAACCGGCAACCGGCTGCCCGCCATGTCCTCAAATAATATCGATGGACCCGCCTGTATTTCTACCATGACAAAGCGCGCCTCGAATTGTTCCGAAAGATTGCGTATAAAACGAGGCCAGTGCTCCGCGCCCGGAATAATTTCACGCAGGTGGCTCATCATCTGGCAGCCGTTACACACGCCAAGCGCGAACGTATCCGCGCGCTGGAAAAACGCTTCAAACGTTTCACGTGCCCGGTTGTTGAATAGAATCGATTTTGCCCATCCTTCGCCGGCGCCCAGCACATCGCCGTAAGAAAAACCGCCGCACGCGGCCAATCCTCTGAATGTATCGAGCGAGACGCGGCCTGAGATAATGTCGCTCATATGCACGTCGATTGCCGTGAATCCCGCACGGTCGAATGCAGCCGCCATTTCCATATGCCCATTGACTCCCTGCTCACGTAAAATGGCTATAGTGGGGCGGCTTCGGAAGCGACGGACATAGGGTGCGGCAATATTGTCATCCGGATCAAAGCTGAGTGCGACATGCAAGCCGGGGTCATTGTTGTCCAGAATACGGTCGTATTCCTGTTGCGCGCAGTCCGGGTGATCGCGCAATTTTTGCATGTGATAGGTTGTTTCTGACCACGCGCGTTGCAAGTCTGTACGTTTTTCCGCCAGTACAGGTTGATTGTTGCGCATCAGACGCAGTTCATCCACTGTATTGAGGGTGCCGATGACAAAGCTCGTTTCCCGTAATCCGGCTTCGGCCAGTGTATTCATGACAAATGAATGCTTTCCGCTGCGGATTTGTATCACGGCCCCGAGTTCCTCGTTGAACAGAACGGCTAACAGGTGTTCGATTGAGCGACCGTTCATGTGGCCGGTGCGCAATTCGGCACCGTCGATATCATTGGATAATGCATCAAAGCAAAGTTGGTCAAGATTGATGGTGATGCCGGTATGACCGGCAAAAGCCATTTCGCAAAGGGTGACGAACAAACCGCCGTCTGAGCGATCGTGGTAAGCCAATATCGCATCCGCTTCATTGAGCTGCTGGATGACGGTAAAAAATGCTTTAAGTTTGTCGGTACCGGATCGACCGTCGATATCCGGCGCTACATCGCCGACTTGTTTGTAAACTTGTGCCAGCGCCGATCCGCCCAGGCGATTTTTACCTTGCGCGAGGTCGATCAGAATCAGCCCGGTTTCACCACAGTCGGTACGCAACTGGGGCGTTAGCGTGCGGCGCACATCGCCAACTCTGGAAAAAGCGGATACGATCAACGACAGCGGCGCGGTTACGGCTTTGTTGACCGGTTCTCCGGTTTGTTCGCTTGTTTCCTCCCACGTTGTTTTCATCGACATCGAGTCCTTGCCCACCGGGATGCTGATGCCCAGTTGGGGGCATAATTCCATGCTGACTGCATATACCGCATCAAATAAACCTGCATCTTCTCCTGGATGACCGGCTGCAGCCATCCAGTTTGCGGACAGCTTGATGTCACTAAGCTGCTGAATTGGGGCTGCGGCGATGTTGGTGACAGCCTCACCAATCGCCATGCGCGCAGCCGCAGCCGGATCAATCAGCGCCAACGGTGTCCGCTCGCCGATTGCGAACGCTTCGCCAAAATAAGTCTGGTATCCCATCATGGTGACAGCGACGTCGGCAACCGGAATCTGCCAGGGTCCGACCATCTGATCACGCGCCGTCATGCCGCCGACAGTTCGGTCACCGATACTGATGAGAAATGTCTTATCTGCGATCGACGGCAACCGCAACACCCGATAGGCCGCTTCTTTTAAATCGATTGCATCGGTATGAAATGCAGTCAGAGACTGTAGTCGATGTGTAACATCCCGCGTCATTCTGGGCGGTTTTCCGAGTAATACTGACAACGCCATATCGACCGGTGCGGTTGTAGAAGCATGCTGCTCATCGGCAACAACGAGTTGAGTTTCTTCGGTAGCAACACCAACCACCGAAAAAGGACATCGTTCACGTTCACAGATTTCCCGAAACAATGCGAGCGAGTCAGGATGAATGGCAAGCACGTAGCGCTCCTGCGCTTCATTGCTCCAGATCTGCATCGGCGACATTCCTGATTCCTCGACGGGTACGGCGCGCAAATCGAAACGTCCGCCGCGCCCGGCGTCATGCACCAGTTCCGGAAAGGCGTTTGACAATCCGCCGGCACCCACATCATGAATAAATAAAATGGGGTTTTCTATGCCTGAATGTTCCAGCTGCCAGCAACGATCAATGACTTCTTGAGCCCGGCGTTGCATTTCGGGGTTGCCGCGTTGCACCGAATCGTAATCCAGTGCTTCAGCGTTTGTGCCGGTACCCATACTTGAAGCTGCGCCGCCGCCGAGGCCGATCAACATACCGGGTCCGCCCAATTGAATCAGCAAAGTACCGGACGGGAATTTTTCCTTTTGAACATGCTTTGCCGAAATTTGCCCGATGCCGCCTGCGAGCATGATCGGTTTATGATAACCGCGCATTTCTCCGGCGAAATTTTCTTCGAATGTGCGAAAATAGCCGGCCAAATTCGGACGGCCAAATTCATTGTTAAATGCTGCGCCGCCGATCGGCCCGTCGAGCATAATCCGCAAAGCAGAGGCGATGCGTGCCGGCTTGCCGTATACGGTTTTTTGATCAATATCCAGAAATTCCCAAGGCTGCATACAATCCGGAATATTCAAATTCGATACCGAAAATCCTGTCAGTCCTGCTTTCGGTTTGGCCCCGCGTCCGGTAGCGCCTTCATCGCGTATTTCACCGCCTACACCGGTCGCAGCCCCTGGAAAAGGGGAAATCGCAGTTGGATGATTGTGCGTTTCTACTTTCATCAGCAGGTGTGTCTGTTCCTGCTGATAGCTGTAGTGATGATTTTTACCTGGATAAAACCGCGCTATTTTCGCGCCTTCGATAATGCTCGCATTATCCGCGTAAGCGACCAGCGTATTCTGTGGATTCAGTTGGTGAGTATGACGAATCATTGCGAACAGCGACCGGTTTCGCCTGTTGCCGTCAATAATCCAGTCGGCGTTAAAAATCTTGTGGCGGCAGTGCTCGGAATTGGCTTGTGCGAACATCATCAGTTCGACGTCAGTCGGGTTGCGCCCGGTTTGTTGGAAATGATCCAAGAGATACTCAATCTCATCCGCAGAGAGTGCCAGCCCCATTTCCGTATTGGCTGTTTCGAGGGCCTGTAAGCCTTTGGCGTGGATATCGATGATACGGAGCGGTTGCGGTGCCAGATGATGAAATAATCGTTCCGCATCATCAAGTGACTGCAAAACTGCTTCGGTCATGCGGTCATGCAGCAATGTCTCAAGTGATCGCCGCTGTTCGGAAGAAAAAGGATTGTTCGCTCGTATGAAATAAGCAATACCCCGTTCGATGCGTTCTATGTTTTCCAATCCGCAATGATGTGCAATATCGGTTGCCTTGCTCGACCAGGGAGAGATGGTGCCCGGTCGGGGAACGGCGAGCGCAAATGCTGACGTAGTCGTTGCGGTACTTTGCGGCTGACAACTGTTGAGCAATTGCTCAAGCACAGTCGTCTCGGTTTTGGTTAATGTACGGTTGACTGCACAGAAATACCAATATTCAGCATAAATATGAGAAACTTGTAGATCCAGTGCGTTGAATGCACAAACCAGCTTTTCCAGTCTGAATGAAGACAACGCATGACCGCCACAAAATCGAAGCATCGGGAAAAATTACCATGATCAAAAACGCCATTTTACACGAGAAATAACTCTTTCCATTGATAAGGGAAGTTCAAATAATGAGCATAATCGACCCGGTTTACCTGACTGAAGAAATACGCAAAATAGAACAGGCGGTATTTTCCAGGCCTGAACCGCCGGATTTGATGGAAAAGGCAGGGCGTGCGGTTGCAGAGGCTGCAAGAGAATATTGCGCGCTGAGCGATAACAGTCCTATCCGCGTTCTGGTGTTGGCCGGGCCTGGCAACAATGGCGGTGACGCTTTTGTTGCGGCGCGGTATTTGAAGCATTGGGGATATTCTGTATCGGTGGTATTCAACGGTGAACCTGATCGGCAGCCGCCAGATGCAAGAAAAGCCAGGCAGGCTTGGCTGGATAGTCAAGGAAAAATCCAACCTGGGATTCCGGAAACTACGGACAGCCAGAATTGGGATCTGATCATTGATGGCCTGTTTGGCGTCGGCCTGCGGCAGGACCGTCCGGTAGTGGGCCAGTACCTGAACTGGATCCATGCTGTCAATGCTATGCACAAGCCAGTCCTTGCAATCGATATTCCATCCGGACTCGGCAGTGACGACGGTTGCGTATATGGCGCTGTAATCAGTGCTGCTGTGACCGTTACATTTATCGGCTCCAAACCCGGTATTCTGACTCGTGATGGCCCGCAGTATTGCGGTAAACTTGTTGTCTGTGATCTTGAGCTTGATCCGGTGGCCATTTTGCCGCCTCATGCATGGACGATCAATAGGAAGCTGGCCGGCATTGTGTTACCGCTTCCACGCGAAGCTAACAGCCATAAAGGCAGTTTTGGCAATCTAGGCATATTAGGCGGCAACAAGGGCATGACCGGCGCGGTTATCCTGGCAGGTCGGGCGGCCTTGCATACCGGTGCCGGACGGGTTTATCTAGGTATGCTGGCAACACCGCCGCTCGAGATCGATATCGTGCATCCTGAACTGATGATACGCGCGCCATCAGAACTGTTTGATCTGGATAAGATGGACTGCCTGATAGTCGGGCCTGGCATGGGTATGAATGAAATAACCTACGGCTGGCTGGCGCAGGCACTGGACAGCGATCTTCCTCTGGTGCTGGATGCCGATGCATTGAATCATATTGCCTTTCATAGTGAATTGGCCAGAACACTTATGCAGCGAGAAGCGTCCGCAATTGTAACGCCACATCCGGCAGAGGCCGCGCGGCTTCTGGATACGGATACGTCTGCGATACAAAACAACCGTTTGCATGCTGCCAGGCGTTTGTCGGAAAAATTGAACTGCCAGGTGCTGCTGAAGGGTGCAGGAAGTATTTGTGCCAGACCGGACGGAACATGCTTTTTTAATACCAGCGGCAATCCGGGTTTAAGCAGCGCGGGTACAGGTGATGTGCTCTCTGGTATTATCGGTGCATTGATTGTTCAAGGTCAAACACCGGAGGATGCGTTACTTTTGGCTGTGTATCTGCATGGCGCAGCAGCTGATGAATTGTTGAAGCAAAATAATGGGCCGGTGGGAATGACAGCTTCTGAAGTAATAATTGCTGCGCGACTTTTGCTGAATGACTGGGTCTATAAGAAAGATTAATTCATAACGTACAATCCGTACGTGGATAGAGTAAGTAGGGGTGTTAGATTTTCTGGAGGAGATTGGTCCCTCTAGGAGAAACCAATCTGCCTGTGACGATGAAAGCTGTTTTAACCATAAATTGACCTGGTACAGTTGATAGTGTATCCAGGCCAAAGTTGATTCGTGCATCGATTGTTGTTTAACAAGTTTTTTCACTGCGCCTTGCAATAAAGCCGAGTAGACCGATGCCAAGCAGCGCCAGCATGGACGGTTCAGGTATCGGATTGACGGATTCGGTAATCAGTACAAAATCATTGTAGTCTTTGTCGCCGCCACCATTCTGATCTTCCCATGCCATGATATATTCGTTTGTGCTCCATAAACCTGGCAGGGTTGCGGGGAGATCGATTGTATCAATTCCTTTTCCTTGGTAGGCAACCATGTGATCCACGCCATCGGTATTTAAATCTGTATCGCTATAGAAAATGTTCGACCCGGTATTTAAAAAGTAACCAAAAGCATTTCCTGAAAAGTTGACACCGGTATCGGCAAAGTTGATGATCACAGAGCCATCATTTGCAAAGGATAACAGTTTCTGTGCGCCCGGGCCTTCTGTGCCTGAAAACAAAGTCACTTGGTTGGATGGGTTGCTGGCATCATAAATTCCCACAGTATTTGTATTTGCGTTACCGGCCAGTTCAATAATGATTTGGGCAAACGAACCGCCGCTTCCGGATATCTGCCAGTATTCGTCCTGTTGAAGTTGGTCGGTATTGACATTGGTGCTACTGACATTGTTGACGGGTGCTACGGTAATGCCATTTAAGACACCCTGCAATGAAGTGCCGCCATCGCCAAACATTACCGTTGCATTGGCCGCTCCGGCCATTGCCAAGCCAATTATGGCGCCCACTGATGTTTTCAGAGCGGTTTTGAATAATTTATTCATTTTTTATTTTTCCTTTAAGAGTATTTTTTGAATTCTTGTTTAAAAATAACGAGCTGGGTGTTTATCTAGAATCGGTCACCAGATATACATGCTCCCGGATCAGTTAATCTGTATTCCATACAGCAGTTGTCATGCAAAACTTTACGATTTCAACTAGGTCACCAATTGAATCGTCATGGGTAGCCATCTTAATGTTTCAGAATTTTTGAACCATTGGACTATGGTACGAATGAAAGGATTAATTGTAGAAATGTATTAAATACATATTGTTATGAACCAATATTTTGTGTACATCAGTTCTGGCGCGTTTGATTCAGGTGAGTTTTTCGCTTGAATGACTACATGACATGTTTTCCTTTTTTATCGTGTTAACGGCCATATACCCGAGCAACTTTTGAAATTTGAGCTGCTGTTATTTTTGAACGATTAATGGGTGTATGATTGAACAGTGTTTTCGAGGGTGTCTGATAAACTGGAATGATGTTGAATCTTTATAAATCAAGATGTAACTGAGGGTGCGGTGGGTGAATTGGCCGGCACAAATGTTGTGCGGCATGGACTAAAGTACAGTATGTGATTTAGAAGGTGCTGGATAAGATGGTTGTGGCGCCAAATAATTTTGACGGATTCGATTAGGCATATGAACCGGTTCTGAAAGCGTTGAACTGATAGAGTACTAATAGGTGCTATTCTTCATGAAAGAGAGACGTAACTTTTACAGATCGCTTTACGCACAGCCTGATGCGCCACTTACGGTTATTCAGGTGAATTACCGTATTTTGATGCTGAAACTCAGAATGCATCCGGATCATGACTATGTTGAACTGCAGGCCGGATATTTGAAAGCGGCAATGACAATACTGAATGACCCTTTAAAACGTGCGATTTATGATCGACAGCTGCAGAAGCGCTATTCTATCAGGGTGTTAAGTCTTGGGTCTTTTGCGTCCGGTATTGTCAAGAGTGTGTCAGACTGCGCCATGACTCAAACAAACCGGCGCAATTATTATCGTGTTCTCCAGATACAGCCGGACGCTCCTGCTGAAATAATTACTGGCAGCTACCAGGCGTTGCTGCATTACCCTTTCCAAAACATCGATTTGCTGGGGGAAGCGTATACGGTTCTTGCAAATCCGGCGGCACGTTTGCGCTATGATGCGTATCTTGCCGGTAAATGGGAGTATTCTGAAAAATCACTAATGCCGGTTGATCAAGTGAAACATCCCGGTTATCCGAATGGTGCCCTTGATGTTGTGCCAACAGCTGTAGACGGTGCGCGAATGGCGTTATCTCATTGCATATTTTGTCATGCGGCGTATGCAAAACAAACCGGTCCCTACCAGCAGCATGCATGTCTGGAATGCGGCAGTCCATTACCGGAATCTACTGAAACTTCATTCGAACAAAAACACCGTACAAACATACGCATTCATATGCGCGGAAAATTTGAATATTATTTGTTCTGGCCCGACACGCCCAGCGAAGGCATACTTCAGGACTTGTCGCCACGCGGTACCCGATTTTTTGCTGAAACGACGCTCGACTTGCATGAAGTGATTAAAATTGATGCGCCGAATTTTAGAGCCGTTGCAAAGGTGATTCATTTACATCAAATACAGCCTTTTGTATCTGTTGGCGCGCGTTTTCTGACAGTCAAGTTCGAGCAGGAACGAGGTGGTTTTCTGGCTGTTCATGTTTGACCCGTCGGCTGGTTCGTTTGAGGCAGGCGGGTAACGTCATCTGTTTCATTTGCTGCACCAATCGCGCGCAAATCCACACGCTTTCTTTCGCGTTCAGCATAAAACCCTGTAAAATTCGGCTATTCTTATATTATTGACGCTGTCGAAGCTTTTTTTATGAGTAAGCTTACTTTCCAGGAAATTATTTTTGCCTTGCAGCAGTATTGGGCCAGACAAGGTTGCGCCATTTTGCAGCCCTGCGATATGGAGGTCGGTGCGGGAACGAGTCATACCGCGACATTTTTGCGCGCCCTCGGCCCTGAACCGTGGAAAGCAGCTTATGTACAACCTTCTCGCCGACCGAAGGATGGCAGATATGGCGACAATCCTAACCGATTGCAGCATTACTACCAGTTTCAGGTGGTATTCAAACCCGCGCCCGGGAATATTCTGGATTTGTATTTTGATTCTTTGCGGGAACTGGGACTTGATTTGCGGCAGAACGACGTGCGGCTGGTCGAGGACGACTGGGAGAATCCGACGCTCGGTGCCTGGGGTCTAGGCTGGGAGGCGTGGTTAAACGGGATGGAAGTGACCCAATTTACGTATTTCCAGCAGGTTGGGGGCATCAATTGCAAGCCGATCACCGGTGAAATCACCTATGGTCTGGAGCGTCTTGCCATGTATCTTCAGGGTGTTGAAAATGTGTTCGATCTGGTCTGGACCGAAGGTCTGAAATACTATGATGTTTACCATCAAAATGAAGTGGAGCAGTCTGTCTATAATTTCGAGCAAAGCGATCCGGCATTTTTGTTTCAGGCGTTTACCGGCCACGAAATGCAGGCGCAGCGCCTAATTGAACAGAAGCTGGCGTTGCCGGGCTATGAGCAGGTACTGAAAGCAGCGCACATCTTCAATCTGCTGGATGCGCGTGGCTCAATTTCAGTGACTGAACGTGCAGCATATATCGGCCGTATTCGAACTTTGTCGCGCAGTGTAGCGCAAGCCTATTATGCCAGTCGGGAACGACTCGATCCGCCATTTCCACTGGCGCCGCGTGCATGGGTCGCGCAAATGCCTGTGTCTACACTGCAAACAAAAACCGCATGACTGCAAAAAACTTACTGATAGAATTGGGCGTGGAAGAACTGCCGCCCCAGTCACTTGAACGATTGGGGAATAGTTTCGCTGAACTGATTGCCGCTAGCCTGCAAACACAGGGATTGATCAAGACCGATAGGCAAACAACAACTAACAAAGTATTCGCATCGCCCAGGCGCCTGGCTGTTTGGATTCCGGATGTCGTATCACAGGCGGCGGATAAGTCCGTTTCACAAAAACTCATGCCCGCTAAAGTCGGGCTGGATGAAAATGGTCAGCCTACACCGCCGCTACTCAAGAAACTGGCCAGTCTGGGTGTGGATGCTTCAGCCGTTGCCAAGCTCAAGCATGTCCGCGATGGTAAAACGGAAACATTGTTTCTGGATACAATTGTTACCGGTACGAAGTTGACTGAAGGTCTGCAAATTGCACTGGGCGAAGCTATCGACCGTTTGCCGATACCGAAGGTAATGACCTATCAGCTTGCGGATGGCTGGGAGAGTGTCAATTTTGTCCGCCCCGCGCATTCTCTGGTTGCCCTGCATGGAAGCGAAATCATACCGGTGCGGATTTTAGGCTTGGAATCTGGAAGTGAGGCACTGGGGCACCGCTTTGAAGCAAAACATTTAGCCATACGCTTGCAAAGCGCAGACAGCTATGCACAGCAGCTGCTGGAAGAAGGCGCCGTTATCGCCAGTTTTGATGACCGTCGCGCTGAAATCAGTCGCCAGTTGAACACGGCGGCTGATCAGGCGGAGCTGACGTTGTTCCAGGACGATGCGTTGCTCAATGAAGTGACTGCGCTGGTCGAACTGCCCAATGTGCTGACCGGTCAATTTGACCCTGAATTCCTTGAAATACCGCAGGAATGCCTGATTCTGACGATGAAAGCCAATCAAAAATATTTTCCGTTGATGGATGCAAATGGAAAACTGTCGAATAAGTTTTTACTGGTTTCGAATATCCGGCCTGCCGATCCGACGCTTGTCGTTGCCGGCAACGAACGCGTTGTGCGCTCGCGGCTTGCCGACGCCAAGTTTTTCTACGATCAGGATCGCAAGAAAACATTGGAATCCCGATTGACTGGACTTGACCATGTGATTTATCACAATAAGCTTGGTACTCAGGGGGAACGGATTCAGCGGGTACGCGTCATCGCCCGTTCTATCGCCTTGTTGCTTGGCGGGGAAGCATTGGCCGACGATGCAGGCAAGGCGACGTTATTATCCAAAACGGATCTGTTGACTGAGATGGTTGGTGAGTTTCCCGAGTTGCAGGGCATCATGGGATATTACTATGCGCTGAATGACGGATATAGCGAATCTATCGCACAGGCTGTCGCCGATCATTACAAGCCGCGTTTCTCCGGCGATTCGTTGCCGCGAAACACTGTTGGGATTTGTGTTGCGCTGGCTGACAAACTTGAAACGCTGACTGGTTTGTTCAGTATCGGGCAGATTCCAACGGGAGATAAAGACCCGTTTGCGTTGCGTCGGCATGCGCTGGGGGTGATACGTATTTTGATTGAAAAAGAATTGTCCTTGTCATTGGACTTTTTGCTCAAGGAAGCCCGGTTGGCGTTTGATGATAAGTATCCGGAGACGGCACTGTCGCCATTGCAGTTTATTTACGATCGTCTGGCAGGTATGTTGCGCGAACAGGGTCATTCCATTCAGGCAATTGACGCCGTGTTGTGCCAATCGCCGAAGGTGTTGAAAGATATTCCCAAACGGCTTGAAGCGGTACGCGAATTCGAGAAATTACCCGAGGCTGCCAGCCTCGCGGCCGCAAACAAACGCGTGCATAATATTCTGGAAAAAAGCGCGCAAACCGAAGCAGTCAACAACGCACAGATTAACACTGATTTGCTTAAAGAGTCGGCGGAAATCGCACTGTACGATGCACTCAAGCAGGTTAAGCCGCAAGCAGACCAAGCGTTCGAATCGGGAGAGTATGCCAGGTCATTGCACTCACTCGCTGCGCTCAAGGAACCGGTTGATACGTTTTTCGATCATGTCATGGTCAATACGGATGACGCAGGTTTGCGTACCAATCGTTTGTGTTTGCTCAAACTGATGCATCAGGCGATGAACCGGGTGGCTGATCTATCTAGGCTGGCAGGCTAATATGAAACTGGTAATTCTCGATCACAACGGTGTCATTAATCAGAGCAGCGATACCTTCATCAAGACGCCAGATGAGTGGGAGCCTATTCCCGGCAGCATCGAAGCAATCGCGCGTCTGACGCAGTCGGGTTACCGGATTATCACCGCCACCAATCAATCCGGGATTGGGCGCGGATTGCTGGATATGGTCACATTCAACGCAATTAACGACAAAATGTACAAGGTGGTTGCCCAGGCCGGCGGACATATCGATTCTATTTTCTTCTGTCCGCATACCAGTGCCGACAAATGTCACTGCCGCAAGCCGAAAACCGGCATGTTTGAAGAAATCATGCAGCGTTACGGCACCGATTTGAAAAATACGCCGGTAATTGGAGACGCCATGCGCGATCTGCTGGCTGCCGATGCTGTTGGCGCTTTGCCGGTTTTAGTGTTGACCGGCAAAGGCAAAGCCACTCAGGAACAGGGTGCTCTGCCGCCGCGCACACAGGTGTATGAAGACCTTGCCGCAGCAGTGGATGCCATTGTTGGATACGCATGATGCTGGCATTTCTGCGTTCTGCCTGTTACATGTTGCTGCTTGTCATTATTACCCCGCCTTATGCGATTTTTACGCTGGCATGTTTTCCGTTGTCTGCACATGCACGTTATCGCGTGACGTCCACCTGGACGCGAATAGTTCTGTTTTTGCTGCATCATGTTTGCGGTTTGCGCTATCGTTTACTGGGCGCGGAGAATATTCCCGAGAAACCGAGTATTGTGTTATCCAAACATCAGTCTGCTTGGGAGACGTTGGCTTTCCAGAAAATTTTTCCACCACAGGTGTGGGTGTTGAAAAAAGAACTGTTGCGCATTCCGTTTTTTGGCTGGGGGTTGGCCATGACCAGTCCCATTGCCATTGACCGCAGTGCTGGTAGAAGTGCGCTTGATCAGGTTGTCGAACAGGGGCGGGACCGATTGAAAAAAGGTTTCTGGGTAGTGATCTTCCCGGAAGGAACGCGTATACCACCCGGTAAAAAAGGTAGTTATCGTATCGGCGGCGCATGGCTGGCAACCCACACGAATACTCTGGTAGTGCCGGTAGCGCATAACGCCGGTGAATTCTGGGCCAGAAATGCATTTATCAAAAAACCCGGCACCATTACTGTCAGTATCGGTAAGCCGATTGATCCGACGGGTATGGAGGCCAATGAGCTCAATGCGCAGGTGGAAAATTGGATCGAAATTGAAGTGGCGCGCATCAGCCAGCGGCAGCCGGCAACGGATGGTGTTGTTACTCAGGCCGATTAAGGCGGTTTAATCATGCTGCGTCAGATTTGTCTGTCTGGTAAAACGATCGATTACCGGCTCAGGCGCGGCCTGCGCAAATCGGTCGGTTTGAAAATTAATTGTGGTGGCTTGCTGGTCAGTGCTCCGAATGGTCTTTCAGGTGCTGAGATTGACGCAATTGTGCGAAACAAAGCGGACTGGGTACTTAAAAATCTGGTTGCCTGGCAGAATAAGATTGCATTAAATCCTGTTGCCGGGTTTGATCATGACAATGCGGTATATCCTTTACTCGGAAGCGACTGGAAACCGGAAATAAGTGCATGGGGTCAAATCGGTATGGTACCCGCGGCTGGCAATGAAGTAGTTCGGCAGGCGTGCCAATTGCCGCACCAAGCGATAGAGAGATGGATCATGGCATGGTACCAACAGCATGCCACTGCCTGTTTCAGCGAACGCATTGCATTATATGCCGATAAATTAAGCATTCCTAAACCGGCCTATAGACTTTCACAGGCAAAAACACGCTGGGGCAGTTGCAGCAGTAGCGGCATGATTCGCTTGAACTGGCGGCTCATCCAGATTCCGCTGCATCTGATCGACTATGTTGTCGCGCATGAATTATGTCACCTGATTGAAATGAATCATTCACGGGCATTCTGGGATTGCGTAGCCGCGATCTATCCGGAATATCAGCAGGCACGCAGAGAGTTGAATAGGTATAGCCTGGAGCCCTGACAAACTGCTGGAAGCGAATACATTGCAGTGTCAGTGTTGATTCTGGGTTGTGTCATCCGCCGCTTTTATTCAGTGGAAATTTGCAGTGGTTTTTGCTGTCAAAACCCTTTTTCGCATGTAAAGTTGAGCGGAAGCACAATAGGCTTATAATTTATTGCGTTACTTCTGCTACACTTTTTCAGGCAGATCGGAATATTTTCCAAGAAAACTGGAAGCGTGGATAAATATGACTTATAGCAAGACGGGCAGAGAAGCGTTTACGCAGCTTTGTGATCAACTCGAACAACAGATTATTGGGCAGCAGTCACTGGTGCAGCGTCTGCTGCTGACATTATTATGCGACGGACATCTGCTGCTGGAAGGCGCACCGGGGTTAGCCAAAACCCGCGCGATCAAATCGCTGGCGGGTGGTCTCGAGGCTGATTTTCACCGTATTCAGTTCACACCGGATTTATTACCTGCCGATTTGACCGGTACAGACGTTTATCACCCCGAGACAGGAAGTTTTTCTTTCAACAAAGGACCACTTTTTCATAACGTGATTCTTGCCGATGAAATCAATCGTGCACCTGCGAAGGTGCAATCCGCTTTGCTCGAAGCGATGGAAGAACGTCAGGTGACTGTCGGTGCGGCCAGTTATCCGTTGTCGCCGCTGTTTCTGGTGATGGCGACGCAAAATCCAATTGAGCAGGAAGGCACCTATCCGCTGCCGGAAGCGCAGCTCGACCGTTTCCTGCTGCATGTGCGCGTCGATTATCCGGACAAAAATGCCAGCCGGAAAATTCTGCAGTTGGTGCGGCATGAGGCGCTTTGCGCACTGGATCACAGCGCTCCTCGTGAGTTGCAGAAAGTAACACAGGAACAGGTATTCGCAGCCCGGCGCGAGATCATGCAGCTGCATCTGGCCGAGGCGGTGGAAGATTATATCGTGGAGATCATCGAGACAACGCGTAATCCCGGGCAGTACGGACAGGAGTTATCCAGCTGGATACGTTGGGGAGCTAGTCCGCGTGGCGCGATTGCCATTGAGCGTGCAGCGCGTGCAACTGCCTGGCTGGCAGAACGTGAATTTGTGACGCCGGAGGATGTGCAAAAAGTTACGCCAGATGCGCTGCGTCACAGGATTCTGCTGAATTATGAGGCGGAAGCCGAAGGCATTACCGCCCAACAATGTATTGATCAGATCATTGCCAGCGTACCGGCACCATGAGTGAGGGAACTGCGTTGGAATTAAATGCGCTGATCCGTTTGCGCGCGGCGGCGCGGAATCTGGAACTCGGGGCGCGCAGGCGCGTTTTGTCAGCGCAGGCGGGCGGGTATCTCTCTGTTTATCATGGCCGGGGTATGGAATTTGACGAAGTGCGTGCATACCAGGCCGGTGACGATGCGCGTACCATAGACTGGCGTGTGACAGCCCGGCGCGGGCGTCCGCATACCAAACTGTTTCGTGAAGAGCGTGAACGCCCGGTCCTGTTTCTGGTTGATCTGCATCCGGGCATGTATTTTGGCAGTCGCGTGCAATATAAATCCGTGCTTGCAGGCCAGTTAAGCGCAGTGTTGGGTTGGGCTGCGGTAAGTGCGGGTGACCGTGTCGGCGGCATAATTCAGGGAGCGGGCCGGCATCATGAGATTTATCCGGCAGCACGCGAGGCGGGTTTGTTACCTATGCTGCGAGCGATGGTACAATTACAGCCTAAGATGCCGGGCGAGCTAGTGACCGGCCGTCTGGACGGTGCGCTTGCGCGTATGGCGCGTATTGCGCTTCCTGGGAGTATGATTGTTATTTTCAGTGATTTCAGGGAACTTGGGCACAATGCGGAAAAATACCTGAGTACTCTGACACGTCATAATGACGTGATTGCTGCATTGCTATACGATCCGTTGGAAGCGGCGGCGCCACCGCCAGGCTTTTATCGCCTGGGTGTTAACCGGCAGCGCGTGACAGTCGATACAAGCCGCACATCCGTTATCGAGCAATGGCAGGCGCAATTTCAGATGCATCGTGAAAAAATTCGCAGCATCTGCAGGCGTCACACCATCCACTTTATGGAAATCGCTACAACAGACGCCATCGTGCCTGCATTGCGTTCGGGCATGGCCAGGCATAGAAAAACTCAATGATGGAAGATCCGCTAGCAGCACTACGCCCATTGCATATGCCGCCGCCAGTTGGTTGGTGGCCGCCTGCGCCAGGCTGGTGGATTGTTGTGTTGTTGATCGCAACAGGCATAATTCTGATTTACCGGTACAGAAAACAGCGGGCCGCACAACGTGTGGCGCTCCGTGAGTTGAAGTGGCTGGCCGATCATCGGGAAACGGTTGATCGGCCTGTCGCCCGGCTGAATCAGTTGTTGAAGCGGTATGCGCTGGTCTGTTGGCCTGCTAAAGAAGTGGCGGCGTTATCCGGCCAGCGCTGGCTTGAATTTCTCGATGCAAGCGGTGGTAACGGGCGGTTCTCCAACGGTGTTGGCGATTTGTTGTTATCCGGTCCATACCGGGACGCGCATGCCGATTTGGATGAACTGCTCGATCTAGCGCGTCAGTGGATTAAAACCAACGTACCGAAAATAAGGATCGATGTTTGAGTTTGCATGGCCTTGGATGTTTTTATGTCTGCCGCTGCCCTGGTTGTTCAGGCGCATGTTGCCGCCCGCTGTAAACGTTAATCAGGGCGTGTTGTTTGCGCCGTTTATCGGCGCCGATCAGGAAAGTTTTGTTGCAACGCGTCGTTTGTCATTGCGTTCACCGCGCTTGTGGGGATTGTGCCTATGCTGGCTGCTGCTGATTCTCGCTTCAGCCAGACCGCAATGGGTGGGTGAGGAAACCGAACTGCCCGAAACAGGGCGCGATCTGATCCTGGCTGTCGATGTGTCCGGCAGTATGGAAATTGCCGATATGGGCGATGGGCGCGCCAACCGTATGGACGTTGTCAAGCAGGTTGCAGGTGATTTTATCCGCCGCCGCGAAGGCGATCGTATCGGGTTGATCCTGTTTGGCAGCGAGGCTTATTTGCAGACGCCGCTGACGTTTGATCACGCAACCGTGGCCAACCTGTTGCAGGATACCGTGATCGGTATCGCCGGGCGTGAAACAGCGATCGGCGATGCGATCGGTATGGCGATCAAACATATGAGGCATTTGCGGCATACTACTGAAGAAGCGGTGTTGGTGCTGCTGACCGACGGCGCCAACAATGCCGGGCATGTGCTGCCGCGCAAGGCCGCCGAACTTGCCGCACAGCAGGGGTTACGTGTTTATACCATCGGCGTGGGTGGGGAAGCGCGCGAGATGCAAAGTTTTTTCGGCATGCGTACGATAAATCCGGCATCAGACCTGGATGAGGAAACATTGCGAATGATTGCAGACTTGACCGGAGGGCAGTATTTCCGTGCGACAGACCGGAATTCCCTGGAGAGCATTTACCATCAGTTAGACCGCCTGGAACCCACGCTCGAAGGCAGCCGCATCGTCCGCCCTGCGGCTGAACTTTTTATCTGGCCACTGGGTCTTGGCTTGATAACGAGTTTTTTGCTCGCGTTTTACTGGAAGCGAGCAGGCTAATGAAAGTGTCGAATTTATGAGCGAATTTCATTTCTTGCGTCCGTTATGGTTTTTGGCGCTGATACCGGTCATCGGGTTGCTGGTATGGCTTTGGCGCAGACAATCGGCGGGTGATGCCTGGCGTGCCGTTTTTGATCAACAGCTGCTGTCGGGTTTGTGGCTGGAAAAACCTGGCCGGTCGACGCGTTTGCCTTTATTGTTGCTTGCGATGGGCTGGGTGCTGGCCGTTTTTGTTCTTGCAGGTCCGGTATGGGAACGTCAACCCGAGCCTGTCTGGCATGCGCAACAATCGCGGATTGTGATTCTCGATTTGTCGCCGTCAATGGATGCCCGTGACTTGACGCCTTCGCGCCTGGAACGCGCGCGTTTCAAGATTATGGATATTTTGGATCGATCCAGGGAAGGGCGCACCGGGATGGTGGTGTTTGCCGGCGAGCCGTATATCGTTACACCGCTCACCGAGGATATCAGAACCATACAGAATCTGGTCACGGCATTGTATACGGACATCATGCCTGTGAGTGGCGATTATGCAGCGCCTGCATTGCAAATGGCAATGGAATTGCTGGATCTTAAAGGCATTCGCACGGGCGAATTGCTGTTGATCACCGACGGTTTTGAAGATCCAGCTGCCACTTTGGCGCAAGCAAGGCAAATACGTGCGCATGGATATACGCTGTCCGTGCTGGGTATTGGCACAGAACTGGGCGGTGCGATCATGCGTGACGGTATTACCGAAGTAATTCGCTTTGATCCGGCGCCGCTTCAGGAGCTGGCACGCGCCGGTGGCGGTGCCTTCAGCAGGTTGACGACCGATGACGAGGATTTGAACCGTCTGCTGCCGGAAGTCGCCGCCTCCGGCGATTTTGAACAAATGTCGGACAGCGCTGGCGGTATCGAGCGCTGGGTTGAACAGAGCGTCTGGCTGTTGCCTGTCATTGTACTGCTGGCGGCTGTTGCATTCCGGCGCGGCTGGTTGCTGGGTTGCGCCGTATTTTTCCTAACACCACCGCCTGCCCATGCCTTTGGCTGGCAGGATTTATGGCTGCGCGCCGATCAACAGGCGCAAAGGCGCTTGCAGCAAGGCGATCCGCAGACTGCCGCGCAGCAATTTCGCGACCCGAATTGGCGCGGTACGGCGTTGTACGAGGCCGGAGAATTTGAGGCTGCCGCAAAAGCATTTGCCGAATCGGATGACACTGAAGCGCTTTATAACCGGGGCAATGCGCTAGCGCAAGCGGGTGAGATCGAGCAAGCCATGAATGCTTATCGCGACGCATTGCAGGAAAATCCCGCGCATGACGACGCCAGAGCCAATCTCGAACTGCTGGAAAAACTGCTGCAAGAACAGCAACAAGACGGTGAATCGCAGCAGCAAAATGATGAAAGCGATCGGGGCGAAAATGGCGGAGACGAACAGGAAGGTAACGCGGAACACAATGAAGAGAATGATTCGCAGGACGATTCGGAACAAAACGACAGGATGCAGTCCGAAGACGAAGCGCAAAACGACAAAAACGATGCCAATGGTGAAAGCGACGAACAACACGAATCGCAACTCAATGATGCGTTGCAATCAGATCGCGACGATCAACATTCGGAAGCGCAGAAGGATGAACAACAAGACGCGCAGCTGAATGCGTCAACTCCTGATGATACTTCCGAAGCGCATGACACGCTGCCAAGCGAGGAAGACCTGGCGCTGGAACAGTGGCTGCGGCAGATTCCCGAAGATCCTTCCGGCCTGTTGCGCCGTAAATTTATGTTGGAACATCATCAGCGAAAACAACGATGAGTAATAAGCACTATTGTATTTTTTCCATCACGCTTTTGTTTTGCCTGTTACTGGTGTCGCCGCAGGTTGTTGCGGCGCTGACCGCGCAATTGGACCGCGAACGCATCAGCGAGGGCGAAACCGTGCGGCTGACCATCGAAGCCGCCGGTCAGGTTTCAGCCATGCCCGATACGCGCGCGCTGGAGCAAGATTTTGAAATCGCGGGCAGCATGAGTGGCAGCCGTGTCAATATTGTCAATGGCAAAGTGGATTCGCGCACGACCTGGACTATTTCGCTGATTCCCCGGCGCAGCGGCAATTTGACCATTCCACCGGTGCGCATTAACGATGAATATACGCCTGAGCTAACGCTGCAGGTGGCGGAAGCGTATGCCGACACCGAGCCCGATACGGCCGCGCCGGTTTTTCTGGAAACCGAAGTCGATAAAACCGATCCCTACGTGCAAGGCATGGTGCGCTATACCCAACGGGTGTTTCTTGCCGTCAATCTGGTTCAGGGCAGCTTGAGCGAACCTGAGCATGAAAACGTGCTGGTGCGCAAGCTTGGGGAAGACCGCGAATATGTGACCCAGCGTCATGGCCGGGACTACACGGTGATCGAGCGAGAATTCGTTCTTTTTCCGCAGACCAGCGGCAGTCTGGTGATTCCTGCGCCGGTGTTGAATGCACAGATCCCGGATGAGACGAGCAGGCGCGATCCTTTTTTTGACCGTTTTTTTTCCAATACCCGTCCGGTGCGGTTGCGCGGCGACATCGTTACACTGAATGTCAAACCGCGTCCCGATCAAAGCCAGTCATCCTACTGGTTGCCCGCGGAAGCGGTTGAATTGCATGAAACCTGGCAACCCGAAGACAGTAAAATCAATATCGGCGAACCGGTGACGCGCAGCATTACCATCAAAGCGCTGGGCGTGACGGGCGAACAGCTGCCTGAACTAAAGTTAGCAGACCCCGAAGGTTTCAAGCTCTATCCCGACCGAGCGCAATCGAACACGCAAAGCCAGTCGGGCACAGTCCAGGGAGAAAAAACACTGCGTCTGGCATATATGCCGACCCAACCCGGAAAACATATCCTCCGGCCTTTACCTTGCACTGGTGGGATACAGTCACTGATAGCGAACAGGTCGCCACGCTGCCGGAACGCACGGTGGAAGTACTTCCTGCTGCCGGGCAGCAACAGGATGCCGCGACTAAATCACCGGATGCCGGCTATGGGTCGGATCGTTCAATACAGCAATTCCGCAGAACAAACCGGCAGCCAATTGTTCCCGGCAGACCGAACGAGCCGTTTAACGGGTTCGCCGACAGCCGGAGATTCCGGCTGGTTTTGGGTAGCGTTGCTGTTTGCAACACTGTGGCTGATCACGTTTGGCTTGTTCTGGCGGATGTACCGTATGCAGCGTATGCCGCTTCAGCCGGATGGCACGGAAAAACCGTACTTTGAGGAACCCGAAAATGCCAGACAGGCCAGAAAACGGTTTTTTGCCGCCTGTCAGGACAACAATCCGCAGCAGGCGCGCCATTCCCTGCTCAAATGGGCCGCATGCCACTGGCCCGATTCTCCACCTAGAGGGCTTGACGAGCTTGCATCGCGCCTGAACGATCCGGCCATCGATGCAACGTTAACGCAACTGGATCGGGTTTTGTATCAGGATAACCAGGAAAGCTGGAATGGGCGGGAACTGGCGAAACTGATTACTGAATTACCAAAAACTGCTCGGGGGTCAATAGATAATAGGAGTGGCGGCGCTTTGCCTGAGTTGTATTCCTGAAAAAGACTGATGTGGATCTAACACGGTTTGTTAAAATAAAGGCTAAATTGACCAAATGCTATAAAACTTAAAGAGATATCATGGAGTTTGCCATAATAGATGTCATTGCTGACGCAATATATTGCGTCATTTCGGACGTCTAATTCTAGTTAGCCCTTCCAATGGAACTTGACGCGCACATAAATCGTTTCCGAATAGCTACGCGTGAGCTATTCAATCATTTCTTTCGCGTCGACGATCCATACAACAATGGTAGCTGGGTTCTTGAAGAGCGGTACGAAGAAGTCGAGTCCCTCTTGTTTGAGAAGCTCGTCCTAGAGCCGGCCGAGTTACCTCTCATCCCATATGGCACGCTCCAGCCAAACATCCGGGTCAATTTAAGAGGAACCGGTGGGTTCGTCCCCATCATGCTAAACCGCGAAGTTGATTCCGGGTACTGGGATTATCCCTTGAAAGAAGTTACACGCGAGGCAAAACTTGCCTTTATCTCTTTCTTTGACTGGGATCAACTCGACTACCGTGACCACCGCTATGTTCGAGCTCAAGTGATAGAGCGGAAATCTCAACCGGAGATCGTTGGCAAGCATGCGTTCATCGAAACCCACTATGTTTGCTTTGCCAAGGGCTAACCCATCCATCAACACGGACTGGCTTACAGCGGGCTTCGCCTGCCTCCAGCCAGCCGGTTATGTCAAACGTTAGGCCACATGAAGAATTTGCTCCGGTGGTTTTCGTGAGGATACACAGGTCTCCTGATCGGTTTCACTTCCGCCTACGGCGATTTGTCGGGTGTTGGCTGTAACTTCTACGACGCACTACTCTTTGGTATCGACTGTCGTGGTTTTTTTGGCGCCAAGGCCATAGAAATATTGGTTGGTTTCCCGTTGCTCATTATTCAGCTTTCCGCCGTTTTCTTTGCACATCCAATTGGCTTTGTCTTCGTCTTACTGCTATGGTTACCCGTATTGGCTTCGCTTTACTATGCTTATAAAGCACGGTAGGTTGATGATATGGACTCCTCTTTTATTCCGTTCTTGATAAGTGGTGCATTATGACACCGTCGAAAAGAGAGGAGTCCATATCATCACCCTACACGCTGATCCGGTTCAGTTATAAAGAGACTGATTAGAGCGGAAGATCATTTTGTTTCACTGCTGCCAACTCTCTCCTTCAGTGCTTCAGTAAACAGTTTCAGCGTGTTCCAGAGTGCCTGCCCACCAAGTTCGTCGCGCATCGTTTGGGGAATATCTGTTGATGCTAAAGTTCTGCAGATTGACTGAACTGCGCATTTTTCTTTTTCTTCTCGCCAGTCTGTGTGGGCATTGTTTTTCGTCAGAAATAAATCAAAGGCTAATTGTTTTCAAAAAAATACAACAGCCTCGAAAAAAATAACCTTTCTGATTGCATTGATAAATAAAGTATTTAACATGGCTTTAACAAAATACGAATGATTATCATTTGTTTGCGTGGATAATGGTGTGTATAATGAATTCTAGCTTAGTCCTTTAATGTGGAACGAATATACCGCGCCAACCAGCGCATTGTAATAGTGTAACTAGCGTAGTCGGATGGTTGGAAAAGATAGACGTATGTAAGTGAGTTCTCCGGTGCATTTTTCCTTTGGATCCTTTCTCATTGTGCCATCTACAATGTGCCGGAGTTTTTTTGTTTCTTCTGTTTTTCTGATTCTGCCAGCCAAGAATCATTTCAATATTTTCCGAAACAACTTAACCCATCGCGCTTTTAATCCGCACATTGCAACGGGAGTGATTTTGCGCGATTGGGGGTGGAGTGATGAAACGAAGCCAGGCGAAAATGACGAACGATGAGATGCAACATGTTGGTGCTCATAAATTCACTCCCAACCTTGTACTACGTACCGTACCGGCGTTTCAAATATTCTGAATACCAGAATTTGAGGGAGGAATTCAATACATCAATTGTGTAAGCGAGCTCTGAGCAGGAATGCCAGTCATCCGGCATTCCTTTTCTGTCATGATAAGCCGCTGGATTGTTTTCCGGCGGCTTCGATATGATTAATAGGGCACAGCAGGGCTTTCCAATCGCTCACAGTCCGAAATCAGGCACATCCCGCCAAATTTCTTTAGCCAGGGGCTTAATCCTTGCACAATTCTGACTACCTGGTCTTCTTTACAGGCCAAAGTAACAAAGGTATTTCCTTCATCCCATAGCGCGTCGTCCGGGTTGCGTGTGCCGCGCAGACCCAGGCCACCCACTTTTTTGATTACGGTGTAGCCTTTGGTGCCGGCCTCGATTAACAGGCAGATAAGCTCTTCAAGTTTTTCCGCCTCGACGACGATCTCAATGCGTTTCGTTGATAGGTTTGAACTCATATTTTCCCTCGTGAAGTTTTAATTTAACGTGTGACAGAAGCTTTTGCCGGCGGCATGACAAATACGTAACTGCCAGTAATAGCGGAAACCGGAAAATTAATCAGTGCTATTGATCTGTATAAAGATTGATGGCAGGTGCGTGGTCAAATCGCGTCATGTTCGTGCAGAAACCTTGATCGATAAATAAGACAGTATTAAAAATTAACAATGAAAAAACGATCTGAGGTTTATTTGTTTTCTTAACCGTAATGACTTCAAATAAATTGATAAAACGCCATACTAATAAACTCTGATCAATGCGCACATTGGGGAAACAATTATTTTGCGCTAAAGGAAACCATTAAAGGTGGATTGAATCTGCTTATTAGCTATATATAACGCCCCGTTCTTTTGCACCAAATTCAAATATTCAAATTAATGGTGCTTTGAAATAATCGTACAATTCGAAATTCACTTTGATCTCAATCGGGCGCAAAATTTAGTGCAATAACCCTGATTTAAACGGTACAATTCTGAGAGAGATTTGCTAATACAGTAACTTTTTGAATCACCTGATAAGTTGCATCTATTTCAAAACAGCATCAATACGCTTGAATTTGAAATTTTCTGCAGCAGAGAAAGCCCGAGTCATCCAGCATCATGCGAACGGAAGTTGATTGTTGCATGATTGTTAAACAGTTGTAATGTTTCATTTTTTAAGGGGTGAGGTTTATGGCAGCAAGTGAATCAGCAAGTAAAAAGCACTATTCCGAGCGTGTTGTCCCGTTCACAGCCGGAGACGGCCGGGAACTGAATTTGATCAATGTCCGGGGAGAAACCGCGCCTAAAAAGGGGCCTGTGATTTTGGTGCATGGCGCCGGCGTTAGAGCGAATATCTTTAGAGCGCCTGTAGAAGAGGATTTTGTCGATGCGCTGGTTGATGCCGGATACGATGTGTGGCTTGAAAACTGGCGCGCCAGCATTGAATTCCCCCCGAATTTATGGACACTGGATCAGGCGGCGCTTTACGATCATCCTCAGGCCGTTAAAACCATTCTGAATGAAACCGGTGCCGATACGCTCAAAGCCGTTATTCACTGCCAGGGGTCGACCAGTTTTACCATGTCCGCGATGGCCGGGCTAGTGCCCGAAGTCACAACCATTGTCAGCAATGCGGTTTCGTTGAATCCCGTTGTTCCCAGCTGGTCCACCTTCAAACTCAATTATTTCCTGCCGGTTGTCAAAATGCTGACGCGCTACCTGAACCCCCACTGGGGCGTGGAAGCGCCCAATTTCAGCGCCAAACTGATCACGCTTTTCGTGAATCTGACGCACCACGAATGTAACAATGCGGTGTGTAAGCAGGTCAGCTTTACATACGGTTCCGGATTTCCGGCGCTGTGGAGCCATGAAAACCTGAACGAAAAAACGCATGAATGGCTGAAAGAGGAATTTGCCGCAGTACCGCTGCGTTTTTTTGACCAGATACTGCGCTGCATCAAGCGCGGCAATCTGGTGTCGGTTGAAGGATTTAAAGAGCTGCCCGCAGATTTTGCCGAAGATGGGCCCAAAACGGATGCCCGCTTTGCTTTTTTTGCCGGTAAAAATAATTTGTGTTTTTTGCCGGAAAGCCAGGAAAAAGCGTATTCCTATTTTTCAGAGATCCGCAAGGATTACCATACGCTGCACGTGCTGCCAAATTATGGACATCTGGATGTGTTTATGGGCAAGAACGCAGCCAGGGATACATTTCCGCTCATGATCGCTGAACTGGATCGATAACGATTATTCATTATTTTGACAAGGGGGCTGTTATGTTGATGATACCCAGGCGCATCAAGCAATACACCGGGAAGTACGCACTCGTCGACGGCATTCCATTCAAACTGCCGGTTTCCGCTGTGAACTCACCCGCATTGATGGCTGTTTTTCCCATTAATGCCGAGAAAGCCAAAGCGTTTTTACCCAAAAGCGTGCAGCCATTCCGTTTATGGGAAGACGGCCTGCTTGTGGTCACCGTGATCGACTACCGTGAAACGCCCATCGGCAAGTACATCGAATACAGTATCGGCATTGCTTGCACGCATGGTGCAAAACCGGCGCCCAGACTGATACCTGGCCTGTTTACCAATCTCTTCAAAACCGGGCAGTATGTGATCGATTTGCCTGTATCTTCGGAAATATCGGTCAAAGGCGGAAAAGGTATCTGGGGAATGCCGAAACATCAGGGGCGGCTTGATTTCAAAATCACCGATGATTTGGTCAGCAGCCAGTATGACCTTGACGGTCAGTTGGTCGCTTATGTGGAAATCAAGAAACCGCGTTTTAGTTTTATACCGATTAAAATCCGCGCTTCCAATTACTGTTCGTTTCGCGGCATGCTGATGAAATCGGATATTCTGCTCAATAACAAATTCGGCGTTCGTCTGTTTGGCAAGGACAAGGCGCGCTTTGTCATCGGCGATCATCCGCGTTTACAGGCGATGAAGGATCTTGAAATCGGCGACGCCATTGCCGCAATTTACCTGCCAAGCATTCATGGCATTCTCGACGATCACATTGAAAGCTGGTTTCTCGATTACGATCAGTTACCCGAGAAAGCGCCCGAAGGCATGGAGTCGGTGATTAATCTAGGCTTGAGCGAGGAATGGCTGCCACCGCCGGATGCGCCGGTTCCTCCCAAGTAATCTGCGCTCATTCAGCCTGTTTGGCCGGCTTTTTTATGAAGGTTTGACATGACTATTGTAACAAATATTCCACAAGGTGCTGCTGACAAAGAACAGGATGCAGCTGGGGTTAAGCGCGCACTGATTCTGCCGGGCGGCGGTTTGCGGTTATCCTACGCCGCAGGCGTCATTGATGAATTATTTGCCCACGGATTGAAATTTCAGTTTATGGACGGAACGTCCGGCGGGTCGCTTAATCTGGCTATGTTGCTATCTGGCCTGAAAGCCGATGAAATGTGCGACCGTTGGCGCAGTTTGAGTATGATGGACACTATTTCTTTTGGATCATTGAAAGACTATTTCAGCGATCCTTTTTTTGTCGCGGCAGGCAGTGCGGAAGCGTTCAGGAAGAAAGTTTTTCCGCATTTGGGGATCGATGTTGACAAAATCAGAGCTGCGAGCGGCATGCAGGCCACGTTTAATGTGTGCAACTTCAGCACCAAATCAAATGAGGTAATCAGGCATCAGGATATCAGCGAAGATTTTTTGATAGCAGGTATTTCTTTGCCGGGTACCTTGCCGCCTGTTCAAATCAACGGCGTGAATTACCTCGATTCCGGTTTTATTCAGGATGCGAATCTGCTCGATCCCGTTAAAGCCGGCGCAAACGAATTGTGGCTGGTCTGGATTATGGGCAACATTCCGCAATACCGCAGTGGGTTACTCAACTTTTACGTTCAAATGCTGGAAATGAGCGCAAACGGGGCATTAGGCAAGGAAATTCTACGTATCTCTGAAATCAACGAGCGTATCCGGAATGGCGAGGAAGTCTATGGACACCGCCAGCCGATCACGCTGCACCTGATCAAACCGGCGCATCCCCTGCCGCTGGATTCCGCGCTATACACCGGACAGATCACGCATGCCCATCTCATAGAAATGGGGCGAAACGACGCCAGAAGCTACTTTGCATCCATGCCGCCGCAGGGTGTTCCACTTGATCTGAATGTTCTGCAAATGACTCAGCAAAGTCCCGGCATCTATTTTAAGGAAACCATGTCCGGCGGCTTTTCTCTCGATACGGACGATGCAGAAGCCGGGAAAAAACAAGGTAATCGCGCTGGAAACGAATTGACGATGCGTGTTGAAGTCACCATTGACGATATCGATCAGTTTATTGAGAATTCCGATCATGCCGGTCACTTAGCAGGGAAAATCGATTTTCCGCCACTCGGTATGGGCATGACGGCGGATCGCGGTGTTTTCAATCTGTTCAGTCCTGCAGACGAACCCGAAACAAAATATATGATTTATGAACTGAGTTTTGTACATTTGGGCCAACAGTATTATCTGGCAGGCAAAAAAATCATTCGCGATGATCCTATGTTTGATCTATGGGATGACACCACAACACTTTATACCCGACTTTACAGGGGGTTAGACACGTCGGGTGAAGTGATAGGCGCAGGCATATTGACACTGGGTGTCAAGGAACTCTTGCAACTTATCTCCAGCATGGAAGTCATCAATCCGCTGCTGGGAACGGACAAATTGTCCACATTATCCAAGTTTGGACGCTTTTTTGTTGGTGAGCTGTGGGATACCTATGTGATGCAACTTAAGTAGTCTAAAAGACTTATCGACTGAGATTTATTTGCTTTCAGATAAAGTGCAATAAATTGCACCTTCAGTACAAAAAAGAACTTATGTTCTAATCAAAAGCATCGAGAGTGAGAACTTTTTGCAACAGTTCGTTGTAATCATGTTGAAAATATGACGAAATTGTTTGCCTGTTAAGTTTTCGTTAAGTATGCTTAACCTTGCGGAGAGTATGGATTAGACTCTTTGTACCCAAATTCTTCAAGGGTAGAATGCACTATTGCCCTTAAGTAAACTGAGTTAGAACAATTAAATAGGGAGGGTTACGCTTTGATTGCGCGTTATAAAGAATTTAAAACTACAGGATTGATGCTTGTGTTGGGGGGTGTATTTGCTATCTCATCAACAGCATACGCTACTGGCGATAAACCGTTAGGACACTCGTCTTATGTAGAACAGATAGAAAATATGAGCGCGGACGAAACCGGTTTGATTGAGAGTCTGACTGGATACAAATATAATGAGTCACCTTTCATGAAAGCGCTGGGTGTGAAGTTTGGTGGCTGGACTGAAATAGGCTTTACCGGCAATATTGATAATCCTTCAGGAAGTAATGGTCCGGTTACTTTCAATAGAGGTCCAAATGAGTTCAGGCTTCACCAAGTGTATGGCTATTTAGAGCGTGAAGTTAATAAAAATACCGACACCTTTAGTATTGGTTTTCGTGCCGATCTCTTGTTCGGATCGGATGCGCGTTATACGTTTGCATCAAATTTCGACGCCGATGAAAACTTTAACGGCAGAATTCTGAATGGTACAAGTCAGCATCAGCTGGCATTTCCACAAGCTTATGTGGATGTTTATGTGCCTATGGGTAATGGCATAACGGTGTCAGTGGGACATTTTTATACGTTAATTGGATATGAAGTTGTGCCTTCAGCAGGCAACTTCTTCTTTTCTCATGCGTATACCATGCAATATGGTGAGCCTTTCACGCATACCGGTGCTCTGGTAACTTATCCTGTAAACAACAATATTACTGTTAAGGGCGGTGTTGTAACTGGTTGGGATGCGCATTTTAATCAGCCTGCAAACTTCCTGGGAAGTATTAGCTATGCTACAGATGATGAGCGTACTTCAATCACCGGTTCATTAATTAGCGGTAGTGTTGAATCAACTTTTGCTACAGCTACGGGTGATGCTAAAGTCGATCATAATCGCACTTTATACAGCTTGGTGCTGGAACATGACTTTACAGATAGATTGCATTACGTTTTACAGCATGACCATGGTAATCAGGAAAAAACGGCATTCGGTCGTGCGGCACAATGGTATGGTGTGAATCAATATTTGTTCTATGAAATTCTCCATAACTTGGCTGCTGGTATGCGCGTGGAATGGTTCCGGGACGATGACGGCGTTCGCGTCAATGGATTCACGGATAATTATATTGCAGTAACTGGTGGTTTGAACTATACACCGATTGCCGGTTTTACCATTCGTCCTGAAATTAGATATGATCGGTCAACTTCAGATAGGAAAGTAGATAGAGCGTTCAATAACGGCAATGATAACGATCAGATCCTGTTATCCGTAAGCGGCATTTTCCGATTCTAGAAATACCATAAGCTTAAGAAAGAGAAGCAGAAAGAAGAGAAGTTATAGCGATATATAACTTCTTTCTTTCTGTTTTGCTGCTTGCTGGCCATTCAAGGCCTTTTATCACGATTTTAGAGCTGTTTCTAATCGTAAACTTGTTGACTCAACTAAAGGGCTTTTCTGTTTATTGATACCGGGAGAATTAGTTCTTTCAAAATCTTTTTAAACAATACTGGTCGGCAGAAAAAATGTAAAAGAAAGCACCTTAATGAGTATTACCGCACCGATAATTTTGATCAAGGTCAGATCTGAATCCTTGCTTACTTTCATCTGAATTTTCCTCATAACAATTGTCTTTGAAAAAGAGCGATCATAACAATCAAGTCACGCTCACGTTCTATCAGGTTGACAATTTAAACCATTGCAAATGAGCTGTCTAAAAAGATAAGAACTGTATTTAATAAATACGATTGATTTTTAGCTTCCAATATCCATTTGTTATAGAATGAATTTCTAGCTTAATCTTATACAAATATTCAAAAATCCATCTTATCTTTAATTTAAAGCGAATCATACAGACATAAATTCAACACGATAAGTACTAAAAAATGAATTATATTGTTTCCTATGAGTTGACAATGCGACGGGTTCATTGAAAATGCAAGATCTCAATCTTTTTGTTATTTTTGCTCGCGTCGTTGAGTCGGGCAGTTTTGCGGAAGCGGCGCGCAAAATGCGTATCTCGCGGTCCGCAGTGAGTAAAGCGATATCAAAGCTTGAAAAAAGCCTTGGCGCACAGTTATTGAATCGCAGCACCCGCGTTCTTAGTCTGACTGAGGCAGGTACGGTCTTGGCCGAGCATTCAGCGCATATTCTTGATGAGGCAGAGCAGGCGGAACGGGTTGTGAATAGCCTACAGGCCGAACCACGCGGTATGCTGAAAGTCAGTGCATCGGTGGCATTTGGCACGCTGCATGTGGCGCCTGCATTGGCCGATTTTCTGTCCCGATATCCTGAAATCCGGATCGATCTAACGATTACTGACCGACCTGTTGACCTTATTGGCGAAGGTTATGATGTGATTATACGAGTAACCAATGAACCAGATCTTAACCTTGTCGCGCGCAAACTTGCGCCGGTGCGCCGAAAATTATGCGCAACGCCGCAATATTTCGAGAAAAACGGTGTGCCACAGACGCCCGAGGACTTAATCAAACATAACTGCCTGGACTATACGCTTTCAGGTGAACAGGGTTACTGGAACTTTACTGGACCGGAAGGCGTGATCGCTGTGCCAGTTTCAGGGACGTTGCGAATTAATGATGATGACGCTTTGTCTCAAGCGGTATTGGGTGGTTTGGGTATAGCGCTTTTACCTACTTTTACCGTTGGAAAAGATTTGCAAAGCGGCAAATTGCAGGCAGTATTATCGGAATATATTCCAGTGGAGCGGTATGTTTACGCATGTTATCTCCCCAGCCGTCACGTACCGGCCAAAGTACGCTCTTTTATTGAGTTTCTGCTGATGCGGATCGGAACGATACCTTATTGGGATCAGGACGCCTGACCGGAAATTGGATAGCCGGGCTCCAGTGAAGCATCGCATCTGGCTTGAAGTTGCCTAAGCTGATCTAATAACAACTTCAGATCATCAGGTAGCTCTGCTTGCCACTGCACTGTCTGCGTATTCTCTGGGTGTATCAGCGCCAACTGCCAGGCATGCAATGCCTGTCGGGGAAATTCTGTTAACAATCGCCCCGTTTCTGCAGTTGTTTTTTTAGGCTTGCCGCCGTAGACAGGATCACCCACCAATGGGTGATGAATAGAGTGCATGTGGACGCGAATCTGATGCGTGCGTCCGGTTTCCAGGCTACACTGCAGCAATGAGCAACCAGTCAGAGACTCAATTAGTTTAAAATGTGTTCGCGCCGCTTTTCCCCGTGTAGTTACGGCCATTTTCGTACGATGGGTAGGATGGCGGCCGATAGGAGCGTCGACGGTACCATTTTGGTTTACTTGACCTAGCACCAGAGTCAAGTATTCGCGTTTAACTGTACGTTGTTGTAATTGACGTACCAAGTGAGTTTGCGCTTCAATCGTTTTGGCGACGACCAATAATCCGCTGGTTTCCTTGTCCAGCCGATGCACGATACCTGCTCGCGGTACATTTTCCAATTGTGGAGCGTGATGCAGCAATGCATTCAGCAAAGTTCCCTGCCGGTTGCCATTCCCTGGATGTACAACCATGCCTACCGGTTTGTTGACGACGATAATCGTATCGTCTTCATGAATAATATTTAATGCAATTGCTTCAGCGTTATGAGCAGACGACTGCTCGTTAAAATAAGGGTAAATCAGGATATATTCATTGCCCCATACCTTTTGTTTTGCCGCACACGATTGATTGTCGTGCTTGACGCGTTCTTGCGCTATCCATGTCTGAATACGGTTGCGCGACCAGTCAGGCATAAGTCTTGCCAATGCCTGATCCAGACGTAATCCGGCGTAGTCCGCTGGTATCCGTAAACGAATGCAGGTTTCGTCATTCTCGTCCCATGAGGCGGATGAGGGATTTACGTTATAATAATCGTCAGTTTCCATGTTTTTAACGAAGGATATCATGTTGCATCATGTGACTTTAGTGTTGATTGTGATTTCGGCGCTGTCCGCATGTGGTTTGCTGCCCGATCAGAAAGAAGATACACAGAATTGGTCTGCAAACAAGTTTTATACAGAAGCAAAAGAAAAACTGAGTAATGGCAATTATGAAGCAGCGATCAAGCTGTTTGAAGGGCTGGAAGCGCGATATCCTTATGGTCGTTACGCGCAACAAGCGCAGCTTGAAACAGCGTACGCGCATTACAAGGACCAGGAACCCGCTTCAGCGATTGCAGCGGCTGACCGCTTTATTAAATTGCACCCCAATCATCCCAATGTCGATTATGCCTATTATATCAAGGGGCTTGCTAATTATCACGACAACTGGGGAATTATGAATTTTATGATGCGCGGTTTTTTAAAGCAGGATATGAGTGAGCGCGATTCCAAGGCATCTCGAGAGTCCTTCGACAACTTCAGAGAACTGGTCAAGCGTTTTCCGGATAGCAAATACGCCGCGGATGCCCGGCAGCGCATGGCGCATTTATTAAATGTAATTGCCATGAACGAAGTGCACGTGGCGCGTTATTACATGAAACGCAAGGCGTATGTTGCAGCAGCCAACCGGGCGCAGTATGCGGTGCGGGAATACCCGCTCACGCCCGCAACCGAAGAAGCACTTTATATCATGGCGCAAGCCTACAATGCTTTAGGCATGCATGATCTGAGTGACGATGCCGAACGTGTTTTAAGACAGAATTTCCCGAAAAGTGAATTTATCGAAGATATTCATGAAACTGAAAATCCGCCTTGGTGGAAGCTCTGGTAACACTTCTCGGCTTATTGGTCGTCGCGCAGATGTACGGTCATTACATCGCATTCAGCATGGAAAATGACATTTTTAGCGGTTGATCCCAAGAGTGCGGTAAGGCCATGCCGCCCATGCGAACCGACAATAATCAAATCCATCTTTTCCTGCATTGCGAAACGCGTGATTTCTTCTTGAGGCACACCCCATATCAGCCAGCGATTGGCGGGTGCAATGTGCATTGCATCGCAAATTTGGGTGAACTTGTTTTTCTCAGCTTGCAGCAACAAATCCTTTGATGGTTGATCCAGAGTGATCAAAGCACCATAGGGGGTATCCGGCATGGGAATATTATCCAGAACATGAATCACATGCAATTCAGCCTGGAATGTATCGGTGATAAATCTGGCTTGATTGGCAACTAAGTTACCATAGTCGGAAAAATCGATCGCGACTAAAATTTTTTTATAAGTGTGCATAGCCTATGTCTTTAAACAGGTTGCCCGGACTTCTTCAATTTGCTGACCCTAATTTAACATTATTATATACCGTGACTTAGTTGGGGTACATGGTATTAATTTTCAAATGTATGGGATTTGGAAGGTCTAAGATAATAGGATAGAAATCCCAGTACTTCCCGTTCGTATGTTTTACCTGCATATTCGTGCATATTAAAATGCCCAGCACCTGGCACTATCCAGAGTTCCTTGGGTTCTCTCGCGGCAACGAACAAACGTTCGGTTTCAGGAGGCGTGGTATGTTTATCATCAGTGCCGGATATAAGCAAAACAGGCGAACTCAGGTTATTAATACGTTTGATCGGACTCAGTTCGTCAATTTGTGTGTCGGTGAAAAAAGCAATTTGAGCGAGTAACAACGGCAGCAACAAGGAGCCTGGTTCCCCGAGAAAAAGTCTCAGCCGGTTTTCTACGGCTTCTTCTATCGTTGGATGTAACGATTCGAGGACTACAGCACTCAATCTAGTATTCTGCTTGGCGAGAACGATGGCTGCCGCGCCCAGTGATACACCAATAGCGCCGATACGTTCGTTAGGGTATGTGCGGCGTAAAAAATTGATGGCTGATTCGACGTTTTTTGATTCCAGAGCACCGAAAGTAATTCGGGAACCAGGTGTTTCCCCATGTGCCTGCAGATCTATCATCAGCACATGATAGCCGTGGGCAGTCAAAAAACGCGCACGACTTAACATCTCAACGCGGTTGCTGCGAATGGAATGCACTAGCAGGACTGCCCCACCGCCCTGTTCTCCATTAACTAGCCAGCCACGTACATTCATCCCGTCCTCGGTTGGTATGCAGACCGATTCTACTGGCAAGTCTGTCAACAAGGTTTCAGTGGCAGTGGCTGCGGAACCGGTCACCAATTCTCCGGCAAGAAAACTGACAATCATAAGAAAGACGATTACGCCAGCCAAATAAATCCATATGCGTCTAAACATGTTCGTGTTAATCATAGAGATATTTGTAAAGTCTTAATGTTACAATTTAACAGGTAAACAGAGAATACAAAATTGTTTGCGACGGCTAGTTGTTAATGCATTTTCGTACTATTACATGCAAGATCTGAACATTGAGGAAAAACAGATGGTTGGGGCGTGTACTCGATTTCTGCTATAGAAGTGAATATACTCCAAACCTGTTGTCTGAAGCACTGAGACAGAGATATAACTCTTTATTTACAAATAGGTAACTTAACATGAATAGTTCTGTAGCAGATTTTCAAGAAAATATGCAGCTTTTGGCAGATGCATTTATCAAGGAACTTCCGGGAAAAATTGAAGATTTAAAAACGTTATGGCAACAGCTTCAGAACGAATGGCATGTGGACAAGCTGCAAGTTGCGCATCGCAAAGCACATGGCCTGGCGGGTTCAAGTAAAACGTTCGGCTTGAACGAATTGAGCCAGGTTGCGGATTCGTTGGAGCAGGCCCTAAAAGCTGCGCTGCAGAACAAAACACCACTGAATGAGCAGCAGCATGAGGAGATTTTATCTCAGATGCAGGAGCTAGCCCGGTTGGCAGCCAGCCCGGCACCGGATCTTTCTCGAATAATTGCTGAGAAGCTAAATGATTATTTGGTGGACACGGATGATGTATGTCATGTTTTTGTCGTTGACGATGATCAGGAAGCAGCACAGGAACTGGCGTTGCAGGTAAGTTACTATGGTTATGAGGTTGAGGTTTTTGGCCGTCTGGATGATTTCCGTGAAGCAATCAAAAGAACGCCCAATGCCATTGTATTAATGAATGTCGAATTTTCTGACGACACTATGGCCGGTATACGAATCATGAAAGAAATTCAGCAGGAAATGACAGAGCCCGTGCTAGCGATATTTCTTTCCTCTAATGATGATTTGGCTGTACGGCTTGAGGCCGTGCGTGCAGGCGGCATTGCCTATCTGACAAAACCGATCAATTCTACAGAGTTAATTGAACAGCTCGATTCATTTGCGGTCCCGCAAACACAAGAACCATTTCGGGTTTTAATTATAGACGACAACAGCAGCGATTTAGCCTATCACACCGCCGTCCTCGAACTATCCGGTATGGTTGTAAGGGGAGTTGAACAGACGAATGCGGTCATGAAAACACTGCTGGAATTTAATCCGGACGTGATTCTAATTGACTTATATTTACCCGAATGCAGTGGTATCGAACTTGCAAAAGTGATTCGTCAGATTGACGGTTTGATCAATGTCCCGATCGTGTATTTATCTTCAGAAAATGATTTCAAAACCCAGCAGGAAGTCATGCAACTGGCAGGCGATGATTTTCTGGTTAAACCCATTGATCCGAAACGATTGATCTCTGCTGTCACGATGCGAGTGCGGCGTGCGCGCCAACTGCGCGGATTGATGGTGCGCGACGGCCTGACCGGCCTGTTTAATCACACCGCTATCAAAGAACAGCTTGGAAGGGAAATCGTGCGTTCTAACCGATTGAAGACTCCGCTATCATTCGCAATGGTTGATGTTGATTTTTTTAAGAAAATCAATGACAACTTTGGACATGCGGCAGGTGACCGCGTGCTGAAAAGCCTGGCGAGGTTACTCAAACAACGTTTGCGCGGCACCGATATTGTCGGCCGATATGGGGGTGAGGAATTTGCGGTTATTTTGACCGATACCAATGCACCGGAAGCGGCCAAAGTCATTGATGAGATCCGCAAAGTGTTTTCGCGTTTGCTGCATATGAGCGACAATAAAGAATTCAAGGTGACGTTCAGTTGCGGTATTGCTGATATCAAGCATTATCCGGATGCGAAAAGTGTCAGCGAAGCTGCTGATAAAGCGCTTTATCAGGCCAAAAAGAAAGGCCGCAATCAAGTGATAGACAGCGCTGGCGATTGACAGAGTGTTGAAAAATATCTTTAAGGCAGCCGATACCAAGCGACAATAATTGTCCTGATTATAAAAAGAAAATGCGCAAAAAGCGCATTTTCTTTTTATCGATTACACCTTAAAAAGATTGCTGGCTGGACTTTTTATTGAGTTGCGTTTTATGGCTTATCCCAACCAGCAAAAACAAATCGGTTTGCGTGCGGTATTAGATTGCAATGATCGCAGTAAGCTGCTTTTCCTAAATAAATATTTAAAAAATAAACCTATTGACAATCTTTCCGGCAATTTTACATTAATTAAAAAGCATAATTCATGCCAGTTTTTGTGTTTATTGTAAGGTAATGATATTGAACAATAAAATTGTGAAGATCATGTCATGGCTTGGAATAACTTTTATTTGTGTAAAGAAAACCGACAAAAATTAATACTCTATTTATATGATATTGTTGGGATTGAGTCGTGCATTAGCTCTATCATATACACATGCTTACAAATATCTGCTTTTGTCAACGACCAGCCACCAGCCGTCAAAAAATTGTCTTCTGCGCAGATACGCATGAATACCTTCAGGCATGTCTGTAATAGTGATGTCAAAAAATCTTACACTCTGTTTTGAATGTCCTGATACGTACACTTTTTGTGAGAATCGATCAGGATTATTTGTGTTCTGTGTGTCCGTCAACTTGGGCAGTTTCATTATTGCAGGGATTTACGCATGGTGATGCCGAACAGAGGCGCGTTGAACAAGTCATTACCTGCGGCTACTAATGATCCCTGATTTTGATTCTCAGTTCAGGCGCAGAGTGTTGGATGATTGGCGGAATAGCGGAACGGTTGAGTCCCAGTACGCTTACTCGGTGCGAAGCATTGAAGCCAGGCGCACCGTTTTTATCTCTAAGAATCGAAGATAATTTGTACTCTAGCCCATGAGTTTCAGGGTCGAAGTGGATATCGTGTATCCATATGCCTGCACGCTGGATGTGCTGATGGTCGCATTCATAGTCCAGGCTCCAGCCAGTCAGTATAGGAATGGCGTAATCATAAGGCAGGTCATAAATACGAAATGTTTCTGTGTGCACAACGCCGTCAACGCCATTGCGGCAAATATTGGTTTTTCCCGAGCGTGGATTGAGCGGCAGAAAATTGGCTCGCAGTTTAACGCTATCTCCGCCAATGAGCGCAGCGCGTGTTTTCACCCAGTGCGTGCGAGTGCCGCTGTCTTTGAAAATAGTTTGTGTAACCCAATGCGGATTACCATCCGGATTGGGTGATGCATCAGTCTGGAAAAGGCTATAGGCAATCTGCCGTAGAGGATGATCAGCGGGGTCATTCCAGCGGCAGGGTGGAAAGCGGAATTCGCATTCAAACTGATTGTCGTATTGAAAATCAAATCCGCGGGGAATGACCGCAATTGAATCATGTCCCTTCAATGTACCGCTGTTCCATATGCTTTCCAGTGTAGCAATTGGTCCTTCCGAATGTATCTGCAGGGTCTGGGAATCGATGCCATTATAATCACCCTCGATGCGCGCATTGATCCACGTCGAATTGAAACCCAGGCCGGTATAGTAGGCACAGAATTCATAGGCGTCATCCGAATTCTGGTCACTCAACTCGCCTGCCACTTCAAAAACCAACGTGGGCGGACCGCCGCCGCCCGTCACCAATTTGCTGTGCGTAATGTCGGCGCGCATTGTTCGCACTTCATGATCCTTATGCAAATAGCGCAGATTCCAGCCATTGAGTATAACGGTGCCGCTGTTGACATAAGCCGGCATATCATGCGTTATTAACATAGTCGCCGGTTCCGGTCCACTCGCCTGCTCGATGCACTGACTGCCTTCCACCATGATAAATTTTCCGGCATCCTCAAACCCGATTTTACGTTCAACTTTGAAAAAGGGTTGGCTTGATACAGCTGTGCCTTGCTGTCTGGATAGCGTATTGATGTCACTCTGGATGTCATTCTGTTTTCGTCCGGCTGCGCAACTCGTCAGCATGACCAGCGCGGCTATCACAGACAAGATTAAATGCTTACCTTTCATTTGTATATTTCCTTTGCATAAAATCCCGTTTACTGACGAAGTAATGAACACGACACGTAGTTTTTTCAAAGAGAAAAGACTTAAATTACTGGAATCGAATTAACCACAAAATAAGACGGCAGGCATTTTACCTTTTAAATGCTCGAACCCCTGGACTGGCTGCACCAGTCCAGGTAATTTATTACCTATTTTACAGAAAAGGTGCTGGTCAGTCCTTGCCTGTCAAAGATCCCAGAAACGCTTTGACATCTTCGATAAATTCTGAATCCGCATCTTGACCAAGCTGATGTTTGGCCATCAAGCGGATCGCCTCATCAAGGGATTCTACTGAACCATCATGAAAATACGGTGCTGTTTTGGCGATATTCCTCAAACTCGGAACCTTAAAGACTTTTTTATCACTTTCTACATGGGTAACTTCATACCGCCCCAGATCATCCGTTTCGTAGGGTTCCACAAGGCCTATTTTTCTATAGGAATTACCACCGATGACAACGCCGTTATGACAGGTTACACAGCCGGCATCAATAAACTTGTTCAAGCCGTTCAATTCCTGCTGACTTAAGGCATCTTCATCACCTTTCAGATAATCATCAAAACGGGAAGGCGTCAGCAGGGTACGCTCAAAAGCACCGATTGCAACACCTATATTATTATAATTGAAAGGAAATTTAGAATCCGGAAAAGCATCTGCAAATAATGTCTGATATTCATCGATGGCTTTTAATTTGGCCACCACAGCTCCTTTGTTCGGCATGCCCATTTCAATCGGATTGAGAATCGGGCCCAACGCCTGCTCTTCCACGTCACTGGCGCGCCCATCCCAGAACTGTGCAATATGCAGTGCAGCATTCATGGTCGTAGGAGAATTTCTGCCGCCACGTTTATTGTCATGACCGGGCGATGTCGGCTCGTTATCGACACCATAACTATCCAGTTTGTGACACGAATTACAGGAAATTTTATCGTTAACTGAGAGTCTTGGGTCCAGATAAAGCGTTTTGCCGAGTTTTATCAACGCGGCATTTTTTTCTTCATCGATGATCGATTCAGGCAGCGGTTCAAAGAATCGCTTGAGATCATCAGCATCAACCTGCTGCGAACTATCCTCTGCATATGCATGTGCACTAAAAATCAGCGCCAGAATAATTAAAAGTTTCATATACCCTCCCTTTGGGCCGGTGCCCGTTGAAATTAAAAAATAGCAGCTCTATTGCCTTGCACCTAAATATTCAAATGAATCATCACGTTCAGCAAATGATTAGAAGAACTGAACTGGAAATGATTTGTTTGAGTTGAAATGGAATCATGTCATACGACTCGACTCTTTCCTGTATTTACCATAGGGTTATTATACAAGAAACGCGCTTAACCATTAGAGTCAATGCGCAGACCGTCGATTTGGCTTTAGCACTTTACCAGTCGGAAGCTGTTGGCGGGCGAAAATCCAAGCAATAAAATTAATCCCAACCCGATTAACAGCAGAATATGCGGTTCCGGTACCGGCGCGCTGAAATTGAATACATAAACCTGATATCTGACAAGCGCATTATTAAGACCTGCAAAAAACTGGTATCCAAAGGTCTCTCCGCTATTAACCATCATTTCAATGTGTATGGGTCCAATTTGAAACAAATCTGATTCCAGAGAAAAATGGGGAGCCATCCGGAAACGAAGAAAAAGACAGTATAGACGGACCCGTGCCGGCAAAGTGATCAGAAGTAACAGCTGCGTCAAACGACACCAATCCAGTTGCTGCCGCCACAATTTCATACCTTGCTGATCCTCCGCCAAATTGACCTGCGGCATAGTCTACATTCGGACTGTGTATGCTAAACTCCAAAGAAGACGGAGATGTACTGTTTACGGTTACATCACCCGCAGTGATAACGGTCCAATTAGATAGATCATAGGGTCCGGTAAAACCCATTAATCAATGCGGCGTTGGCCGATCCGGCAAACAGTGCAATTAAAAAACATACTATTATTTTCATGTCGATTCCTTTTTCTTAGTTTTTAATGCTTTAATGGCTTGAACAATTCTGTCAGATCATCGGCTGACAGTTGCAAAGCCTCCTCCTTTTTACCGCTTTGGTAGACGCTCTCGGCCAGCAGGCGCTTTCTTTCTTGCATCTCCAGAATTTTCTCCTCAACGGTATTTTCCGTGATCAGCTTGTATACAAATACCGCTTTATCCTGGCCGATGCGGTGAGCGCGATCTGCGGCCTGACTTTCTACTGCAGGATTCCACCAGGGATCGTAAATGATGACGGTGTCGGCTTCGGTAAGATTTAGCCCAACGCCACCCGCTTTCAAACTGATCAGAAATACATTCACCTGGCCGCTTTTGAATTGTTCGATCGCTTCGTCGCGACGGCGTGTTTGCCCGGTTAACTTGCTGTAACCGATTTCTCGCCGGTTTAATTCAGTTTCGATCAATCCCAGCATGCGGGTAAATTGCGAAAAAATCAGAATGCGCCGTCCTTCCTCCAGTAATTCCGGCAGCATTTCCATCAACAGATCGAGCTTGGCAGAGTGTTTGAATTTTTGCGCCTCTTTCAGACTGAGTGTTCTGGGATCGCAACAGGTTTGCCGCAGCTTCAACAATGCATCCAGAATAGTGATATGACTGCGCGCCAGACCTTTGTCGGCAATAGCATCACGCACGCGTTTTTCCATGCTGACCCGAATGCTCTCGTATAAAGCGGCTTGTTTTTCAAAAAGCGGCACAGAACGGATAATCTCCGATTTCTCCGGCAGTTCATTGGCTACATCGCCTTTGGCACGGCGCAACATAAAGGGTTTCAGCCGTTTGGATAACCGCTCTTTCTTTTCGGCGTTGCCGTGCATTTCGATTGGTATGCGGTAAGTTTTCTTAAACCAGGTTTGATCACCCAGAAAATCCGGCATCAGAAAATCATAATGCGCCCAGAGTTCGCCCAAATGATTTTCCATCGGTGTTCCGGTCAGGCACAAACGATATTGCGCATCGATACGACGGACTACGTGCGCCGCCTGAGCTTTCGGATTTTTAATAATCTGCGCTTCATCCAGGATCAGATAATAATATGTGTTGGCCAGCAGGTGCTGTTCGTCTCTGTATAACAGCGGATATGTGGTCAGCACCAGATTGAACTGTGCAAGATTGTCAAAATGTTGCTTGCGGTCGCTGCCTTGCAGTATCAGCACGCTCAGATCCGGTGTAAATCGTTCAGCTTCACGCCGCCAGTTACTCATTAAACTGGTGGGCGCTACGATCAGACAGGGTTGATCCATGCGTCCGGATTCCTTTTCCAACAACAAATGCGCCAGGGTTTGAACGGTTTTTCCAAGACCCATATCGTCTGCCAGAATACCGCCAAAGCGGTGTTCGCGCAGAAACTGCAGCCAGCTCAGTCCTTTCTGCTGATACTCCCGCAATTGTGCACGCAAAGTAGCGGGTGGCGATATGTCGGTAATTCCCTTAAAATCTCTGAGTTTCCTCCCCGTTTCGATCAGTTCCTGGCCGCCTTCTAAACTGAACAAACCATGGCTGTGACGTTCCAGATCTGCCAGTGCGGCCGCATTGTATCGGGAAATACGTGCACTGCCGTCGCTGTCGAAACGCACGCTGTCAAACAGTTCATACAAAATATCCAAGAAGGGCTTCAACTGTTTTGCAGCAATGTTGACGTATTGATGCAGCCCGAATGGAATACTGAGCATTTCGGGCAAATGATCGCGCTCGTATTTTTCCAGCACCGGAGTGATCAACGGCAACAACGGCAGCGACTGATTGTTGATGGAAATTTTAAAATGCATTTTGAACCAGTCGTTATCACTGCGCTCAATTTCTGCATCCCAATTTTGCGGTTGCTGGAACTGCAACAGGAAGCTTTCTTCAGTTTCTACTACCCACCCTTGTTTCACCAAAAACGGCAGTTTTTCGTCAATAAAGTGCGACCAGCGTACAGCACTATCCATGACGGTATTTTCTGCCGGACTGTAAAAGAGCAAATCTTGCTTTTCTGTGCGATCGAGTCGACGAAATCCAAATTCGAGCAGTGTCTGAACGGCATCATTTTCTCGGATCTGGTCGCGTTGTATTCTAAGAAACGCTCGGTTTGTTTTAACGACACTCACCGGCCTGGCATGTAATGCTGAAATCGTATGGTCACCGTAGTCAAAACGCAATTGGAGTAGATGGATATACTGTTTGTCGCCTAACTGTTGGCCCAGCAAGTTCAGCCGCGGCCGAGGTGGCAAGCCACTCAAGTCGGTCAGTTCAACGGATTTGGGGGGTGGTATAGGAAGCTCAGGATGTTCAGTTAGCAAACGCACGCTGAAATCCTCAGCATTCTCAACCGGTATCGGTGGTGCGGATAGCATCTTTTGATACTGCTGATACGTCAGATTGCCGCAATCTACAGTACCCATGATCAAATTTTTCTTGTCCAAATATAACGGCGGTTCCGTAGGCAACAGAATTGCCTGGTTGACCACGGTCGCATCAAGAATAAAAGTTTTATCCTGATTGATGTGCCATGACAATTGTAGTGGCCTGGGCTCGCCACTTTGGAGTGGCGGTGCAAGCTGATGCGAACCCCAATAGAGACGGCCCGATTGCAGTGCTTTGCTTAAAACAAGATGACCCAGAGCGCCAGTAATTCGCGCGTTATCCTGATAATCACAGTCTAACGCGGCAAACAGTCGAAAGAGTTCCTGCTCCTCCGGTGTGTATTGTTTAATGGAGAAATATCCGTAGCGTATATTGACGTGTGGAATAGGCCTGCCAACCGTTAAGCCACCCTGTTTTTTCACACGCGTCGTCAACAGCGATATCGAAAACTCCTTATTGGCATCATGTTCGCGCAACACGCAAACTAACAATTCTACAGTTGCAGCAGGTTTTTTTGCGCTTTCATCTATACTGGATAACCAGTTGATATACGCCTTACCCTCCTCATTTTTTTGCTGCGGTTTTGTCTGCCTGTAGCTTAGGCATGCGGCTGCGACATGCTTGCAGTTATAACCGACAGGGCAGCTGCATTGGCCGTTAATCTGCAGAAAGCGCCCGGTTTTGTTAACAGCAATAACCTGTTTATAGCGCTGATTACCACTACCAATGACGTGCGAATTGAGTATTACTGTATTTGCAGTTTCTGCTTTGACATCCAAATCAATAACTCTATTATGCAGAAAATAATGTTTACCGCGCAGGTAGGTTTTTTTGCCGAAAATGCTTTGGATATCGGATGCCGGTACTGTTTGTAAGTTTCTCAAATCGGAAGCCTGACTGTATTAATTAATCAAGATGATTCCGGCAAATAACCGCGAAATATGTCTGTTTATAGCAGTAAAACTGTTCAACTCGCCCGGATTCGTTTCAGATATGACTAAAACGCCTCGAGCTGACTTTCAGAATGTAGAGACAAATTTACCGATTATAAAATGAATACCATTTATTTGTAATGTGCACGACCTACGTTGTTGTCTGGTAGATAGGCTGATCACAGCGACTTATTTCTTCAGAGTAACAAAGATCGTTATGATGACAGTCGAATATCACCGACTATGGGCAGTTTAACTGCCAGCGGGTCGGAGCTGATTCCAAAAGTCAGCCCCAAAAAATTAAGTTCTAAACCCTCCACGCTACTGACTACAAAACCCAGTAAACCGAAAAGTGAAAACTGGAAACCGTTGCCGCTCGGCGGTGTAGCAATCAGACGATAGCCTAAATAGTCTTTTCCGATAGCGGTTGCAGGCAAATTCAGTTCCAATTCAGGCACTGTGCGTGCTATCCAGGCGGTAAATGTGTTGGAATTCGGTCCCGGCCATAATGTGTATCGTCGGGAATAAGGGTAATTTTCAACAGCTCGTTCAATGCGTTCAATCAGCGCGTCAACGCCTTCGCCACGCTTGTCTGCAAGAATTTCGGGTGTGTTGCCAAACCAGCGCCGGTCTGGCAGTTGATCATAGATAGCCAAAACCGGCAATTGTCTTCGTTGACGCCAGCCCAATACTTCGTAGATTGTGAACGATTTGGCATAGGAAGGTTTGACGGCAATCCAGGTATGAATGCCAAAATAGCCGCGCCAGCTGTAGGCGCGTGCGCCATAAACCTGTATTACCGCTTCCTTAGTTAAAGCTGGATCGGGTGCGATGCCAATAGAAGCGCGACTGGCGGTACGCCAGTTTCCCTCAGCATCATTAGAAACAGCCCAGAGGCATACGAAACTGGATAAGATCGCAGCCCAAAGCCAGCGCTTGTCAAACTCTAAACGCATTGATGTCATGCAAGTGGATAGCAGGCATGTTCGAACTGTAAATAATCAATACACACGATATGATTGTGCTTGATTTTTGGAAAGTTTCGCAAAGATTCAATAATTGTACAAAAATTTCTGAACGTACCCAGCCCATCAGGCTTTTTTACTTGTTTGCAGCAAAAAACAAGCATAAATAAACGGGGAAACTCTTCCGTGTGTTTATTTGTATTCGGATAAGGCAATCATAGCATGTCGGTGGACAATATCCGGTTCATAAGGGTGTGTCGGCTTGGCATACTGTGCTTGTATTTTTTTGACATAGTTTTGCGTCTCAGTATATGGCGGAATCCCCTTATGTCTTTCAACCGCACCTTCGCCGGCATTATAGCCCGCTACTGCCAGCGTAACATCGCCTTTAAAGAAGGCAAGCAGCCAACGCAAATAAGCCATGCCGCCCCTGATATTGTCTTCGGCGTCAAAGATATTTTTGACTTCGAAACGCTCTGCCGTTGCCGGTATCAACTGCATCAGGCCTTGCGCATTTTTGTGCGAAACCGCCTGTACATTATAAGCAGACTCTACCGCGATAATTGCCATAACCAGATTGGGGTCTAGGTTGTATTCGGGCGCCAGCTTCTGGACGAGATCAAAAAAAGGTTTGTCCGAATAATCAACTGCGTTGTTGTCCGCCATCGATTGCAGACATTCAGGCAGCTCGGGATCATGAGATGTGTCCAGATAGCGAATCATTCTATTGGCATGAGAATGGCCTTGGTCGGCAGCCATGACAAACAGTTGTACGGCAATACTGTCATTTCGTTGTACCCCCCGTCCGTTGGCATACATCCAACCCAGTGAATACAAAGCTTCGTCATAACCCTGCTCGGCAGCTTTGCAATAAAGCTCCAGCGCGCGACCATAGTCACGGGGTACTCCTTCGGCGTGCTCATGCTGTTTTGCCATGGAAACCATTATCTTGGCTTTGTTTATCGGTTCCTTAGAAAGGTGTTTTTTCAGAACCAGCGGTACGTTGCTTGCGTTTGCAGCACTCCACAATACGAAACTGCACGTCATTATCAGAAGTAGTGTCAATTTGTGTAAATGCATATTCTTCAATGTTTGCCCTTTACAAAATAGTTGTGTGGCGTATGACCTACCTCTTTAACTGAACAACCAGAGAGGACAGCTTGTCGCCACGATTAGAATCAGGAACAGCGAAAAATGCTACATTAATAAACGGGTATTATTTTTGTTGTTTTTTTACAGTCTTGATGCAGTGGTCATTATGCGGTACCTAATTATTTAGGATGTGTTCCTGAAGAATTTTAAATTTGCTGTTAATATCCTAACTTAAGATAAAGCAATATTTGTGCCATCTATAAAAATCGTTATCTGTCATGTGGTTATCTGTTTACATATAAAAAAGCATTAGTAACTGTAAAATTTGCCGACAATAACGACTATGACAGAATGCAGACATCTGCTTAGCCATCTATTTTCTGCACGCCATTATTATATCCGGCAAGGTTAGGATTGTAACCTAATTACAACAGAGCTGTTGTGCCAGCCAATTGACAAACGCCTATAATGGCCTGATATGTGTATAAATTTTTATCCTATCAAATTATTATCTGAAATTAGAATTAGGCATTAAATAGCCCGAATTTTTAGCTTGACGGCCTGTGAGTTTAATCGAATAATCCACTGAAAATCGGGCGATTCAGATGCAAACAGAACATATTTTCTGGAATTTGGACCGCATGGGTTGAGTGCTGCATTTTTTTATTGGTGACGATATATGAGGCGCTGGCGAGTTCTTTTTGTACACTATTCATTGCTAATAGTTATGGGTAGCATGAGTCATGCCGATTTTGCGCAGGCGGCCAATGAATATCTACCCGATACGTATCAACAAAAAATTGATCAAGCGGTTCAACGAAATGCAATAGACCGGCCTGCGCTTTTTGCAACGATTACTTGGATAAAACAGCTGGCCGAATCTACACAAGCACCTAAGGTCATCGCCGAACTCGCTCGTCTGCAATGTGCAAACGCTGAAGTCGAGGCTGAACGCACGAAACGAATTGAGCTTTACAGAGGCTGTATCGAAACCACTGATCGAGCACTAGCAATCCATTCGGATGAAATCGTTGCCATATATTGGAAAGCCGTCGCAATTGGGAAATTGAGCGAAGAAAGCGGTGTATTGAATGCGTTGCGATTGATGCGTCCGATGGAAAAGTTGTTTTTACGTGTTATCGAGCTTGATGAGCAATACGATAACGCAGGCGCACACAAGGCACTCGGCCGCATATATCATAAACTGCCACAATTTCCGATCAGTTTCGGTGACAAAAATAAGGCGTTATTCCATCTAAAGAATGCGCTCAAATTGTTTCCGAATGACATTATCGCGCGCGCCTTTTATGCTGAGCTGTTGTTTGATCTAGGAAAAAAACAAGAGGCCTATCGGCACGCAAAATACATTCTGGATTTCCCGGTCGAGGAGGAGAACAGATTCAGATACAGAAGATTCATAGACATCGCCCGGCATCTCTCTGAAAAGGCGGGCGCATAAGCCTCTTTGAGCAAAGGTCAATACTCTCCATAATATAATATTGCTGGGTTCAGCAAGCTTGTCAGTAAACATGGCAAAACTGTTTGCAATAATGTCAGAGTGGCGGCCTAGACTGCAATAATATGGAGTGTTAGTATTGCAAATGCAGGATAAAAAAGTAAAATAGCAATGTGCTATTTTAAATCAGTTATTTCGTCATGGCCTTGAATATTTATTACGATCATGATTAGGGTTGTCTGACTTTAAGTCAGATCGTATTACCTGGGAACAGGCAGGGTAAGTGATTTTAAAAAAACCAATTAAGGAGAGAGGAACTAAAATGAAAAAAATGGTAATCGCTGCGTTTGCTGCAATGTTTATTTTTGGCTCAACAACAACAATGGCCAGTGGAAATCTGGAATCTGACCTGACACCGGTTTCTGCGGAGAATATCCTGAACTGGATGAATTGCAAAGACAAAAAACCAACCGATACGGTTAAGAGTATGACTAAAACAAAGGATGGAAAGATCGTTCGAGTAAATTGTGGTGAGGCACAGAAAATCGTTTCTGATGCTGGAATTCCAGTCAGCGACTTTTAAAGACTCATTAATGATCGGGGTCTATATATAATATAGACCCGATTCGAAATTTACTTGAGTTCCTAAATTCTTCTTTATCTTTTTATATATTCTCGATCTGGAAGTCTGTATCAGCAGAGTTTTTTTGTAGGTTTCTTTTCTTCGTTTCTATCATTGGCGCATTGATAGTACTGTTTTTTAATAGACAGTTTTTGTGATGATCAGATCATGCGTACATTCAAATATTTCACCAAAGGCGTTTGTTTGCTTGGCTTGCTTGGAGTTGTCGGTTTTGCCATTACAAGTATAGTTTCTCCGACAGCTTTTTTAAAAACGGCATATGCACTGATAGCTTCTGAATTCGGTGATATTCCGGCAATTTCCAGTAATTCTTTGCGCTCACAGTTAGTCAATAATAATCAACACAATGTGATTGTAGATGTGCGAAATCCTGAAGAGCGCCATGTTTCAACGATACCGGGTGCCATCAGCCAGGAAGACTTTGAACGTGATCGCACTGATTATCAAAACAAGCAGATTGTTGTTTATTGCACGATTGGATACCGCAGCGGACACTATGTTCGTTTGTTGCGACAGCAGGGATTTGATGCATACAACTTAAGCGAGGGAATACTGGGCTGGACGCAAATTGACGGTCAATTAATTAATGCGCGAGGTCAGGTGACCAAACAGGTTCATGTTTATAGTCGACCCTGGAATCTGGCGGTAAAAGACCATACAGTGATTTTTTAGACGAATATGGCTTTCAATAGATTGTTGCCTTAGTCGGCTGGATACTCTTTGTTGAATCAACTGCTGCAAAATCGGTCCTGTTTGTCTGTTTTAAACAAAAAATATCAGTTATTATTCAGCCTGTAACGATCTTCGATATAACAGGAAAGACAAACGTATGGTCAGATATTCTTTATTGTTTTTTACCGTTTTTGTCAGCTTTGTTTTTACAACGGCGCGTGCTGAAACATGGGTGTTGCCGCCTGAAGATATCGATATTTTTGGACAAATGCGAACAACACAAGCAGGCCGGGCGGATACTCTGTTGGATATCGCGCGTATGTATGACATCGGTCAGACTGAGATTGTTCTGGCCAATCCGGATGTCGATCGGTGGATGCCGGAAGACGGCTCAACAGTCATTTTACCCAGCAGACACATATTTCCGCAGGCTGACCGCAAGGGATTGGTTTTGAATCTGCCGGAAATGCGCTTATATTATTTTCCCCAATCTAAGAAAGGGGAAAAACCGGTCGTCATGACGTTTCCAATCGGAATTGGCAGAATGGACTGGGAGACACCGTTAGGCTTGTCGAAAATTATCGAGAAAAAAAAGGATCCGACTTGGGTACCACCTGAGTCAATCAAAAAACACAGAATTGCCAATGGTGAGCCACCTCTTCCCAATGTGGTTCCACCGGGGCCTGATAATCCTCTGGGTCGTCATGCCATGCGGCTGAGTATTGGTTCAGGCAGTTATCTTATTCACGGTACGATTAAGCCTTACGGCGTTGGCATGCGCGTGTCCTCGGGCTGCATACGCATGTATCCTGAAGATATCGAGCATTTGTTCGACAAGATTCCGCTCGGAACGCAGGTTAATATCGTTAACCAGCCAATTAAGCTAGGTTGGCTGCTCGATCAGTTATACATTGAACTGCATCCACCGCTGGAAGAAGATGAAGGAAAATATGCCGACTATCAGCAAAGTGTTTTTGATGTTATCAATGATTTTCTGGCAAATAAAAACAGTCAAAAGCGCCTGTCGAGCGATTTTGAAATCGATCATGAAGTCCTACAGCAAGCCATCCGGGAAAAAAAAGGAATTCCTGTTTTGATTTCGCGTCTTTAACTTGATAATAAGCCGGTAATGTATCCAGTGCTAAGATCAGACCTTAAAAGTTTGTTATTAGAGTAAGACGACCAGCGACAATCCTATGCCTGCGGCAGTAGCAAGCATACCTATTGCACAGCGCCAGACGATGTAGGTGTTGCCAATAAAGTAAATCAGGCCGACTTTAAAAACAATATTAGATATTATACCGAGCGAAATTGCAGTTACCGCCTCATTCGCTTGTAGTTTTCCCAGTTCAAACATCCGTAGACTCGTCAGACTGATCGCATCAACATCGGTCAATCCAGACACAAGCGCAACTGCATATAATCCACGGCTTCCGGCAATATCGGACAACCATGCCGCAAAAAATAATACAATTGCATAAAGCAATCCAAAGCTCATTGCCGTTCGCATCTCGGTCGGATTATTGATTTCTGGTAGGGGTATATCATTATGTCCGCGCAACCGATACCACCAGAAAAATGTAGCACTGGTGCCTAACAATAACCCCCCTCCCAATACCGGCAACAGTTGCGGCAATATGTTGACTGAAACAACCGAACTGACAAGTGCCAGACGAACCAGAACGGTCAAATTAGCTATTAAAATAATAACTATCGACAGTTGAATGAAAGATTGGTTGTTTTTGCTCAGCTTTGTGTAGACTAAGGTTGTTGCTGTACTGGATACCATTCCGCCAAGCAGGCCCAGTAGTATAGCGCCATGACGCTCCCTTACTAGGTGCAAAGCCACATAACCAGCCAGGCTGACACCCGAAATCAGTACTACCATCAGCCATACTTGATATGGATTGATGGCCTGGTACGGCCCGAAATTTTCATCGGGCAGTATGGGCAAGATAATGAATGTTAGTACTGCAAATTGCAGAATTGACACCAGATCGCGCCGATCCAAATTCTGGGTGATACCGTGCAGCTCTGTTTTGAAATACAGCAATATGGTAGTGATAATGGCCAGCATCACCGCTAAGGTAGTATCGCCATACCAGACAATTGCGCCCAGACCATAGCAGATCACAATTGCCGCAACTGTAGTGGTTCCTGAATCAGTAATGTTGTCGGGTTGCATGCGAACATGTGCAGCGATTGTCATTAAGCCGACAATCAGCATACCTCCCACTAAAAACCAAGGTGCATTTGTTTTTTCCGACAGCATGGCGGCCAGTGTGCCAAACACTGCGACCAGTGCAAATGTTCTTAGCCCTGCTCGGGTGTTTGGGCTGCGTTCTCGTTCAAGTCCGATCAACAGGCCAATTGCCAGGCTGGTCACAAAGTGTGGCAAATGGAATAACTCGCTATCCTGAAATAATTCTTCAAAATGCATGATAGAGTAGGGCGCTAGCTGATCAATTCCGTTATCACTTCCGCTTGTGACCAGTGCTCAAGTAGCAGCTGCAGTGTCGTTCTGCCATTAAATTCGTTGATCTGCAGCCGGTAAACTGCACTGATCACATCCGGTAGCAAGTCATTGTGGAAAAACAAAATTGCATCATAACTGATGTCGTTAGATTCTGAAACCGACGCACCATTTGCAGGGACTTTTTTTAGCTTGAGTTTTAAATGTTTTTCACCGACTAAGCGCTGGTTTACGACATAAAAACAGGCATTAAAAGTTGGCTGGGGAAATCCCTGTCCCCAGACCTGATGTGTTAACTGCCGCGCCAGTTCCATATTCATGTCAGATTCAACCAGTTCGCCGTCTGTTTCAATAACACGCGTCAAATCCGATTCGGTCAGCAATGATTGAGCGGTTGTCTCGAATGCTTCGCAAAACCGCACAAAATGTTCGGCAAGAATCGTCAGACCGGCTGCAGCAGCATGGCCGCCAAATTTTACAATGACGCCGGGATAGCGTTTGGATACCAGATCCAGCGCATCTCGTAGATGAAAGCCCGGAATTGAGCGTCCCGAACCTTTTATCTCACCATCATTTCCCGGTGCAAAAATAATAACTGGCCGGTGGTACTTATCCTTGATGCGTGAGGCCAGAATACCGATTACACCCTGATGCCAGCTATGGTCGAACAGGCACACACTATAAGCGGACTGAATTTGTGCATTTTCGGCATGCAGCGTACTTTCAAGCTTGGACAATGCGCTGTCCTGCATGTTTGACTCGATTTCGCGGCGGCGTACATTGAGTGCATCGAGTTGCCGTGCAATTTGCTCAGCATTAGCCGCATCGTCTGTAACCAAGCATTCGATTCCCAGTGACATATCGTCGAGACGTCCGGCTGCATTCAATCTGGGGCCCAGAATAAATCCCAGATCATATGTCGATGTTTGCTGTGCTTTTCGTCCCGCAACCTTTAACAGCGCATTAATCCCTGCACAGGCGAGGCCTGCCTGAATGCGTTTCAGGCCCTGCTGTACCAGAATGCGATTATTATCATCAAGCCGGACGACATCAGCCACTGTACCAAGCGCAACCAGATCCAGAAAAGCGGCGAGATTGGGTTCCTTGTTATTGATGAAAGCGCTTCGCTGACGAAATTCGGCCCGTAAAGCCAGCATTAGATAAAAAATAACGCCCACACCGGCGATATTTTTACTCGGAAACGGACAGCCTGGTTGATTGGGATTGATAATTGCCGTTGCATCAGGCAGTTCGTCGCCAGGCAAGTGATGGTCGGTAATTAGTACCTGCATTCCCAGCGCCTTTGCCGCCTTCACACCCTCAATACTGGCTATTCCGTTATCCACCGTGATTATAATGTCAGGCCGGAAGGTAGTGTACGCAAGATCAACAATCTCGGGCGTCAGGCCATAACCATATTCAAAGCGATTCGGCACCAGATAACTGACATCAGCGCCCAGCTTGCGTAATATGCGAATTCCCACTGCGCAAGCTGTCGCGCCATCGGAATCATAATCGGCGATAATGAGCAGGCGCCTTCTGGCTTCGATTGCGTCAGCCAGCAAACTAGCCATCAGATGAATGTTTCTGATCTGATCAAACGGAATCAGGCGCGTCAATGCGGTTTCAAGTTGAGTTGAATTGCTGATGCCGCGCGCTGCATAAATGCGTGCCAGAACGGACGATAATCCGCCATGGCGCAATGATTCAAATGCTTGGGAATCATATGTGCGAGTAGTGATTTTTGGTGTTTGCCGGGTCATCGCAAGTTACTTTGCAAGACAGCGAGGCTCGTTTTTAAAAACTTAAGCAACGGTTTCAGATTCAGGCGCTATTTTTTCGACTTTTAGAATATGCAGTCTGCGGCTGTCAGCACGCAACACCGTAAATTTAAAATTACCGATGATGACTGATTCGTCCCGGCTCGGCAGCCGTCCGAATTTACTAAGAACGAGGCCGCCGATCGTATCGTAATCATCATCACTAAATTTGGCCCCCAGGGTTTCGTTGAAATTGTCAATTTCAGTGATGGCTTTAATCCGGTAACTGCCGGTTTGTTCCAGCACGATGTTGTCTTCGTCTTCATCGAAATCATATTCGTCTTCGATTTCACCGACAATCTGTTCGAGTACGTCTTCTATAGTAATCAATCCCGCCATGCCGCCATATTCGTTTACTACGATCGCTATATGATTTCTATTTTTACGGAAGTCTTTGAGCAGTACATTGAGTTGTTTCGATTCAGGAATGAATACAGCCGGACGCAGCATGTCTCGCAGATTAAACGCTTCTTCACCTGCATAGTAGCGCAGCAGGTCTTTGGCAAGCATGATACCAATGACGTTGTCTTCACTGCCTTCAATAACAGGGAAACGTGAATGCGCAGTTTCGATCACAAATGGAATAAATTCTTCGGGCTTTTGGGTAATATCGATGACATCCATTTGAGAACGCGGAATCATAATATCGCGCGCCTGCATTTCCGATACCTGCATGACACCTTCAATCATGCTGAGGGCATCCGAATCAAGCAAATTTCGTTCAAAGGCGGAGTGCAACAAAGTGATAAGCTGTTTCCGGTCTTCCGGTTCGCGCATGAGCATTGCGCCGACACGCTCTAGCCAACCCGTTTTAGGTGGAGGATCGTCCATATCTGATTGCTGTTAGATTGATAAAGTACATAGTACTGACTATTAACCGTCTATAGTGTGACTGCTGTCATACTAGAAAGTAGTTTGGAATGCCTGTGTGTCCCTATGTCCAACATAAACGCCGTTCCTGTTCCTTAACTTGATGTGGTCACTTCATCAGGCATTGTATATGGATCTAGAAACCCTAGATTCGCGAGGATTTCGATTTCCTTGCTTTCCATGCACAACGCATCGTGTTCCTCAATATGATCATAACCTTGTAGATGTAAAATACCATGTACGGTCAAATGTGCATAGTGCGCCATCAGAAGCTTATGTTGCTGCAATGCTTCCTGTACGATAACCGGCGCGCACAAAACAATGTCGCCAGAAAGTGGGTCAGTATCGTCGTAAACAAAAGTCAGTACGTTGGTTGCATAGTCTTTGCCACGATAACGGTGATTCAGCTCGCGCCCTTCGGCGATATCCACAACGCGGATCACAATCGCCGCCTGTTGCTCGAGTGCCAGCGTTACCCAGCGCCTGAATTGTGTGCGTGTAGGTAATTCATCTGCAGACGTTTGGTCTGTCGCAAACTGTACTGAAAGTTTGAAAGGCTGTTGCATCCTCAATAGACCCATTGGGCGTATTTATTCGCCATTCTTTTGTTTTCGATCATGTTTTTCATAGGCATTGACAATACGCTGAACGAGTGGGTGCCGAACAACATCTTCTGAACCGAATTGGGTAAACGCAATACCGCGGATGTCCTTTAGTACCTGTCTGACTTCAGTCAGTCCGCTTTTTTGGTGTTTGGGCAAATCAATCTGGGTAATGTCGCCGGTAATCACGGCCTTTGAGCCGAATCCAATGCGTGTCAAAAACATTTTCATTTGTTCCGGTGTGGTATTTTGTGCTTCATCCAGAATAATGAATGCTTGATTCAATGTGCGGCCGCGCATAAAAGCCAGCGGCGCTACTTCAATCACCTGACGGTCGAATTGCTTGCTGGTCTTATCAAAACCCATCAGATCGTACAGTGCATCGTATAGTGGACGCAGATAGGGGTCCACTTTCTGCGTCAAGTCACCTGGAAGAAAGCCCAGCCGCTCGCCAGCTTCAACAGCAGGTCTTACCAGAACCAGACGCGATACCAGTTCACGCTCTAGTGCGTCGACCGCGCTGGCAACGGCCAGGTAGGTTTTTCCGGTACCGGCTGGTCCGATAGCGAATGTAATGTCATGATTCTGAATTTGCTGAAGATATTGTGTTTGCCGCTGCGTACGGCCATACAGGCCTGTTCGTCGCGTCATAAGTGCAGGCGATGCCTTCTCCATTTCAGTCGTATCAGATTCGACGCTCTGTGACTGATTTTTCGAGGGGTTTTTGGCTTCAATGAGGCCGAGCTGAATTTGCTCAAGACTCAGATGGTGACGCGACTGTTTGTAAAAATTCCGTAATACTTGCGCTGCAAGCTGCATCTGGTCTGATGTGCCGTGTAGACTAAAATGTTCGCCGCGCCTGGAAATGGTTACATCAAGAGCGGTTTCAACTTGTTTTAGATTTTCGTCAAGCGCGCCGCACAAGTTTGCTAACCGTTGATTGTCTGCGGGGATAAATGAGATTTCTATGGGTTTTTGTTTCAATGTCGAATACTGCTGTTAACACAGCCCGATTTTCTCAGCAGAATAAAAACTTTGCAAGTAGGATAAGGCTGGTTTACCCATCAAATACTTCACCACGCAAGGAATGTGGCAGCGCTTCGGTAATCTGGACATTAACAAATCGGCCGATCAGTTCTTTGTTTCCAGAAAAATTGACGACACGGTTGTTGTCCGTGCGTCCGGAAATTTCATCGGCATTTTTTTTGGAAATGCCTTCAACCAGGATACGTTGCTTGCTGCCGACCATTCCCTGACTAATTTTTCGTGACTGTTGATGAATCTGCGCTTGCAGACGTTGCAGCCGTTCAAGTTTGACCGAGTGCGGCGTATCATCGGGTAAGTCTGCAGCAGGCGTGCCGGGTCGTGCGCTGTAAATAAAGCTGAATGAGTCGTCAAAGTTTACTTCTTCAATCAAATTCATCGTCGCCTTAAAATCGGCTTCGGTTTCACCGGGAAACCCGACGATAAAATCGGATGACAGCGATATCTCCGGTCGTACTGCTCGTAACCGACGAATAATTGACTGATATTCATGGACACTGTAACCACGTTTCATTGCAGCAAGCACATGATCAGAACCGGATTGCACCGGCAGGTGCAAATGGCTGACCAGTTTAGGTAGCGTGCTGTATGCTTCAATCAGACGAGAAGTAAATTCCTTGGGGTGTGAAGTGGTAAAGCGGATACGTTCAATACCAGGGATATCATGAATACATTCAAGCAACAAGGTAAAATCGGCGATGTCACCATCATCCAGCACTCCCAGATACGCATTGACATTTTGCCCGAGTAAGTTGATTTCTTTTACGCCTTGGTCTGCAAGCACGGCGATTTCAGTTAACACATCAATCAATGGACGGGATACTTCCTCACCGCGAGTGTATGGTACCACGCAGAAACTGCAATATTTACTGCAACCTTCCATAATGGATACAAAAGCTGTTGCACCCTCGGTACGTGCTGGCGGCAAATGATCGAATTTTTCAATTTCCGGAAACGTGATGTCTACTTGAGACAGCCCTGTTGTTTTGCGTTTTTCTATCATTTCCGGCAGACGATGCAGCGTTTGTGGACCAAAAACGATATCGACAAACGGTGCGCGAGTAACAATTGCCTTGCCTTCCTGGCTGGCAACACAACCGCCGACGCCGATTAAGAGATTGGGATTCTCCGCTTTCAAGTGCCTGACGCGTCCGAGATCGTGAAAAACTTTTTCCTGCGCTTTTTCGCGCACTGAACAGGTATTAAACAAAATCACATCCGCTAACGCCGGGTCGTCGGTTTTTTCCATACCATGTGCTGCATGCAGCACGTCGGCCATCTTATCCGAGTCATACTCGTTCATTTGGCAGCCAAAAGTTTTGATGTAAAGTTTTTTGCTCACTGAAAGAATGGTATCGAGAATTTTTTTTGTGGATTTTGTTTCTTAAGCAGTTTTTCTTCCTCTTTTGCCAGTTGGGTTTCCTCTGGTGTTAGAAACCATAGGCGGTGCAACAAGCCCATACTGTCTTTCTGATATCGGACATAACCCTTATGCTCATTTTTCGTGAGCATGGGAGGCATGACCAGCAGGTTATGGCGGTTCCGTATTTGTCCTCCGATTCCCATCACCATGGTTTCCTTGTCGATTTTAAATTCGGGATATGAATGGGACTTAAGTTTGCCAAATTTGCTGTCTATGGGAAAGGTTCTGACGACCTGTGCATGGCTGTAGCTGATTATGCAAATCAGTCCGATTATAAGGATGCACTCTAGCGCGTGCTTTTTGTTCATGCTGTTCAGAACATTCAATCCAAGGCGTTATGTGTTAAACCATAAAGATAATGCTGGATGGTGGCGAATCAGGGATTTGAACCCCGGACCAACGGATTATGATTCCGCTGCTCTAACCACTGAGCTAATTCGCCACATGCTAAGACAAGAGGCAGCATTTTGCCTTTGAGCAGTTGGCTTGTCAAGACCAAACATGTGAAATGACAAAGGCTTATCTATTACGTATTTCTATACTAACAACTTTTTTGATAACTCCGACCCGGAATTCTTCTTCAGGCAGCAGCGCGAGATGCGCGCTTACGTTCATGCTCAAGCAGCAATTTTTTTCGAATGCGTATCGTTTTCGGCGTAATTTCAACCAGTTCGTCATCAGCGATAAATTCGATAGCAGATTCCAGCGTTAACTGTATCGGTGGGGTCAGAACAACAGCTTCATCAGTGCCAGAAGCGCGGAAGTTAGTCAGTTGTTTGCCTTTAATGGGGTTTACGATCAGATCGTTGTCACGGCTGTGTATACCAATAACCATTCCCTCATACAAACGATCGCCGGGGTTGACAAACATACGGCCGCGTTCTTGCAGCTTCCACAGTGCATAGGCAACAGCCTCGCCATGCTCGCCAGAGATCAGCACGCCATTGCGGCGCGGCGGAATATCGGAACGCATCGGCGCGAACTCATCGAATACGTGACTGATCAGTCCGGTGCCGCGCGTCATCGTCAGGAATTCAGACTGAAAACCGATCAAACCGCGTGCAGGAATGCGGTAATCAAGGCGCACGCGGCCTTTGCCATCCGACAGCATGTCCTGCAACTCACCACGCCGTTCCCCGAGCGCTTCCATCACGGTACCCTGATGGCTTTCTTCCACATCGACCGTTAGCATTTCAAACGGTTCGCATTTTTCGCCGTCAATTTCACGCACCACCACTCGGGGACGTGATACCGCTAGTTCATAGCCTTCACGGCGCATATTTTCGAGCAATATGGTCAGGTGCAACTCGCCACGGCCAGAAACCAGGAATGCGTCGGTATCTCCGGTTTCTTCCATGCGCATTGCGACATTGGTCAGTAATTCCTTTTCCAGACGTTCGCGTAACTGGCGGCTGGTAACAAACTTGCCTTCTTGTCCGGCAAATGGCGATGTATTCACCTGAAACGTCATTGATATTGTCGGTTCATCTACCATGCTGATCGGAAGCGCCTCAGGATGGTCAATATCTGCAATGGTTGTGCCGATACTGAGCTCATCAATACCGTTGATCAACACAATATCACCTGCTAATGCCTCACTCATCTGTTCGCGCTCAAGCCCACGAAAGCAGAGTACCTGATTGATTTTCTTCCTGGCGACTTTTTTGCCTGTCATCACCATGACTTCCTGTCCAGGTTTCAGCCTGCCGCGCCGGATACGCCCGATACCGATACGCCCGACAAAACTCGAATAATCCAGCGTGCTGATCTGCAGTTGCAGCGGGCCGTCCGGATCGCCTTCGGGTGCGTCAACATGTTTGATAATGGTATCGAATAACGGACGCATATTTTCACTTGGTGCAACACCATCCAAAGAAGCGTAACCGTTCAAAGCTGAAGCATAAACTACAGGAAAATCAAGCTGTTTATCATTAGCGCCCAGTTTGTCAAACAAATCAAATGTCTGATCGATGACCCAATCAGGTCGCGCGCCTGGACGGTCAATCTTGTTGACTACCACGATAGGATTTAATCCCAGTGCCAGTGCTTTTTTGGTGACAAAACGCGTTTGCGGCATTGGTCCTTCCACTGCATCAACCAGCAGCAATACGCCATCGACCATCGACAAAACACGCTCTACTTCTCCGCCAAAATCCGCATGCCCCGGTGTATCCACAATATTAATGTGAATACCTTCGTAATCAATGGCGCAGTTTTTGGACAGAATCGTAATGCCGCGTTCGCGCTCAAGATCGTTTGAATCCATCACGCGGTCGGACACCTGCTGATGCGCTGCAAACGTACCTGCCTGGTGCAAGAGTTTGTCAACTAGCGTGGTCTTGCCATGATCAACGTGGGCAATAATCGCGATATTGCGGATTGGACGGGACATAAAATAAATTCCTCAAAAAATAAAGCTGTTACAGATGTTTTCTGGGGCGGCATTATACCAGCCGATGATTAACAAGGCTATGTGCTGCAAACTACAAGATGACGCAATCGATTAAAATATAGGAATTTATTTGTTCAATTATATGTAACGTTACGTTATTTAATCTTGGGCACTTTTTCACCAATCAATTCGAAATTCAGTGGCTTTAAGTTTACAGTTCTTGTTGTTTCAATGCCCGAAAGCGTTTTTTGTCGGCGGCAAATTTTTCTTTGAGTTGATCAATACGCTCGTGGTTCTTTTTCAATTCATTCTGAAGCTGTGCGACATCACGTCTGATTGGCATTATATCTTTCTGGATCGATGACAATGCCGGATTTCCGGATTGTTTGGCATTATTGGCTTGTTGTTGCAGGTTTTTTAGCTGGCTGGTTGCAATTTCCAGGCGCTTTTCGATACCTGCAATTGCCAGTTCTATGGGATGTATGTTTCGATCAAGCGCCCAGTTGATCTCTTCTTCGCTGGTATAAGTATTGAGCAAAACCGCATCGCGTCTCTCTGCTTCGAGGCGAAGCTGTTCATCAGCAGCCTGTTGTGCTGGGTCAATCTCTGGCGCTTCTTTAAATTCAGCGGTATGAGTCCGAATTACAACGCCGCGTTTGTTCATTTCGACGGTTGTTTTATTCTGACACTCTGACGGCATGATATTGGCGTAATAATGGAATTTGCCTTCATCATCTTGGCATTTGTTCATTGAAGCCAGAACGGGTTGTGTAAATATAAAGAAGGTTGCGAGTAATACTCCCCAGTACATAAATGTCTCCTTTCAAATCATTAGAATACTGTTATGCAAAAACGGCATGTGGATGTTTGAATTTAACGATCAATATCTCGGCAGGTATCTGAAATGATGTTATAGCTGTGCATTTCAGAGAATTTGCCGTTACTAAAAAATTGTCACGTAATGTGCGTGCGAGTAAACTGCTGTGGATAAGTCGTGACATTAGAATTGTGAAAAGCGGGTAGTGCGATTTTTTTGATAGTGAAATAAGGAGCTTCTGATGGGAAAAATCACCAAATTATTCTGGGTGCTGTTGTTTTGCCTGGTGTCTTCTCAGGCGACCGCATCTGGTGGATACGGCTACGGCCTTGGTTATGGACAGGGCTATGTCGGGATGGCGAGTGAAAAATTTGTAACCGGTATTGTGAATACCGCGACAGGGTTTGTTGAATTGCCTAAAAATATTATTCTAACAACGCAACGGGATTCTATCGTACATGGAATGACTATAGGTTTGGTATCGGGAATCATGCATACGGTTGGTCGTACCGTCATTGGTGTATTTGATGTCGCAACCTTTCTTATCCCAACGCCGCCATCCATACAACCGCCTTTTGTCTGGCAGGATTTCTCGGTAGAGTCTTCTTACTAACCAGCTTTACGGCACACATAGGCGCAGTACGAATTTAGTATGAAACAAAAGCGCCGCACTACCTAGTCAGGTGGTGCGGCGCTTTTACGTGGTACTTGTAGTGTTTTTATCGCAGAAAATCTGGGCACGCAATTAATAGCGTGATTCGCGCAGTGCTGCAATTCTGTCTTCCAGTGGTGGATGCGACATGAATAAACTTTTGAGTCCAGAGCCAATACCGCCGGCAATGCCGAATGCTGCAAGTTGGTCTGGCAAATGAGGTTGTTTAACTGTCATTTGCAGGCGCTGTAATGCTGCAATCATTTTTTCACGTCCGGCAAGGCTGGCACCGCCCGCATCAGCACGATATTCACGCTGGCGACTGAACCACATGACAATGATGGTGGCCAGAATACCCAGAATAACCTCTGCAATAATAGCCGTAATCCAGAAAGCCGGACCGTGTCCATGCTCGGTTTTGAAAATAACGCGATCCACCGTGTGCCCAATAACCCGTGATATGAAGATAACAAATGTGTTAACAACGCCCTGGATTAGCGCAAGCGTTACCATATCGCCATTTGCCACATGGCTGACTTCATGCGCAAGCACCGCTTCGGCCTCGTCTTGACTCATGCTGTTCAGCAGACCGGTACTAACGGCGACGAGTGCGTCATTTTTAGACATCCCGGTAGCAAAGGCATTGATGTCTGGCGCATGGTAAATGGCAACTTCCGGCATACCGATGCCTGCCGCTTTTGCCTGTTGCTGAACGGTTGAGACCAGCCAGTGTTCCTGTGCATTTCGCGGCATTTCTATGACCTGAGCGCCAGTAAGCCGTTTGGCAGTCCACTTAGACATCGCGAGTGAAATAAACGAACCGCCAAAACCAAACACGGCGGCAAACAGCAGCAGGGAATTAAGATCAAGTCCGGTACCTTGTTCATCCAGTATTCTCTCAAACCCCAGCAGACGTAACGTGACACTCAATACAATAACAATTGCCAGGTTTGTTGCAAGAAAAAGAAAAATTCTTTTCATTCAATTTGCTCCGAAGAAAATTCAAATCATAACGTGTATATTGCGTCTATGAATATACGGTTTGTTTAAGCATTTTCAAGTGGCGGTTGGCTGTAAAGCAGCTTTGTAAATGTGTCGACCGGGATAATTGGCTTGAATTATTGCGCACGATTTATGTGTGCAAAATTTGTGGGTGGCATTGTGGTTGAAGGGCTGCTTTCGATAATCTGAAATAAAATTTCATTTTTTTTGACCATACCGAGTTCGCTGCGTGCATGTTCTTCAATTGCATCGGTTCCCTGTTTGAGGTCATTGATCTCTGCATACATGAGTGTGTTACGGTCTTGAAGTTCAAGATTTTTTTCATGTGCGGCAGCTACATTTTGCTTGAGCTGCTGCACATTTAGCCAGCCGGTTTTGCCAAACCATAATGGATATTGCAGCATGATAATCAATGACAAAAGAGCGGCGGTCAGATATTTCATGATTTCATGGTTACCTTAGTTGATAGAAAGCCTTACGACCAGCATATTTGACGGTGTCTCCAAGGTCTTCTTCAATGCGAAGCAATTGATTATATTTGGCCAGCCGGTCGGAGCGCGAAAGCGAGCCGGTTTTGATTTGCAGCGCATTGGTTGCAACGGCGATATCGGCTATGGTCGTATCCTCCGTTTCACCGGATCGGTGTGATATTACCGCAGTATAGCCCGCGCATTTGGCTATTTCAATGGCGGCGAGCGTTTCGGTCAATGTGCCAATCTGATTGACCTTGATCAGGATGGAGTTGGCGATATTACGTTGAATACCTTCCTGAAGAATTTTAGCATTGGTTACAAAGATATCATCGCCCACAAGCTGGACGGCTTTTCCTAGCCGGTTGGTGAGCAACTCCCAGCCGTCCCAATCATGTTCGCTCATGCCGTCTTCAATACTGATAATCGGATATTTATCAACCCATGCGGCAAGGTAGTCAGCGAATTGTGCCGGGGTCAGGCTCAGGCCATCAGATACGAGATGATATTTTCCATCTGAAAAAAACTCTGAACTCGCGCAGTCTACGCCGATTGCGACATCTGTGCCTGGCTGATATCCTGCTAAATCAATGGCTTCGACAATCAATTGTAGCGCCTCTTCATTGTTATTCAAATTTGGCGCATAGCCGCCTTCGTCGCCGACAGTGGTAGGCATTTTCTTTTCATTGAGCAATTTCTTTAATGCATGAAAAATTTCTGCGCCGCAGCGTATCGCATCGCGGAAGGTATCAATACCAAACGGGACGATCATAAATTCCTGCATATCAATATTATTGTTGGCGTGTGCGCCTCCGTTGACGAGATTCATTAACGGTACCGGCATCGACATCATGCCTGCACCGCCCAGATAGCGGTACAAAGGAAGGCCCGATTCGTCTGCGGCTGCTTTGGCGACCGCTAGCGAAACGGCCAGTAATGCGTTTGCACCGATACGCGATTTGTTCTCTGTGCCATCTAGATCGATCAGCGCTTGGTCAATAAAACTCTGGTCGACCGCATCCAGTCCGATCAGTGTCTCCGATACTTCAGTGTTAACATTCTCAACTGCTTTGAGGACGCCCTTGCCCTGAAAACGTTGTGCATCACCATCCCGGAGTTCCACAGCTTCCCGGGTCCCAACCGATGCGCCGGATGGAACCGAGGCGCGTCCCAGTACCCCGGATTCCAGCAGAACATCTGCTTCAATGGTTGGATTACCGCGAGAATCCAAAATTTCGCGGGCGATGACTTCTACTATTGCACTCATGCTTACGTTTTCCCTGTGTTATCTGATTGGTTTTGTTGTTAACTTTAATATATATAACTTCAGTTGCTGTTCGATGAAGTTTTTATTGATTTATTCGATTTACTTTACAACCTGTTGTATTTGTCATACAGGCAGTAACGGTATCATGTTTTTATAGACGCAATATGCTTGATTTGCGTTCCTCCGGTTGATTGCTGGCTGCAGGAATAATTGATAGCCGCTTTGATGAATGACTTGAATAACGGGTGACCCGTTTTGGGTGTGGATGTGAATTCCGGGTGAAACTGGCAGCCGAGATACCAAGGGTGCTCGGTTTCGGATAACTCAATAATTTCGCAAAGATTTTCTTCGCGCGATACACCACTGACACTTAAACCATTTTGCTCCAGTTTGGACAGATAGTCACTGTTGACTTCATACCGGTGCCGGTGGCGCTCAATAATCTGATCCGCTCCGTAAGCCTTCCAGGCCAGAGAATTTTTTTTCAATATGCATTCCTGTCCACCCAAACGCATACTGCCGCCGATATCCGAATTTTCATCGCGCGTTTCGATGCGGCCATCCCGGGTACGCCATTCAGTGATCAATGCGATCACAGGATATGGCGTGTCAGGATTGAATTCTGTGCTGTGAGCGCCTTTCATACCACTTTCGTTGCGGGCATACTCAATAACTGCCAGTTGCATGCCAAGACATATGCCCAGATAGGGAATGCGGTTAATCCGTGCATAATTGATAGCTTGAATTTTTCCTTCTACCCCACGCTTGCCAAATCCGCCCGGGACCAGGATGGCGTGCATGCCTTGTAAGCAACCAATACCTTCTTTCTCAATTTGCTCGGAATCAACATAGTGGATGTTGATTTTGCAGCATGTATGGATACCGGCATGAACCAGCGCTTCCGATAGCGATTTATACGATTCGGTGAGATCAACGTACTTGCCGACCAACGCGATGGTCACGGTATGAGTTGGATGCTCGAGCGCATGAACTAGTTTTTTCCAGATACTCAAGTCGGCGGGTTTTGCCAGTATATCCAGTTTATGGCAAATGATCTCATCGAGCATTTGCTCATGCAGTAATGCCGGGATCATATAAATACTGTCGACATCGACGGCAGAAATAACCGCCTGCTCTTTTACGTTGGTGAACAGTGCGATCTTGCGCCGTTCCTCCTTGGGTACTTCCCGGTCCGAGCGGCAAAGCAAAACATCGGGCTGTATGCCGATTTCCCGCAACTCTTTGACAGAATGTTGCGTCGGTTTGGTTTTTAATTCTCCTGCAGAGCCGATATAGGGCAGCAAGGTCAGATGGATAAAACAGGTATCATCAGCCGGCAGCTGTGTGGCCATTTGACGTATGGCTTCGAGAAACGGTAGTGATTCAATATCGCCGACTGTACCGCCGATTTCGATGATAGCAACTTCGGCATCACCGACACCGGCCTGAATATATCGTTTTATTTCGTCGGTAATATGCGGAATCACCTGGACGGTTCCACCCAGATAATCACCACGCCTTTCCTTTCGGATAACGCTTTCGTAGATTTGGCCCGTGGTGAAATTATTATGACGGGTCATTTTAGTGCTGATAAAGCGTTCGTAATGCCCCAGATCGAGATCCGTTTCCGCGCCGTCTTCGGTAACAAATACCTCGCCATGTTGAAACGGGCTCATAGTGCCGGGATCAACATTGATATAGGGATCCAGTTTGAGCATGGTCACCTTGATTCCTCGTGTTTCCAGCAGGGCAGCAAGAGATGCTGCGGCAATGCCTTTGCCCAACGATGATACAACGCCACCCGTTACAAAAACGTATTTGGTCATCGGGCGCTAAAACTATTTAAAATCTGAATTTGAGGAATACAAACGTATTTATTCTGATTGGGCATAGGTACGACCAATGTTATCGGGTATCATGATATGTCAGCGAATTTCTGCAAGTAAACAACCCATCATCTGCTCAGCCTGATGACGGTAACCGCCGCCAAAAAGATTCAAATGATTCAGGATATGATAAAGATTATATAAAATCTTGCGGATATTATACCCGGAATCCAGCGGATATTCATGCCGGTAAGCAGAATAAAATTGTCCGGAAAAACCGCCGAATAATTCAGTCATGGCGATATCGGCTTCACGGTCGCCATAGTACACGGCGGGATCAAATACGACAGGCCGGCCAGCATTGTCGTAGGAGAAATTGCCGCTCCACAAATCGCCATGAAGCAGTGAAGGTACAGGGGTATAACCGGCAAAAAAATAATCACAATCTTCCAGTAAGCGCGCACCGAGATTTTGTAATGTGCCGTGATGACCATTTTGTTTGGCAAGTTTCAGCTGATAACCTAATCGGTGGGTGCGCCAGAACGATGCCCAGTCTGAATTCTGTATATTGATTTGAGGCGTGCTGCCGATGGTGTTGTCACGTATCCAACCAAACTGTTGCATTTGAACACGGTGCATGGCGGCAAGTCTGGCCGCCAATTCATTGACATTACCCGTACCGCGAGAGTTTAAGTCGAGATATTCAAGCACCAACCAGGCGGTATGTGCATTCCGATTCCAGCAAATCGGTTGAGGGATGCGCAGCGTATTGGTCTGGCCGATTTCATTAAGTCCTGCAGCTTCTGCCTCGAACATGGGCAGACTGTCGGCATGGTTGATTTTGACAAAAAAACACCGCTTGTCATCGGCAACACAGAAAGCCTGATTAATACAGCCGCCGCCGATTGCGGTGATTTTTTTCGGTTCAAACGGTTGCCCTGTTGTGTCGGTAATGTGTTTGACGATGTCAGTCCAGTCATTCATGGCTTGGTCGAAAAAAATGACTGGAGAGCTTTTGTCTGGCGATCAATCATGCTTTTCTTCGGATAACCATTTCTTTGCGCGCATAACAGCTGCGCGTACTTGCTCTGGCGCGGTACCACCGAGATGGTTTCGGCTATTCAGCGATCCTTGCAAGGTGAGAACGGAAAATACATCGGCTTCAATTGTAGTTGAAAATTGTTGCAGCTCGGAAAGGGTTAGGTCACTTAAGTCGCATGTTTTTTGTTCGGCGTATCGAACGGAGCGTGCGACAATTTCATGCGCATCGCGAAAAGGGATTCCTTTTTTTACCAAATAATCTGCAAGATCGGTCGCAGTGGAGAAACCCTGCAATGCGGCCTTACGCATAACGTCAGGATTAACATGAATGCCAGAGAGCATATCGGCATAAATACGCAATGTATCGATTAAGGTATCAACAGTATCGAATAGCGGCTCTTTGTCTTCCTGGTTATCCTTATTGTATGCCAGTGGCTGCGCTTTCATTAAAGTCAGCAGTGCAACCAGGTGACCATTGATGCGGCCGGTTTTACCACGCACCAGTTCGGGCACATCGGGATTCTTTTTTTGTGGCATGATGGATGAACCAGTACAGAAACGATCCGCCAGTGAGACAAAACCGATTGCGGGGGTCATCCACAGGATTAGTTCTTCCGACAAACGCGACAAATGTGTCATTATCAATGTGGCGCAGGCACAGAATTCAATCGCGAAATCTCTGTCGGAAACCGCGTCGAGCGAGTTTTCGCAAAGACCCTCAAACAACAGGGACTGTGCTACAAGTTCACGATCAATCGGATAGCTCGTTCCGGCGAGTGCTGCAGCGCCTAATGGCAATTGATTGACGCGTTTTCTGCAGTCAGATAATCGTTCGGTATCGCGTTTAAACATCTCAAAATAGGCCATTAGATGGTGGCCGAATGTGACCGGTTGTGCAATCTGAAGATGCGTGAATCCGGGCATGACCGTTTCGGTATGGTTTTCAGCCAGATTGACGATGGCCCTTTGCAAAGAACGCGTAAGATGATTGATTTGATCAATGGATGTGCGCAAGTAAAGCCTGATATCCGTAGCCACCTGATCGTTTCTGGAACGGCCTGTATGGAGGCGTTTGCCGGCATCACCGATTAATTGCGTTAATCGTTTTTCGATATTCAGATGCACATCTTCGAGTTGCAGCGACCACTCAAAGCGGTTGTCGCGAATTTCTTCGCTGACTTGTTTCAAACCCTGTTCTATGGCGGATAGATCATTTTGTGTGATTATTCCTTGAGCAGCAAGCATTCGGGCATGCGCCAGGGAGCCTTGTATATCATGTTCGGCCAAACGGTAATCAAAGCCAATTGAAGCCGTATAACGTTCTACCAGAGCAGAAACTGGTTCATTAAATCTGCCTGACCATTTTTTTATATTGATATCATTGTGTCCAGCCAAAACGTGCGTTTCCTTTTGAATAGTTATAATGTTATGTGTTGTATTCTTGATGACTGATGTTCGTATTGAATTATAAATCAAAATAGATTAGACGTAATTTGCTATACTTTAGCAGCAGGATTATTGCCGTCAAACGGTGGTTAAGACCCCGTAAAACATTGTTGTAACACCTGTTCGTATAGAATCGTCCTGAAAACTAAATTTTAATATGCTCCGCTTTCACTTCAGATTGGATTAGTGGATAATTGGAGTTTTTTTACCTGTCACCTAAACAAGGAGCTATTGATGACGGATCAGAATAACGAATCATTACAATCTAAAGCAACGACATTTTTCTCGATGCTGGGTCAGCGGTTTGAAGTGCTGGAAAAATTGCCGCAAAAGCAGTTGCCTATGAAGTATGCTTTTGTATTGGTGGGTATCATTATCTTCGTTTTTGCTTGGAAAGTGATAGCTGTCAGCAAAGTCGAATCGGATATGAGCAAGAAACTGGAAAGTGAGCGGGCACTGGTTACCCAGCAGGCGCGCGAACATGCTGACAAACAATATAAAAAAGAAGAAGAACGGTTTGGCCAAGTTTTGGCATGGGCGGTGCGTAGTGAGCTGATTCGCAACAATATTGACCAGATTGGCTTGTACCTCAACGATATTGTCAAACAGATTGACGCTGATCGTATTGTTTTGATCAGTGAAAGTGGTGAATTGTTGGTGTCGACCGACAAGCGTTTAGAAGATGTGAAAGGCAGCGATTTGTATCCTCAGGATGTGATCAATGTGCACACTATCACTATTAAATCAGATGTGGACGGTAAGAAACTGTTGATTGCACCAATCTCTGATTTTAACAAGCGTGTTGCTGTTCTTGTAATCAGCTACAATCAAGCCAAAATCAGTTAATTAGCTTGAATGGCGGTTATGTAAAGCTTCGGCTTGACAGGCTGCAAAAGTGGATTGTTTAACCCCTGTCATGCACAGGGGTTTTTTATGTAAGAGTATAGGCATAACATTTACATCATAGTCTATAGTATAGATTAAAAATATGCTTTGGAATCAAGAGTCTCACATCAAAATCAAGTTTCGCTCCGGTAAAAATCGTTGATCGATGAGATCAGTATCGCTGGTGGATTGCAACTTCGCCTTCTATATAAATTTTTAAATAAAATACTATGAAAACAAGTATTCGATGGAAAGGAAATGTCAGTTTTCTTGCCGAGTCAGGCAGCGGTCATCAGGTGCTTATGGATGGTGCGCCTGAAGCGGGGGGTCAGAATAAGGGGCCGCGCCCAATGGAAATGATTTTAATGGGTCTGGGCGGCTGTACAACGTTTGACGTTATTTTTATATTGAAAAAATCGCGTCAAGATGTAGCCGATTGCTGTGTCGAGATTGAAGCACAGCGCGCGGAAACTGACCCTAAAGTTTTTACGCATATACACTTGCATTTTGTTCTTACCGGAAACCAGCTTAATCATCATCAGGTCGAACGTGCAATTAATCTGTCCGCAGAAAAGTATTGCTCTGCATCAATTATGCTAAAAAATACCGTAAATATCACGCATGATTTTGAAATCATTCAATCATCATAAAATTGATGGGCTATTGTTCGGTATATCTGTTTCGAATGAATTGCATTGTTTTGATGATCATAAATACTCTGGATGGACTTTGATCAGAGAAATTTTTTTCGAAAATCAGGTTATGTCAATAAGTGTTGTTAAGACGCAGTAGCTCAATTAAATTGCGCAGAATCTGAAGATTCCAGTCGAAATTGTCGTCTTCTGTTAAATGCAGTTTCATTTGGTGCGCTGGAAATAGCAACTCCATCGCATGCAACGTTGTCCATAATATATTTTGTAAGCGCCATTTTTCATCATTGCTCGTAGAAGAACAAACCACTTCGCTGTGCGGCGAAGTAGGTTTGACCACTTTTTATACGTTATAACGGCGAAGCATTTTCCAGGCGACAAACAAAGCTAATCCAATCAACGCAAATATCCACCAGTTGTATACCATCCACATAAGCGTATTTGATTCAACAATTATGTTTGCTTCTGCAAGCTCAATATCATGAATTTTTTGCTGATCTTGTTCGGTCGATGTTACATGCATTTTGAACGTAATTTTTTGTGTGCCGGATGACTGTGGTGTTACTTGCCAAGTCCATTCAGAAGCATCGCTTAGTGCATACATTGGCCGCTGCGGCCCTGAATTCTCGATGCGAAAATTTTCACCGGTAATTTCAGCCTGCATTTTGGGTGAGATGAATCCTGTAATGCCCTGTATTGAAGTACCGACTGTTGAGATGGACACAATTTCATTGATGAATTTTGCCAGTTGATTTGTATCGACACGCAATTTAACCTCAAAGTTTTGGTATTGATTAGCTCCTTTTGGCGCGGTTATGACGCTGTTGTCGAGGGGGATTTTCATGATGACCGGGTGAACAAATTGGTTTTTGTTTGCCAGCATATGCATAAAGGAATTAATTGAAAACGGAATGACCAATAAAACAAGCAACAACGCGGCAGGCATGATCAGGCTGGTATTGGTGCTGGATTTCATAATCTTTTCTTGTGTGTTTTCCGTTTCAGCGTTATTTGAATCCGGATCGTTTGATTGATGATGATTCGATTTTGGATTATTCATATTGCCTCCTGCTGTTCGTTTTTCAATTTAGATCATATCATCAATGATTCAATAGTATGACCCTCGCCAGAAATTTCACAAGTACTGTTGAAAAAATTTAAAGTGAGAAAAATAGCGACTTAATGCAAAAACTTGCTTTCGTGAGTCTTGTGTAAAGCTGAAGCAGGTCGTGCTAGCTGCGATTCTGTATGTGCAAACGAAGCTTGTTAGGATGTATTAACAAATATCCCCGCTACTGAACTGCGTCAATAGCGGGGAATCGGGGGAATTAAATGATCAAAAATAACAAGAACTGCTTAAGGAACAATCCGGTTGTTAAGGATTTCTTTGCTTTGACCATTCCAGATAACGTCCGTCAGGTTAGAGTAGCGCGTAATAATCTGCGCAGCTATACCACCTGAGAACAATCCAGCCCAGCCCAAAATCACAAATCCCCAGTGCAACGGCGCGCTAAACAGCTCTTCCATGAACCAGAACGCATGACCCCACTCGTTCAAACCAACGTTCGGCAGAATCATCAGCGGACCAGCAATCGCCATTACCAGCGGAAATGATGTGCCACGGCTATACAGTGGCAGACGTGTCATCGCATACAAGTATGCCGCTACACCACACACAATGTACATCGGGAATGATCCATAAAACACGACCACGTGACTCGGCGTGAAGCTCGTGTCACGAATAATCACCTGATGCCAAGATGCATCTTGCTCGGTGAAGAAGCTGCCGCCCCAGTAAACACCAAACAGATAAACACCCAGCCACATCATCCAGTAGAAGTAACGCTTAACTTCCAGCTTAGGATCCAGAGTATCCAATTGCTCTTTCGTATCGCGGGTCTTCAGTATCCAACCCCAGGTCACCAATGCAAACAACGGCATCAGTGTCATGTGCACTCGCCACAACCCCATCCATACACGGTCAAATTCAGGCTCCATTGAGTCCATACCATGCGAATACGCAAATGTACGTTGGTACCAAATCCAAAATATCGCTACCGCAAGCATTATCCCCATGCCCAGCTTGTAGTACTTGGAGTCGTACCACAATGACATGTCGTAGTCAGCACTCGCCGCACTGCTCGTTCCCATCGTTGTTGCCATGATAGTCTCTCCTTTGTTGTATTGAATAAAATTAAAAACCAGACTTCTTATATTGATATAAGAAACCATGTTTCTAAGATGGCTATTATAAAAAAAAGTTTCAAAAAAATAAATTTTTTTTGCAAAATATCAAATATTTTTAATTGACTAAAAATTAATACTTTGAAAATATTTCGTTTAAATCATTAAGGATCTAGAATTTAAGTGAATTCAGAACTTCCAGATGACCTTGTTGCACAATATCGTCAAGCCGATTACGAAGTGTGTTTCGGTTCTGATGTTTTTGTTGTGAATATTGATCAGTATTCTGGTTCCATGAAAAAATTGATGATTGCAAAAAAAGCTTCAAATGCAGCAATCATTACAGCCTATAATCCGTTGGGCCGCTTGCAGTGCATTCGAAAAAATCTGCGTGCACATTTGTCCCTTCAGAGAGCGTTTAAACGCCATCAGGGTTTTTTAATCGAAAGTGTCGGTATAGATCCGGCCGGGATCTGGCCCGATGAAGCAGGTTTTTGCGTTTTAGATGTAAGTCTTGAAACAATTTGCAAGCTGGGCCTGCGATTTCGGCAGAATGCAATTGTCTGGATCGAGAATGATGCTGTGCCCCGGTTACATCTGCTGCGATAAGCGAGCGAGCTGAATTGGATGATTACAGATATGGCTACATGATTTAAGCCGGTGCTATACTCAGCGCTTTAACAAAAAATTGGGAGATTAATCATGAAAAAAATGCTTACCTTCCTGACATTGGCGTTTTTCACTGCAAGTTTGATTGCAGTCGATGCGGAAGCGCGGCGAATGGGCGGGGGTAAAAGTTTTGGCAAGCAGCGTCAGTCTTTAAATCAGCAATCCACGCCCAATCAGCAGCAGTCACCGACACCGGCGCAATCACCCACGGCTCCGGCAGGTGGTGGCAGCAAATGGGGGGGAGCTCTAGCTGGTCTTGCAGCGGGTGGCTTGCTAGCCGCGTTATTTATGGGCGGTGCGTTCGATGGCATTAATATGGTCGATATTATTATGTTGCTTCTGATTGCCGGTGGGGTGTTTTTTATCATACGTATGATGCGCAAACCACGAGCAGCCGAATCGGTTCAGCGAATGCAGTACTCGGGAATGAACACAACTACGCAGGGTAATGCAGCAACGCCACCGTGGAGTAGTGCTACGGGATCCACTGCTGACAACGGTCAAGTGCATCGGCCGAATATTCCACCCGGCTTTCAGGTGGAGCCTTTTTTGCGTAACGCAAAGATGTCTTTTATTCGCTTGCAGGCTGCAAATGATGTGGGTGATCTCAACGATATACGGGAATATACGACACCTGAGATGTTTGCTGAGATTAGTATGCAGACTCAGGAGCGCGGCAATGTTGAGCAAAAATCTGAAGTCACGTTTATCGATGCAAAATTGCTTGATGTTGAGACGAGTGAAGATTCCGCGATCGCAAGCGTGCGCTTCACTGGTCAAATGCGGGAGTTACCGGACGGTGAACCTGAAGATTTCGATGAAGTCTGGCATGTTGAAAAAAATCTTAAGGATTCCAATGCCGTGTGGTTATTGGCGGGGATCCAGCAAGTTGCTGATACCGATTTGACAGATTGATAGTCTCTTAATGTAAGCGCTGGCCCTGTGCTGTATGTAACCCAGCCAGGGCGGCAGTCATTTTGATGCAAAAGCCGAATGAAATATCGGCTAGGATTATCAAAAAAAGCGGCGGTATATATGTATACAAGACTGTCAAAAGTAGCGTTGGTATGGGCTGTTGCTTTGTTTGCATTGCTGGCTGCTTTCAGTAATGTGACTGATTATGAATCGAACTACGCAACAGTCGCGCATGTGCTCAAGATGGATACGACTTTTCCCGGCAATGCGGGAATGTGGCGTGCTGTTGAAGCGTCATGGATGCATCATCTGGCGTATGGCTTGATCATCTTAATCGAGGCGACTGTGGCCCTGCTATGCTGGCTTGGCGGGATTTATTTATTTAAGTCAAGGCACGATCCGGCATTGTTTAACCAGGCGAAAAAAATCGCGATTTCAGGTTTGACTCTGGGTATTTTACTCTGGTTTACCGGTTTTATAACCATTGGTGGAGAATGGTTTTTGATGTGGCAGTCGCAAGTTGCCAATGGACAGCAGGCCGCATTTCGTCTGGTGATGATTTTATCTGTTATCTTGATCTATCTGACTCTTCCCGATGATGAAAATAATGCGTAATTCGCGAATTCCATCTTCGCTGTTTGCTTGTATTAGAGTGTTAAAGGCGGTTTTTTGTATCTCTGGCGCATCGTATTGATCGTTCGCAAGATCATTGGTTGTTCAATAATTCTGGCTTCCAGTAAACGCTTTCTTGGAAAGTCAATGAATGACAAACCGATTAACATTGTCAGTATGCCTTGACCTGGCAGAAAAAGCATAATGAATCCGGCTAACAGAAAAATTCCACCCAACATATTTTTCGCAATTAATCCAAAAATTCGCAAAATCGGGTGATGATTCTTCATCCAGTGACGGGGCACGCTGATGTCGAAATAGTCATGCGGCAGGCGAATCAGTATAACCGGGATGATTGCCAGTGAAGCGATAAAGCTGATCAGGGAGATAATTGTCAAGTGGATAAGAACCTCAACAGGAATCCATTGCTCAATCGCAGCCAATAAACCATCCATCTTTAACGCCCCACACTATGACTATGACCGCAAATGACTTTTCATTAAGTTCAATTCCAGTCGCAATTTGAAAATCAAAAAAGATTATTCACAAATATTTCTGATTTTGACAATTTTATATCATTGATTGCAGATTCCTGTAGTTGTTATATGTCAGCCAGGCCTTGTAGAATAATTCGGTCAGGCTAATATTATTTTTAGACATGCGTGGGAAAGCTTTTGTTCAAGCTGTGTGTTGTGTGTTTTTTTTCTTGGAAAGCACGATCCAAAAATAATTTGAGGCCAAAATTTATTAATGTTGAAATGTGCGGCGCAATCAAAAAACCGTAAAAATTTTAGGGTTAAATGTTAAACTAAACTTTCATTGTCGAAAAATGTAGGTTAGAATCTAGAACGTAATAGCCCAAATGTGAAAAATAACAAGGGTTGTTATGTATAAAAACAACAATAATCCCAGTAGGTTATGTTAGGAAGAGGGAGCCGCTACATGGTTGTCAAGGCCGCTAGAAAATACTGGGGAGCAGAGAAATCTGTCGTATTTTTTGACACGACCCCGCTTTTTTTGTGTGGTTGTTAAAGTGGTTAAGTCGATTTTTATCGGCTTTTGTTTAGTTGGTGAAATTAAGACAAAATTGTCAACAATTCATAAGGAGATTAAGTTATGAGCGATGAAAACAGAGCAACAGACGGACAAACACTGAAATTGATTGGTATTACAACGGTTGCGTTTATCGTAATCGGGCTGATTGTTTACAGTATGTAAATTGATCGGTTTGGAAAAGTGTGCAGACATTGGCTTGAAACTTAGGCCAATGTTTGAGCACTGAGTTATTCTTAGTAAGTTTCAGTTTTGTCCTCCATCTTTTCTAGTAACAATATCTGCACTACTTTAGATTATTCTGCCCGATTCCCAGTTATACGCATACAGCAGTTTTCAATAGCAGTTAATCGTTATCAACAGTAGTGCCAGGCTTAATGCAATTAAGCATCTCATTGATTTGAAGTTCCGCTACAGTATTGATCAATTCAATCACTTCATCGTCAAGTCCGAGACGTTGGTAGATTTCCGGTTTGCACAATGATTTTATATCATCAGAGTTGATTTCTCGGTTCCGGTGATTTTGTTTATAGCGCGCTATAATGATCGCCAAATGCAAAATATATGCGTCAGTATTAAGTTGTTCAGAGTCGGTCGGATTTCGTTGACAAGCAACGGTCTTCCAGATGCTTGCAGGCAGATTCCATTCTTTTAGAAACGCTGCACATAGTTCAGTAGAAGTAAAACCAAATGCATGCAGCTCGGCTTTGGCGATAGTGTTTTCGTCTACCTCGCTGGTGCAAAGAATTTTGCTGGACTCTTCAGGAAACTGGTTGATTAGAATCAATCTGCCGATACCATGTAGCAGTCCGGCAATGAACATACGTTCGCGACAATTAATGTCATACGCCATTAACCTCGCAGTGATACCTGAGCTGATACTATGATGCCAGAAGGATTCCATATTGATTAGATCCGATGAAATACCCTTGAAGACGGTAGTCACCGAAGAAGCCAGCGCGAGATTTCGCAGTTCCCTGTGTCCAATCAATGCTATGGCATAAGAGACGGTTTCAATTTTTTTAGAAAACCCGAAATAAGGGCTGTTCGCCAGTTTAAGCAACTTGGCGGTTAGCGCAGGATCGTTCAGAATGGTCTGTTCGAGTTCTTGGTTAGTCGTATTGCCGGAACTGATCAATTCATTGACTCTGTAAACAACCTCGGGCAATGAAAAGATGGATTGGGCGCGCGCGACGATAGCATTCAAGTCCATATATGCATCCCGTAAAAATAATGCCCTTAATTGTAAAGAGCTCAGGTGTTTTCGGAAAAGTTACATTACACTTTTGCTTATTTCTTATATATATAGCATATCATGTCAATACAAACCGAATGGTCAGAACCGCAAATGCTTCAATGGTGTCAGTGTCTGCTAGATAGCTACGCGTATTGGGTTGGGCGGGAGCTGATAACCCGGGAAGGTGCTGCATATGACCAGGCGGCGCATTTGTTTGGTTGTCCGTTTGTTGTTGTATCGCATGGAATGCAGGCGGATCCGGTGCTCAATTACGGTAATCAGGTTGCGCTGAATTTGTGGGAAATGAATTGGCACCAGTTTACACAGACACCTTCGCGCTTAACTGCGGAGCCGGTGAATCGTCATGAACGTGCCATGATGTTGCAACAGGCAAAAACGCATGGCTATATAGCCGATTATCGTGGCATTAGAATTTCACATACCGGAAGACGGTTTTTTGTCGATCAGGCAGTCATTTGGAATATCTTGAATCCGGACGGTGACACAATCGGTCAGGGAGCAACGTTTTCTGCATGGCGCTTTCTGTAATGACCATGTAGCATGCATGCATTGAAATTCGATATATACAAACAGAGGTAGGCAGTGTTTTTTGTGCAGGCATAATATACGCTCATCTAATGAAAAGCCAGTTTTCATCTTTGCATTTAATTTTCTTTCTGTTTCTGCTGGGAATTCTGCTGGTGCTGATTCAGCTGGAGTTGCTCGCATTTGCTTTTGAGAAACTGAATCTGTCATCTGAGATGGGGTTGATAATTCTGTTGCTGTCGTTGCTTGGCAGTGTTGTCAATTTGCCGGTTTTGCGGATACAAGGCAGTGCTGAGTCGTCGCACGTAATTCAGAAACAATACTGGAGTATCATTAAAATTCCAATCCAGCCTTATTCTAATGAGACATTGATTTCTGTCAATCTGGGTGGGTGTCTGATTCCTCTCGCATTATCAATTTATCTTTTTGTCAACAGCGATTTGACGTTGCCCGTGACGTTATTTGGGATCGTCATTATCGCAGCGATCAGTTATTACTTCAGCCGTCCCATCCCCGGACTTGGTATAGGGATGCCTGTACTGGTTGCACCGGTCAGCGCGGCGTTGGTTGGGTTGTATCTGAGTCCAGAGCAAAGCGCACCGCTGGCTTATATCAGCGGCACGCTGGGCGTGCTGATCGGCGCCGATTTACTGCATTTGAAAAAAATTCCGCATTTGGGTGCGCCGCATGCATCAATCGGCGGTGCAGGCACGTTTGACGGGATTTTTATTACCGGTATCGTAGCTGCGTTGCTGGCTTGATTTCGCAAGGGGCTGCCTGTTGCATTTCGGGTCGGAATGCCGTTATGCTGATGCTTATGATGAGTCGGACTCCACTACATTCTGCAAATTTTGACAAACAGCATTTGCTGCACAGGCTGTACGCATTGCAGCACCAGAATTGTCATATTTCAACTGAATCGGTGGCGCAGGTTGCCGGTGAATTCAATTTACCCGTCAGTCAGGTCGCGGCAGTTGTCGATTTTTATTCCTTTTTTTATCGTGAGCCTGTGGGACGGTATCATATGCTGCTCAGCAATTGTACAAGCTGCGGCTACCGGGCTGGAGGAATCGATGTTTTGGAAAAACTCTGCCAGAATCTGAACGTGATTCCGGGTATCACACGTGCGGACGGCCAAGTAAGCATTAGCGAAACATCGTGTATCGGGATGTGCGATCATGGCGCGTCTATGCTGATCAATGGTATGCCGCTGGTGGGGCTCGACGAAAAGAAAGTGACTCAGATAGCTCGTTTGGTCTCGGAACAAACACCGCTGTCTAAGTGGCCGCGGGACTGGTTCCGGATCGGGTGTCCTATTCAAAAACGGGGTCTGTTATTGCGCGATAACAGTCGATCGGGTGACAGCTTAATCAAGGCGTTGACCGCTGGCCCGCAGCACACACTCGAACAAATTGTGCATTCGGGTTTACGCGGACGTGGTGGCGCGGGTTTCAGTACCGGTAGAAAATGGCAGTTCTGCCGGGAGGCGGCGGGCGATGCGCATTACGTCGTTTGCAACGCAGATGAAGGCGAACCTGGCACATTTAAAGACCGCGTATTGCTACAATGTTATGCCGATGCGCTTTTTGAAGGCATGGCAATCTGCGCGTTTGTGGTTGGTGCAAAAAGAGGATTTCTTTATCTGCGCGGAGAATACCGGTATCTATTAAATCATTTGCAGGAAACGCTGGAACGAGGATACAAGAAAAATCTGTTAGGCCGGTCGATTTTGGGACATGACGGATTTGATTTCGATATTGAGATTGTCGTCGGTGCGGGGGCTTATATCTGCGGAGAGGAGTCCGCGCTGATCGAATCTTTGGAAGGCAAACCGGGTATACCGCGCATTCGCCCGCCGTTTCCAGTCACGCATGGTTATCTTGGACAGCCGACCGCCGCCAACAATGTTGAAACGTTTATTGCAGCTGCGTATATTGCCAATGATGGCAGCGAAAGATTCAGTGCTGTCGGGACAGAACGCTCAACGGGCAGCAAAATCCTAAGTATCAGTGGCGATTGCCGGCTGCCAGGTGTGTACGAATATCCTTTCGGCGTCAGTATTCAGCAGGTGTTGGATGATTGCGGTGGAGATAATGTTCAGGCAGTACAGATCGGCGGGCCTGCCGGGGCGCTGTTGGCGCGTAGGGATTTTCACCGGCAAATCAGTTTTGAAGATGTGTCGACTGGCGGCTCGTTTCTGGTGTTTGGAGAAAAGCATGATCTGCTGTCGGTGAATCAGAATTTCGCACATTTTTTTGCGCATGAAAGCTGCGGTTTTTGTACGCCTTGCCGCGTAGGCACCCAGCTGCTGGAGGGCAGCTTGAAAAAAATCGTTGATGGGCGTGCGGTAGCGGCGGATATCGATGAAATCGAGCAACTGAGTAAGCTGGTTATGCGCTATTCGCATTGCGGTCTGGGTCATACGGCAGCCAACCATATACTGGATAGCCTTAAACATTTTCCTGAGCTGTTTGGAAAACGTACCGTGCAACAGGCGTTTTCACCGCAGGTAGATCTGGAAGCGGCGCTGGAAACCGCCCGGCAAATCACGCACCGTGACGACGCGGATGCGCATCTGGAATAAGTTTATGGCACGTGAAGCGACGAAAGCGACCGAACCGAATAACCTCACGATCGACGGTCAAACAGTTCCGTTTAAAGCCGGACAGACGATCATGGATGCGGCGTTGGCTGCAAGAATCTATATTCCGCATCTGTGTCACTATCCAGGGCTTAAGCCTGCAGGTAATTGCCGGTTGTGCGTAGTTGAGGCAAATGGCAAATCCGTCGCGGCGTGTATCACTCCGGCGCAACCCGGTCAGCAGGTGTGCAGCGACACCTCGGAACTGAACGCCGCCCGGTTGGCGATCACGCAAATGCTGTTTGTCGAGGGGAATCATATTTGCCCGTCCTGTGAAAAATCGGGCAACTGCCGGTTGCAGGCAATGGGTTATTATCTCGGCATGCTGGAAGAACATTTCCATCAGTTCAATCCGCGCCGGGAAATCGACGCATCGCACCCGACCGTGTTGCTGGATCGCGATCGCTGCATACTATGCGATTTATGCGTGCGCGCCAGCCGCGATGTCGACAAAAAAAATGTATTCGCTATCGCCGGACGCGGCATTCATGCGCGTTTGATTGTAAATACCGCATCGGGAAAGTTGGGCGACAGCAATATTGAAGCGGATGACCTGGCGGCCAATATCTGTCCGGTTGGCGCCATTCTGATCAGGGAGCGAAGCTTTGATTCGCCGATCGGCGAGCGTATCTACGACCGCCTGTCGATTAGCGATACGGCCATGACAGAGCATGTGCCTGACAAGGGAAAAGACCATGACTGAGCGCAAAATAAGGATTGCCACGACATCGCTGGCCGGGTGCTTCGGTTGTCATATGTCGTTTCTGGATATCGATGAAAAACTGGCGCTGCTGAATGACCGGATTGAATTCAATCGGTCACCGCTGACCGATATCAAACACTGCGGTCCGAGCGATATCGGCTTGATCGAAGGCGGGGTTTGCAATGCCGACAATGTGCGGGTGCTGCGTGAATATCGTGCCAACTGCGCCATTCTGATCGCCGTGGGCGCCTGCGCAATCACTGGCGGCGTGCCCGCAATGCGCAACTATTTTGATTTGCGCGAATGCCTTGAAGAAGTGTATCTCAATGGAACGGGGGTCACCAATCCGCAAATTCCGAGTGATGCGGAATTGCCGCTGTTGCTGGATAAAGTTTACCCCGTTCAGGAAGTGGTCAAGATCGATTACTTTCTGCCCGGTTGCCCGCCGTCGGCTGATGCGTTTTTACAATTGCTGTTGCCATTGCTCGATGGTCAGAAACCGCATCTGGCGGTCAATCAACTGCATTACGACTGAGGCGTCGCTATGACGGACGATCAATCATCAACAAACACAGCAACGGGCACACGCCGCATCGCGATCGATCCCGTTACGCGGATCGAGGGACATGGCAAAATTACGTTGCTGCTCGACAACGATAACCATATTCAGGAAGCGCGCCTGCATATCGTCGAGTTTCGGGGTTTTGAGAAATTTATCCAGGGTCGGCCCTACTGGGAAGTGCCGTTTTTCGTGCAGCGCTTATGCGGTATCTGTCCTGTCAGTCACCAGCTCGCTGCAGCCAAAGCGGTTGACCAGCTTGCAGGCATCGATCAGCTGACGCCGACCGCGACAAAACTGCGCCGTCTGCTGCATTTCGGTCAGATTTTGCAGTCGCACGCGCTGCATTTTTTCCATTTGTCGTCGCCGGATTTTTTGTTTGGTTTCGGCAGCGATCCGATGCGCCGCAACATCGTGGGCGTGCTGGAAAAGCATCCGGATATTGCCATGCAGGGCATCAAGCTGCGCAAGTACGGTCAGCAGATTATCGAAGCGATTACCGGCAAACGCGTGCACGGTACCGGCACCCTGCCGGGCGGCATGAACAGACCGCTGTCGCAAACCTGGCGCGACGCGTTGCTGGCGGATATTGAGCAGATTTTGCAATGGAGCGAAAACACGCTGCGTCTGAACGAGCAGATTCATACCGAGCATCCCGAACATGCGGATTTCGCCACATTCCGTTCCAATTATTTGAGTCTTGTAGACGATGCGGGGGCGCTGGAGTTTTATCACGGCGGACTGCGCGCGTGCGATCCCGGGGGCGCGCCGATTTTCGACCAGCAGAACTATTGTGATTACCGCCAGTTACTGCGCGAGGAAGTGCGTGCATGGAGTTACATGAAATTTCCGTATTTGCAGCAACTCGGCAACGAACAAGGCTGGTACCGCGTCGGCCCGCTCGCGCGCGTCAATAACTGCGACGCCATAACCACCCCGCTCGCCGAAGCTGCGCGCAAGCGCTTCAAGGCGTTTGGCGGAGAAGGGCCGGTGCATAACACGCTCGCATACCACTGGGCGCGTATGATCGAGGTGCTGCATTGCGCCGAATCGATCCAGTGCCTGCTGCACGATCCCGAGATTACCGGCGCCGATCTGACTGTCGAAAAAGGCGACAGGCGTCAACAGGGCATCGGCGTTATCGAAGCGCCCAGGGGCACGCTGTTTCATGACTATACCGTCAACGACGAGGGCATCATCACCAAAGCAAATTTAATCGTTTCCACCACCAGCAACAACCAGGCCATGAACGAATCCATTCGCAGCGTCGCCAACCAGTACCTCGATGGGCATGAAATCACCGAAGCGCTGCTCAATCACCTGGAGGTCGCCGTACGTGCCTACGACCCCTGCCTGTCGTGCGCAACACATGCTCTTGGCAAAATGCCGTTGCAGGTGGAACTGATTGATGCGGAAGGGAAGCTGGTTCACCGGTTGGTGAAAAATAGTGACGGCCAGTACAGTAAGATGGATAAATGAAATGCTATCCACCCCACCCGCATTCATTTAAGTTGTAGGGCAGATAAGTTGTTTTTAAACAACGTCATCCGCCATTAAATGCCCCTTCTTTAAACAGTCACAGCGTCATCTGTGTCAAATTTGCCATATCCGTAAATTTGTAAGTTAGCGTGCAATAGTTTGATCTAAAAATGAGCCTTTCTTATCATTCATAACCTTATGTTAAACTTGAGTGGTTTGTAACGAACTTTATCAAAATCGGCCGCGCCAAATCATGATGTGATGACAGAACAGAAGAAGAAAGATTTTTTTATCAGTCATGCAAGTATTGACAAGGAATATGCCGAATGGATTGCCTGGACGCTGGAAGAGGCGGGTTATTCGACGCTTATCGATAGCTGGGATTTTCCAATAGGTAAAAGTTTTGTGACATGCATGAAAGAAGGGCTTGTAGGTTCTGAGAAAATCATCATTGTTGCATCACCGGATTATTGGAAGGCAGATTTTACGCAAGCAGAATGGGAATATTTTTATAAGCTTGATCCAAAAAGTGAAAATCAAGCAATCATTATCGTAAAAATTAAACCCTGTACGGTAGATGCTGTTTTAAGCACCCGAATTTATACTGGGCTAATTGATACTACTGAAGAAAGTGAAGCTAAACATAAATTGCTGAATAGCCTGCCTGGGGATACCCAAAAAAATAACTCACAAGAAAGAAATCCGCCAATACCAAAACCGCCTTTTCCACCCGCACAGCTTCAAAATTCCTCACAAAATCATATCTGCGGCAAAAAATTTCTTTACCGTCTTGGTAATTTGAACCAGATCGATCAGCGCAATCATTTTATTGAACATGTGCCCTGGGAAGTTTGCCTGAGTAACGGTAAGACCCAGGGTTTTATTGTCGCAGGGCCGCAGCAGGAACTCCCTGAAATTATCGTGTTTACGTTATCGCATATCCTCAGTGGATGGATGGCGGATGAATGTGTCGGTGAAACGCCGGAAATAACAAAATTAACTTCAGGAAATTGGAAAATGTATGAGAAAAAGCCTGAAGAATTTTTGTGGAAGCGGTTCAAACTGACTACTGATATTCAAAATGTAAAAAGTCTTGAAGATAGAAAGCATCAAATCAAGGCGGCGCTGGAAACCAAAACAACATGCCAGATTTTTTACCGGGAAATTCAAAGTGACGAGGCGAGAAATCAACAGTTTCTGCTGGATATGTTAATGGCCGGTCGATCTGGATCTGCAGGAAGATTCACCCAGTCATTTTTGTTACTGATTTGTGAAACCGATTCAATCGGCGGTGAACAGGAAAGCACGCTGTGAAACAAAAGTTTAAATGTTACTTGAACACCATGATCGTCATCAAGAATGCTTCCCCTCAGACATCGCCAACGATTCATGAAGACCTGCGCAACTGGATGAAGTTGGGATATCGATCTGGCGTATCGTGAAAGGATTATTGCCAGATTTACCGGGAAAGTGAATATGCCATTTCTGCAATTAAAAATGAACTGTGTGCCATTTTAAAGATTATCCATTTGATGGAAATTTGAACCATGAATAATTCAATTGATGTCAAACCTATACGGCAACGACCCGGTGAAATAGGGCGTAACGTGACAGAAGCTGATCTTATCCATCCCCGTTTTTATGTAGCGCCGCCAGGTTGGTTGCTGCGGTCAATGTTGCACGGGAGTTAGGCATGCCGTTGTTGCTGACCGGAGAACCGGGCTGCGGCAAATCCCAGTTGGCGCATAGCGTGGCCTGGGAATTCGGCTGGGGAGAACCATTAACGTTTACCGTCAATCCGATACCCATGGGCGGGACTTGTTTTACAGCTACGACACACTTGGGCGTTTCATGCTGCGCATATCACGGATCAACCGGACGATCCCTACCGTTTTTGCACTTCAATGCGATGGGAAAAGCAATCTGTCGCGCTTTAGGGTCAGGAAATTTCTGAAGACGGTGAAAGTTGGCGGCTTGCTTGGGAAAAGTCGATTTTGGTTCACCACAGTCGGTAGTGTTGATCGATGAAATCGATAAAGCGCCGCGCAAGTACCCAATGACATCCTCAATGAAATCAATGAATATGGTTTCGAGATTCCGAATTACCCTCGCATCCGAAATTTTCATTGAAAAGAAACTCAGGTGAACCGGAGCCTATGCATGCCCCGAATAAACCATTTGTTATCATGACCAGTAACCGTGAGCGGAGTTACCCGAGGCTTTTCTGCGGCGCTGCGTATATTACCATCTGGAATTGCCGCCGTTTCAACAGTTGACCGTAAAAATACGGATCATTCCGTGACCATTGAAGATATTATCCGAATGCGATTAGGCGTCGATATCTCGGCATCAGACGACACGGTTAACACTAAAAGAGTGTTTGTCGGTAGCGTTTTTTTGCCTATTTACGCAAAATGCGGCTGCAAAAATACCATCGACTGCCGAACTGTTAAGCTGGCTATGGCTGTTGCATAACCGCCATAGCCCAACAAAATTTGCATCAGGCAACAGTGGAAGATATCGGCGATTTCCTGCCCAGCGCCAAGGTTACGTTGTTCAAACATATGGAAGATCAAAACGTGCTGACGCTTTATTCGAGAAATGGCGGTGAGTAACAGCTAAACAGGCGGGTATCGGTGGATATCGAAAATTTTACACTGAGCGCCTGCCCAGACTGGATAAGTTGTTGCGTGACGCAGCCATTTCAAGCAGCCCCGATGTCTGGCTGCTGGCCGTTCAATTGCTGGAGCGATTAAAACAGCAGGGCGGGTTGCCTAAGCAGGAACGGGAATTGATGCCATTGCTGCGCTCGATATTCTGCCGCACGCCTGAGGATCAGGCCCGTTTCCCGTATGTTTTCGAACAATGCCTGAATGATAAAAAGCCGGTTAGCATTGCTGCGGTGAATCGTCTTGTTTCCACCGAGCAAGACATTTTCAATGCCCTGCGCGACAGTGTTCGAAGGCTGGATAAATACTGGTGGCTGACCGGAATCCTGGTTGTCATCGCAGTTTTTTTGGTCATCGTATGGTATCCGGCGGAACCGGCCATTCAAGACAAGAACGATTACAAGCCGCCCGTGGTAACCGACGATGAGGAAAGGAACTGCAAAACCGGAGCCTAAAGCTTCAACAGAACCACAAATACCCATCGTCGACCGGATTTTACCCCGAACGCAACCTGAACCAGAAGAGCTGCCGTGATATCCCATGGCCAGTTATAGCATTGCTTTATACTGTGCCGTGGATACCCGTTGCAGTCTATTATTTCAGAAATTATTTCCGCAGCTGAAATTCAGCCGTTCGGCATCGACCGGTGATGAGCTGTTCAGTCAATTTCATTTTGACCGCAATTTAATACCGGTATGGGGCGGTGCGAAGGCTGAGCGTGCGCTGGGATTTGCGCGCGGTGCAGAATCTGCCAACGCGCGCCTTGATATCGAAGCGACCGTCGAGGCCACGGCGCGCAGTGGCGGCTACTTTCAGCCGGACCGCAACCGGCGCGAACCGCCGGAACATGGATGCTGGTGGCACCTCGACCGCCGCGATCAACACGCCGGTCTGGTGGAAGAGTTGGCCGGACGGTTCAAGGCGCTGGGTTTGAATGTGCATGTTTATCGTTTCGTGACAATCCGCGTTTATTGATACGCTGGATGAAGAAACCAGCGATTCCTGTCGGCTTGAACAGGTTCTGCACGGCATGGCAATGCACGGCTGATGGTGATCAGCGAAACCGATATTCTGTTTCATCCCTATAGCGGCGAGGTTCGCCCCGGCTAACCGATTTGAAACCGTGGCAGCAAAAGTCTGGTTGCATCCGTTTGATGCACATGCTATGCCAGGTTGCTGGCCGGAAATGATTTTTGCTGCTGCCGATGACGCGTGACAGCCTGCCGCAGTTGGTCAGTCATCTGACGATGGATCATATTCCCAAACTGAGAGAACAGTCGGTCGATCCTGAACCGCTGCCGGAGATGATTGCCGAAAATCCAGACGCCTGGCTCGATGAGCATCCACCGCAAGGCTTTGACCTGGCTGAATTGTTCAGACAATTAAACATTATCTTGGTAGCGATGGTTTGCTGCTGTTACGAACAATCGCCGTGTATCCCAGCCGGATGGGAATTGACCAAAGCACTGGATTTTCTGCTGCGGTCATGCAGGTGATTCGGATACCGCCGGGCAGCGAGAGCAACGGTTTTCAGGTTGAGCCGGTTACCATGGCTGACATGGATTTTGCCCAATTGGCTGCGTGAAACGCTGTTGCAGCACAGCAGTCCGGTTGATAAACAGCGCATTGTGCAGGTCTGGCAAAGCCTGTTCAGTCAATTGACCAGCGAAGCCCAACACGGCGCTTTGCAACTGGATTTCAGCACGCCATCCAAACGGCAATTCAGCTGCGTTTTAACGAGCAGCGGATGATGCGGCAAAGCGATGCGCTGAACGATCGATTTTTGCGCATATTCTGCTCGATGGCAAACTCGGGCTGCTGGATTTTCACATACCGCGGTTCATGAACAAACTAATGCCCGGAGCCAATCAATGGATTATCCTGCGCCCGGCGCTGGTGCTGTGGTTTTGTTTGGCAATTTTGGGATCTGGGAATAGCCCAGTATGGTGCCCAAATGTATACAAGTATTCAGCAGCAACAAAGTATTGAGCAATTTGCGCAATGGCAAGTTACCATACAGTACCAGCAAGACACGCAACCATTGGCTGTAGCGTTGCAGCAACGTTTGCAGCAGCATCAGTTTAAGTTGTCAGAACCAAAGGAATCGACGGATTCTACGGCGACCACAAATACCATCACTTACGCACCCGGTAGTAGGGGCTGCCGAGCGCATCCGGCGCAGTCTGACATGGCTGGCCTATGGCGCTCAAGTGAGTTTGGATGAATCGAGGTGCTGGATACGGATGCCATACAAGTACAATTGGTGCAGACCTATCAGCATGGTGCAGCATTCAACGATACAATGTATATTCAATTAGAGACTCGCCTGCCGTTCGAACCCGAAATGGTGCGCATCCCGCCCGGAAAATTCTGATGGGTTCGCCAAATAACGAAGAGGACGATGGGTGCAGAAGGCCCGCAACGTGAAGTAACGATTGCGTATGCGTTTGAAATGAGCAAGCAAGTCACCTTTGACGAATACGATGCGTTTGCCAACGCAACGAATCTCGAATTGCCGGATGATCAAGGCTGGGGACGCGGCAAGCGGCCGGTGATCAATGTTTCCGGGATAATGCGAGGTATGTAAAATGGTTGTCCGAACAAACCGGCAAAAATACCGCCTGCCGACCGAAGCCGAATGGGAATACGCTGCACGGGCGGGGTCACAAACCCGCTACTGGTGGGGCGATGATGTCGGTAACAACAATGCTGTATGCAACGGTTGCGGCAGTCAATGGATGGCAACAAACCGCGCCGGTCGGTTCGTTCAACGCGAATGCATTTGACTACGACACGGCCGGTAACGTGGAATGGGTTAAGGATTGCTGGCATGGTAATTACAGCAATGCACCGGTTGACGGTTCCGCGGGCTGGAAGCCGAAGGTGGCGAATGTACTCCGGGTGGCTCGGGCGTCGTGGCTCTACGGTTCACGGGTTCTGCGGTCGCTAACCGTGACGGTACCTCCGGTATTCGAACATCGCGTCCTTTCGCATCGCCGGGCTTTTGATCTTTGATCTTTGATCTTTGTTTTGCACTTTGTGGAATATGGGGTAGGATGTGCCGGCAGGATCAAATCGTGGTGCGCCTCCTGTCGCCGGCACATCCTACGTGCTTTGTGATGGTAGGGTGGATAAACGAAGTGCCATCCACCATAAGCCGCACTATTTGGTGGATGGCGTTACACTTATCCACTCTACGTGAATGGAAAAAAAATTTTGGGTTATGCGGCAAAATTATAAATTCATCATGATGTTAACCGTCGGTTTGTTTGCGGGCCGTTGTTGCCGGTGACGGAATGAACGGCGCACGGTTGAACTGCTCGGTGAGCGCACGGATCGAGACCGGCAAGCATCGCAGGCGTTGGCGCAGACTTGCAGAACTGAACCGGGACAAGCGCCGACGATGGTGGTGATTCGTCAGGACGGTTTGAAATGGATCGATGGACGGCGATGCCGATGAACAACAGTGCATGAAGTGACTATTCCAAAACCGTTTGCGACAGCGCTGCGCGGTTACTGTCGGCCAGTTTCGCCAGTTTGTCGAGGATACGGATTATCATCAGGGGAGCCGTATGTGACGACTGCCGAACAGAGTGGTAAGGGTTGCTATGTGGAATGTGGCGAAAAAGAAGTTGAGCAATTGCCAGAACGACACTGGAAAATCCGGGCTTCGAACAAACCGAAACCATCCGGTGGTGTGCGTATCTGGGACGACGCGACAGCGTATGTACAATGGCTGTCGCGCCGCACTGGTGCGTCATACCGCCTGCCAAGCGAGGCCGAATGGGAGTATGCCGCGCGAGCGATACCGTTACGGCACGATTTTACCGGGACGATTTGCATGCGATTACGCCAATGGCGCGGGTCAGGAATCCAAAGCGATTGCCGATTCCGGCTGGACTCTGGCCGAGTGCAACGATGCACATGTGTATACCGCACCGGTAGGCAGCGGGAAAACCATTTCGGGCTGTTCGATATGCTCGGTAATGCCTTGGAATGGGCGCAGGATTGCTGGCATGAGAACTATGATAACGCACCTGATGACGGTACTGCCTGGCTGGAAACCGATGGCGGTGATTGTGGTCGCCTGTGGTTCGGGGCGGGTCGGGCAGCAATCCACGACTTGCGGTCGGCTCTCCGTTTCAGGAACAGCACCGATTATGCGAACTCATCGTCGGCTTTCATATGGCGCTGGGAATGCATCGGCTGACATACCGGCATGGGATTCGAGGGTTCCATGCCGGTTAAGGAAGTTTGTTTATTATAAAATGCTGTACACAACGGCGGCTAATAGTCCGCCGAGTATACCGCCGATGACTGGGACATACGCGTAACCCCAGTCGCTGTCCCGCTTGTTTGATATTGGAAGGATGGCATGCATGATGCGCGGTCCGAGGTCGCGGGCTGGATTGACAGCGAACCCGGTGGGTCCGCCGAGTGACAGGCCAATACCGAACAGCAATAATGCTACAGGCAGTGCGTCCAGTGCGCCCAGGCTGGTTTGCGGCGATACAATCATCATGATGCCGAAAACCAGCACGAAAGTACCCACGGCTTCAGTCACAATATTTTGAACCGGACTTCTGATTGCAGGCCCGGTGCAAAAAGCGGCCAATTGCGCGTCCGGATCGGTCGTCTGATCGAAATGCTGGCGATACGTAATCCATACAATCAACGCGCCTAACATCGCGCCCAGCATTTGTGCAATGGCATAGCCCGGTACATCCGCCCAGGCAAATTTGCCGGCCGCTGCCAGACCGATACTGACGGCAGGATTCAAATGCGCGCCGCTGGAAGCCGCAACCGCATAGACAGCGACAAAAAGTGCAATACCCCAACCGGCCGCTATGGTTAGCCAGCCAGCATTGATACCTTTGGATTTGTTGAGTACGACATTGGCGACGACACCATTGCCCAATAAAACCAAAATAAAGGTTCCAACCAATTCACCTACAAAAGGAGTCATATGCATCACCTTGAAATTAATGAAAGAAATTAGCCCTGGTTTCGAATCTGCGAGAGAAATTATTGGAAGTTTTTTGTTTTGCCATTTTGCTTAAATTTCCTGCGCGAAGAAATTATTACATAAATGATGGAACAAATATATGTTGACTTGTCAACCTGGAAATAAAATTGCAGTGATAGTGTCGATGTACGGTAAGATAACTTGAGTGAGGCGTTATCTTTCCTGATTAATTATTAAGACTTAAGACTTGTATTGCGTATGCTGTTTGGGTTACAGGCCTGTAGATGTAGAACGAGGCAATAAATTATAAATGGTTAGTATTCGTAGGTTGTTTATAGGTTGCTTAGGTTGTTGAGAATCAGAGTGCGTGTGGCTATGGGTGTTTCGTTTGTGCGGCAAATATTGATTGTTTTGCTTTTAAAGGCATTCATGATGCAGGCACCGCTTGCCGCGGAAAACAGACAGTTGCAGGGTGCCGGGCTGATTCATCAAATGAAATTCGGCGTGCTGGCGCATGATGTGGGTGATCTTTGGAGCGGATTTCGCCGCGAAAACGGCGTCGATCTGAATATTGAGGTCGTGTTCGCGCCATCCCTGAATGTTCTAGGAGGTGCGCTGCGGCCTGCGCTGGGTGGTTCAATCAACACGAATGGCGATACCTCAAAGGGCTATTTCGATATTCTCTGGCAATATAATTTCAGTTCAGGTATTTTTGTTGTCACCGGTGTCGGTGCGGCTGTTCATGATGGTAAGCTTCATGCGACGCATGTCGGCAGAAAGGCGTTGGGGTCGCGCGTACTGTTTCACATCCCGCTCGAGGTCGGATATTTTCTAACGTCGAGAACAACACTGTCTGTCTACTTTGATCATATTTCCAACGCTTATACGGCGCAGCAGAACGAGGGAATGGATACCGTGGGCGCGCGCCTGGGCTACGTTTTTTGAATGCGAGGAGGAATCATGCGCAACATTATTTTTGCAATTCTGTTATTGTCATTATCCACTCATTTGGCTGCCGAAAACGAAAATACGGCACAGCTTGAAGAAAAATCAAAACAGCTTGCCGCACAATTGGGCATGCAGCTAAAAGCGCGGTTGAAGGCCGCGATTGAAGCGGGCGGGCCGGCCAGCGCGATAGCGGTGTGCAATGTCAGCGCACCTCAAATTGCCGAAGAACTGTCAAAAGACGGATGGACGGTTGGACGCACTAGCTTGAAGCTGCGCAATCCGGCAAACCGGCCTGATGAATGGGAGCATGCCACGCTGCTCGCGTTTGAGCAGCAGCTGGCGTCCGGCGTATCTGCCGTCACCCTGCAGAACAGCACGATTGAATCCGATCAGGGTGAAGTCCGCTATCGGTTTATGAAGGCGATTCCAATTGACGGTGTCTGCATGGCATGCCACGGCGAGGCTATCGCTGAACCGGTACAGGCTGCTCTAGCGGAAAAATATCCTCAGGACGCGGCGACTGGTTATAAATCGGGAGAATTACGCGGTGCGTTTACGATATCAAAAATTCTGGAAGACAATCCCGAATAAAAAGTGGTTTAGCCGATTGATCATTGCGGACTTTCGATCAAGCACGGGTAATTTCAGGATTTGAGGTTTATGTTTGCAGGTGGAACAGCGATGACTAAGAAAACTGTGTCTCTCATCTTTTTACTGGCTCTGTTGATTACCGGCTGCGCTAGTCAGTATAGTAACAGGCAACTGTTTGAGCTTCTTGAGGGTATGGGTTTCAGGACGGTGCAGCACGAGAAAGGTGTGGTCGTGTTTTTACCCGAGGTATATTTTGAATTCGACAGCAGTCAATTAACCGCCGTTGCACAGGAAAAGTTATCAGACATCGGCGGCGTTCTGACTGATCCTCGAGCATCAAGCAGGCGTATTCTGGTTGAAGGGCATACTGATTCAATCGGCAGCAGCGCCTATAATGAAACATTGTCCCTGAACCGCGCGGATGCTGTCGCGGATGCATTGGTGAGCAACGGAGTCGATGACCGGCGAATCACGCGGCGCGGTTATGGTAAAAAATATCCGATTGCGCCCAATACAATGCAGGACGGACGGGATAATCCCGAAGGGCGTGCTCAGAACCGCAGAGTGGAAATCGTTGTGGTGGACAACCACTAACTAACAAACGCACTTAGAAGTCCAGGGAAGAGAACAGTGAGGAATGTACTGTCCGGTCTCCAGACATTGTGTTGTATTACACATTGACAACAATTGATAAGCACTGAAAGATTATTAATATGTATAGCCAGTTCTTTAAGTTGCAGAAGAACCCCTTTAGTCAGCTGATCCGGCAAAACGACATTTATATGTCCGATAGTCATCGGCTGGTTTTCAACCGGTTGACTGAATGCATTGCGCAGTCGACAGGCGTTGTTTGTTTGCTGGGGCCGGCGGGTGTGGGAAAGTCGACGCTGATTGCGCGTGCGGTGAAAACGTCGATGCAGGAAGGGGTGGATATCTTTTATAAAGATCTGTCCCCTTTTATCAATGTTCAGGAAGAAGGTGAAGCTGCTCCGGATGATTTTTCCGGCGCTATCTCCGCTGTGCGTGAAGGCGACGGGCTTCCCGAGGTTGATTGCCGCAAAGTTGTTTATGTGATGGACGCCACCGATAACATCGATGAAAATTCGCTGGTGAAGTTGATAAAGTCCATTGAGCAGCAAAATACCGGCAACAATTCCGCCTTACTCATTCTGGCCGGACGCGACAGCCTGGAGCAGCCGCTTGGTGCAGCGCAGCAGGCGCTTAGTGCGGGCCTGTTTCAAGGCAGCTATTTTCTGGATACTTTAAGCGAAGCTGAAGTCGGGAATTATATTAATCATCGATTTCATGTTGTACATTTTTCGGGTGAGCCGATTTTTACCAGCAGCGCAGTCCACGCGGTTGCCGAGTTATCAAATGGCATTCCGCGGCAAATCAATACGATTTGCGGAATGGCGCTGTTTCAGGCGGATAAAGAACACAGTTCGGTGGTTACACAACAGAAAGTTGCTGAGGTGGCAGAGTTATGCCTACTCGAGGAATACGGCGAAGATGCTTCCTCGCAGAACAGCATTCAAAAGTCGATGGATCATCCCACTCCAACCCCTGATTCGATCCCAATCAGAGCGCCTGTACCTGTGTCGGTGCAGAATCATGAGGACTCCATCCCACGCGATCGCAATTGGTTTCCGTTTCTATATCCGGGTATAGTTTCTGCAATTGTGGCGATCGCAACAGTCATTGGGGTTTTGTGGTATTCGGCGCCACAGTCTGTCAAAAGCCTTGAAGAACCTGTCATGGGCGCGCAATCTGAAACCTGGATTCCTGTTGACGAATTGTCTCAGAGTGGCGTGCATCCACCGTATCAGCCTGAATCTGTCTCTGGTTTTACAGCTGCAGGTGTAACATTGAATCCCGTTGACGTTGATGGCGGCGCAAATATTCAGGATCAAACCGTTGGATTAGATGCTGAAGCTTCTGATGAAGCGGTGCAGACACTGCTGGCTCAGGCCGGTCAGCTGGAGCAAAACAATCATTTGACATTACCAAAAAATAATAACGCGATTGCAACCTATCAACAGGTTCTTGATATTCAGCCGGACAATATTGAAGCGATACAGGGGATTGAACGTATTCAGCAGCAATTTATACAGCGGGCAAGGCGTGCCATGGATCAGTCGCACTGGAAAACAGCGCAATCCTACCTGATCAAAGCAAAACAGATTGCAGCCGATGATCATGCCATTGATGCCCTGATGGCCGATGTACGGGTGCAGCAGGCGTTACAGGCACAGGCAATAAAAATCAGTCTGAGCCAAGTTATCGACCAACAGGAGATTGCGGCTAAAAAAAGGGCAAATGCGCGCTATCAGCTAAATGAGAAAGGCATTGATTTTGATCTGACGAATTTTTTTCTGCAAGCCGAGCGGGGCAAAACGGATATGATTGCATTATTTCTGGATGCGAATATACCCGTCGATGCACACGATAATTCGCTGGGAGATACCGCATTGATGAAAGCGGCTTCTTATGGGCATTTGGGCACAGTGAAACTGATGCTGAAACGGCAGGCCGATGTCAATAAACAAAACCGCATCGGCCGAACCGCCCTGATGAGCGCCATCGTTTTTGAACAATATGACGTTGCGCTTAATTTGCTCAAGCAGACGGTAGACATCAATATCAGGGATCAAAACGGTACGAATGCACTCATGTTCGCCGTCCAGAAAAACCAGCCGGCCGTCGTCGAAGCCATACTCAAAAAGGGCGGCGATATCCATGCCCGCAACGTACTGGGCCAAAGTGCATTATCCATTGCGTTAGAAAAAGATAATCATGAGATCATCTCGCTTTTGCAATCAACACTCAATATGCGATAAAGTACGTTATCAATATCGTATTGATTTTGTCGCTGCAGACCTATATTTGCTGCGACCTTTGCAAAACAGCGGTTATTCCGAAAACATGGGCTCACATCTCATGTTCGCCAACGGGTTCTTGGCCAGTATAAAGCGCATTCCAGTCCGGCGACTGGTTATTCAGATAACAATAAACCGGTTTTTCATTGCGTAACAGATCGATAAACCATTCATATTGCCACTTCGGGACAAAGATGGTACCGCGCTTACGTTCCGGGATGAATGTGTTAGATGGTACCGGGCTGCTGTCGTCCAGAATATAAATCACAACGTGATAGTTATCACCCCTGCATAAAATATAAGCAGGAAATTTAGTTTTTACTCCAGCCGACGTAGCAGTGAGTTCGCGGGAAATTTTTATTTCATAAGTTTTTACTTCAAAAGTTACTGTCGTCATTATTTTATCTCCTTCTAGATTATTAAAATTTGTTTGGGTAGTCGTGTATCGGCTTAGCAATAGAACCATGAATAAAATCAACTTTAAGATGCATTGCAGTTCTATCCAAAGTTTCAATCCATTTACTTAGTATGATGCTGTCTGCAACAATCATAACAGACAGATCGCCTCACGATCGACCCGCATTTCAATCAACGAGCTGTTGAACCTGGTAAGCATGCCCGGCACCTTGACTTTGACCAATGAGGAATTGATCGAGCTGGATTGCGATATCCTGATTCCCGCAGCGGTTGACAACCAGATTCATGCCGGCAATGCCCATCATGTCAAAGCCAAGTTGATTGTCGAAGCGGCCAATAATTCCACAACACCGGCGGCAGATCTGATCCTGTAGCAAAATGGCATTTATCTGATTCCGGACATTATCGCCAATGCAGGTGGGGTAACGGTAAGCTACTTCGAATGGGTGCAGAACCATGCTAACGAACAATGGGATCTGGAGACCGTGAATACCAAGCTGAAACGGAAAATGCACGAAGGCGTAGACACGGTGTTTAGCCGCTGGCAGCGTTTTGTTGTCGGTGAAGAAAAATGCGCAGATACCCTACATGGTGAAGCGTCCGGTAATCCGGATTTTCGCACTGTGGCCCTGGTTGCCGCAATTGAACGGGTAGCGAATGCAACTTTGATGCGGGGGATCTGGCCTTAAAATGCAACGACTTATAGCTGAAACATGCGGCTTGAAAAATAGGCTTGGTCGTTGCGCCTTGTTCATACCACGCGTGTCTACTTCTACTGGCTGTAAATAACAAAATTGTATGCAGTCTATCGCTTCGCCTTAGGTTAGGGCGGGCGATGCGATAGACTGCGTGCCGCATTGAAGCAGAGTCTCAGCAAAATGATTTATGGAAATGCAGGTACTCTTGGTTCGGTCTGTTCGATTTCGACCTGAGGAATGTGCTGTTTAATTAATGTTTCAATTTCGGCCACACGCTCGGGTGCAACATCAGCCAGCACCAGAAATTCACCGGCTTCAATGGCATCTTCAAATTCCTTGATGCGCCGGTTGCCGACACTCATGCCGACCATGCCACCCAGCCATGAACCAACACCAGCGCCCGCAAGCGTGGTTGCCAGTAAAACGCCGCCAGCGACAACGGTCGATGCGGGTGGTAACGCGATAGCGACCAGGCCGGCAAGCAGTCCGGTTGCGCCGCCCAATGCAATACCCTGCTCAACGGCCGGAACAAAGTCGCTTTTCTGAAGCAGGCTGGCTTCTGGCAAATCTTCCAGTGGGGTGCCGCGCTTTGCAATGACATGGATATGTTTTTCCTCGACTTTGGCCAGCAGCAATTCATCGACAATTTTTTTTGTAACAGAAATGTCTGGAACAAGAAAATAAATTCTTCGCATGTTTGTTCTCCTCTGAAACAAGGCAAGCTAGAGCTTCAGTGTCAATATGACATGGCACATGACACGACTGATTTAGCTTTGCTACTTGTAAGTTGTTTGCAAAACATAGTTGATACTACACATCATGTAAAAACATCAAACTTCCTTCTTACTTTATCAAAGCAGATCGAATTGATAAATACGTGCTAATACGTATAAAAATGCGATTTCAAAGCTATATGAATTTTTCTATATGGATTTTTATTGCTTTGAACACGTTTTTTGTTTAGCGATGCGCTCGACGCAACGTTGAAAGGCCGGCAAATGGCGTAGCTGCGAAGCCTCCTGAAGATTATGCAATACCGCCAGGATATCTGGCCGATCGGTTGCTTTCAATAGGCGGTCGTACATTTCGCTGTTGGCGATCTCACCAGCCACACCGGCTTCGCAAGCGTCTTGCAGGCTTGCATAGCGCTCTACTTTGCCGGACCAGGGATTTTCTGGAATGGGAAGGTTGTACTGCGCAAACAGTGTATGAAGCGCGGCGATATGTCTTTCTTCCGCTGCGCGAATATTATCGAAAGGCTGAATTGCGCCAAAATCGGCGATTATCTGGTCGTATACAGACCAGGCACGGTATTCGTCGTCAAGCGCTTCGTTCAGTACGCTGATATCTTTGTCGGTCAAACTGTGCATTGTTTAGCCTCCTGTGTGAAATAACGCAATCGTGCCGATCCCCGCGAGCAACAGGGTGAGCTGACGCAGCGCGGCGGTGAGGGTGACTTGCCGGTGCAATCCCGGGATAAGGTCTGCTATAGCGATATAGATGAAACTTGCCGCAGAAATTGCCAGAATGTAAGGAGTTGCTGCGTGCATTTCTCCAAGCCAGAAATATGCAATCACAGCGCCGGGCAGGGTTGTGGCGGCAGAAATGCTGTTGAGTATCATGGCTTGTTTGCGTTCATAGCCATTCTCGAGCAGGATAGCGAAATCACCCACTTCCTGTGGAATTTCGTGTGCGATGACTGCGAATGCAGTTACGATACCAAGGGGAATGGAAGTCAGAAATGCTGCGGCAATGACTACGCCATCGACAAAATTATGCAGGGCGTCACCAACCAGAATCAGCGGTGCGGCATTGCCGTGCACTTCGCAATGAGTATCGTGGCAGTGACGCCATAGCAGAAATTTTTCCAGCGCAAAGAAAATGACGATACCGCCTAAAACGGCTGTCATGATGGCAATAGCTGGCGCTTTTGCCAATCCTGCCGGTATCATGCCGAGAAACGCCGCGCCCAGCAAGGTGCCTGTTGCATAGCTGATCAGGGACGGAACAAGATTTTTGCGTACTTTTTCAGGCAATAGTAAAAGCAAGCTTGCGCCCGCGACCGCGCCAATGCTGCCCAATATACTGAATCCGATGATCCACAGTAACATCAGTGATTATCTTTTTGGCGTTTCGTTTCTGAACAGTGTGCGTACATGTTATGGCCGGGTCCTATTATTTGGCAATAGTAATGCTGGGTGCGCCAAAAAGCGGCGCATCCGTGATAGTCATGCGAAAAAGAATATAAAGCAATTGGAAAGCATTCTGGTTCCAGTGCGCATAAGGTTCTGCAGTGTTAATTGCATAGTATTTGCCATGCGACTTGACGGATAATCCGGATTCATCGGGTAATGTATCGGATACGATCAGATCCATGGTCATGGGAGGATTCTCGTCGCGTTCAATCGGAGGGGTGCGGCTGTCTTTATCCACGGGATATTCAGATTCCTCGTTCAGTGAATGGCCAAGAAAATTCAGAATGGCATGAAAGCCTCTGAGGCGGAATGAGCCTTGAATCGGCCAATCACCACCGGGAAATCCAGGACGGATATCAAATGCGACATCGTTGCCAATCCACGGACTTGTCAGGTCGTACAGCTCCGCTCTTTCCTCGCAGCATAAAATATCGGGATCGTAGTTTGTAATCAGAACAGGCCCCAGCAGCTGTTTGCTCAAGGTGTATGTGTTGTCATGGGGGTTATATAGCACGGTAAACTCCTTTTCCAGCGCCTGAAATCCTTCCGCCGATACTGAATTGGCGGGAATAGTCCAACTGCGCTCAAAAGTAAGCGGTTCCGCGTAGAGTTGTTGTTGATCCTGTATGGCTGAAAGGTGTAGTACCACTTTGCGAAACATTTCGTAAGAGGTCTGGGTTTTTGGACTATTTCTATAAACAATTTGTTTTTGATGGCGATGACGCCGAAGACGTAAACGGTGCTCCTGCGCTTCGGTCAAATGGATGGAGCGGGAATTCCCATGTTGTCTGCCATGTTTAAAATAAAAATAGTGATCTTGGTCGTTTAATTCTTGATACATTTCCAAGTTATGCAATCGGTCAGGATGAAGGCGCACTTCCTGAGCCATCATGCGCAACAGCAAATCCACATCAAAGTGTTGTCTTAACAGCAGGGTCAGCTTGTTTTGATGAAACGGCGTCAGTAATCGTTTGGTAAATTCTTCGCCTTCGATCGGAATGATGGTAAAGGTGGGGTTCTCGGCCACGCTGCCACCGAATAGCGGCATCAATAACCCACCGGAATCGCCGGTCAGTGCCGGCGTACCACCGGCATTTACGCGAAAATCGAATGTGGCCGCAATATTCGGGACTCTTGTGAAATGAATCGGCTCATGATGCTGCGCCCGCGCAATGTTGATTAATAACTGCTCGGACTCCGCCTTGGTCACCGCTTCATCGTAAACGAGTACCGCTCTGTTCAGTGTGATCGGTGATAAACAACCAGTGAGTAAAAGGATGGAAACAGAAAGCAGTAAAAGTACGGGCGTGATTGGTTTCATAGGGCTGTTGCGTACGCTTATTAAGAATCTCAGACCACATATTACACATTTTGTTGCTGATTGATCGACTGTTCCTGGGTTTGAAATGTTAGAGCCGGGCTGATCTGTGATAGATGAACGACCCCAATTCCGATTGTTATTGCTGCCGCAGTACCAGAATTGTTTGGTATTGTTCCTTTTTCAAAGGTTTTGCTTTATGCTTGTTTGAAAATGAGTGACCGGTGATCTGGAACGAGCGGAATCCCGGCCAGGCTTCTGTATGGTTTGGTTTGATGTTTAATAACATTCAAGGAGGCGGGCATGGCGCGTATCGTAATTTTGGGTGCAGGTATCGGCGGCGTGCCGATGGCTTATGAAATGAAAGAAGCCGTTGGCAAACAGCATGAAGTGATTGTAATTTCGGATACGCCAACGTTTCATTTTGTGCCTTCGAATGTTTGGGTACCCTCCGGGTGGCGTACTGCGGAAGCACTTAAAATTGAACTCGCGCCGGTCATGAAAAAGAAGGGCATTGAGTTCATTCAAAAAGCAGCGTCGTCCATCGATCCGGACAATAATCAGGTGTTGCTCGATGACCAATCTGCCGTTGCCTACGATTTTCTGGTCATTGCAACCGGGCCGCGTCTGGCATTCGATGAAATTCCGGGTTTGGGGCCGAATGGTTATACCTCTTCGGTCTGCCATGTCGACCATGCCGCTGCTGCCGCGCAAGACTGGCGCAAGTTTATTGAAGATCCCGGCCCGATCGTTGTTGGTGCAGTGCAGGGTGCTTCCTGCTTCGGTCCGGCGTATGAGTATCTGATGGTTCTTGAAACCGAATTGCGTAAAAGAAAAATGCGCGATAAAGTGCCGATGACCTTTGTTACCTCAGAGCCTTATATCGGTCATCTTGGACTCGGAGGCGTGGGCGATACCAAAGGCTTGCTGGAAAGTGCATTGCGCGACAAGACCATTAAATGGATCACGAATGCGCGGGTCGACAAAATTGAGCCAGGGATGATTTTTGCGACCGAAGTCGATGAAGACGGTCATGATAGAAAAAAACATGAACTGCCTTTTAAACATTCCATGATGCTGCCCGCTTTTACAGGCGTCGACGCAGTGCGTTATGTTAAAGCGGAAGGTCTTGTGAATCCGCGCGGTTTTGTGCTGGTGGATGAATATCAGCGCAACACGGCTTATAAAAATATTTATTCCGTCGGCGTCTGTATCGCCATTCCACCGATTGAAAAAACCCCGTTACCGGTCGGTGCGCCAAAAACCGGCTATATGATCGAATCCATGGTGACGGCGGTCGCTCATAATATTGTTGAAGAATTGTCTGGCAAAGAACCTTCGTACAAGGCGACGTGGAATGCATTATGTCTGGCCGATTTCGGCGATACCGGTGTGGCCTTTCTGGCGCAGCCACAAATCCCGCCGCGTAATACGACATGGTCCTCAGAAGGCAAGTGGGTGCATCTGGCTAAAATCGGTTTTGAGAAATATTTCATGCGTAAAATACGCAAAGGCATTACTGAGCCCTATTATGAGAAATTAATCCTTAAACTCATGGGCTTGACCCGGTTAAAGGAAAAAGGTGAATAAAATGACAATCGATAGAGCGGTCATAGCGGTTGCCGGCAGCTTTATTCTACTCAGCCTGTTGCTGGCGCATTTTCATTCGGACAACTGGCTGTGGTTTACCGCCTTTGTCGGGGCAAATTTGTTGCAGTCGGCATTTACAGGATTCTGTCCGATGGCCATGATTTTGAAGAAATTGGGTATTAAGCCGGGCAGCGCTTTCTGACAGTATCCTAATCGCACCGTTTATACTCTGGTTGGATAAAGACTGGGGTGCGCGTAAAACGGAAAAATAAAGGTTTTTAGCTTTCCTGCTATTTGCGTTAAGCCAAAGGTATTTTGCCGGTCAACCGGCGGACCTTACTAAAAGCCGCCTCTATGTGAAGCTATGCTGAGAATAACTCAAAACAAATTGGCATTAGGTCTGATATCGATAACTCTGTCGTCGTATCTGTCGGCTGGGGAAGATTTTGTTTTCGGGCAGGCATCTGAAGAACCGGCAGTAAAAATATCCGCCGCCCAGGTTTTTACACTGGATCAGGCCATTGATTACGCGCTTGACAACAATCCCGACTTACAAATCGCCATTGAACGCATCAAGCAGGCCGAGGCTCGGTTAGGGATAGCGCTCGCTGCGTTCTATCCACAGATAACGGCCAGGGCAAGTTATGAGCACTCCAATAATCCGGCGCAGGTGTTCGCCATGATTGTAGCGCAACGGGATTTTGATGCCAGTGCAATGCAGAATATCAACAGCCCCGGCTACCGGCAGAATTTTCGCCCGGAAATAATCGGCACATTATCGTTGTTTCGTGGCGGGCAGGATTATCAAAAAAGCAGAGCGGCTGAGCTGGGCATCGACGCGGCTGATTTCGAGCGTTCATCCGTGAAAAATGCGCTGGTTGAAGCGGTGACGGTTTCTTATTATGCTTATCTTGCCGCTCAGGAAGCGTTGAAAGTCGCGCAGGACTCCATTTATGCCATTTCCAGCGAACTCAAGCAAACCACGCTGCGATACGAAGCGGGAACCACGTTGAAATCCGAAGTGCTGTCGCTGGACGTGAAACTGGCCGAGGCGAAGGAGGCGGAAATCAGGGCGGTCAACAGTATAGCGCTGTCCAAAACCAGTATTACCAATTTGCTCGGATTGGAAAACCCTGAAACGTTTACTGTCGCTGCGGCATCCAGGTTGACCAGACCTCGCTTGACTGCGCCGTTTGACGAGCTGCTTAGCCTGGCTTTGACCGAGCGTCCTGAAGTCATGGCGGCGGCCAGGCAGGTTGAAATCAGCGAACGTGAGCTGAAAGCCGAACTGGGCGCTTATCTGCCTAAAGCTGACGCGTTCGTTAGTTACGGCCAGAACAGCCAGTCGCCTGGTTTTTCCGGCCAGAAGGACAATGTCACTGTGGGGGTTGCCGTTGAAATGAATCTGTTTTCGGGTTTCAGTACCAAGCAGCGTGTTAGTGCCGCGCAACGGAAGGTGAAAGAAATGCGTGAAGTGGAGCGGAAAACCAGGCTGGCAATTGAACAGGAAGTTAAAACCGCTTTTTTAAGGTTGGAAGAGGCGTTGGCGCGATTGCGGGTTACCGAGGCTTCCGTGCTGGCAGCGGAAGAGGCTTTAAGACTCGTGAATGAAGAGCGCCGGGCGGGGATGGCGACAGTCACGCGTTACATTGAATCCGAGGTCGCTCGGAATAAAGCGCAGTCGAATTCCATCGCAGCGCATTACGATGCATTGAGTGCGGAAATTGCTTTAAAAAAAGCGGTGGGCGACTGGAAATAAAGGAATGCGCATGTCTTTGACAAGTGGGCAAAAAGATAGCAAAAAAATCGTTACGGCTGTTGCCGTGACGCTGGTTCTGATCCTGCTGTTGATTTATATGCAGGGTGGTTTTGTCAGTAAAGTGCATCCGGGAACAAGTCCGCTGGCGGATGAAACAAATCCGCCGGTCAGTCATACGGCAGTGGTGACAGAAAAACCGGTGGGCAATATGCTTGCCTGGCCCGGCACCGTGAAGTCGAGAACCATCGCTGATATAGCGCCCAGATTGACAGCCCGGATTCTTGAAATCAACGTCAACGCGGGAGATGCTGTTAAAAAAGGCGATGTGATTGCGCGCCTGGACGAGCGTGACCTTAGAGCGCGCGAGAAGGCGGCGCTTGCTGCTCTGGCAGGTGCGAATGCGCATGCCATTCGGGCCAGTGCTGATAAACAGCGTATCAGTGGTTTATACGATAAAGAAGCGGCGACACGTGAAAGTTATGATGCCGCTGTTGCCCTGGCAAAAGAGGCGCGGGCGCGCGTCGATCAGGCAGCCGGTACGCTCAATGAAATCAGGACGCGACTGGCCGATACGCTTCTGTTGGCGCCGTTTGACGGTACTGTCGTCAAACGGCTTAAACAACCTGGGGACATGGGTTTGCCGGGCGTTCCTGTGGTGACGATGCAGATACCGCACGGACTTAGGCTTGAAGTCGAAGTACCTGCCGCCTGTGCCGGCGAATTCAGTATTAATGAAGCGGTCACGGTGCGGATTGACACGCTGAATCAAACGTTCAATGCGCCAATCGATGAAATCATTCCCCAAATGGACGCGCAGACGCATTCGCAGCTGATCAAAATTGGATTGCCGGCGATTGAAGGCCTGAAGCCGGGCCATTTCGGCTGGCTGGAACAGGCCTGTGGTCAGCATATAGCATTGCTGATACCGGTCAGCGCCGTGCAGTATCTGGGTCAACTGGAAGTCGTCAAGGTGTGGTCTGACGGACGGCGGTCGATGCGGCATATCAGAACAGGCAAAACCTTTGGCGACCAGATTGAAGTGATTTCCGGTTTGCGTGCAGGTGAAATCGTCATGACCGGTTTCCGGCGGACGCAGTGATGGATAACGCCAATAAGCAGGGAATCAAGCGTGGTTTGACGACTAAAATCGTCAAAGTCTTTACTACTTCACAGCTTTCCATACTGTTTCTGATTATATCGATGCTGGCGGGCGCCGTCGCGCTCATACTGACGCCTCGTGAAGAAGATCCGCAGATTGTTGTGCCGGTTATGGACGTGCTGCTTGAGTATCCTGGCGCTTCGAGCGAGGAAGTGGAAAAACTGGCTGCAACGCCGCTGGAGGTTTTGCTGAAACAGATTGAAGGCGTGGAATATGTTTATTCCGTTTCCAGGCCCGGCGCTGCAGTGATCACCGTCCGCTACTATGTCGGCCAGAGTTACGAGAACAGTCTGATTAAAACCTGGAACAAGCTGCTGTCCAATCAGCATTTGATTCCGCCCGGCGTTACCGGCTGGAGAGTGAATCCGGTCGAAATCGACGATGTGCCCATCGTTTTGCTGACGCTGTCATCGCAAAACAGTCATTATGACTCCATGGCGCTGCGTCGTATTGCGGATGAACTGATCGTTGCATTCAGGAGCATCGACGATATCGGCAAAAGCTGGGTGGTTGGCGGCGAGCAGCGGCGGGTGTCGATCTACGCCGATCCTGCGCGGCTGGCTGCGTATGGTGTTACTTTAATTGAACTTGGACGGGCGCTGGCTGAAACCAACGTCAATCTGCAGGCCGGGAGTTTTGAACGGAGTAACCGGGAATTGCTGCTCGAAGCCGGCCCGCATTTCAGTTCTGCGGCGGAAGTAGGTGCTGTCGTAATCAAAAGCATCGACAGCCGGCCGGTCTATTTGCGTGATGTGGCGCGCATTGTAGATGGCCCGGCCGATGTCGGTCATTATACGCGCATCGGTTTCGGCCCTGCGGTTGATAATATGATCGCGGTCGGTCAGGCAATAGGTGGGCAAGCGCAACCTGGGCAGGAACGCCAAATGGTGACGATTGCGCTAGCCAAACGCAAAGGCAGTAATGCGGTCACCGTAGCCGAAGACATTCTCGCCATGGCCGAAGGATTGCATGGTACGTTGATTCCACAGGATGTTTTGCTTAGCGTGACGCGGGATTATGGCGAAACCGCCAATCATAAAGTCAACGAACTGGTTAAACATCTGTGTTTTGCGATTGTGATCATCATGGTGTTGCTGGCATTTTCGCTGGGGCCGAAAGAGGCGTTTATTGTATCGATCGCGGTGCCGATGACGCTGGCGCTGACGCTGCTGCTGGATTACCTTACCGGCTATACCATCAACCGGGTTACTCTGTTTGCGCTGATTCTGTCTCTGGGCTTGCTGGTGGATGATCCGATCGTCGATGTCGAAAATATTCATCGGCATTATCAGCTGCGTAAAGAACCGCCGCTGGATGCTTTACTGACAGCCGTTGACGAAGTCAGGCCGCCGACAATATTGGCGACATTTACCGTGATTGTTTCGTTTTTGCCGATGTTTTTTATTACCGGCATGATGGGGCCGTACATGGCGCCGATGGCGTTCAATGTTCCCGTAGCCATGCTTATCTCGTTGATTGTGGCTTTTACCGTCACGCCCTGGGCTAGTTATAAACTGCTGCAAAGCGACTATCACAAGCCGAAGCATGAAGCGTCGGACGATCCTAAGCAAACGCCGGTTTACCGGATTTATCGCGCCACATTGCAGCCACTGCTGGCAACACCCGGCCGGGCATGGGTTTTTTTGCTGATTATTCTGGTCGCGTTTCTGGCTTCTGTCATGCTGGCAGTTACCCGCGCGGTTCCGCTGAAACTATTGCCGTTCGACAATAAAAACGAACTGCAGATCGTCATCGATATGCCGCGCGGTTCAACGCTGGAACAGACCGATGAAGTCGCGCGCGCGCTGGGAAGATATTTGGCTACCGTCAATGAAGTCACCGATTACCAGACATATACCGGTGTGGCTTCGCCGATGGATTTCAACGGCATGGTACGCCGGTATTATTTACGCAATGGCGGTTATATGGGCGATGTCCGCATTAATCTGCTGCCAAAAGACATGCGTCGGCATCAGTCGCATGAAATCGCGTTGCGTATCCGGCCTGAAATAGAACGGATAGGAAAACAGTACGGCGCGAATCTGAAAATTGTGGAAATTCCGCCCGGTCCGCCGGTGCTTGCCAGTCTGGTTGCGGAAATTTACGGCCCGCCTGAGGCCAGTATCGACGATCTGGTGCAAGTGACCAAACGCGTGCGCACCGATTTCGAAACCATAGACGGCGTTGTCGATGTCGATGATTTTTCTGAAGCGTTGCATGACAAGATTCATTTTCAGTTGAATCGCGAAAAAGCCGCCCTGGCCGGTGTCAGCGCAGCCCAGGTTGCGCGAACGTTGCGTATAGCTGCCGCAGGCGATACCGTCGGTATCGTGCATGTTGATACCGAGCGCCAGCCGCTGGAAATTATGCTGCAATTGCCGCGTGCGTTGCGTTCTTCGACTGCCGATCTGCTGGCGTTGCGGGTGAAGAATGCGCAAGGCGATTTGATTCCTTTGGGCGAAATAGCGACTGCTACGATGTTGAACGCAGATCAGCCGATTTATCACAAGAACCTACACAGGGTACATTTTGTCGTTGCTGAAATGGCGGGACGCAGTCCGGTCGAAGCAGTTTTTGATCTGCAAGATATCCTGGCCGAGCGTCCGTTGCCTGATGGATTTACCGTCGAACTGGCCGGAGAAGGCGAGTGGAAAATCACGGTTGATGTATTCCGCGATCTGGGGCTGGCTTTTGCGGCCGCGCTGGTAATGATCTATATTCTGCTGGTCGGGCAAACCGCTTCGCTGACCATGCCGCTGGTCATGATGATTGCCATCCCGCTGACAATCATCGGTATCATGCCAGGCTTCTGGCTGTTGAATTTGCTGGCAGCGTCGCCTATTGAAGGCTATCCCAATCCGATCTTTTTCACGGCCACCGCCATGATCGGCATGATTGCGCTGGCCGGTATCGTGGTGCGCAATTCAATTATTCTGGTCGATTTTATCGAGCGCATCCGCGCTCGCGGCGATGTTACGCTGGCGGAAGCCCTGATCGAAGCCGGTGCAATCCGCTTGCGCCCCATCTTTCTGACCGCCGCCGCCGCGATGTTCGGTGCTTTTGTGATTATTCTCGATCCGATATTCTCCGGGCTGGCCTGGAGCTTCATCTTCGGTATTTTTGCTTCAACGCTGTTTTCCCTGCTGGTAATTCCGGTGGTGTATTTTTTGATTCACAAAAAAGATGATGAAGAAACGCTGCAGTTGGAATCACAAACGGAATAAATAGACCTCGGCGTATTCGGGGAGGATTCCGGGAATCCTTATCATTGCTTATCTTGAGCGTCACATCTGCCGCCATCTATTGCTGCCCGCCAAAATGCAAAATTGTCCCGGTGAGTGTGTCAGAGCGCCTTGAATGTGAGGCGCATGAACGGGACGCCGCTTATTTGACGCGAATGTGACATTTGGCACTGCTCGTTTTGTGTGCCGCCTTTAAAGTGTATTCCAGTTAGAAAGAAACGATTTTTCGTTTTTCTTTGTTCTTCATTATCTCTAAATTTAATGAGTGCTACGTGAAGCGCTTCTAACTCAATGGAAATTCAGTTGATTCATAAAATCAATAAATGATGAAAAGAATTGAGGGAGGAGAATTCTTTAGATGATAACTGTGACTTATTAAATATTCGAACTGGAGGAAACAAAAATGAACAAGTATGAGATCACCACTAACAGGATGCACGATACGATTTGGAAACGATTATTCAAGTTTTACTGGCCAATGGTCGCCGGGATTTTTCTGATGGTCGGGTTTGCGCAAAATGCCTATAGCGCTACGTACTATGCCCTGCCTTTTAAAGCGGAAGATTTGAAAGCTGGAGAACGTGTCTCTACGGGAGATCACACCGGCGGTATACAAGGCGAAGGAGAAGATTTTGGCATAAAACGTTATCTGGGAAATAAAAAGTGGAGTCATGTTAAAAACGGTACCGATGGTAAGAAAAATACGGACTATCTGATATATGGCAAACCGATTTATGCAATTGGAGACGGTACGATAGTCGGTTGCTGGCGGAATGCACCCGAAAATCCTCACCCTGGAGAACGGCATGCGCAAAAGGATAAAATTCCGGGTGGCGGTAACATGCTTTGGGTGGATCACGCCGATGGAACCAGAGCACTCTATGCGCATATGATTCCCGGCTCAATTTCTGAGAAATTATGTGCCAATAACGCCCAATTGTTTCCCAAGCCAAAATCCGACGCCAATCCAGAGGGTAATTATGTGATGTTGCCCGCCGGTAAAACGGTAAAGATTAAAAAAGGACAGTTTTTGGGAAAAGCGGGTAATTCAGGCAGTTCTTCCGGTCCGCATTTTCATCTTCATATGCAAAAAGCTGGAAAAGCCGCAAAAATATTTTTCGAGCGCGGCTTATATAAAAGCAGTGTCAATGCTGATCTGAACGGATGGAAAAGTTTTGCTAAAAAAGAAATACCGGATGGAAAAATTTTAATCTGGCCACCGCGGACAGTGTTCAATGAATATACGCGATTTGGCTATAAAGATGACGATTTCCAGCGGCTGTTTGATCATCTGGTTGATTCAGGTTATGAACTGGAATGGATCGATGGATACAGTGTGAATAATCAGGGATACCTCAATTTCAGCTGGAAGCCGGCTTCAGGAAAGAAATGGAAAGCCTATTTCGGACAAACCGGCGCACAGTATCAAAAGCGGTATGACACAAATAAGGATTTAGCTCCCATTTTCGTTGATAGTTATACATTAGGGGGGCAGATTCGTTATAACCTGATCCTGAAAGCAATTCCGGGCAATTTTTTGGCTCGCCATGGATTGACCTATGATCAGCATATGAAGGTTATGGACGATGCTAAAAAAAGCAACCTGGAGCCGGTTAACGTTTCCGTTGTTTCCGTTGGAAATAACCTGAGTTACACAGTACTTTACAGGAACCGGAATTACGGCGGCTGGAACATAAAATCCCAGATCAAAGAAAGCGATTACCAAAAAGTCTTCGATGATTTCAAGAAGCAAGGCAAAACGCCTGTGTATCTGAACGCCTATAAACACAATGGCACGACCTATTTTTCTGCAATTTTTGCAAAAAATGGCGGCGGCAGTTTAAAAGCCAGGCATAGTATGAGTGCATCCGTTTTGCAGAAAGAGTGGAAAAATGCCGTGGATAACGGTTTTAACACCATGATTCTGACCGCATTTGACGGCGCTGCTTCAGAACACAGATACGCGGGATTGTGGCGTAAATAACCTGCGTTATCGTGTTGGATTGTTATCAATAAACGTGCCGGGAATTCAGTGTCAGCTTAACCAGTTTATTCTTATCCTATGCACACTGGCCACTTCAAACGGCAACGTATTGGAAATTTGGGTGCCGATACGTTGCCGTTATCGGTTATGAACCATAAATCTCTAATGTATTGAACTGAATAAAGATTTTTAGTTGCTGAAAGGTGGCTAATTTTATGAAAAGTGCTGGCGCTTACACTGAAAAATGAAAAACAGTGTATTCGGAATCGGGGTGCCTAGAGTTTTGTATCCGTTTCTAAGTTTTGCCTCAGACCTTTTGTCCTAGCCTTTAAATACATTCTTACCTGTTCCAGTTCATGGTTTGCTGACCTGGTGCTTTTTTTCGATTTGAAAGATACGCTAGATGACAGTAAGCTATCGTCTCGGCTGAATCCGCTTGTCTGGAACAAAGTTTTCTAGATGCATAAGCAATTTATTCAGCATGAGTATGCGCAAACTTATGATAAGAAATAGAAAAATCGTAATTTATTTTAAACAATGACACTCAACTATTTTGACCACAATGCCACCACGCGGGTGGATGATGCAGTGATGGCGGCGATGCTGCCTTATTTCCAACAGGAATACGGCAATGCGTCCAGCCGCCATGCGCTGGGAACGGCCGCGCGGCGCGCCATCGACAAGGCGCGCGAACAAGTGGCGGCGGTTGTTGGGGTGCAGCCGGTGCAGGTGATTTTTACCAGCGGCGGTTCCGAAGCCAACAATCTGTTTATCCGCGGCGCGGCGGACAGTCTGCCGCCGGGTCATATCGCGATTAGCGCCATCGAGCATCCCTGCGTTTTGAAACCGGCGCAGGCGTTGACGCAGCGGTCTGCTGGGCGCTGGACTTTGCGGCGGCTGGCGGTCAATCAACATGGACAAGTGGAACCGGCAACGGCCCGGGATGCGATGGCGCAGCAAAAACCTGCGCTGGTTTCGGTGATGCTGGCGAACAATGAAACCGGCGTGATTCAGGATGTGGCCGCGATTGCAGAGATTGCGCGTTCGCAGAATGCGTATGTGCATACCGATGCAGTGCAGGGGCTTGGCAAGATACCTGTCGATTTTGCTGCGCTCAATGTGCATGCGATGACGCTGTCGTCGCACAAAATATACGGACCGAAGGGCGCGGCCGCCTTGATTGTCGACAAGCGCTTGTTGTTGAAACCGTTGATTTACGGCGGCGGGCATGAGAACGGGCTGCGCTCCGGTACGGAAAATGTTCCCGCCATTGTCGGATTTGGCGTCTCCTGTGAACTGGCCCAGGCGCGCATGGCTGAAACGGCGCAACATGTCGCGCAACTGCGTGAAACCCTGGAACAGGGTCTGGTTGAAATGGGCGCGGTGATTTTTGGCGCAGGCGCTGAGCGCATCCCGAACACGACTTATTTTGCGCTGCCGGATGTGGAAGGCGACACGCTGGTAGTGAAACTGGATAAGGAAGGCTTTGCCGTTGCCAGCGGCGCGGCCTGCTCCAGCGTAAATCCGGGGCAAAGCCATGTGCTGGAAGCGATGCAGGTCGATCCGCTGCTTGCGCGCTGCGCGGTGCGTGTCAGCCTCGGGCGCGATAACACGCTGGCGCAGGTCAAGGCGTTCCTGAAGGCGGTAAGAGAAATTGTCGAGGCGCTCAGAAGTATGAGCAGCTTGAATTTTTAGTCCCTTGCTGTATCCGCTACTTCATTTTTCAGCAACCCGTGCGCTATTCGGGTTAAAATCACGTGCTTTATGATTAACGATCCGAAATCAATTACGTGAACGCTGTCAAAGCGATTATTCTGAGCGCCGGCCAGGGCCGGCGTTTGTTGCCGCTGACCGAAAATTCCCCGAAATGCCTGTTGTCCGTCGCCGATAAGCCTGTGCTGGCGTGGCAAATCGATGCGCTGCTTGCCGCTGGCATCGATGACATAGCCATCGTAGCCGGTTTTCAGGTGGGACAGATAGAAGCACTGCTGCAGGCACGCTATGCCGGCTCCGGCAATATCAAAGTTGTGTTCAATCCATTTTATGAAGTGGCGGATAATCTCGCCAGTTGCTGGCTGGCGCGCAGCGCCATGGAAAGCGATTTTTTGCTGTTGAACGGCGATACGGTGATTGAACCGGCACTGTTGCTGCAAGTATTGAAATCGCCATCCGCCCCGATTACACTGAGCGTGGATTTCAAGGAAAGCTATGATGCCGACGACATGAAAGTGCAACTCGGCGCGGATGGCTGGGTCAAACAGGTCAGCAAGATCGTGCCGCCTCATGAAATCGACGCCGAATCGATCGGTCTGGTCTATTTTCGCGAACAGGGTCCGGTCCTTTTCAGCAGGGCGGTAGAAGAAGCGTTGCGCCATCCTGCCGAATTGAAATCCTGGTATCTGACCATCATTGACCAACTTGCCCGTGCGCACCTGGTCAATTCATGTTCTGTAAAAGGGTTTCGCTGGTGTGAAATCGATTTTATTGAAGACTTGTCCAAAGCGGGGATGCTGTTTACGGAATAATTGCAAGGAGCGAGAATGAATGCACCTGTTTTAAATGACACCATGCGCAAATTCGGCGCGCCGCAGACGATTATTCATTCGTTCCGGCACTGGAGTGTCATGTTGCGTCCTGCACAGGTCACGCTGGGCGCGCTGGTGCTGGCTGCGCATGAACCGGCCAGGGCGTTCTCGGAACTCAGTGCAGCCAGCTTTGCCGAGTTGCACGAAGCGGTCAATCAAATCGAACATACCCTGACTAAAGCATTCCGGTATGACAAGATTAATTATCTGATGCTGATGATGGTCGACCCCGATGTGCATTTTCATGTTGTGCCGCGCTACGCACAGCCGAAACAGTTCGCGGATACGGAATTCGTCGATGCCGGATGGCCTGCCGCACCGAATCTCGGTCATGTCAATGAAACCGGCGAACAGACAAATCAACTGATTATCGCGCATATTAAAGCCTGCTGGTCATGAAAGAAACCGAAGCAACCATAACCGGTGAAACGGAAGTATCCGCAGCCAATCCGAACAGCGGTGAAGCATTTCCGTTACGCGAAGCGCACAGTCTGGTGAGCGATCTGATGACGCCGAACCCCTGGATTTACTGGGCAGATTTTCTGTTTAATATCGTTGTCGGATGGGCAGCGTTTTTTACTGCGCTGTTGTCGCCGCTGTTTTCACTTTGGCAGATCGGCGCTTATGCGGTTGCCGTACTGACTTTGTACCGTGCGGCCATTTTTGTGCACGAACTGGCGCATTTGAAGAAAGGGACGTTCAAGACATTCCGGATCGTGTGGAACTGCCTGTGCGGCATTCCCTTCATGATTCCGTCGTTTACCTATGATGGCGTGCATAACGATCACCACAGGCGCGATGTCTACGGCACGCATGAGGACGGCGAATACCTGCCGTTTGCAACCCGTAAGCCTGTTGAGATGGTCGGCTATGTATTGCTGTCGTTTATCCTGCCGCTGTTGCTGCTGGCACGCTTTTTGCTGCTGACGCCGTTGTCCTATCTGATTCCGCCATTGCGTAAAATCGTCTGGGAACGCGCTTCGTCGCTGACCATCGATCCGAATTACAAGCGGGCAGAGGATGCCATTCGCAACGACCTTAACTGGCGGCAGCAGGAGCTGGCGGCTTTCCTGTTTGCTTTTGTCATCGTGTTGTTGACGTGGCTGGATGTGATTCCGTTTTCAGTGCTGGTGCTTTGGTATCTGGTCGCGGTGATGGTTTTTATCTTGAATTCACTGCGTACGTTGGCAGCGCATGCCTACCGCAATCCGGGTGAAAAACCGATGAGCCACGCCGAGCAGTTTCTGGATTCTGTCAACGTGCCCGGCAATCCGTTGATAACGCCGCTATGGGCTCCGGTCGGACTGCGCTTTCACGCCACGCATCATCTGTTCATGAGTATGCCTTATCATAACCTGGGTAAAGCTCAGCGCCGTCTGGTTAACGGGCTCAGTGACAATTCGCTCTATCTGACGACTATGCGCAAAAGTCTGTGGGACGCATTGACGCGTATCTGGCAGGAATCTGCTCAGGCGGCGGAAAGCCAGGAAAAGGCGCATCGGAGCGAATGACGGCGCACGTTCCTATTGAAGCGCAGGCTGCTGAGGGCATAATACGGCTTGTGCTGTTGCGTCACGGGCAAAGTATCTGGAATCGCGACAAGATATTCACCGGTTGGAGCGATGTTGCTTTAAGCCCCAAGGGAAAGCTGGAAGCGGAGCATGCCGGTCATCTGCTGCAGCAGGCCAATTTTACGCTGGATTGCTGCTTTTCATCGACATTGCAGCGTGCATCCGAAACAGCGAGAATCGTGCTGTCCGCGATGGCGCTTGAATTCCCTATACAGAAATGCTGGCGCCTGAACGAACGGCATTATGGCGCGCTGGAAGGCATGGGGCGCTTGGCAGCAGTCAGAAAATTCGGGCTTTGGCCGGTGCTGCGCACGCAAATACGCTATGATGGCGAACCGCCAAAACTGGCAACGGATGATGCGCGTTTTCCGGGCAATCAGCCCGGCTATGCCGGCATCCATGTCAATGAACTGCCGCAGGGTGAAAGTCTGAAGTTGGCCGCGCAACGGTTGCAGCCTTACTGGCGGGATATTATTCGACCGGAACTGGCAAGCGGCAAAAACGTGTTGATCGTGTCGCACAAAAATCTGCTGCGCACGTTAATGGGGCAACTCGATCATCTGTCAGCGCGGCAGGTACTGAGACTGAAGCTGGCGACAGGCAGGCCGCTGGTTTATGAACTGGATCAGGCATTAAAGCCAGTCCGGCACTATTATATGGATAAAATGCCCTGATCGTTTGCAACACCGTTAATTCAATTTCAGTGTATGGACACACTCTACAGTTTTGCGCCGATCGTGCAATCGGATGCCGAGATTCTGATTCTGGGCAGCATGCCGGGGCGGGCGTCGCTTGAAGCAAATCAGTATTACGCACATCCGCACAATGCTTTCTGGCGCATTATGGGTGAATTACTCGGTTTCGATTCCCAGCGAACGACCTATCCAGAAAAAACAAATGCCCTGAAATCTGCACGCATAGCGCTATGGGATGTATTGCAATCGTGCCGGCGCAAAGGCAGCCTGGATTCCAGTATTGAAATCGATTCCCAGACAATCAATGATTTTCCGGCTTTCTTCGCAACATATCCACAGATTCGCGCCGTATTTTTCAACGGCGCCAAAGCGGAAGACTGTTTCAGGCGGTATGTGCTGAAAAAACACATGCCAGCGCTGCAGCAGCAGATACAACTTACCCGCCTGCCCTCCACAAGCCCGGCGCATGCTGCGCTGTCATTTGCGGAAAAACGTGAACAGTGGGCAAATAATATTACGGGTAGAATTATGAGGCACGTATCCGGTAGTGCGATAATGCAATTCAATGAAATGGGATAATTTAAAAAACTGGCCGGCTTATTGGGAGCAGTTGCGTAAGGCATTGCTCGACCCTAAAGTCGATGAAGAATTGCTGGAAAAATCGTTGCAGGAAGCCCGAGAGAAAATGCCGGTGCCGGTGCTGTGGCTGATCGGCAAGACGCAGGCGGGTAAGACGTCGATTATTCGAGCGATGACGGGCAGCGAAACCGCCGAAATCGGCAATGGTTTTCAACCGTGCACGCGGCAGTCGCGTTTTTACGATTTTCCCGCGGACATGCCGGTGGTGCGGTTTCTTGATACGCGCGGCCTAGGCGAGGTGGCTTACGATCCGTCGGAAGATATCAATTATTGCGAATCGAAGGCGCATTTGCTGATCGCCGTGATGAAAGTGGCGGATGTCAGGCAGCAGGCAGTGTTTGAGGTACTGCATAGCGTGCGGGTGCGTCATCCCGAATGGCCGCTGTTGATTGTGCAGACTGGCTTACATGAATGCTATCCTCTAGGCGGGCAGCATATTCAGCCGTGGCCGTATGATCAAACACCATTGCCGGATACGGTGCCTTCCGATCTGAAACGGGCTTTACAGGCGCAGCGCGATGCGGCTACGGACTTGCCCGGTCATGCGCCAATTCGCTGGGTTGCCGTCGATCTGACGCTGCCGGAAGACGGTTACGACCCGTCCGATTATGGCCTCGAAGCACTGTGGCAGGCAATTGAGGCGCTGTCGTCGCTGGGGCTTGAGAATTTGTTGCGTAGTGACCGGCAAGTGCACGATTTGTTTGAACGTACAGCGCACCAGCATATCGTCGGTTATTCGACAACCGCGGCGGGACTCGGAGCTTTGCCGGTGGTCGACCTGGTGGCGGTTTCAGCAGTACAGGCGAAGCTGTTGCATAGCCTCGCGGTGTTATATGGCCAGCCCTGGGACAAGCGGACGATTTCTGAATTTCTCGGCTTGATGGGTGCAGGCGTGGCGACTGGTTATCTGGCACGCTGGGCTGGACGGACAATAACTAAAATCATCCCCTTTTTTGGGCAGACCGTGGGCGCGTTATGGGGCGCAAGCGCCAGTGGCGCGACGACCTACGCATTGGGAAAGGCCGCAGTGTATTTCTTTGTCAGACATCGCAACCACCTGAATGTGGACGCAGAAACGATACGCCGTATCTATGCGGAAGAACTCGAGCGCGGTGCGGCCATACTCAGAGACCGGTTACGGGGTAAACCCTGAAATGAAAACACTGTTTTATGGCATCGACCCGTTCAGGCTGCTGGGTTTTGTTCTGTTTGTGTTGCCGTTTCTTGCGTTGTTGGGCCTGGGTATGGTGTGGCTGTGGCAACACGGCTATCTGCTGTTTTGGGCGCTGGCCATGCTGATATGCACCGGTCTCGGCTATGGTGTGCAGCAGTTGCTGGTGCGGCGTGACCGCAGATTGCTTGCCGAAGCGGTGACGGAGCCGAATCCGGAATGGCCGCTTAGCGCAGACGAGGCATGGGACCGGGTTCAGGCGCTGGCGCAAAACTGCAAAGCGGAGGACTGGCCGCTGGAAAAAGGCGACTGGATTCTGGCGCTGGGGCGGCGCACACTGGAAACCGTTGCGCACTGTTACCATCCGCAAGTCGACAAACCATTATATGAATTGACTGTGCCGCATACGTTGCTGGTGATCGAGCGCGCCAGTCGCGACCTGCGGCGCGATGTTACGGAAAACGTACCGTTCAGTAATCGTTTGACTATCGGCGATTTGTTTCGTGTGCAACGCTGGAAGGACAGGGCGGAACAGGTTTTTGATGTTTACCGGGCAGGACGGATGATTGTCAATCCCATCGACGCGCTGCTTGGAGAAGCGTGGCGTCATTTGCGCGAACGCAGCTATATTCAGGCGCGCGATGAGCTGCACCGCTGGTTTTTGCGTACGTATATCCGTAAAGTCGGCTATTACGCGATTGACTTATACAGTGGCCGCCTGGTATTGACCGACGATGAGCCGGTGACAGCACGAACCGAACGCACCACTGCCGATATGCATCAAATGGATCAGGCTGCGGATACCGCGGCCGAAGCAAGAATTGAAGAAGAACCGTTGCGAATACTGGTGTTGGGGCGTTCCAATGCCGGCAAGTCAAGTCTGATCAACGCGCTGTTTGATAAACTGGCAACCGTTGCCGATGTTCTTCCAGACAGTACCGAAATGCTGAAACCGTTTGCGTTGATACACGCAGGCTTGACGCAGGCTTTGATCTTTGACAGCCCGGGATGCGACAGCGAAAATTTCGACAGTAAAAAGCTGCACGATGCAGCCAAGGACGCCGATCTGATTTTGTGGGTTAGCCCCGCCAACCGGCCCGACCGGCAGATAGAACGCGATTGTCTGGATGCGCTGCGCACATTTTTCTCAAAACAGACAACCCGTCGGCCTCCGCCGTTGTTGATCGTAGCCAGCCAAGTGGACCGGTTGCGCCCGGCGGGCGAATGGAATCCGCCTTATGATCTGACGCATCCACAAAATACCAAAGCGGTCAACATTCGCGCTGCGATAGAAGCTATTGCCATCGATCTCGCCGTGCCGACTGATCATGTCATTCCTGTCTGTCTGATGGAAAATCATGTTTATAATGTGGAAGATACGTTGTGGGCGGCGATTTTAAATCACCAGGAAGAAGCCCAGCAGGCGCGTTTGCTGCGTTGTTTGGATGAAAAGAAAAAAACGGAAAACTGGAAGTTGCTGCGCCGCCAGATGATCAATGCCGGCCGTTTTCTCAAACATCTGCCTGATATGTTGGACAGACGCCGGGGTGACTAACAAGTTAACTGGCGTTCAGTTAACAATGCAGCTAAAAATGACGGTATGGATAGTGTGCTAGTTGCATTGCCGGAAAGTATTGACCGGATTACAATCTATTCTGTTTAGTACAATTCCCTGTTCTGGAGACCGTCATGCTTGAGTTACGAACCTGGATTGCTTTATTTGTGTTGTATGGTTGCAGCGGTGTGGTCATCGCGGAGAATGGGATTGAGCTCGCGGATGTTTTGGGTACAACCGCGCCCAGTTATGAGAACGGTGTTTTGATAATCCCCCGCGTCGATACGCCTGAGCAAGTTGGCCGGTATCAGGATGCAATCTTTCAGTTTGATCCACAATCAAATACCTGGGCTCTACAGCATGTTACATCGACGCAATATAATGCGCCGAGAATCTGGTCGGTTGACGTGCGTGTTATTGACGACGCTTTTCCAATACAGGTTTTTCTTCAAGTAACCGGAGATCATGGTTGCGGAGGGCTAGGTCAAATCAACGTGCGGCGCAGTGGCAATCTTTTTGAAGTTCAAATCAGTGAAATTCAATTGGGGTCTGAGATTGGGTGCACTGCGGACATCAAGGAATTTGTCAGAATCATTCCGCTGAATGTCTATCGCTTGAATGCCGGTATATATCAATACAGCGTTAATGGCGGCAATCCGGGTACGTTCAGCCTGGTGAAAGACAATGTGTTCGACGATGAATGTGGCGGAACGATCGATCCCGCCGATAGCCGGTGTGGTCTAATCGTTTCAGGTCCGTGAATGAACGGCTGGCGGTTATTAACAATAAACTTTACGTTACAGACTGCAGAACGTCAGTTCAAACGCGACGTCTTTCTCATACACTTTGACGCGTTGCCCGGATTGTGAAGGGATGAAGCGAATATTCAATGCGTATTTATTGGCGCTGATTTCAGGCACGCACGGGAAGTCTTCGCTGACTCTGACGCGCAGCATGTGTGCGAAATAATCCGAGCCGGGCTGCTGGAATATACCCTGATGGGCAACGTTCTGCGTCGTTTTACCGCTGCTTCTCAGCAGGTAGAGCACGATGCCGAAGGCATTGCGTATCGGCAGCATTGGCGCCAGCCATTCGTTAAAGTCCTTGCGGCGCAGCGACGGATCCAGACTCAGCCAGTAATGGTACGATGGTAGGTCAAATTCACATACGCCGCCGGGGATGTTGGTGCGCTGCTTGATCGTCATCAACCATTCATTATCGCGCAAATGCTCGCCGACTTTGCCGGATATTTCCAGCATCGACCTGAACGTGGTTTGGATATTGTCCAACACATTATCCAGCGCTGATTCCGAAATGTCCGGATTTCTGCGTAGCGTCTCCAGCAACTGCTTTTGCCGTTCAAGCTCCTGCAGCAGATCGGTTTTGATGTCCGCACGGCTGGTAATTTCCAGTATTTCAAACAGCGTTATTAACGAGGCGTGGTGCTGCATCGGCGAGTCTTTGGCGGAAAAAAAATCGATTTTTTTGAACAGATCTTCGAGTTTCAGCAGGGTGCGGATGCGTTCGTTAAGCGGGTGTTCGTAGCAGATCACAATGGGCTTTGACTAAATCAATAGGAAGTTTGAATCTTGCCTTATACTGTGAAAATATACAAATGAAAATTTGCCGCCAATATCTGAAACAGGTGCGGCGTTTCAAGGTTGAATTCGTTTTATGAGCCTTTACAATAGGTGTTGTCAGTGAATCTGAAATTAAAAGGAATGCGATGATGATCAAAAAAATCCAGTGGATGGCGTTGGTAGTTACAGTGCTGCCTTTCTGCCTGTTTTCCGGTATTTCCTTCTCCAAGGAACAATCTGAGAAACCTGTTTTGACGACCGAATTATCCGCCAAGGCGGCTATGGCAGCGATTAAACAGTGCGAAAGCGATGGTTTCAAAGTCAGTGTTGCAATCGTCGATAACGCCGGCCTGCTTAAAGTGCAGTTAAAAGCCGATGGCGCGGGCCCGCATACGCTGGACAGCAGCCGTCGTAAGGCCTATACCGCAAACAGTTTGCGCGGACCGACGCAAAGATACGCCGAGCTGATTGTCAAAAGCCCTGATTTGCATAGTCTTGCCCGTATGAATGAGCATATTCTTCTGCTGGGTGGCGGTTTTCCCATCAAAATGGGGGGAGAAATAGTCGGCGGCATCGGTGTCGGCGGCGCACCCGGAATAAAATTCGACGAAGTCTGTGCACGCGAAGCTCTGAAGGTTTTGCAGGCAGAAGAACTGTTTGAATAACGGGGATGCCTTGTGCCGTTTTATGCTACGTCATTGCCGGTTTCCCTGATTGCCTGCGCGCGGTCTTTTTCCAGGCGCGCCAGTTCATAATGAATAAACGCAAGCGCGGTTAGCACCGGTGCAAAAAAATTGACGACCGGAACATATTGCAGAAAACCGGTAAGCAGACCGAGTGTCCATAACGGAAACCGGTTGGAAGCGAGCAGTTTCTTGATTTCTGTATGCGTGGCATGTTCAGATAGGGCATCGTAGCGGAACAGCTGCTGATTCAAAAATGCTGCGGCTATGAACGGCACGATGATGCCCGCACCGAATGCCCATAAGGGCAGCGTAAGAGTCCAGATCAGGATATACATGAACGTTGCATAAAGCGCATTCACCAGACTGCCCGTTATGGTGCCGCCACTTTCACGTTTGAGGTGGGGATAGCGTCTTTTTGCAACATGATGAATCAATGCCGGCATTGAAAAAATGGCAGTGATAATTAGTGTGGTGACAATGACCAGCGGAATGAAAAAAATGATATTGATCAGCCACTGCAGGCTGTAAGCCAGCCAGCCGGGCGCTTGATTGTCTAGCCAGTCTTTCACACCCAGCTCGGCAAAACCCAGAAAAATAAATTCAGCAAAAAAATCCCAGAACAGCCAGCCGATAAAAACCCAAAGCAAGCTGGCAGTTAAAATTGGCCAGACCATGATCCAGATAATTTTCAACCGCAGTAAATCACGTGTTGCGTTTGCGATTGCATTAATAATTTGAGACATAAACACCCCAGATAATAGAGGCCTGTGCGGCCCGACAAACTCTGTTTTATTGTAACAGGCTGTTGAAAAACTATCTGCATTGCAGTTGCGATGTTCAATATTTGTATAACTATATGTTTTATTGAAATAATATTATCGACCGAAGGTGTTTATCGGGCAGATTTATCAAACAGTGCAAAATCCACACGGCTGAACGGAAAAAATAACGTAAAAAATTCTTATGTTTCGAAATTTTAACACTCAAAAAAATTTTTTATGCTAATTTGTGGGCTCGGAATTCTGAATCGTTTTTCTATTCACTGGTTTTTTTTATGAAAGGAGTAGTTATGCTGATCAAGAAAGTGATTTATTGCATTGCGCTGAGTTTGATTTTTGCCGGTCCGGTCATGTCAGAGAAAAACGGTTCGCCAGCGCTGAATGAGACCAGCGAACAAACTGGTTTTAGTACGCTTCAGCGAAATCGGCCATCCCCTCAAAATATTCAAAAAAACACGACAGAAAAAAATGATGCCGCCGCTTCGGGCAAACAGCCAGAAGCAGGTAAAAAACCATCCATGATTGATTTCTGCAGAAAAAATCCTTGTTAAACCTTACAGTCGATTTAATACAAAGGAGTATATTCATGATCAATAACCGTAGTGTTTTTTGGATTGTAAATGCAGCGCTTTATTTTGCATTCGCTTCGCATAGTATTGCTGCTGGGCCCCAGTGGGCGCATGAAGAACAAGCAACTTGGGGAGCTGTTGAGGATATGACGCAGAGCGAGGTTCCGCATATCTATCCGTTTGCAGAGTGTGCCATCGGCAATCGCCAGTCACCGGTCGACCTTGCCAAAGCAGAAGTTGAGCGTGTGACTGAATTAAACCGGTTGAGAATCTGGTATGGAGCGGACACACCTACTTTTTATAACAGCGGCCATGGCATACAAGTCAATACTTCGCTCGATTATATGGGTTATCTGGAAGTGGGTAATGAAACGTATCCACTGATTCAATTCCATTTTCATGAACCCAGTGAACATGTCGTCGGCGATAAGAGATTCGCTGCTGAATTGCATTACGTACACATCAGGGAAGATGGCAGGCTGATTGTTATGGCTGTTGCAATTGAAGAAGGTGAAGCTAACGAGACATTTCAAACCATTCTGGATAATATTCCCAGCACGGCTGGAGAAATGCGAGAAGACACGGGAATTCGCATTGATCCGGAAACCTTGCTGCCGCCCGATTATCATAAACCAGACTTCTATACGCTGGCGGGCTCGCTTACTACACCACCTTGCAGTGAAGGTGTGCAATGGTATCTTTTAAAACATGCCATCACTGTATCGAGTGCACAACTTGATCAACTCAGGAGTTTTTATAGTCAAAATGTAAGAATGCCACAAGATTTGAACGGGCGTACAGTATTGACAACAAATTAATATATTAGGTGATTTTCCAGCTAGCGGTTCTTGGCTGGAAAATCATGAAAAACGGTTGACGGACGGCAATATCAGAATATCTCAAGATTCACGTTTTTAAAAACTTATCGCTACGTAATGCTTTCCAAAATACTTGCAAGTTTTTTAAAAATTTTGTTAAGAGATTTTAGGGATTGTAAACTGTTTGGAGATTAATTAATGTATATAATGTAGAAAGGTTGCAACTATGGATATTGAATCGAAACCAAGCAAGCGATAGTCATCATATTTATTTACATAAAAGCTATACAAAATTGATTGATTGTTACTAAAAGCTTGGCTTATTCGCAAGCCGCAGTTTGAGCGGCGCTTATGCCATTTCGCTACTTGCAGTGAAGTGGTTTTTTTTGACGGAAATTATCAAAAGGGAGCATTTTTCTATGAGTATGGAAAGTGAATTTAAGGCGAGGTTCGGGGGATTCTGGAACTCGTTGGTAATACTGTTAGTCATCATAATTTGTTTGCGGTTTTCCAGTTTGGAGCTGGCTGAAGAAGACCTGGGTACGCGCGTATTGTGTTCGCTGCATTTATTTCTGAGTTGTATCGGTGCGGGTATTGTGCTTGGTATTTTGCGGATTTTCCTGTCTTTTTCAAACGATACGTATACTCGGGCACCTGCGTCGGCAAATTTCACATCCGGTGTTCGCTACGGTGTTGTGGCGGGTGGCGTATTGATTTTGATTGTTGGCATGTTGCAGTTGGATAATTTCCTGGGACCGCTGCAGCCTGTGGTCGATGCGTTGTTTGGCAAGCTGTACGCATTGTTTGAATAATTTAAGGTTTACGGTTGTTTCTAAATGCATACCGGAACTGGTAACGCAGGGGTGTTAACGGTATAGTTAACGCCCCTTATACCTAATAGTAAGAGCAGACAAGTGAGCGATGATATATCGTCGATAGTGATCGGGCCTGTTATTGCCGTTAGGGTTCGCTGCTCAAAATGATAATAACCAGCGGATTATTTAACTAAATCAGCGTTGATTGCATTTGCTCAAAGCTGATTCAAAATTGGTCATGACAGGTCTGCGCATGCTATGCCTGCTGTATTTACAGGATTGCCGGGCGCGGTTACTTGTCTTGAACCCGGCAATATCACATGGGTCGCGTACTAAATGTTCAATCCTGTTTGCTTTTTTCCAGATCTAGGATATACCGGTACAAGTGGTCGTACCCTTTTTTGGACGGATTGTTGAATAACGGATCGTTCTGTGTCTGGATTTCTTTTTCGATCTCGCGCCATTCGTTTTCATTGAACATGCTGTCCATAAGCGGATAGACATGCTCGTTTTCTTTTTCAAGGTGCCGTTTCTGCAATTTTACGTAGTTTCTCGACCGGGTCAGTAGTTCGTCTGCCGAAACAATACAGTCCTCGGCAACACTGTTAAACAGCTCCTGTATTTTTTCGGTTGCTTCAATAATGTCCTGATGTTCATCCTGAAGCTGTTCAATAAGCGGGCTTTCTTTGACCCTTTTTTTCAGCAGCCTGCTGAATATGATATCTTCAGTAGGATGATGCCATTTGTCAGGATAAGTCTGAATATAGTCTAACGCACTGAGAATAATATCTAAATCCGCACTGCGCTTGCTGTCGAAATCGTAACAATCGATTTCATAACTGAAACAATCGAGCAATCTCTGCAGGTGATAATGATCGGTGTGAAGCTGGCGTTGTATTTTATGCATAACAACTCCTCCAATGGGATTGCCGTTAATGACTGAACACTCGTACTCTATCCATATGAAATTGCCATTGACATGGTCACTGACAAGCGCACTGAACCCGGTAATATCATATGGATAGAGTACTAGCATAGTTTGTGACCGAATTTGTTGCGATGTATCAAATGATCGTCTAAATACAATCCGGTTACCGGTCTCATGCATTTGCGTATAATACGAAAATACATCCGCTGAATATATATACCAACTGTAACAAAATTATACTCATTTGGGACAAAATATTTATCATGAAAGCTTTTGTTTGGTTTCAAATCTGTATTTGCGTTCTTCTGGCGCTATTTTTCATTCAGTCATTACAGGCTTTCCAGGGCAATGCTGCCTCTAATCCTGAGGATCTGCTGGTCAGTTACACTGAAAAAAACAAACTGGTGCAACCATCGGGTCAAGACATAAAGATTAGCGTTTACCGGGATGGTTATGTTCTGATTGTTTTGCCTGAAGCTATGAGAGGCGGCGGGCTCTATCATACGGTGCTGGAACAGGAAAAGCTGGATGCTTTGTGGACATTGCTGACCGACAACGAAATACTCGCATTTGATGCGCAAGCCGTACGCGAGATGATAAAAAAAGAACGGCGATTGATGAAGGAATCGCGCGCGGTGGTGACCAGTGTATCCGACAAGACGGAAATCATAATCGAGATTTATCCAAACCGTTACAGTTCTCAGGAGCTCGAAGGGCTCGCGGATGAAGATCACGACGTTATCCGGCATATTGTGTGGACAGGTCTCCGATGGGATGCTGAGCAGTATCCGCATATTGAGTCTATCCGATTGTTGTCAGAAATACAGCGCGAATTGTTGTCGATTTTTGATCGTGACGATCTGCAGCCGATTGCTCCATGAAGGTATGTAGCAAGGCGCATTTTCATAAGGCTAAAATTCCATGACGAGTATTCTGCCGGAGAAAAAACAAAGTAACTTTCCACAGAAATTTGCGCTGAGTATATTTTTTCCGGTCTTGCTGTTATGGATTCCGACAGGGGAAACCGGTGTATTCGAGTTTATCAATGATGAAGATGAAGTTGATATTATTACACATCCGACAGGTTATAACGGCGCAGGTGGCGAGCTGGTCGTAACGGTTGCTATCGAGCCATTGTCACTGCATGCCGACGAGATGGAAATACCGGTAAAGAACGCAATTAATACCTGGAATCAACTAATCCCGACAACCGGGAACATTCAGATAGATGACAATATTGTGCCGTTCAGGATGTTTGATTTTGAATCAGTCGCACTCCATGAACTGGGCCACTGTATCGGTCTGGCGCATCCTAATCTGGCCACTGAATCGGGACTGGACGGTGAAAACAAAAACTACACCAGCGCTATCAGCGGCGCGAATAATGCCTTTGATTTGGATCGCGGTGTTGATGGCGTCATTGGATCTGGCGATGACGTGCGCGGTGATGATATCAATCTGCATTGGTTCAATAAAGAAAACAACAATCCATTCCTGCTGGCCGAAGTCGTTGATCAAACGACTTACAGTCTGTCGTTGGACGATTTGCCTTCAGGCCATCGGTTTGCTGCAAATGGTGACCGTCTTGTTTCGCTTCTGCTGGGGTTTGAAAATACCGAGGCCGTGATGCAGCAGGGTATTACATCGGGTGAGGCCCGGCGTACTCTGGTTGCCGATGATGTGGCAACGTTGCGTCTGGCAATGAGCGGTCTGGACAGATTAGAGGGAACGTTGGACGATTACACATTGACCCTACAATATGTCGGCAGAACCGATGATGCGGATATCGTTCTGAATTTTGATAATAAAGCCGCATTTGCAGCATGCAGGATTACCGGAACCTTTCTAAATGATAAACATGTTGCAATACAGCAAGGAAACATTTCTTTTAATACTGGTTTTGCGTGGTTTTTTAATCCGGTCCTGACGCCACCTGCACCGGAACAGCCAGTGGTATCCGTTTTGGTTAACGATCAGGACCAGTCCATTGAATTGCAGTCTGGCGATCGCTTGACGCTGAAAGTTGGGTTGAATCCTGGAATGAAAAGCGGTAGCCAGACAGACTATTGGGTGCGCGCAATGACGCCTGTGGGTGAGTTCTGGCTGGATAGCCGGCTACAGTTTATTCGTTCTGATACGCCTGTGCGGGCGCATGGCGGACCCATGATTGCGTTAGCTGGTTTCAGTATTCTGGATAGTACGACTGCCGGACTGCCTGCGGGTACTTACACGGTGACATTCGCGGTAGACGATAACCGTGATCAGGTGTTCGATGAAACTTATCAGCAATCTGTCTCTTTTACAATATTACCCCGCTAGTGTTGGGACAGATTGTTTGCTTTGCAAGTAGTATAAGAACATTGAAAAAGTAAACGGCGTCTTTAAGGCATTACCTAAATAGGTTAAAGTACGTCGCGATGTATTTTTGAAAGCAGTGTTTCATGAAACAAGAAATAACAATTTTTTGAGGATATTGATATGCTTTGCCCAAATTGTGGAACAGAAAATACTGAACAGGCCGAATATTGTACGCAATGTGCCGGAGTGTTGAAAACTGAAACCGAACGTGCTGCTCAATCGGATGACGCTGCGAAAGTTCGGGAGACTGTCGAAGCAGTGAATCAGTCTGAAGCGAATGTTGCACGGGAGGAGTTGCCGGATTCATCAGAGGACACGTCGACGGAAGATCGTGTAAAACCACGTATCACCAATCTTGATTTTCAATCGGATGAAGCAGGGGAAGAACCAGTGGTTTCAAATGTCATGAATCTTACGATTCTTTTTTTGTCAATACCCATCCCGCCTTTGGGTATAGCGATGGGATACACATACCTTAAAAAGACGCACCCAGAAGCTAAAAAAGCAGGGAAAGTGTGGTTGATATGGGGAATGCTCACGTTATTAGTTTTGGTTTTTTTAACTATTTTCCGAACATAATCTCTTTATCGTGAATAATTTCTGGTTTTGCTTTGATTGTGCTTTCCCGGCCTTCAATTTTGATCTGTTAGGCATCTGTCGGGTTTTTATGATGTTTGACAATGTGAGCAGTTTGACGCCTTCAACGGCTTAACTGATTATGCTGAGAATGTCCAAAAGACGGTAGCTTAAGGCCATTTAGTACTCTATCCATATGACGGGCGTTGCTGTTGAGTTACTTTCATGTTTAACAGTTGGCTGATAAAGAACCATGATACTTAATGCCTGAATCCGGTAAAATGCCCTTATCGGCTGATTCGTCCGCAGTTTCACCCGAAACTGGCGCCGGTTCTGAAATTATTGACTGCGGCGCCGTACCTGATACTGAAACAATTCATGAGTGGCCGGTGATACTGGTGCTTGCTGCGGTACAGTTCGTGCACATCCTCGATTTTATGATGATTATGCCGCTGGGGCCGGTGTTTTTCAGGTTGTATGATATTACGCCGCAGCAGTTTGGTTTTCTGATTACGGTGTATACGTTCAGCGCGGGGGTATGCAGCTTTATCGTGGCATTCTTCGTTGACCGTTTTGATCGTAAACATGTACTGATCAGTTTGTGTGCGGGTTTTACGCTGGCTATGCTGTTATGCGCTTTGTCGATTAACTATCAAATGTTGTTATGTAGCCGTGCAATTGCGGGCATATTCGGCGGTTTGATGAGCGCGACAGTTTTTTCCATTATTGCCGATCTGATTCCGCAAATTCGGCGTGGCAAGGCGACCGGAACTGTTATGTCTTCTTTTTCATTTGCCGCGGTTGCCGGTATGCCTGCCGGTCTGTTTTTCGCCAGCTTGCTGAGTTGGCGCGCACCTTTCTTCGTGCTGGCCGCTTTAAGTCTGTTTATCATACTCGCCGCCCGTCGGTTGTTGCCCCCGGTTAAAGCGCATATTCAGACTCATCAGTTCAACCCCATCAAACAGTTAAAGAACATTTTTTTGAATCAGAATCACGTGTTTGCTTTTTTATTAATCAGTATGCTGATGTTTTCGGGTTATCTGGTGATTCCTTTTATCAGCACGTACATGGTCACTAATGTGGGCATGCATGTAGACGAGTTGCCTTATCTCTATTTTTTTGGCGGTTTGTTCAGCTTTTTTACAGCCAATCTGTTTGGCCGGTTTACTGACCGCTATGGCAGGCGGATCATGTTCGCCATTTTGGCGATGCTGTCGCTTGTGCCGGTTTTATGGGTTACGCATATATCGGAAGCGCCACTGTTTGTGGCGCTGGCAGCATCGACATTATTTATGATACTGGTCACTGGCCGGGTAATTCCAGTGATGGCATTGATTACAGCTGCTGTCAGGCCCCACTTGCGTGGTAGTTTTATGACATTTCATATGTCCATTCAGCAATTGTCAGCGGGTTTGGGTTCATTGTTGGCTGGTTCCATGATGGTTATGACCGCACATGGAAAAATTTTGCATTATGATAGTGTCGGGATACTTGCCGCAATAATTACAGTGATCGGAATCTTACTAGCAACACAAATTAAAACGGTAGAAGAACTGGATGGAAAGCCGGAATGATCGATGGGATCCTTATTTTTGTGATTTTTCTCCTATTTTCAGTCCTTTCAGTCCTATCGCGCATCATGTTCATCGGTACAGCGAATGGCCGACGCATCAGGACATTGAAGCGCTCAAGCAGGAAACGGGCGTACCAATTAATGCAGGTTCCGGTTTGCCGATTCGTTTTGTGCCACCGGAAAGTGCAACCAGAGAGCATCTGCAACAACATTATGAGACCAGAATTTATCTGACTGGTGAAGTATTGACGCGGCTTGAAAGCTGGCATGATTTTTTCAATGCATTGGTATGGATGATATTCCCGCACACCAAAGCTGCGCTTAACCGGATTCATTATCGCGCTTTAAAAGCAATGACGTCGGAGAAAAATACTCAGCGCGGCTCATTAAGGGATGCGGCAACGCTTTTTGATGAATCGGGCGTCATCGTGTTGAGCAGCCAGCCTTTACTGATCGAGTTATTAAAGCGGCATGAATGGAAAACGGTTTTCTGGCAGCAAAGAAATACAGTGTTGTCATCCATGCGGTTTATAGTTTTTGGGCATGCATTATTTGAAAAAGCGTTGCGGCCATATGTCGGCATGACCGGAAAAGGCGTCTTTTTTCAGATAGAAGAAGTTTTTTTGCGGCAACCACTGACAGAACAATTGAGAATGATAGATCGTTGGTTGGCCGATTTCATTATGCGGCGATTAACTTGTAATGCGGATATGTCGCCTATTCCGGTACTGGGTTATCCAGGATGGACGAAGGATAATGTAGCGGAGGATTATTATGATAACCGGCAGTACTTTCGCCCATTTGGCAGCAAGAAACCAAGCCGGCGTAGCGGCGATTGGCATAGCGATGATGTCGGATATCGATGAATGGCTTATAATTAAATTTAACTTAATGGAATTCTTCGCGGGAGGAAACGTGAGTAAGCCTGTGATGTGCGTCGTATTTGCAATTCGGGAAGTGAGGCTTTGAACGGACCGATTCTGCATATCGGGCTCGTGGGTCCGTTGCCGCCGCCTTACGGTGGTATGGCTAATCAGACCCGGCAGTTGGCGGGGCTGCTGCAACAGGAGGGTGTTCTGGTAGAATTGGTTCAGGTGAATGCCCCATACCAACCTGCCTGGGCGGGAAAAATCCGGGGACTGAGAGCTGTTTTTAGGTTGATCCCTTTTTTGCTCCAGTTATGGCGCACGGCGGGACAGGTGCAGTTGTTTCATATTATGGCCAATTCCGGTCTGTCATGGCACCTGTTTGCTGCGCCCGCCATTTGGATTGCGCGGCTAAGGAACATCCCGGTCATTGTGAATTACCGTGGTGGCGAAGCGCAGGTGTTTTTCCAAAAATCTTTCCGCTGGGTCAGGCCAAGTCTTGAACGAACGGATGTCATTATCGTGCCGTCCGGTTTTCTTGAAGCGGTATTTGCTCAATTCGGCTATGCTACCAGAATCGTGCCCAATATCATCGATTTGAGCCGGTTCAGTGTCAGGTCGCGGAGGGAGAAAACAGATTGGGCTGATGCTCCGCATATCGTGGTTACGCGCAATCTGGAAGCAATATATGACAACGCGACCGCGATACGTGCTTTTCATATCGTACAGCAATCAGTTCCGGGCGCGCGATTGACCGTTGCAGGTGCAGGGCCGGAAAAAACCATACTGGAACATCTCGTGACCGAACTGGGACTGCAAGATTCTATCCGGTTCACGGGACGTATCGACAACGATGCGATTGCGGCGCTTTATCAAAGTGCGGATATGATGATCAATGCGAGTCTCGTTGATAACATGCCCATCTCGATACTGGAGGCGCTGGCCAGTGGGGTGCCTGTCGTCAGTACGGACGCAGGCGGAATTCCGTATCTTGTCGAGCATAATAGGACAGCATTGCTGGTACCAAAAAAAGATCCCGCTGCGATGGCTGACGCCATGCTGAAAATTCTGCTGAGCCCGCAGCTGGCAAACAGTTTGCGGGCTAGCGGTTTGGCGTCATTGGAGCGCTATACCTGGAATTCAGTCAAGCAGCATCTGCTTGGTGTCTATCGGCAGGTGCTGGAAAACAGGCAACACTGATGGAGCGACAATGAAAAAAACGCTGACGGAATCAAAAAGCCTTTATACAGCCTGGGTATCGGGTTGCTTCTTTCCATTGCATGAAATGCTTAAGAGGCATACAAGCGTTGCTTTGCGCAAGCAGCTTGAAGTATCGCAGTGGTGGGACGGGGAGCGTTTGCAGGAATTGCAGCTGAAGAGATTGCGGGATTTTTTAATGCAGATACAGAATCACGTTCCCTATTACCGGCATTTGTTTGCAGACACTGGTTTTAATCCCGCCGATGTACAGTGTCTGTCCGATCTTGCACGTCTTCCGTTTTTGACGAAGTCTGTGATTAAAGACAATACCGATGCATTGAAGTCGGATATGGCCGGTAATCTGGCACGTTATAATACTGGCGGATCCAGCGGAGAACCACTGGTGTTTTTTATCGGTAAAAACCGTACCAGTCATGACATTGCAGCGAAATGGCGCGCGACGCGCTGGTGGAATGTGGATATAGGCGACCCTGAAATTGTGATCTGGGGTTCGCCGATAGAACTGGGCGCACAGGATCGCCTGCGTAATCTGCGCGATTGGATTTTGCGGACAAAACTGTTGCCGGCATTTGAAATGTCCGAACAAAAAATTGATGGTTTTTTAGCAGAGATACACGCGATGCGCCCCAAAATGCTGTTTGGTTATCCTTCAGCGTTGGCGCATATCGCGCGTCATGCCAGGGCACATGATATACAGATGAACGATATTGGTGTTCGGGTGGCTTTTGTGACTTCAGAGCGTTTGTATGACGACCAGCGCAAGCTGATCGGCGAAACCTTTAATTGCCCGGTCGCCAATGGTTATGGCGGCCGCGATGCCGGTTTTATCGCGCATGAATGTCCGGATGGTGGGATGCATATCAGTGCAGAAGATATCATCATCGAAATTATAGATGCGCAGGGCAATTCGTTGCCGCCAGGCAAGTCCGGCGAAATTGTGGTCACGCATATGGCTACGCATGATTTTCCGTTTGTCCGTTACCGCACCGGCGATATTGCCATCCTGCATGACAAGCCCTGTACCTGTGGCCGTGGTTTGCCGTTGATTCGGGAAGTGCAGGGCCGCAGTACTGATTTTGTCGTAGCTCAGGACGGTACCGTCATGCATGGGCTAGCGTTGATATACATTTTGCGCGATCTGCCGCAGATTGAAGCGTTTAAAATTGTGCAGGAAAGCTTGGATCAGACGCATATTCTCCTCGTGTGCAGGGAAGCGCTGGATAAGGCGCTGCTGCTGCATATCGAACGCGCGTTTAAAACGAGACTCGGGCAAGCAGTAAATGTTTTAATCGAGCAAGTGACACAAATTCCCGCAGAAAAATCGGGTAAATTTCGTTATGTCGTCAGTAAAATTGCCAGCAGGTAGTTTTTTCTGATCGCCGTCCCGTGACAACAGGAGAAGAAAGATGATGTCAGACCAAAATTTTCCCGCTTCAATAGCAACACCGGCACAAACAATTGATGAAGTTATCAATCAACTGACTGCGATTGTGGATTGGTCCAAGCAGAATAATTCGCGTATAGGTTATTTTGCTGCGTTGTACCGCAAGGTCACAATACAGGTCAAAAAGGGCATTGAAGAAGGTTTTTTTGATGATGGTCCGCGTATGGAACGGCTCGATGTCATATTCGCCAATCGTTATGTTCGTGCCTGCTATCAATATCAGACTGAACAAACGCCAACTCAGTCCTGGGTGCGTGCGTTTGATGCAACCGAACTTTGGTGGCCGATCGTTCTGCAGCATCTGCTGATGGGTATGAACGCGCATATCAATCTCGACCTTGGTATCGCTGCAGCTAAGACCGTTCCGCCTGAAGAGTTACAGAGCCTAAAAGGTGATTTTGATAAGATCAATCAAGTGCTTGCCGGTCTCGTCGGCAGTGTGCGGAAAGAGCTTGCTGAAATCTGGCCGATTTTTGGTATCATGAATCGTTTTCTTGGTGATATTGAAACCGGCATCATTAACTTCAGCATGCAGGAAGCGCGCGATGCAGCCTGGTCTTTTGCCGAGCAGCTTTCGCCGCAGCCCAGTGTGCGACGTGAAGCGATGATTCAAGAAAAAGACGCTGCCTTTGCCGCGTTTTCCAATGTCATTATGCATCCCGGATTTGCACTTTCAACCGTGCTGAAGATTATCCGCCTGGGTGAGCGGGGGACAGTACGGGATCGGATCGAGATTCTGGAGTAGCTGACCGACTAATAAGTACTGTATTGCTAACGTGCGTTTAAGCAGGTGTTTTAATGAAGGAGGTTGCACTCGGTTTTTTAATTGATACTTTCATGAGTTTCCATCAAGCATGACCATGATTGCGGCCAGCAATTACTGTCCAATAGCTTTGTAATTATGCCGGCATTGGCGGATTTGCTGAACAAATAGCCTTGTACTGTTTCGCAGCCCAGTTTTTTAAGAATATCTAGCTGATCCGTTGTTTCTACGCCCTCTGCAATAATTGCATAACCAAGTTTGTGCCCCATTTCAATCATGGAACTGACTAAAGTCAGTGTTTTCTTGTCGATAAGCATGTCGTCGATAAAGTACTTGTCGATTTTGAGACAGTCTACATTGAGGTGTTTAAGCGAGGCGAATGATGAATAACCGGTGCCGAAATCGTCGATTGCGATTAATACACCGAGATCTTTGAGTTTCTGAAAAATAGAGAGATTGCGTGAATCTGTCTGCACGATGCTTTCGGTAACTTCTAATTCCAATTCATTCGGCATGATGCCGGTTTCGTCAATAACACGCTTGACTAGCAACACAAAATCTTTGTCAAGAAAAAGGCTGGGAGAAATATTTACCGCTATGCGAATGGTACGGTAACCAGCTTTCTTCCAGCTAACTAATTGGTTGCAAGCCGTCTTCAGCACCCATTCAGTCAGCGGTTTGATCATGCCGATTTTTTCGGCTGTTGCGATAAAATCAACAGGCGGTACCTGTCCAAGTTGCGGATGATACCAGCGCGATAATGCTTCAACGCCGATAATTTTAGCGGAATCAATGTTGATTTGAGGCTGATAAACAAGTGAGAGCTGGTTTTTTTCGATGGCTTCCCTCAGATTTTGTTCGATCTGAAAACGATACTCGGCCTTATAGGTAAGCTCCGGTTTATAAAAAGCAAACTGGTTTTTCCCATTTTCCTTTGCCGTATAAAGCGAGGTGTCCGCCGCTTTTAATAAAGTTGACAAATCCTTGCCATCATCCGGATAGTGGGCGATACCGATGCTGCAGGCAGGCGTAAGTTTTCTGGCGGAAAGCTCGATAGGTTGTGATATTGCATCAAGACAGCGTCGCGCAACTTTGGCTGCGTAATCCTCTTCAATTTCTTCAACCAGAATACAGAATTCATCGCCACTCAGGCGCGCCACTAAATCGACTTCACGACAGGTGCTTTTCATGCGCGTGGCCAGCGTCTTGAGCAGCATATCACCGGTATCGTGTCCGAGGCTGTCATTGACGCCTTTAAAGTCGTCCAGATCAATGAATAACAATCCGAAGCGGCGGTTGTGCCGGTTAGCTGTTTTGGTTAACTCTTCGACATGCTGGTAAAAAGATGCGCGGTTGGCAAGCCCGGTCAGTTCATCTGTGTACGCCAGCGTGCGTATACGTTTCTGGGCTTGATCGCGTTCCATGACAATTCCGGTAAGTCTGGCGGCTGATTTGAGATCGTTCAGTTCTTCTTTATTCGGAAGTGCGGGGTGATTGTAATACATGCCAAAGGCACCCAGTACTTTTCCAAAAGAATTCTTGATTGGCTCGGACCAGCAGCAACGCATGCCATGAGGAAGCGCGATATGTTTGATTTCTTTCCATTTTGGATCCGTTTCTATATTTTCTACAAGAACACGCTCTCCAGTATAGGTCGCTCTTCCGCATGAGCCCACGTTGGGTCCGTTTTCCAGGCCATTTACCGCCTCGCAATATGCTTTAGGCAGGCTGGGCGCGCCGCCGTGCAATAGCTTATTGCCATGTAACTCCAGCATTGAACACCGCATTCCAGGGTGGCGTTCTTCATACATTAATGCAATGGCATCATAGATGTCCGATGCCGGGCGGCCGATTGCAATCATTTCAAGAATTTCAGTATTTCTACTATCAAATGCTTCCGCTTTTTTGCGTTCTGTGATGTCGATATGCGTACCAACCAGACGAACCGGTTTGCCGTCGGACCTGCGTTTTACAAGAAATGCACGAGACAGAACGTAGATTGCATGTCCGTTTTTATGGAGCATGCGCAATTCAACTTCAAATGAATCCGTGCTGCCAGTCAGATAATTCTGAACCTTTTGCCATACCCTATCCTTATCTTCAGGATGAATCAAATTGGTCAAGGTACTTAAATTGTTTTCAAGTTCATGCTCGCCGTAACCCAACATGCTTTTCCAACGAAGCGAATAATAAACTTCGTCAGTTGCAAGATTCCAGTCCCACAGACCATCGCTGGTTCCGCGCGTCGCCAGAGAAAATCGTTCTTCGCTTCTGAGCAGTTCGGTTGTGCGTATTTCAGATACCTGCTTAACAGCCGCAAGCTCCGCACGTAGTCGCTCGTTTTCTTGAAGAAGTTGAGACTTTGATGGATTAGTATTACCCATGTATTACCTTAAATAACTGTCTTTTTGCGATACGTATGGTCGAAAACGTATGGTTGAAAAATAATTCAACTGATAGGACTCATTCAATCTGTTTCTTCAAGTGGTACCCGCAATTGACGGTGAATTTCCCTCAATTCGAACCCGTATGCAAAATGTAAAAAAATGAAACGGATAGTTATTTTTCATAAACTATGATTATAAACGTTCAAAGCGCGCTTTATGTGAAAACAGTATCAGTAGTCTAAGTGCTTTTGTGTTATGACCTTAATTTGAAAAGCCAGTGCTGCACTGAGGAGTTAAAAGCAGGCTTAAGATGCAAATAATCGTGTATCTTTCTGTTTTTTTGTCTGTTTTTTTATCCTGTGCGTTTGTCCGGAAAACGTTTTTTGTTTCTTTACAACCCGTTAAATCAGTTTTGGCTTGCAGTTAGTCTCAAGACGATAAAGTAAGCCTGATTTCCTGTTTTCAAAGCCGGGAAGTAAACCGTTTTTAATGCTTTATTCCTTCAGCTTAATACTTTCGTTTTATACTATCCATTGATTATTGTGTTCTGCGCAAAATCGGTGCTTGAGTGGATTGCTCTGCCAGTCATTTGCTGCAAAGTTGGGTGACGGTTTTTGGCCGATGACGTAATCCATACAGACGACAAGGTTGTAAACGCTCAATTGACAGACTTTGTTGCTTTTTCCGGAGGGTATGGCAGGAATTTCTGGCCGAGTATCATTCAAGACAATTCTTATGGTTTTCTTTCTTGAGCGTACGTCTGGCGTAATATGCAAAACCCACTGCATTTCTTTGTGCACGAAGTATCCAGTCATGTGCTTCGCGTCCCAATGTGGGATCAATAGGCTGAATGGTTCCGGCAGCACGGGCAAGCAATTGCATTTTTGCGGTCCGTTCGAACGCTATTGCCAACAGACATGATTCTTCAATGCTTGTGCATGCGACCAGCAAGCCATGATGTGCGAGCAGAATAGCGCGTTTTGTTCCAATCGCTTGAGCAATCAGTTCGCCTTCCTCGTTTCCGACGGGAACGCCTGGCCATTTTGGTAAAAAGGCCACATCATCATAGAGCACGCAGTTATCCATATGAGAGATTTCCAACGGAATTTCAAGCATGCTGAGTGCTGCAGTATGGACGGCATGCGTATGTATGATGCATTGCACGTCCGGGCGTGCGCGGTACAGCCATGAATGGAAACGATTGGCGGGATTGGCCATACCGTTGCCCTGCAATACTTCCAGGTCTTCGTTTACAAGTAATAAATTACCGGCGCAGATTTCGTCAAAACCTAGCCCCAGTCTTTGTGTCAGATAAGTGCCCGGCTTTTCACCGCGCGCAGTAATTTGACCGGCGAGGCCGGAATCATGACCATTGTCGAACAGAATGCGGCAGGTGAGCGCTAGTTTCTGTGCCGGATTGTATTGCGTGCCTTGCAAATGCGCATCCATTTGATCGAAAGATTGTTTGATCAATTCGTTCTTGCCAAGCTTGAAGGTATCCGTGCTCATGTGTCTCCGATTGCTTTGGTGTCGGTAAAGATATTAACTGATGGATATAAAGCCATTAAGTCGTAAAAGAACTTACCATGGAATGATTTGGCCATCAAAGGCAAAAAACTTTCCAGAGTCTGTATGGGTAAGCTCTTCGATGACCTGGCGCATGCCTGATACACTTTTTTCAGTTGAGATTAATGCGTTCGGGCCGCCCATATCCGTCCTAACCCAGCCAGGATGCAATAATCCCACGATAATACCCTTGGGTTCTAGATCGATCGCCAGGCTTTTCATAACGATATTGACAGCCGATTTACTCGAACGATAGACATAACTGCCGCCGCCGCGGTTATCGGCAACACTTCCCATTTTACTGGTGACTGTTACGATTTTTTTTAACTCACTTTTTGCGACCTGCGAATAAAAAGCGTCTGCCATTTTTAAGGGCGCCATGGTATTGATCCTAAACGCATAAGCCCAGGCATCGTAGTCAATTTGATGAAAGCTGGCACCGTGGGTTACCGGATAAACGCCTGCATTGTTGATTAATAAATCAATTTTCTCAGTTGACATTGCATGCGACAGTTGTTCAATTCGCGCGTGATTATCCACATCAAGTGCATGTACCTCAATTGTATCTGGAAGCTTTGCAGACAATTGGTTCAAATCGTTCGAAGTCGACGGATTGCGCACGCATGCATGAACACGCCAGCCGTCATGCGCATATTGACGCACAAACTCCAAACCAATACCCCGGTTTGCTCCGGTAATTAAAACTGTTTTCATTCGATTTGTGATTCCTATCAATTAATGGTGAAGCAATATAAGACTGTTGTTATGTTGTTTGATTCTTAAAAATGCCTTTTCAGCGAATCAATTTATGACTCAAGCATATCCATATACGCCTTCAACAGAACGAGTGATTTTTTTATTCTATCAATCAATGAATTAAATTCAAAACATATCATCTGTCACAAAACTAAAAAAAGCATTAAAAATCTCGCAAGTCTTGTCTAACCTGTCTCTGCTGAGGTATAGTTCGTGCTCAGCCAAAATATATGTTCAAGCAGGAGAGCGCGCTCGAGAATTATATGATGCGAGCGCCGCCGAAGGCGTAACTCCCCGGAATCGCTCAGGCATGGTCAGACATAGTTTCTCCCTGGGAACCGCTTGAAACAGGCGATCTGGAGAGTGTCAGGAAATTGGTCCTGACCACCGAAGGGGCACACGGTGTAATATCCGTAAATCTCTCAGGTAAAAGGACAGAGGGGTGAAAATTCTTAAGTGCGTCATATGTGTATGATGGCTTATTTTTATTACCGGGAGAGTAGTCCGTGCTGAAAAAAACACCCCTCAATCAGACGCATCGGGAAATGAATGCCAAAATGGTGGACTTTGGCGGCTGGGATATGCCGCTGCACTATGGTTCGCAGCTCGATGAACATCACAAAGTCCGTCAGGATGCAGGCATGTTTGATGTCTCGCATATGCTGCCCATCGATATAAAGGGCGAGAGTACACGTGACTTCTTGCGGCATTTGGTCGCCAATAATGTTGACAAGCTGACCATTCCGGGAAAAGCGCTATATACCTGCATGTTGACCCCAGAAGGCGGTGTCATCGATGATCTCATTATCTACTTTTTATCTGAAACCTGGTTCCGGATTGTTGTTAACGCCGGTACGGCCGACAAAGATGTCGACTGGATAATTAAACAGCGGGATATCATTGCGCCTGATCTAGAAATTACATCGCGTCGTGATCTGGCCATGATCGCCGTGCAGGGACCGAATGCCCGCGCAAAGGTATGGCAGGTGATTCCGGAAGCAAAAGCGGCGACGGAAGAGTTGAAATTGTTTCAATCAGCCACGCTGAATCATTTCTTTATAGCGCGTACCGGCTACACTGGTGAAGATGGTTTTGAGATTATGTTGCCCGCCGAAGAATCCCCGGCATTTTGGAGAGCATTGTATGATGCAGGTGTTGCACCTGCAGGGTTGGGTGCGCGTGATACCCTGCGTCTTGAAGCCGGTATGAATCTCTATGGCCAGGATATGGATGAGACGACGTTGCCGATGGAATCGGGGCTTGGCTGGACGGTTGATTTGAAAAGTGAGCGAGATTTTATCGGCAAGCAGGCGCTGCTTGATTCGAAAGTTACACAACAACTGGTCGGATTGGTGTTGCTGGACCGCGGTGTTCTCAGAAATCATCAAAAAGTTGTAGCGCAACATGACGGACGGGAATTCGAGGGAGAAATTACCAGCGGCGGTTTTTCACCAACCATCAATCAATCTATCGCCCTGGCCCGTATTGCTATCGAAATTGCTCCGGATGAGGAAGTACATGTGTTGGTCAGAGATAAGAAATTGCGTGCCAAAGTGGTAAAATACCCATTTGTACGGAACGGGAAAGTTCTGATTTAAATTTGGGATCATCAATCAATATAAATTCCGGAGTAAATATATGAGTATTCCAACAGATTTGAAATACACTAAGTCACATGAATGGGTCAAAACTGAAGCGGACGGGAACGTCAGTGTCGGTATTACCGATCATGCTCAAGAGTTGCTGGGGGACATGGTTTTTGTCGAGTTGCCTCAGGTCGGTGATACATTCACGCAAAAACAAGAATGCGCTGTGGCTGAATCCGTTAAAGCAGCGGCTGATGTTTATTCACCGGTTTCGGGCGAAGTAGTTGAAGTGAACTCAGCCCTTGTCGACAACCCCGAAAATATCAATCAGGATGCCTTTGGTTCCTGGCTTTTTAAATTAAAGCCCAGCAATCCTGCGGAAGTAGAAGGATTACTTGATGCAACCGGGTATCAAGCTTTGCTGGACAGCGAAGAGCATTAGCCTGGACGTTTATAGTATTTACAGTATTGCTCCTCCATTCATACTTATTAAGAGATTTATTCGTAACTTACCATGCCGTTTATTCCACATACACAAGATGACATTGCTGAAATGTTAGCAAGCATTGGCGCAGATTCTATTGAAACACTTTTTGATGAAATACCGGATGACCTGAAAAGTGGCCGATTAAACAAAGTTCCACCCGGATTAAGCGAAATGGAAATCACCCGGTTGATGATGGAACGCGCCAATCAGGATGGTTTTTATCAGAATTTTATCGGCGCGGGCGCTTATGAGCATCATATACCTGCTGCTGTCTGGCAAATTACAACTCGCGGTGAATTTTATTCTTCATATACACCTTATCAGGCGGAAGCCAGTCAGGGAACGTTGCAGTTATTGTATGAATATCAAACGATGATGGCTTCGTTGACCGGTATGGATGTTTCCAATGCCAGTTTGTATGATGGCGCTACCGCGTTGGCTGAAGCAGTGTTAATGGCTGTGCGTTCACATAGATCATCCCGCCGTATTCTGATGCCGCAAACTGTGCATCCGGTCTATAAGAAAGTGGTGCATGCCATAGTCGGTAACCAAAAAATTGATATCGTGGAATTGCCGTTCTGCACAGAAGCCGGACGCGTTTTACCGGAATCGCTGGAAAAATTTGAGAATGAGGAGTTTGCTGCACTGGTTATTCCTCAGCCCAATTTTTTTGGTGTGTTGGAACAGGTCAATGAACTTACCGATTGGGCACACAGTAAAAAAGCACTGGCTATCGGTGTAGTCAATCCGGTTTCCCTGGCCTTATTAACGCCACCCGGAGAATGGGGCAGTCAAGGTGCTGATATCGCTGTGGGTGAAGGACAGCCTTTGGGTATCCCCTTATCCAGCGGCGGCCCGTATTTTGGTTTCATGGCGTGCAAGAACAGCTTGATACGCCAGATTCCAGGCAGGATCATCGGCCGCACCAACGATCTGGATGGCAAACAAGGTTTTGTCTTGACGCTACAGGCTCGTGAGCAGCATATCCGCAGATCCAAGGCTACCTCGAATATTTGTACCAACCAAGGTTTAATGGTTACCGCTGCGACTATTTATATGTCTTTGCTTGGTCCGGATGGTCTGCGCCGTGTCGCAGAACATTCACATGCCAACACGACGGATTTGATACAGAGGCTTGAAAAAATTCCCGGTGTTGAGAGTGCATTCAGTAGCCCGTTTTTCCATGAGGCGGTTTTGAAATTGCAAAAACCGGTCGATGACGTTCTGGCTAAAATGAGAGCTAGAGGTATTTTAGCCGGTTTGAATCTGCAGGTGTTTTATCCTGAAATGGAGAATACATTGCTGGTATGTGCAACAGAGACAAAAACCGAGGTAGATATTCAAAACTACGTTACTCAATTTGAACAAGCGCTTAAATAGCCGGATAGGCGGATGTGTATATCGCGCTTGCGCTGAGAATCCGATACAGTTATATCATAAACCGTTTAAAATGAAGGAAATATTATGGTCACCCATTTAGGTAATCCAATTCGTATTGAAGGCACTTTTCCAACAGTCGGTCAGAAGGCGCCGGCTTTTTCCCTGGTTAACCGGGATCTGGAAGATGTCACGCTCGATAATTTTGCTGGCAAGAAAAAAGTGCTGAACATAGTTCCAAGTCTGGATACACCTGTTTGTGCGCTCTCTACGCGCAAATTTAACGAGCAAGCCAGCAATATGGAAAACACAGCCGTGCTTATTATTGCTGCTGATTTGCCTTTTGCCATGAGCCGCTTCTGCGATACTGAGAATTTAGATAAAGTGGTTACACTGTCAACCATGCGCGGTGCAAACTTCATGAAAGACTATGGCGTGGCCATCGCAGAGGGGCCGTTTGCGGGAATCACTGCAAGAGCTGTCATTGTGCTCGATGAATCGAATACGGTTGTTCATGCCGAGCTCGTTCCGGAAATTGCTGATGAACCTAATTATGATGCGGCATTAGCTGCATTGAAATAACTTTTACACGCTGATATCTAAAATGCTGATATTTGAACATGCGCGCCACGGGCGTCGGAATTATTCGCAAGCGCCGACAACAACTGCAAGTACAGACGGTATTCCCAAACAGCTTTTGCGCAAAAAACAACCTTTGTTGCCAGAAGTGTCCGAGATGGATACAGTGCGTCACTATACGCGATTGTCGCAAAAAAATTTCTCAATCGACACCGAGTTTTATCCACTCGGATCATGCACCATGAAGTACAATCCGCGTGCCTGCAATGCATTGGCCATGCTGCCGCAATTTTTGAGCAGGCATCCGCTTGCACCGGAAGACACGGGTCAGGGTTTTCTTGCCTGTATGTATGATTTACAGGAAATCCTGAAAGACGTAACCGGCATGGCCGGTATCAGTCTGGCGCCGATGGCTGGCGCACAGGGTGAGTTAATCGGTGTCATGATGATCCGTGCCTACCATGAATCGCGCGGTGATTATGAACGCACGGAAATTATTGTGCCAGATGCAGCGCATGGGACTAATCCGGCAACAGCTGTTATGTGCGGATTTAAAGTGGTAGAAATTGCCACTGACAAGGAAGGCAACGTTGATCTCAATGCCTTAAAAGCGGCAGTCGGTCCGCAAACAGCCGGGTTGATGCTGACCAATCCTTCCACCTTGGGCGTTTTCGAGGAAAACGTTACAGAAATGAGCCGTATCGTTCATGAAGCCGGTGGATTACTCTACTATGATGGCGCAAATCTGAATGCAGTGCTGGGCAAGGTCAAACCGGGCGATATGGGATTTGATGTCATTCATATTAACCTGCATAAGACCTTTTCCACGCCACACGGTGGCGGTGGACCCGGCTCGGCGCCGGTTGGCGTAGCCAAACGGCTATTGCCATTTTTACCGGTGCCTTTTGTAAAGTTGGAAAATGAAACATACAGTTGGGTGGCCGAGAAGGAGTGTCCACAGTCTATCGGCCGTCTGTCCGCGCATATGGGTAATGCCGGGGTATTGCTGCGTGCTTACGTATATGTGCGTCTGCTGGGTAGAGACGGCATGCACCGGGTTGCTGAATTTGCTACGCTGAATGCCAACTATTTGATGGCGGAGTTAAAGAAAGCAGGTTTCGAGATTGCCTATCCGACACGACGCGCCAGTCATGAGTTCATCGTTACCTTAAAAGACACCAAAGAAAAAACAGGCGTTACAGCGATGAATCTTGCCAAACGATTGTTGGATAAAGGTTTTCATGCGCCAACAACGTATTTTCCGATTTTGGTTCCTGAATGCCTACTGATTGAACCGGCAGAAACCGAATCCAAACAGACCTTGGATGCATTTGTAACCGCAATGAAAGAAATTCTTACCGAGATTCAGGAGCAGCCGGATATGGTTAAGAATGCACCGCATTCTATGCCGCTACGCAAATTAGACGACGTCAAGGCGGCGCGTGAACTCGATCTGCGCTGGAAGCCGGACGCTTAAGTCGGTATTTGTCCGAATTTAATTTCGGACTGCTGTGGTATCCGAGTATTAAATAATCAATCGTTGGTGATCTCCTTTTGTTATTCAATAGACAAAAGGGTATCATCAACCTCATAGCAGTGTCAGACAGCTGTTAAACTGATTTCTCTGATGTTCTAATCGAATATCTCTTTAATAATCCTATAAAATTCTACGCTATGCGAACACTGATCTGCGGCTCAATCGCCTACGACAATATTATGGTTTTTCCAGACCATTTCAAAAACCATATCCTGCCCGAAAAAATTCATGTTTTAAATGTTGCCTTTCTAGTGCCGGAGATGCGCCGAGAATTCGGAGGGTGTGCCGGTAATATTGCCTATAACCTGAAAATGCTCGGTGGAGAGCCCATTATGATGGCAACTGTGGGCGATGATATTCAACCTTACATGGAACGGTTTGAAACGCTGAGCCTTGATCAGTCGTGCATTTTACATGTCAAGGACACCTTTACTGCGCAGGCATTTATCACTACTGATCTGGATGACAATCAAATTACGGCATTTCATCCGGGTGCAATGAATTTCTCTCATTTGAATTCAGTGAACGATGCCTCGCAAGTCAAACTTGGTATTATTGCGCCGGATGGGCGTGATGGCATGCTGTTGCATGCGCAGGAATTTCATGCGGCGGGTGTTCCGTTTATCTTTGACCCGGGTCAGGGACTGCCTATGTATAACGGGAACGAACTGACTGACTTTATCAATAAAGCCGACTATGTCGCTGTCAACGACTATGAGGGCCAATTATTGCAGGAACGTACCGGACTTACCATGACGGCAATAGCAGATAGAGTCAAAGCATTGATCGTTACACTTGGCGCCGAAGGTTCAATCATCTATGCCAACGGCAAGGAAATCCGGATTCCTTGCGTTAAACCAGCTGAAATTGTCGATCCTACCGGCTGTGGCGATGCCTATCGCGCCGGCCTGCTTTACGGTATTGTCAATGACATGGACTGGCCAACGTCGGGACAGCTCGGATCGCTGATGGGCGCGTTAAAAATTGCGCAGCGTGGTGGACAGAATCATCATTTTACGCGTGATGAAATCGATCAATATTATTACGAAAATTTCTCAAGCCGGATTTTTTAAGCGCCGGTTTGATGGTCAATCTGTTTTGAGGTTGGCATAACGCATAAACGGGACGGATATGAAGCTGTTGAGCTGGAATATTCAGTGGGGTCGCGGTATGGATGGCAGGGTCGATCCGCAACGTATCCTGAAGACCATTCGTCAGCTGGATCAGTTTGATGTCATCTGTCTGCAGGAGGTGGCTGTCAATTTCCCTGGATTGCCTGGCAGTGAGGGTGAAAATCAGCTTGAGTTACTGTCAGCCGGTTTGCAGGATTATACTGCAATTTATAGTCCGGCAACCGATGTCCCGGATGGACATGGCAATCGCAGCTTGTTTGGCAATGCAATCTTTTGTCGCCTGCCGGTGGGCCAGATCTGGCGACATTTGCTACCTTGGGTGGTTGAACCGGAAACACCCAGCATGCAGCGAACACTGATAGAAATCGTTGTTACCACGGCTTTTGGGCCTGTCCGTGTGCTGACGACACATCTTGAATATTATTCACAGCGTCAACGCGAGGTTCAGATCGAGGCGATCCGTCGCCTGCACGTGGAAGCGCATGCTTCGATAAGCCGTGTGCCAAAATCGGCTGAGCAAAATGGTCCTTTTGATGGTTGTCCGCGGCCCGCTGAAGCGATTTTGTGCGGCGATATGAATTTTCCAGCGTCTGCAAATGAACGGTTGCAACTACTGGCCTCATTTGAAAGCGGTATTCCGGCATTTTACGATACGCGCACATTACTTTATCCCGGAGTGCCGCATGCACCGACCGTCGGTATTCACCCTGTGGATTTCGTTGACCGGCCAGAATGTTTCGACTACATTTTCATTACAAATGGTTTGAAAAATCGTCTTAAATCCTATCACACGGATGCCGAAACGCAGGCATCCGATCATCAACCTGTCTGGATAGAATTGTCGTAGGCGGTTTAGGACCGTTTCTGCAACAGGTCTAAACAGAGTTTGCCTCATGTTTTTCTGCGTAGTTCAATTGTTAACATCCCTAAAATACCCCATCTATAAATACTGGCAAGCGCACTGAACCCCGCAATATTATTTGGATGGCAGTACTGACCATGCGACAGATCAAATATGTTACGATTTCGATATGTCTCTGTTGAGAAAGGAGGAAATATAATGAAACGGATCATGACAGCACTCGCTCTGCTTTTTTTTACCACAAGTACAGCACATGCCGCCGGGCCTTTTGACGGAATTTATGCATTTAATTTCAATGGCATTTTAACCGGTTATGCCTCAATCCATGAAAATAATGGCGTGATTATCGCAGTTGTCTTGGAACCATCTCCGTCTGATTCGACCTGGGAGGCGGTTCGCGGAACGCGCAATGGTAACATCGTTCGTTTGAGTTCCATTTTTGGTACCGTCGATCTGGTTATTGATATCACTTTCAATGGTGATAATTCAACAGGTACGGTCGTACTTATATCCTGCACCGATAACGATAACGACCCGTCAAATGACAGCGATAATTGTGATATTCCCGCTGGTACCACTTTAGGTTTAACCAAAATATTTTAATCTTGCAGTATTATTGCAATTTTCAGAAGAGTTGACGCGCATATGTTTTATGCAATGCAGTATTTCGTTCAACCAAAAAACCCTCGCCTGGTTGGCGAGGGTTTTTTGGTTGAACGACTGTTTTGGACAGAATTTGTGAGTTCATTAGACTGCATTCGGTCTTGTGACAGAACCATATTTATGAAACAGGATCAGGCAAACAAATAATAACGATGCTTAAATTATTTTGGGAAAAACTGCTGATAACGATCTGGTTTGTACCGGCAATCATAGCCACGGGACTCGTTATGACGGCGATCGGGCTTTTAAGTCTTGACCGGTATGTAGATGTGCATAACTGGCCAGGGGCAGACGTGCTGCAGATTGGCACTTCAGGGACTCGACAGTTGCTTGCGGTCACGGCTAGTGCGATTATCTCGGTGACTGGTGTCGTTTTTTCGATTTCGGTTGTTGCACTGACGCTGGCGGCGAACCAGTTCGGATCAAAAATTCTGTATAACTTTTTGCGTGATACCAAAACTAAAATAGTGTTGGGTTTGCTCGTTGGAAGTTTTCTGTATGGTCTGGCATTACTTTCATTTATTGATACACATGCGACATCTTCCCAGCAAATACCTATTATCTCCGTTGCCGTTAATCTGTTGCTGACAGTGCTGTCAATCATCGGTCTGATTTATTTCATCCACTATATTTCAACTACCATCCAAGCGGATCAGATCATTTCCTTGATCGGAGAGGAGTTGAATGAGGCGATAGAAGAATCCTTGCTTGATCTGGATGAGCAATGCATGACTGATTTTTTGAAACAAAGATGGGATATTGCCGTTCATGCAATGCCATCGGAAACCGTGTTGGCCGCAGGGAGTGGCTACGTGGAGTTCGTCGATGTAGACAAACTCAACAAAATTGCGGAAAGTGAGAATCAGCACCTTGAATTATTGCTGCGACCGGGCGATTTTGTTATAGAACACTCGCCGATTTTACGGATATATTATGACGAGGAAATCAGTGAAGCTTGTAATGACAAACTCAGATTATGTATATCGCTTGGGCGGAAAAGAACGCCATTCAGTGACATTGAGTTTGCGATTATGCAATTACTACAAATTGCGTTGCGCGCACTGTCACCCGGCATTAACGATTCTCTGACAGCGATTGCCTGTATTGACTGGCTCAGCGCATCACTGGGCCGTATGGCAAATAAAAATTTCCCCCCAGAGTATCTGGAAGACTCGAATGGTGTGGTGCGCGTAAAAAAACGCGGATTCTGCTTTACGGATGCGGTCGATACGATGTTTCACCCGTTAAGACAAAATGTTACGACCAATGAAATGGTCATGATTCATTTGCTCGAGACGATTTCAAGAATTCTGCAGGTTTCCAGGAAATCTCAGTATTCTGATGCGTTATTTAACCACGCGGAATTGATCATAAAATCGTCAAAAGAACATTTCCGGAATTCTTCGGATGCAGAGGAGATTGCCAAACGGTTTGAGAAGTGCCAGGCAATTTATAAAAATACTAAAACCGGGTTGGTTGGTTGACATTATCAATAGAACTGAGCGCATGTACACAACAATATCGGCGGCATTTATTCTAGGCATGGCACTTGTAGCAAGTCCGTTATGCGCCGATCAATTAACCGATCTGATCGCCGGAAAAACCGAACCGAAACAGGATGTCGCCGCCCCAAAAGTGATTGAGGTCAATACCTCTGAACTGGACGACAAAAAGATTCAGAAACGTTTGCAAAAAATTTTCTCTGAAATGGAGGATTTGAAAAAGATCAGCATCCAGGTCAGCAATGGTATTGTAACGCTGCAGGGCAATGTTAATTCGGCTTCAGCGGAAGACAAAGCAATACAGCTATCTCAGCAGGTGGAAGGCGTCGTCGAAGTCGAAAATGAACTGGTTATCACGCATGATCTGAAAGAGCGCTTGGGAAATACATGGCTGAAATTCGAAAGAGCTGCAAAAGAAATCCTGACAAGCCTGCCAGTTTTTCTGCTGGCAATTATCGCTTTTATGCTTTCCTGGCTTTTTGGCCGATGGCTATCACGGCGACAAAGCCTTTACCGCAGAATCGCGCCCAATTACTTTATTGCGAATTTGTACGGGCAAATAACCCAGCTGTTTTTCATACTGCTCGGATTGATGCTTGCATTATCGCTGTTGGATCTCACTGCTTTGCTAGGGTCAATACTTGGAGCGGCCGGTATTATTGGACTTGCGGTCGGTTTTGCTGTCAGAGATACTGTTGAAAACTATATCGCCAGTATTTTATTGAGCTTGCGCAATCCGTTTGAAGTCAATGATCTGGTTGAGATCGACGGTATCGAAGGCAATGTAGCGCGTTTGACCACACGCGCTACCATATTGATTTCTCCCGATGGAAATCATATTCGAATTCCCAATTCAAGCGTTTTTAAGGCCGTTATTGTTAACTACACGCGCAGTGCGGAACGGCGTTTTCAGTTTGATGTCGGTATAGATACTCATCAAGACCTGTTGAGTGTTCAAACGATTGCCTTGCATGCTCTGGATTCCATTGAAGGGGTACTGAATGAACCCAAACCGATGGTTACTATTGAAGCACTGGGAGATTCTAGCATCGTTCTGAGGATTTATGGATGGACTGATCAGGAGAAATACAGTTTTCCGAAAGTACGCAGCGAGGCTATCCGTCAGATAAAAGAGACTTTTGACCGAGAAAAAATCGTTATGCCGGAGCCTGCTTATCAAATCAAAGTGACTGGTAATGAAACAAATGTTGATTCTGTGCAAAAAGAAGGCGGTGCACGACAAAAAACATATTCAGCTGGACGGCAATCTGAGATAATCGCCCATGCTGCAGTCGATATCAGTAATGACGATGCGATCGAAAAAAGAGTTGATGATGAGCATGAACGTGTCGATGCCGAGAATTTGCTTGATAAAAATGCCGCTCAAGAATGATTAAAGAGTTTTCCAGTAAATGCAACTTACTTTTCTGATTATTACCGTCATTTTGACTCTGCTGACTGTGTTGCCGATTTTGCGTCTTGAGGCCTGGTGGATTCGTGGTCTGGATTTTCCCCGGCTGCAGCTTTTCCTGATTATTCTGATCACACTTGCGCTGGAATTGTTGTTGTTGGATTTATCCCTGCCGTTTAACTGGGGGCTTGTCACAGTGTTATGGCTGTGCCTGATTTACCAGGCCTGGTGGATCGCACCTTATACATTTCTTTTTCCTGTGGAAGTTAAAACGGCACGAGCGCCGGACCGCAAAAAAAGTATCAAAATTATTACCGCCAATGTACTGATGCCGAATAGAAACGCGGCCGGATTCCTTGAATTGGTTCGTGAAAATGAACCGGATATTTTAGTGACGTTAGAGTCGGATAGCTGGTGGGAAGCACAGCTGGATAGTCTCGAAACCGATTATCCCTATACGATCAAATGTCCGTTGGATAATCTCTACGGTATGCACGTCTACTCAAAATTTCCGATGATAAATTGTCAGACCGAATATTTGGTCGAACCTGACAAACCCTCAATGCATGCGTTGATTATATTGCCATCCGGTCATAAGGTGCGCATGCATTTCCTGCATCCGGCGCCCCCGAGCCCGACTGAGAATGAGGAATCTTCAGAGCGTGATGCGGAGCTGGTGATTGTGGCAAAAAGCGTGGCCGATTCCGATGTGCCAGTTATCGTGACGGGTGATTTGAATGACGTGGCCTGGTCGGAAACAACACGGTTGTTCAGGAAAATCAGTGGACTGTTTGACCCGAGGGTGGGCCGCGGTATGTTTAATACGTTTCACGCAGATTACTGGTACCTGCGCTGGCCGCTGGATCATTTGTTTCACAGCCGGCATTTTACGCTCCAGCATTTGGAAAGGCTGCCCAGCTTCGGATCGGATCATTTTGCGTTATATACCGAACTCGTATTCGAGCATGGTCGTAACGATGAACAAAATGGACTGGATGTAGAGAGCGATGACAAAGCCTGGGCCAGAAAAAAAGCGGTGAGTCAGAATGTCAGCAAAAGCGACGTTCCGCAACCGGAAAAGCATTTGGTGTAACTTGCTGTTGTGATCGATGTCAGCTGGAGTTAGGTTAGGTTGCCCGCTTTCCGGTTTCTGGAATCATGTTTTAAGCCGGGGGACCTTTTCTGCCCAATAGCCAGAATACAATAGCAAGCACCAGTCCGACAAAAAACGCTATTTTGGCCATTTCCACAGCTGCACCGGCAATTCCTCCGAAACCCAGGACGCCGGCAATAATGGCGATAATCAGGAATGTAACTGCAAGATTTAACATGTAATGACTCCTTTAAAAGAAAGCATATTCATGCTGCATTCCGGCTTCTGTTTAGATATAGAAGTTTAGAAATGAAAGTAGAACCTGCGTGCAACAACCGCTTGTCGTTGCACGGTTCGGTGCGCATGGTTTTAGCCTGAATAATCAATCGTTATCGATGACATTCTTTATTTCATCGTATTTGTCCGAAATCGCTTCAGACGTTTCTTCCAAGCGGTTTTCTGCTTTCAGCCTCAAACATTCGGTTTCGCTTTTCATGCATGTTTCTTCTTCAAGCCGGTTCATTTTTTGCTTGGCTTCACGTTGTGCGTCGTTCTTGATATCCTGCATTGATTCTGAAACGGTTTCATCAGCATAAACATGAAAAGACAAACTCACGATCAAGAACAACAGAACAAATAATATATTTTTCATATCAGTCTCCTGGTAGGTTTAAATATAAGATAGACGCCAGTCAGCAAAGCTGATTACATCCTGTGGCGCTATCGTTTGCAGCAATGCTCACTTGAACCGGTCGGCCGCGCTTTTGAAAGAGGCCGATACCCGATCCCATGCCGATTCCATACCATCGCGTATATCTTTCCAGGCATCGTCACTGGCTGCTTTCAATTGTTCGCATTTCTGCTTCATTTCACTTTGTTCGGACTCCAGTTCCCGGATTTGTTTGTTCAGCTGAATTTGTGCATCGGCATTGGCTCCGGATGCTTTTGCCTTCAGTACTTGAATATCTGCTTCCCATTCATCGAGCTTAGCCTGCAGTTTCTGTAAATAAGCTTCTTTATCGGTCATTTCTTTCTCCTTGTGATATAAAAGATCATTAATGTGAAGTATTTAACTCAGTAACTCAAAGCCTATATTTTTTATCCAATCAATGCATTAACAATTGATAAAGTTTCACGGAAAAGATGTGGTTTTCTTGACCAGGAATCGTTTAATGTGCGGAATAAAAATCTTTATTAAATACAAAACACATCCGGCGTAAAACGAACAAGCATCCCCCAAGATCATGGGGGATATTGGAATAGGCTACGCTACTGTAATGTGTGTCGGTGACTGGCTGAACACTCGCAGAATTCACTGAACTAATGGATTCTGCTGATTGTTACTATAGCAACCGGATTTTTCCAATCATATTCAGCTGGATTGATTTCTTCAGGGTTCAGACCCCGTATTCCTCTATGGATATGCACAAACCCTTCGCCCATGTCGTTCGGGGATTGCGCCGTACCGCCGCACAACGGGCCGGGAATGTCCGCACAGGATTCTGTATTCGTTTCTGTGCCGGCATCGTACGCATTTAGATAATATTGCACATTACCCGTCTGCGGTAATACTGCATTGTTTAATGCAATAAAACCGTCGTTTGTTGGTAACAGCATTGCAAACAGTGATATGCGGCTTAGCGTTTCATTAACATTCAACAGCTCAACTGTTTGTTTTTTTCCGCCACCCAGCAAGTCGCTGCCAATAGTATACGAAACGAAATTTTGTATGGACTCCTGATCGAGAATGGCCATCATGGGACCGAGATTGCCTGCTTCGGCTATTTCTGTCAGGGCATTGTTGATTTGTCCGTCCAGTAAGCCACTTGAGGTATCGTTTAAATTATCGCCTGCAGCGAAAAAAGATACCGGTACATGTGCAATGACGATTCGTGGCGTAAATTCAATCTTATGTGTCAGGTTGGTAATTTCGATACGATAGTCTGCTGCTACTACCGTTTGACACGTTATTGTGATCACCAGGAAAACAAACATTTTATGAATTGCTGACATCATACACCTCCTTTCAGTGGTTGGAAGATAACAACAACTGCGATTTGATTATATACCCAGTCTAATCATGCTCGTTTGGATATAAATAATCTTTTGAAGCAATTGTAGGATAGCATCTATACCGTATCCGATGAAGCGATGTGTAATTGTATATTACAAAACTTATGAATTGTACATTGAGGCCTAACCGGTTAGCATGTCGGCATATCTACAATTTAGTATGAAGGCCGGTCCGGCCTATGGAGAGGGACGCCAAGTTCCTGAAAATGCCAGTCACGTGACATAATAGATGATGGCGTGATTAAAAAATGAATGGCTGAATGAGAATGAAAGATAATCGATGATTGTAAACTGTAATCCACACCAAAGCTTTTTTCCGTACCGAATTTATCTCATCACACCATGAGTTCCGCATTACTGCAACTTAACCAAATTCAGCAGCACTATGCTGAACACCCAGTTCTAAACCGCTTGTCACTGAGTTTATATAAGGGAGAGATCGGTTGTCTATTAGGGCCCAGCGGTTGTGGCAAGACCACTGCGCTGCGTTGCATTGCCGGGTTCGAATCGATTTCGGACGGAGAGATTCTGATCAACGGCCGTTGTGTTAGCAGTGCAAGCACGTGCATGCCACCGGAAAAAAGACAGATCGGTATGGTGTTTCAGGATTACGCATTGTTCCCGCATCTTGATGTGGCGGCAAATATCGGTTTTGGTTTGCACCGGCTATCCCGTATCGAACGCAAACAACACGTGGAAAAATGGTTGCACATTGTGCAACTTGGAAACGTCGCCAACAATTATCCGCACGAACTCTCCGGCGGTCAGCAACAGCGTGTTGCGCTTGCGCGTGCTTTGGCGCCGCGCCCGGAATTGTTGTTATTGGATGAGCCCTTTTCCAATCTGGACGTAAATCTTCGGGAGCATTTGAGTGTGGAAGTGCGGGAAATACTAAAGAATCAAGGTATCACAGCAATTCTGGTGACGCATGATCAGTCTGAAGCATTTGCGATCGCCGATAAAATCGGCGTAATGTTTAATGGCGATATTCAGCAGTGGGATAGCGCCTATAATTTATATCATCGTCCGGCCAATCGGCAGGTTGCCGATTTTATCGGCCAGGGCGCTTTTCTTTCGGGCTACGTTGTCGATGCGCAACGGATAGAAGTTGAAGTGGGCATACTCAAGGGGGAAATTCCGCATCACTATCCGGTGGGGAGCAAGGTCGATATCTTGATTCGTCCTGATGATATTGTGTACTCGGATGCGAGCCCTTTACGCGCGCTCGTGGTCCACAAGGCTTTTCGTGGCGCAGAAATCTTATACACACTGCAGCTTGGAAGTGGCGACAAAGTATTGTCGCTGATTCCGAGTCATCACAACCACAGCATAGGCGAAAAAATTGGTATCGAGTTCATTGCTACACATATTGTAGCGTTTAAGTCTGAGAATTAAGCAATATTACTTAAGCTTACGCTACTTTAGACATTCACGCATCGCCCTGCGTCACCTGAACCGTGACACAAATAGGGGACAAAACGAGCGAGACTGAGAATGCTGGCGGATGGCGGCAATGCTACACTTGCATTCTTGACTAACACTTTCTTTCGATTTGAAAAGTGATTGTCGGTTTTGTGTAAGATCTTTAGTTTAAGGCTGGTATGGGGCTGTGATATTGCATTGCAAGACCTGGTACCTTTTTGGGTAGTACCTTTTTGGGTAGGTACCTTTTTGGGTACTGACTTTATCTAAGCGGGTTTGAATCTGATTCTGGAATAAAAGTGGCATTACTATATTTTTCTTCCATAGACAAATTTTTAGTATGCCATGTATCCCACATATTTTTTTCTGCCTTACAAAGCTTTTCATTAATTATCCTAGGAGAATATTTTAGGATTTCTGGTTCAGGTTCAATAGTAAATATTTTTCTATAAGCATTTTCGGCAATAATCTTTCTAATAAATACTGTTTTATCTTTATCAAAACAGCTTCCTTTAATTGGTGGTCTAGTTCCCATTTCAGTAAATAGAAGATGCTCGGGACTTAAGGGAAAAAGTATATTGCCCTGCTTAACATCCCAGCCGCCTTTAAGATCATATTTGTCAAAATTTATAAAGTTCAAGCGTACTATAGGGTTGTCACTAGTAAACCATTTCATTCCTTTATACGGATGAACTATCGTCCATCGATGTTTATGCAATACCTTAATTGTATTGGTGAGTATGTATTTTAGGTTGTATAACCATGTTGATCGCCCAACATATGATTCTATTTTTAGGAAAGTTTCATTATTTTCTTTTACAGGGATAATTTTCACAGGAAGAGGATTGTGTCTTTCAATGCCTCCATGATTTGTTGGTTCCGAATTTATAAATTTAGGGTGTTGAATTTCTTTTGCGATATCTTCCAAAATTTCAGATAAATCTTGAGGCATATTTTCGAGGTGAGTTATCAGTCTAGCTGGTGATCTTGCATCGTGCAAAGCAACAAATCGAATTAACTTGTTCCAATCATCTCTCGATAACTTTGAACCTTTCAGAGCTCGATCAATTGCGCGTTGAGCAGGGGATTCAAAATCGTCAGCAAACCATCTTTCAATGGCATCATCTAAACCTTTATTGCCTAGCCTTGTATAGAGATGGGAGTGATAAGCAACAGCTGAGGGAGAGTATTTTTTCCATAAAGGAACTTTTGTGTTCCAAACCAAGGTGTTATATGTATATAGCTTGTTATCATCACCACACCAATTTTTCAAATAACTTTTCGACACAAAGTGATTTGTTTTACGAAGTTCTTTGTTGTTTGTGTTTTTTATCATCAAGGTTCATTGTTACGGCGACCGGGGTCAAATCAGCAACGGGGTCGATAATCAAAACAAAAGGTACCAGGTCTTGCAATGCAACATCACAGCCCATGCCAGCCTCAAACTAAAGTTCTTACACAAAACCGACAATCACTTTTCAAATCGAAAGAAGGTGTTAGTCAAGAATGCAAGTGTAGCATTGCCGCCATCTGCCAACATTCTCAGTCTCGCTCGTTTTGTCCCCTATTTGTGTCACGGTTCAGGTGACGCAGGGCGATGTGTGAATGTCTAAAGTAGAGTTAAACTTAGTCGCGTGTTCTGATATCCGACCGCTGCTTGGTCTGTGGTTGCGATATACTGCTGCCGGCCGGTACGCTGTGTGTCAGCCAGACATTGCCGCCAATAGTTGAACCGCGCCCGATGGTAATTCTCCCCAGAATAGTCGCGCCTGCATAAATCACAACATCGTCTTCCACGATTGGATGACGCAGATTGCCTTTGACCAGTGTGCCGTTTTCATCAACCGGGAAGCGTTTCGCACCCAGGGTCACTGCCTGATACAGCCGAACATTCTGACCAATAACCGCCGTTTCACCGATAACCACGCCGGTACCATGATCGATAAAGAAACTACCCCCGATCTGCGCACCTGGATGAATTTCTATTCCCGTTACAGAATGCGCAATTTCTGAAATCATACGCGCGATTAACGGCACGCCAAGTTTATGCAGTTCGTGTGCCAGACGATAATGCGTAATTGCCATAATGCCCGGATAACAGACCAGGACCTCGTCAACGTTACGTGCGGCAGGGTCGCCCTCATAGGCGGCAATAATATCGCTGTCGAGCAATACACGGATTTGTGGCAACCGTTTGGCAAATGCCTGCGTGATTGCAATTGATTGATCCCTGTCTTCGGAGCTGAGTGTTTCCATGCCTGAGTGGTAGTGCAGTTCATGCTGAATCTGTACCATTAAGTCGCGCAAGGTAACATTGAGCGTATGTCCTACATAATGATCGATTCCTTCATTCGCCAATTCTGACGAACCCAGGCGGTTGGGAAATAAAGCTGCGCTCAATCCTTCCGCGACACCGGCCAGTATTTTCCGCGAAGGCAGTTTCGGTGGCCTGTCGTGCCGTTTACGGCTCTCCAAAGAAGCGTTGCGCAAGTCTCTTAATTTTGAAACGATATCGTCAATTTCTAAATTGGTACTTCTCACCTGGATGTCCCGCGTTTTTTTAGTACTGTTCACGCTATGGTAACCTCTGCAATCAATATCAAATGGATAGAGTACTAAAAGCTGTTCTCAATGAGTGAACTGTATCTGCTGGTACCATTTCACAAGCAACAGAAATAATTCACTCATTGAGAACAGCCCCTAAGCCCTGAATACGTTATTATAAGATAAACAATGGTTACGATTCTGAAAGCTTTATTGGTGAATGATCATGACGTGGCGTTTAAATCAGTGGTGGCGTGAGCGGATTCTCGAACGCGAGGAAATACCTCAGCATATCTGGCAAAAAGTAATTCAACTGCGTTGTCTGAGTGGAATGAGCGCAGATGAACTGCGCCGGTTGCAGGCGCTGGTTTTACTGTTCCTGCATGCCAAAGTGATCAATGGTGCGCATGATCTGAAAATTACAGATGAAATGCGAGTCGCAATTGCGTTGCAGGCCTGTGTTCTGATTCTGAATCTTGATTTGGATTATTATGATGACTGGATTGAAATCATAGTATATCCCGGTGAATTTATTCTCGATTATGACTATGCTGATGAAGCCGGAGTCGTGCATCATGTTCGGAATATCGCATCTGGTGAAGCTTGGTTGTCGGGTCCGGTTATTTTATCCTGGCAGGAAATGGTAAATACGCATGCAACACCTGTGCATAATGTCGTTATCCATGAATTTGCACATAAACTGGACATGCTGCACGAGGGTGCAAACGGATGTCCGCCCTTGCATGCGAACATGAGCGTGCAAACCTGGCATGATGTGTTCAGTCAAGCTTATGCAGTATTCTGCAATCAGGTTGAAGAAGGTGTCGATACGGTTGTTGATACTTATGCTGCTGAGAGTCCGGCAGAGTTTTTTGCTGTATTGAGTGAAGTTTTTTTTGAATCCCCTGTAGCCCTCAAACAACACTTCGCAGCGGTTTACGAGCAACTTGCATTGTTTTACCGTCAGGATCCGGAAAAACGAATAACAAGGGACTGACTGCGCAAAAATACGGTCATGGCCGCGGTTATGCTCAAGTGCGGATAATTTTTGCGACTTCCTTGATTCGCCGTAAATTACGTATTACCTGAGCCAGGTGATGCCGGTTCTTGACCTGCAGAATAAAACCCATTGCTGTATAGTCTTTTTCGCTTTCCATGGCAATATCGTCAATATTGGATTCTGTTTTTGCGATTGCGGCTGCGATTCTCGCCAGTACGCCATGTTTGTTCGCAGCCACAATTTTGATCTTGACTTCGAATGTCCGGCTAATATGTTTACCCCATGTGACATCCAGATAATTTTCCGGATTTTTTTGAGCCTGCGCGATAATCGGGCAGTGGTGCGTATGAATGACCAGTCCGTGATCTTTTTTAATCAATCCGACAATGACATCGCCGGGTATCGGGTGGCAGCACTTGGCAAACTGAACGGTCAGGCCTTCGGTGCCAAGAATGGTGATCGGATCGCTGGATAATTGTTCGCTTTTGACCGATTCAAGTGGAGAAATCAGCCGCTTGGCAATTACCGCGGGCAGCTGCTTACCCAGCGCTAAATCAGCCAGCAGGGCTTTTTTCGATTTAACGCCGCTGTCGCGCACCAGTTTATCCCATTGTGCGTCACTGACCAAATCCGGTTCAGCATTTAAGGACAGCAATGCCTGATTTAACATGCGTTCACCCAGTTCGACGGATTCGTCGAATTGTATGGTTTTAAGAAAATGCCTGATCTGAGAACGCGCTCTTCCTGTAACCACATAACCCAGCCAAGCAGGATTGGGTTTTGCGTAGGGCGCTGTGACGATTTCTACACGATCGCCATTTTTCAATTCACTGCGCAGCGGCGCATTTTCGCCGTTGATTTTTGCAGCCACACAGCAATTGCCGATATCGGAATGGATCGCATAAGCGAAATCTACAGCGGTGGAGCGTCTTGGCAACGTTAAAATCTTACCTTGCGGCGTAAATACATAGACATCGCCCGGAAATAAATCAACCTTTAAATGTTCCAGGAATTCCATGGAGTCGGCGGAGTCACTTAAAATTTCCAGCAGGCTTTGCAGCCATTGATGCGTTTTCAAATGCAAGTCGTTAAGGTTTGTTTCGGAGTTCTTGTACAACCAGTGTGAGGCGACGCCGTTTTCTGAAATCCGGTGCATCTCCTGAGTGCGGATTTGTATTTCTATCGGAATCCCGAAAGGGCCCAGCAGGGTGCTGTGCAGCGACTGATATCCGTTCGCCTTGGGTATTGCGATATAATCCTTGAACTTGCCGGGAATAGGCCTGTACAAACTGTGCAATGCACCAAGCGCGACATAGCAGGAAGGAATATCCTTGACAATTACACGGAACCCATAAATGTCGAGTACTTCAGAAAATGATAATTGCTTTTCCACCATTTTCTTGTAAATACTGTAAATATGTTTTTCACGTCCATGAACTTCGGCTTCAAGTCCCGCTTCTTTTAATTTGTCAATAATCGCATCCTGAATTTTTCCGACGACCTCTCTACGATTGCCGCGCGCGGCTCTGGTTGCTTTGACCAGCACGCGGTAGCGTAGCGGATGAGAATAGCGAAAGCCAAGTTCCTGTAATTCCTGGTAGATTGTGTTCAATCCCAGGCGATGGGCGATGGGGGCATAGATCTCAAGCGTTTCACGGGCAATGCTGCGTTGTTTTTCGGTCCGCATCACATCCAGTGTCTGCATATTATGCAGTCTGTCAGCCAGTTTAATCAGGATGACCCGCACATCGCGCGCCATGGCCAGAAACATTTTGCGGAAATTTTCGGCCTGCGCCTCGGCTTGTGTCTGGAATTGAATTTTATCCAGCTTGGATACGCCGTCGACTAACTCAGCAACCGGTTCACCGAACCGCTCGCTGATTTCCTCTTTGGAAATATCCGTGTCTTCAACGACATCGTGCAGTAAAGCCGCGGTGAGGGTTGGTGCGTCCATATGCAGCTCGCCCAAGATTCTGGCGACAGCAAGCGGATGGGATATATAGGGTTCGCCCGATTTTCTGTATTGACCTGAATGCGCTCCCTGGCCAAAGGAGTAAGCAGTCTTCAGTTGAGAGACATCTTCCGGCCTCAGGTACCGAGCGGCTTCCGAAAACAATAACTCGGCTTCATGCATGGGTGGGGCTATTCAAAAAAACGAGTGGTGTTGTGAAACGAGCAGCGGTGCGAGTAAAACGGACAGCATACCGATGAGACTGTTCCGTTTCAACGCTACATATTTTTCGGATTTAAAATATCCATATCGAATTTGCCTTGAGCGAGTTCGCGCAACGCGATGACAGTCGGCTTGTCGCGCGCTGATTCGATCATGGGAGAAGCGCCAATTGCCAGTTGTCTGGCACGGGTCGTTGCCGCCAGTGTCATGTCAAAACGATTCGGGATTCTCATTAAACAATCATCTACTGTAATACGTGCCATATTATTTATTCAGTGAACAGATAAAAATAAAGGTGTTGTTAATCAATTAAATTTCATGTGAGTTGTGTAATCAATGCCTGATGTTTCTCAATTTGCCGTTCTCTTTTCAGACGTTCTGCATTGACGATACAGGCTACATTATTAACTGCTTTTTCCAATTCGTCATTAATAATAACATAGTCGAATTCATTCACGTGACTGACTTCTTCACGGACAGCTTCCAGCCGTTTTTGTATCACTTCTGCATCATCCTGGTCACGCGAAATCAAGCGCTTCTCCAACGCTACGCAAGATGGTGGCAAAATGAAGATGCCGATGGCATGTGAAAAAAAACGGCGTACTTGCGTTGCGCCCTGGCAATCGATTTCCAATACTATATCTTGTCCCGCCGCGATTGCATCGTCAATCCATTTTTTCGACGTGCCATACAGGTTGCCGTATACTTCGGCATACTCAAGAAATTCTCCGCGTGACTGCATCTGTTTGAAAATATCCTTGCTGACGAAGTGATAGTCGCGACCATCAATTTCTGCAGATCGCTGTGGACGCGAGGTATACGAAATTGATAGTTTGAGTTGCGCGTCTCGTTCCAATAATACTCTGATCAGACTGGTCTTTCCGGCGCCTGAAGGCGCGCTGATGATAAATAAGCAACCTGATCCTGTTGTCGTAGCCATGATCTTATGTTATCCGTGTTTCAGAAAAACCCTAACGCGTATGCAGCGCCGTAATCACTTGAGCTTTCAATGTTTTGATAAGCCGCATTTCTTCGGATGATACACCTTCGGGCGCTTCGAGCTGCCGGTCTGCGTAAAACAAGCCGATTCTTTTCTCATTCACCACCAATGGCAACACAATAAAGCTACGTGCATCCGGCAATAAGTCCATATACCATCTGGGCAGTAGGTTACGCACTTTACCGACGGTTGCATCTGAAATAATCAGATCCACATTTTTTTTCATCGCCAAGTGGAAAATATCGGTGGATGTGGCGAGTGGAAATACAAACGCTTTCTGGTAGGTTGAATAGTTACTACCAAGTGAACTGCGCGCGCGGTAATGACCTTTTTCCTGGTCGCGCAAACATAACGTAATAAAACGAAACCCAAGACTATTATAAAAAGTTTCCAGAATCAATGTAATCAGGTCGCTCAGTTTGTATTTGCCTGAAGCCATGATTTCGGTGACATCCTGTATGCCGGTCAGCAGCAGTCCGGCTGCATTATGCGGTTTGCCGCTGGGATAACGCTGCAGGCTCGGCATATCATCATTTTCTTCAAATGCAAACGCCAGTTCTTTGAGCAGGTTTTCTTCGGCCTCGAAATTCAATTCAAGGGCGCCGGCATCCATCCTAACTTCTCTTTTTTGATCGGGTAAGCTCAGGCCGACATTTGTTTCAAACGCTTTTGTTTCCTTGTTTGCATTTGTAATCAGCTCATTTAGTCTGATTTTATTGAAATCAAGCGCTTTGCCGAATTGGGTTAACAGCGAATCTTCCAAATTTGGATTGGACGACCGATCTTGACTAAGCACCAAAGGCACAGCCTTTTGACTGAACTCGACAGCCTGTTGCATCCATTCTAGTCTACTCCGGGGTGGCTGGAATATATCAACCGGTTGTATTTTTAGTGTCTTAATAATACTTGCGGGAATTTCCCATTCTTGCATGACTTTCTCAGCAAAGCTGTCCAGATCAAATCGAAGTATTTCTCGGTATGCTTGTGCCGGTGTGTGCGAACCCTGCTTGATCAGGGTTGTCATGTCCTGATAGTGATCGGGATAGTATGCGGCCAATAACAGACGTCCGATATTTTTAAATAATGCAGCGACGGCCACTTCCTCTGCATCGCTGAAGCGGCTATATCGTGCCAGTTCGCGACTGACCATGCTGGCAGCCAGCGCATACACCAATTCATAACGGACATGTTTGGCTTTTTTTCCAGGCATGCCATCGACCAGCAGTATCGCCAGTGCGCAAGCCTTAACCGTATTGAATCCCAGCAAAAAAATCGCTTTGCTGATACTTGTTATTGCTTTATTGGATACGGCGCGAAAAGACACCGAGTTGGAAAGCCGGAGTATCTTTTGCGTCAAGGAAACATCAGACAGTACAAAATAAGCCAACTTACGAATGGATTCATCGTCAGAAGAGGACAGTTGAACGATCTGTGAAATTGCAGCGCCTAAAGCGGGCAGGTCCTGATCACTGCGAACGGCTGTTAACAAGCCGTCTTCTATCGAACTGGTTTGACCGTCAGGGTCTTTGTTTCGAGTCATCGTTAAATCAGGGGGTGTTGCCCTCAATAAATTCTCTGCCAAAATCGATTTTGTTACCATTGTCACTTAACGCCATATACCCTAAATGCATGAATGGGTATCTTTATAAACGATACAGTCATAAAGGCATCGGTCAAACAAACTGGAAAATGGCGGCAATTCAACCTGTCCTATTCGCATTTAAAAATTTGTCAGTCCTCAAGGCGTCTTGTTTTTTCGAACCATGGTAATAATTTCATCGAGTACCCGCATGGTGTCTTGCGGCGTTCCACCTTTTTTACCTTGGGTCACATATTGCCCTTCAACGACAAATACAGGAACGCCGGTTAACTGATATTGCTGCATCATCTGATTCGAGCGGGCAACCTGATTTTGGGTGGTGAACGATTGATAGTGATTGATAAATTTATCTTTATCGACGTCTTGCCGCGCAATCCAGTTGAACAAAACGGTTTCATCGCTGAGATTAACCTTGTCGCGGTGAATGGCGTCGTATACGCGGTCGTGCAATGTGTCTATTTCACCCATTGCTTCAATCGTGTAAAACGTTTTTGCGCCGGGTATCCAGTTGTTTCTAAAAATAGCGGGCACATAACGAAAGTCGACATCGTCGGGTTTGTTCTTCAGCCACGCTTTGACATGTGGATGCAGATTGTTGCAATGCGGGCAGCCATACCAGAAGAACTCAATGACTTCAATACGTTCGCTGTTTTGCGTTGGTTGAGGATTTTGCAATACCTTGTAATCCCGTCCTTCAACAAGCTCGGCATGAACGCCAGCCGTGCTCAATAATATGATTCCTAAAAACACATTCAACAACATCATCAGTCTGTTCATATGCAAGCCCGCCTTATGTGAAGTTAATTGATATTGAGTACATCCGAATTATTACTGAGTTTTGATAAATTGTGCTTCTATTCCGTTTTCCCGCAAAGTGTGATGGATCTGATCCACGCGTGATTTTTGTGTGAACGGACCGACCCGTACCCGATACCAGACGCCTTTTTCGGACAAATCGGCCGATTGCACCGACGCAATGACGCCTAACAGCGCAAGTCTTGCCTTGAGATTGTCTGCATCGGCATTATTGCGGAATGAACCAACCTGGAGATAATAGGTTTCCATATATGCGTTAATCGGTTGGCTCTGTTTTTCCCGGACAGGGGGCGGTTGCGGTAGAGCAACAGGTGGCGTCGGCGCCGGTCTGGGTTTTTCGGTAATCTGGGGTTGTTCAGGCTTTTGAGGCGTTTCGTATGTCATGCCTGACTCTTCATCGCCGGGTAGAATGTTATAGAAATCAAACTGCAGTTTTTCATCCACTTTTGCGGTGTTTTCCGGCTGGGTTTCGGTAGCTTCGTTTTGTTTTTCGTTGCCGGGATTATCATGTACACCGCGATGCTCGCTGATCTGCTGATCGGTTAAAAAGGGACTAGGTGCCTGTTCCAGATAAAACCAAATGCCAATGGCACTGATAATGCCCAGTGTATAACCAATAAAGATACCCAAAAACAGGGACCCCTTGCCGCTTCTGGATGTTGCGGATTTGCGGGATTTATAGTCACGGCTCATGAATCTTTTACATCCTTTTTAAAAATCTACATTTTTTCCGGGGCGCTGACACCCAGTAATGTCAATCCATTTTTCAAGACCTGCCGGATTGACGTGATCAGCGCCAGACGTGCTTCCATAAGTGGCATATCCGATACAAGAAAATGCGTAGAATTATAGTAACTATGGAATTCACTGGCCAGTTCTCTCAAATAGAAAGCAATTAAATGGGGAGAAAACTCCTGTGCGGCTGCGACGACGGTATCGGGGAAATCAATCAGCCGTTGCAGCAATGCCAGCTCGAATGCATTGGCCAGTAGATTTGTATCCGCATCCGCCAATGTTGCAATATCTCCCTCCCATTGGTTCAGTACGCTGCAGATACGGGCGTGGGCATACTGGATATAGTAGACCGGGTTTTCATTACTTTGTGATTTTGCCAAATCAAGATCGAAATCAAGATGCTGATCGCTTTTGCGCATCACATAAAAAAAACGTGCAGCATCGTTACCGACTTCTTGGCGCAGTTCCCGTAGCGTAACGAACTCACCCGACCGGGTCGACATGGATGCTTTTTTGCCGTTCCGGTACAATACAGCGAACTGCACCAGTGCAATTTTAAGCTTGTCGGCGTCCAATGCCAGTGCCTGCAGTGCTGCTTTTACCCGCGGAATGTAACCATGGTGGTCAGCTCCCCAGATATTGATTACCGTTTCGAAGCCACGTTCGAATTTATTGAGATGATATGCAATATCCGAGGCAAAGTAAGTGTACTGACCGTTTTCTCTTTGAACCACGCGATCTTTTTCATCGCCGAATTCAGTTGAACGGAACCAAACCGCGCCATCCTGACGATAAAGAAATTTCATTTCTTCAAGCATGTGGACGGCATGCGCTACCAGACCGTTATCGAAAAGTGATTGCTCAGAAAACCAGATATCGAACGTTACGCCGAATTCCATCAAATCGTTACGGCAATCACCGAGTTGTTCGGTCAGGACGAAATTGTGAATATACGCATAATCCTGACCTAGAATAGACTTGGCGTTGGCGATGAGCCGGTCCAGCGATTCGTCGGTATCTATCGCTTGTGCATGTGCTGATGCCGGAAAACCCTGCAGCAGTTTTTCCGGATGATGTACGTACCGGTCGGCATGCGCTTCATGTATCAGCCGTGCCATTACTTTGACATATTCGCCTTGATAAGCATTATCGGGAAATGGCACGTGAATGCCGTTTAACGCCAGGTACCGGAGCCATGTCGAGACAGCTAAAATATCCATCTGTCGACCGGCGTCATTGACATAAAACTCACGCGTTACGCAAAATCCGGCAGTCGATAGTACATTTGCCAGGCTGGCGCCAAACGCAGCCCCCCGTCCATGCCCGACATGGAGTGGTCCGGTTGGGTTTGCAGAAACAAATTCCACCTGAATGTTGCTGTTTTGACCGAAATCGCTGGCGCCGAATGCGCTGCCCTGTTGCAAGACAGTATAAAGAAAGGCTTGTTTAGCGGTCGTTTTGATAAAAAAATTGATAAATCCCGCGCCGGCGATTTCCACCTTTTCCAGATAAGGTGATGACGGCATTGCCGCGATCAAAAGCGCAGCAATTTCACGCGGGCTTTTGCGCAGTGGTTTGGCCAGTTGCATGGCGAGATTGCAGGCATAGTCGCCGTGCCCGGCCTGCCGGGTGCGCACTATTTCGATACCGGCCTGTACTTCATTGTCGGATTTTACCTGTTCAACGGCAAGCAGCATGAGTTGAGACAAGTGGTCTTTGAAATTCGGAGGCGCTGTTGTATTCATGATGGTGGAATGATTGTATTCCTTTATTTTTATTAAGATTTGGTCAGGTGGGTATTTTAATATACTCTGACTTCAGTTGTCTGCGTCAGCGTATCAATTTGTTTTCTTAATAGGGTTTCAAATTAGGGCTTCAAATCGCACCGGCTGTTTTTCCTGAGTGCTGACGAAATGTTTCAAACAGGCAGATTCCTGCGCTGACTGATACATTCAGGCTCTCGACGCTGCCTTGCATCGGAATGCGTACCAGTTGGTCACAGGTTTCGCGTGTCAGCCGGCGCATTCCTTTTTCTTCGGACCCGAAAACCCAGGCGATCGATTCATGGATTTGAAAGCTATTCAAATCATGATCAGCATTATCCGCCGTTCCAACAATCCAGATGTCGCGCTCCTTAATTTGTCGCATTGTGCGCGCCAGATTGGTGACGGCTATATAGGGCACGGTTTCCGCCGCACCGCTGGAGACCTGGTATACGGCAGCAGTCAATCCGACTGCACGGTCTTTCGGCGCGATTACCGCGTGCACGCCAAATGCGTCTGCGACCCGCAGGCATGCGCCCAGATTATGCGGATCCTGGATGCCGTCTAGGATCAATAGTCTGGCTGGTCCAGTCAATGCGTCCAGGACATCATCAATACTGGATGCTAGCGTTACTTGGTCGATTGTGGCTGCAACACTTTGGTGCCTTTTCCCCCCTGTCATTTTTTCGAGCCGTTCGTGCTCGCAGAGAATCAGCCGCACTTGCAGGGATTCCGCCAGCGCTATCAGACTGCGGGTGCGTTGGTCGTTGCGCCCGGCGTCAACATAGATCTCCCGGATGCTGTCAGGGTGCTGTCTTAACCGGCTGACAACGGCGTGAAATCCAAAAATCAAGCGTGAGGCAGTCATTTGTCCGTACTGAACATTGTTTCATTCATAGAAAATTTGCGTGTAAATAATGATGCTATCGTTTTTTTGGCTTCGATTTTTTTACCGGTTTACTTTTTTTCGGTGGCGCGTTTTTTTCGGGCTCATTCAAGATAAAGTCAATTTTACTGGTTTCCAGATCAACCCGCACCAGTTTGACACTCAGGCGGTCGCCAATGCGGAATTGTTTGCCGGTACGTTCGCCCAACAAGCAGTGCCGGGTGGCGTCAAAATGAAAGTAATCACTGGGCAGTTCGGAAATATGGATGAGTCCCTCCACATAGACTGCTTCGAGCGCTACAAACAATCCAAAACCGGTGACGCTGCTGATAATTCCGTCAAAACATTCGCCGATCTTGTCCTGCATAAAAAAACATTTCAGCCAGGTTTCCACATCCCGCGTGGCTTCATCGGCGCGCCGTTCTGTTTGTGAACAATGGCCACCCAGTTCATGCCAATCGCCGGGCATATACTGTTCTTTGCGCAGTACCGCTTTGATTGCCCGATGCGTCAATAAATCCGGATAACGCCGGATAGGCGAAGTAAAGTGCGTGTAAGCATCATAAGCCAGGCCGAAATGACCGCAGTTATCGGGACTGTATTGCGCCTGTGGTAAGGAGCGCAACATGACAGTCTGCAAGAGATGTCTGTCCGGCCGGTTTTTTATTTTGCTTAATGTTTTTGCATAATCACTGGCTTTCGGCTTCAGCTTGCCGCCAAGTTGAATGCCGACTTCCTTGAGAAAGTGACGAAGCGCTTCCAGTTTGTCGGCTGCAGGTCTTTCGTGTATGCGAAACAGGGCGGGATGTCCGTGTTTTAGCAGAAAATCGGCAGCGCATACATTGGCCGCGAGCATGCATTCTTCAATTAATCGATGAGCGTCGTTGCGCTGTATGGGTTCGATTTTTTCGATTTTGCCCTGCTCGTTAAAAAACATTTGTGTCTCTGTGGTTTCAAAGTCGATAGCGCCACGTTTTTTACGTACTTTCAGCAACACCTTGAAAAGGGCATACAGGTTTTTCAGATCGGACAGCAGATTCGTATGGCGTTTAGCTTTCTTGCTGTTGACATCGGCCAGCATGGCCGCAACCTGGGTATAGGTCAGGCGCGCATGCGACCGCATCAGCGCCGGATAAAACGTATAGTGTTGCCGTTCGCCGTGTGCGTCAAAGCGGATTTCGCATACCATGCACAAACGGTTGCATTTGGGATTTAGCGAACAAAGGCCGTTCGACAGCACTTCGGGTAACATTGGGATCACTCGCATCGGAAAATACACTGAATTGCCCCGGTTCAGCGCTTCCTGGTCAAACGCATCGCCAGGATGCACATATTGCGAAACATCGGCAATTGCGACGTATAAAGTAAATCCATCGTCATCGCATTCGCAATAGACTGCGTCGTCAAAATCACGCGCCGTTTCACCGTCAATCGTTACCAGCGGCAGATGACGCAAATCGCGGCGCTCTGAATGGTTTTTGCGCAGCACCCGGGCTGGTAGTGTGGCTGACAGCGTTTCAATTTCGGCAGAAAAAGTATAGGGCAGATCGTGTTTGCGCAATGCGATCTCGATTTCCATACCTGGGTCGACATAATCGCCAAGAATTTCGACAATGCGCCCAATCGGCTGCGCGTGTTTGTTGGGCTGCTGAATAATTTCAACCATGACAACCTGTCCTGCGCTGGCGTTGAAGGAACAATCGCCCGGAATCAGAATATCCTGATTGATGCGCTTATTTTCCGCCACAACGTACATAATGCCGTGATCCAAATGCAGCCTTCCAACCAGTTGATGATTAACCCGTTCAAGCACTTCGACAATCACTGCTTCACGTCTGCCGCGCCGGTCAAGACCTGCTTCCCTGACAAGCACATGATCGCCATGCAGCGCCTTGTGCATTTCCTTGGCCGGCAGGAATAAATCAGCGCCGTCATTATCGGGAATCAGGAAACCGTAACCGTCCGCATGTCCCTGTACTGTACCCTTGATCAAATCGAGCTTTTCCATGACGCAAAGATCGCCTTTGCGGTTTTTGAAAATTTGCCCCTCACGCAGCATGGCTGTCAATCTGCGCGCGAAGGCATCCTGCTCATGGCGCTTGATCCCAAGCAGTTTCTGCAAGTGTTGTTCGGTTGTCGGAATACCGTTTTTCAGGATTTGCAGAATAAATTCCCGGCTGGGCAGGGGGTGTGCATAACGCGTTTTTTCGCGGTCTAGATAAGGGTCCTGTTTTCTTAGCTTGCGATGTTCTTTGATTGACAAAATAGCGGTTTCCTATAGAATGTTGCACTCTTTTCGGTCTGAGAAGAATAATATCCGAAGTTGCCCAGATGGCGGAATTGGTAGACGCGCATGGTTCAGGTCCATGTTCCTTCGGGTGTGGAGGTTCGAGTCCTCTTCTGGGCACCAGTCAAACAAAATCCAAATACAGGCGGATTGTTTCACGCGCTCCCTTTCATTTTATTTGACAGTTGACTAAAAAACCACCTGTATTGTCAGTCACGCTAAAAAACTGATTGAACCTTTTATTATCCGGTTGATGAAGCGCTGCCGGGTAAATTAAAGAAAAAATGATGCGCATGTTTGAATAACTGCAAATGAAGCATACAGTTTAACGGCTTCATAACCAATCAGGCCGCGCCTGCTCATTTTTTTCACATCGATTCTATAATGTTGTCGGCATGAATGGCCAGGTTTCTGGACTCTGTTTAAAAATGGTTGAGCGCAGCAACATGTCATTTATAAATTTGTAACAAAATTCGGTTATGATAAGAATAACGTAGAGCCATTACTCGTCAGGATAGGTTTGACGAGCGGCTTTCGTTGGGTGTTAGTACAACTACTTCACTAGAGCCAGATGAATGTCAGTTTACTAACTTGCATTTAACTTTATGGAGGAAATGAGTATGATGAAATTAACCCGGATCGTTTGCCTGAGCTTTGCATTCGCATTATTGGCAGCGGCAGGTGCTGTACAGGCTGGCGAAGAGAAGACATTTAAAGTCATTATGAATGCTTACGATACCAACATTCCTGAATTGAATGTGGAAGGCGTGACGGTAAAAAACATTCGTGCGTTTAACGTACTGAATGAACCTGAAACCATCGCCGTACACAAAGGTTCGAAAGTGAAAATCACGATTGAAAACAAATCGCCGATCAGCGAAGGATTTTCAATTGATGAATATGGCATTCAGGAAGTCATCAAAGCGGGCGAAACCAAAACGGTTTCTTTCACGGCCGATAAAGCGGGCGCCTTTACCATCTGGTGCCAGCTTCACCCTAAAAATGTTCACTTGCCTGGCACGTTAAACGTTTTAGACTAACGTTGTCCGGGTCTGTGCTGTAATTCGAGCATAGACAGCAATTTTTATGTTGAAATGGCCGGTTGATTCCGGCCATTTCATTTCCAAAGTTTTTTCCATAGTAAACAGTCGGTGTTGCAGATAAACCACTGTCTTGCATTTTCAGTTGCCTTTCCTTCCGATCCGATATTTGAGTGAGTTTTATCACTGAATGGAAATCTTTGGATCATTACTATTCATCGTGTTGTTTAACCGGGATAAAGGAAATGCGATGGAAAAGTTAAGCTTTGAAGAAGTATGCAAAATGCGCGATGGTTGGTGGTGGCTATGGCTGTATGATGAACAGCGTTATCCTGGCGGGAAGCTGGTGCATCAAGAGTCGAAGGAAAATGATTCGCAGTCATCTCAGGCTGCCCATAAAGCAATGCATAAAAAGTGATACGGGGCGCAATGTACAGGGTTGGGAGAGACCGAGCGACAGGAATCTTTTATATGGAATTCGAGAGTGTTGGCTGTTAAACAGGCGCCCCAGTCCTATAAATTCATCGCTTATGGGGACTCTTACACTTTCATGACGCGAATCAGATCTGTACCGCCGACCCGGTGCTGGCGGGTGCCTGCGGTCACGATAACGACGTCTCCCGGTTTGATGTAGCCAAGCTCCTTGGCCCGCCTTACAGCAAATTCCAGTTTGACGCTATCGTCGCTGCCCTCTTCGCACAGTAACGGTATCACGCCCCAGTTCATGGACAAGCGTCGCGCCACCAACTGGGAGTAGGTAACTGCCACGATCGGGCAATCCGGGCGATTCTTGGAGATTAACCGGGACGTGAAACCGGTCTCGGTCAGGCTGAAGATGGCAACCGCTTTGAGTTTTTCCGCCATGTTAACCGCCGACTGGCTGACCACCTCGGGAATGATATTTACCGGGTCCATGCGGGTTTTCTGCAGGTATCCATATTCGTTAAGCGATGCTTCCGTACGCTGCGCGAGAATGGACATGGTGCGCACCGCTTCAACCGGAAATTTACCGATCGCAGTCTCACCGGAAAGCATGACCGCCGATGTGCCGTCAAGTATGGCGTTGGCCACGTCGCTGGCTTCGGCACGAGTCGGTTTGGGGTTGCGTTCCATGGATGCGAGCATCTCGGTAGCGGTAATCACCGGTTTTCCGTTCATTACCGTGGTACGTATGATTTTTTTCTGGTATCCCGGCACCTCTGCTAACGGCAGCTCGACGCCAAGATCGCCACGCGCCACCATCACGCCGTCTGCGGCTTTCACGATTTCCTCAAGATTTTTGATACCGGCTTTATTTTCTATTTTGGCGATGATGGGCGTGCGCCTCTCCGTTTCCAGAAAAATATCACGGATACGATGGATATCCTCTGCGCTTTGTACGAAGGATGCGGCCAGATAGTCCACGTCATTGTCCGCGGCGAAGTTGACTTCCCGAGCGATATCATCCCTGAATTCAGGACTGACCGCATTGACTGCCAACTCAGTGTCGGGCAAGTTCACGCTCTTGTTTTCCTTCAAGAAACCGCCATGGACGATCTGGCAGATAATTTCGTTATTTGCAACTGAAACAACTTCCAGTTCAATGGCGCCATCATCAATGAGTACCGGTGTTCCCGGTTCTACTTCGCTCGGCAGGTTTTTGTAGGTCACGGAAACGCCCGCTACGGTGCCGATGCGTCCGTCCGTGTACAGGGTGAATTTAGCGCCGCGCACCAGCTCTACCGGGTTGTCGCTCAGTTTACCGGTGCGGATCTCGATACCGCGCGTGTCAACCATTATCGCCAGCTGCGCACCCATCGCGTTGGCCGTATCGCGAATCCAGTCCAGGCGGGCCTGGTGTTCCTCGATGGTGCCATGGGACAGATTCAAACGGGCGACATTCATCCCCGCAGCGATCATTTGTTTCAAAATTTCGGGCGAATCGCTGGCCGGGCCGATGGTGGCAACGATTTTGGTTTTACGCAGGCTAGTCAGAAGATTATTCATTGAGTCATGTTTGAAGACGCCGCCTCATCAGGAATTACCTCGCGGTTTGGTAATGTTGTCGATTATAAACTGATTATGAAAAAGTCGATTGGATTATCAGCCTTCGGGACGGGATTCGGTGTTTTCAATAGCATCCTGTGCGAATTAAATCATTCAATGCTTTTTGTTGATTCAATGAATCCTAACAGAAACGCTTTATGTACAACATCATATCTGTAAAATCAATCGGAGTTTTTTCCTGAACAAAGCCTCTAGACGAAAGTCACTATTTGTTGGCTTGACGATAAAAGCGATCATTATACGTCAGCCATTTTGTTAGCGAGCAATATGATTTTTCACGCAAAAATAAGTTGACCGGGTAATTCACGTAAACCCGGATAGTATGGAATTAATTGGCGCTTGTTAATGCTGGTGTGGTTAAAGATAAAAAGGGGTATGCCGACATAATAGAACAAACTTGACGGGTTCTGCAGCGTAAGAACATGTGTTTGCAGGCGTATTCATCAACATACTTTATCGTTAAAAGTTATTCATGCCGGAAATTCTGCTTTTGATCGTTGCTGCGCTCACCCTATGGGCGGTGGTTATTTACAATCTCCTGGTTCGTGACAAAAACCTGGTGCTGGCGGCCTGGAGCGACATTGATGTCCAGCTCAAGCGCCGGCATGACTTGATCCCCAAGCTGGTTGCCGCAGTCAGGCAGTACGCCGCTTTTGAGTCTGCGACGCTAACCGCCGTCACGGAACTGCGCACGCGTAGTGTGCACAGCAATGAAGTGACCGAAATCGGCAATGCCGAGACAGCGCTTGCTTCGGAAATCCGCCGGTTATTGGTGCTGGCGGAAGCCTATCCCGATTTAAAAGCAAACCGGTCTTTTTTGGATTTGCAGCATAATCTGTCGGATGTTGAACACCATATTCAGTATGCGCGCCGTTACTACAATGGCGCAGTCCGAAACCTGAATACGCGCATCGATACTTTTCCTGATCTGCTGCTTGCCCGTATGTTTAAATTTCAACCCGCCGGATATTTTCAGGCTAACCTGAGTGAAGGTTAATAGAATGCCCAAGTTTATCGTTTATATTTGTATTCTGATTTTTTGTGTCCTGACATTGAATCCGGCCTTGGCCGAGGAGGTGATCAAGTCGTATCACAGCGACATTCTGGTTCTTGAGAACGCCGACATGCTGGTGACGGAAACCATCGTAGTCCGGTCGGAACAGAACCAGATCAGGCACGGTATCTACCGGGATTTTCCTTTGAATTATAAAGATCTTGCCGGTAACCGCTATAAAGTCGGCTTTAAAATTCTTGAGATCAGGCGCAACGATCAGCTGGAACAATATCATACTCAGGAAATCGATCAAGGCATACGGATTTATATAGGACGTCAGGATGTTATTCTGCCGCCCGGTATTCACAAATTCGAGATCAGTTATAAAACCGACAGGCAGCTGGGTTACTTCAAGCACTACGATGAGCTGTACTGGAATGTCACCGGTAATGGCTGGGACTTTCCGATACTGCAGGCCAGTGCAACGGTGAGTCTGCCGGCCAAAATTCCAGCTGGCAGCATGGCGCTGGATGGCTTTACCGGCAATTACGGCAGCACCGCAAAAAATTTCGCAGGTCATATTGATGCCGGTGGTGTCGTGCATTTCGACACCTCAAAACGCCTGGAGCCGCGCCAGGGGCTCAGTATCGTCGTCAACTGGCCCAAAGGTTATTTCACCGAGCCCGATCTGAAAACCCGGATTCTTTTCGTTTTGATGGATAACCTCGGGATTTGCGTCGGTTTGGGCGGTATAGCCGTGTTATTACTGTACTATCTTCTGGTATGGTCGCGCATCGGCAAGGACCCTCAGCGCGGCATTATCTTTCCGCATTACGAACCGCCCGAGGGCTATTCTCCGGCGTCGATACGGTTTATCAGGGAAATGGGCTACGACAAAACCTGCTTTACTACCGCGCTGATTAATCTGGCGGTAAAAGGTCATCTGTCGATTACCGAGAACCGAGACAAGCAGTATACCCTGACAAAACTGGATGGCAGCAATTGCCCGCTGGCGCCGGGCGAGGCGAAATTGCTGAATAAATTATTCGGCAGTGCGGATGCGATTGTTCTGGAACAGGAAAACCACTCCGTCATCTCCGCAGCAATTGACGCACATCAGGACTCGCTGGAAAAGGATTATGAAAAAATTTATTTCAAAACCAATGCCGGTTATTTCTATTTTGGTTTTGCCCTGACCCTGCTATTTCTGGTGGCATCCGTTGTTTTGCAGAATACCGGCGCATCGATGATGCCGGTTTTGTTCATGATGGTCTGGTTGAGCATCTGGTCAATTGTGGTATTGAGTCTGCTCACCCAGGCCTGGCATGGATGGAAACGCGCCATGTCCGGATTCGGATTTGCCGGCGCGCTGGGCGCGACGGTTCTGGCGCTGCCTTTTCTGGCTGCCGAAGTTGCCGTACTGGTGATGTTGGCGACGGAAAGCTCCTGGTTATATCCGGCCATGATTATTGCCTTTGTGGCTATAAACTGGCTGTTTTACGAACTGCTCAAAGCGCCTACGCTCGCAGGACGCAAACTGCTCGATAAAATCGATGGTTTCAAACGGTTTATTGAAATCGCCGATAAACATGAGCTCGAGTTTAAATATGCCGGCGGTAAAACACCGGAATTATTCGAACGCATCCTGCCCTATGCCGTCGCGCTGGGTTTGGAACAGCAGTGGAGCAGGCAGTTTGAAAACCAACTACGCGCATCCTCGGCAGCGTCAGGCTCCGGCTATTCCCCGCACTGGTATCACGGTTCAAGCTGGGATTCGCATCAGTTCTCAAATTTCTCATCCACCTTGAGCAATTCGCTGACCACATCGGTCGCATCGTCGTCGACAGCGCCGGGCTCATCATCGGGCAGCGGTGGCGGCGGATTTTCCGGCGGTGGCGGTGGTGGAGGAGGGGGCGGTGGTTGGTAGGTTTAATGTTGCCGGTTCAGTAAGGTTCAGGGTTGGGCGCAATGTATATAATTCTTGGTTCGCGACCTACCCCATTACTGTCAAGCGCCGCCAATCACCACCCGGTATCCGTGTCACGCAATGTGATTTTGGCGCCACTTGGCGGCATCTTGTTACGAATGGGTTTGAGGAGTTGATAGCGTGTGAAACCAGTAAAATGTATGAGGAAAATTGGGTATGATCAATAACGTTAACGATTGGATCGTCAGCCTACTCGAACATTCTAATTTACTGGAATCTAAACAAGTCTTGATTTGTTGTGCTAAAGCCGGAACGAAACCGATTGTCATTGATAACTACAGCTCACTCGAAGATTTTGACGAAGTGCTTGTAAACCGGGTACAAGCACTAAACGAATCAAGTGGAAATGAACATGATAGATATTTGCTGTATTCAACGATTGAATTACTCAATAACCTAAGATT
>JACKLV010000002.1 GCA_024235755.1 Burkholderiales bacterium | reverse complement strand
CCATTCCAAACCGCCGCAATCGGCGATCAGCCGCCGCAGATATTGCATCTCCAGTTTCTTGATCGCCTCTTCGGTCAGACCGGATTGACTCACAAAATGGTTAGTGACGCTAATCGGGCCATTATTTTGCCCGACACTGACGCTGCCGCGATCCGCATTATTATTCGTTGTCTGATCTGTCATATTTGCTGACTTTGAACTGTTTGAACTGTTTGTTGGAGCTATAGCTGTAGTTTAGGAAAAAAGTCGCTTTGTCGACAATCCGCTGAAACAGGCCCGCTGAATCAGTTTTTATCAACTCACGCCAATCTTTTAACATAAAAGACACAAAAACGCGATGCACACCCTGCCCATACGCAACAATCACAGCTTGCATGGTTTCCGTAAAAATGCATCCCGTTTACTCCACGATAATTTCACTGCGCATCTGTGTTATTGACCGGCTTTATCATATAATTGAGCGTTTAAAAAAAAATGAGCGATGATGCTTTCAACCGGGGCGATGTTAACAACAGGTCAACAGGTTCAGAGTCTCATGACAGCATTACACCGGACGCGCTTCGGGCGGAATACAAGCGAAATTGCCATGATGGCGCGTTGATCTGACAGGCTGGATGCGCCCGATGCAGCTAATGCAGCTGATATAAACATACCAACATACCAACATACCGACATATCGACATGCGGAAATACGGAACACCGACCGATACACCGACGACAGCAGCCAGTGTTTAAAATTTAAGCATGAAAAAACAAAAAAAACACGCTATCCGTTCTATTATTTGTCTGATTTTCAGCTGTTGCCTGTCTTCGGCTTTATCGGCGCAAACCGCCGCCGTCAAGCCCCGCCAGAAACCCACGACATCGGTAGCAATGCCGGTGGTTGAACACAAAGCGGCAAAAACCGGACCTGATACCGTGACGCTCGAAGCCGATCGCGTGGAAGGCATTTATAAGCAGGAAATGGAAGCGATCGGCGACGCCAAGCTTTGTCATGCCGGCATGACGCTGACGGCCGACCGCATGAAATATTTTCCGCAGACCAAGGACGCCGAAGTCACCGGCAACATCCGCCTGGACCGGAAAAATGATTTCATTCAGGGCGACTACCTCAAGCTGAACCTCGACACCCAGGTCGGCTTTCTCACCGAACCGCGCTATACCATGAAAGAAGGCGACGGGCGCGGCACAGGCGAACAGTTGTTTTTTGAAGGCAAGAACCAGTACCGCCTGAAAAAAGGCGAATACACGACCTGCCCCGTGGATGATGAAGACTGGTATATCCGGGCGAGCGATCTGAAAATCGACAGCGAAAAGGAAGTCGGCGAAGCGCGCAATGTCAGCGTGGTTTTCAAGGGCGTGCCCATTCTGTATACGCCCTGGCTCGATTTTTCATACACCGGCCAGCGTAAATCCGGCTTCCTGGCGCCGGTTGTCGGCCATACAAAACGCAGCGGCGCCGATCTGGCGATACCGTTTTATATCAATATCGCACCGAATATGGACGCGACCATCGCGCCGCGTGTCATGTCGCAACGCGGATTCATGCTCAGCAACGAAGCGCGTTATATCGGCCATGGCGTGCATGGCCGGGTTCAGGCCGACGTACTGCCCGACGATTTCGACACCCACAAGACGCGCTATGGCGTTTCGTTTCAACATGCGCAATATCTGGGGCACGGCTGGCGCGGCCAGCTGGACTATAACCGGGTATCGGACAACCGCTTTTTGCGCGACCTGTCCAACAATCTGTCGCAAACCAGCCGGACAAACCTGCTGCAACAGGCCGGGCTGTTTTATCACGGCGATTTAGGGCTGGACGGCACGATCAGTTTTTCCGCGATTGCGCAGCGTTTCCAGACGCTGCAGGATCCGTTCCTGCCGCAAGATTCAAATCTGCTGATCATTTCCCCTTACAAGCGCCTGCCGCAATTGACCATGAACGCCATCAAGCGTAATGTCGCGGGCATGGATTTCGGCCTGAACGCCACCTGGACCAATTTCGCGCATTCAAGCGCAGACCGCGCCGAAGGCAAGCGCCTGACGCTTTATCCGACGGTCAGCGTGCCGTTTCGAAATTCCTACGGTTTCATAACGCCCAAATTCGGCCTGCACTACACCCAGTACGCATTGTCCGAAAACGTCGGCACTGTCGGCAGCAATACCGACCGTACCATACCGATTGTCAGCCTCGACAGCGGCGTGATCTTCGACCGTAATGTCACCATTGGCGGCAATCACTATATCCAGACGCTGGAACCGCGCGCGTTTTATGTTTACGCGCCCTTCAAGGATCAAAGTTTTCTGCCCAATTTCGATTCCGCCGAATCGGATTTCAGTTTTGCGCAAATGCTCACGGAAAACCGTTTCAGCGGTCACGACCGTATCAACGACGCCAATCAGATCACGCTGGCGCTGACTTCGCGCCTGCTCGAGCCATCGACCGGGATCGAACGGCTCAGAGCCGCGGTCGGGCAACAGTTTCGCTTCTCCGACCGCCGCGTCATTCTGGATTCTTCGCAAATCACCAGCCGCAGAGCCGATTTCATCGCAGCGGTGGCCGGCCGCATTACCCGTGAAATCAGCACGGACGTCAACATCCAGCTCGACCAGCAATCGTTGCGTACGGAAAAAATCCGCGCCGGCATCAGTTACCAGCCGGAACTCGGCAAGGTCATTAACCTCGGATACCGTTATACGCGCGACGTGCGGGAAAGCATCGATATCCCGGACAACCAGCTCAACACCGCAATCAAACAAGTGGACACGTCGATTCAATGGCCGTTTTTTTCCAACTGGCATACCGTCGCCCGCGTCAATTATTCGCTGCGCGACGACCGTTTGCTCGCCGGCCTGGCCGGGTTTGAGTATATCTCCTGCTGCTACAAATTCCGCGTTGTGGTTCAGAAACTGACGACGGCGACCAGCCGCACCACGACCGCCGTGTTTGTTCAGCTTGAATTGAACGGATTGATGAATATCGGTTCCAATCCGTTACGTGTGCTGCAGCAAAGCATTCCAGGTTATTCAAGTATTTACTGATATTGCTGAAATGTCAGATCCTTTGTAATTTGCAATTGGCTTTATTTATGTATAAAAAAATATTGTTTGTCCTTGTCATTGGCGTCCTGTTTTTATTCCCGTTACAACCGGCTGCCGAGATCGATGAAAACAGTTTTCCCACCGATACACCGCTATCTGAAGACGAAGAAGATACATCCGGCGATGAATCCGACACAGCCGATTCGATCCCGGAATACATCGCAGGCAATATCCTGCTGGACCGCATCGCAGCTATTGTGAATGAAGACGTGATTACGCAAAAGGAGCTGGACAATGCGGTTACCACCGCAACACGCAATCTCAGGCAACAAGGTATCGAGCCGCCCGACCAGGACTCGATGCATAGCCAGGTGCTGGAAACGCTGGTGATCAAGTCGATACAGCTACAGCATGCCAGGGAAATCGGCATGTCCGTCAGCGATAGCGAGCTTGACGAAACCATCCGCCGCATCGCCGAAGAAAATAAGCTGTCCTTGCAGGAATTTTACGCGGTGCTGGAGCAGGACGGCATCAGCTTTAATAAATTCCGCCACGAAATTCGCGACGAGATTATTCTGGCGCGTTTGAAAGAGCGGCAGATCAACAGCCAGGTCAACGTCACCGAGGGCGAGATCGATAATTTCCTGCGCACGCAGGAAGCCTCGGCTGTCGGCAACGAAGAATTCCTGCTTGCGCATATTCTGATTACAGTCACCGAGCACATGGATTCCACGCAAATCCACGAACGCAGCATGCGTGCCGAGCAGGCGCTGAAAAAACTTCAGCAAGGCGCAGATTTCGCGCATGTTGCCGCCGAGTTCTCAGATGCGCCGGACGCCATGAGCGGCGGCGTGCTCGACTGGCGTCCCATCACGCAAATGGGCCCCACTTTCGCGCAGCTGCTGTCACCGCTCGAAATCGGGGAAATCACACCCGTCGTGCAAAGTCCGAACGGGTTTCATATCTTTAAGCTCGTCGACCGGCGCGAACAGGAAAACAATGCCGTTGTGATCAACCAGATCCATGCACGCCATATTCTGATCAAAGTAAATGAATTAACCTCGGATCGCGACGCCCGCGAGGAAATTCTTCAGCTGAAAGAGCGTATTGAACAGGGTGCTAATTTCGCCGAATTGGCCAAATTACATTCAGAAGACGGCAGCGCCTCATCGGGCGGCGATCTTGGCTGGCTATCCCCGGGCAATACCGTACCGCCTTTTGAAAAAGCCATGAATCAATTACTGCCGGGACAAATCAGCGACCCCGTGAAAACCCAGTTTGGCTGGCATTTGATACAGGTCATCGAACGCCGCGAGCAGGACGTCAGCGACGAGCACCAGCGCGAAAATGCGCGGTTGGCAATCCGCAACCGGAAAGCCGAAGTGGTCGTCCAGGAAATGTTGCGTCAGCTTCGCGACCAGGCCTATGTCGAATACCGCGCAGACGACATTTAATGACCGTTGAAACGCTACCCGTCATTGCACTCACGGCAGGCGAACCGGCCGGTATCGGTCCGGATATTTGTCTACAAATGGTGCAACACCCGTTACCCTGCAAACTGGTTGTCATTGCCGATCGGCAATTACTCAAAGAACGCGCGCAGCAACTCGGCCTGGCAATCGAGCTGACCGATATCGCCTCTGACCGGCCCGGGCCACACCGCATGGGTTGTTTACAAATCCGCCATCGCCCGGTTCAGGAATCCGTCCGGCAGGGTGTGCTGAATCCTGCCAATGCGGCGTATGTTCTGGATACGCTGCGGCATGCCGTAACCGGCTGCAGCGAAGGCACCTACGACGCCATGGTGACAGCACCCGTTCACAAAGGCGTAATCAATGACGCCGGTATCGCGTTTACCGGACATACTGAATATCTGGCAGAAATGACGCGCAGCCAGACGGTTATGATGCTGGTCGGCGGCGGTATGCGGATATCGCTGGCGACCACCCATTTACCGCTCAAATCGGTACCGGCGGCGATCACCCGGCAAAACCTGGAAAACAAACTGCGGATTATTCAGCATGATTTGATCAATCGATTCAATATTTCCCATCCGCGCATTGCGGTCGCGGGTCTGAACCCGCATGCAGGCGAATCGGGTTATCTGGGCACGGAGGAAATCGATACGATTGTTCCAGCGCTGGACGCATTACGTCAGGAAGGTTTTCTGCTCAGCGGGCCATTGCCGGCGGACACATTGTTTAATCCGGCGCAACTGGCAAACTATGACTGTATTTTCACCATGTACCATGATCAGGGATTGCCTGTTCTCAAACATGCCAGCTTCGGAGCTGGCGTCAATGTGACACTGGGTCTGCCAATCATTCGTACTTCGGTGGATCACGGCACAGCGCTTGATCTGGCCGGCACGGGAAAAGCCGATGCCGGCAGTCTGCTGACCGCAATTGAACTGGCGATTGAATTGTCCAGAAACACAAAAGCCGCATTAGACACGCAAGGCGCAGAAGACGGCCAGATGCCATGAAACACATGGCGCATACGGCACATAAAGCGCGCAAACGCTTTGGACAGAATTTCCTGGTCGATCCACAGGTCATAGCGGAAATCATTGCATGCATTTATCCGCAGCCGGATGACCGTATGGTTGAAATCGGCCCCGGACTCGGCGCATTGACAACCCCTTTGTTACAAACACTCAAGCATCTGACTGTCATCGAATTGGACCGGGATATCGTCGAAAGGCTCAGCCGGGACTATCCACAAAACAAACTGACGATTCATTCGGTCGATGCGCTGAAGTTTGATTTTTCCTCATTAGGCAATGATCTGCGCGTTGTCGGCAACCTGCCCTACAACATCTCGACACCGTTGCTTTTTCATCTCAGCCGCTTTACCGAGTCTATTCTGGACATGCACTTTATGCTGCAAAAGGAAGTAGTCGAACGCATGGTTGCCCGCTCTTCTACAGCCGACTACGGCCGGTTGTCCGTAATGCTGCAATACCGGTTTGAAATGGAGCAGATACTGACGGTCTCTGCAGCATCTTTCCGCCCGGCGCCCAAAGTTGAATCAGCCATCGTATGCATGCGCCCGATCAGGCATCGGGCGCTGGCCTTGTCGGATGAAACAGCGTTTTCCCGGATAGTCGCGGCGGCATTTTCACAGCGGCGAAAAACCCTGCGCAACACCCTGTCCAGCCATCTTGCCGCTGAAGATTTTACTCATTTGGCGATTGATCCAAGTTTACGCGCGGAAAACCTGACTGTTGAAGAATATATTAAAATCGCTAATTATTATGCGGCAAAACAGCCAGACCAATAGCCTGACGCTATCGTATGGCCAATGGATTTACTGTCTGATTACGGATGTTGTGCTGTTTTCCGTGCTGTCGCACGATTATTTAAAAGGAGTGTTTCATGGCTTTTACGGAATACAAAATACTACATGTTACCGAAGGCGGATTAGGCACGATTTTTCTGGGAGCCTCGGGATTACCACTGAAAAAACTGGAATCGATCCTCAATAAGGAAGCCGCAGACGGCTGGCAACTTGTATTCCAACTCGTTGAACAGAAACGCTTCATGTTATTCTGGAAACGCGAAGCCGTGATTATCACACTCGGCCGTTGAAACAGCACAATAACGACAGCATCGATGCTATCCGAGCAGGAGGTACTGGACGAAGAAGAACGCCTGCGAAAATGCGTGCGCACCCTGCCCGACGACAAACGGCTTGCATTTCACAAACAGGCGGAAAAGCAGCTAAAAGATCCGGACACCTATGCAACACTTAACTATATTTTTATCGCCGGCCTGCACCATTTTTATCTGGGCAAATGGATACGCGGGTTGCTGAATATCTGTATTTTCCTCGCCGGTGTAGTACTACTGTTTACTCCCCTTGCCATATTGGGCATTTTACTCATCGTATTTATCAGCATCATTGAGCTGTACGCGCTGTTCAGATCGCAAATTATCGTGCAGGCGCATAATAATCTTCTGATGGACAAAATTTATCGAGAGATAGTCAAAAACAAAAACACCCGTTAATCATGCTCGAAACCGGCATTACTTCCAAACGCATTGCGGGCAACTGTTTTCTTCGGAAATCCATGGCGTTACTTTATCCGAGGTTTCCACAAATGCGATATCAAAGTGTAAAGAAACTTTACACTTTACCCATTCAATTCACACCCCCCATATAAAACAATTTATAATTCATGCCATTATAATCATGGCATATAACTTGCTTGTTTTTTACACATACGGATACGAAATAGCTGGCGATGTGGCTTCATCGTTTCAGCATAGCCATTGTGCATGGATAAAAATTATAAAAATCAAAAAACAGCACGCCACCATATTCATTCACAACGAAAATAATAACTGATTACATGCACTGAGCAGGTAATCACCGAACGGAGAGAATACATGTCTGCAGGACCAGAGCTACGCTCATACGGCAGCAACCTTACACAGGCTAACAGTAATGTTCGCGATATCCGCGGACTGATTGAAGATGTTGACGAGAAAATTGACAGAGTTGAAATGGCTATAGACGCCGTTGACGCTGTCGAACGCAAGGCTGACGAATTCAGCGACACCATTTCCAAACTCAAGCTCAATTTGAAGCTGATGGACAAAGCCGGCCCTTTGAAATTTCTGGCAAAAGTCGCCAACAAAGTGCTCGACAGCGTTCAAAACGTCACCAATAAAGTCAGGGACAAGGCCAAACAGCTGGCGAAGAAAATCGACGACAGCAAGCTGGAAGAAAAACTCGATGCGGCCCAGGAAAAACTGCAAAATTATGATCTGAAGCTTGCCGGTACGCAAAGCGTGCTGCTCAAGAACATCACTGCTGTCGACCAGTTGATCAATGCGCTGGACAAAATCGATGAATTTGACCCTAATGGCGACCCCGCAGCACCTGCCGCAGCAGGGGCCGACACTCTGGTAACGCCCCCGAATGACGTCATAGGCGCCATTAATACACTGTTTGCGGAAGTCAAGGAAAAAACGCAGATTCTGGACAATGCAGTACCCAGCGCAACATTTCTGCCGGTACTCAGTGTGCGAATCGCATTTGACGGCATTTCCTCGTCGCTGAGTTTTCTGCGCGGGCCGTTGAATGCCGTCTCGAAAGTGCTCAAGCCGGTTGAAGGCATACTGGATGCAGTCGGGTTTGTTTTCAATGTAACCGTCGGACCGATCATTGATTACATTATGGAAACACTCGGTATCAACCGCGTCATCAATTCGGTTTCCGACAAAATAAACAAACTGCTGCCCAATCCAGGCATTTTTGACAACATCCTGGAAGATTTTGACACCGCATTTCTAGAAATCGATCCTCTGGGTCAACTGGAGGATTATCTCGGGGTATCGTCCTGGCTGGACGAACTTAACCAGAAGGTTGTTGACCCCGTCGGCGATACACAGACCGGGCCAATTGGCATCGGTACGCCATTAAACGACCCGCTGACAGGTACAGGCAACCATAACCTGCTATACGGCGGCGACGGCGACGATACCCTTATCGGCGAAGCAGGCACCGATATTCTGGTCGGCGCTGCAGGCAACGATTTTCTGGATGGCGGCACAGGCACCGATATCGCCGTATTCCGGGGCAGCTTCCTGGAATACAACTACTCGCAATCCGAAGATGGCGGGTCAATAACCTTCAATCATCTGTATCCTGTAAATCCGAATCTTATCGACGGTACGGATGAAACACAAAACATCGAATTGTATGTTTTCGCCGATATCGCCCTGACGCCCGACATCTTACTCAACAGTGTATTCAGGGCATTGACCGGACAAAACGTGCTGGACGGCACTGAAAACCGGGATATTATGTTTGGCGGTCAGACCGCCATCACCATTAACGCATTCGGCGGCAACGATATGCTGGCCGGCAGCACTGCAAGCGGCGATTTTTTGAATGGCGGCACCGGCGATGATCTGCTTGTTTTCAGCGGCGGCGAAGACCTATTCTCTGGCGGCCCCGGCAGCGACACCTGGCGGTTCCCGGTTAACAATGAATCCGGCAATCCGCCAATCGACGCCGATCTCGAACGCGGTACGATTTTTGCCGGTTTTGGAAACACCTCGACTTTGCAGTCCGTTGAAAATGTCGTGGTCGAAGACTTCCGCAACGCCTTTCTTTTTGGCGATTCATTCGACAACCGTCTGGTTGCCAATGCCGACAGGGATTTGCTGGACGGCCGTGCCGGTAACGATTATCTCGACGGCGGAGGCAGCGAGGATATTCTGATTGGCGGCCCGGGCAGTGATGCATTATTCGGCGCTGAAGGCAACGATACCCTGGTAGCTGGCGATCAGGCAATACCGGGCGTCAGTAACTTTTATGACGGCGGCGAAGGTAATTTTGATTTATTAACATACGCCTCCAATATTCACAGTTTAGTGCAACGTGAATATATTACAAGTGACGGCATCCGTTCAAAAGCCAGCAACCAGCTGGAAGCATCGGGTCCGGTACGGATATTTGCCGAAACCGGTCAGATCGAGCGTTTATCCACGGATGGCAGTTCGGTAGTTGCAACCGATACTGCGGTTAATATTGAACAATTTGCAGGTTCCGATTTTGACGACACGCTTTACGGCGGCTCTGGCAGTTACACCGAAATCGACGGCGGATTGGGCAATGACACGCTATATGGCGAGCAGGCCGGACGCTTTGTCGGTGGTGGCGAAGGCGACGATACCATCTATGTGGGCACGGGCGGTGCAAGATATGACGGCGGCGGCGGATTCGATACGCTGTATCTGACTGAAGTTCCCGATGTCCGCTGGCTCGTTCGCATTGACGGCTCAATCGGCTCCTCGCTACGCGCATTCAATGCACTGGAAGGCAACGAGCTGGCCACGCCGGACGGCAGCCTGCAGAACGAAAGCGGCCCTTCCGTTATCGCATCAGGCAACGTCGAGAATTTTGACGTTTACTACGGAGGCGAGCTGGATGATTACTTCGACATCAGAGAACGCGGCCTGATCACCATTTATGCGGGTGACGGCAATGACTTCGTCCTGGGTAATAGCGGTGGAGACAACAATCCATCGTTTGAATTGTATGGCGAATCCGGTGATGATCAAATTATGATCAAGAACAGTGGATTGGCATCCGGTGGCGAGGGTGACGATACGATTGAGATCGATGCGGGGTTGAGTCAGACGATACAAGTCATGGGCGATGATGGCGACGACATCATCATTCTACGCAGTGGCGAGGTTCACATCGACGGCGGCACAGGCCGGGATACTTTGTCAGCCAATCAGCGCAGTATATTTGCGGGTCTCGATGTCGATCTGCTCGCCGGCACCATCAATACATTCGACGATCGAGAACGGTTTTCCGGTACTGTTAGCAATGTTGAGGAACTCATCGGCGCCAACGATTATCCCAATTTACTGCAAGGCAGCAACATCGGCGAACGTTTCATCGGTGGCGGCAGCAACGATACCATTCGCGGCCGCAGTGGACAGGACTCGCTCTATGGCGGTGCCGGAAACGACAATCTGTTTGGCGACAATGACGATGACCTGTTGCACGGCGGTGCAGGCAACGATGTCATAGACGGCGGCAGCGGTATCGACACCGCATCATGGGCATTTGCAGCGCCGGGTACGCAGCAGGGTGAGATCGAAAACAGTAGTTTTGGTCACCTGGAGGCTGACCTCGCATCGGGCAGCGCAATTTTCAGACTGTTTTCCGGCGGCCAGGAAAACGACACGCTTACAAGTATCGAGAATATTATTGGTGGAGACGGCAACGATACTTTGCGTGGCGACAGTGCAGATAATATGCTGGCAGGCGGGTCAGGCGATGATCTTCTGGAAGGCCGTGGCGGTAATGATGTACTGGTACTGGACGGTGATGATACAGCCAATGGCGGCGCGGGCGACGACCGGTTCGTCATAGGTCTGGGCAATATGTCGATTGACGGCGGTGATGGTAATGATACGCTTGATTTCGGCACCTTAAAGGGAACCATACGTATTGACATGTCTGCGGGCACCTATGAAGCCGAGCTTGAATTTGACAAACCTGTCTGGAAGAGTGATTCCAGTACCGCGCCACGCACTGCGAACGGCATAGAATTCACGCCGCAGGATGTACTGGAAGCGGATGCAACCTTCTCAAATTCAACAGACGATCTTGCGCTGAATGCTGCCCTCAACTCGGTTGACACCGAAACCAATACAGACACAGATCTGGCCATTGATTTTGTTATAGAAACACAATCGGTTAGCGGCACATTCAGCAATATAGAACAATTTGTTGCAGGTGCAGCCACACTGATTGGCTCATCCAGTGACGACCGTTTCGACGGCGATGATGGCGTTAATATTTTTGAAGGAAAACAAGGCAACGACACGATTGACGGACAAGGCGGAGCCGACACGACCATATTCTCCTACCCAATGGCGAACTATATCGTTTCACGAAATGCCGGCGGCATAGAAGTGATAGACACAATCAATGATGATGGTCAGGATACGCTCATCAATATCGAACGTCTGCAGTTCTCTGATGTTGGTATTGCGTATGATTTGGATGGCAATGCAGGACAGGTAGCCAAATTGATTGGTGCGGTGTTTGGCGCCGAGCATGTGCACAATCCCAGAATTGTCGGTATCGGCCTGAACTTACTCGATGATGGAATGACCTACGAAGAACTGGCCGAACTGGCAATCCAGGCAGCCGGTCTTGAAACACCACAGGAAATTGTTACCCGACTCTGGACCAAAGTTGTAGGGTCACCACCGACAGAACAACAGGCACAACCTTATATCAATGCGCTGAACAACGGTATGACAACGGGAGAACTGGGTGTGTTGGCTGCTGACACTGATTTGAACACGGTGAATATCGATCTGGTTGGATTATCGAATACCGGGATCGAATACACGATTTAGCTGCGATACATAAGCTGCTATACACAACTTTCGTACACTCTGTGTGCCAAATCCGCAACCGTTGGAGCAGCCGATATCGCTGCTGTTACAACGGTACTGCGGTACTGCGGATTAGTACAGGATTATTGCAGTTTCTGTAACTGCTCGTTTAAACTGTCAAGTCTTGTACTAAAACCCGCCAGCCGTTCTTTTTCCTGCGCCACTACGGCCTCCGGCGCACGTTCGATAAAATTCGGATTAGACAGTTTCGCTTCAGCTTTGGATTTTTCAGCCGCTATCCGCGCTATCTCCTTATTCAGGCGCTCACGTTCGGCATCGACATCGATCTCGATTTTTAGCATCAGTTTGAAATCACCCACGATGGAAACCGGCGCATCGGCATCGGGTAGCTGATTCAGAATTTCAATGTCGGACAACTTGGCCAGTGCCATGAGATATGGCCGGTTATCGGCCAGCGTCTGACTATCGCCCGCCGCCTGCAGCGGCACCTTTTGTGCCGGCGATATATTCATTTCGCCGCGCAGTGTACGGCAGGCGTTGATCATTTCTTTGAGCAGTTGAATTTTCTCAATCGATTTCTGATCGATTTTTTCCAGTTCAGCGACCGGATACGGCTGGCACATGATACTTGCACCGCTTTTTCCAGCCAGTGGCGCCACTTTTTGCCAGAGTTCCTCAGTAATAAACGGAATAATCGGGTGCGCCAGACGCAGCATTGCCTCAAGTACGCGAACAAGCGTTCTGCGTGTTGCACGCTGCTCTGATTCGTCGGGACTGTTTAAGCGCACTTTTGCCAACTCAACGTACCAGTCGCAATACTCATCCCACACCAGTTCATAGATTTCCCTTGCAGCCAAGTCGAAACGATAACTGGTGAAATATTTCTCAATGGCGCTCTCAGCCTGTTGCAGACGGCCGATAATCCACTTGTCAGCATCCGAATAGGCATAAGCCTGCTGCGCATCCAGCCCGGTATCCCTGCCCTCGCAATTCATCAGTACATAGCGGGTTGCATTCCACAGCTTGTTACAAAAATTACGGTAGCCCTCACAGCGCTGCAGATCGAACTTGATGTCCCGTCCATGCGAGGCCAGGCTGGCAAAAGTAAAGCGCAGGGCGTCAGTACCGAAAGCCGGTATTCCTTTGGAAAAGTACTTGCGGGTGTTTTTCTCGATTGCCGGTGCAGTTTTTGGGTTCATCAATCCGGTTGTACGCTTGGCAATCAGGTCTTCCAGTGAGATTCCATCGATCAGATCCAGCGGATCCAACACATTTCCTTTGGATTTACTCATTTTCTGGCCTTCTGCGTCACGGATCAATCCGGTGATATAGACTTCCCTGAACGGAACTTTGCCGGTGAAATGCAGCGACATCATCACCATGCGCGCCACCCAGAAAAAAATGATGTCAAAACCGGTAATCAATACCGAAGTAGGTAAAAACGTGTTCAATTCCCTTGTATCCTCGGGCCATCCCAGTGTTGAAAAAGGCCACAGCGCCGAAGAAAACCAGGTATCCAGCACATCATCATCCTGTTTGAGGTTCGTTTTACCCGACAACTGCTGCGCCTCTTTAAGACTGTGCGCAACAGTAATGTTTCCATCCTCATCGTACCAGGCGGGTATGCGATGTCCCCACCAGAGTTGACGGGAAATACACCAGTCCTGGATATTTTCCAGCCACTGATTGTAGACATGCGCCCAGTTGTCGGGTGTAAATTTAACGTCGCCATTCGCTACCACTTCCAGCCCGCGTTTGGCCATTCCTTCCATGGACACATACCATTGATCTGTCAGCATAGGCTCGATAATGGTATTGGTGCGGTCGCCGCGGGGCGCCATCAGCTTATGCGGTCTTGTTTCAACCAGGTAGCCATGGCTTTCAAGATCGGATACGATTTTTTTTCTTGCTTCGAAACGATCCATACCCTGATATTGTGTCGGCGCAAGCTCACTGATTTTGCCATCGAGTGTAAAAATGCTGACCGGCACCAGCTGATGCCGTTGACCCATCTGGTAGTCATTAAAATCATGCGCCGGCGTTATTTTGACGCAGCCGGTGCCAAATTCCGGATCAACGTAGCTGTCAGCAATAACCGGGATACTGCGTTCACACAACGGCAGGCGCACGTGCCGTCCGATTAAATGCTGGTAACGCGCATCTTCCGGATGCACTGCAACCGCAGCATCACCCAGCATGGTTTCCGGCCGGGTGGTCGCAACAATCACCGCTTCCCCGTTTGAGATACTGCCGTCAGGTTGTTCGAGCGGATAGCGAATATGCCACAGAAAACCGTTTTCTTCTGTCGAAACTACTTCAAGATCGGATACAGCCGTCTGTAAAACCGGGTCCCAGTTCACCAGCCGCTTGCCACGATAAATCAATCCTTCACGATAAAGCCGAACGAACACCTCAGTGACGGCGCGCGATAGCGCCGCATCCATGGTAAACCGCTCCCGTGTCCAGTCGCACGATGCGCCTAATCGCCGCATCTGACGGGTTATCGTCGAACCCGATTCTTCTTTCCATTGCCACACGCGCGATAAAAATGCTTCACGCCCGAGATCACGGCGATCGATATTTTCCTGATCCAATTGCCGTTCAACAACAATCTGTGTGGCGATTCCGGCATGATCAGTGCCTGGCTGCCACAACGTATTATCGCCTTTCATCCGGTGATAACGGGTTAGCGCATCCATCAAGGTATGCTGAAATGCATGCCCCATGTGCAACGTTCCGGTTACGTTGGGCGGCGGCAGCATGATGCAGTAGGCAGCAGCGTTGTCTATATCACTCGGTTTAAAATATCCGGCGGACTCCCATACTGAATACCATTGATTTTCAATCAGTTTGGGGTCAAAACTTTTTTCAAGCTCCATGAAGTTCGCAATCTGAAAAGGGGTTAATTAATCTTGGTATGAAATAAAAACTTTTTATTATAAAGGAACAGCGAATGATTTGCGCACTGTACGTATTGGATTATCCATCATACGCAACAGCATTCAAAACAGACCTTCTGAATAGACTTTCAAACGAAGCTGCCAACTGCAATTTAATTCTGATGCTCCAGCAGAACCTTTTCCTGGACAATAATACGATTCTCCAGCGCGTGCACCAAAGCCTGCCTGTCAGCCGGACCCAGCTCAATGTTGGCATCGACGAGCGCGGCATCCAACAACAAACGCAAAGGTGACAACTCATCAAATTCTGCTTGCAAATGTTTGGAACGCAGTTTCACACATTCAGTAAGAACAGGAACTTTATCAATATCGCTCACATTCTCAGGCGTCACAACCGCCCTATCATAGTGATGATATTTGTCGATCAAAAAATTAAACTTCTCCAGGACCTTGTCATTTTCTGCGTCTATTTCCGTTTTGACTGTATCAGACATAAGCACTCCCATTAAAATTTAACTAATGCTGTTGTAGCTGATGGTGATGCAACATAAATCCCGCCTGCTGATAATGGCGATATCGTTTACGGGCGGAAGCTTTATCCTCTGGCAATTGACCGGCTATTTCAATCACACGCTTGAACCGCGCAAAATCAGGCGGACACTGTTCATGCAGATTCAGCAATATCGCGTAGTCAGTTTCCGGCGCGACATTGTCACTGAGAACGATGGGGGTTGAACTGACCAGCGCTGTTTCGTCATGCATGAAACAGTGAGGCAAAAAGCTCGTTGGCTGAAAAGTCCAGAGCAGCTTATCGAGTTTTTCCAATATCTGTTGATCCGACGCATAAACCATGATGCGCGTATCCTGACTTAAAGCCTTGGCACAGAGTCTGCACGCAACCAGCAATTTGTCCGCCGCACCTGAATAAAAAAAGATCTCAGTCATCCCTCATTCGGCTACACAGATCGCAAAACACATTAGTTTTTTGCATTCGCCTGGGCAATCAGATAGGCAGTCAATAACGGCACCGGCCGGCCTGTCGAACCTTTTTCTTTGCCTGACTTCCAAGCCGTCCCCGCGATATCCAGATGCGCCCAGTGGTATTTCTGCGTAAATCTCGATAAAAAACATGCAGCGGTAATAGTACCTGCCGCACGTCCACCGATATTGGCCATATCCGCAAAATTGCTTTTCAACAAATCCTGATAATCATCCCACAGCGGCAATTGCCACACCTGATCCGCAGCTTGCTCACCCGCCTTGATCAGAGCCTGTGATAATGCTTCATTATTGCTCAGCAGACCTGTCGCCACATGACCCAGCGCTATCACACACGCGCCAGTTAGGGTGGCGATATCGATTACAGTCTTTGGATTAAAACGCTCTGCATAGGTTAACGCATCACAAAGAATCAATCGGCCTTCGGCATCGGTATTCAATACCTCAATTGTCTGCCCGGACATGCTCGTCACCACATCCCCCGGCTTGGTTGCACTGCCTCCTGGCATATTTTCCGTAGCCGGGATGATCCCGACAACATTAATTGGCAAACTGATTTCGGCAACTGCCTTAAGCGTGCCGAGCACGCTTGCCGCACCACTCATATCGTATTTCATTTCATCCATTTCTGCCGCAGGTTTTAATGAAATACCACCGGTATCAAAAGTGACGCCTTTGCCTACTAACACAATTGGTTTTTCTTTTTTTCCTTTCCCTTGATACTCCAGCGCAATCAGTTTTGCCGGTTGATGACTACCGCGGGCTACAGCCAATAATGCGCCCATGCCCTGTTTCTCCATATCTTTTTCTTCGAGAATGGTCACTTTGAGTTTGTACGTCTTGGCCAACTCCTTGGCCTGTTCCGCAAGATACGTGGGTGTACAGATATTTGGCGCCAGATTACCCAGATCTTTGGTCAAGCTCATACCATGCGCGATAGCCGCTCCTTGACTAAGCGCTTCTTCACCAGCCGCAAGATCAGCTTGATCGCCAATGCAGATGGTGATTTTACGTAATCCTTTTTTATTGGTCTCCGGTTTGCTTTTGAGTTGATCAAAATGATAGTTGCTCTCAACAGCCAGTTTTGCAATTTGCATTACTTTCCAGGCATGGCTTCGCTCTTGAACCGGAGTCTCTGACAAATAAAGCGCACAATCAGTGGTACCGGTATTTTGCAAAGTACGAAATGCTGTCTGTACGGCAGCAATAAATGCATTGCCTCCAAACTTTTCTTCCTTGCCCAGACCAACCAGTAATACACGTTTGCTTTGAAGGTTGGGAATTTTATGCAGCAACAATGCGGTGTTGGCTCTTCCTTCCAGATCGCCCTGACCTATGATCTCTTTGATATAGCCTTTTGAAAGACGGTCCAGTTCCTTCGCAGCGTCCGTCATTTTTTTTGATTCAAAAACGCCAACCACCACGCAGGCGCTCCGTTGTTTATCTGGGGTTGCTACTTTGATTCCAAATTCCACATTGAACTCCTTTTTTTACTATTTCACAGTGATAAAATCCAGCAATAACTCGCCAACTAACAATTCTATACTTGCTTTGTATCAAAATCCGCGCTTATCGGTTAATATAACATGATGCGGTGTATTTCAGTGCAGTGTATTGGTCGACAATGCATTGCCAACGCAACACATCCGAGCAACCTGTCTTTTTCTGCTGTAATTAGCAATTTAGTCCAAGCAAGACCGTTTAAAATGCAAGCTTAAATTACCCCTTATATTATTAGACTAATTAAGCAAAAACTTTTTTGGTAGAAGAGAATTCCACTGTGAATGAAGACTTAGCAAAACGATTACGTTTCTGCACAACTTTGCCTAGCCTTCCGGCTATCGCCTTGAAAATTATTGATCTAGCAAACAATCCAAGCACCGACCTTGACACATTATGCGATCATATCGCCTACGATCCTGCGCTTTCTGCAAAAATTCTTAAGATTGCCAACTCGCCGCTTTATAAATCGCGCAGATCCGCCACCAACCTTCGGCAAGCAGTCAGCCTACTCGGCACACACACGGTCATCGTTATTTCTTTATCCTTTTCCTTGACTGATTCACTGGTTAAAAATACCGGCAACTTACCCCAGTTTGACAACCACCTGTTCTGGCGGCGCTCGATAGCATCTGCCTTGGCCTGCCGCGCACTTGGTGAAAAACTGAAAAAAACTTACTTGGACGACTTGTTTCTGGTCGGACTCTTGCAAGAAATCGGCATACTCGTTTTTTGCGCCATTATGCCGGAAGAATATGCGCCCGTATTTTTATCGACCAATGATCACGATACACTTTTAAATAAAGAACGTGAGACATTTGGAGCCGGACATGATGAACTGGGTTATACGCTGCTCAAACAATGGCACCTTCCGGATTACATCGCACTGGCTTGTCTTTCCGGTCACGGCCAACCGGAACCGAAAACGATTGAGCCCACATTGCAGGCTTGTGCCGCGACATCACGATATCTGGCGGATTATTTTCTGACACCACACGCACCAGAAAAACTCATAAAACTGTTGCAAGCTGCTCGCGCATGGCTTGACATTGATGAAACAACGCTGGTTGAAGTGATTGATATCATGAAAGAAGGGCTAAACACGGTTGAAGATTTGTTTGACATCACTATTCACCAATCTTCGGAAATTTCGGGCATCCTCTCGGCAGCCAAGGAGTTACTCACCATCCATTCCTTATCCAAAGTTAAGGAATTGGAGGAAAAGTCGTACCGTGACGGCTTAACAGGCGCTTATAACAGAGGATTCTTTGACGAATCACTTAAGCGGGAATTTTTACTATCCAAACAGCACCAGCTACCGATCACTATCGCCATGATTGATCTTGATCATTTTAAAAGGATAAACGATACTTACGGCCACATAGCTGGAGACGGCATACTTGTGTCCGTGACCAGAACCATTTTAGGGCAGATTCGTCAGGACGATACACTTTGCCGCTATGGAGGCGAAGAATTTGCACTGATATTACCCGGCACGACGCTGGCAGATTCGCGGCAAATTACGCAACGCCTAAAAGAAGCCATCGCAGCTATTTCGTATCATTCTGAAAACAATTCAACGATTAGCATAACGGCTTCTATTGGTGTTGCATCTTATATGCAGGATATAACCCAGTTCAAACAACCCGAGGATCTGGTCAAAGCGGCTGACTCGGCGCTTTATACGGCCAAAAACGAAGGCCGCAACCAAATCATTGAATGGCACAACGCCTAATTACATCTGTTAAAAATTCCAAAACCATTTTATGCATCTTATTATCCAAGGTATTGAAGTCGAAAATTATGACTTAAGATCGCTTGCAAAACTTGCCAGCGCTGATGAAATTGAAAAGATCTCAGGACAAGCATTCAGGCTTAAAAATATAAAGCAACAAGAGGGTGTCAGTAACTATTGCAATGAAGCTAGCCTGGATTATGCGATTGTCAGACCCGATCAAAACCTGTCGGATTATAAATTGATTGCGATGGATATGGATTCAACTTTGCTTGCAATCGAATCAATTGACGAAATTGCTGACATTCATCACATTAAGCAGCAGGTCGCCGAAATCACACTCAAAACCATGCGTGGTGAAATCAGTTTCGAAGAAAGCCTGACAAAACGCACCGCTTTGCTACGCGGTGTACACATTGATGCGTTGCAAAAAGTTTTCGACGAACGTATGCAACTAAGCCCTGGTGCAGAATTCATGCTCAAAAAAGCAAAAGCCGCTGGTTTGAAAACTATGGTTATCTCGGGTGGATTTACGTTCTTTACTGATCGTATTAAAGAAAAACTTCAATTGGATTTTGCAGCCGCTAACACATTCGAGATTCAAGATAACAAACTCACAGGTAAAGTTTTGGGGAAAATTCTTGGCCGTGAAGGCAAGGCTGAGGTGTTGAACGATGTTTGTGGCAAACTGGGAATTACACGGGATCAAGTCATTGCCATTGGTGACGGAGCCAACGATCTGGACATGCTGGCGGCGGCAGGTGTCAGCATTGCCTATCACGCCAAACCCGTAGTACAGCAGCAGGCAACCTATTCCCTTAACTATGTCGGCCTGGATGGAGTTGTCAATCTGTTCAATCAATAAGATTTGAATGACTAATAAACTGGATCATACATGAGTGACTGGACATATGTATCCAAATCCTCCGGTAGTTTATCTTGCGCCAACCCATCACTTATTGCCACTTGACAAACTGCGACCGCAATCGAGCAGGACACTTTACGCACTCGATTAAGCGATGGATAGACTGAACCTTTTGCGATTTCTTCATCGGTCACGTGCATGGATAAGTTTTCCGCCGCTGCCAAAAACATTTTCTGCGTGATGCGCCGCGCAGAACAAGCTGTCACACCCAAACCGACACCTGGAAAAATATAGGCATTATTACCCTGTCCAGGCACAAAACACTTATCCTGATATTGAACCGGCTCAAACGGACTACCGCTGGCGAAAATAACACGACCATCACTCCATCGGTAGGCTTCTTCTGCTGTACATTCCGTATGAGATGTCGGGTTCGACAGTGCAATGATTACAGGCTTTTCATTGACTGCTGCCATTTGACGCACGACCGATTCTGTAAATGTACCAGGTACGCCCGTGGCACCGATCAGCACGTCAGGCTTGATAGTCGCGATCGCATCAACAAAATTACAGGGTAAATGTTCATGCGCAAATGGTTTGATACGTGGCTTGATGTTTTCATTGGTTGAAACCACCAACCCTTTTCTATCAATAAACCATAATCTTTCGCGTGCCTGTTGTAGACTCAAGCCTGCTGCATGAAATGCTTCTACCATTAATTCTGCAGTCCCGCCAGCAGCGGAACCGGTTCCAAGAAACATGATAGTTAAATCGGAAAATTGTTTTTGTGTAATACGGCATGAAGCGTAAACACCTGCCAAAGTCACTGCAGCTGTCCCCTGAATGTCATCATTAAAACAACATACTTTATCGCCGTAACGATCCAGAAAATCGAAAGCGTTAGGCGACAAAAAGTCTTCAAACTGAATCAGGGCTTTAGGGAATCGTTTTTGCACCGCCTCGACAAACTCGTCGACCATGGCCAAATAGGCATTACCTTGCAATCGCGTATATGGATAGCCAAGATACAATGGGTCTTCGCGTAACGACTGATTATTGGTTCCCACATCAAGCATTACAGGCATACAATGTGCCGGATGAATTCCGGCACAGGCAACATACAAAGCCGTTTTTCCGATAGATATTCCCATGCCATTCGCACCCAAGTCACCCAGGCCCAACACACGTTCTCCATCGGTCACCACGATGACACGCACATCAGGCTCCGGCCAGTTACCAAGTACAGATTCAATTTCCCCTCGATCTTCCGGTGTAATGTAGAGACCCTGCGGCCGCCTGAAGATATGCGCAAATTCCTTGCAGGCTTCTCCGACTGTTGGCGTATAAACAAGTGGCATAATTTCTTCCATGTGATCGATCATGGTGCGAAAAAAAAGACGCTGGTTACGGTCCAGCAATGCATTTAAAAAAATGTATTTTTCAATGGCACTGCTTTTGCGCCGCATATTCTCAAGCGCGCGTTCCTTTTGCTTGTTGATACTTGCCACATCATAAGGTAATAATCCACGCAAACAATACTGTTTACGCTCTTCTCGTGTAAACGCTGTAGATTTAGTCTGTGCCGGATCATCCAGCAATGCTTTCCCGTGTAAATCCTTCATGATGCCTGCCTCTAATATTGATCGCCTCGATATACGTTCTGAAGAAAATCAGTGCTCTCATTGCAAAAAATTTTTAATTCGCAGCACGCATGTAAACGATGCATTCCATTTCAAACGCCTTATGGACATAAAAACACATCACCGGCTTGTTTAACTGAATCGGTTTCCAGACCACAGACAGTCAGTTTTTTTGCCCAACTCCATTCTTTTTACATTGAACTTAGCATGCATTTTACACTCGATACCAGATGTCCGGCTTTACCATTTGCGATTTGTGCTCATGCCCATGTAGTGCAAAAACAGTATAATTAAATAATTAGCTTGCACTGTCTCGCGAGAAGGCAGTCAGATAGCTGTCCGATAAACTTCTATTGACCTGTGTTGTTACTTAACATTGACTGCAGACAATTCAGCAGTTGCAAAAATCCAATTTTTCTTTTTTTATATCTTTTAATTAATTCAAGCTTTTATATATGAGACAATCACCTTTTCCTACACCAAATCCTGATTTGTACACCGAAGAAGAAATTTCGAAACTTGTTCATGAATTTTATGCCAAGGCGCGAAAAGATCCGTCACTCGGACCCATATTTGAGGAGCACGTTATCGACTGGGATGCCCACTTTGTTCAAATGACCAATTTCTGGTCCGCACAATTACGTGGCACTAGCCGTTTCCGTGGCGCACCGATGCCAAAACATATCGCACTGCCCGATTTATCCGCCAGCCTGTTTGAGCGCTGGCTAGCGTTGTTTAAACAAACAACAAAAGAACTGGATAATGCCGAACTAGAACAGCATGCCAACATGATTGCGACTTTTATTGCAAACAGACTCTGGTATGGTTATCAGATGAGCCACAACCCTGACATACAACCGGTTGAACTTAATACAATTTAATTAGCAACATTGAAAGCAAGAATAAAACAACATTTACATCACTTTTCCCGAATTGAAAATGTTAAATCCGGCTTTAAAGTTAACAAGTTTATATGAAAGTTATTACATATTACATAACAGAGAAATCTATTGAATAGCATCAAAAGCAAAATCTTTATTTTCGCTTTATTATCTACACTGGTACCTTCGCTTGTACTTGGGTTACTCTCATTTCATCAGAATGAGGAGCTGATCAAGGACAATGTCAAGCGAGAATTACGAATTTTGGCCAGTCATGCGAGTCGCGAGATTGACACTTGGATAATCCATAATATCCACGAGGCTAACTCATTGACCTCAGCTAAAATTATCATTGATGCGCTTTCAAACGCAGCCAAACTGCAGAATATCAAGAACAAAAATTCACCGGAAATTCTGACGCACTACCTGATTTCGGTTCAAAACAAACTTGATACAATTCTCGAACTTACTGTACTCGATACAAACAGAAACATTTTTGCCAGCAGCTCCTCTCGTTACAAGTTTAACGACCCTTTTCAAAGCAATTGGCTTGGTGACAAAATAACGCATAGCCCGGTGGTCTCTCCGCCACAGTTGCATGAGTATTTTGGGCTTGTTACAGTCAGCATTATTTTACCTATTGTTTCTTACGATGATTATATTCTGGGCCAGTTATTAATTACGTATGATTTGAATCATGTCAAATCTGTATTAAAAAGTTCTACCAAATCACCTCGTGGAGAAATTCTCTTAGTTAATTCGGATGGTTTTTTACTGTTGTCAAGCGACGTCGAAATAACGCCTCCTTGGTCACTTTCACCTACTACCTTTGACTATTTAAAAAATAATCCTGGCGAGTTCATCACTTTCCAAGATTTTTTACAAGAGCATGTGATCGCGCTTGCCTATACAACAAAAACTCTGCCTATCACCGTGATTGCCGAAAAAAATCACCGTGATGTGTATGCCGCTTGGCTAGAGCAACGTAACTTATACTTTATATTGGTCGGTGTATCGATTTTTATCGTGGCAATGATTGCAATTTATCTGGGACATTCCATTGTAACTCCTTTGCAACGCTTAATTGACGCAACAGGACAAATTGTAAAAGGCAATCTAGACATTCCAATCACTGATGTGACTCAAAAAGATGAAGTTGGAAAATTAGCACGCATGTTTAACCTGATGACGGAAAAATTACGTCAAAGCCAGTCCAAAATTCTGGCTGCCAACAAGGCCATGCAGCAAAAAAATCAATTACTGGAAAAGCTTTCGATTACTGATGGTTTGACTGGCTTATACAATCGAAACAAACTCAACCTAATTATCAATGAACAACTACTCAGGTATCAACGTAATAAGCGGCCTTTTTCTATACTTATGATTGATGTAGATTATTTTAAGGAACTCAACGACAGATTAGGCCATGTCGCCGGTGACGAAATATTAGCAGCTGTAGCCAAAAATTTATCGCAATCTATTCGGAGTATAGATTTCGCCGCACGTTACGGCGGTGACGAGTTTATTATCATTTTGACTGAAACCAATGTCCAAGAAGCCGCCATCACTGCAGAACGTATACGCGAAAAAACTTCAGAAATAGACTGCAAAACAACTGGCAGTAAAATTCAAGTTACACTAAGTATTGGTATCATACAATCGGAGCCAGAAGACGCATCTCCAACAACCATCATTTCACGTGCAGACCATGCGCTTTACAAAGCCAAACATGCGGGAAGAAACCAGGCATATGCGATTCAGCCCGTTTCAATTTTGACCTAAAAAGAAACGAAATAATTGGTAGATTGTTTATTAAAACAAGAAAAAAAACTGCTCTAGCGTTGATCGTCAACGACCACGCTAACCAATGAATTGAACACCCATCCTTGCATATTCTCATCTGTTTGGACCATCAACCAGTTCCCCTGATAAGCATTGGCAGTTAGTACTGTATCTTTATTTAATACACTGACAACCAGCGTATGCCTGCCCGGTTCACGGCGTAGATTGGCATCAGCTGTGGTATGCAAGATAATCGGCGTATTAAATCTTATTGTTGGCCGATTAGGCTGCTCCCGCTCTTTATCCAATACCATATTAATAAACTCAAGCGCCTGGGAAGCATAATAGGTTGCTGTTGCGTAGTCGCTTTGCGTATAGCTAGCAGCGGCAGTATCGAGCAATCGACCTGCCTCTTCTAGGAGTTCAATATCAGATTCAGCAGTCAATTGTTGTTTGGCATATTCTATGCTCACTTCGGCCTCTGAAATCAACGATGCGGAGCTCGGCTTAGTTGCCAGTCTGTGCAGTTTAACCTGAGTTCGTGCTATTTCTTTACTTGAAGATGCCTGTATCACTTGCGCTTGGTCTTGTTCACGTGCAGCTATGCGTTTTATCAGCGCCTCCTTCTCGGCCAATTGCTTTTCCAAGTTTTCGACTTGGATTTTCATGCTCTCGAGTTCCTGTTGATGCACCCTGACTGGTATTTGATCTTCATAATGTACCAACTCAGGCTCAACCGGTTCTTTCATCACTGCACACCCCGGCAACAAAATACTCGACAAGAAGTATACAAAAAACGGCAATTGAGATTGACGCTTTATTTGCAATTGATAGGACATATTAGCTGGCATGAATAATTTCAACATGAATTTCTTGCAAATAACAATCGGAACAGTTTTTATTAACTTGAATTTTTTATGTATCTTGGGATTTGCCAAAACTCGAGCTGCATACACCGAAGCACAATGATTCATCGAGCAATCACGCCTTCATGATTAACACGCTGCACATAGTAAAATGATAAAAAAATCGACGCATAACTATGCAGATTAAACGCAGAATTAGCGATTTAACACGACTTCCAAAACAAACTTACTGCCGATATAAGCCAACAAAAGCATAACAAAGCCAGCCAGCGTCCAGCGTATCGCAATCCTACCGCGCCAGCCATAAAATTGCCGACCGATCAGGAGCGCCGCGAATGTTCCCCATGAAATAAAACCAAACAATGTTTTATGGGTAAATGTCAACGGCTGGCCAAACACTTCTTTGGAAAAAACAACCCCGCTCAGCAGTGTTAACGTCAATAAGATAAATCCAGCCCATAGAATTGCAAACAACAGCTTCTCCATCGCCAACAACGGTGGCAGATTGGTTAACAGCGAATGCGCCGCCGGATGATGTAACTGATACTCAACGACTGTCATCAGAACAGCATGCAATGCCGCTATCGTCAACAAACTATACGCGGACATCGCAACAATTAAATGCGCCTTAAATGCTGGAAATTCGGTATTTTCAAGTGGTTTTAGTGAAGGAAAAACAAGCGGTAGCACAACAGCTATAGCTGCAGCAGCCGCAATCGGCGCTAGTAGTGTCTGCAGTCCTTGGTATCGATTAAAAAACCCTGAAAACCAATATACAAATGCAGTCAGCCACACTATCAATGAAATAGCGCTACCAACACCGAGATTAAGTCCTGTACCTGCAAGAATTGTCCTATAAAGCACTAATGCATGGAGCATGAGTGGCACAAGCATAACATAATGAACGTAGCGGACAGTCTTAGCAGCGCTTTCTTCTCCTTTCGCTTGCGAAGCGGACTGTCCATAAAGACTGCGCCAGATCAACCAGCCAACCAGACTATAAAGCAAAAAAGCTACAAGATAAGTTAAAATGTCAATCATTGATACGATCATTAAATTGATGGACAGCTACTAAGTCTACATGGCACTTTGATAAATTCATAGTATGCCCATACATAAAACATGATTTTTTCACAACTGTATTACCAATATCCATTTATTTTCCGAGGTTTTTTGTATGTTTGAAAATTTAACCGGCCGGCTTTCTGATGTCATTAAAACACTTAAAGGCGAAGCAAGGCTTACTGAAAACAATATCCAGAAAGCACTACGTGAAGTTCGACTGGCATTGCTTGAAGCTGATGTCGCTTTACCGGTCGTAAAAGAGTTTATTACGCGTGTGAAGGACAAGGCAGTTGGGCATGAAGTCATGGGAAGCCTGACACCTGGCCAAGCCCTTGTGGGTGTTGTTCATCAGGAACTCATAGCCATTATGGGTGGGGACAAAGCCGACCTTAACCTTTCGACCACGCCTCCCGCAGTCATATTAATGGCCGGTTTGCAAGGGGCTGGTAAGACAACCAGCAGTGGCAAGCTTGCAAAATGGCTCATGGAGCATCAAAAGAAAAAAGTATTGTTGGTTTCTTGCGACATCTACCGTCCAGCAGCCATTCATCAACTCGAACTACTGGCCAGTCAAACCGGCGCCGATTTTTTCCCGGTTCAAAGTGGACAAAAACCAGGCGAAATCGGAGCAGCCGCTTTGGATTATGCGCGCAAACACCACCATGATGTCATGATAGTTGATACCGCCGGTCGATTAGGTATTGATGAAGCAATGATGCAGGAAATTAGCGAACTTGAAAGCTTGTTGAGCCCAATCGAAACGCTGTTCGTTGTCGATGCCATGCAGGGACAAGATGCTGTCAATACGGCAAAAGCTTTTTCGGAAGCATTACCATTGACGGGTGTTGTTTTAACCAAGCTCGATGGTGATGCACGCGGTGGTGCCGCATTATCGGTCAAGCATATAACCGGAAAACCCATTAAATTTACAGGTATCGCGGAAAAACTGACCGGCCTGGAAGCATTTTATCCTGACCGCATGGCTTCGCGTATTTTGGGCATGGGCGATGTTCTTGGCTTGATTGAGGAAGCACAGCGTAGTACGGACGAACGTGAAGCCAAAAAGCTGTTAAAGAAAGTCAAATCAGGCAAAGGATTTGACCTGAATGATTTTAAAGCGCAATTTCAACAAATGAAAAAAATGGGAGGCATGAGCGCGATGCTTGACAAGCTGCCTGCACAATTGAGCCAAGCAGCGCAAAACGTTAATGTGGATGATAAAGTGATTAATCGCACTGAAGCCATTATCAATTCGATGACACCACAAGAACGCGTCAAACCGGAAATACTTAAAGCCTCGCGTAAAAGGCGTATTGCAGCAGGCGCAGGCGTTTCTGTTCAGGAAGTTAACCGTCTATTATCCCAATTTGACCAGGCAAAAAAAATGATGAAAATGATGAACAAAGGCGGGATGTCAAAAATGATGCGCGGCTTGAAAGGAATGTTTCCCCGTATGCGTTGATCTTTATTTTTAATCGACATGGGTTTACACATATATTTCAGTCTGCCGCAATCGAAGCCTGCTCTAGTCCAGTAACCCGGTCTCCCGCATTTATTTTTCTGTGTGAAAACCAGCCGACGTGCATTTCCAACGCATATTTTGCAAGCCCAGCCGAATAGTGAACAAAAAGTGTTTGAGGCTGCATGTCAGCAATATTGATAATCGATCCCTTTTCATCGATAAAGGCAACACTGAGCGGTATCGTGGTGTTTTTCATCCACATCCCATAATATGCATTTCTTGGAAATACAAATAGCATGCCTGCATTTTCACCCAGCGACTTTCGGAACATCAACCCTTGCGCTCTGGAAGCATGCGTATTTGCAACCTCTGCTGACAGAGTATAACCGGATATATTCAATGAAATCCGTTGCAAATCGGTGGCCGATACCACACCAGACATTATCAGCAGCGCACAGAAAAAACTGACAAACATTATCGAACGCATATTCAATGCTTTCCCGTACTGCCAAATCCATTTTCCCCGCGCTGGCTGATGTCGAATTCTTCAACCACATTAAAACCGACTTGCACGACGGGCAAAACTACTAACTGTGCAATACGCTCCATCGGGCTTAATTCAAATGAAGCTTGTCCCCGATTCCAACAGGACACAAAAATTTGTCCCTGATAATCCGAGTCAATAAGTCCGACAAGATTTCCTAACACAATGCCATGCTTGTGTCCAAGGCCCGAGCGCGGCAAAACCATGGCTGCCAGACCAGGATCAGCAATATGAATTGCTATACCTGTTGGTACCAGAATGGTTTGCCCAGCCTGTATTGTCTCAGTCCGGTCAATGCATGCGCGCAAGTCAAGCCCGGCCGAACCCGGCGTGGCGTATGACGGCAGGTATTCATGCAGGCGCTTATCGAGAATTTTTACATCTATTTGCGTCATATAATGTTCAATCTTTTAGTTATGTTGCTACCGTTCATGTTCATATAATTGCACAATATGCTCGATCAACCGACGCGACTGTATTTGCTTTGAGGCCTTTTCAAGAACATGCTTACCGGCATCATCAAATAAAATCAGCGCGGCCTCATCAGAACCCATAGTTTCCTGCGCCCAATTAGCCACCAACAAAGGCAGTTTTTTCTGCTTCCGTTTGCGCGCCGCATTTTTTTCCAGATTGTCCGTTTCCGCCGCAAAGCCGACACAGAATGGGGGCTCAGGTAAGTGCGCGACTTGCGCCAGTATATCCGGATTTGGCATCAGCTCCAGAATTAGCTTTTGATCCGTTTTTTTGATTTTTTTCGGACTGACACTAATTGCATGGTAATCTGCCACAGCTGCAACGCTAATAAAAATATCCTGTTTTTTCCTGGACATCACTTTTTCAACTGCGTCAAGCATTTCCCGTGCACTTAGCACCTTTACCAGTTGATTGACAACAGGAGTGCTTAAACACGTGGGGCCAGTTATAAGCGTCACCGCCGCTCCAGCATCCAGTGCAGCTTGTGCAAGCGCATATCCCATTTTTCCGGAGCTGATATTTGTAATGCCGCGTACAGCGTCAATCGCTTCATATGTCGGTCCGGCAGTGATCAAAACACTTTTACCTTGCAACAAGCCGCCAGATAGCCTCCCCTGCACAGCAAAAAATAACGCTTCCACTGCAAGCATGCGCCCCATGCCAACTTCGCCGCATGCCTGTTCTCCATTTTCAGGACCGACAATAATGACGCCATCATTTTGCAAACAATTGATATTTCGTTGTGTTGCCGGGTGCTCCCACATTTTTCGATTCATCGCTGGCGCAATCATCAATGGACAATCACGCGCCACACAAATGGTTGCCAACAAGTCATTTGCCAAACCACATGCCAGTTTTGCAATAAAATCAGCACTTGCCGGTGCAATCAGTATCAAATCAACATTTCTGGATAGCTCGATATGCATCATCGAACTCGCTTTATCCGCTTTCCATAAATCCGTAAACACAGGCTGGCCGGTCAGTGACTGGAAAGTTATGGGACCGACAAAACGACATGCCGATTCAGTCATAACGGTTATTACCGAACATCCTGCCTGCGTCAACTGTCGCGCGAGTTCGGCAGCCTTATACGCTGCCACACCGCCCGTAACCCCGAGCAACAGGCGTTTACCAGATAAAGAAAACTCAGCGTATTTTTTATTCATAATTGTTAAAAAACTGAACCGTTAATTATGCCAATCATATGCAACCTGCACTGCAAAATTTTAACTCAATCGCACTCATTTCATTGCCGTATCAAATAAAAATTAAATTAACATCTTATAGCTATGGCAATTACCGACTGGCCCATTCTGGAACGTCCGCGCGAAAAACTCATCAGACTGGGGGCAAAAAATCTATCGGATACAGAATTACTTGCAATTTTCCTGCGGACAGGCACGCCAGGCAAAAGCGCCGTTGAACTTGCAAGAAGTTTGTTAAATCATTTTGGCAGCCTCAATAATCTTTTTTCAGCCGACAAAACAATTCTCTGCAATTTTCCAGGTATAGGAACTGCCAAATATACACAGTTACAAGCAATTCTTGAAATGTCCCGTCGCACACTGAGTGAAAAGCTTGAACGCGGATGTGTTATGAATACACCACAACAAGTAAAGGAGTTTTTGCACTTAAGTCTTGCCAATAAACAGCACGAAATTTTTATGGCGATCTTTCTTGATGCAAAACATCATATGATTGCAACTGATGAGCTGTTCACCGGGACATTGACTCAAGCCTGTGTTTATCCACGCGAAATCATTAAGCGCGCTTTATATCATAATGCTGCAGCTATTATTTTTGCCCACAATCATCCGTCAGGCAATGCCGAACCAAGCCAAGCTGACAAGTCATTGACGCAAACTTTAAAAAAAGCTCTTGATTTAATTGACATCAAGGTACTCGACCACTTTATCATAGGTAAAAATGAAATAATGTCATTTGCAGAACATGATCTTATCTAACAAATACTGATACCATACATAATATTTCTATCGCAAAAGCCTTTTCCATAAAGCACTGAAAAACAGATTCTGATTATATATTTGAGAAAAAAATAAGAATCGCGATATAATCCATGTTTTTGAAATTTCTGGGTGTACAAATATATGGCACGAATGTGTGAAGTTACGGGTAAAAAACCATTGACCGGTAATAATGTGTCTCACGCTAACAACAAGACCAAAAGGCGTTTTTTGCCAAATTTACAGAGACGCAAATTTTGGCTGGAAAGTGAGAACCGCTGGATCAGCATGCGATTAACGAACGCTGCATTACGCACAATTGATAAAAAAGGAATTGACGTGGTTGTTGCTGAAATGCGCTCACAGGGCAAGAACATCTAACCTGAGTTCTAATTTTTTACAAGATAAGGAAGCAATCCATGCGTGACAAAATCAAACTCGAGTCTTCAGCGGGCACCGGGCATTTTTATACAACAACAAAAAATAAGCGCGCTAACCCTGAAAAACTGGAAATCACGAAATTCGATCCGGTTGCACGTAAACACGTCAAGTACAAAGAAACAAAACTGAAATAATTTCAGTTTCAGTTTTTTCAGTGTAAAAAAGATCGATGCAAAGCGAGTGGCATCTATGCTCGACACTTGATCATAACTAGCTAAAGTTTATTTATTGGAATAATCTTCATGGACTACTGGTTGATTTGTTTGCTGAGTTAGCAAAAAATCAACAGCTTTGCGCAATTCGGCCACTTCAGCCTGCAATCTAATGACCTCTGATTTGAGTGCATCAAATTCGTTGTATATTGCAACAGTATTCGTACCAACCATAACTGATAGCTGGTTAAGCTGGTCTTTTTCCGGCACTCCTGAAAGTAAATGCATCCATCGGTTCTCCCGAGAACCCGGTTTGCGTGGTAGCTTAATCACCCAACTTCTGCCTTTACTTTCCCCGGTTAATTCTTCAAGAAAAGCCTCGACCGATGAAATATCAGCAAATTTATGTAATCGTTCACAATGAATACGTAGTTCTCCGCCCGTTTGCGGCCCTCTCAGCATAAGCATTGCTAACAATGCAATGGATTGCCTCGGTAATTTCAGCTCTCGCTCTATATGATGCGCATAACGTACCACACGTCCGCCACATGACTCTGAAACCAGAGACATCTGTTTTAAATTTTCAATAGCTTCCAGGACGTCCGTTTGTGAAACACTCATCACAGGCGATCGATTTGATTTCTGGTTGCAACCTGATACCAAAGTATTCAATGTAAGCGGATAAGTATCTGGAACCGTGTATTGTTTTTCAACCAATACACCCAATACACGCACCTCGGTCAGGGAGAGCATCGGAAACAAAGCGTTATTCATCATCACGTGCCAGTTTCAAAATAATATAAAGTCGATTTATATCCGATATAGATATAATCCGTAGCTGATATCGCCAATTATGAGATGGCGAGCATACGGTTTAATGCTTGTTTGGCCAGATCTGCTTCAGCTACCGGCACCTGAATACGGTTAACGACCGTACCATTGGCCAAATTCTCTAGCGCCCAAGCCAAATGTTGCGGATCAATACGTGCCATGGTCGAACACATACAAACCAGTGGCGACATAAACTGCACAATTTTATTCTGTGATTTAAATTCTTCAGCAATTCTGCTGACCAAGTTTAACTCCGTACCTACCAGCCAGCGTGTGCCCTCTTCAGCTGCGGCAATCGTTTTGATAATGTATTCGGTTGAACCAACATAATCGGAAGCACTGCATACTTCAAAGCTGCATTCTGGATGGGAAATGACTATACCATCAGGATGCTGGTTACGGAAACGGAGAATATGCTGCGGCTGAAACATTTGGTGCACAGAGCAGTGTCCCTTCCATAACAATATCTTGGCTTGCTTGATCTGTTCAGGCGTCAACCCACCCATCGGTTCATCAAAATCCCACACCACCATCTCATCCAGCGGTATGCCGAGCTGATGACCACTCCAACGGCCCAAGTGCTGATCAGGGAAAAATAAAACTTTTTCACGCCGTTGAAAGGACCATTCAAGAATTTTACCTGCATTACTGGAAGTACAAACGATACCTCCATGCTCACCGCAAAAAGCTTTCAGATCGGCAGCAGAATTTATATAAGTAACGGGCGTTACTGTTTCGTCGGGCAAGAGAACTTCGGCAAGTTCGCGCCAGGCACGCTCAACTTTTGTCAGATTGGCCATATCTGCCATTGAACATCCCGCAGCCATATCCGGCAAAATCACCGTTTGTTCATCACTGGACAAAATATCGGCCACTTCTGCCATAAAATGCACACCACAAAATACCAAGTAATCCGCATCTGTTTGCGCAGCCTGATAAGCTAATTTTAATGAGTCGCCTGTCAGATCTGCATGCCGATAAACATCTGCACGTTGGTAATGATGTGATAAAAGCACTACCCGCTCGCCTAAAGCTTCCTTTGCTGCATTTATACGCCGCGCGCACGCTTCGTCTTGCATGTGATTAAAATTTTCAAATTCTATCGCTTCTGCCCGCATACAATATTTTCTTTTTTCTGATTAATTGATAAGAATATTTACATTAACATATAAAAAGGAAATTTCACCTCAGGATTGAACGTTTTTTAATAAACTGCCATTATTCCAAATTCAAACCAACGCCGCATCATGTTCACATAGAATGCAAGCATGTTCGAGTTGTTTAAGAAGTCGCCCAACATACAGGGCAAAACCGAGAATATATTAGCGTTTATCGTCATAATGACATACTTTTGCCATGGAAAGTTCTGCTATAATTTTTAACCAGATTCGTTTTACTTGATAATAATAATACTCACCCATAAAAATCCGCCCATTTCAACTTGCATGCTAACCGTTGGAATCTTCTGAAAAATTCACGACAACCGATATCATTTCATATTTACATTCATGTTTCGGCGTCTAAACTTCAGTTTTTCCTTTATCGTATTGCTCGGTTTAACAGCTCTGGCATTATGGTTCGATAATGTGACTGAACCACTGCCATCGAGCACAGATAGCGATTTATACCAACAACCTGACTACATTGCCGAAAACATTTCAGGATTACGCGTGGAATATGCACAATCTATCCAGCACGTTTTTCATGCAAAGAAAATGTCACACTTTATAAATCAAGATTTTACCAAACTCAATGATGTCGACTTCATGTACTTTAAACCCGATACCCCCCCATTCCGGGTGTCTGCAAATCAGGCTGAAATTCATGAAAATGGTAAAAATATTTTCTTAAACGGCAATGTAAACGCTATCAGAGGAACCGATCAAGACGACAAAAAAATCATAGTTAAAACGGAGTCGCTTCATCTTATTCCGGATCAAGAGATTGTCAAAACAGACCAACAAGTTATGATTACAAGACTTAACACGACAATTAATGCGACCGGCTTGGAATTTAATAATAAATCGAACACAATTGAACTATTGTCACGCGTTCGTGCGGTTGATCGATAACTCAAATTTTCATGAAACGTCACTTTTTTCTTTTTCCATTATTTTTAATATTATCCCTCAGTGTGTTTGCTGAACGCGCCGATCGTGACAAGCCAATTCATCTTGAAGCCGACCGCGCAACTGTAGAAGACATTAACCGTAAAGATTCAACACGTGTCAGTGTCTTTACCGGCAATGTCATTCTGACGCAGGGTACGCTACGCATTAGCGCTGATAAGGTGGTGATAAAAGAAGACACTAATGGATTTCGTCATGCTACGGCCACAGGCAACCTAGTTAGCTTTCGTCAAAAACAAGACGGAATAGACGAATATGTTGAAGGTTGGAGTCAGCGTGTCGAATATGATAACAGAACGGACAAAATTGAATTATTCAAGCAAGCCCGCTTGAAACGAGGAGAAGATGAAGTCAATGGCGATTATATTTCCTACAACATGAATAGCGAGTTTTTTCAAGTCATCGGCAATTATGCACGCAACGAGGAAACTAGCACCAACACAGATGCTAATAATCGTGTACGCATTATTATCCAGCCAAAAAACAAATCCGCCGAATCCAATCTAGAATAAGCGTTTATAAAAATGTATAAGCGTCCATGAGTATATTAAAGGCCGAAAATTTAAAGAAACGCTACAAATCTCGTACAGTGGTTCATGATGTTTCTTTTTCACTAAACAGTGGAGAGGTAATTGGCTTGTTAGGCCCCAATGGTGCGGGAAAAACAACTTGTTTTTACATGATTGTAGGGTTGGTGTCGCTTGATCACGGCGATATTTATCTGGATAATCTCAGCTTGACCCAGCTTCCAATGCATGAAAGAGCACGTTTGGGACTGAGTTATTTACCTCAAGAAGCCTCCATTTTCAGACGACTCACAGTCGAAGAAAACATTTTAGCCATTCTGGAATTACGCCGCTTAGACAGTGATCAACTAGAACAACAACTGGATACGTTATTACATGACCTGCATATCAGTCATATCCGTAACAATACTGCAGTCAGTCTATCCGGTGGCGAGCGTAGGCGGGTGGAAATCGCACGCGCACTGGCTTCCCGTCCCCGGTTTATTTTACTGGATGAACCATTCGCGGGAGTTGATCCCATTGCTGTTATGGACATCCAGAAAGTTATCAATTTCTTGAAAGAACGTGATATCGGCGTTCTGATCACCGACCACAATGTCCGTGAGACATTAGGCATTTGTGACCGTGCCTATATCATCAATGATGGAAAAGTATTGGCGCAAGGCACGCCAGATGAAATCATTTATAATGAGCATGTCCGGAAGGTTTATTTGGGTGAGCATTTTCAATTGTGAGCAGTCAATCAAATTCTTTTTAGTCTAATCAACACCAATCTGTTTCTTGGAATTATGAAGCCTTCGCTCCAATTAAAACTATCACAACAGTTAAATCTCACACCACAATTGCAGCAATCCATAAGGCTACTGCAGTTATCTACCCTTGAATTAAATCAGGAAATAGAGCGATTAGTTCAGGAAAATCCACTGCTTGAATTAAATGAGAACTGGAACATCAAATCTTTTGAATCCGAAGAACCTGAGAACGATCAACAATCCGATAATAATGCTCTCAATGAAAATGATACTACGCAAACCGATTTAGATCATGATATGGATTTGTTTGAAAGTGGCGGCACATCACATATCACCCAAAATGAAGACTATGAAATACCCCAAATAGCTGCCGAACAACCCACACTCAGAAATTATCTTACACAGCAATTGTCGCTCAGTCAGGTATCTGAACGGGGAAAAAAAATTATCAGCCTGTTGATCGATAGTCTGAATGACGATGGCTATTTAACACAGGATTTGGATGAATTATTGACCATTCTACCTGCCGAATTAGGCATTGAAATTGAAGATCTAAATCAGGCTCTTGCCCAACTTCAACATTTGGATCCGCCTGGAGTTGGCGCAAGAAATTTACAAGAATGCCTGCTATTGCAATTACAAAGCTTGCCTGAAAATACTGTGCATAAAAGACAGGCCGTCCGGATTGTAACCCAATACTTGGATATATTGGCTTCTCATGATTACGCATTAATTAAAAAATTATTAAAATGTGATGATCAAACCTTGCGCGCGGTACAAAAACTGATTCTAAATCTAAACCCCAGGCCGGGCTCTGATTTTAATTCAGCGAATGCTCGCTATATTATCCCCGACATCATTGTCAGCAAAGTCAATGGCGCCTGGGTTGCCAACCTTAATGTGAGCGCGTTTCCACGGTTAAACATTAATCATTTTTATGCCAACATTCTCAAACAAAGAAATGATGAGGCATCAAAAAGTCTGTCGAATCAATTAAATGAAGCCAAGTGGTTGATTAAAAATTTGCAGCAGCGCTCCCGTACCATTCTTAAGGTGTCCAATGCCATCGTTGAAAAACAACAGCAATTTTTCGAACATGGCGAAATCGCTATGAGACCACTTATCCTTCGCGAAATTGCAGAGTCCCTTGGTTTACATGAATCGACGGTCTCACGCGTGACAACCCAGAAATTTATGTACACACCCCGCGGTATTTTTGAACTTAAATATTTTTTTGGCAGCCATGTCACCACAGAGACAGGTGGCGCCTGTTCAGCCACGGCCATACGAGCTTTGATCAAACAACTGATTCAGAAAGAGAATTCCAAGAAGCCGCTGAGTGACAACAAAATAGCGGGTATTCTGGAACAACAAGGAATTGTCGTTGCTCGCAGAACAATTGCCAAATATCGGGAATCCATGCAGATTCCCCCCGCAAATCTTCGCAAGACATTTTAACCATTTAAAGGAAACAGTATGAATTTAAAACTAACAGGCAATCATGTAGAAATTACTCCAGCTCTGCGCGACTATGTCAACACCAAAATCAGCAAAATTACACGCCACTTTGACCATGTGATCGATGTCAGCGTTATTCTATCTGTGGAAAAGCTTAAACAAAAAGCGGAAGCGAATGTGCACATTCGTGGCAAAGATATTTTTGTCGAAGCGGACAGCACCGATATGTACGCTTCCATCGACAGTCTGGTTGACAAACTCGATCGACAAATTCTAAAACATAAAGAAAAAAACCTTGAAAAAAGAAATCACCAAGCATTAAAAGATCAAGATTTTGATTGACTCGAATCAGAATTTTTGACGACAAAAGATTTCATTTTGAATTGAAAATCCATGAACCTAATTTCACAATTATTACCCGAATCGAATGTCATCATCGATCTGGATGTGGCAAGCAAAAAGCGTGTGTTTGAACAAGCCGGCTTATTATTTGAAAATACTATCCAGATTGCCCGAAGCCAGGTCTTTGACAGCCTGTTCGCACGCGAGAAACTTGGCTCAACTGGTCTCGGACAAGGCGTTGCTATACCACATGGCCGCATCAAAGGATTGCGCGAAGCGGTAGCTGCTCTGGTCACAATGAAAGAAGCAATTCCATTTGATGCACCTGACGGCCAGCCCGTCAATATTGCCTGTATACTTTTGGTACCTGAAAAAGCGACTGACACACACTTACAAATTTTAAGTGAATTAGCACAAATGTTCAGTGATAAAAAATTCCGTGAAAAAATACTGCATACCAAGAGTGCCTCTGAAATTCATCAACTGATTACAGATTGGACTCCTCATGTCTCAAATTAGCATTTCCGATCTTTACGAAAACAAACAGGAAAAGCTGAAATTGACCTGGGTGGCGGGTTTAGCCGCCAAAAACAAAATTCTCAGTAATGACCGGATTGCACAATCCAACCAGGGTTTGATCGATCACTTGAACTTTATCCATCCTAATTGGATTCAGGTTTTAAGTCGAAATGAAGTTGACTATATCAATAATCTTGACGCTCAAAATCTCAACAAAAAACTTGACACGTTAAAACAAAGTAATCTTGCTTGCATTGTCGTCGCCGATGATGCAAAGGCACCCGATTGTATGTGCCAATTGGCTGATGCAACACACACACCGTTACTCAGGTCACCGTTTCCCAGTGTTGAAGTTATTTGGTTGCTGCGTTCCTACCTTGGTCAAGTACTAGCACCTTCATGCTGTTTACACGGTGTACTCCTCGATGTGCTAGGAATGGGTGTAATGATTACCGGGGAAAGCGGTGTCGGCAAAAGCGAACTTGCACTTGAGCTTATCAGTAGAGGACACGGACTCGTTGCCGATGATGTTGTTGAGTTGCGTCGTATAGCACCGGAAACACTAGAAGGTCGATGCCCGCCAATACTGCGTGATTATCTGGAAGTACGCGGTCTTGGTATGTTGAACATTCGCACCATTTTTGGTGAAACAGCCGTTCGTCGGCATAAGAATATGAAGCTGATTGTTCACTTGCAAAATACCACCAGTACCGAGGCATATCAATTAGAAAGATTACCGATCAGCAACCTGAATGAAACGATCATGAACGTGGATATTTCAAAGGTCATTATTCCTGTGGCGGCAGGGCGTAATCTTGCGGTATTGGTTGAAGCTGCGGTACGTAATTATGTTTTACAATTACGGGGTATAGATGGCACCAAGGATTTTATCGAACGTCATGAACAAGAAATGGCTGATTTACCGGAGGATCGTGACGAGTAAAAACAGATTTTGGCTGTCATAGTTGTTTAAAAGTCGCATCATATAGATTTAAAACAAAAAAGTTATTTCCTTTTGAAACGACCTAATCGAAGATCAGTATATGAATAAGCCGCGCACCATCACGCTTGCGCTGACAGGTGCATCCGGGATGCCCTATGGTCTACGTTTGCTGGAATCGCTGCTGCAAAGCGGACAGCATGTTTACTTGCTATATTCCAAAGTTGCACAAATCGTTGTGCAACAGGAAATGAATCTGACATTGCCCTCTCAGCCAAGAGAAGCTGAAACTTTCCTAAAGCACTTGTACGGCTCCTCAACTGGTCAATTGAAGGTTTTCGGTCGTGAATCCTGGTACTCACCCGTTGCATCCGGAACAAATCCAGCTGATGCAATGGTTATCTGTCCCTGTACCATGGGCACACTTGCCGCCATTGCTACAGGATTGAGTCAGAATCTTATAGAGCGGGCGGCGGATGTCATGTTAAAAGAAAAACGACAGCTGATTCTGGTACCGCGCGAAACACCGTTTTCCACTGTGCATTTAGAAAATATGCTCAAGCTCTCAAATGTCGGCGCAGTTATTCTACCGGCCAATCCCGGCTTCTATCATCATCCCCAGACACTTCAAGATATTATTGATTTTATTGTGGCACGCATACTCGATCATTTAGCAATTAAGCATCAGCTGATCCCTCGTTGGGGTGAAAAGCAATCACCCCCTACACAATAAATCAAGCGAAAGAAAATCAACCCAAATCTTTTTTGTTTTGTTAATCAATTTAAGCCCCATAAACACTTTACTTATTCTTAATATCAATGCTGAAACATATCTATTTACCTTCTAAAGCATATTGTTAGTTAAGGCAAAACAATATTTGAAATAATAGTTGACTAATTCAATCAAGAATTGTATAGTTGACAAAAATAATCAAGTATTCCTTATTTCAAACAGTGCTTTTTCATTGTTAATTCAACTAAATTCACCAAGGAGTGTTTAGATATGAGACTGACGACAAAAGGTAGATTTGCAGTAACTGCACTTTTAGACCTTGCCATGCAACAAAGCAGTAACCCGGTAACGTTGGCTGATATCAGTCAACGCCAGAAAATTTCACTATCCTATCTCGAGCAATTATTCGCCAAGCTGCGTCAATCCGAGCTAGTTGACAGCGTACGGGGTCCAGGTGGTGGATACTGTCTTGCGAAAGAGCTTGAGCAAGTTTCTGTCGCAGATATTATCTTAGCTGTTGACGAACCCATAGATGCCACACAGTGCGGCGGCAAAGAGAACTGTCACAACGACAGCAAATGTATGACACATGATTTATGGGCAAAACTGAACGATCTCATTTTTGATTATCTTGGTGCAGTTACATTGAAAGAATTGGTCGATCATCAGGAAAAAATTAGAAAAGAACAAGATGTCGTGCCGCTTTTCGATATGCGCAGCTCATCGGCAGCTTAGATCAATACAATTCAATTGATAAATTAAAGGTATATCAGTACCTTCTATTTATTGTACACAACCAGATAATATTGACAGGTTGATGATTATTTCAGAACAGTTTAAGTTAAATCATGTCATAAGATATGATAGGTTTAGGCCTCAGTCAGGCATCGTAACCGGTTAGGGAATTGGTTCTAGCTGTTCTTTTTTACGTAGAATTCTGAGCCAAACAATTGAATAATCAATGATAAATAAATGTAAATTTGTTATGACCCTTACATTAACTGAAAATGCCGCAAAGCACATCAAGCAACAAATTTCCAAACGAGGTCATGGTATTGCTTTACGTATTGGCCTTCAAAAATCCGGTTGTTCTGGATATTCGTATACTTATGACGTTGCTGATGAAATCAAAGAGGATGATCGATTATTTCCATCAGAGGGTACAAACATTGTCGTCAATACTAGCGACTTACCTTTCCTCAGCGGTTCACAAATTGATTTCGTTCAAGAAGGCCTTAATAGTTTTTATAAACTAAATAATCCTAATATCGACAACACTTGCGGCTGCGGTGAAAGCTTCAGTCTAAATGAATCGGCAAAAATATAACTCACATAATAAAAGCAATAAGTTTTAAAAAAAATGCTCTGTTATTACAGCAAATTAAATTCTAGATAGCTTATAAGCTAGTGGATACATATCAAGAAAGGAACAAACTCTATGAGTGCTGTATTACAAAATTTGGTTAATCAACCATACAAACATGGCTTCGTCACAGAAATCGAATCGGAGATTGCACCCAAAGGGCTCAATGAAGAAACCATTCGGTTGATTTCAGAAAAAAAGAATGAGCCTGAATGGCTTCTGGATTTTCGTCTGAAAGCTTATCAGAAATGGCTGACCATGTCAGAACCTAACTGGCAGAACGTCCATTATTCCAAGATTGACTTTCAATCGATTAGTTACTACGCGGCACCTAAGCCCAAGAAAAAACTGGCGAGTATGGATGAAGTTGATCCCGAATTGTTGCGCACTTTTGAAAAACTGGGTGTACCCATGCATGAAAGAGCAGCACTTGCAGGTGTTGCAGTCGATGTTGTTTTCGACAGCGTTTCTGTTGCCACGACATACAAGGAAAAACTTGCCGAAGTTGGCATTATTTTCTGCTCAATCTCAGAAGCAGTGCAAAAACATCCCGAATTGGTAAAACAATATCTCGGCACAGTCGTGCCTGTTGGTGATAATTTTTTCGCTGCACTCAATTCTGCAGTATTTACCGACGGCTCATTTTGCTATATTCCCAAAGGCGTGAAATGTCCGATGGATTTATCAACATATTTTCGCATTAATACCGAAGGCTCCGGTCAATTTGAGCGCACACTTGTGATTGCAGAAGAAGGCGCGTCCGTATCTTATCTGGAAGGCTGCACTGCGCCGCAGTTTGATACTAATCAACTCCATGCCGCTGTGGTTGAGTTAATTGCTATGGATAACGCAGACATCAAATACTCAACCGTACAAAACTGGTATGCCGGTGATGAAAACGGTATTGGTGGCATCTACAATTTTGTTACCAAACGGGGACTAGCCAAAGGCGTCAATTCCAGAATTTCATGGACACAAGTAGAAACCGGTTCTGCAATAACCTGGAAGTATCCATCGTGTATTCTGCGTGGAGACAACTCAGTCGGTGAATTTTATTCTGTCGCGCTCACCAACAACCTGCAGCAGGCGGACACCGGTACCAAAATGATTCATATTGGAAAAAATACCCGAAGCACGATTATCAGCAAAGGTATCTCAGCCGGGAAATCCAACAGCAGCTATCGTGGACTTGTACGCATTACACCCAATGCACAGAATGCGCGTAATTTCTCACAGTGTGATTCCATGCTAGTTGGTGACCAGTGTGGTGCACATACATTCCCATATATACAAGTACACAATAACAGCGCAAAAGTAGAACATGAAGCTTCTACGTCGAAAATCGGTGAAGATCAATTATTTTATTTTGCACAGCGCGGCATTGATTCTGAAGAAGCAGTTTCAATGATCGTAAATGGTTTTTGTAAAGAAGTATTTCAGCAATTACCAATGGAATTTGCAGTAGAAGCCACAAAATTACTTAGTTTCAAACTTGAGGGCAGTGTCGGATGATCAGTAAAAATAATCAAACCCTACTCAATGTACAAAATTTACATGCTAATACACAAGATACTGAAATTCTCAAAGGTATCAATTTAACGGTTAACCATGGTGAAATTCATGCCATTATGGGCTTGAATGGCTCTGGGAAAAGCACCTTTGCCAAGGTATTGGCTGGCCATCCGGACTATATTGTTACACAAGGCAATATTCAATTTGAGCAGCAGGATTTATTAGCATTGCCTCCCGAAGAGCGTGCACAGGCAGGAGTTTTTTTAGCGTTTCAGTATCCTATTGAAATCCCTGGAGTAGCCAACAGTCAGTTTTTGCGGCTTGCGTACAATACAGTTCAGTCAAAACGCGGTAATGACGAGCTTGACCCATTAGAATTTGACGATTTCGTCCGTGAAAAAATGAAACTACTGGAAATGAACCCTGATTTTCTTGATCGCAGTGTCAACGAGGGATTTTCAGGCGGTGAAAAAAAACGCAACGAAATACTGCAAATGGCACTGCTTGAGCCGAAGCTGGGGATTCTTGATGAAACCGATTCAGGTTTAGACATTGATGCACTTAAAATAGTCGCCAAAGGCGTCAATCATCTTAGAAACGAACAGAATGCCATCATTCTGATTACCCATTATCAGCGATTGCTGGATCATATTGTGCCTGATTACGTACATGTCATGGAAGCAGGCCGCATCATTAAAACCGGGGGGAAAGAACTGGCGCTGGAATTGGAGAAACATGGTTACGACTGGCTGCATAACGACCAGCAAAAAAATGCAGGAGTGTCGGTATGAATGAGTCAAAAAATATTGACTATCTAACTTGCCTGTTCAAATCGCTTCCGGCTCAATCCAATAGCAGTACATTCCAAGATACACTGCCGGAAGATCCGCAGTTATGGATAAAACAGTTACGCGCCCAAGCGATCGATGAAGCCGGCCAGCTTAAATGGCCTACAAATAAAGATGAAGAATGGCGCTTTACGGATATCTCGCCATTAACCAGGCTGCCTTTTAAACCGGCTCAAGCCGGATATGTACCGGATTTATCCGAAGTTCGTCCGTTTTTTATTGAAGAGATGGTCAATCGCCTGGTGTTTGTCAACGGTTTTTTTGCGCCGGAACTCTCCAGCATTACACATGAAAACCAACTGATTATTGGCAATTTGGATACACTGGCCACAAGCCATGCGCACGTAATCTCCGCTCACTTGGGACAATACGCACAATTCCGACAAAATCTGTTTACAGCACTGAATACAGCATTTTTACATGATGGCGCAATAATTATTGCGCCTCGAAACACAGTTGTTGACCAGCCGATACATCTGTTATTCGTCGCCACGCAGGCGGAAACGACTCATTATCCGCGCTGCCTGATAGTGGGAGATGACAACAGTCAAATGACGGTTGTCGAAGATTATGTTGCACTTCAGGCTGATAAAAGTAGTGCTTATATCACCAATTCAGTTACCGAACTCAAGCTTTCCGCCAATGCACAAATTCAACATATTCGCCTGCAACGTGAAAACCTCAATGCTTTTCATCTGGCCAACTGTGCTGTTTCACTTGATCACGCCAGTCGATATGAAACAATCAGTATCTCGCTGGGCGCAAAAATTTCACGCTATAATCTGAATGTCAGCCTCAACGCAAAAGCTGCAGAGTGTGCAATTGACGGTCTGGCGTTGATTACTGACGGGCAATTGGCCGATACGCATACCTGCATTGACCATGTAAAGCCCAACTGCACCAGCCACCAGCAACACAAATGTATAGTCGATAATGATGCCCATGCCGTTTTCAATGGAAAAATTATTGTTCGACCCAATGCTCAGAAAACGAATTCATCCCAATCGAGTCGCAATCTGTTGCTGAGTAACAAAGCGCAAATTGACACGAAGCCGCAATTAGAGATTTTTGCAGATGATGTTAAATGCGCGCATGGCGCCACAGTGGGACAACTGGACAAGGATGAAATCTTTTATCTGAAAAGCCGCGGTTTGTCTGAATTAGCTGCCCGCAATCTTCTCACATATGCGTTTGGCGCCGAGATTCTGAACAACATTCCTATTCCTTCGCTCAAGCATACACTTGAGCAAACAGTACTGAACCAAACCCAAAGCCACTAAATTTTATGGCACATAACAACGTAATTACAGCGCTGAGAACCGATGTACATTTCGACGTGGAACGAATCCGCGCCGATTTTCCTATCCTGGACATCAAAGTCGGTGAGAAACCGCTTGTCTATCTTGACAATGCCGCATCCAGTCAAATGCCGCAACAGGTTATCGATCGATTGGTTCACTATCAAACCGCCCAGCATGCCAACATCAACCGTGCCGTGCATTATCTCTCGGAAGTTGCCACTGAAGAATATGAAAAAGCACGGAGCAAAGTACAACGGTTTGTAAACGCCAAAGAACAAAGAGAGATTATTTTCACCAGTGGCACTACCGATTCGATCAACCTAGTCATGCATGGTTACGGCCGTCGATTCATCCAATCTGGTGACGAAATTATTCTGACGACACTTGAGCATCATTCTAATATCGTACCCTGGCAAATGTTGGCCAAGGAAAAAGGAGCGGTCATTCGCGTCGTGCCAATCAATGATGCAGGCGAACTCGATATCGAATCTTATGAAAAGCTGTTTAATGATCGCACCAAATTTGTCGGTCTGATTCATGTTTCGAATGCACTAGGCACAATCAATCCAATTAAACGAATGATTGATTATGCCCACCAACAGGATGTGCCCGTGCTGATTGATGGCGCTCAGGCTGCGCCACACATCACGGTAGACGTTCAAGCGCTGGATTGTGATTTTTATGCATTTTCTGCACATAAACTCTGTGGCCCGACTGGTATCGGCATGCTATATGGCAAAGCATCACTACTTGAAGCCATGCAGCCATTCAAGGGCGGCGGCGACATGATTGCTTCGGTGACTTTTGAAGAGACCACCTATGCCGATATTCCACACAAATTTGAAGCCGGCACACCGCCGATCGCTGCAGCCATTGGTTTTGGTGCAGCAATTGATTATCTGTGCTCAATTGGTATGGAACAGATTTCCGCACACGAATCAAAGCTACTGCACTATGCAACAGAGCGCTTCAACGAAATCAAAGGCGCGAAAATCCTTGGAACAGCCGCACAAAAAACTGCTGTCATATCCTTTATACTCGACGGTATTCATCCGCATGATATCGGCACCATCCTGAATCAGGACGGTATTGCCGTGCGTACCGGACATCATTGTGCGCAACCTGTCATGCAACGATTTAACGTCCCTGCGACATCGCGCGCTTCGTTTGCCTTTTATAACAACACATCTGAAGTGGATGCTTTAATTGCCGGTATTCAGAACGTGCAAAAGATTTTTCTATAATGAATACAAAATCACTTTATCAGGAAGTTATTCTCGATCATAACCGTAAGCCCCGAAATTACGGAACACTAGAACATCCCAGTCACCATGCGGTGGGGCATAATCCTCTATGCGGCGATCGTCTCGATATTTCACTGCAGCTCGAAAATGACAAAATCAACCTTATCGCATTTCATGGCGAATCTTGTGCAATCTGTAAGGCTTCTGCATCCATGATGACGACTGCAATCAAAGGGAAAACGCGCATGGATGCCGAAACACTGATTCGGGAATTCCGTGAAATGACTTTGGGAGAACTTGACCTGAGTCACCCGCATCATCTTGGACGGCTTACCGTTTTTTCTGGCATAAGAGACCTCCCAACCCGTGTCAAATGTGCAATCTTGCCCTGGCATACCTTACATGCAGCCTTGAATGCACTGTCCAATGCTTCAACGGAAGCAGAAAACGACCCTGCTCCAAGCGTTTCCGAGAACGCATCCGGCAATGCATAGCCGCTTGTTCTACGTTTTTTCATAACACGACTGATTCAACATATTTTTTGCGAAACAGCAGTATCCAACCGTACAGTTAGAGAATATGCCCAAAATATCTGACATCGAAGGCACACCGAACAAAAACGCACTTAAATTTATTCTCAAAGAGCCCTTGACGTGGGGTATCGCGCGTTCATTTGACAATGCCGAGGCTGCTAAAGAAGACCCTCTCGCATCCGCATTGTTTGAAATCGACCACGTAACAAATGTTTTTTATATCGATCATTGGATCACTGTAACCCAGGATGGCGAAGTCAACTGGCAGGACTTGGCGCGTGAAGTAGCCGACCCGATACGCGCAGCACCCGCTGCAAGCGAACAAACAAAAGAGACAGTTGCCTCCGCAAACGATCTGCTTGCGCAACTCAGTCCCGAGGATCAAAAACGCCTTGAAAGAATTAACATCATGCTTGATGAAGAAGTGCGTCCTTATCTGCAACATGATGGCGGTGATTTGCATATACTCGGTTTGGATGGCAACATACTACGAATCCACTACCAGGGCGCCTGTGGCACATGCCCCAGCTCTATCACTGGAACATTGCGCGGGATCGAGCACATGCTCAGAACGATTGAGCCCGATATTCAAGTCATTGCTTGCTGAACAATAATAACGCACCCAAACTCAGCTAATACAGCAATATACAAACCTATTGCTTAAAGCACTGACATAAACAACCATCGATTTTTTGCAACGGCAAGAGTATGCACCTTTGAACATGCATGCTCGTTTATCCATGCAATGACAGGTTAAGCTTTATAAAATCTTTCCACCGAGCTTCATTTAAACGACGGAAAATGATTCGGCTTATCTTAATGTCTTTTACCACTTACAGGCTGTTGAGAAAACCTCCAACGGGGCTGCCGATGCGCAGTGAGTGCTGACAAGGATAATATTATCTGATTTCTTGTTCTCGCCGCCGATTTTAGGAACGAATAGCATCAACTAAATAGCCGACTAACAGCTTATTACGCGAATTTCAGATAGACTTCGATTAACTTGATGATCATTTAACACACAGAAACATCACTCGAGACGAATTTTAAAGCCTGATTCTCAAATTAGCGATACAATAACGAAACACTCAATACTGAATACAGGGTCAGAATTAAAATTCATTAAAGATAAACACAATGAATTATTTTTTCCTATTGCATAACAATCAGATCGAAAAATCCATTCATTTCATGCTGCAATGGAATAGCTCTCTTCCCTTTAGACAGCTATCCGAAGATTAAGCATGTTTATTTCCTTCGTTATAAACCAGCTCAACCTTATTCTGCGCCAAGAAAGCTGGGCGTGTAAGCGGTTGCAGCCGTTTGAAGGTAAAACCGTACGTTTTCGCATACTTCCCTTATTTGATTTAAAATTAACTGTCGGGCAAAGCGGTGAGCTTTTGCATTGCCCCGACCAAATTGAAGCGGACACAACGCTGACCATCCAACCAGCTCTTATACCCGGATTACTGGCACATAATGAATCAGCTTTCGATAATATCGATATATCCGGCGATACGCTATTCGCTGATGAATTGATCGTTATCGGCAAGCACCTTAAACCCAGCGCCGAACTAAGCCTTGCCAGCATATTAGGAGACATTCCCGCGCATCGTATCGCACAAACCAGCGACAATATTTTTCAATGGCATATCCAGATGACCAGGAATCTGTCCGAAGCATTGAGTGAATACTGGCAGGAAGAACAGCCACTAATCGTAAAATCGAATGCGGTCAGCAATGCCTCGCATCAAATAAAAACATTACAACAAGATACGAACCGGCTGGAAAACCGGATTAATCGAATTATTCAACTAACCTGCAAGGATAAAGGCGAGTGACCGTTATTTGAACCATTGTTATGCACACCCTTTATTCTCCTGATAACGCTTCAATTAATCTTTGCTCAAGTTAACTCATGCTAATCCGGGCAAGCGATAATTTACACACAACTTAATGCGCATATTTCGCCTTATAAAAATACAATCCGTGGCATTTCGTTATGGACTAGATGAATTTTTCACAAGTCACGGTCCATTACGCTTTTTAAACAAACCAATTAAATGGCTGACTTTTTGGCGCAGACTCGACCGGCCGCGAGGAGAACGCTTACGCCTGGCCCTCGAAGCCCTGGGCCCTATTTTTGTCAAGTTCGGCCAAATGTTATCAACCCGGCGCGATCTCATTCCACACGATATCGCCGATGAACTGGCAAAACTTCAGGACCGGGTGCCGCCTTTTCCCTCGGATACGGCGCTGAATATACTGAATAAAGCCTACGAAAACAAACTCGACGAAGTTTTTCTCAAGTTTGATAAGGACCCGATTGCAAGTGCCTCCGTCGCTCAAGTGCACCTGGCTGTATTGCACGATGGCACTGAGGTCGCTGTCAAAATTTTACGGCCAGGAATCGCGCCCATCATCACGCATGACGTTGAATTGATGGATACAGGTGCATGGCTGGTCGAGAAGCTATGGCCGGATGGGAAACGCCTGAAACTCAGACAAGTGGTATCGGAATTCGCCCGACATCTTGACGATGAACTCGATTTAATGCGCGAAGCGTCAAATTGCAGTCAACTGCGCCGCAATTTTCTGAATTCGCCATTGCTGCTGGTTCCGGAAGTTTACTGGGACTATTGCCATAACAATGTCATGGTCATGGAACGCGTAACCGGCATCCCGATTAGTCATATAGACGAATTAATCGCACATAATATCGACATCCCGTATCTGGCCCGAATGGGTGTTGAAATCTTCTTTACCCAGGTGTTTCGCGACGGATATTTCCATGCAGACATGCATCCGGGCAATATTTTTGTCGGTGAAGACGGCCGGTATATTGCGGTTGATTTCGGTATCATGGGCACACTGAGCGACGAAGACAAAAATTATCTGGCGCAAAATTTCCTGGCCTTTTTCAGACGAGATTACGGCCGGGTTGCACAAGCGCATGTTGAAGCCGGATGGGCGCCTAAAAATACCCGTGTGGATGAATTTGAGACAGCCATCCGCGCGGTTTGCGAACCGATTTTTGACAAACCGCTTAAAGAAATTTCTTTCGGACGTGTATTGTTCCAATTATTTCAGACGTCGCGTCAATTCAATGTTGAAATACAACCGCAACTCGTTTTATTACAAAAAACTCTGCTCAATATTGAAGGACTGGGGCGCGATCTCGACCCTAATCTTGACTTGTGGAAAACCGCCAAACCGTTTCTCGAAAACTGGATGTCGGAACAAATCGGACTGCGCGGACTGACCGGACGCATGCAAAAAGAAGCGCCCAACTGGGCAGTCATTTTTCCGCAATTTCCGCGCCTGTTTCATCATTTATTGACCGAAAATCATAATCAAGGTCTTGAAGATAAAATGCAACGCCTCATTATAGAAGAGAAACGGCAAAACCGTTTTCTGATATATATCATCATCCTGCTGATCGCATTATTGATTTGGCAGGTAATCCAGTAAACACATGCAACTGCTCTGCCTTATCTACCGGAATAACGAATATCTGTCTCATTAGCCATTTAAAGTACTCAACAATCGGCAACAACTGGTAGACTTAAATACAGTGCTTGCACATGCTGTGGCAAAATCAATTTGAAAGAAAACCAGTTTGTACCAAATTGGCTCGCCAAGTCGGATAAAACTGGTAACTGGAACATAGTTATCAAATTGAATTAACAACATACCAATTTCTTCAGCTTTCTTCCTTGCATGTGGTATAAGAACAGAATTATGTATTTACTTTTTAGCCTCTAAATCACAACGCTTTATGGCTTTCTGCATATATTCTGGTTCAGATGTAAAAGAAAATGAATTAAATAAAGAGCATATCTTCCCATTAACGCTTGGTGGGAATAATTCATTTACTGTCTATGTGTCAAAACTATGCAACACTCGAGCGAATCGAGAAATAGATGAGAAGCTAAAATCTTGTCTATTCTTGGCAACAAACAGAAAAAGAAATGAATCTCGAGGACATAGAAATAAAGCAGTAACGCCACCTAAGACAAAAATTTCAGTCGGATCAGATAAGTCCGTTACTTTTAGGTTTGATGATTACGGTAACTTGCAATTATATAGCCACAAACAAAGTAAGTTACTAACTAGAGAAGAAATTAATTCAGAAAGAATTGTTATTAAAACTGATTTTAATGAAGTTATTAGACTTAAATTTGCGGCAAAGGTAGCGCTGGCTTCTGGCTATTTCGTATATGAAGATGTCTTTATTAAGAATGCAGAAGTATCCGATCTTCGTGCTCTAATGAACTATAAAGGAGAGCTTCATGATAAAAATGATTTTAACAATATAACCTCTAAAGGTTGGTTTTGGCCGAAACCGGTTGGTGATAAAGATGTTGAAATGCATAAGATTTTTGAGCACATAAACAGTATGTTTAACTGTTCTTTTGTAGCACTGATTACAAGCGCAGTCCCAAATGAAATAATTATTGTTGTAGGTGTGTTGGGTCAGTTAGTAGGTGTCATAAGTTGCTCAGCCAATTGCGATGCATTCCCAAAATCCGGCGAATATGATTTAGGGCATGTTATCGCCTTAAAAGACAGAGAACTACAAAGAATTTCATATCGCAACTGTTTGAACAATTAAGCTTGTTGTCAGTTAACAAATAATCCCACATGAATTTACCCGTTCAAGCAGCGCGGAGGACTACAAATACATTTCGTTAATCGTTCGCTGAAAATATAAAGGTATTTTGCCTTTAAGACAATCAGTTAATTCCTATCAGCCATCAAGCGAGTACCCAAACAACAGGACGGGGCGCAAGCGAGATGGCGTTTGCTTGATTGTCAAAAACCGCATTCAATCAATGCCTGTTTTTAGCGATTGGCCATTGTTGACGATACGTTTTTCATCTTTATCCAGTACCATATGCGCTCTTTCAAGCGGAAGGGTTTCACCGCGGAAAAAAGCGGGGTGATAAAAATTCCACATCAGCATTAATACCACGCCTGAAAGCAGTGTAACCACGCCAATGATAAACACAGCCCCCACGCCGGCAATCGAACCGCTGGAACCGTAGTCTGGGTCCATCATGTTCCACGCCTGAAGAACCGCCACGGCAAACAAAATCGCAGCGGCTATCGCGGGCAGAATGACTTGCAGCAAGGCCGTATGCCAGTGATTGAATGCGGTACGAAAAAAATAAAGCGCACAGGAAGACGCAGCCACGATATAGAACGTGCACACGGCAATACTGACGCTGAGTATGGTGTCTTCAACAATGGATTCGCTCATCAAGCTTAACGTGGTGTAGATGATCAACGTCATCATCCCGATGGTCCAGGTCGCAAACTTCGGCGTGCGCGTTGCTGCGTTCACCGAGGCAAATTGAGATGGAATAGCACGGTATGTCGCCATGGCCAGCGCAATCCTCGCTGAAGGCATAATCGTAGAGATCGTTGCCGAGAAAGCGGAAATACAAATAATCACCGCAGCAACCAGGGCGCCGTTCTTACCCAGAATATCCGTCGCCAGCGTTGTGATACTGGAATCGATATTATTGGCATGGGTCAGGCTGGATTCATCATTTGCATCTATCCCTGCATACGACAACGCGGCAATCGAAAAAACCACATAGGTAAAAATCGTGATGCTCATAGCGATGACGCCACTGCGACCGGCCTGTTCGGCATTTCCGTCTGTTTCTTCAGACATGGCTAATGACGCATCGAACCCCCAGAAAATAAATAATGCGATCATAAAACCTTTCAGAAACACATCGAAAGAAGGTATTGCAAGCGGGTTAAACCATTCCCATGAAAACGGCTCGGCGCTGCCCACCGCTTCCCCTTGTAAAACACGCACAAACAGTATGGCTGCCAGCAGAATAAGGACTCCGTATTGAGCAAAAGTCAATATCATGGTGGTACGGGAAGATTCCCGGGCGCCCAGCGCCGTTAAATAAGTGGTGCTGAAGATATAAATGAATGCCACCCCAAAATGAAACCATAAGGTCATATCGTCCACTTTGAAAATGATTGCTACTGAAATAACGGTAATTTGGGTAGCAGCGACACCCGCCAGAATACTGCCCAACAGCAACGCCCACCCGCCGAACCAGCCGACCCTCGGCCCTATCGCTTTTGTTCCCCAGGTAAAAATAGTACCGGCATCGGGCGCGGCAGTCGTCAGATATTTATATGACAATGCGACAAAAAACATCGGGATCACAGACAGAATGAACACGATCGGTAACTGATAGCCGCTAGTGGCGGCACCGTAACCCAGAGCGCTGGCTAAAGAATAAGCCGGCGCAGTCGCGGCAAGACCGATGGTAACCGTTGCCCACCGGGACACCGATCCTTTTTTCAGTCCCTTGGCCTTCAAACCGTGCATGTGCGTTTCTTCGTGCATTTTAACCTCGTCGCGAATCACAAACTTATTTTTAAAGCCTTGATAAGGTGTTTTAGGCGCAAACCGCATGCGACTATGGCTTCACAAGGGTGACACATTCTACTGATTTCCGCCGCCCGTAAAAAACTTTTTTATGTCGACACGGATAGGTGGATAACCAACATTGCTAGTTATTTATAAAAGGAAATAAGTCGCCAAACCGAGAAAGCTCATAAAACCAACGACGTCGGTTACAGTTGTCAGAATAACCGCACCAGACAACGCAGGATCGATATTCATACGCTGCAGGATCAACGGAATGGCAATACCTGATGCCGCAGCAGCAACCAGGTTGATAATAATGGCAGCGGCAATGACCAGGCTGATACCGGTGTTCTGAAACCACAGCCAGGCCAGCAGCGCTATCACAACAGCCCAGAGCAATCCGTTCAGAACGCCTATGAAAATTTCTTTGCGCGCCAGCCAAAACCGGTTACCGCTAGTAATCTGATCCAGCGCAAGCCCTCGGATAGTCAACGTCAATGTCTGACTACCCGCGATTCCGCCCATACTCGCAACAACAGGCATCAACACGGCCAGCGCTACAATTTTATCCAGCGTATCCGTGAATAAACCAATCACCCAGGCGGCCAGAAAAGCCGTGATCAGATTAATGCCGAGCCAGACGGTACGCCGCTTGGCGCTGCTGATTACTGGCGCGAACAAATCTTCTTCCTGATCCAGACCATCCCGGCCCAGCAATGTCCGGTCTGCTTCGGCACGTAAAATCTCCATGGCGTCATCCATTGTAATGCGACCGATCAACCGGTTATTCTCATCCACAACCGCAGCCGAAACCAAATGAAATTGTTCAAAAAAAAGTGTCACCGCATGTTCGTCATCGGTTGCCGGAATCGGCTGCTGCTGGGTGTCCATCACGTCTTTTACCAGCATCTCTTTGTCATGCGTCAACACTTTGTTAAGCAGCAGTTTGCCCTGGTAAAACCCCGCCCGGTCTATTACCATCAATCCGTCCGTGTAATCAGGCAATTCGTCATGCAATTGGAGATAGCGCAACACCACTTCAAGCGTGACATCGTTTCTAACGGTAATCACGTCCTGACTCATTAAACGGCCTGCCGTGCCTTCTTCAAATGAAAGATTAGTCTCGAGCCATTCGAGAATTTCATCAGGCAGTTTCTCTTCAATGGATTGCCGAATATGCTCTGGAAACTCCTCGAAGATATACGCCAGATCGTTGGCATCCATATGTTCGGCTGCTGCAACCACCTCCTCGGGCTCCATATTATTGAACAGACTGTTTCTTACTTCATCATGCAGTAATGACAGTGTTTCAGCTTCTTGAGACTCAGGCACCAGCATCCATAACTGCACCCGCTTTTTCGGTGGCATGGCTTCGAGAATATCGGCCAATTGCCCCGGATGTATCACTTCCAGCAACACGCGCAGTTGATCGGAATCCTGCTGCTCCAGCAATGTAAATACCTGGTCCAGAGAAATTTTGGCAGTTTCGGCTGGGGTGCTCTCCAATTCTGTCATTACGCAAATATCCTTATCGATTAATAATATTCAAATGAGTTTGTTCATACATTGACTGAATCTGATTCGCAACCTGGGAAAACAACGCAGTGCCCGGAACTGAATAAAACGAGCCGTTTATTTGATCGCCCGTCTGTCAAAATAACTTACGGCACTTCGCAGGCTCATATACTGACAAACATGACTCTCTATTCGCGAAGCGGAAACGCTATCAAACAACGCGCGATGTTACTGCAGCGGCCTGTTAGAAATAATTTTTACTTATACTATCGTTGATTTTGATGACGCCCAGCTGAAGCTCGTCAATAAACGCGTGCAGTTTTTCTTGATCGAATTCCTGCAGCTTTGCCTGCATAAGTTTTTTCTGCAGTCGGGTGAGTATGCTTTTCGTCTTTTCACTGCGCGGCAGGTTGTTCAAACAATTCCCAACCTGACATAAGGCATGATAAAAAGAACGTGGAAAATTCTCCTGCAACAGCAGGAATCTTAACACATCGGTTCTACGTATCCGCTGATGCACTTCGCGGCGATACATCTGGTACGCCGTCAGTGACTTAAGCACACTGACCCATTGCAAATTCTCAAACGGCGTCAAATCCTCCGGCATATCCGGCAGCAAAGTGGCGGAACGCACATCAATGATGCGTGTAGTCATATCTGCGCGCTCAAGATTACGTCCCATACGCAGAAAATCATAACCTTCATCATGCGTCATGGTGCCGGCCAGCATACCGCTGATGGTCTGCACACCGAGAATAACAGAACGCAGATAGTCATAACGGTGGCGCTGCGTTACCACACTTCGCGCATTCGCTTTGGAATTTAAATGCAGCGTATTGACTTGTTCCCATGCTTCGCGCGGAATAATATCGCGGATGGTCCGCGTATTCTCACGCGCCTTGTTCAACGCATTGAGAATTGAATCAGGATTCCGGGTATCGGACACCATAAAACGGATCACACTGCGCTCATCGGCCTCTTCATACGAGCTGTAAAAATAGTCGCGACGACTCGAAATATCAATGATCGGTTCCCACCCCAGCCGTATGCGCTTGGGCAGATCAAGCAGCAGATGCGTATTTACATTAATCAACCGGGCGGTATTCTCAGCCCGTTCCAAATAGCGCGCCATCCAGTATAATCTGTTGGCAACACTCGACAGCATCGTCATGTCGCCTCCATATCAACAATCCAGGTATCCTTACTACCTCCGCCCTGCGAGGAATTGACAACCGTCGACCCTTTGCGCAGCGCAACACGTGTCAGTCCACCGTTGGTTACGCTGATCTGTTCACCGCTCAAAATAAACGGGCGCAAGTCCAGATGACGCGGTTCAACACGATAATCGGCCAGCGTGGGCGCAGTTGACAGCGTCAACATTGGCTGCGCAACATAATTTCGGGGATCGCGGCGTATCAAACGCACAAATTTTTCGCGCTCGTCCTTGCTGGCCTGCGGCCCGATCAACATGCCATAGCCACCTGATTCATTCGCCGGCTTCACAACCATAGTATGAATATGCTCGATAACATGCTGACGCTCAAGTTTATTAACACACTTATACGTTGGCACATTAGGCAAGATTGCATCCTGATCGAGATAGTATTTGATCATCTCCGGCACAAAAGCATAAACAACCTTATCATCCGCAACGCCAGCACCGGGCGCATTGGCCAGAGCCACCTTGCCTGACTTCCAGGCACGCATCAGTCCGGGAACGCCGAGCAGTGAGTCCGGGTTAAATACTTCCGGATCGAGAAACAAATCATCGACGCGACGGTAAATAACATCAACGCGCGTCAGTCCTTCAATGGTACGCATATAAACAACATCGTTCTCGACCGTCAGATCGCTGCCTTCGACCAGTTCAGCACCCATCTGCTGTGCCAGGTAAGCATGTTCGAAATAAGCCGAGTTATAAATGCCTGGCGTCAACACCACAATCTCGGGCTGATCGCCGGGCCGTGGCGATAAAGCGGCCAGTGTGTCATAAAGCTGTGACGGATAATCATCTAGCGGCAGGATGTTGTTTTGCTCGAACATTTCGGGAAACAGCCGCTTCATCACCAACCGGTTTTCTAGCATATAGGAAACACCCGAGGGAACGCGCAAATTGTCCTCAAGCACATAAAAAGTGCCATCCTTATCACGCACCAGATCGGAACCGCAGATATGCGCCCAGATATCGAGTGGTGCATCGACGCCAACGCATTCGGGCCGAAAGTTTTTGGAATCCTCCAGCAATTCGGCTGGAAACACGCCGTCCTTGACAATGCGCTGTTGGTGATACAAATCATCGATGAACAGATTGAGCGCCTGGACACGCTGTTTGAGACCGGCTTCAACCTGCAACCATTCACGCCTGTCGATAATGCGGGGAATCATATCGAAGGGCCAAGCGCGGTCAATGGAACCCTCTTCTTCATTATAGACAGTAAATGTAACGCCCATCACATGAATTGCAGATTCAGCCGCTACTTTATATTCTTCTATTTCGTTATCCTTCAGAGTACGCAAATAACTGCATAACGCCTGTGCCGCCGGCCGCGGACGACCGGTCGCGCGCAATAATTCGTCATACAAATTTTTTACTTTATAGCTTCCCCAACGAATAGCCATGATATCTACATATAAGTGTCTAAAAGCAGTGTGAACAGTGCCCTATCCTTCATGAGTGATTTAAAAATACAGCATAAATCACTATAATGACTCCGATTTTAACATGCAGTGTCGCTGCTTTGACAACTGAACCGTTTACCTCGCTATCCTCTGTTCTTTTAATTTATGACATACTGTCTTGCAATCAGCGTTAACAAGGGTCTGGTTTTTGCTTCGGATTCAAGAACCAATGCCGGTGTCGACTACGTTACGACGTATAGTAAAATGCATTCTTTTGTCTGGCCCGGCGAGCGTGTTTGCGTGTTGCTCACTGCCGGAAACTTAGCCACTTCTCAGGCTGTCGTGAATAACATCAAAGCCGGACTCGAAGCACCGGATACTGGCATGAATCTGCGTAAAGGCAAATATTTGCATGAAGTAGCGCATTATGTCGGTCAGCTGAGTCAGGCAGAGCAACGCGAACATGCCGGTGCACTGGAAAAAAGCGGAAACGGCAGCGCAGAGGCCAGCTTCATTCTTGGCGGCCAAATCGCCGGCCTAGCACCTGAAATTTACTTAATTTATCCGCAAGGCAATTATATCAGCGCCTCCCCGGAAACACCGTATTTGCAGATCGGTGAAAACAAATACGGAAAACCCATTCTGGACCGCATTATCATCCCAGCCACATCGCTTGAAGACGCAGCGCGATGTGCACTGGTCTCTTTGGAATCGACAATACGCAGCAATATCTCTGTTGGACCACCGCTGGAGCTGGCCATTCATACAATCAACGATCTAAATGAGCCTGTGCGCCTGAAACTGACGCTCAACTCCCCGATGTATAAATCACTTCAGAAACAATGGAACGAAAGTCTACGGCAAGCATTCAACCGGTTACCGCGTTTTGACTGGGAATAAACGCCGGCAGCGATTGGCGATTGACTTGAATTACAGTCTGATGAATAAACCGGAGCTTGTTAAGCACGACGCCGGAGATCACAAAAGGATAAGCATCATCCAACCCCATGCTGCGGTTCAGTGCATTTAACGCAACGGACAACCGGCGCCAATCATCAAGCAGCGTATCAAAAACAACAGATGTAGAATAATCATTTCCCATTTGAACACCTGCTTGCGGCAATGAAATATCGCAGCCTTGAATTCTAAAACCAAAGTCATGTGCGGTCTCGACGGTATCAACTATATGCAAATAATGTGCCCAGGTTTCGGCCCAATCCTCCCAAGGATGCGAGCTGGCATAAGTACTAACCCACTGCTCCTGCCAGGATGACGGCGGCCCGAATTTATAGTAATCGTTCAACGCCTGTTGATAATTATTACGTTCATCGCCAAACAATTCACGAAAATAGTCTATTCTGCTCGTGCCTTCAATCAGACGATTCCAGTAATAATGACCTGCTTCATGCCTGAAATGACCCAACAGTGTTCGATAACGCTCATTCATTTTATCGCGCATTTCAATACGCGCACTATGATCGGCCTCGCGCAGGTTAATGGTAATCTTACCCGAATGATGACCAGTTACGACACTCTGGTTGGTTGTTACTGTATTATCAAATTCCCCTCGTACATTAATGTCCTGTAAAAATTCAAAGCAAAGACCGCCTTCCGGATCCTGCGCACGCCCGACTACCGGAAGATTCAGATTGTAAAGTGTGTAAAGCAATCTGCGTTTGGCCTGCTCCACGCGATACCATAATGTTACATTCTGCGGCTCGGCAAGATTTGGAATCAGCTGGTTTAGTCGACAAGAAACGCATAACACATGTTCATCCCTTTCCAGCACCATCCAGTTACAAACATCATAGTCGAGCCAATTTTTGCATTGACGGTAAGATTGACGATTCGATGTTGCCAACCATATGTTCTCAGCCCAAGGCTCCAAAGTGCTCAACTTCCGTTCGTCAGGCAAATAACCGGCCATCCGACCACATGCCAGGCATTGGCTGTTCTCAAAATATAGATAATTCCCGCAATCGCATCGGAATGTTTTCAACGCACCACCCTGAGTTAATCAGAACCAATTAATCAAGTATAACGTTAAAATCGATGACATTAAAAAGATGGCGTTTAAAAACCTACACACCGAGCACTCACAAAAAAAACGGATTCACCAGCCTTTCACTGGCGAAACATTATCTTCCTTTTGAATAAACGATCTGGTCAGCATCTATTTGGCTAAATAAAAATTCTCCCTGTCCGTTGACAAAAGCAGAGCCACCACAGAATAAATTTTTTTGAATTAATGAGCCTATCAATCAACACAAATATTGGTGCATTAAACAGCACGCGCCACTTGTCGATGACGGAAACGCACTTGAGCCGTTCACTGGAACGGCTGTCGTCCGGATTACGTATAAACAGTGCACGTGATGATGCTGCCGGTCTTGCGATCTCGGAGCGGATGACCTCTCAGATTCGTGGATTGAACCAGGCGACGCGAAATGCCAATGATGGGGTCTCCATGTTACAAACGGCGGATGGTGCTCTTGCTTCGATATCAGATTCGTTACAGCGCGTCCGAGAACTTTCAATTCAGGCTGCAAATGCCACCAATAGTCTCAGCGACAAAAAAGCGCTGCAGGAAGAAGCCAGCCAGTTGATTCAGGAAATAGAACGTGTTTCATCAACAACCGCATTCAATAACGAAAAAATCTTCGATTCCACCAGTGTCGGCATCCTTGGCGATTCAAATCAGCTTGCAGTGGTGTACGGTTTGCAAAATGGCTGGCTGGAGCAAGCCGAAAGCTTGATCCAACAGTACTACGGTATTTCGGCTGATGGCTCAGATATCAATATAGAGTTGACGACCTTTACGGATGGTGCCGGCGGTGTAGCCGCACAGGTCGTAGGCTTAATACCCGGCAGTTTCACGGGGAAGGCAACCGATGTCAAACTGCAAATCGACATGAGTGATTTTACGCCGCCCAATTTGCCAAATGGCGGTACTGCCCCGTTTTACAACGACAGAATTATCGCTCATGAAATGGTTCATGCAGTCATGTACCGCAGTATGAATGTTGCATCGATGTTTGATCCTTCGGTAGATCAAAAATGGTTTCTTGAAGGTGCTGCGGAGTTTATTCATGGCGCTGATGAACGCCTGCAATCCTCAATTAACAGTATTGGTGTCGGAGGCGTCATGGCGCTGGCCGGAAACTTTGGTACGGCTGGCGGTGCCTGGGGCGGAAGCTCAGATGAATATTCGGCTGCATACACCGCAGTCGGCTACATGCATCAACAAATTAAAGCAAATGGCGGTGCTGGCATCAAAGACGTCATGACCTATCTCAATCAAAACCAGAATGCTACGCTGAACGATGCTATTAACGCAGCATCTGGTGGTTTGTGGGCGAATGCAGATGCGTTTAATGCGGATTTTGTAGCCAATGGCGCTGCTTATATTGCTGGATTGAATCTGACTGATGAAGATACCGGCGCAATAGGCGGTGCCAACGTAGATGGTGGCGCTGTCAGAACTGCTGAGAGCGTCATACCAACGAGCAGCTCAAGAAGCGGAACGAATCCGTTAAGCGGATTCAACGAAGTATGGGAAAACATCGCACTCAATTTGCCTGGCAATCAAAAAACCTTGCAGGTGGGCGCCAATAAAAATGAAACTTTGGATGTATCGTTTAGCGCTGTCGGCACAGCTGCAATGAGTATAGACGATGTTGATCTCGTCAATAACGCCGGATTTGCGACTTTCAAAATGGACCTAGCTTTGAATCATATTAATCAAGAAAGAGCCAAAATAGGCGCACAGCTTAATCGCTTGGAATCAGCCATTACCAACAATCAGATCAGCGCGGAATCCATGACAGCAAGCCGTTCACGCATTCAGGATGCTGATTTTGCAGTCGAAACCGCCACAATGACTAAAACACAAATTATTCAACAAGCTGCAACAGCCATTCTAGTACAGGCCAATTCAAGCCCTCAAATGATGCTCGCCTTACTCAGGTAACATCAATTCGGCTTAACCAAACCAGAACATTAATTTCTACGAATCACTGAATTGTTCTAACATAACCACAGTCATGTTTGTGACCTGGGAGATGTGATTGTTTGAAAAATAATCAGCCACCAATTTGTTCAGAGATATACACTTTGATAGCTGCAACATCCACATCCTTGACAACAAATCGTTGCGGCAATTCTTCCAAATTCTCATAACCCGCGGGACGTGGCGGTTCCTGTCCAATGGCTTCCTGTATGCTCTCGGAAAATTTGGCAGGCTGCGCCGTTTCCATACAAATCAGCGGAACATCCTGCTCCCTTAAAGCCTGACCGACTTTTAATCCATCTGCAGTGTGCGTATCGACCAACACTTGATATTTTTGAAAAATTTCTCGAATTGTCTCGACACGCCCAGCATGGCTACTGCTGCCGGATACAAAGCCGAATTCCCTGACCCTGTTAAATAAAGGTGTTACGGACAGATCAAAGGCTTGCCCCTTGTCAACAGCCGACCATAATTCAACGACCTTGCTTGCATCCCTATCTGTCAGATCAAAAATAAAACGTTCAAAATTGGAAGCCCTAGATATATCCATCGACGGACTACTGGTATGCTTTGTTTCGCTGGTTGAACGCGGGCGATAGACTCCGGTTCGGAAAAATTCATCAAGCACATCGTTCTCGTTGGTTGCCAGAATAAGCTGTTTGATCGGCAAACCCATCATGCGGGCAACATGCCCGGCGCAGATATTGCCAAAATTGCCGGAGGGCACCGCAAAAGAAACCTGCTCATCATTTGATTGCGTCGCCGCAAAATACCCTTTGAAGTAATAAACGATTTGCGCCACAACACGCGCCCAGTTGATTGAATTGACCGTGCCGATACGGTGCTTCTGCTTGAATACATGATCATGACTGACCGCCTTGACAATGTCCTGACAATCGTCAAAAACACCGCGTATCGCAATATTGAAAATATTTTCATCCTGCAGGGAAAACATCTGCGCCGTCTGGAAACGGCTCATTTTGCCATAAGGAGATAACATAAATACACGGATACCCTGTTTACCGCGCATTGCATACTCTGCGCTGGAGCCGGTATCACCCGATGTCGCGCCAAGAATATTCAATGCTTCACCGGATTTACCCAGTGTGTATTCAAACAGATTACCGAGCAACTGCATGGCGATATCCTTGAATGCCAATGTAGGCCCATTTGACAGTGCGAGGATATGAAAACCGGGTTCTAGTGTTTTAAGCGGTGTAATTTCATCACTACCGAAAATTTCACGCGTATATGTGCGATCAATAATTGCGCGCAAATCCTCTGCCGGAATATCATCGGCAAATCGCGATAAAATCTCGAACGCAAGCGATTGATAGCTCAGACCCCGCCAAGTTTTCAACTCATCAGCACCAATTTTTGGATAGACTTCAGGAATTGCAAGTCCACCATCGGGCGCCAGACCGCTTAATAAAATTTCAGAAAAGGATTTAGGTGGCATACCGCCACGGGTTGAAATATAACGCATTTTGACTTGGTTTAAATACTCTAAAACTAGACCGGTTGAAATGTGGCTATCATCATAGAATTTTCGCAACAAGAAATCAGTTGTTTAATTCTTCAATACGGATACGTGTCACTTTTCCCTTCACCACCGGTAAGGCCTCTATTTGTTGAATCGCTGTATCGGTATTTTTTTCCATCGTTTTGTGGGTCAACATAATGACGTTGACCAGATCGCCTTCCTCAACTCTCTCTTTTTGAATAACAGCACTAATGGAGATATTACAGTCAGCCAGCAAACGGGTAATTTCCGCCAGCACACCCGGTTTATCGACAACCTGCAATCTCAAATAACAGGCCGTTTCAACCGCTTCTATCGGCAGTATCGGTGTATCCGATAGCAGGTCCGGCTGAAATGAAAGCGTTGGCACCCGATGCATGGGATCGGCTGTCTGCATACGTGTGACATCAACCAAGTCGGCGATTACCGAACTGGCTGTCGGTTCAGCGCCAGCGCCAGCGCCATAATATAATGTCGTACCTACAGCATCTCCCTTGACGACTACCGCATTCATGACGCCTTCCACGTTGGCAATCAGACGGCTTGCCGGTATCAGTGCCGGATGGACGCGTAATTCGATACCCTGTTTAACCCGGCGCGTGATGCCCAACAGTTTGATACGATAGCCTAGTTCTTCGGCGAAGCTGATATCTTCCTGTGTCAGTTTGGTAATTCCTTCAACATAAGCCTTATCAAACTGTACGGGAATGCCAAAAGCGATCGCGGACATAATGGTAATTTTATGTGCTGCATCAATACCCTCAATATCATAAGTCGGATCGGCCTCAGCATAGCCCAGCCTCTGCGCCTGCTCCAGCACCGGTGCAAACGGCAATGATTTATCACGCATTTCGGACAATATAAAATTTGCTGTGCCATTGATTATTCCCGCTATCCATTCAATTCGATTGGCAGTTAAACTCTCACGTAACGCCTTGATAATCGGAATACCACCAGCCACAGCCGCTTCAAACGCCACCATCACACCTTTCTCGCGCGCTGCAGCAAAAATTTCGGTACCATGATTAGCTAGCAATGCTTTATTCGCCGTTACTACATGTTTGCCTTGCGCAATCGCCGACAAAATCAAGTCCTTAGCGATGGTCGTCCCACCGATAAGTTCAACGACGATATCGATGTCCGGGCTATTGACGATATCCAGCGCATTATCAGTGACAGTCACTCCTCCTTCGGCAAAGCCGCGTGCACGATCCAAGTCCCGGTCTGCAATCATGGTCACGACAATGCCACGGCCTGCGCGGCGCGCGATTTCTTCCTGATTACGTTTTAACACAGTGTAGGTACCACCACCTACAGTACCAATACCAAGTATGCCAACTCTTATGGGTTTCATCATTTCAGTTTTTAAACAATCCTATTGAATGAGTCATTAGTTATTAAATTATGTGCAGGGCGTTCAAAGTTAAAAAGTATGAATTGCGTCAGATCGCATGCCGTTTCCGGTAGCGGTGCAAAAAATGCGCAATACGGCTTATGGCTTCTTTCAGGTCATCTGTATTTGGCAGGAAAACTACGCGAAAATGGTCTGGATTCATCCAGTTGAATCCGCTACCTTGTACCAGCAACACTTTTTCCTCCAATAATAGATCTAATACCAGTTGCTGATCATCCATTACTGGATAAATCTTGGGATCCAGTTTGGGAAAAAGATACATCGCGGCCGATGGTTTATAACAACTTACTCCGGGAATATCGGTTAGCAATTCCCAGGCAACATCACGCTGCCGTTTCAAGCGGCCAGTCGGTAATGTCAGATCGTAAATACTCTGATAGCCGCCCAGCGCCGTTTGGATGCCAAACTGTGACGGCACGTTTGCACATAACCGCATCGACGCCAGCATATTCAGTCCGGCGATATAGTCTTCGGCATGATTTTTTTTCCCGGAAACAATCGCCCACCCGGAGCGAAAACCCGCTGCACGGTAATTCTTGGACAGGCCGTTAAAAGTTATAAACAAGATGTCATCAGCCAGTGATGCTATGGAAGTATGTGTTGCTCCATCATAGAGAATTTTGTCGTAAATCTCGTCAGAATAAATAATCAGTTGATGCTGCCGTGCAATTTCAATCAATTCGTGCAATAACGACTCGGGATAAAGCGCACCAGTGGGGTTGTTGGGATTGATGATGACCAGCGCGCGCGTCCGATCATTAATTTTTGAACGGAGATCATCCAAATCCGGCAGCCAACCGGACTCTTCGTCACAGACATAGTGCCTAGCTATACCGCCTGAAAGCACAACAGCCGCCGTCCACAGTGGATAATCCGGCATCGGTATCAACACTTCGTCACCATTGTCTAGCAGCGCTTGCATCGCCAGCACGACCAGTTCAGAAACACCATTCCCGATAAAAATATCATCCATCTGCACATTGGGAATTTTTTTCTCCTGGGAATAATGCATGATTGCCTTTCGCGCTGCAAACAACCCTTTGGAATCACAATAGCCCGAAGCTGCTGATAAATTATGAATCACATCTTGCAGAATCTCTTCAGGCACTTCAAAACCGAATGTTGCCGGATTACCAATGTTAAGCTTGATGATATGCTGACCGTCGTCTTCCATCCGCCGTGCACGCTCAAGCACAGGCCCACGAATGTCATAACAGACATTGGCTAATTTGCTGGATTTGGTTATTGATCGCATGTTCAAATCTTTATCGGCCGCCAGCCTGGTTCTCGCGCATGTTACCGCCTTGCTTGTGAAATTTAATCATCTATGGTTAAGACCAAAAAACAGCATATTATATACGTATTCAGTGCGATACAAAATCAGTGCGCTTGCTTAAAAATAAATTCAACGAAACAAAACCAACCCGTGATCACAGATCATTCTCGGCATTTTTTAAAATGCGCTGCACAATTTCTGTTGATGAAACCCCTTGCGTATAAACCAGTTCCCGAATCATGCTGCTGGGCAGTAAAGCGCACTGACGGTATTTGTCTGCACGCTCGCGCTCATTAGCGCAAGCGAACGTATAAATATCAAACCCATGTTGTTGCATGAATTCAGGTGTTGCGTTAACAGGGCTTTCCGTGATTACGGCATCCACGTACTTGCAGGCCGCAACAGCAGCCGCCCGTTCTGCCTGACTCATTACCGGCAGCTTACCCTTGTTCTCCAAAACACGCTGATCGGATACGACGCATACCGTCAAGTGGGTACCCAGTGATTTTGCAGTGCGCAAAAAATTAATATGCCCCACATGGAACAAATCGGCCACCATGCGCGTATAAACCCTTCGCTGCTGTCTGTTCTGTGGCCAATTCGGTATTACTTGACCGGTGCGAGTCATTATACGTTCCAGCCACTGCCTCACACGCAATACCTGCACATCATCCGGATCTTTCAAAGCAATTTGCTGCGCATAACTCCATGCTTTGGGTAAGTTGCCCGATAACCATCGCTTAACCAGCCTATGATAGGCATAGCAACGCACCAGCAACGTAAATTTCTCTAGATTTAAAGCCGAAACCACTGTATCCCAGAGCGGATTTGGCGTGCGCCAATCCCCGTAAAATGCTGTCAAAATTTTCTCTGGCTGTGCAGGATACCAGCTATTTCCATACTGTGTCGGGCGTTGCTTCAATTCAAAATGAGGAAAAACTGTCACACGTTGATAGTCAGCTGACCATCCTGGTAATGCAAAACCGCCAGTTATCCGATGATTGTCACGTTGCTCTAGACCACAGATATCCAGCGTGATGCCGGATTCATTATGTATAAAATCACAATAATTCCGGTATCCGATGCGCATCGGCACAGTAGACCAACCATGATTTTTCAGTGCCGCACAACACGCCTCAAACGATGGCATCCAGACTGCAATGTCTATATCCTTATCGAAATCAAGCAGCCTGCTTTCTCTTTCCAATCCCAGCAAAGTACCCGCAAACGGGAATGCAGGAATATCCTGTCTGGTCAGCATTGCACAAGTCGACCATAAAAGTTGTTCGGCATGGCCGGACACAAACACATTGTTACCGGATGCCTGAACGTTATTTTTTTTTCTTGGCACCGGTGCTCTTCCTGAACGCGCCAGTTCCGATAAAAGATCCAGTGCCCGGCTGAAATATTGCAAAGACTGCGGCAGATCCAGTAAATAAAAATAGGACGTGCCAAGCAAATGCGCCCAGTGTGCTTTTTGCACCTCGTTCTCGGTCTGTAAAAAAAACTGCTCAGCATATTCTGGCACTTCTGCAGCATGATCTGTACGCAATGCCCAGGAACACCACAATCGCGCCACATCCGGATGTGCAGGCAGCTTTTTTTTCAACATATTTAGTAAACGACCCGCCTTGTCCAAACGACCTGATTTAATGTTCTGTTTTGCCAACAACAAATCATCGTTGTCCTTTTGGTTCATAGCAATTTTCTTCACTTCTTTGATTGACAAGCTTGAAATTAACCTATAATTTGCTAATATTGAGAATTAATCTCATTATTATTTATATTATTATAAAAGAATTGAATGACACTACACTATTGATAGAAAAAATTGTAAACATGATCTTTCTGTTAGAGGAGGTATTTTATGGCAGTAGAAATAATTAATCGTCCGAATATCGGTTCATCGGGCTCAATTGAAATCATCGACGGAATTGAATTTGAAGGATTTGGTTCAGGCGGTTTTGGTGATGATGACTTTCTTTACATCGGCGACGAACTCGACAATTTCATTCAGGCTGGTCCGGGAAACGACGAGCTTGAAGGTAATGATGGTAATGATGAGTTAACCGGCGGCGACGGCAACGATATAATCGACGGCGATTCCGGTAATGACACTCTTGATGGCCAGGGTGGCACCGACAAATTGTTCGGCGGGCTCGGCAACGATATTTTGCTCGCAGGCGGCTCAGGCGATGACCCTCAACTCAACCGTGATCAGTTACAGGGAGACCCCCGCAATCTGGATGGAAGCGTTATCGGCGGCGATCCAGGCAATGATGTCTTCGGTTTTTATGCACTAGGATTTTATCGCGTCAATGATTTTGTCCCAGGTGAAGACCTGCTGTTTTTCGATGCAGCGAAAACAGGAATCGATAATATCGGCACACTGGTCAGTCTCATTAGCGATATCGATCAACGGGATGATGGCGTGACCGTTAATTTTGGACCGAATGCCCGGATTGATCTGGTCGGTGTCAATATCAACGACATTACTGCAGATATGGTCATCTTTACCTTATAAATTCATATCCGCGCGACAAAATTAACAAGTGCATCCGCACAAGACTATTGGCAAGAATGCATACGAAAAACTCGCAAGGATGTTATTTTCAGCCAGTTGTATTGTCTTTCGCACACTGATTGGCCGGAATCCGCTCAAGCTGCTTCCGGCCAGCCTGAAAAATACCTGCCTCGGTAATCACATATTGCATTGCTATATCGTGTAACTGCGGATGCACGTTCTCCAGCCGTTGCAATTCGAATGCAACGCCAATGGTAAGCGGACATATTGAGAATGCCGCCAGTGTACGGTCAAAATAACCGCTGCCGTACCCTAATCGATATCCTTTCTGATCGAACCCAACCATTGGAACAATCAAAGCATCCGGTTCGACACACCGGGTTTCATGCGGTACGGGAATATCGTAAGCACCCATACGCATAGGCGCATCCGGCCACCATTCACGAAAACACAGCGGTTCATTTTTCCCAATGACTTCAGGCAAAGCCAGCACTGCACCTGTTGTCATGAAATCCAATACCGCCGGCCGCGGATCGTATTCCCCGCGAAACGGCCAGTACAGGCCGATTTTTTTTTGCCGCAAACTTGGAAACCCCTGCTGCAACAAAATAGAGATGGCTGCACTCCATTGCCGACTGTGCGCTGAAGGCACCGCCAAGCGCTCCGCTATGATGCGCTCACGCTCATGTTTTCGCCAGGTCCGCCAATCCATCACGATACCCACCTGATTTCATTGGGTTGCAAATGGCGTGTTATCGTCAAGCGATTACTTAAATTACGCGTCGACATTCAAAAAATAAAGTGCTGTTGAATTAGTTTTTTTACAGGCGCCGGAATCGCCAGCGTCAACACCTCATCTGGACTCTTCCAAATCAGAGCGGGTGAAGCAAAATTTCTGATACGCACTTCCTGCAAACGCGGGCGTATCAGCAACTTGAAGTGTGAAAATGTATGCCACAATTCCGGCAGCACAACTGGTTGAATGTCACTGTCCAAAACCAGCCGCCCATGATGCAGTTCATTTTCAGGAAAACACCATAAACCGCCCCAAATTCCGTATTCCGGTCTTTTTTCCAGCAGCAATTTGCGTTCGTTCCGGTAAATTAGAAAGACGGTTTCCTTCTCAGCTAATCGCTTTTTTGGCCTGGATACAGGTAACTGGGTAACGCGGTTCTGTTTAAAGGCAATACAGCGTTTTTGCAGCGGACAGTGAATGCACAACGGTTTGCTGCGCACACAGACCGTAGACCCCAGATCCATGAGCGCCTGAGTATACGTCTTGGTATCTTCTGGATTATTATTGTGCGGCAGGGATTCCTCTGCTAACTGCCATAGTTGTTTTGACGTTCCGGTCTCACCAGGGTACCCGTCAACGCCATAAAAGCGCGCAAAAACACGTTTGACATTGCCATCGAGAATCGCATCGCGTTTTCCGAGGGCAAATACAACTATCGCAGCCGCAGTCGTTCGGCCAATACCCGGTAGCTGTTGCAGAGCTTCCCGGGATTGCGGAAGAATACCGCGATGCTCCCAGACAACAATACGCGCAGCCCGATGCAAGTTCCGTGCACGCGAGTAATACCCAAGTCCACTCCAACACGTCAGCACATCTTCGATGGAAGCCTTGGCTAAGCTGTGAACATTAGGAAATTTCTTAATAAAACGCCGATAGTATGGGATAACAGTGTTCACCTGCGTCTGCTGCAGCATAATCTCAGATAACCATATCGCATAGGGATCACATCTATTCTGCCAAGGAAGGTCATGACGACCACTTGTTTTGTGCCACGGAATCAATTGCTCGGCAACGAATCCCATTTTTTTGTTCCTTTTTACTCCTTTAGTGCGCTGATTCATTCAAAGTCGAATTCCTTCTGCTCTCCGGATTCATCATAAACTGTATTCCAGAGAACCGGACACCTTCAATCGATAATAACCCGATCATGATGGAGCCATTCAAATTCAAGTTATTTAAAAATGAAAATTCGGGTAATGCCTTCGTTTCCGCCGGTATTTTGTTTAAATCGATTTCTGGACGCAGTGCATTCAGATCAAGCGTATCAAGATCAATATCGACCGTGATATCAGGACTGGCAAAATCCTGTATGCGGGCAGCAACACCGGTCCTACTATCGGCCAGCACACCCTCCAACTTGGTTTGCAGCAATTCAGCAGACACATCAAGACTCAGATTACCGTCAAAATGACCTCGAACAGGAGCACGCACAAATTCCGGATGAAAAACTGTAAACTCTGTTTTGAAATCGTCAAATTCCCACCTGTTTCCTGCCTGCTCGACGGTAAGCGCTGTATCCAAAGCAATCTCTAAAGCCAGCGCCCCGTGTTGCGCAATCAGTGCCGCATTTAAATGTCCATACGACAACGGAACGTCCGCTTGCTCAGATTGATTGACGTCAAACACTGAAAGATGAAGATTAAGATCGCTGTCAGTTGTAATATCCTGCAAAGATAAGGTAGCAACCCCGCTCATTATTCCTGTGTTATTCAATGCGAATTGCTCTACTGCTAGCTGCATTGCCAGAATTTTGTCCGCTTTTTTATTCGCATCAACGTCACTGCTTTCGAGTACTACCGTACCAATCTTGATCAGCGGGATTTTCAGCTCAATCGCATCAACAGACTCAGCCGTGATTCGACCTGTTATCACATTCAATCGATTGAATTCGATTCGGCGTTGCGTAATCGCATCATGAAAAACGATATTACTATCTGTCGTTCCAGTTCGTGCAATCTCAACAACAAATGGCAAGGCTTCTTCGGATGGCGCTAACAAATCTTCAATGTTCATACGGCCATTCTGATCGCGTATCAACCTGGCACGCAAACCTTCAATTGCGAAATCATCCACCACAACACGCTGGTGTAACAAAGGCCATAACGACAGCATCAACCGAGCCCGTTCAATGGCAGCAAACAATGTCTCCTGCCGATATTCGCTGAGCGTCAAATCATTGACATGAATATAAATGCGGGAATGAAGATAGACAATCTGTATATCACCACCAATCGCGAGCACTCGTTGCGAGTTTGCTTTAACCCATTGTTCAATCGGCGACTTCAACACATTCGGCTGAACAAATACAGTCAATATCAAGATACCTGCCGCACCCACCAATATTGTCAGAAAAACCAGCACATAACGCACGCCGCGTCGCATGGCATCAGATCAAGCAGCTTCGACTAGTAGCGCACCGTCAGAAAATAACTTCTTTGAAGTTCGCATTAGGCGTCAACACCTGCATTTTAGATAATGTCATTAAGTCGACCTGTTCTTGCGCGCCATTGTCAATTATCAGCAATTCACGATGATCATCGGATTGAACAATATCGACAGCCTTCCCTTCCATCACCTGTCCGTCTTTCAAAATCAGCTTTAGCTGATAATTATACATGCAGGCCACCTCTACATAGTCATGCAGTTCGCATGCAATCACATTTTTCTCCACAATCATTGATTCCTTTCGTAACATGCCAAGCCTATAATATAAGCGAAAAAAAGCAGCAGAGTAAAATAAACCGCAAGAACTAAATGGTCTGCGTAGTTATTTTGCTAATTTCAAACAATCCTTGTTTAGGAGGAATTAACATGCAACGTTACCTATTGGTTGTAATTGCAACAGGACTGATTTTCAGCGGCTGCGCAAGCATGTCCGAAACGCAGCGCGGCACGGCACAGGGTTCACTGGCCGGTGCTGCTGCAGGCGCACTGATTGGAGGACTCGCCGGTGATGGCAAGGGTGCAGCAATTGGTGCTGCAGCCGGAGCTGCTGCCGGTGCGGCTGGTGGATATATGTGGTCCAAACGTTTGGAGGAACAAAAAAGACAGATGGAAGCAGTCACTCAAGGTACTGGCGTGCAGGTATCACAGACAGCCGACAATCGACTCAAATTGGACATCCCGAGTGACATTACCTTTGACACCGGACGCGCACAAATCAAGCCGAACATGAAGCCGATACTCGACAGCTTCGCGGCCAGCCTAATGCAAAATCCTAGTGCACAAGTAACAATCATCGGACACACAGACAGCTCGGGTTCCGATGCGATAAACAATCCTTTATCAGTCAATCGTGCGGCAAGCACCCGGGATTATCTGGTACAGCGCGGTGTACCCTATCACCGCATCCAGATCGACGGACGCGGGGAATATGAGCCAATCGCATCAAATGACACACCTGCCGGAAGAGCCATGAACCGGCGTGTAGAAGTTTTTGTATATGAACCGGCACCACAACAAGCGCCGCCACCCCCACCGCAAGGCAATCCTTACGATCGGCCTTATTAGTAAAATTCTGCAGGAAAATGGTCAGCCCAGGAATTTCATTTTCCCGGACTGGCCACTTAAACACTTCATATCACGCGTTCAATCAAATTTATAATCCAGTCCTTCTTCGGCAATTTCGGCGGCGCGCAGAATCGCCTTGGCCTTATTCTGTGTTTCAACCCATTCATTTCTGGGTACTGAATCGGCGACTATTCCTGCACCAGCCTGAACATGTAACTTACCGTCCTTGATTATGCCAGTACGTATGGCGATTGCTAGATCCATATCTCCATTAAACCCAAGATAACCAACCGCGCCAGCATAAACACCACGCTTTGAAATTTCCAGTTCGTCAATAATTTCCATCGCACGCACCTTCGGCGCTCCACTGACCGTACCGGCTGGAAATGTCGCGCGTAGAACATCCATGGCATTCAACTCCGGTTTCAGTTTACCTTCCACATTGGAAACAATATGCATGACATGGGAATAATGTTCAATCTGCATATTTTCAGTGACTCTGACACTACCTGTTTGCGTCACCCGCCCTATGTCATTACGTCCAAGATCCATCAGCATGACATGTTCGGCTCTTTCTTTGGGATCAGCCAGTAGATCGGCTGCGAATTCTGCATCTTCCTGCGCAGTTTTGCCACGCGGACGGGTGCCCGCAATCGGCCGTACAGTCACAAGATCGTCCTCCAAGCGCACCAGTATCTCTGGAGAGGCGCCGATGACATAAAAATCTTCGAAATGATAAAAAAACATGTACGGAGATGGGTTCAAGCTCCGTAGAGCACGATACAACGCGAGTGGAGACGCCCGGAAAGGCTTGCTGGTACGTTGCGACAAAACAACCTGCATAATGTCCCCATCGTAAATATACCGTTTGGCCCGCTCAACCGCGTGTAAAAAGTCGCCTTCCTTAAATTCGGAAACTGTTTCACCTTTATTGATGGCGCATTCGGTCGGTATTTCGACTGGTTGACGCAGTTTTTTTAACAGGGTCTCCAAACGCGCTTTGCCTGCCTGATAGGCGCCATCAACTGCCGGATCAACATAAACAATCAGATATAGCTTACCGGCAAGGTTATCAACCACTGCCAATTCTTCCGACAACAGCAAAAGTACATCTGGCGTATTCAAAACATCTGGTCGCGCATGACCGGCCAATCTGGGTTCAATATACCGCACGGTATCATACGAGAAATAACCCACCAGACCACCGCTAAACCGCGGCAGACCCTCGTACTGAGCGGCATTAAACTGCGTCATATACTGATTAATAAACCCAAGTGTATCCTCTACTTCTTTTTCCTCAATATGCTGCCCATTGACTATACGGACAAGATTGCCACGGGCTTCAATACGTGTACTTGCAGGCAAACCCACGAACGAATAACGGCCGAAGCGTTCTCCGCCGTGTACCGATTCAAGCAAATAGGAATAAGGTTTATTTGCCAGTTTTAAATACACGGAAAGCGGCGTATCGAGATCGGCAAAGGTATCCAGTACTACAGGAATACGGTTATAGCCCTGCCGGGCGAGTCGATTAAATTCGCTTTCAGTCATTCAACAGCTCTTTGCATAAAAAATTTGCATTATCTAAACTGGGACGCATAATGAATTATCACGCATTGCACTTCGATAACACCGCTAAAGGCACTAGTAATAGCTAGTTATATTATGGCTACGATGCAGCCTTGACGATCAGCTGCGACGCCTCAACCAGCGACGGCACGATTGCATCGCAATCCAGTTCACGTACATCGCGTCCCTCGTTGTAACCGTAAGGAACGCAGAAAACATGACAACCTGCAGCACGTGCCGCAGTTGCATCATTGAGTGAGTCACCCAATAATACCGCTTCATGCGGTTGCACATTAAAGTGTGCGCAGATATGCGTCAACGGCATTGGATCGGGTTTTCTTTTCGGCAGACTATCGCCGGATAAAACGATTTCAAAATAATCCTGAAACCCTGAGGCTTGCAGCAATGGTAACGTAAAGCTCTCCGACTTATTGGTTATACAGGCCAAGTGAAACCCGGCTTGCCGCAAAAGCTCGACACCTTCTCTCACACCAGGAAAAGGTTTGGTATGCACATGCACGTTTTCAGCATAATGTTTTTTGTAAATTGGTAGCGCCGTCTCAAGTAACTGCGGTTCTGGCTCACCATTCAAATCACCGGTTAACGCACGCTTAACCAGTCTTTGTATACCTTTACCGATATAAGACTTGATCGTTGTGACTGAATGTTCCGGTCTGCCAAGTTCATTCAGCATCAGATTAGCCGCCAGCGCCAAATCCTCAGCCGTATCAAGCAGGGTTCCGTCCAAATCAATCATCACGACTTTGACAGGCAATGGAAAATTCAATTTATCGACTGTACTCTTTGCATAGGAAAAAAGTTGTTTATTCATATTTATGGCAAAAACACCCGCTGATTATTGTTTTTATTAATGTCTGCCTTATACTTTGTCCAGTTCTGTACGTAAAGCCGATACTATGGTGTCATACCGGTGCGGATCACTGTCCTGTCCCGCGTGAAAAATCGCAGAACCCGCAACAAACGTATCCGCCCCTGCGCGGGCAATTTCCGCAATATTATCGGTTTTGACGCCACCATCGATTTCCAGCATGATTTCTCTGCCGCTTTCATCAATGCGTTGTCGCACCGCTTTGAGCTTATTCAACGCTTCCGGAATGAATTTCTGTCCGCCAAACCCCGGATTAACCGACATAATCAATACCAAATCGAGTTTATCCAGCACATGATCAAGATAATGCAAGGGAGTTGCCGGATTAAATACGAGTCCTGCAAGACAACCCTGATCTTTAATCAGACTGACTGTGCGGTCGATATGCGCGGATGCTTCAGGATGAAAAGAAATAATATTGGCGCCGGCCTTGGCAAAATCAGGCACAATCCGATCCACCGGCTCAACCATCAAGTGCACATCAATCATCGCATCAGTCAACGGCCTGATAGCCTCGCAAACCAGCGGACCGATGGTCAGATTCGGTACGTAATGATTATCCATGACATCAAAATGAATAATATCAGCACCGGAATCAATAACATCGGTAATTTCCTGACCGAGTTTGGCGAAGTTTGCTGATAGAATACTGGGTGCTATACGATACATACAATAACCTCTCAAAAATCAAATGCGGTATTTTAACCGCAAATGGTCTCGCCGCGTTAATGAGAAGTGAAAGGTTTTCAGATTCGCCACATTTTGCACTTGATACAATCAATAAAATAGTGTGCAATGGGTGTGTTATGTCAGAAGAAAAAAAATATGCAATCAACGTTAGTGTTCGCACAACGTATCTGCCGGATCAATCGGACGAAGAGTCTGATCAACATGTTTTTGCCTACACCATCACCATCGCCAATAAAGGCACAGTCGCTTCACAGCTGATCAGCCGTCACTGGGTGATCACCAATGGCGACGGCACTGTGCATGAAGTCCGTGGTCTGGGTGTTGTTGGTGAACAGCCTCTGCTCAAACCGGGTGACACCTTTGAATATACCAGTGGCACCGTTATATCCACCGCCGTCGGTTCGATGAAAGGTAGTTATCAAATGGCCGCTGAAGACGGCGTCCATTTTGACGTATCTATCCCCGAATTTATTTTGACGGTACCGCGCATATTGCATTAACGAGCAAGCTGCCTGGCAGGCAGTAGAAATATGTTTTCGAACAAAGCCTCGAAAAAATCTTAGCATTTGTTGTAAGAAAATCGTACACCACACTTTCTACTTTATACTCAACAAGTTGTTAAAAAATTCATTGCAAATATTCTAACCAAATCAATCACCTCTTCCTGCGCAGGCGATCCCTGATGTAACTTTTGTACAACATGTCATAAAAATTTAATTTTACAATCTGCTTAAGACAATATATGATTCTCGGGAAAGGCTAAAGTAAAATACATAACCATACTAACATTCAATAATAAAGCTTTAAAAATAACAACTTGTTATTCCATAAAGCCTCACGCCTGTTAAGTTTCATTCACAAAAACAGAATCAACAAAATATTCCATTAACTTTAATGGAGAAACGATTGCATGACGAGGTGCAGCTTAAAAGCTGAGTCCCTGCGTCAAAAGGTCCGTGGAAAATGTTTTTTTGCGCGGCCGCCGGTAACAGTGCATTAAATTTTGCAACAGGGCTTCAATTTTTAAGTTGATACATTACTGAGCGTTCTAATATGAAATTGTTGAGTTAAGATTTTCATATCGTATTTAGATCAGCGATCTTTTGACTTTTTAGTTAGGGAGATTTGTAGACAATATGAATAGCTTAAAAAAAACTTTTGTGACGATCACCATACTGCCTTTGGTAATTTTCTTAGGCCAAACACATGCAAATGTTCAATTGATGGACTTGGATCAATATCTTACAGAGATTGCAATAGTGGATAATGTTGGTCATGAGCCAAGCGAAGATATTAATTCGATTGCTATTAATACCGGAATATTAACTGAGTTTTCAATTGATCATGCAATTACTTCCGAGTTATTCAATCGGATTATTTTGACCGAATATCAAGCTATCGACCAGGCTATCCCGACAGTACCTGAGCCAGAGGCATACGCAATGCTTCTTATCGGTCTCTGCCTGGTAGGTCTAGCCGCCAATCGACGCAGAACATATTATTTTTAGGCGACCCTGTTACATCTCAAGTCACTTTCGGCAAGGTTAATAGCTTAATGTTTTAGATATGAGTTTTTTTATTGGTGTTACTGTACACAGTTTAGAGCAACCTTAGACATTGCAAAAAAACTGTTGATCAAAATTGTATTTTTTAGACAAATGGAGGATAGCAAATGAAAAATTTTATTAACATAGTCGGGACTGTTACCATTGTAACTTGGCTAGGGTTTAGCGGAAATCCTGCAAAAGCGCTCACATCCGGTTCAATTGATTCAGATTTTGTTTTAAATACGACTAGTTATAACGCCAATTTTGGCAACAATTCAGTTACTGGATCGTTTACAGATCATTTCACATTTACAACCGACGCTTTGATGTCCGGAAGCGGCGGTATGAGTATTATTAGTGGATTTGGAGTTAGCGGTTTCGGTTTAAACATACCAGGATTCGAAGTCATTTTCGATTCATTCGGATTATGGGATGTCACTGACAATACCAATCCTCAACTTGTCGCTCCAGGCACTTTAGTTAATGGAAAATTTGCAGGGTTTGCAAGTTTTCCTGACTTAACAAGTAACCATGATTATGACATTGTCGTCAGCGGTGACCTGAGAACCGGTCATTCAAGTGGCGCATATTCTGGAAACATCAGTATCTCGCCTGTACCGGAACCGGAATTTTACATGATGCTGTTGGCTGGTCTGGCTTTAATTGGTTTTGCAGTACGGAGACAGCAAAAGTCTGCCGATCAATCTGCTTATGCCTAAAGAAATTCACAGAAAACTGCGAATACTTGTTTTATATTCTTGATAGTCAACCTGGTTTGAAATGCCGCAAGACGGTTTTAACCAGATTTAGTGATCTTTTTGCTCTTGGCCATTCTGCTTATTTTTACTGAGAAACGGCCGAGGGCAAAAAAAAACAAAAATTTGCGATGTTTGAACACTAGTCAATCATTGCCAAAATGGAAACATAGGGACTCCGATCGAAAATTTGCCGACTGCTTTAGGCAACGCATTGAGTTAGCAAGATTTCACACCCGCTCGACATATTCTCCCGTATCGGTATTAACCTTTATCTTGTCGCCCACATTGACAAACTGCGGTACCGTCACTTTAAGTCCAGTTTCCAGCACAGCCGGTTTGCCGCCGCTAGCTGCGGTCTGTCCCTTCATCATGACCTCTGTTTCGGTTACTTCAAGTACAACGCTGGTTGGCAGCTCAAGGCCGATCGGACTATCATTATAAAAATTAATTTGAACATCGGTATTAGGCAACAAATAAGGCGCCTGCTCTTCAAGTTCTTCAATCGGAACAGTCAGTTGCTCGAATGATTCATTATCCATAAAAACATAACTATCGCCCTCAGCGTACAGATATTGCATCTGGCGCGGTTCAACATGCGCTTTTTCCACTTTGTCTTCGGAACGGAATCGTTCGTTGAGTTTAGTACCGTCAATTACGGCTTTCATTTCCAGTTGTACAAATGCACCACCTTTACCGGGTTTAACATGATTTTTTTTGTAGACTTTCCAGAGCTTGTTTTGATATTCAACCAGATTGCCGACACGAACTTCAAATGCAGAAATTTTCATAACAAATATATAATAGAGAAAACAATCAGAAAATTTGAGAGGCGTATTATAACGCCGCGCGGCAACAATACATTCAAAAATTGCTATCAATTGAGTCGAGCTGACTTGTTGCCTGTGTTAAGAAACACCTCTCGCCAGTGCTAGACGCTTTACTTTCTGGGCTAGCCTTTCTAAACTCAGCTTCAATATTAATACAAAAGATTCACCTGTAACCCGTCAATTCTCGAAAATAAGCATTATGACAGGCAAGCTGTTTCTTATTCCAACACCTCTGAGTCAATGCGATCTGGACTGGATCATACCTGTAGCTGTCAGGCAATCGGTACAGAAGCTTCAGTTTTTTATCGTCGAACACCCCAAAACCGCCCGACGATTTTTGAAGCAGATTGAATGCAAATCTCCAATACAGGATATTCACATGGAAATTCTCAACGAACACACACCCGCAAACGAACTGGAAACCCTGTTGCAGCCCTTGCTGGCCGGCCATGATGTAGGCTTGTTGTCCGAAGCCGGCTGTCCGGCTATTGCTGATCCAGGCAGTAACCTGGTTCGGTTGGCACACAACAAACAGATCAGAATTATCCCTTTCACAGGTCCCTCATCAATCCTATTAGCATTAATGGCATCGGGACTGAACGGACAGCGATTCTGCTTCCATGGATACCTGCCAATCGACAATTCTGCACGGACGCAGGCGATCACTGCACTGGAAAAAATATCCGGCAAACATGATCAGACACAGATTTTTATTGAAACACCGTATCGAAATCAAAAATTACTCGAACTCATTATACAAATCTGTCGAGATGATACCGACTTATGCATTGCAGCATGTCTGACCGCCACCAACGAAATAATTGACACAAAAACGGTAAAAGAATGGAAACAGGAATTACCGGATATTAACAAGATACCGACAATTTTTTTGTTACAAGGCAAACCCCTTCAAGTTACTACTTAATGCGCTATTTGAAATAAATTAATAATTTGGAAATATATCATCGAAAAAATGTCTTTAAATTTGCCCGTGTATTAAGTCACACACTTCGCGAACAGCGCCATTTCCTCCAGGATGCGTGCACACATAATGAGCTTGATACAAAATTTCAGGAACTGAATCGGCTGGGCAAAATGAGAATCCGGCATTTTTCAGGCATTCCAAATCACAGAGATCGTCACCCATATACCCAATGTTCACCAAGGGAATTTGCCAGCGCTCTGCCTGATTTATCAAAAATTTGTACTTATCTTTAATGCCCGGATAATACGCTTCAATACGAAGTTTTTTCATCCTTGCCGCGACTGCTGGACTGTCTTCAGCACTGATCACGCACAGTTTAATACCGTGCTCTTGCAACCGCTGCATACCATGAGCATCCCGTGTCTGAAATTTTTTAAGCGCTTCTCCATCTGGGCCATAATACATACCACCATCAGTCAATGTTCCATCCACGTCCAGCACCAGCGCTTTTAGCTCCGCGACATCTATTCGGATATTTGATCTTTTCCGTCGCAATAATAGTTGCTCTACAATCCCCCAGTCTATGTCATCATCTATCTCTATCGCAGTCTCAGGCGCCATTTCATAAATGCCTATATGACCGCCCAGGCGATTACCGTAGTCTTCCAGGATTTTTGAGCCCGTCATGTAAAAAGCCCCATTTTCCATGAGATAGCCTTCAAAATCCTGGCGTCTTGGGCGATTTAATGGATCATAATTGATTGGAGTGCCATCTTTTTTCCAGAAAAAACGTTTAGAACGTACCGCGGTCAATAAAGAATCCATGTTTTTTTCCAAAAACATTTGTTTAGCGGCAATAAAATCGGCAGCGAGCGTTAAAGGTGAAGTTGCCTGAATCAGACAGATAACGTCGAAAGAGTTTTTCTGTTGAAATTCGAGCATGGCGCTTTCTGTGCTTGCCGTATCCGTGCATGTTTCAGCAGATCGTTCAATCACCGTGACCATCGAAGGAAATTCCTTGCGCACTTGATTACTGATTCTTGGCGAATCCGTCGCTACAAAAATTTCATCAAAGCAGTTCGATGCAATTGCCTGCTCAAGGCTCCAGGCAAACAGTGGACGTCCCGCAATGTTGCGTATATTTTTGTCGACAATCGACTTTGAATGCGCTCTCAACGGCATAAAAGCAACCCAGCGCATCAATCGAAGTGTATCCCTGAAATGCGTTTGAGTTTTTTTCGTTGCGGCGCTTCGATTTCCAAAATATCCGATTCCTTGAATGTCAAGGCTGCCGATACTGCACGAACATCTCGGGTTAAGCGGCGCAAGCCATCAGGCTCTAGGGAAGCGGCATGATCTGTACCTTTCCAGGTTCGGTCCAGTGTGAAATGCCTTTCAATCCAGCTTGCACCCAGAGCGACAGCTGCGCTGTCAACAGCAATACCAAGATGGTGCCCTGAAAAACCTATTTCTTTTACGCGCGTGTCATATTGTGTGTGCAGTTTTTGCAATTCAAGCAAACAGACCTGATTAAAGGGAACAGGATAACCAGAGGTACAAGCATATAACACGACACGTTTAGCACTATTAAATTTTTCTATAAATGCAACAATCTGCTCTACTTCGGCAGGCGTTGTCATTCCAAGAGAAACATGAATATCGCCTTCGTAATCACATGCCAGATATTCCAGCATGGCAAAATTGAGATTACAAGCCGATGGTATTTTAATAAATCCTGGTTCCAAGCTTGCTATTTGCTTGGCAGAAGTCAGATCCCAGACTGACGTTGAATAGCCTATTTTAAGACTTTCACAATATTCTTTGAGTTGTCTGTGTTGATCGATATCGAATTCCAGAAATTCGCGATGTGCACCATAGGTCTCACCGTAACTGTTTTGCGGATTAGGATGAGGCGCATTGTACTCTTCAGGTGTGAGCAACTCTTTATTTGAACGTTTCTGAAATTTGACATAATCGCATTTTGCAAAGGTTGCCGCGACGCCTATCATTTCTTTTGCAATGTCGATACTTCCTTTATGATTACAGCCGATTTCCGCTACTACTTTAGGTGTTTTCATATAAATAAACGCCACTCAATTTACGCTAATAACTTTGAAAAAATGCACAAAACTACGTACTGATTTTAAAAATATGCTTTGAAAATTGTTCAACACGAATATTCTCAAAACGTCGCAATAAGCTACCCAGATGTGCAATTTTATGTTCAATATCAGACACGGATAATTCAGGGAAGCGATGGTCATGATAACCTGAACGATTTGGACCAGGTCTGTGCATATTAAGGTATGTCAGCGCAGCTTTTACCTTGGTGAAGAGCCATCCCTGCAAGTAATTGCAAACAGATTGCGCCGGTGGTTGTTTTTCCTTATATCCACTGGCTTCTAGAATATCAATAATTCTTTCACACGCGAATGGGCCATTACGTGCAGCCAAATAATAATTGATGAGATCAAGACGATCGCTACCATCAGCCGCGCCAATTTCACTGACGTGAATCCTGGATAGTGTTTCTTTCAATTGTTCGAAATTGAAACATTGATAACTTAATTTCGTCGGAAGACCCTGAAACTCATAGTCATAGAATTCATTTAACGTTGCCAGATAGGAAACTGCTGGAACACCCAAAACATAGGCTTCAAGCCCAGTTGTACAACCATTGTGCACCAGTGCTTCACTTGCCAAAAGCCAGGGTATGACATTACCCTCGGTAATTACTTTGACTCGTATGCACTGCGCAGCAATATCGCGATAGAGTTTTTGATTTTCACTGGGATGCGGACGGACTATGATATTGAGATCCGGAAACGCACTTTCTAGTGCGGGTATCAATTGTTTAAAATCTTCCAGTACCGCCAGTTTATGTTTGTATAAGCCTTCTGCGAATGCCATACTCATGCCCGCGCCGGATTGACCGAGGCGTTTGGGTTGTTGCGAATCCTGATTAGGTAAAAACAAACCTATATTGGGAATGAATGGATTGACATCGCTGAAATTCGTGTTGATTAAAATAAAGTTTCCATAGCGTTGTTTTAAATCTTTCGCAGCCATATCAAAGTATGGACGAAGTTCCTTCCGCAACATATCCCCCCGTGGATTTCCCGTCACATGGATAGGAAGATTTTTTGGTAATTTGGGATAACTTTTTAATAAATCAACATTCTCCTGACCCCAGGCAAACACGTGAGAGACATTTCTGACGGTTACGGGTGATAACCGAAGTGTGAAATAAGTTTCCGCAGGCGGGTGAACAAGTGCTTCTTCCTCCCAGGCAACAATGTCGTGACCAAGCCGGCGCAAAATTAAAAACATCAAATTACTCAAATGACGCATGCTTTTTGCCAGATAGACGCCTCGTGGAATTGAAGCAACCTGAAAGTGTATATAAGCTCTTGATCCTATAATAACAGGAAATCCACGTTCTGCCGCAAAACAGGCTAGTAATAGCTTAGCATCCAGTTCGCGCACCTGACTTTCTACAGGAATAATGAGCGTTGAAGCGGAATTTTGCATACGGTGGTTACGCAGGACCTTTATAATGGGTGAATAATAAAGTCTTTCTGTTCAGCTGACATAGCCGCTTCTTTTTTTAGTGTATTCCAACAATTTGAGAATTGATTGAAAATCGATGGATTGCTGGTGATAACAATAATTTCATGATTAAGCCAGAACGAAGGTTTGGTCCAATTAAAACTGCCAAATATGGACCAAACCTGTCCACTGTTTTCAATCAAAACAAACTTGAGATGCATTGGAGCACCGCCGGGAATGTCTGCACGGCTGAACCGGATACCAGCGTCTATTAACCGCTGCTCTACATCTGGCGTCACTCGCCGGCGCGTTGATTCGGCAATAATTTCAACGGCTGCGCCTCGTCTGGCCAGTTCAATCATGACATTAACTGCATTGGTTGCTCTGATATGGGAAGCAGCAATACGCACATGCGCTCCCGATCCAAGCTGGTTCAAAAACTGCACGACCGGATGTGGTTGTAAGCTGGGTAGGAAATGAATCGTGGTATCTGAACTTTTGAAAACGCGATTTGCACTATCAGTGAACCGGTAAAACAAACTTGGTGGTGCCTGATGTATGCGGCGAACATGTGCAATAATATGCTGCACAAGGCTTGGCTCAACGATTCCGGCCAAAACATTGTAACCATGATCCTGGTCACCGATTTCACGAATGATTTCCGGTTGTGCTTCGGGATTGTTACCGGAAGGATTGTAAGAACCGACTAAGGCAATGGGTTTAGGGTGCGAAAAACAGTAGATTTTTTCGTGCAATTGCGGTTTCCAGGCTCTCCCAGGTGGCGCAGGAATACCCGGAAAATTGACAACTTTAAGTCCATCACCCAACCGATCCGGCCCGGAAAGCATTTTGATCACGGCCTGATTAGCAACAGAAATACGAGGTGTAGCCGGCAAACTTACCGTTACTCTAACACCTCTTTTATGTGCCTGAAGTAACAATTCGGCCAATCTGACATCGCGAAAATAATAGGTCACCCAATCAATTGCACCACCCGACGGAACAGCGATAATGTGCTTGGCCAGTACATCTCGCAAATAACCTACCGGTTTAGACGGATCACCGAAATGTATCTCAAAAGTTTCCGACGTACTCATTAACATAGCACCCTACCTTTCGTTGTAGATATGACTGATTATGGTAAAGCACGAATCTGTTTTATGAATATCAAATCCAGTATGACTAATTGTTAATACACCTATCCTTTTAATTATACTATACAGTTACAGCATCCAATACAATACGTGCTAATACCTAGTCTTTGAAAAAGTGCAAAACCTATCGTCAGTATCAAAAAGTGACACGATAAATTCTAACAAACCATTTGTTACGATTTTGTGAAACGGGCACGGCCAATCAAATAATATCTTGCAATCAGAACGGTATTAATGTGATATTTGCCACGGCCAAGTTTTGATAGACTCAATTCAGATTCTTTTCTATGAAAAAAGCGCTTTTTTTTCTTCGCCACTACAACGATATTGATCACATTACACCGGTCATAGTCAAATGGGTTGAATCGGGTAATAGTTGCGATATCGTTTTATTGAAGAAGACCAAACTTACAGATGATTTCCGTATTCAATTTTTGAATACGCTCAATGGCGTGAGGATAGCACGGCTGTTTGAAATTTTGCCCCTGCACGAGTTTCTCAGATGGCAATTGCAAACGATTCTATTAAATCAGCGTCTGCGTCGCTCATTTTTTGGCACATGGATGAACGCATTGTCCTCGATTTACGATATTAACAAACGCTTGCGCATATGGAATACAGTTTCTAAACGGCTGTTAAAGCGAAGTTTCTCCGACCAAACTAGTGGGGTCATTGTGTTTGACTGGATTACGCGAAATTCTCCAATTAGTCTGGAGTGGGTTGAGACTATCGCTGCAATGGCGCATACCAAAGGACTTGGAGCAGTGTCTTTGCCACACGGTGACAGCCCGCATGCCAGCCAGTTGATCAGACATGGCGAATGGCAGCTGGCTCCTGATGATATGTATTGTGCCGGACGGATATTCGACAAACTCGTAGTGCCCAATACGCTTTGCGCTACGCGCTTCCAACCGTTCATGAACGAAACATCGCTGGCAATACTTGGTTCGCCGCGCTACTGTGATGAGTGGCTGCTCAGACTCAAGACAATCATTCCATCTTCTCCGTTGAAAGATTCCGATAACCGACTAAAAATCGTTTTTTTTCTTAGAAAAAATGATTTCACGATTTTCTGGGAAGAAGTCGGTGAAGTTATTCATATGATCGCTTCTTTTCCTGGGACAGAATTAATTATCAAGCCGCATACGCGTGGCGGCTGGAGGCAGTCTCTAACCCGTGACAGGTCATTATTAAATCATCAAAATGTACATGTGGCTGAAGACAATACCCATTCGACACATTTAATGAACTGGGGCGATGTCATGATCGATCTGGCGACTTCTGTAGTATTTGAAGCTGTCAAAGCAGGGAAACCGGTACTGGCAGCAGATTACCTGCATGCGGGAAAATCCACAATTGCCACGTATATGCCCGAAACTGAGTTGAGATGCAGGGATGATGTTTACAATAAAATTGACACCTTTCTCAAGAAAGGTTGTAACTCCTTTTATGTTGAAGCGCATCGGCAGCGATTTATCAAAGAAATTATCGATGGCCCAGATACGGATACACTCTCGCGCTATGTAGCTTTGCTGGAAGAAGTGATTGCGGCTCGCTCTGAATCACGTCCTAGACAAGAAAATCGATGAATCGTATGACAATCACAAGAGATAGCGGCTTAGCACACGCTTGGCGACTGGTAGCATAACTGAAATTGTCAGATATCAACAGTTCCGGTAATTTTTCGATACAGGGTTAATTATGAACAATTGTTATTGATTCTTCTTCTGAATGAATTCGATTTTGTAACCATCGGGATCTTCTACAAACGCAATAACAGTCGTACCATGTTTCATCGGTCCGGCTTCCCGCGTTACTTTTCCTCCCCGCTTACGCGTTTCTTCACAAGCAACATAAGCATCATCAACCTCAATGGCTATATGGCCAAAGCCTGCACCCAGATCATATTGGCTGGTATCCCAGTTATGCGTCAATTCCAGCACCGTACCGTTGGCTTCATCTTGATAACCCACGAATGCCAGGGTAAACCGGCCATCCGGGTAATCTTTGCGCCGCAGTAACCGCATACCGAGTACCTGGATATAAAATTCCAATGATTTCTCGAGATCACCGACTCGTAACATCGTATGCAGAATTCGCATTAGATTTTCACCATCTCGAAATCTTCTTTACGCGCACCACATTCCGGACAGGTCCAGTTGATGGGCACATCCTCCCAACGCGTACCCGGGGGAATACCTTCTTCAGGAGACCCCTTGGCTTCATCATACACATAGCCACAAATCAAGCACATGTAGCGGTTATAGTTGTTATTCTCATCAGCAGACATAATAGATTGTCACTTCCTTTTTAGGTTAAAATGGTATTTTACGGTATTAATGCATGTCACAGCCACCCCCAAATGTACTTTCATTTGCAGCCAGCGATCCAAGCTGCGGTGCAGGCAGTCAGGCAGACATCATGACTATAGCGAGCATAGGGTGCCACCCTCTCTCAGTCATTACTGCAATAACCGTTCAAGATACATCGGGCGTTCATGACATATACCCGCTTGATTCTGGATGGGTTGCGCGGCAAGCCAGAACCATACTGGATGACATGCCAGTACAAGCAATCAAACTCGGTCTGCTGGGTAGCGATAAAATCATTCATGTGATTGCCGAAATACTATCAGCATATCCGCATATACCCGTCGTCATGGATCCAGTGCTGGCTTCCGGGCGCGGTGACGAGTTAACCACTGCAATCATGATGGAATCAATGTGCGAATTGCTGCTGCCACGTGTTACGCTGCTGACACCCAATAGTCTGGAAGCCAGGCGCCTTGCTTTTATAGATGCATGCCTAGCAGCGCCTCCCGATAACTCGACACTTGACGAATGCGCATCCAGGCTTTTGGAAATGGGATGCGAATATATTCTGATCACTGGCACGCACGAAAATACCGCACAAGTTACCAATTTATTGTTTACCCATGACAAAAAATTACGTGCCGATAACTGGAATCGGCTACCGCACAATTATCATGGTTCCGGGTGCACACTGGCCTCGGCGATTGCTGCATTTGTTGCAACCGGACAGACGGTACCCGACAGTGTTTTTTCCGCGCAATCCTATACCTGGCATACACTCGAAGCTGGATTCCAGCCCGGCCGGGGTCAGTTCATTCCTAACCGGTATTTTCAGAACAACATTCCCTAAAGTGAGTTTTCTGTGACAGTAGCAGCATTGAAGAGACATAAAATCGCCGGTCTTTACGGAATTACAGCGGCTATGACCGACACTGCCGCACTGCTCAAAAAAACCCGACAGATACTTGATGGCGGAGCCCGACTGATACAATACCGGAACAAATCAGCTGACAGAACTTTACAACGACTACAGGCAAAAGCACTTTTACAGATTTGCCGGGATTATCATGTTCCTCTGCTAATCAACGATCACGTAGAGCTCGCATTGGAAGTCAATGCAGACGGGGTTCATCTCGGCGCAAAGGACACGGATATCGTAACAGCGCGCGCGCAACTGGGTATGGACAAGATTATCGGCGCATCTTGCTATAATCGCTTGACATCAGCTGTACAGGCAACAAAAAGCGGCGCCGATTATGTTGCGTTCGGCGCATTTTATCCAACACTCACCAAACATGATACAGTTACCGCATCGATTGATGTTTTGCTGCGCGCCAAAAATACGCTGGATATACCAGTGGTCTGTATTGGCGGAATCAATTCAGCCAATGCGCTGACCTTGATCAAAAACGGCGCTGATGCCGTGGCTGTATGCCAGGCGATCTACCAAACAAACGATGCAAGCAAAACAGCTGCTGCAATTTCGCGTTTCTTCCACTGATTTCTTTAAAATCTTCTTTTTTTAATTTTTTGAGAGCAATTTCATGACTTCACGAAATCAACAATTATTCGAACAATCCCAGAAAGTTATTCCCGGTGGCGTTAATTCACCAGTACGAGCATTTAAATCCGTTGGCGGCAATCCTGTTTTTTTTCAACGTGGACAAGGTGCATATGTCTGGGATGTCGACGGCAAATCTTACATTGATTATGTCGGTTCCTGGGGACCATTGATACTGGGTCACGCACACCCGCAAGTGATCAAAACTGTTCAGCAAACATCTGAAAACGGCCTGACTTTCGGAGCACCAACGGAAGCGGAGCTGGAAATCGCCGAGCTTATCTGCAAATTAATTCCATCCATCGAGCAAGTCAGGCTGGTCAGCTCAGGCACTGAAGCTGGAATGAGTGCTATACGCCTAGCGCGCGGTTTCACCGGCCGCAACAAAATCATCAAATTCGAAGGTTGTTATCATGGCCATGATGACTCACTGCTGGTCAAAGCCGGTTCAGGCGCTTTAACGTTCGGCAATCCCAGTTCAGCGGGCGTGCCACAGGAAACGGCAGGACACACGATTGTACTGGATTACAATGATGTCAACGGTGTGGAAGCAACATTTAAACAGTACGGCAGTGAAATAGCAGCAGTCATTGTAGAACCGGTTGCAGGTAACATGAATCTGATCGCTCCCAAAACCGACTTCCTTAAAACATTGCGCACATTATGCACGCATCATGGCAGCGTGTTGATTTTTGATGAGGTCATGACCGGATTTCGTGTTGGCCTTGGTTGCGCACAGGGGCTTTATCAGATCCAACCTGATCTGACTACCCTTGGAAAAGTGATAGGTGGCGGTATGCCGATGGCGGCTTTTGGCGGCAGGCGCGATATTATGCAGTGTTTGGCACCTGTTGGCGCTGTATATCAGGCTGGTACATTGTCGGGCAATCCTGTTGCCGTTGCAGCTGGGTTAACGACATTAAGACTAATCCAGGAGACCGGTTTTTATGACAATCTGGCAAATACAACACGTCAGTTAACTGAAGGCTTAACAGCCAGTGCTCAGAAACACGGCCTCAATTTTTGTGCACAGTCTATTGGCGGCATGTTCGGGCTGTATTTCAGCAAGAATATTCCGACCAGTTTCACTGAAACCATGGCCTGCGATAAGGATGCTTTTAACAGGTTTTTCCATGCCATGCTGGATAAAGGAATTTATTTTGCGCCTTCTGCGTTTGAAGCCGGTTTTGTCTCCTCTGCACACACCAACCAGGAAATCAACGCTACGCTGACTACAGCAGAAAACATTTTTGCAACCTGGTAAGGGAGGCCCGTCCGAACACAAAAAAGCGGCGAATGTACTCAAAAAAAATGTATACACTTGCCGCTTCTTTTGTTTGCTTCTTTGGAATCGTTAAAAACGATGCCAATCATATCTGGTATCTGACGGAATCAGCAGTCCATTTACCGTTTAGACGCCAGACCATATTTTCATGCTCAGCCAACCTTCAAACATGAAAAATCTTACATCACATGAGAGAAAAATTAACGCGCACTCATACTTTGAATATATTCAGAAACCGCACGTTTTTCGGTACCACTCATACGAGTCAGCACCTTCTGCATCACCTCATTATCATTTGTGCGCTCGCCCTTATTAAACAGATCCAACTGTGTCAAGGTATACTGAGCATGCTGACCAGCCAACGCAGGATAATGCGGCGGAAGTCCCGTACCCGTCGGTCCATGACAGCTCGCACAGGCTGGCACACCATTTTCGATATTTCCGCCATGATAGAGTATTTTACCCGCCGCAACGAGCTCCTTATCGCCAGACGCGGTACCCGGCGCAGCTTGCTGTGAAGCGTAAAAATCAGCCAGATTTTCCATATCTTCCTTGCTGAGGGTCGCAACCATAGGAGACATGGCAGCACTGTTGCGAACAGCTGTTTCGCCTTCCTCGGCTTTAAATTCAATTAACTGTTTTAATAAGTATTCAGGATGCTGTCCTGCTAGACTCGGAAAAGTTGGTATGATGCTGTTTCCATCGGGACCATGACATCCTGCACAGACACCCGCTGCAATTTCCTGCCCTGTTGCTGCATCTCCGGCTGCCACACCCGCTTCAATTTCCTGCTCTTTTGCTACAACTTCTGCTGGCTCACCCTCAACAATCTGCGGTTCCACAAGTTCCGGATCATCTGCCGCATCATCAGCTGTAAAAGCCTGTGTTGATAATGCTAAAGCAAAAACTGATACCATTGCCAAACTTTTTTTAATCATTTTCATAGTAATCTGCATTCCGTATTTTTATGCCATTAAAATTCTGTTATTTTGATTTAGGGATAACAACTTATGATTCTTGGAATAATAATGTATCATTTTATCAAGGCATAGAATTGTTCACAACAAGATTCAATGAAATTGTCTGTATCATCGAGCCTCAAGCAGTAAAATGAAAAAAATATTTTTCCTATTCTTGTTCGCAAATCTTTTCTTTGCTGCTATGCAATTTTTTCTACTTACTTTACACGAAAGAGAAATAACCACCGTTTCAAATGCTATTAACCAGGAAGAAATTATTTTGCTGCCCGCCGTCGTGCCTTGTATTGAATGGGGGAATTTTTCCGAATCGGATATTGAATCAGCCGAAACAGCCTTACAGGCACTTGATCTAAACCTGCCTCACCGGCAAGCTTTGTCCGCTCCGTTGATCCAATATAGGTTACATACAACGCCATTTAAAGATCAGCAAGCCGCTGAAAGAGAAATTAACAAATTCCGCAATATGGGCATTATTAGTTACCGCATCACGGAACAAGGCCTCTGGTTCAACGCCATCTCCTTCGGAGAATTCGCTGACAAACAAACTGCCCAGATATTGCAAAAAAAACTCGATGCTCAGGAAATAACCGACACAATCATTAACCAGCACGTGATCAGACAAAAAAAAATTTTATTTCTTGAAGTAAGCACCCGCAGTATCTCCGACACTACTTCCGAGTTACAACCACTGATCCTGCAATTTCCGAGCAGCAAGCTTACACAGACAACCTGTGAACGCTTATAATATTGCAAAATAAAACCCGCATTGCTTGAAATCACGATGAATCAAATATGCAAGTAACCATAAAAACAGCGCAAGAAGTAGAAAAAATGCGTGTTGCAGGCAGACTGGCTTCCGAGGTTCTTGACTACATCACGGCGTTTGTAAAACCCGGCATTACTACTGAAGAACTGGATACGTTATGTCATCATTATATGGTTGATGTACAAAAGACGATCCCGGCTCCGTTAAATTATGCGCCCAAAGGCCATAAACCCTATCCTAAGTCAATCTGCACATCGGTTAATAATCAGATTTGTCATGGCATACCCGGTCAGAAAAAACTGAAAAACGGAGATATTGTCAATATTGATGTCACCGTCATCAGCCAGGATTACCACGGTGACACTAGCCGTATGTTTTATGTCGGAGAGCCGTCCATTCAGGCCAAGCGATTGTGTGAGGTAACCTGGGAAGCCATGTGGCGCGGAATTGATATGGTTAAACCAGGTAATCATCTTGGCGACATCGGTCATGTCATTCAAAAGCTGGCTGAAAGTGTTGGTTACAGCGTTGTACGGGAATTTTGTGGTCACGGCATTGGTAAAAAATTTCACGAAGATCCGCAGGTTCTTCACTACGGCAAAGTTGGAACGGGATTGGAGCTCAAACCCGGCATGACATTCACCATTGAACCGATGATCAATGCGGGGAAGGCTGCCATCCGGCATTTACCCGACGGCTGGACCGTGACCACCAAGGATGGTAGTTTATCTGCGCAATGGGAGCACACTGTGCTGGTTACAGAAGACGGATACGAAGTACTGACCGTCTCTAGTGGCGCACCACCCAAACCCACCTATCGCTTCTAATTTTAGATTGACAATTCACATGATGACGCGCAGCTATAACCGCACCGCTACACAAATTCGCCCGGTCAAAATCAGCCGGAACTATACCAAAAATGCCGATGGTTCCGTACTGATTGAATGCGGTGACACAAAAATCATATGTACCGCCAGTGTCAGTGAAAAAGTACCCCCCTTTCTTAAGGGCAAAAATCAGGGCTGGCTGACTGCCGAGTATGGCATGCTCCCCTGCTCGACCCATGAGCGCATTCAGCGCGAAGCTGCGCGCGGCAAACAATCCGGACGCACGATGGAGATACAACGCCTGATCGGCCGCTCTTTGCGAGCAATCGTTGATTTGAACATGCTTGGCGAACGCACCATTCAAATTGACTGCGATGTGATTCAGGCCGATGGAGGAACACGAACGGCGAGTATTACCGGCGCGTTTGTCGCCCTGCATGATGCTGTCGAGAGTCTGTTATACCAGCAACTTATTGAAACATCCCCGATACTTGATCACGTAGCGGCAATTTCTGTAGGCATTTATCAAGGCACGGCATTGCTCGATCTGGATTATCAGGAAGATTCCGCTTGCGATACCGATATGAATGTCATCATGACTGGAAATTCCGGTATTGTGGAAATACAAGGAACCGCTGAAGGAATGGTTTTCACGCGTAATGAACTTAATCAAATGCTTGATCTGGCTGAGTCGGGTGTCCAGAAATTGATATCTGTTCAAAAAATGGTTCTGGGAACACACTGATTCTGATGGTTCATTTAAAGAAACTAGTCATTGCCAGCAGCAACAAAGGCAAACTTAGCGAATTCAGCGCATTGCTTGGATCTTTTCGCATCAATGTTCTGCCACAGTCTCATTTCGATGTTCCCGAAGTTGACGAACCCCATCCAACATTTATCGAAAATGCGCTCGTCAAAGCCAGACAAGCCTGTCACTATACCGGTTTACCTGCTTTGGCCGATGATTCGGGTATTTGTGTCAACGCACTAGATGGTGCTCCGGGTGTTTTGTCGGCGCGTTATGCGGGCGAACCCAAATCGGACCAGCGAAACAATCAAAAACTCATCGAAAAATTACGCGATGCTTCAGATCGCGGTGCTTATTATTATTGCGTCATTGTTTTATTGCAGCACGCTGAGGATCCACGCCCCATTATTGCGGAAGGATTGTGGCGTGGCGAAATCATCATGACTCCACGCGGCGAAGGCGGGTTCGGCTATGATCCTTACTTTTTTATTCCGGAACTAAAAAAAACAGCAGCTGAACTACAGCCAGACATCAAAAATAAAATCAGTCACCGGGGAAAAGCTCTCGCAAGTTTGATAGAAAATCTGAAGCCATAAAAGCCAAACACAGTATCACAGGATGACGCCATATCAGGCTCAACGTGGTTCAAAACAGTTTTTTTATCATTTTACCGGCTTCATTTCATTCCTTCCCGCGCTGCCCAAATTGAAAAATGTGATTGTTCTCAACTTGTATCCTCCTACAGGCAAAACTAAAAAAACCAGTAATTGCGCAGTTCAACGGTCAAAACGTTGCAACACATGCTGCGTCATACTTTTGGCAAGTTCTTCTTTACCGTAAAACACCGTACCGAGATTATCTTTTCGTAACAGATCTGATTCATCTTCGTTATTGGTCAGTATCACGACTTCAATATTCGAATTCAGCGTTCTCGCAGTTTTGACCATTTGACGCACATTGATCGGATCGGGCACGGCTATCACAAGCATCGCCGCTTCTGCGATATGCGCCTGAATCAATACGGAAGGTTCCGACGCATCGCCGGAAACAGCCGCCAACCCCTGATTGCGCAAATCCTGTACATGTTCGCGTATCTGATCGACGACAATATATGGTATATCTTGCTGACTCAAAACACGGGCAATACGCTTGCCAACCTGCCCATAGCCGACAATAACCACCTGTTTCTCTAGATACTTTCTCTCAGTACTCATAGGTAATTCAGCGTATGGATCGTCGCGAGTAGCCAGGCGGCGCGCCAGCTCGGAGTAACGAATAAACCATCCGCTGACAGGTGCAATGACCGCAAAAGCGATCGGATTAAATGCAATCGAAATTAATGCGCCGGCAAGCACCAGGCTCATGCCTTCGGCTGGAAAAAGATTCAGCGACAAGCCAAGACCTGCCAGAATAAACGAAAATTCACCAATCTGACCCAGACTGGCTGCAACGGTCAACGCTGTATTCAACGGATAACGGAATATCAGTACCAGAAACAGTGCTGCAATGGATTTTCCAACAATGATAATTGCAGCGACACCCAGTACATGCATTGGCTCTTTTATCAGCACAAACGGATCGAACAACATACCGACCGAAACAAAAAAAAGCACAGCAAATGCATCACGTAATGGAAGTGATTCTTCAGCTGCACGTTGACTGAATTTTGATTCACGCATCACCATCCCCGCGAAAAAAGCACCCAAGGCAAACGACACGCCAAATAATTCAGCTGCACCATAGGCAATACTGATGGCAAAGGCTACAACGGCCAATGTAAACAACTCGCGCGAACCCGTTTCCGCAACATGCCACAACAACCATGGCAGTAGGCGGCGGCCGACGATTAACATCAGCGCGATAAAAATAGATACCTGCAACAGTGTATATGCTACAGTCTGCCATAATGGCACTGCGGTATCAGAAAATTCTCCAGTGTCCCCCAGCAAATGCGCAAAAGAAGGCAGCAGCACCAATATCAAAACCGTAACCAGGTCTTCGACAATCAGCCAACCCACTGCAATACGGCCATTCATGGTTTCCAGCAATCCGCGCGATTCAAGCGCTTTAAGCAACACAACCGTACTGGCGCACGATAGCGACAAACCAAGAACCAGTCCGGCTGGCATATCCCATCCCCATGATGAAGCCAGCATCATGCCAAGAACGGTCGCAACTGTCATTTGAACAATAGCACCAGGTACTGCGATACGCTTGACTGCAAGCAGATCGCTCAGTGAAAAATGTAACCCGACACCAAACATCAACAGCATAACGCCAATCTCAGCCAGTTCGGAAGCAATCTGGGTATCTGCAACATAACCGGGAGTATATGGCCCAATGGCAATACCAGCCAGCAGATAACCAACAAGTGCGGGCACCTTCAATTTCTCGGCGATAAAGCCAAGCAACAGAGCCAGACCGAAACCGGCCGCAATTGTCGTTATCAGAACCAGGCTATGTTCCATATAAAAATTCCCTTTTTGTTATTTGATTACCAATGGTAAAGTTTTCATTAAATGAATGCGAGTTATTCTTATTAATATATGTTTTTGCCCGGAAGTAGCAACCTGACCGGTTTATAATATATCGCTTCCAGCGTATGATTGAGTTATGCAATCAGACAGTAAATTGTCCAATGAGCTTATCCGTTCACTAATGCGGGCTAGTGTGTACGACCATTCCGTAAAGACCATTAAACTCATTGAAACGCATATTTCCTGGGTGATTCTGACCGGCACTTATGCCTACAAAATCAAAAAACCGTGCAATCTCGGATTCCTCGATTTTTCAACGTTGACTCAACGCAGATTTTTTTGCCGCGAAGAATTACGACTGAATAAACGTCTCGCTGCACCTTTTTATCTGGACATCGTTGCTATTACAGGCAGCCCGGCACACCCTGTTTTACAAGGAACCGGTGATGCTATTGAGTACGCACTTAAAATGGTTCAGTTTCCGCAGAACGCTCAACTCGACATTATGCTAGAAGCTGGAATGCTCGGAAAAAAACACATCGATGCGTTTGCGCATCTTTTAGCAGAGTTCCATCAAAATGCCGCAATAGCCGCGCCAGACACCTGTTTCGGCAATCCCGAGCAAGTCTACCAGCCTGTAACACAAGCATTCAAAAATATTCGCGCCTGCCCAGAATCACAACACTATAACGCACGACTAACTGAATTGGAAAACTGGGGCTCATCTTTTTATTCAACACACAACTATCTATTTGGTCAAAGAAAACAGAACGGGTTTATTCGCGAATGTCACGGCGACCTGCATTTACGCAACCTGTTATGGCTACATAACAAACCCTTTGCCTTCGATTGCCTAGAATTCGACCCAAATTTACGCTGGATAGACACTTTGTCTGATATTTCCTTTTTAGTCATGGACTTGCAAGACAGAAAGCAGCCACAATTGGCGCTTCGTTTTTTGAATGCCTATTTAGAGCATAGCGGAGACTACTCTGGACTGCGATTATTCCGTTTTTATCTAGTTTATCGCGCAGTTATCCGCGCTATGGTCGCAGCGATTAGAGCCGGACAAGCTGGCATTTCGATACCGGAAAAAAATAAAGCAGACAATGAATGCCATGCGTATCTAACTCTCGCACAGTCATACATCTGTCCTAAAAAACCGGTTTTAATCATTTTGCATGGATTCTCCGCTTCAGGAAAAAGCACTTTATCGCAGCTTCTGCTCGAATGTATCGGCGCTATGCGCATTCGTTCTGATGTCGAACGAAAGCGCATATTTGGCCTACTCGACAACACAAGCACGTTTGACAACAGTTCAAATAACCATCTCGCTCACAAATGGGATGAAAGCCCTCCACCTGTTTACTCACAAGAAGCCAACTCCCGAACATACAAAAAGCTGAGCATACTGGCTAAAGATATACTTGAAGCCGGCTTTTCCGTAATTATTGATGCCGCCTTTCTCAAGTTCGAAGAACGGCATACTTTTCTAAAACTGGCACAAAACAAACAGATGCCATTCATTATACTGTCACTCAATGCAACCGCCGATACACTGCGCCGCCGCATACGAACCAGACCCAAAGGTATCTCGGATGCTGATATTTCAGTTCTCGAACATCAGCTAAAGACCTCCGAGCCACTCCACAAAGACGAATTGCCCTATCTTATAACCGTCAATACCGAAGAAAATACAAACTTGAACAAACTGACAAAGGCGATTCGGAAAAAAAGTTGCAATTAACTCCGCATCAATTCATTTCATTCAATTTTACAAGCCTTTGATTTGTCAAACATCGGTTGCACAACCGAATTGCAATGTTATCCTCTAATCTCTTTTTAGCTCTATAATCCATTAATAAAACATGCTTGGCCCGATAAAGATCGCCTGTGAATAGACTACTTACCGAATGATTACACATGAAGCTTTTTATTTTTGCCGTAGGAAACAGGATGCCCGAATGGATCAATACTGCTTTTTCAGAATATGCAAAACGCTTTTGTCAGGATATTACGGTACATCTACATGAAATCAAACCGGAAAAACGCACTGGCCACAAGCATAAAGAACATATTCTGCAAATGGAATGTCAGCGCATCAAGTCTGCCCTACCTGCGGGTTGTCGCATTATTGTGCTTGACGAGCACGGCAAGCAATGGACGACTGTTCAACTGGCCGATACCATTGAACAATGGATGCTCGAAGGTGGAGATTCAGCATTTATCATAGGCGGCGCGGACGGTCTGCATGACGAAATCAAATCAACCAGCCGGCATTTACTGTCACTGTCCAGATTGACTTTTCCACATGGACTCGTGCGCGTGATGCTGATTGAGCAATTGTATCGCGCTGTATCATTAATCAAGAATCACCCTTATCATCGCATATAATAATAAATTTAAAAATTGACGACTAAAATCCATATTTTGAGATAAATTATCATTATGGCTTTTCCAGAAAATCAAATTTACCTTGCATCGCGCAGTCTACGAAGACGCGAACTACTCAAGCAGATTGGTGTTAAATTTAAAATTCTACTCATGCGTGAAACATTGAGCCGGCCCAACGATATTGATGAAACACCACTTCAGAATGAATCGCCAAGTGACTATGTCTATCGCATTACCAGCACAAAAGCCGAAGCCAGCTGGTTGCGACTGGCTCAGCGACAGTTGCCATTGCTGCCTGTTTTAGTGGCGGACACCGTAGTTTCATTAGACGGCTGCATTCTGGGAAAACCGAAAAACCAAACGCATGCCGAAGAAATGTTGGCAACGCTGTCAGGTCGATCTCATCAAGTACTGACAGCTATCGGCGTTGTTTTTAAAAATAAAACGCAAATTAAACTGTCGACAACAACTGTGCGTTTTCGCGATATCACACCACAGGAAATTCGCTATTGTATCGAATATGACAATGTCTATGACAAAGCCGGCGCCTATGCAATTCAGGGGTTGGCCGCAGTTTTTATAGCAGAAATCAGCGGGAGTTATAGCGGCGTTAAGGGGCTGCCATTGTTTGAAACATCACAACTACTGGAAGAAGTAGGAATAGAGATATTCAAATAAACTAAGTTGTGTTAATCGCCCTCTCCTTGCGCATCAATTCACTGCCTCATGCCGTATTTTGGTTTGCCAGTCTCTATGGATAATGAAATTCTAATAAATACCACTCCTCAGGAAACCCGTGTTGCCATTTTGGAACAAGCAGTTACACAAGAATTACACATTGAACGCTCGAGCAATTGCGGAATCGTCGGTAATATTTATCACGGTCGTGTTAGCCGTGTATTACCCGGTATGCAATCGGCTTTTATCGATATCGGGCTTGAGCGTGCTGCTTTCTTACATGTAGCTGACATCTGGGAACCAAGTCACAGCGGTCGATTTGCGCAACCTATCGAAAAATTATTGTTTGAAGGCAATTACATCCTGGTTCAGGTTATCAAAGACGCAATCGGTATGAAAGGCGCGCGTTTATCTACCCAGATCAGCCTGGCAGGCCGAATGTTGGTCTATCTTCCGCAGGAATCACATATCGGCATATCGCAACGCATTGAAGATGACGTAGAACGTGAGTTTTTACGTCAGAAATTACTACAAGTGCTGCCGAACGAAGAGTCTGGCGGCTATATCATACGCACAATGGCTGAAACTGCAGATGAGGACGATTTACGTGCGGATATCGAATACCTGCACAAACTCTGGAATAATATCCAAGAAACTGCCCTAACCGCTTCAGCGCCCGTATTGCTTTATCAGGATCTGGATTTAAGTCATAGAGTTTTACGCGACTTTGTTAATGAAAACACATCATGTATCCAGGTCGACTCACGGGAAAACCATCAACGCCTGACGGCATTCGCGCGCAGCTATATGCCAAACATTGCCGATCGAATTACGTTATACGCCGGCGAGCGCCCGCTATTTGATCTCTACGGTGTCGATGATGAAATTCAGAAATCCCTAGCAAAACGTGTCAACCTAAAATCCGGCGGGTATCTCATCATCGATCAAACAGAAGCACTCACCACTATGGACGTCAATACAGGTGGGTTTATTGGCGTGCGCAACTTTGATGACACAATCTTTAAAACCAATCTAGAAGCCGCACAAGTCATTGCCAGACAAATGCGTCTACGTAATATTGGCGGTATTATTGTCATCGATTTTATTGATATGGATTCGGAAGAGCATAAAAAAGCAGTATTAACCGAATTCAAAAAAACATTGTCAAAAGATCGTACACGCATGACCGTTAACGATTTCAGTTCACTAGGACTCGTCGAAATGACGCGCAAACGTATGCGTGAAAGCCTTTCGCATATCCTTTGTGAACCGTGCCCCACTTGCGGCGGACGTGGCGAGATTAAAACTGCACAGACGGTCTGTTACGAAATACTGCGTGAATTACTACGTGAATCACGCCAGTTTGATGCGAATGAATTTCGTATCCTGGCATCTCAACAAGTGATTGATTTGTTTCTCGATGAAGAATCCCAAAGCCTCGCACAACTTGGCGACTTTATTGCCAAACCCATCAGTCTTCAGGTCGAAGAAACCTATTCGCAAGAACAGTATGACGTGATCATTATGTAGCCATCGGCTAGTAACGATGACCGTTTGATTAAATTGCCAAACCGAATTTGGCAAAATTATGCACCTAACTCATTGGAATAACATCATATCTTGCACATCATGATCCGTATTTTCCGATTCTTTAATGACAATTAATTGATTGAAAATACAATAATAACAATCTAATTCAGACTGACAGGAATTTCTGTTACTTTCTCTTGTTCATTAGACATAATCATAATGGTAACCCGTCGATTGCGCATTCGGCCCTCGATAGTATCGTTGGTTTCCACAGGCCTGTTTTCACCATAACCAATTGCTGTCAGCTTTTGTCCACTGAGTCCACTATTAATGAACAATCGAATAACGCTGCTTGCCCGCGCCGTAGACAATTCCCAGTTAGATGGAAAGAACGCATTATGGATAGGCAGATTATCAGTATGACCTTCAACCTGAATTTCATGATTATGCTGTTTTAACACTTGCGCCACTGCCTGCAGTGTCTCAATCGAATCATCGGACAACTGCGCCTCACCGGGAGAAAAAAGCACACTTGCATTAATTTCCACGGTAATGCCCAAATTACTTTGCGTCACTCTGACTTTTCCATTATCAACCAATGGCGCCAACACTTTCAGCACATTCTTCGCCATGGATTCCATTACTTCCTGTTTTTTAATACGCTGAACTTCCTTTTCTTCCATTACTTTAATAAGACTTTCCTGCTGCGGTTCTTTTTTAATCATGGGTGCCACGTGAATCTGCTGCATAGCCCCAGAATTAATAGCAGGATTTTTGAATGCATTGACTAAAGAGCCGCTCAGTACTTTGTACTTACCTTCATTGATGGAAGAGACCGCGTACATGACTACAAAAAAAGCAAACAGCAAGGTAATAAAATCCGCATACGAAACAAGCCAGCGCTCATGATTCTCATGGACGTCTTCATTAGTGTAGAATTTTTTTCTTGCCATGATCTGTTATCGTTACTTAGCAGTTCAAAAGTGTATCAAGTTTATTTTTCTGTACAGTAGCTCATCAGGCGGTTCTCGATTAACCGTGGATTTTCTCCGTACGCAATGGCAACCAATCCATCAATCAACATTTCACGCATTACAAGTTGCTCATTAATAATGCTTTTCAGTTTATTCGCTATTGGAAGAAAAAATAGATTTGCTAGACCAACACCGTAAATTGTGGCGACAAATGCGACGGCAATTCCGCTGCCCAACAGGCTCGGTTCAGTCAAATTTTCCATGACATGAATTAATCCGAGTACCGCACCGAGAATACCGATGGTCGGCGCATAACCACCAGCCGCTTCCCAAATCTTTGCAGATTGGCGCTGAAATGAAACTTCCGCTTCCACCTCAATTTCCAGTATTTCACGCAGCTTCTCTGCTTTACTACCGTCCGCAAGCAACAACAACCCTTTTTTGGTTAACGGATCAGTCGCAGACTCTGCATGCCTTTCAAGAACCAATAAGCCCTCTTTGCGCGAAAGGTACGACCAGCCGACTAATTGTTTGATCAAAACTTGAGTCGGCCTTTTCGGTGGAAATAGAATCCATTTCAACATCTTGACGCCATTGATTAAAACTTTAACCGGGCTCTGCAACAATACAGCGCCAACCGTACCGCCCATGACAATAAAGAAAGCGGCAAACTGTAATAATGCGCCCAGATGACCACCTTCGAGCATCTGCCCACCCATCACTGCCGCTAACGCCAGAACAATTCCGGCTATACTGCTAAAATCTATCTTAGCTTTATTACTCATCATATTTATTGGAGTCATCGACGATTAATAATTCTTAGCTTAAAGATTTCTCATGCGACTGCGCAAACGCGCTATTGCCTGGGTATGCAATTGACACACGCGCGACTCACTTACACCCAAAACCTCTCCGATCTCCCGCAGATTCATTTCCTGCTCATAATGCATACCCATCACCATTTTCTCGCGTGGCGGCAAATTCTCTATCGCCTGTACCAAAAGCGTTCTGAGATTTTCATCGACCAGTGTTTCCAATGGATTGTTTTTATTGTCTGCAAGTAATCGATCTAAAAATGGTTCTTCGTCTTCTTGCTGAAAATCCTCATAGTAAATCAGCTGAGCGCCTCGCGCACTTTGAAGTGTTGAATGATATTCATCCAGCGGTATTTTCAATTCATCGGCAAGATCTTGCTCACTGGGCGCACAACCGTTACGTTGTTCAAGCGTACTAACCGCGGCTTCTATTTGCCGCATTTTTTTTCGAATGCTACGCGGCAGCCAATCCGCATCACGCAATTCATCCAGGATTGAACCCCGAATCCGCTGCGCTGCATAACTCTCAAACTGTCGGCCATAAGAACCTTCATAGCGGTTTATCGCGTCCAGAAGACCAATCATTCCAGCTTGAATAAGATCATCCACTTGAACACTAGCGGGAAGTTTAGCCATCATATGGTAAGCAATCCGCTTAACCAATGGCGAAAATTCATCGACAAAGTCTTCCTTACTTTTAATTCCAGTCGCTGTATACATAATCATCGAACCGTTAAATTGCCATACTCAAATGACTTGTGTGAATGAGGCGCTGCATAAAACCTTCAACCATCCCTTCAAAATAATCCGTGCCAGGGGCATACAAAACATTATCAGCGAGCAACCTAAAGTTGTTGCCGGCGTGAGAACCTGGAAATAAACCAAGTACTGGCCGACACAATCGGTTTGACTGAAATATTTTTTCATCTATTTCTGTAAATCCAGCAAATTCAGGTGTTATTTCAAGATACTTGCGAACAACACGTGAAAAATTTTCAAATACAGTCTGCGCTGCCAATTTTGTCTCGGCCTTATTAACAAATACCAAGAAATGTTTTTTGGCATATTCCTTACTCATTATTTTGATTAATGCGTAAGCGCCTGTCAGCGAAACGGCCGAGCCCGAAATCACAACCAAAACCTGTTCTGATGCAAGGCTCAACGGCAACACATGCGTTCCACCTTCCATCGCGGTATCGATTAAAATGACATCAATTAACTCTGAAATCTGACTAAAGCTTTTGACGAGTCTTTTTTGGCCGGTCATATCCAGTCTAGACAGCGCATGAATACCTTTTTGTGCAGACAAAACGTAAAGATTCTCCGCCCCTTGCAAAATAACCTGATCCAACCTTCTGTCTTGCTGTATCACATGGATCAGATCAAAGCGCGCTTTTAGTCCAAGCCTTGTACAAATATTATTCGGACATGCATTCTCATCGATCAATAATACCCGTTTGCCTTTTTCTGCCAATGCGGCAGCCAGATTAACTGTCACTTCCGTTTTTCCAATACCTTTTGCGCCGCCAGTAACGGTAATAACGCGCACTGAACTATCTGGCCGCAAAGAAACCAGATTACGCAACCCAGCAGCCTGATCACGAGAAAATTTATTCATGTTTTGTTCCTGCATATAATTTCGATTCCGAACCATCCGGATTGTTATTTCTCGCCATAACCAGCGCGAACTCCGCATCTTGAAGTGTAAATGCCGAGTCACTGGGTTTTGCATTAAATATCCGATGTAACAGGTATCTTGGATTCGCTGAGTGAATATCTTCAGGCACTTTCTGACCATTAGTCACATAATGGAGCACCAGTTTCCTCCTGATCACTGCGTCCAGCGCTACACCAAGACCCGCAGCCTCATCCACTTTGGTTACAATGCATCCATGAATGTCATACTTGCGGTAAGCTGTAATAATCTCGTCAAGTGTTCTATCGCTCGACGCTGCGCTGATTACAAGCATTTTGTTAATCACTGTCTCTGGATTACTCAGCATTGCAATTTGTTCAGCCATCATCTGATCACGATGACTCATGCCCACGGTGTCAATAAAAACGATATGCTTATTTCTGAGCTCGGATAAGGTGAGTTGAAGATCATCCCCATCTTGAATATTTCTCACTGACAAGCCCAATAATCTTCCATAAACTCGTAACTGTTCGTGCCCTCCAATCCGGTAGCTGTCCGTTGTAAGCAATGCAACTTTTTCTGCACCGTGTCTGATAACGCTCCTCGCCGCAAGCTTAGCTATCGTCGTTGTTTTACCAACGCCTGTTGCGCCTACCAGGGCATAAACACCACCCTTTTGAATCATTTCATCATCAGACGCCGTATGTAAATTGAACGTTAATGCAGAAACTGCCTGCTTCATACTTAGTTCGTAGTCAAGTCCTTCCGATAATTTGTCGACTAAGCGGCGCGACAATAACGGACTGAAACCTGCATTCAATAACGCACGCAACACCTTCATTTTTTCAGGGTTACGCTGTGCGTTGTTTCCCCACGCCACAGTTGCCAGCTGATCTTCAAGCGTACATTTCATCGCATGAATCTCTTTCATCAAAGTTTGCACAAACTCTTCAGACAAAACGTTTTCCGGTATGCGTTCCGCCGTTTCATTCCCAGTATTAGGCAAAACATTCTGTGAACCGTAGACCGGTGAGCGATGAACATAATCGTTCTCGCTGTTTGCTGATTTGCTTTTTTCCTGTGACTTCAAATTTTCAGTTTGTTGCGCTTCTACCAGACTAGTCATATCCGTATCAGCCAACGCCATGATTTCAACACCTGAATCGGTTTTCCTATTGGATAGAATAATGGCTTCAGCACCGAGATCTGCTTTGACTTTACGCAGCGCTTCGCGCGATGTTGCAGCCAAATAGCGTTTTACTTTCATGACTGACCTCCAATTAAGGAAGTAACTTTAATTTTCCGAGTATCAGGCACCTCAGAATGAGCAATCACACTGATCTGAGGCGCTGCTCTGCGCAGAAAGTGTGACAACAAACTACGAATTGGACCCGGTACCAATAAAACAGTCGGCAGGCCCAATTTTTCCTGCTGACTAACGGCGACGACTGCTTCTTTAAGCAGCATATCCGCCAATCCTGGCTCTATTCCGCCTCCTTCCTTGCCTCCCGTCTGTACAACTTGCATCAGGATATTTTCCAGTTCGTGGTGTAAACCGATGACCTGCAGCTCTGCGTTAGCTGGAAAAAACTGTTCAACAATCGCGCGCCCCAACGCAGCCCGAACATATGCAGTCAACTGAACGGTATCCTGTGTATTGGGAGAATGCTCAGTCAGCACATCAATAATGGTGCGCATATCTCGGATATGTACATTTTCAACCAATAAGTTCTGAAGCACTTTTTGCACCGAAGACAACGGCAACAGCTTCGGCACAAGATCTTCAATTAGTTTGGGCGCTTTGCTACTTAAATGATCCAATAGCAGCTGAAGCTCTTGCCGACCCAGCAGTTCGGAAGCATGCGAATGAATCAGGTGATTAATATGTGTTGTGACCACAGTGCTTGCATCGACAACGGTATAACCATTCGCCTGCGCTTGTTCTCTGAGTCCGGCTTCAATCCATACAGCTGGCAGTCCAAATGCGGGGTCACTTGTTGGCGTTCCAGGCAATGTCATGGTTACTCTTCCCGGATTAATCGCAAGATACATACCGTTATAAGATTCTCCGTGCCCAATTACCGAACCTTTCAGGGTAATCTGATAGGCATTGGGTCGCAGTTCAAGATTGTCGCGAATATGCACTACAGGAGGAAGAAAACCTATTTCTTGAGCAAATTTACGCCGTATACCGTTAATCCGTTTTAATAAATCTCCTTGTTGCGCCTTATCTACGAGTGGAATTAACCGGTAACCAACTTCCAAACCCAGAGTGTCAATCGGCGTAACATCATCCCAGCTGGCATCTTGTTGTTCGATAACAGGTGCAACTTCCGTTTCAGTCTGTTCTGCTTCTTTTTTTGCCGCACTTGTTTTCATAAAATAAGCGCCCAGACCCAGCGTGCTTGCCAATAATAGAAATACAAAATGCGGCATTCCTGGCACAAGCCCCATAACCGCCAAAATACTAGCAGTAATCACAAGCACTTGTGGTTGAGTAAACAACTGACCCAAAACTTGTTCGCTCAAATCCTCATCAGTCGTAACTCGACTGACCACCAAACCGGCAGCAGTTGAAATTACCAGCGCCGGAATTTGTGCCACCAGACCGTCACCTATAGTCAATAGTGTGTAATTTCGTGCTGCGGTATCCAGATCCAGATCATGCTGTAGCATTCCTACAACCAAGCCACCAATAATGGTAATCAACATGACCATGACACCTGCAATTGCATCACCGCGAACAAACTTACTGGCGCCATCCATCGAACCGAAAAAATCGGCTTCTTTGGATATTGCCGAACGACGATTGCGCGCTTCTTCCTCACCAATCAGACCCGCATTCAGATCAGCATCTATTGCCATTTGTTTACCTGGCATTGCATCTAATGTGAAGCGCGCGCTTACTTCAGCAATTCTTCCCGCACCTTTGGTAATCACAACAAAATTGATCACAACCAGAATAATGAAAACAACCAACCCGACTGCATAATTACCGCCGACCAAAAAGTGCCCAAAGGCCTCTATCACTTTACCGGCCGCATCAGGGCCCGTATGTCCTTCCAATAAAACAACTCGTGTAGATGCAACATTTAAAGATAGCCGCAACAACGTCGTTATCAATAAAACAGTTGGGAATACTGCAAAATCCAATGGATTTCTGGTATACAAGCTCACCATCAGAACTATAATGGCCAGCGCAATATTGAATGTAAACAAAACATCCAGAATAAAAGGCGGCAGAGGCAGTACCATCATTCCCAGAATCATGATGATCAGAATCGGTCCGGCCAGTGCTTTTAAGTTGTTTCCAGCCATTAGACTGGAAAATGTCAATGTTGTATTCATGGTGCTAAATTACATCAGAATCTGATACCAGCATCGCTCGATAAAAACATAAATATGCATGTTTATTCCACGTTATCAGTCTCGGGAACTTCCAATTCGTGCGGTACACTAATTTCTCCAAGCGGCTTTGGCCTATCGCCGCCATAATCCTGATAGCGCTTGAGTTGAAAAACATAAGCCAAGACTTCCGCAACTGCGGTATAGAGTTTTTCTGGTATCTCGGCATCCAGTTCTGCATGGTGATACAATGCGCGTGCCAGTGGCGGTGCTTCCAGGATCGGAACATGGTGTGTTTCACCTAATTCACGTATCCGTACCGCAAGTAAGTGCACCCCTTTAGCGACCACTTTCGGCGCACCCATCGAATTGCTTTTGTATCGCAGTGCAACCGCATAATGCGTCGGGTTTGTGACAATAACATCAGCTTCGGGCACTTCAGACATCATTCTTCGCCGTGCTGCCTCACGCTGCAGACTTCGGATACGACCCTTGACCAGAGGATCCCCTTCACTTTCTTTGGCCTCTCGCCGAATTTCTTCTTTGGTCATTCGCAATTTTTTGGCGTGACTCCATAATTGAAATGGCACGTCTATCGCCACAATCAGTATCATCGCACCAGTGATCAACAGAAAACTCAGCACCAACAACTCACCCGTCCTGGTAACACCTGAATTAACCGGAATCGCGATCAGCGCCAGTACGGAATCCTTGTTACCCCAGATCACCAACGCAGCAACACTGCCGACGACAACTGTTTTAGCAATGGCTTTCAGTAATTCTGTGAGTCCATGCATAGAAAAAATTCTGCCAAACCCAGAAACCGGATTTAAACGTTTAAAATCAGGAATGAGTGCCTTAGTACTCAATAACCAACCACTAAGCAGCATGGGCGAAAAAAACGCTGCAATAATTAACAGAACTAATATTGGGGCCAATGACCACAGGCTTTCGATAGCTAATAAATACAAACGATTTATCATGCGATCAGTCTGGAACGCCATGTCACGCTCCATTTGCATTCCCTCACGCATAATGCTTGACAGATGCTCGATTAGATTTCCACCCATAAGAACCAGACCAGCGGCTGCTGTCAGTAATAATGTGAACGTGGTCAATTCCTGCGATCGGGCAACCTGTCCTTCTTCCCGCGCTTTTTGTATGCGCTGGGGCGTCGCCTCTTCCGTACGTTCTAAATCACTATCTTCAGCCATGACATCTCCAAATTTCGGTACGCACATTATGAAGGTGCCGGTCTCTGCCAGATGTAAGAAAAAAAGAAGTTTCTTCCCGCTATTTAATTAGCGTTTAAAAATAAAACGATATTGATTTACACAGCCAATAACTTGCGAGCTCAACCTGTGAGCAGATAAGAAACGTAGCTTATATAGAAACCTAGTGCTCTATTCATGTGATATTGTCAGGCACAGCAATAAAACACCGCCATTCAATTTCTCATTGGATATTGAACTAATCTCAGATAAACTATTTGTCTAGATTTTGATTTTTCTCCAAATCAGAGGTAATCCATTGAAAATTTTAGCAGCGATACTATTTCTTATTATTTTGTACAGTTTGGGTTCAGCACTTTATTACATGTATAAAGACAGCGGCAATTCTACGCGCATGGTCAAATCCCTGAGTATTCGCATTGGTGTATCTCTACTGCTGTTTGTAATCATGATGATCTATACTTACTTTACCCATATCGCCTGAGTGAAAATATAAGCGGTCCATATTAACATCATGATTTAAAACAAACATAGCAGGCCTATTTTACTCATCGGACATCCAACCTGATGTGCAAGTCCATCAAAAACTTGGATGTAGTGATCATTGGTGCCGGGGCCGCAGGTATGATGTGCGCAGTTGAGGCGGGCAAGCGCGGACGTTCTGTTTTACTGATAGACCATGCAGCCAAGCCAGCCGAGAAGATACGTATTTCAGGTGGAGGTCGATGTAACTTTACCAATCTACATACCGGACCCGAAAATTTTCTGTCTGAAAACCCACACTTTTGTCGTTCCGCACTTGCCCGCTATAAACCGTTCGACATCATTGCATTACTGGAAAAATACGGCATACATTTTCACGAAAAAAAACTTGGGCAATTGTTTTGTGACGATAGTGCACAGCAGATTATTGATTTACTCAAAAACGAATGTGATTTGGTTGGAGTCACCTGGCAGCTTGCTTCAACCGTATCACAAATTCGATATCTCGAAAGCGATTCTACCAACCGGTTTTCACGCAAACGATTTCTCATTCAAACAGAACACAACACCATTACTACGGATTCACTGGTCATCGCCACCGGCGGTTTGTCTATACCCCAGATTGGAGCCAGTGACTTCGGTTACCGCGTCGCTAAGCAGTTTAAAATTCCAGTCACACCACTACGCCCCGGTTTAGTAGGATTAACTGTCTCGCCGGATAATTTCGTTTGTTTTCAGAACATGCCAGGAATTTCTATTGATGCGCAGGTCAGCTGGCATCATACTTCATTCAGAGAAAATATTTTACTGACACATCGCGGACTCAGCGGACCGGCCATTCTGCAAATTTCTTCGTATTGGAAACCCGGTACAGCAATCTATATCGACTTGCTGCCGCAATTTTCTCTACACGAACTTTTTAAGTCACAACAATACCACAATCAACGATTAGTTAATTTACTCGCCCACTTTCTACCCAAACGGTTTGCGCAGATCTGGTGCGACTGGGTTCTGGCACGCCTAGCGTTGCCGCATCTGGCGAGTAAACCAGTCAGGCAATTCTCCGATACTACCGTATTACAGATCGCCGAGCAGATTCACCACTGGAAAGTCGTCCCAAACGGGACTATGGGCTACAAAAAAGCTGAGGTAACACTGGGTGGAATAGACACGCGTGCATTATCTTCCAAAACAATGGAGGCCAAGCAGATTCCCGGGTTGTTTTTTATCGGAGAAGTCGTCGATGTTACCGGACAATTGGGTGGTTTTAACTTTCAGTGGGCTTGGTCCTCGGGCCATGCCGCTGGCCAGGCCGTATGACGCGTCCATGATTTAATTCACCTAAAATCTCAGGGTTAGGCGCGTTATTTCTCATATGTAATAAACATGAACACTATACTGCAAGCATTCATTATGATGCAATCATGTCCTTCTCAAAGCAAACAGGGTCAAATTTAAACACAACAGATGGATCGTAAATTAAAGCTTCACTTTTCTTGCCCTGGTAATCAACATGACTTAGAAAATGTTTCATTACATTGATACGCGTACGTTTTTTATTATCGCAATGCACGATATACCATGGCGAAAAAACAAAGCTGGTTTTTACAAACATAGCATTTCTAGCTTCAGAGTAGGCATGCCATAACCTCTGCGCTTTTTCATCGATGGGACTGATTTTCCATTGTTTTAACGGACTTTCTCTACGCGCTCTGAGCCGTTTCTTTTGCTCTTTTTTAGAAATATCAAGATAATATTTAAAAAATACTAAGCCCGCATGCGTCAACAAATGCTCAAAATTAGCCACCTCATTCATGAATTTCAAATATTCTTTTTTTTGACAAAAATTCATTACCCGTTCAACACCGGCACGGTTATACCAACTGCGGTTAAAAAATACAATTTCTCCGGCAACCGGTAAATGTGGGACAAAACGCTGAAAATACCATGCATTTTTCTCCCGGTCGGACGGAGTTCCTAATGCAACTGTTCTTACTTCCCGTGGACTTAGGTGTTCATTGAAGCGCTTAATGGTGCCATCCTTACCTGCTGCGTCCCTGCCTTCGAAGAGAAGGCAGACTTTACGGCCATTTTCAATCACGCTTTTATGAAATTTCACCAGTTCTACCTGCAGAGTATATAATTCTTGTTTATAGAGTTTATTGTCCATGACCCTCACTCCAGTTCACTGAGATTCTTAAATAAATTCACCCTCAACATAAAGCCAGCGCCCTCTCTCAAACACAAATCGGCTAATTTCATGCAGACAGTGAGTACGGCCAGCAACTTTGTAGCGTGCTACAAATTCTACAACAGCATGCTCAGGCGACAGTTGCTCATACTTTTTTACGGAAAGATCCAGCCACTTTTGTTGCGTTGTCAATGCGAGTGATACTGGTCGCGTATGTGGGTGCCATGTAGCTAAAAGGAAATCTGTACGGCCCAGCACGTAGGCCGTATAACGTGAACGCATCAACTTCTCAGCTGTTTCAGGCAATTCTCCAGCATCGATATAACGGCCACAGCAATCAATATAAGCCTTCACTTGACCACAACAACAAATGTCATTTGCACCTGTTTTCATACTGGGATTATGACTGTTTAGAACAATAACATACTATTGACAGCGCCAAGGTAATCTATCAAACACATAACAGCACTGCTCTAATCAACCTGGATTGCTTACTCGGAATAAATAAAATGAAGTTTGTGGTATTTGCTTTGAAGAACAAATGGTATAACGAGAATTACGCATCTAGGAGGAACTTCAGTTTGTTGTTATGAATTATAAAATTCATGAAATCAGACCTTAGAACCTAAAAGTAGAACTTCTAAAAGCCTCTTCAGAGGCCTCACTCAGATTACACAACAAGGCTTGCAGGCAGCCACCAGAGCATGTTTAGATTATAACCAACAGTAAATTTACAACGGCATACATGCCTGTGCAGACTTGTACGCTTCAACTGAGCGTATATTAATTCTTAAATAAACACAGACATCTATTAAAAGGTTAGCAAAAAATTATTCAGGCTTAATTTTCAGTCGCATCAGTCATTTCGACAGAATTGTCTGTATTACCTTCTGCTTCTTCATTTGCAACTGCTTTCATACTCAAGCGTAAGCGACCTTTATCATCTGCCTCAAGTACTTTAACACGCACTGATTGACCCTCGCTGAGATGATCCGAAACATTATTTACTCGTTCATTGGCAATCTGAGAAATATGCAACAACCCATCTTTACCTGGCAGCACACTGACGATTGCACCAAAATCCAGCAATTTCAGCACGGTACCATCATAAATTCGACCAACTTCCACTTCTGCGGTAATATCCTCAATGCGCTTTTTAGCAAGCTCTCCATTTTCCGCATTGACACATGCAATAGTCACTTGTCCATCGTCAGTGATATCGATTGTTGTGCCGGTTTCCTCGGTTAAGGTACGGATAACAGCACCACCTTTTCCAATAACATCGCGAATTTTCTCAGGATTGATTTTGATTTTTATGATACGTGGCGCGTGAATTGAAATACTGTCACGCGTCACTGGCATGGCTTCTTTCATAATACCGAGTATGTGCATACGACCATCACTTGCCTGTAACAGTGCAGCATGCATGATTTCTTTAGTAATACCCTGTATTTTTATATCCATTTGTAAAGCGGTAATACCTTTTTCAGTTCCGGCAACTTTGAAATCCATATCACCAAGATGGTCTTCGTCACCCAGAATATCGGTCAAAACCGCAAAACGATTACCTTCTTTGATCAACCCCATGGCAATACCCGCAACATGCCCTTTCAATGGCACGCCGGCATCCATCAATGCCAGACAACCACCACAAACTGAAGCCATGGAACTGGAACCATTGGACTCAGTAATTTCTGAAACTACACGTAAAGAATAGCCAAATTCTTCCTGAGATGGAAGCACTGCAACCAGTGCGCGTTTTGCCAAACGCCCATGACCGATTTCCCGGCGCTTGGGCGAGCCGACACGACCGGTTTCACCGGTTGCATAAGGAGGCATGTTATAGTGCAGCATGAAGCGTTCGGAATAATCGCCCTGTAACGAGTCAATTTTCTGTTCATCGCGTGCGGTACCAAGTGTCGCTACTGCCAATGACTGCGTCTCACCACGAGTAAAAAGTGCTGAGCCGTGCGCGCGCGGCAGCACGCCATTGCGAATTGTGATCGGCCTGACAGTCCTCGTCCCGCGGCCATCAATTCTGGGTTCACCATCAAGTATTTGATTACGCACAATAGCCGATTCCAGCGCAAAAAAAGCTTCTTCAAAAGCACTTTGTTCCGGTCCATCTTCATTTCCAACACCAAGCGCTTCAATACTCTTCTGACGTACAGTCGCTATAGCCTCGGTACGCGCCTGCTTCTGCCGGATTTTGAAAGCTTCGCGTAACTCAGCTTCAGCGATTTCTGAGACTTTTTTCTCTAAGACACCATCCTTTTCGGAAGGCGCCCAATCCCATGCGGTGACGCCGGCTTCATCGGCCAATTCATTGATTGCCTCGATGATAGTCTGCATTTGCTCATGCCCGTATACTACGGCACCAAGCATGATGTCTTCAGATAGTTCCAGGGCCTCAGATTCAACCATGAGCACTGCCTGCTGAGTTCCGGCAACAACCAGGTTCAACTGCGTATCTTTAAGTTCAGTCGTCGTCGGATTCAGAACATATTCATTATTGATATAACCCACACGTGCAGCGCCAATTGGACCGTCAAATGGGATACCTGACAAAACCAATGCTGCCGATGTTCCAATAATTGCAGGAATATCGGCATCCACTTCCTCATTAGAGGACAAAACCGTAGCTACGACCTGAACTTCATTATAAAAACCATCTGGAAAGAGTGGACGTATTGGACGGTCAATGAGGCGAGAGGTCAATGTTTCTTTTTCTGAAGGACGCCCTTCACGCTTGAAGAAACTGCCAGGAATTCTGCCGGCAGCATAAAATTTCTCTTGATAATCAACTGTCAGTGGAAAAAAATCTTGGCCCGGACTGACTTGTTTAGCACCAACGACTGTTACGAGTACAACAGTATCATCCATTGTCACCATAACCGCACCATGTGCTTGCCTGGCGATTTCGCCCGTTTCCAGAACAAGTTGGTGCCGTCCGTAAGTAATACTCTTTTTGATCGATTTCAATTAGCAATCCTTTTTCTTAAATTCAACGCCAGTACAGTCACAAGCCGTAGTCAAGCAGTCAAACCACAATACAACAAGTTAACCAGAGTGTTTATATTCAGATATTTTTATTTTCGTAAACCAAGGCGATCAATCAACGTCTTATAGGCGTTAATATCATGGCGTTTCAGGTAATCAAGCAACTTGCGCCGCTGACCAACCATGCGCAGCAAACCACGCCTTGAATGATGATCCTTGACATGTATCTTAAAATGATCAATTAAATCGTTAATACGCGCAGTCAACAGCGCCACTTGAACTTCCGGCGAACCGGTATCGCCTTCCCCCCTTTGAAAATCGCGCATGACTTGTGCTTTTTGATCAGTTGTTACTGACATACATTTCTCCAGTTAAAACCAAATGTAAAAATTTTATAAAACCGTGAATTTTACTCCTTAATATGAACCTTGTCCAAAACAGATCGCCTTAGCTCTTTATTATTTGACTGACCTATTAAAAAAATCCGTCAATACTGGACGAAGTATCTTGATAAACACTGATCCAAGTTGCTATTAATATAGCAACCATGCTCACTATAACCCATCTAAGAAGTGGTTAACTAAAAAACCGTTCATTAAATCAACAACCCAATCCGCAGTTCAAAACCCTAAAACTCTACCCAAGTGAAATTGTCAGGTACAGCGTAGCCGTAGAGTTATGCGATAAGGCACAGTGCGTAGGAAAGGAGCTCCTTTTTCAAGTACTGTAACACGACTATGCCTGAGGGCGAGTCTTTCAGCATTCATGGATGCGAATGGAACAACACGTGCACGGTACAGCACGCCTCGCCATGAACACTAAAAAGCTCGCTGAATCCGGCAAGATCGCATGGACAGAGTACTAGGACTCAGCAAAAGATCTTCAGCCTGTTTCTTTTTAGCCAGTTTACAAACATTTATTCAGCTATCGCTTGGGAATTTCTTTCCTCGTTACCTGAAGGATTTGTGAACTGATCATTTAGCTCCTGAATATAATCATTTGATTCATCTACAATCTCATCAATTGTGTGTTCTGTAACTTCATTCCATCCAGCTGGGTTTTTGAAAAGCATTGAACGGTAAGCTGCTGTACTCTTACTAAAAGCACCGATATATTGTTTACACGTCTCATGGTCATTTCCCATTTCTTGCACCAGTCTCTTTTTAATCTTGTCTGCCACTCGCTTTCGCACTGTAAAATGAACAAAAACGAGAATAAACAGCAATACCATCAACGCTGTGGTTGAAAAAGATTCATTCCCGGGCACTAACGCACTCAACAAATCCCATGAATCGGATAAATGCAGAGCCACACCCCCTAGTACTGCAAATATTGCGAAGATAATGCCATCGAATAAAAGTACTTTATTTTTCCATTCATTCAGCATTTCAGTCAGTTTCACAACGATCTGATTTTTGATCGACTTTGCCGTCTGTTCAAGTTTTCCAACAATACGGTAAGAACGCTCCACCTCAATTTGCTGCATTCGCGCAAAAATATCTCTCAAATCATCTTCCCGTTTTTTTTCGAATCGCTCCTTCACTTGAGGATCACTGATTGGCACCGCCACATCCGGATTATAAATTCGATAAAAACGACCAGCGATCAGACCAACTTCAGCAAGTGAGCGTTGCCAAGCCGAAACCACTTCTTCAGGATTGTCTTCCTGAGCGGTCACGTCCATCTGATTAAGAATATAAAGAAATTTGTTAGCATCAGCACGGTTGACACTTGCAGAAACCAGATACGCGAGTGTGTCTTGCATTGCTTTAGGTTCCGGATGTCGCGCATCGAAGAAAACCAGCACCAAATCCGAAAGATTGATAATATGCTGTGTCAATCGCAATGTTGATGCACGCTGACTATCAGCGTCAAAACCCGGGGAATCGATCAGAATCTTGCCACGAATGTTTTCTGATGGACAGGTTTTTAACTGCAAGTAGGCGTCAATCCGCTCTTGTCCGGCTTCGGAAATTTCCTCAATACTTTTACTGATATGAAAAAAAGGAAAACGCGGGTCTGCATCGAGCGCCACTCCCGGCAATGTTTTTGCCTCATTATGGCGGCTGTAGCAAATGACCGTGAATTTATCATCAACCGCCTGGTTACCCGTTCGCTGTAGCTTCATGCCTAAATGCGAATTAATGAAAGTTGACTTGCCTGCTGAGAATGTACCCAACACAGCAATCATAGGCCACCATGTCACGCAGGTCGCATAAGATTCATCTCGGCTTAGCAGGCCCATTCCATAGGCAATATAATCGATTTTTCGAAAACTTTTAACTGCTTTGGCCAAGACCGGATTATCCGGATGTTCATCAGCCAAATGCTTTTCCAAACTATTGAGAAGTTTATTAATTTGAGTTGAACTATATGACATATAAGCCCCTTTTCATTCTTTTTAGAGCGCATCTTGCTTAAGATAATGCTCACGGATAGCAAATTTACTTTTAAATTGATAAAACCGGCTGAATAATACTGATCCCGCACATTTCAATTTTTTTGCGATTTCTTACTCCACTGCACTGCAACAATGTTCGCATAAGGATCGATTATTTATTGTTTTAAATTTGATATAACACGGGTTAAGTGAGTAAAATTTCAGTAAAATTTATGAAACCTCGCTTTGGGATTCTACCAAGAACAAGCTTGGCGTGCCAGCAAATGGTCACTCTGAAAATTCACTGTTGTGAAAAAGCCACTTTTTCTTATATCACCATTTATTTTTTAACATATTATTTCCTGGAACGCGAATACAAAACCGGTTACCGTACTCTTTTACGGCTCAATGCTCATATGAACCAGTACCTAAACTAACCAGATCAGTTATGAATACGCATCAAAACAACAATATGCATCAACAAGAACGTTCAGCACATGTTGGGAGATATGTCTTAATCGGCGCTTTGACAGTCGCTCCGCTCTGGGTAACATGGCTGGTTTTTGAGTTTGTACTGAAGATGCTGGCACAAATGGGCGAACCTTTGCTAAAAGGACTTGCGCGCGCAATGCGCCCGCATTCGGATACGATAGCCAACTGGCTACTCGACTCCAGTTTCCAGCAGGGCGTTGCCGCATTACTGACCATTGCCGGTCTTTACGGCATAGGTTTGCTCGCTTCCTTTGTGATAGGCAAAAAAGTGATCAGTCTTTATGAAGATATTTTGGCTCGACTGCCACTGGTACAAACCATTTATGGCGCCACAAAGCGATTTCTCAATACCTTGAGCCAACCACCTGTTGCGGGGAGAAGAGTTGTCTTGATCAGCTTTCCCTCCTCCGAAATGAAAGCCATCGGGTTTATTACTAAAGTACTGGATGACACTGAAACCGGAGAAAAACTGGCTGCTGTTTATGTCCCTACTTCTCCCAATCCGACTTCAGGTTATATTGAAATTGTACCGATCAAAAACATTGTCATGACTGACTGGAGTACGGAAGAAGCAATGACTTTTGTAGTAACTGGCGGCACCAATGCGCCTGAAAATATACGCTATTCGAACCCTGAAAATATCAGGCAGAACTTGCATAAAAATGCAGACTGACCTTTTTTGACCCATTTTGTAACAATCAGACGGCAATGATTCTCCTCAGTAAATTCTATTTTCATCCGTTGATAAAAAAATTCAAAACCCTGATAGAATCAGGGAGTAGAAAAAGGCAAACAACAAGCAGCAGAGCAGTATCCCTTGGGCCTGACCAAACTGGGAAAATATAGAAAAATGGATACAGATTTAAAATGGCTAGATCTAGAGACATTCAACACAGATGATCGCCAGAAAATAAAAAATACGATAAGCCATTTTATTAAAGCACATCCGAACGCAGTCATGGATCACGATCTTGACTGGCTATCGACGAAGTGTGGCCCCGATAAATCCGTCAAAGCTTTTGTCAGCTTAGCAAGAGATGAGACGTTAATTGGCTATGCGCCTTTTTTTGTACATCCATCCGCCCTAAGCTTCAGTTTGTTTGGCGTATCGATGTTCAATTACCGTGTCAACCGTTATACCATTACAGCACAACCGCTGGTTGCAGAGCATTATCCTGAATCAGAGGAACTGCTCCAGAGCTTGTTTAAACAGTTACGCGAAATCCTGAGTTCTCGCGATGTTTTGTTTGGTCTTGGGGTTCCATTCGAGTCCACTTTCGGGCAATTTCTAGCTAACAACGATCTGCTTTCAAAACAATATCTGGTGCTTCCCTACGGTGAATCATATCAAAGACGCTTGATTCAACTGCCGGATGACATCGAAAAATACATTGGCACTCTAGGTTCAAAAACGCGCGCCGAGGTACGCCGTTCACTTCGAAGAATAAACGATGAAGCAGCAATTACTTTTCATGTTTACTCCGGTCCTGATGAAGTACCGGAATTGCTCAAGCAACTGCAATCGCTGTCGGCAAAAACTTATCAGCACAAATTGCTCGATTTAGGCATTTCAGAAAATGATGAAACTTACCGGGAACTGCATTATGCTGCAGAAAAAGGCTGGTTAAGAAGCCATATTTTATTCTGTAACGATGAACCCGTAGCATTCGACCATGGTTTTTTGCACAATCAAACCTATTATTCGACGCATATAGGATATGATCCCAAATGGACGAAATCTTCGGTAGGTTTGGTGACGCATATATATACTGTTAAGGATCTGATTGAACAGAATGCAAGCAATTTTGATTTCATGTATGGCGACAGCGGAAATAAAGCCCGGCTCAGCAACACCAGCCATGAAGAGCAAAATTTTTATCTCATTCCGCGATTATTTCCTTTATCGAGTGTTGCGCGTACCCTGCGGCTGTTTAACGCGATAATTGATCGACTCGGCAGGTTTCTAGATGAGTATGGTATCAAATCCAAATTACGCCGCTTCCTTCGTCGCAAATCGACACAATCCTAACTTTAAACATTTTTGACAGGTGAATATGTCATCATCACCAGCGATCTGGAAAAAAAAATCACCCACTCAATCTGATCACGACTTAGCTGTTAATCCAGATATTGAAATGTCACTTGAGCAGGATCAGCGTTGGCTGGCATCGCTCATTTATGGAAACGACAAACATCTGGAAAGATTCATACTCGAGCAATCGGACAAGCCGGTAGGTTGGGCGACCTTCTTTGTGCATCCATCAGCCTTGCGTATCAACTTAAGTAACTGGACACTTTATTCGCGCCGGATTCGTCGCTATACGTTATTTGCCCCCCCCTTGCTCGACAATCATGCTGATTTGGATAAACTGAATGTCCTGCAAAATCTATTTGAATCGTTGCGTAACCAGCTTGGTCAGAATGAAGCGATATTTCTACAGTCCGTAACCGATGGATCACCGCTGGCGCAACTGTTTACAAAAAATTCTCCGCTGCATTCGTCATATCATATTTTCGAATACGGTCAGCGATACTCACACCGTTATATCGATTTTACCGGTGATTATGACAAGTACCTGAAGCAGTTAGGATCAAGTACGCGTAGTGACTTGAAGCGAACGCGCAAACGATTCATTGATTCTGTCGGCACCTATAAAACAATATGCTACCGATCCAGCGATGAAATCAGTGATTTTCTGGACGCAGCTATGGCCGTATCAGCACGTACGTATCAATATATTCTTTTGGGTGGCGGATTGCGAGATCGGCAACATCTGGAAAAAAAATATGAAACCACAGCAAAACTGGGGTGGTTCCGCAGTTACGTATTGTTTGCCGATCAACAACCCATTGCATTTCAGGTAGGTCATTTATATAACGGCTGTTATCACGCGCAGGAAATCGGTTACGATCCTGACTGGGGAAAATCGCAAGCAGGTATTTTTCTTCACACTGAAATTGTGCCCGACCTGATCGCTTCAAATGGGAAGGTGAAGCGCTTTGATTTCGGCAATGATGACAATTTGCACAAAAAAAGGCTCAGCACGACAGCAACAACCGAAAGCTATGTATACCTGGTTCCACGAAACTGGCAAAATAATCTAATAGTCTATGCCATGCGCACCATCGACAAGCTATCAAACGCCGCGGGACGATTGCTTGAAAAATATAACCTCCGCATGCATGTCAGCAAGTTGCTATGGAAATTTGGCGGCAAAAAATAAATCTGAACCAACCTCCCAAACCGTCACAGCTATGGACATATTCTTTAGCTAGCCAGAACGCATATCGATGATAAAACGCGACTCACTCATTCAGTTATTGAATTACACTGGCCTAAAAAAACCGCTCGGCTGGTTGCATTTCAAGTTGCAAACAATTGGATTGCCCAAAATCACACCCAGCATTGTTCGCGCCCTTCCGCATGATCAGAATGCCTACACGCAAGGACTCGCTTTTCATCAAGGTCAATTATACGAGAGCACCGGACTCGTGGGCGCATCCCGGCTGCGTCAGCTTGATCGTCTAAGTGGCGCAGTTCAACAAGAGATCAATATTAATCATGAATGGTGCGAAGGCATTGCCATTCTGAATAATCAACTGGTACAGTTGACATACACGTCAGGGAAGACATTGAATTATAATCCGAATAACCTGGAACGACTCAGTAACGGATTCAGTTTTAAAGGCGAAGGCTGGGGGCTGGCTAGCTGCAATGGCGGCTATGTCATGAGTAACGGTAGCGATGAACTGGTATTCAGAAATGAACAATTCATCATTACCTCCATATTACCAGTAACCATGAACGATAGACCGTTAGATCATATTAATGATCTGGAGTGCGTCGGCGATAAAATTTATGCGAATGTACAATTTCACAATCATATTTATGAAATTGACCGCTTCACAGGCAAAGTACTACGAGTAATCAATTGCCAGGCGATCATTGCGCGCTCAGGCAGACGCGATTTTCAGGATATGCTCAACGGTATCGCATACTTACCGGAAACTGAGACTTTTTATGTAACCGGTAAAAACTGGCCAACTTTGTTTGAGATTAGCATTCCCTAATGCAATTCTGGATGGTTTACAGCCGTATTCTCTGCATTACTGAAATCCGTTAATCAGGAATCATTTTGTATTTTTCGGCCGCGAATATGCTCCAATAATCCCAGGCTGGCTTCCTCAATCATGTCAAGCACTATTTCAAATCCCTGATCACCCCCAAAATAGGGATCGGGCACTTCATGATTACTATAGATACCGGCACTGTAACGCATCATCAATTCGAGCTTGTGGCTGAATTGATCCGGACAACGTTGCTGTAACAGCGAGAGATTCTCATTATCCATTGCCAAAATATAGTCGAACTTAGCGAAATCTTCCGGGTGAACTTTACGGGCACGCAAATCATCCATTTGATAACCACGCTTTAAAGCCGAACTTTGCGCACGGCGATCCGGCGGATCGCCGACATGGTAAGCGTGAGTTCCGGCAGAATCAACCAAAAACGCATGGTGCAGGTTGGCTTTTCTTACAGTATGCCTAAACACCGCATCCGCTGTAGGCGAACGGCATATATTGCCCATACAGACAAAAAGTACTTTAATTTGATTTTTGGACTCAGGCTTCATAAACAGGTCTGACTATTAAATGATGTCAACAATATCATTATACAATTTTATCTCTAGTCCGAGCACATTCAAGCGCCTCAGTAACCAGTGGTTTGTGTTGACTCAACACAAACTCAACGCATGCAAAACTTTAAAAACAACAAATCTTATAGCCTATTGTTTATACTCAATTGGCAGACCCTATGCCTGGCAATAGCATACGGATAAAGCACTGGAAACCTGATATGATCTGTATATACCATTGTTAACGATGTGTAAACCACGCATAAACACTATGTTAATAGCCATGTTGCATCCATTCAAGCTGTATGAACGATACCTGTCAAATCCAGCATTTATCCTGTGAAAAATTGATGCACAGACAGATTCTGAACCAAGTCAGCATTCACGATTGTTTTCTGCTCGTAGCAGTTTTGCTATTTAGCGGCTGTTCTAACTTGCTGTACTATCCCGATACACGGCATCGCTTTTTTGATCCCGAAACGGCCGGATTCAAGCCGGAAAATGTTTTTTTTTCCGACATCGCCGATAGACAACTTCACGGGTGGTGGTTTTCTGCCAAAAAAACACCCGCAAAAGCGACCATCATTTTCTTTCATGGCAATGCTGAAAATCTGACATCGCATTTTCTTCAGCTGGCCTGGATCAGTCATGAACATTACAATATCTTCATTTTCGACTACCCCGGTTACGGGCGGTCCGAGGGAAACCCATCACCTCAAAGCTGCGTCGAATCGGGTCATGCAGCTATCGATTGGGTCAGCAACCATAAGGTAAAAAACGGTCCGATTATTATTTATGGACAAAGCCTGGGCGGTAACATCGCCTTACGCACGGCAATCGATAAAAAAGACGAAGTCGATTTGAGATTGGTGGTCGCTGACAGCACTTTTGATTCCTTCCAGAAAATTGCACGCGCTAAGCTGTCTCATCACTGGCTGACCTGGCCGATGCAACCCCTGAGCCACTTGCTGTTTAGCGACCGCTGGGCTCCCGAGCACCTGGCGTCATTATCGCCAGTACCGGTTCTGGTAATACACGGACAGCAAGACGCGACAGTTGAACCCATCTTCGGTGACAGGATTTTTGAAAAACTGGCCGAGCCGAAAACGCTTTGGAAAATACCAAAAGGCAGACATACCGACGTATTCTGGGGACATGATCACAGGTACCGCAGCAAATTTCTATCCTTTATTGAAAACTTAAATCAATACTGAACCATATGCTGCTTTTAACAAACCCTTATAATCTTACAGTAATTGATTACCATATTCGGCTTTTGTTTGACAGCTCTAAGAAGTTTAAGTAGATTCAACAACGTTCTAATAGTCTTGGCTAGAACAACAATTTCTTAAAGTTTCGATTCATATCTGCTTTCAAACCGGTCGTATAATCTTCGGTTTGGCGCAGAACATCGTCAATAAGGAGAATATTTATGGTACGCAATAATTTGCTTCTATTCACAGCGTTTCTGTTTTTGTTTCCGATGTCTGTTTTTGCTGCAGGATATGGTACGGCCGGATGCGGACTGGGTTCAATAGTCATTGGCTCGGAACGGGGTCCGGAACAGATTTTTGCCGCAACAACCAACGGCACCTCGGGTTCTCAAACTTTCGGCATGACTTCCGGCACGTCAAATTGCGGCGACCATGGCCTGCTCAATTTGAGCAAGGAAAGAGAAGTGTTCGCTTCAGAAAATTACACCAGTTTGGTAAAAGAAATGGCTCAGGGCAAAGGCGAGCATCTCAACATTCTAGCCAGCATGTATCAATGCCCCACTGCGCAATATCAGGAGTTCGGTGCAATGACCCAGAAAAAATTCAATGACATCGTACCCGGTGCTCAAACAACCCCGGATGCATTGCTCAGTCAACTTGAAACAATGCTGAGCCAACATCACAGCTTATCAAAAGCTTGCCATCTTCAGCTATCGGCACTGAATTAAAAACCATGCGGATATAGGCAGTCTGCCTGTATCCGCTAAATCCGGCACTCCAATCAACAGTTTTTTGTGCTGCCCCTTTTATCTGTTACAAGAATTGCTATCTTCGTTTGTCTGCTATTTGCGACCACTTCGTTTACAAACGCCTATGGCAACGATTATCTGATTAAACTGCAACAACAAGCCAAACAATTAGAGCTTCACGAACAACGCGTCTGGCACTTGTTGCTCAAATACCAGCCGCGGCTGATCGGCGGCGTGATCAGTGAAGCAGATGGCATGGATTTTTTCAATGCGCCTGACGGAAAAACCAATCCTGAATCAGAGCTTGCCGCCACCCTGGCCAGCTTTTTTCTCCCCGCCAGTGAACTGGCAGAAAACAAAGAACATCCGCAGTGTCATTTTCCGGCCCGTTTCCAGTGGCTGAACCAGCAGCTTCAATTTGACAACCATCGCCTCGAAATACAGATATGTGAGCGGCTTGAACGCTGGGTTGATGAACTGGACCCGGTCGGTGTGACACTGGTTTTTGCGACTTACTATCTGAATAATCCGGCGTCAATGTTTGGCCACACACTAGTGCGCATCGACAGCAGAAACCGGAAAGACGACAGAAAACTCACAAATTACGGCGCCAATTACGCTGCGGTCCCGGATACCGACAATCCGATTCTGTATGCATGGCGGGGTTTAACCGGCTCATTTGAGGGACGTTTTGCCATTTTCCCCTATTACACCAAAGTTCAGGAATATAACAATTTGGAAAGCCGCGATCTTTGGGAGTATGAACTCAATTTCACTGCGGCGCAGCTAAACACCATGCTGCTGCATTTATGGGAGCTTGGCGGTACGTATTTTGATTATTATTATTTTCAGGAAAACTGTTCCTATCACGTTTTATCGCTTTTCGAAATTGCCAGACCCGAACTGCGGTTAAAAGATCAATTCCTTTTCAGCGTCATCCCCGCAGATACAGTCAAAATTGTCATGGCGCAGGACAATCTGGTTAACAAAGTCGTGTACCGCCCATCAATCGTGAGTCTCATGAATCAAAAACGGCATTTGATGACGCGCGAACAAAAACAAATATTTCAAGCCATTGTCGAAGAAAAAATTTCACTGGAAGCAGATGAGTTCAACCGGCTTCCGGTCAAAACGCAGGCGCTTTTACTGGATGCCTATATGGATTACCTCCAGTATCAAAGCATGCAGCAACGCAGCGACCATGAAGTAAAAATTCCATACCCGGTGTTGCTGGCAAGAAGCCGCTTGCAGTACGATGAAGAAACGCAAGAAGCTTCACACCATTTTTCCAGTCCGCCACATCTCGGGCATGGCGCCGACCGCTTCAGGATTGCAACAGGACATAATGACCGCGAAACTTTCATGGAAATTGCCTATCGGCCCGCCTATCATGATTTAATGGCCAGAGACGAAGGCTATGATAAAGATTCGGAAATTATTTTTATGGATTTTAAACTCCGTTATTTTTTCGAAACCGAACGTATGCGTCTGGATCAAGCGCGTTTACTTTCTATTACTGCGCTTAATTCCTACGATCCACTATTTTTTAAGCCGTCGTGGCGTTTCGATTTCAGCATTGACACACTCAGAGACCAGGACTGCAATTATTGCAACACAGTCTCCGGCAGTTACGGCAGGGGAATTGCTTACCGTCCCGCCTTTTTTTCACCGCTGCTGTTATTTTCATTTCTGGACTTGAAAGCCGATTTTTCCGGTCATTTGAAACGGGATTACCGGCTTGGCGGCAATGCGGAAATAGGCATGTACTATAACATCAATCAGCATTTGAGAATCAAATTGGCGGGAAACTACCGGGTATTTGCTCTGGGTGAACAAAAACGATTTTTCACGACACATGCCATCACTCGGTATGCACTCACACAAAACCTAGATTTGCGGCTGGAATTCAACCGTTACGACCATAACAATGAAGGCATCTTAGCAGTCAATTATTATTTCTAATGCATCATTAAGCACTAATCGGCTTGTAGTAACAACACATCTGAAGCGACGACATAACATACCCCTTATTCATTTATAGCGTGCAAATACGATGCACAGAGTCCACACTTTTGTCGGAAAATTTTACAACATCCGAACATGAATAAAACCGATGCACCAACACCAAAATATTTAATATATATATCATCATATTACAACAACACAAAAATATGGCACGATTCTTGCTAATAAATAGAGTAAGATATCAGCAACGAAAAATAAACATAATAATTTTTACAGTATTAAGAGGAAGTGCAGTTATGAATAAGTTTACAAAATATTGCGTCATCACATCTGCAATGATGCTATTCTCAGGCTTGGCCAACGCAGCGCCGACTTACTGCAGTGTTTCCGGCTCGCCTAATCCGGATGGACTGAGTTTCAGCGACATGACTTTTAATGGAAACAATGCGGATGACTGCTATGGCGTTGTCTTGGGAAATGAGCCCAAAGTTCAAGGTAATCTGACCACAGGCTTCAATAATCTTGGACTGACATGGGGAACTGATTGGACATTTCTTGCAAAAGACGACGACCCTGGCAGCCCTGGTGTAGGAACGGGCTCGTTTGGCGGGTTTGACTTCACACTAACTGCTGGCGCCGGCACAAGCGGTAGCTGGACTTTAACAGCTGTAGATACTAATGGCGCAGCGCCGCCAAACTTTCCCACTAATTTCGATTTTGTCGGTATGCTGAAGGCAAGTGATCGCTATGCTTTATGGTTCTTTGACGACGCCCAGGTAGTGGCCAACAATAACGGTACATTTTCAATTAATTTTCAGAATAACGGCGGACAACTTCCCGCTTTATCACACATGAATTTATATATTCGTGGCGGCACCACAGTAGTTCCTGAGCCCGGAATACTCTTATTATTTAGTGTCGGCATAATAGGGGCTTTATTTGCTCGCCGCCGCACGAATTAATCGCCTTCCGCGAATCAATTACGAAACGATCAAAAACAAGGGCTTTAGTTATCCCTTGTTTTTTTATTGAGCGGGAAAGCAGTTAGTCACACAAATTTCCTTCGTGATCCCAGTTACCTTATCCAAAGGTAATTGTCGAGCGCAGCAAGCTTTTCAGTATAATACATGGCAACGTGTGTCTTGCAGGAAATAAGCTCCATTCTCTATTGCCACAAGGGATTGCCGCGAGACTAATCACTTAGCAACCTGCGTGAATTGAGCAAAGCGCTTTGTTTACCCATCGTGTACTGGTATACTCTCGCATCTTGAACTTACAGTTCATCTAAGATTAAAGGCGGGCCTCCCCGCATTGCAAAGTAGTGAACTTGGTCAGGTCCGGAAGGAAGCAGCCACAGCTATTCATTGCGAGTGCCGGGGGTCTGGCTCGCCACCCCGTTTTTCCTTGAATTCTATTCTGTCTGCAGTCGCTTTTTTATTCAATTTCATGCCAGAACGGATTGATGCAAAGCGATTGTTCGACCTGCTATAATAATCCACCTGCATTCCTAAATTTTCTAAAATTCAACGTGTCACAATCCCAAGTCCTTGCACGCAAGTGGCGACCGAAAAACTTTTCTGAACTGACTGGTCAAGACCATGTCGTCAGAGCGCTAACGAACGCGCTGCAACAAAACCGGTTACACCATGCGTATCTGTTCACGGGTACACGTGGAATCGGAAAAACAACGGTAGCACGCATTCTTGCCAAAGCGTTGAATTGCGAAACCGGGATAACAGCATCACCCTGCGGCACCTGTACCGCCTGCTCACAAATTGATCAAGGGCATTTTATTGATTTGATCGAACTGGACGCTGCTTCAAACACACAGGTCGATCATATGCGCGACCTGCTGGAAAATGCGCTGTATGCACCGACTGAGGCGCGTTTCAAAATTTATATTATCGACGAAGTGCACATGCTATCCAAATCGGCGTTTAACGCCATGCTTAAAACACTTGAAGAACCGCCTGCACACGTTAAATTTGTACTCGCCACAACTGATCCGCAAAAAATCCCGGTGACGGTGCTTTCCCGGTGCTTGCAGTTTAATTTGAAACAGATTCCGATTGCATTAATTACAGAGCATCTCAAAAATATCCTGGCACAGGAAAATATTCCGACGGACGACACTGCATTAACCAATATTGCAAAAGCCGCTCAAGGCAGCATGCGCGACGCTTTAAGCATCCTAGACCAAGCAATTGCTTTTGGCGAAGGCAAAGTAGCAGAAGATACCGTTCGTAGCATGCTCGGTACGATTGACCAATATTATCTACACGATTTGCTTGAAGCGCTGGCATTACAAAACGGCGCACGAATGCTGGCAATTGCTGACGAGATTGATGCTCAGGGCTTGTCATTTGACTCCGTATTACACGATTTTTCTGCGCTGTTACATCACATCGCATTGGCGCAAACAGTACCGCAGGCAATCCACAAAGAGATACCGGCATACCCGCAAATATTGTCTTTCGCCAAAACATTTGCAGCCGAGGATATACAGCTGCTTTATCAAATAGCACTGCACGGACGCCGAGACTTAAGTCTTGCCCCGGATGAGTATGCTGGTTTTACCATGACATTAATACGCATGCTCGCGTTTATGCCCGATAATCAGACAACAAGTTCGGCAAAACAAATAATAACCGCGGCTCCCGAAATTTCAGACGTAGAAAATACTTTCAATCCACCTGCTCAGACCGGTAAATCAGCAGCCTCATTCAGCCAATCAGACAGTTACCAGACAGCTCCGACTGCACCTAAAACACCTGTGGTTGCGCCTGATCTGAACTGGCATGATCTGGTCAAACAGCTGAAATTGGTCGGCATGGCTAAAATGCTGGCGCAACATAGCGAAGCAAAATTACTGACTGCAAAGAACGTTGAGCTATTTGTCCCTGAGCTTCACAGACACTTGCTCGACAAAAAATACCAGAATGCCATCCAGAATGCACTGGACGCTCACTTCGGCCGTCCAGTCGCGTTGAATTTCTCGGTTGGCAGCATTACCGGCATGACGCCGGTTGCATTACAGCAACTTGAAAACGAGCAAAAACAAGCTGAAGCGATTGCGGCCATTGAAAAAGATCCGATCGTACAGGATTTGGTAGACAGTTTTGATGCAAAAATCATAGAATCCTCCATCAAACCGATTCAAAATTAAAGGAGATTTACCATGAAAGCAAATTTGGCAAACATGATGAAACAGGCACAGCAGGTTCAGGAAAGCATGAAGCAGATGCAGGAAAAACTGGCCACACTGGAAGTTGAAGGTCAGTCCGGCGCAGGAATGGTTAAGATTGTCATGACCTGCCGCCATGATGTCAAAAGCGTACAGATTGACGACAGTCTGGTCGGCGATGGCGATGACAAGGAAATGCTTGAAGATCTGATTGCAGCCGCATTTAATGATGCTGTTCGACGTGTTGAATCAACAACCCAGGAAAAGATGGCCGAACTGACCGGCGGACTCGGCCTGCCGCCCGGCATGAAACTGCCGTTCTAATTGATCCGATCAAACTGTTTTATGCGCACACACAAATTACCCAGATCTGGCAAAACCAGAACGCCGCGGCGATTGCCTGAAGCTGACAGGCCCATTGCCCCCGATACGGCAGTAACTTATAAACTGCAAAAACTACTGGCTCAGAAAGGATTGGGTTCCAGACGTGAGATGGAAGCATTAATTGCTGCCGGCCGCGTCAGTATAAACGGCCGAAAGGCTGTTTTGGGAGACCGCGTTGGCGCAAAAGACCGTGTTCAGATCGGCAAACGCGTCATCCGTTTTGACTTGACCGAGCGCTTGCCGCGAATATTGCTGTATCACAAACCCGAAGGTGAAATTGTCAGCCGGCTCGATCCCGAAGGCCGCCCAACCGTATTTGACAAACTACCCCATCTTAAATCCTCCAAATGGATCGCAATCGGCCGCCTGGACTTTAATACCAGCGGTCTGCTGATCTTCACCACCGATGGCTCGCTGGCAAACCGTTTCATGCATCCACGATTTGAAGTGGAGCGCGAATATGCGGTTCGTATTATCGGGAAATTAACCGATGAACAAATATCCCAGTTGACCACCGGCATCCAACTCGAAGATGGTACTGCATCGTTTGATCAATTGGTAGAACAGGGCGGCGAAAATGTCAACCGCTGGTATCGCGTGATTCTGAAAGAGGGTAAAAACCGGGAGATCAGGCGTATGTTCGAAGCGCTTGGAATAACAGTCAGTCGCCTGATGCGCGTGCGTTTTGGGCCGATTAATCTACCCGCACGTATCAAACGCGGAAAATGGCTGGAACTCGATGAAAAGGAAACCCGGCAACTGGTAACGCTACTGTCTTGAACACATTCTTCAGACAATCAGACTGCAAGTTGATCGCGGCTTAACAAAAAAACGAACCCATCACCCGCACTGGTTTCCAGCCACGTAAACGGCAATCGAGGAAACATTTCCAATAATGCGTCTCTGTTATGCCCAATTTCAACAACGAGCAACCCATGATCAGTTAAATGACTGGCCGCATTGAGCAAGATATGCCGTGTTGCATCCAATCCATCTGTGCCGCTGCCCAACGCACTAGCTGGTTCATGACGGTATTCGTCCGGCAACGCTGCCATAGACTCCGCATTCACATAGGGAGGGTTACTGATAATCAGATCATATCGCTTGCCGGCCAACCCCGCGAACATATCGGATTGAATCAAATGAATCCGGTGCGCCAATTGATAATCCACCACATTTTTTTTCGCAACCGACAGCGCTTCCTGAGAAATATCTACCGCATCAATTTCAGCCTGTTCGAACGCATGCGCCATTAGTATGGCAAGACAACCCGATCCCGTACACAAATCTAGTGCACACTGAACACGCTCAGGATCAGTCATCCAGGGTTCCAAATGATTATGCAAAAGCTCTGCAATAAATGAGCGTGGAACAATGACACGTTCATCTACGTAAAAAGCATAATCACCCAGCCAAGCCTCGTGCGTCAGATAAGCCGCCGGCTTTCTTTCCAAAATCCGTTGCCGAAGAACCGCTTCAACATCAGCCAACTCATCACGGGTGAGCCGTGCATCGAGAAAAGGTTCGAGTTGGTCTAAAGGCAAATGCAATGTATGCAGAATAAGATAGGCCGCCTCATCGTAGGCATTGGTTGAGCCGTGGCCAAAGAAAAGACCAGCCTCATTAAACTTGCTGACTGTAAAACGCAGCAAATCGCGAATGGTGTATAACTGATTTATTGCCTGTGTAAACATGTACCCTGTAACTATCAAACTCAAAAATAACAAAATCAAACAACCGGAATGTATCATAACACTGCATTAAGATTTGAATCTTTACAAGATTGCATTAAACTGTTACAAGTGGTACAAACAAAAAAAGATATTCAATTCATGCGTTCAGCATTCGATCAAGCTGAAAAAGCACGGTTATTGGGTGAAGTACCGGTGGGAGCCGTAATCGTGCAAAATGAAATCATCATCGGACGTGGATATAACTGCCCTATTACAACGCATGACCCAACGGCACATGCTGAAGTCATGGCATTACGCGATTGCGGTCTAAGAATGAATAACTACCGCCTTCTCAATTGCACACTTTATGTGACGTTGGAACCTTGCACCATGTGTATTGGCGCACTTTTTCACGCACGAATAGAACGTTTGGTCTACGCTGCAGCCGATCCTAAAACAGGTGTATGCGGCAGCATCATCGATTTGCCCGCCGAAACTCGGCTGAATCATCATATGCAAGTCGACAGCGGTGTTTTGGCTGAAGAAGCCAGCTTGTTGCTTAAACATTTTTTTGCACAACGACGCAAAAAATCACAAACGATATAGTCTTTTCCGTCAAACTCAGATAATGATGAAAATAAATATCACCATCCATAAGCAACAGCTCGATTTATTCAATAATGACAATCAACTTATTAAACATTATCGAATCTCTTCTGCAAAAAAGGGTACTGGCCAGCAAAACGGAAGTTTTTGCACCCCATTAGGCAAACATATAATCCGCGCCAAGATTGGCTCAGGACAACCCATCAATACGGTATTTGTCCGCCGTCGGCCAACTGGAGAAATTTACACGCCGGAATTGGGAAAACAGTATCCCGCACGTGACTGGATTTTAACGCGCATCTTATGGTTGTCAGGGTGCGAACCCGGTTTTAACCGACTCGGTTCAGTAGACACGATGCAGCGATATATTTACATTCATGGCAGTCCCGACAGTGTTGAAATGGGAAAACCAGGATCTATCGGTTGTATTCGTATTTCAAATAAAGACCTGCTGGAGTTGTTTAACTGGGTATCTGCAGGCACCTCAGTCAATATTACCCAATGATTTTCGGAATACGATATCTGGCCGACAACTCAATCAGATTGTGCATTCACAAAATATCCGCTGACACCGATACGCCGAAAATAACGCATCGGTAAAAGGAAGCTATTCAAATTGAAGCCCACGACAAGGAGATGGCATGCACTTGGATCTTATTCATCAAAGATTGAATAAACTTTTCTGCTGTTTATTCATCACTTTGATCATTCTGCCGGTATATGCCGCCGAAGAAGAGTGGATTTATACTGTACGCCCCGGTGACAATCTATGGAATCTGTCTGAGCGCCATTTGAACGGCACACAATATGTCAGGCGCTTGCAACAATTAAATCAGATTCAGAATCCCTATGTCATACCTCCCGGTAAACAACTAAGAATCCCTGTTGCCTGGTCATTAATCTCTGAAAAAGTGTCTGCGCGGATTATCAACGTTCACGGTAATGTATTCATTGAACGCGCCAACAAAGAAAAAGAAGCCGCTTCGCCTGGAACGCAATTATTGGCGGGCGATACGGTTCAGAGCGAGAACGATTCATTTGTTACCATCGAATTTGCAGACAATGCTCAAATGCGCGTTCAGGATAATAGCCGTATCCGTCTGGAAAGAATGCAGATATTGGGTGACTACGGATTGATTGATACACTGATACGCCTCGAACAAGGGCGTACGGAGAATTCCGTGCCTCATAACACCCGTCAAGGAACACGGCTCAGGATACAAACACCTTCTGCTATTAGTTCCGTCCGGGGTACAGCGTTTCGTGTCGGTCTGATTGAACCGCAATCCGGCACTACCAGCGAGGTACTTGCCGGCAATATCGAGGTAAACGCTTCAGAGAAATTCGTCAGAGTACCGGCAGGTTTTGGCACGATCACTGCGCTGCATAAGCCGCCTGCACCACCCGTAGCGCTTTTGCCGCCGCCCGATCTATCCGGCACCCCCAATTATTATGAAAGCCTCCCCTTGGTGATTCGTCTGAATCCAATAAATGGGGCTCATGCCTATCGTACGCAAATAGCATTGGACCCGGATTTTGATCATCTGGTTTCCGAATTTACCACAACATCGCTGCCTTTCCGGGATGGCGATATACCTGACGGCGAATACTGGCTACGAATACGTGGCATTGATGAATCGGGCATAGAAGGCAGAGACGCAGTCATGGCTTTCGGCTTAAATGCACGCCCTGAACCGCCCTTTGTCACCGCACCGTTACCCGGAAATGCAACAGCACCAGAAAACCAGGAATTCAGCTGGACGAGTCAATCGGAATCGTTACATTATGTCTTGATGATCAGCAGAAATGCAGATTTTACCGATCTAGCCTATTTTAACCCTGAAATTAAAGCAAACACGCTTACGTTATCCGAATCGCTTACCCCTGGTCATTACTTCTGGCGTATTGCAGCCGTCTCACCAACCGAGGGTACCGGCCCATTCAGCGACAATATGCCTTTCAGAGTCCCATATCCTGGTCCTTCACTTGATGCAACAGAGGTCGACGAACAGGAAATAACATTTGCATGGCGCGCTGCTGCCGAAGGTCAGCGTTTTCATTTTCAGTTTGCGCGTGACGTGTCATTCTCAGACATCATGCACGAAGAAAAGACCGAAATGTCCCGTATTACCTTTGATAAACCTGCTGGCGGCACCTACTATTTACGCATCAAAACCATTGAATCTGATGGTTTCGAAGGCCCCTGGGGACCGCCTCAAATGATTGATATTCCTCGCGACTTCCCTTATTGGCTGATGTTGCTGCTATTCCTTCCACTGCTTGTTCTGATATGATTTATCTGCAAAATCTGAAGAGGCGCATCAATACATTTGTTTTACGTATTGTAATACTCCTGATCGCCGTCGCAACCTTATCCTATTCGGAGATTCTGGAACGCCTGGATTTCATGATCTATGACAAACTATCGGTACTTATTCAATATCCGCAAGATTCCGATATCGTTATCGTCGCCATTGATGAGCCAAGTCTAAGTATTCTAGGCAGATGGCCTTGGTCGAGAGAAATTCATGCCGAACTGATTAATCGGCTGAAATCAATTGGCAACCAGCGCGTAGCTTTGGACTTGCTTTTCTCCGAACCACAACATGATGATATTTATGCCGACCAGTTACTGGCTGCGGCAATCACCCTCCATGGTAATGTCATTCTGCCTCTAGCACCGATTTCGGTCACTTATCCCGAATCTTTGTATTTGGCAGCACCTTTTCCACTTTTCAGACATAATGCCGTACTGGGTCATGCCGATGTTGAAATTGACAGTGACGGCATCGCCCGGCGCGTTTTTCTCTATGCAGGGATTAATGCACCGACATGGCCTGCACTGGCCCAGGTATTGTTTAATCCTGCAACGGCAAATGAAGCTTACCCGCTCAGCGCTGATGAGGATAGGCCAGGAAATCAATCCAGACGCTGGTTCCGTGCTGAAGAAGCAATGATTCCTTATATTGGAAAACCGGGAAGTTTCCGTCAGGTTTCCTACGCAAGCGTCTTGTTTGACGATAAAGTTCTGGCCAGCCTAAAAAACAAAACAGTAATTGTCGGTATGACTGCCGCAGGAATGGGCACACGTTTCGCAACGCCGGTATCTTCCATTAATCATCAACCCATGACAGGGGTGGAATGGCATGCAAATGTTTATTCGATGCTCCACCATGACCGGGCAATTTTTCCTGTCCCTAATATATGGGTAATGTTGATCTCATTAATATGGGTCACGCTTATTTTAATGAGTATCAGCTGGACGAAAAAAAATCTGACAATTCCGATCCTGCTTTTCGTATCGGCAGCAGGTTTGTTTCTAATTTACCAACTGTTAAAAAACGGTCATGTATGGATTCCACCAGGAGCGGCTTTATTGGGGACGCTGGCAATTTATCCGTTGTCAAACTGGCGGCAAATTAATCAGTTTGTACGCTCTTTCCTGATCACAAAGATACGTTCGAGCACCGCACTGGAATCGATAAAAGACGGTGTGATCATAACCGATGCACATGACCATGTCGCCTATATCAACAAAGGGGCTGAAAAAATTCTGCGTACGGAATTCAGTTACATCAAAGGAAAAGACCTGCAACAGATCCTGAATCTCCGTGCATGTATCGACACTCCGTCTGAAGATATATCCGTAAAAACTATTTTGACGCCCAGTTTAGACAGCCCCGGCATGCTGGAATGCCGCTTGAAAACCAAATACGGCGATGAGCGTACTGTGCGGATAACACGCAATCAACTATACGACGAACAAAAAGTGCTGCTTGGCTCTGTGATTGCAATGACTGATATTACGGATACGGTCGAGCTTGCTGAGCAGATCGCGCATCAGGAAAATTATGATGCTCTGACCAAACTACCCAACCGTTCAAAGTTATTGTCTCAGTTCGATCAAATGATTCAGGCGGCCGAAAATAACGGAAAAATTATCACCGCCTTTTTTGTTGCGCTAGATAATTTTAAAAAAATTAATGATGCCATGGGACATCAAGCCGGAGATAAACTGCTCAAGATGGTCTCCATCCGTTTGTATGAGGTTGTGCAACACAATGATATTGTGGCCCGTTGGGGCGGCGATGAATTCATTTTACTGTTCGATTATCTGGATCAGATTGATGCGGTTTCTGAAATGGCACAAAAAATTCTGGATGCGATCAGACAAAAGTTCGAAATCGACGGTATGGAAATCTTTGTCGCCGCCAGTATCGGCATCAGCTTTTATCCTGAAAACGGATTGACCAGTGAAACTGTACTGAAAAAGGCAGGAACTGCCATGTACGGTGCCAAAAGAGATGGCGGCAACCGTTTTGATTACTATTCGCACGAATCCTCCATTGTATGGACGCGCGACCGGCTGGAATTGGAAAAGGAACTAAGGGCTGCTATTCTTAACCATGAACTTCAGGTTTTATTTCAACCCATCATCGATGCAAAAACGCATCATATCTCCCGCATGGAAGCGTTGGTCCGCTGGCCACATCCCACGAGAGGCTTTTTATCACCCAGCGAATTTATCCCGCTGGCAGAAAACGTCGGTTTGATTGAACAACTGGGTGAACTGGTATTAAGAATGTCCTGTCTCTCCGCATATCAGCTTTTACAGTTGGGATACCCGGTAAACGTTGCGGTCAATGTCAATCCCCGCCAATTGCTGAATAAAAACTTTTTGCAAACCATTGTTAATACATTAAACGATACCCAATTACCCGCCCGTTCACTGATACTCGAAATCACCGAAAGTTCCATCGTCAACGACATTCAGCGTGTTGGCATTATCCTCAGAACCATCAAGGAACTCGATATAATGATTGCGCTGGATGATTTTGGCACCGGTTATTCCTCGCTCACATTACTGCGTGAATTACCGATTGACATCTTGAAAATCGACAAGTCTTTCGTGCGCACGCTGGATCAAAATCAGAGTGACTTAACCATAGTACAAGCCATCATTGGCCTGGGTAACAACATGGGATTGGCGGTTGTCGCTGAAGGCGTTGAAACGGCGCAACAAAACCAGATTTTGTTGCAGCATCACTGTTATTATCAGCAAGGTTACTTTTTTAGCAGACCTGTTCCGTATAAGGCCCTGCTGGAATTGGTTCACGAAAAGAATGAACGTCTTCAACCCGTCGGCAATCTATTCGATACTGATACTAGTCCAACGGCGCAAACTAGAAAGGCAATAATTCGTTCGGATCACCAATAGCACCAACTTCACGCACTGCTCGAACATAAGCCGCATCCTCTCGCAGTTTCATCATTGAAGCAAATCGCTTTTTACCATGCATCCGCGCTAAACGCGCAAGACTGGTTGCAGAAATATTCCATTGCAATGTTTCCAACAATTCATCGGCTGCCTGAGGATCGTTACAAACCAATATCATATCGCACCCTGCCTCAAGCGCAGCTTTTGCGCGCGCGCCAATAGCGCTGAAATAAGCCGCGCCCTGCATGCTCAAATCGTCACTAAAAATGCAACCTTCAAACAACAGCTGTTGCCTTAGAATGTCCTGTAACCATTTACGGGAGAATCCCGCCGGATATTGATCAACTTGCGGATAAATCACATGGGCAGCCATAATGCCTGCCAGTCCGAAATCAATCATGCGTTGGAACGGCACCATGTCATCCATTTCAATATCTGCATACCGGCGTTGATCAACCGATTTCTCAAAATGTGAATCGGCCTGTATACCGCCATGCCCTGGAAAATGTTTACCAACCGCCTGCATACCGCCCGCTTTCAAACCCATCATGAGCGCATACGCAAGGTCGGACACTGCATGGATGTCTCGATGAAATGCCCGATCACCAATCACACTGCTTTGACCGTGATCAATGTCCAGAACAGGTGTAAAACTCAGATCGACGTTACAAACAACCAGCTCACTCGCCAGCACAAACCCCACTTGCTTTGACAAATGGCGCGCCCGCGCCGGATTTTGATCCCAGACTTTACCGAGTTCACGCATTGCCGGCAATCTTGTAAAATCATCCTTAAATCGCTGTACCCGGCCGCCTTCCTGGTCAACCGCTATCAACAAATGCGGCGTTCTGAGTTCACGGATATCCTGAATTAGTGTCGTCAGTTGTTTCTGTGACGTATAATTCCTTGAAAAGAGAATAACGCCACCGGTTAACGGATGCAGCAGTCGCTGCTTATCCTCGTCAGTCAATTCTGTGGCAGCGATATCGAGCATGACAGGGCCGAGTGACATAACTATTTCTCCAATACAACAAATGCGCAAGCAATATTCAATTCATCACTGATGGACAGATAGTGACCAACAATACCTTTTTCACAGATGAACTGGCAGAGCTCCGGATGAAATTCAAAATAGGGTTTGCCGAGTGTATCGTGGGTTACAGTAATAAAGTCCAGATTGACCGGATGCCGCAGGCCGGTTCCTAACGCTTTGGACAGGGCTTCTTTCGCGGCAAAACGACCTGCCAGAAACAGCACGGGTTTACTGCTGGTTTGATATTCCCGCCATTCAGGTTCGGTCAATATGCGGCGTGCAAATTTATCGCCGTAGCGCGTTATGGAGCGCGCAATTCTCGCAGGATCGACCAGATCGGTACCGATTCCATAAATCACGCTCCCGCCTCAGAAATCAACCGTTTCATCTCCCTGACCGCCTTCTCAAGACCCACAAAAATCGCCTGACCGATAATTGCATGTCCGATATTAAGCTCCGATACACCGGGAATTGCCGCAATAGCCTGCACATTTTGATAGTGCAGACCGTGACCGGCATTGACTTTCAACTTTCGTTCAAGGCCGAAGGCAACTGCATTTCTAATCTTTTCCAGTTCACTGAGTTGCTCTTCAGTAGTTACAGCATCGGCAAAACTGCCGGTATGAATTTCAATTACCGGCGCACCCGCCTGCACTGCTGCTTCAATCTGATTTAAGTCAGCGTTTATGAACAGTGAAACGCGTATACTCGCATCCTTTAATTGATTGCATGCACGTTTTACCTGCTCAAAATGCCTGACAACATCAAGACCGCCCTCAGTCGTCAATTCTTCACGCCGCTCTGGTACCAGACAAATATCCTGCGGTTTGATACGCAACGCAATATCGATCATTTCTGCAGTTATCGCACTTTCGAGATTCATTCGCGTTGTTAACATAGCACGCAGTTCTTCCACGTCACTATCCTGAATATGGCGACGATCTTCACGTAAATGCAGCGTAATGGCATCGGCGCCTGCCGATTCAGCAATCCGTGCAGCCTCAACAGGACTTGGATAGGTTGTTCCCCGTGCCTGCCTGAGTGTTGCTACATGATCTATATTGACGCCAAGTTCTACCATCTTTTTATTCTCCACTTAAGGCCTGGATTAAACTTTCATTTAAATAGAAAACTATTCATGACCAAGCTGCTTCAGGACATGGACATCGTTTGCCCACCCGCTTCGCACTTTGACCCATACCTGTAGATACACTTTTTTATTGAATAGTATTTCCATTTCTTTACGCGCCTGACTCGAGATCAGTTTCAGTTTCTCGCCACTTCTACCTATAATAATGGCTTTCTGACCAGGTTTATCAATCAAGATTGTCGCATAAATTGTGTTCAGCTTTTCCGTTTCGACAAATTGATCAACGATAACACTGGTGGAATAAGGTATTTCATCACCGATCAAACGGAACAATTTCTCGCGTATCAATTCAGCCGCAATGAACCGCACGTTCCTATCGGTTATTTCATCAGCCTCAAAAAATGGCGGATTTGCCGGCAAATAGGGACGGATAGCATTGACCAGATTTGTGAGTTGTATCTGACCGGCTGCACTGACCGGTATCATTGCCGAAAAACCATATTGCCTACTCATTTCGTCAAGAAACGGCAACAATCGATTTTTATCAGTCAACTGGTCAATTTTATTAACGACCAGTATAACTGGAGCGGTTTCGGGTAAAAGTTCAAGAACAAGTCTGTCCTGCTCGTCAAAACGCAGTGCTTCGATGACAAACAAAACCACATCTACATCCTGCACACTTTGAGCCACGACCTTATTCATCACGGTATTCATTCGATTTTTATACCGCGTCTGAAAACCCGGCGTATCCACAAATATTATCTGCGAATGCTGGTCGGTCAAAATCCCGTTGATGCGATAACGCGTTGTTTGCGCCTTTCTGGATGTTATACTGATTTTTTGTCGAATCAGACTATTGAGCAACGTCGATTTACCAACGTTTGGCCGACCCACAATGGCAGCATAGCCGGTGCGAAACTGAATATCAGACTGCATGCTGGAAACCGTTGACCATATCCTTTTTTATATAACTGCCTACTGGTCAATGGCTATGAAAGTGCGCCATCCGCACACGCCAGCTCGTAGGCCTTTTTCGCGGCAGCCTGTTCCGCGCTGCGACGGCTAGAGCCTTCACCTTGCGTGCGGATACTGAATTCCGGTATTGCACATTCTACTCTGAATTTTTGTTGATGCGCCTTTCCTGTTGTTGTAATCACCGTATAGGTAGGCAACTCCAGTTTATGGCTCTGCAGCAACTCCTGCAACAATGTTTTGGAATCTTTTCCGTGCGTAGAATGATCAATTGTCTCAAGCGCAAGGGCATATAATCTGGCAATAACCGCTTCTGCCCGTGCAAAACCGCTGTCCAGGTAAATTGCACCGAAAACAGCTTCCAGCGCATCCGCCAGTATTGAGGGTCGTCGGTTTCCCCCACTTCTGACTTCACCTTCGCCCAGCCGGATCAATTGATCCATTTCCAGGTGCATCGCCATTTCGGATAAAGCTTTTTGATTAACCATACCCGCACGTAAACGAGATAGCTGCCCTTCGGGAATATCACGAAATTTTTTGTAAATTAACGCCGCAATTGCGCAGTTCAAAACACTGTCACCCAGAAACTCCAGGCGTTCATTATGCATCGCGCTATGACTGCGGTGCGTTAACGCTTCTTGCAGCAATTCATTCCTAGTAAATTGATAACCGAGTCGATTACAAAATAAATCAACTTGGAGCTCCCGATCGGTTTGCATGCGTTATTTCAATCGTATCGTAGGTTTTATCACTTCTGCCAGCTATCTCAGTCACTTTGCGTATCAAAATCAATTTGCAATGAAACATTGGCAAATAACGGCACCTTCTCAGAATAGGTAACACTCAGGATATTTTTTCCTTTGTCCCGGGAAATCTTGATATCTTTTGCAGTGATAGCTGTAATACCGTCAATTTGGGCACGTTTGGAAAAAGCGAGCCTGATTTGACTGGCAGTCGCATTTTGTAAACTGGCGTCGCCTGCAACTGCCGCCAAATTTTTCTTGATGGAAGCATTTTCAATATAAACCGGCGCTACTTTCATACCCAGCAGAACAACCAAGATCAGCACAACCGACCAAAACATCATACCCGTTAAACTAATACCGTATTGACTACCACGCTGCCCATTCAGAATCATAATTCCTCCCAAGAAATAACATCCGGCTACTGAATACGCTGGCCGATTCGGTCAAAATCCCCGAAATTCCACCAGATCATAAATGCTTTGCCAACGATATTTTCCTCCGGCACAAACCCCCAATAGCGGCTATCACTACTGCTATCCCTGTTGTCGCCCAAGGTAAAGTAGTTACCGGACGGAACTTTACAGGTAAATCCAGACCGGCTGTATTGACAGTTTTCCCGAAATGGAAATGCACGCACACTGGCGTATTGCAATCCGTTTACTTCAGGGCTCACCAAAATCGAATGATTGGTATCTCCGAGATATTCGGTATATTTTTCAGAATAGATGTACCCCAGTCCGGGCTCAACATACTTATAGTCCCCTTCATACGCCTGTTCCACTATTTGATCATTAATAAACAATTGCTTGTTATGGTAGGTGACCACATCTCCCGGAACACCGACAACACGCTTAATATAGTCAATAGAATGATCTTCTGGGAAACGAAACACCAGCACATCTCCCGCTTTGGGACTATCCATTTCGATTACTTTTTTATTGATCACTGGCAGACGAATGCCATAAACATATTTATTGACCAGAATGAAGTCGCCGACAACCAGCGTTGGAATCATCGAACCGGAAGGTATTTTGAACGGCTCGATAATAAACGAGCGTAAACAAAATACAATTAAGATGATCGGAAAAAAACTTTTAGGATACTCAATCCACCAGGGCTCTTCCTCATCCGACTTACGTTTATGGCGCCATATGAAATAATCAAGTGCCCAGACAGTACCGGTAATCACCAGCAAGGAAAATAAAATCAAAGGAAAATTCATATAATTACCTTTTTTGAATTTTTTGAGTTGTTATTAACCGGTTGTTGAGAAACCATCTATATATAACCAGCCTGCTCAGCATTTTTCACATTTCCTTTGAGATACGCTTAGCTGTAATTCGATAAATACCGGTTTTCACGATTTAGTGTCAGTCTGCAGAATCGCCAAAAAAGCTTCCTGAGGAATTTCTACATTACCAACACGTTTCATCCTTTTTTTACCCGCTTTTTGCTTCTCGAGTAATTTGCGTTTCCGGGTTATATCGCCACCGTAACATTTCGCGAGTACATTCTTGCGCAAAGCCTTGACAGTTTCTCTAGCAATAATATGCGCACCAACTGCTGCCTGCACAGCTATATCAAACATCTGTCTCGGGATAAGCTGCCTCATTTTTTGCACTAATTCCCGGCCACGATGTTGACTGCTGCTACGATGAACGATTAAAGACAGCGCATCGACCCTGTCCCCATTGATCAAAACATCCAGCTTGACCAGATCCGATGCACGGAATTCCTTAAATTCATAATCCAGCGATGCGTATCCGCGGCTGGTCGATTTTAGCCGATCAAAAAAGTCCATAACGACCTCATTCAGAGGCATTTCGTAAGTCAGCATGACCTGCTTACCCATATACTGCATATTTTTTTGCATACCGCGTTTATTGACACAGAGTGTCATAACAGCACCGACAAATTCCTCAGGTAACAGAATAGTCGTTGTAATAATAGGTTCACGAATCTCAGCAATTTTCGACAGGTCGGGTATTCTTGATGGATTATCGATTTCGACTACCGTTCCATCGCGCATCAGAATTTGATAGACAACCGTAGGTGCTGTCGTAATCAAATCCATATCATATTCCCTTTCAAGGCGTTCTTGCACAATGTCCATATGCAATAACCCCAGAAACCCACAGCGGAATCCGAATCCCAACGCCTGAGAGGTTTCCGGTTCAAACTGCAATGAGGAATCGTTGAGCCTGAGCTTTTCCAGAGCTGACCGTAACGCGTCATACTGGTTAGACTCCACCGGATATAATCCGGCAAAGACCTGTGGCTTGATTTCTTTAAAACCCTGCAAAGGTTTTTCCGCTGGATTCTTAACCAGTGTAACGGTATCGCCTACTTTGGCGACATCGAGTTCTTTTATGCCAGAAATTACAAAACCGACCTCACCCGCACTCAATACATCCCGGTTCAACGATTTAGGTATAAACACACCTACTTGCTCGCAAAAATGCGTTACCTTACTGGCCATCAGTAAAATTTTGTCTCCGGGCCTAAGCGTACCGTCAATGATACGAACCAGAATGACGACGCCAACGTAATTATCAAACCAGGAATCGACGATCAGCGCTTTTAGTGGAGCGCCCGGATCACCAACAGGCGCTGGAATCCGATTCACAACAGCCTCTAAAACCTCTTCTATGCCGATACCCGTTTTAGCACTGACCCGCAAAGCATTTTGCGCATCAATACCGATCACATCCTCAATATTTTCAATCACCCTTTCAGGGTCAGCCGCAGGCAAATCAATTTTATTCAGAACAGGCACAACTTCTACACCCTGCTCAATTGCTGTATAGCAGTTAGCGACCGTCTGTGCTTCCACGCCTTGTGAGGCATCGACTACCAGTAAAGCACCCTCACAAGCTGCTAGAGATCGTGAAACCTCATATGAAAAATCGACATGCCCGGGCGTATCAATCAAATTGAGCAGATAAGTCTCTCCATCCCTGGCTTTATACTGCAAAGCAACGGTCTGCGCCTTGATAGTGATGCCTCTTTCCCGCTCCAAATCCATGGAGTCAAGAACCTGATCCTCCATCTCACGTTCCGACAAACCACCACAATATTGAATAAGACGATCCGCAAGTGTCGATTTGCCATGATCGATATGGGCAATAATAGAGAAGTTACGTATTCGCTGCATTGGAATTTCAGTAGAAATGATCCGACTTGTGAATTTAAACGATTAGAAACCTGGTTCTTGACTATTCTATAGCCGAATCACCGAAAGCATCTGAATCAAGAGGCAGCATTTTATCGAAAATTGGCAAGATAATCATCCAGTGCGGCTGTATCGAGATAATGACGGCAAATCTCTTTTTGGCTTGAAAGAGACATAAGAACGGGTATCTTGTCATTATACCGGCTTGCCAACTCAGGATCCGCATCAATATCAATCACTTGAAAATCAAATGACCATCTTGCCTGATATGCTTTCAGCGACTGTATTATTTGCTCGCATAGATGACACTCCTCGCGACCGTATACAACCAGATCGACAGTCGGATCAACTTTTACCATCGCTGCGCGGTCACTCGTCACTATCTAATTTCATAGTGATAAAGGTTGTCAGATCGCCCCGTTTAATCAACAAGGCAATATTGCGCCCCTCTTCCACTTTATCCAGCAATTTATTGAATTGTTTTACACTTTCAACATCTTTACTGTTAAATCCTAAAATAACATCACCTACGCGTATACCTGACTGGCTGGCTATTCCCGGTTGTATATTTTCCACCAGCAAACCATTCTCAACCTCCAGCTGTTTCTTTTGCTGATCAGTCAATTCATTCAAAACAAGCCCCAGACGATTGGACTTGTCAGTTTTCTGACTTTGTTTACTTTCATTACGCTGATCGGATTCTTCTCTCGGAATCTCTCCCACTGTCAGTTGAATAGTCTTGATGGAACCGTCCCGCCATATTTTGACATTTACCTTTGAATCAGGCGCTGTATTTCCGACAATCCGCGGCAAATCAGCCGAGGCATCTACCTCTTCACCGTTAAACGCCAAAATGATGTCACGCGCCCGAATACCGGAAACATCAGCAGGACCATTTTTTTCCACTGAAACAACCAATGCGCCACGGGTATCGGATAAACTAAATGAATCGGCCAATTCCTTGGTTACTTCTTGTATTAGTACACCGATTCTTCCGCGCCGGACGACTCCGGAAGTTTTAAGTTGGTCTGCTATATCGGTTGCGACATTAATTGGTATGGCGAATGACAACCCCATAAATCCACCCGTTCGACTGTATATCTGTGAATTGATGCCGACTACTTCTCCATGCATATTGAATAACGGACCGCCGGAATTGCCTGGATTAATGGCAACATCAGTCTGAATAAAAGGCACATAATTTTCTTGTGCCAAAGACCGTCCTTTTGCGCTTACGATCCCAGCCGTTACACTGTTTTCAAAACCAAACGGAGAACCAATTGCAACAACCCATTCCCCGACTTTAAGCTTTTCTGGGTCGCCTTGATTTACTTTTTGTAAATTCTCAGCCTCAATTTTTATCAGTGCAATATCAGTTTTTTTGTCAGTACCGATCACTTCAGCGATATACTCACGTTTGTCATTCAGCTTGACTGTAATTTCGTCAGCCGACTCTACCACATGCGCGTTTGTCAGAATATAACCATCGGAGCTAATAATAAACCCGGATCCCATTGACCTCGGCTCAGATCTTCTAGGAGCTGAAAAAGGCTCCATATGCCGCCTGAAAAATTCGTAAAACGGTGAATCCTTTGGCAAATTCGGAATTTCGGGTAGTAGCTGTGTTACTGCATTCTGCTGTGTCTGAATTGTACTGATATTGACGACAGTAGCCCCGTATTTTTCTACAAGCCCTGTAAAATTGGGTAACTCACTCGTTTGAGCTGAAACAATCGAAGCAGTTGCAATTAACCACAACCCTATAAAGTAACGCGCCATTTTAGTTCTCAATATTCCTATCATTTTTAAACCACATATAACAAAAGTAATTTTTTATAAAGAAACGGGCGCTCGATGTTTTTTCGTCTATTTTTTTATAATGGTTTATATAAACACCACCGACACACCATCAGTCATTCAACGAAGCTCAGGATTATTCAATAACTTTGCGAATAATAAAGCGCCCGTTCAGCGTACTTGAATATAACAGTAACAGAAAATTCTTTATCAATAGGAACAAACAACTCTGTCCATTCAAAACATTATGCCGTTCATTGACGGACAAATATAGCGTCACCAATTAATTTTATCGTGTTTAGCGGAACTTCACCGACAGTCGTTATTTTGTTATTCATTAACTCGCGTACATAGATATTAATTGCGCCACGGCTTGAATAAAAACCCGGCACAGTTGATGACACATCTGCTTGGATCGGTTCAATGAAAACCGACACAGAAGCCAAGTCGTCGGATAATACAATATGATCAACCATAGTGCTCTTACCTACAAGCTTTCGCTTCATTTCGGCAATCTTGATAAAACCGGCCGGCAACTCTCTCAATTGCCACTTCAATTCGCCTTCATCCAATACCAGCGTCGTTAAATCTACCTTTTCCCAATTCTGTGCGGACATTAACTCCGGATTGAGCAAATTCTCGTCTACTTTTCCACCAATCTCCAGCTGGGCGAAAGCAAATTGTTCAATGATATCTTCTTTATTTACTACAACGGCTTTCAGTAGCAAGCCACTGTCAATATCAATCCAGAATTCATGACCATACCGCAGGTTATCGTTTGGAATAAGTTTTATGAGCTGTGCATCATGCCCTGCTATACGTTCTTGTCTATCGACCTCTATTTTATAGTTTTCTTGGATTCTTGCAGTTAATTGGGGCAATAAATCAGGAAAAAACTTTCTATACCAGCGTTTTTCAGTATAAATTTTTTTGGTATTTGGGATATAGCACTTCATTTCATCGTTATAACGATAAACAATGCGCGACATTCCATCCAGTACTTCGATTTTCTCATACTCATCATCGCGATCAACCCGATGCGTGATCTGAGAGGTCTCTATATGACCATCAGCATAGTATACAAATGTCCCCTGATAATTAAGCTGACGTGGCGCATCTGCAATCTTTTGCAGCCAGTCATATGCACGTTTGCTCGATTGGGACTGGTTTTCAGCGTAGGCAGTCTGAAAAACCAGTAGAAATAATAATGAAAAAGCTGGTAATGTGGGGTTTTTCATCTACCATATTGATTATGGAAATTATCGCGAGAATCGGTCACTGGATAAATATAGGTTGATTGACCGCTGTGTATGACTTGTCCAGATGAAGAATCTTTGTAATGATTTTGAAAATTATGATAAAAAAGATAATTACTCATTTCTTCTGCTGAAGCGTTCAAATAAGGATGCGCGGCTTGGTAGGGGCGTACAACTTGAGGATGATTGACCAGCATCGACGTTGCTGCAGGTTTATCGACTTCAGCCGGATTGTTAGACTGTTCTGCAACAACAATTGGCTGCGTCTGTAGGTAAACATCATTCATAACAAGCCATGCTGAAACCATCGCTACTACTGACGCAGCTGTAGCAAATGCAAAAACTTTTGTTTTGGAATTTTCCCGGATGGGCTTATTGGGTCTGAGTACTGTAGGTTCAGTATCAAGCTGTTGTCTGACACGTTGAGTAAGGTTGGTTGGCAGAGTATCCGGCTGCCTTAATATATCACCGATTAAATGATAGATTTCCCACTCCTGATGTAAATTCTGTTCTTTCTTAAGAGCCTCGATTATTTTACTGGCGTCTGTGCTATCCAGCTCACCATCCATTAGTTCGGATACTTTATTTTTCACTTTACCACCTCTTGTCTTTACTTGTACCCAGCAATGGGCGTAATTTTTCAGATATTGCTTCACGCGCTCTAAAAATCCTCGAACGTACTGTACCTATCGGACATTCCATAATGTTTGCAATGTCTTCATAACTCAATCCTTCGATTTCTCGCAATATAATTGCAGTCCTTAGTTCATCTGGCAATTCTTCCAATGTCTGATTCACTGTTTGAGCAATTTGTTTACTCATCAGTTCACTTTCTGGCGTATGCATCTCACGTAAAACAGCGCCTTCTTCAAAGTTCTCAGCTTCTTCGCTATCAATTCCATGTAGTGTCGGTGTTTTTCTGCTCTGAGACACCAAATAGTTCTTAGCAGTATTAATGCCTATTCGATACAACCAGGTATAAAATGCACTATCCCCCCGAAATGCGGACAATGCTCTATACGCCTTGATAAATGCTTCTTGGACCACATCTTCAACTTCGGCCGGGTCCCGTATAAATTGGGACAGCAAACGTGTCAACTTACGCTGATATTTGGCTACTAATAAGTCAAACGCGCGCTTGTCGCCATTTTGTACCCGTTCCACTAATTGTTGATCGATTTCACGATCACCCATCCCACCTGATCCTTGTGCATTAGATTAAAAAATTGCTTGAATGCAATATGACTGTCATTAAAAACCAGCGGGATCAAGTATACCTATTCAATAGGATCACGAAAACCAGTAAGCCACATTCATTGAAGACAACAAACTGTGCAAAATAGTTCATTGATCATCCACCAATATTTGAGCACATATCGATAAAATCCTAAATGGGTTCAAAATAAGCGATCTCAATACCATTTGGGATTATTCACTATTCGAAATTCGAAGAGAATCAAGTTCCCCAAAGCAATCATTTCTTTATATTTGACTGTTCAGTACATTCATAGAGCGATATAACCGGTTGTGGTGTCCAACCCGACTTGCGATGATCCACAATGACATTGGTAAATATACCGCCACGCACAAAAAAACGTGCAGTCAAACGAATATATCTCGGTTTTAGCACATCCACCAGATCTTCAAGTATCTTGTTGGTCACAGCTTCATGAAAAGCCGCTTCGTCCCGAAATGACCAGATATACAACTTGAGACTTTTAAGTTCGACACATTTTTTATCCGGAATGTAATCCAAAATCAACGTGGCAAAATCAGGCTGTCCTGTTTTCGGACATACACACGTAAATTCGGGTATCTCCATATGTATCTGATAATCCTTTTTGACAAAAGGATTGGGAAATGTTTCTAGCTTTTTGCTGGGTTTAGTTGACATTCAGCATTCTCTTCCTAGAGTTAATTCAGTTACAATAAACGAATACTGCTATATGCAGTTATTGAATATAATCCACATCTTCATTCTATTATAACCGTATCCAGCTCATTAGAAATTGCGCCTCGCTAAAATCAAACTTGCCGGCTTCAAATCATTTGTTGAACCGACTGTTATTCCAGTCAACAATGATCTGATAGGAATTGTGGGCCCCAATGGATGCGGCAAATCTAACATTATTGATGCCGTACGCTGGGTATTGGGTGAGTCTAAAGCTTCAGCCTTACGTGGTGAAACCATGCAGGACGTCATTTTTGGCGGCACTGCTCATCGTAAGCCAGTCGGCCGCGCCAGCGTTGAACTGGTATTTGATAACAGTCTGGGCAAAGCAAATGGCGCTTGGTCAAGTTATACGGAAATAGCCACAAAACGCATTATTCAGCGGGATGGCAATTCAAATTACTACATTAACAACATTCATGTCAGGCGCCGCGATATAGCCGATCTCTTCCTGGGTACTGGCATCGGGGGCCGAGGTTATGCCATCATCGAACAAGGTATGATTTCACGTATTATTGATGCCAAACCGCAGGAACTAAAGTATTTCCTTGAAGAAGCAGCTGGCATTTCCAAATACCGTGAAAGAAGACACGAAACAGAGTCAAGACTGACCGATACCCGCAAGAACTTGCTTCGTCTTGAAGATATTTCTAGCGAACTTACCAAACAGATTGATCACCTTGAAGGTCAGGCGCAAATCGCTGCCAAATACAATTCACTCACGCAAAAACTGCAAGAAACGCAACAATTACTTTGGTTGCAGCATAAAATTGAGATTATTGACAAGCGCCAGGCCATAGAAACAGAAATCAAAGCAATCGAGCAAACTCTAGCGTCAGAAATTGTCATTTCCCAGTTCAGTAAGGAGCAAAGGGAAGAAGCACGTACGAGCGAACAGCAACTTAGTGAGCAGCTGCATGAACAGCAAGGCAAATTATACGCAGCCAACGCGGATAAGGCTCGTGTCGAGCAGGAGATCACACAATTTCATAAACACAAAGAGCGACTTTCAGCTCAGATACTGGATATTGAAAAGCAGATTACCCGGAATCAACAGCAAATTGACACTGCAAAAGACAACCTGCAGCACTGGCTCGCGGAAAGTAGCCGTGCACAAAAGGCGCGTGAAGAATACACGCATAACTGGCAAGTGGAGAATGACAAGCTTCCGGAAGCTGAAACAACTTTCAATCAATGTCAAAAAACCTTCGATGCATTGCAACATAACCTGATCAACACTGAAAGAACTTACAGTCTGGAAAAAACGCACATCCAGCATGCAAACAAGCTGATCCAGCAGCTTGAATCGCGTAAAAACCGTCTGCACCGAGAATCCGATTCACTGACAGCTCCTGACTGTGAGACGCTTAAAAACATTGAACTAAACTCAGAGCAGGTACGCAATCAATTAAGCCAGATAGAAAAAAATCTTGCTCAAGCGGAGACAGATTACTCTGCTGAAAGTGAACGCAGAGACAAGATTGCTTCACGAGTGCATCAAATACAGAAGAAAATTTCACATTTACAAGCGCAATTTAATGCCCTGTACAATTTACAGAAAAAAATTGAGAATAACGATGCTCTTAAACACTGGTTACACCAACATGCGTTAACAACTTCACCACGTTTATGGCACTGCGTGCACATTGAAAAGGAATGGGAAAATGCACTTGAATCCGTATTACATGAACGCCTGAATAGCTTGGGATTCTCACAGCTCGAAATCGTACAAGACTGGGAGAATGATTTACCCCCTGGCAAGCTATCTATATTCGAGTTTCAGCAACCCGATGACCAGGCCTATACCAATCATCAAGACCCCCCGGTCAAACATGACAACTGGAGAACATTATCCAGCTTTCTGTCATGTAGCAATCAAAACCTCACATTTGTGTTTGACGAGTGGCTCAGACATGCATATGTCATTGAACATCTCCATGACGCTATACGGCAAAGACATCAATTAAAACCCGATGAAAAATTCGTAACGCGCGAGGGACATATTATTACTCGAAGCAGTATTTACTTCCATTCTCCAGAGTCCCAGTTGCATGGCGTACTGTCTCGTCAGCGCGAACTTGACCAAATTCGAACGGAAATAATATCGTTTGAAAAACAACTGAATGATCAACAGTCACTACTCAAACAAATTGTTGCCAGCCATGAAGCACTGCAACAGACTATTCAGTCTAACCAGGCGAACCTGCAGCAACTGACGCAACAACAACACCATTTACAGCTTGAGAAATTGAAGCTTTCTCAAATTCAAGAACAGGTTAAGCAGCGCAAAAGTACGATCATGGCGGAATTAAATGAGATTGAACAGGAACTGACTATAGAAAACAAACAAAAGACGAATGCTGAGGCGCAATCAACAAGTTACCACAATCAAATTGAAGCCATTAAGGAACATGTTGAAACGGCGAAAAATGAATTAGCAACTGCCCGACAGCAACTTGCTGACCGGCAGTTGAAACTACAATCTCATCACAGAAAAATTCAAGAAACGACTTTTGATGAAAAGATATGTCAGAATAAAATCAGTGATATAGAAAATTCTATTAAAATACTCAATGAAGAAGGTACAAACCTATTCACCAAACGCGAACAGATATCATCAGAAAAAAACAAACAGGATGATACGTCTTTAAAAAACCAATTAAATGATTATAGGACTCTAAGCAAACAACTGGAACAAAGTGTTACGGAAATACGCGGCAAACTTGACGAGGCAAGAAATGCGGTGCGAACGGCTGAAAACCAGTTGATGGCCTCGGAACAAAACCAAACGACTATCCGTGAATCGTTGAACCGGCTGTTCTTAAAAAAGCAGGAATACAATCTCCTGGAAGAACGGTATACCGAACAACTCAGCGAAACACAAGCTGTAGAAGCGAAACTAATGGAATTCGTGAATCAGAAAAATGTAGCTGCTTTGCAAGCTGAAATTGATCGTATTAACAAGCGCCTTGCAGCGATTGGTACGGTTAATCTGGCTGCAATTAAAGAACTCGAAGCTGCCCGTCAACGGAACGAAGCACTAAACATTCAAATACAGGATCTTATAGACGCCATGAGTATCCTGGAAAATGCTATCAAACAAATCGACAAAGAAACCAAAAAGCGGCTGCAAGAAACTTTTCATGCAGTAAACCATAACTTGAATGAAATTTTCCCGGTGATATTCTCAGGTGGAAAAGCTGAACTCGTGCTTTGTGAAGGCACAATACTTGAATCAGGGTTGCAGCTAACAGCGCAACCACCCGGAAAAAAGAACAATTCTTTGCATCTGATGTCGGGTGGCGAAAAAGCACTAACTGCTTTGGCACTTATTTTTGCGCTGTTCCGGCTACGGCCCGCACCTTTTTGCCTGCTGGATGAAGTTGATGCGCCACTCGATGACACAAATACAGGGCGTTTTTGTGAATTAGTAAAAAAACTATCACAACAAACACAATTTTTGTTTATCAGTCATAATAAAATAACAATGGAAATTGCGCAGCAGTTAATTGGTATTACAATGCAGGATCAAGGTATCTCCAGCGTTGTTACTGTCGATATTGCAAATGCTGTAAATCCGGACAGAAAAGAGGAAACTGCACTATCCTAGCAGTAAAAATCTCATCCGGCAGCTTCGCGTAAAACTGCCTTTTCAGAAGTATTCTTGAAACGAGATGGTAAGGAAATAGTTATGGATTTATTGAACATGAGCGATTTACAGGCCAGTTTGATCATTATTGGCATTGTTATTATTATTGGCGTAGCTATTTTTAACTGGATACAACAGCTACGTTATCGGCGCAAAATTGAATCCACTCTAGATCATCAACATGACGATGCCCTGTTTAAAAAAAATGATTCCCAGAGACTGCCCGAAACGCACAAAAGAATAGAACCAGAACTCGATCAAAGCTTTTTTGTAAACAATAGATCCCAACACGCTTCATCTACCGAACCAAGCAATGTTCGTGAAACAAACGATTTACCTGAGAGTGATTCAGTCGCCGAAACACCGGCAATGACTGAAGCAATTACTTCAACAGATGTGGATGTTTATGACAACCGGTCAAACTATATCGTCATTATATCTGCTGATGACATAATTCCCGACACGGAGCTACATACTCTGTTACACAGACGGTATGAATTCAGTAAGCCATTGCTTTGGTTTGGGAAAAAAGAAAAATCAGGTGAATGGGAAGAAATTACAACCGCCACAACAACTGGAAACCCAGGTTTTACCCATTTGAAGGGCAGTCTGCTACTGGCGGATAGATCAGGGCCAATCCGAGAAATTGATTTATCGAAGTTTCGGGACACGGTGCAGGATTTCGCTTCACACATCAATGCGAAAGCTGAATGCCCAGACATTGTACAAGCACATGAACAAGCTATTTTACTCGATAAATTTTGCGCCGATGTCGATGTTATGATCGGCATCAACATTATCAGTAGAGATAACGGCGCTTTTGTAGGCACTAAAATCAGAGCGTTGGCCGAGGCCTCGGGTTTCAAACTCGATTCAGATGGCATCTTTAAATATCGTGATGAGAACAATCATGTTTTATTTACTCTGACCAATTATGAGCCGGATGCATTCAAACTAGACAAAATGAAAACAATCACGACACATGGCGTTACTTTCTTATTGGATGTGCCACGAGTTGCCAATGGGGAAAGGGTTTTTGACCAGATGACCCATCTGGCAAAAATTTTTGCCAATACACTGGGCGGCATTATGGTCGATGATAACCGTGTCCCACTCAGTGAGAATGGACTTGCTAGGAGTAAACAGCAACTCATCAACATTCAATCATCAATGGAAGAAAATAATATCGTTGCAGGCAGCCCGCATGCATTACGTTTATTCAATTAATTATTATTCAATGCATTATTTCCTTCACTGAAATAATAGATACCTTCTCAATCAAAACCGGAGAAAGCTTATGAGCCAAGACAGCAAAAAAACTTTTTCGCCGATCGAAGTACAACTGGAAGCCGGCAAACAATACTACTGGTGCACCTGTGGTCGCAGTCAGTCTCAGCCATTTTGCGACGGATCACATAAAAATACGGCCTTTACACCCAAAGCACTCTCCGTAAATGAAAACAAATCTGCATGGTTGTGCACATGCAAGAAAACAGGGAATGCGCCATTCTGTGATGGCACACACAACAAGTTATAGCAGGTGTGATAGACTAAAACCAGAGTTAATTGCTGAATAGTTTTGTCTGAACATCGCTTCTAGGACTTCCTTGGATATTCATGGATTCAGAACTCAAATTTCTAGCGGAAGAAATCGACCGGCTTATACGCCTATACCAGGATACCTGTTTAGAAAATACAAAGCTACGCCAACAACTTGCAGAAACAAGCGCCAAAAACGAGAGACTGACCGAAAAAATTCATATTGCCAGCAACCGCCTGGAAACCCTTTTACAGCATCTACCCGACCATGAATAATGAAGATATTTTAAAAGTCAAAATCATGGGACGTGAGTTCAATATCAGTTGCTCTGAGCAGGAACGCACAGAACTTTTATTGGCTGCAGAACTTTTGGAAGACAAAATCCAGAAAATCAGGAAGGAAGGAAAAATAATTGATTCTGATCGTATAGTTATTGCTGCAGCACTCAATATAGCGCATGAATTGCTGATTTTACGTCAATCAAGCGGCTTTGACATTGATGAGATAAAGCGTAGAATAGCGGGCATTCGGAAAAAGATTAATGATGTATTGGTCAAGAAATAATTTTCAACCAACTGATATTTAGCGTAAATAATAGCGATCGGACTGGTATCGCACTATTTTTAAAAATAGCTCCCTGCTGTGTACGTTAAGGCTGAAATTCTTTGAACCAATTATCAAACTTGGTTGTTAACTAAAGTGGTGCAGGTGTGCGAGCCCGTACGGGCTTGCCTGATGTACCCGGGAGACGACCACCTTGAACCATTAGGTTCAAGATGATGGCCTGGCGGCATATGCGGGGAGCCCCTTTTATTTCAATTGACGAACAGACCCAACACGCACAAACGACTTACCAAACAACACACGAGTTTATTGAATCATCGTTTTTTCAAAACTCAACATCGCATGCTGGCAATAGTTACTGACTTGGCTACTTGTTTGAAAGCCCACTGCCGATGCTTTTTCGAATAAATCACTGATTTGATCAGGAAAATCATTTCCAATAATATGCTCGCATGCCATCTCTAAAGCTTCTTTGGATATTGCCCGCCAATTTGAACGTAACCAATTGCAGTATCGTTCCAAATAAACATGCAAGCTTTCATTCTCTGCGCGCACCACATCAATTAGAACCAGCACTCCTTTAGCTTTGAGACACCGATAGGCCATTTGGAAAAACTGATTTTTTTCTGTTTCATTTAGATGGTGACATGCGAATCCAGAAAAAACAATATCGTATGCAGAGTTCCGTTCTTTCAGTCCGGAAAGCAAATCAGCCTGAATCAATTCAAACGAACATTGCAGTGCAACCAGGTTATTTCTCGCGTGATTCAGCGCCGTTTCAGACAACAAGTCATATCCAACATAATTTTTGACCGGAAATTGTGCCAGTGCGGATGCTATGTGACGAGCACTTCCACAACCCAAGTCTAGAATGGTAATTGCTTCATTCTTGAAATAATATTTTAGATAATTCTGAAAATCTAAGAACAATTCATTATGAAACATATAATTATGATCAAGTATCTGATCATATACTATCCATGTATCAAAAAAATTGTTAACTTTTTGATTCATCGAGTTTAAGCTTAACCCAGTAGCTGTTCAATGGCAGATTGTTTGTGTGTTGCCTGACCAAAAGAAACATCCTGCAGCACACCTTCGCGATCGAACAAGATGGCTGAAGGCGTTCCCTGCAAGGAAAAACGCTCGAATGTTTCAGCTTTCATAATTTTTTGTTCAAAAAATGTCCGTATTTGGCTTTTTATCCCCTGTTGCTGATCCTCTCGTAACTGATCAAACTGTGCCAACAACTGGCGCGCATAAGCCAACACACGCTCTTCTGTCACCGGCTCATTATCCGGCTTTATTCGATCCATACCCACTGCAAAAGGGAGCTTCCATGGAAGTTTAGACTGGTCAACCAGCAATCCGCGCTGATTGAGTGCCTTAAATGTTTCTCCAATCACTTCCCCCGTGTTAATAAGGAATTGAAGATTCTCGAGTGTATTTTTATCATAGTCCTCAAATGCAGTAGCCAAGCCTATGACTTCTAGACCACGATCTCGATATTTTTCATGCAACTGGATGGCATTCGGTAATGCATATAGAAAACAACCTGGACAATTTACCTGAAAAACCTCAATGAGCACTACAGAGCCCAGCAAGTTTTCCATTTTTACCGGTCCACCCTGCACCCAAGTATCTACTGCCACATCAGTAAGGTATAAATTTTTCATGCATATATACTCTTTCAATTCTAGATTTTAATAAAATCTTACATGAATTTGTTTTAATTCATGCACAAACCGAACTGTAGCCTAATACAATTGAAACTGTCAGTACTTTTGATGCACATTCTCTATTGCATAATTGCGAACTCTATTTACAACTTTACCTGAAATACATCGGATGGAGGTCGCAATACCAATCTCATGCGTTCTACCGTTGCCTTCCCAATTCAAACCAAAAGCACGCATGACTTGTCAAAATGCTGCTCGGAAGAATAACATAGTCGGCGCAGGGATCTTTACAAGTCCTTGTCACTTAAATGGATGACGTAAAACAATCGTATCTTCACGGTCTGGGCCGGTAGAAACCATGTCTATTGGTGTCTCGCAAATCTCTTCAATTCTTTTTAAATAATTTTGAGCTGTCATTGGCAGCTGATCAAAATCTTGAACACCAACTGTACTGTCTGACCATCCGGAAATCTCTTCATAGATCGGCTTACAATCACGCAAATCATCCGCACCTGTCGGTAAGACATCAGAACGCTCGCCATTACCCAATCGGTAACCGACACAAATATTCAATGTTTCGACACCATCTAGCACGTCGAGCTTTGTAATACACAATCCCGTCACACCATTAATCTGTATTGAACGCTTCATTGCAACCGCATCAAACCAACCACAACGTCGCGGGCGTCCAGTTGTCGAGCCAAACTCATGACCGCGTTCTGCCAAATGCTGACCAACCTCATCCTCCAGTTCCGTTGGAAACGGACCGGAACCAACACGGGTTGTATAAGCCTTGGTAATCCCGAGAACATAATGCAGCATCTGCGGTCCAACACCGCTCCCGGAAGCTGCGGCTCCTGCTGTACAGTTACTGGATGTCACGTAGGGATATGTTCCATGATCAATATCCAGCAATGTACCTTGCGCACCTTCGAATAATAAATTGTTCCCTACCCGATTCGCTTCAAATAACAGTTGAGGTATATCCGCTACCCATGGTTTAATACGTTCGGACTGCGAAATTGCATCATCAAGTGTTTTCTGAAAATCAATAATGGGTGCATTGAAGTAGTTTTTTAGAACAAAATTATGATAATCTAATATTTCACCTAGCTTCGCGGCCATGCGATCTCTATAAAACAAATCCTGCAGCCGTATTGCCCGGCGCGCCACTTTATCTTCATAGGCTGGCCCTATACCACGCCCTGTTGTACCAATTTTGCTGGCGCCTCTAGCGCGCTCGCGTGCATGATCAAGCGCGGTATGACAAGGCAGGATAAGTGGGCAGGCCTCACTGATTCTCAAACGTTTATCAATACTTACATCCATTTTCTCAAGCATGTCAATTTCTTTTAACAACGCTTCGGGAGAGACGACAACGCCATTTCCGATGTAGCAAATCACGTCATCGCGTAAGATTCCAGATGGTATCAGATGTAAAATGGTTTTGTTTTCACCAATCACCAATGTATGGCCTGCGTTGTGACCGCCTTGAAAACGCACAACACCTTGAGCGTGATCTGTCAACCAGTCCACGACCTTTCCCTTACCTTCATCCCCCCACTGCGTGCCGATCACGACAACATTCTTAGTCATTATACAAATTCTCTAAAAACATCTTTTAATCATTCACAAATCAAATACGTTCGACATTCCATTTACCATTTCGCTTGACAAGCTTTCTGTCACAGCTCAGCGTAGTCTCTGGCTGCCCCGGCAATTCCATAATTACAATATGACCTTCTTGACGTAACTGCGCTATCATCGAGCCCAATTCTTTGTTTTTTTTGTCATAAGGTGCGCTTATTCCTTTTGGATAAGGCGCTTGTTCAACAAGCCTAGACAATTCTCGCAAATCCATGCTAAACCCCGTTGCTGGCCTAGACCTTCCAAATGCCTTGCCAATCTCATCATACCTCCCACCCAGCGCGATCGCATTCGAACAATTGCGCGCATATGCGGCAAACACTACACCTGTATGATAGTGATAACCACGCAAATCAGCTAAATCAAAAGCAATAGTTTCAACCACCGGTTGCAATTCATCGCTAATCCATTCAAGCTGATCCAATGCCGAGGTAATTTCTTGCCTAGCAGGTAACCGCTTCTTTGCCTCATGCAAAACTTCCTTACCACCATACAATTCGGGTAACAAAAGCAATGATTCTCTAATTTTCTGCTCAAGCCCTCTACAAATTTCTTTTAGAGTAGAAATATCCTTTGCTTGCAGCACAGCAAACAGCTCCGCTTCCAATTCCGATGAAATATTGGCATTGCAGATAATTCCTCTAAAAACGGCCACATGTCCGAGATCCAAATGTACTTGATTCAGACCAGCCATTGCCAGACAAGCCAACATCAGTTGCTGAATCTCAATGTCGCTTTCCATACCTGCATGACCGTAAAGTTCCGCGCCCACTTGTAATGGCTCCCGCGTTTGTGTCAGGCTGGTTGGCACAGTATGCAAGATGCTATTTGCATAGCATAGTCGTGTGATACCGTCACAGTTCAGCAAATGCGCATCAATTCGCGCCACTTGAGGCGTCATATCAGCCCGCAACCCCATCATCCTGCCACTAAGCTGATCTATCACTTTGAACATCTGTAGACTCATATCACTCCCACTGCCGGTCAATAATGACTCTTCATATTCAAGTAAAGGCGGAAAAACCTGCTGATATCCATGAACCATTAGGAGATCAATAATGCGTCGCCGCATTATTTCGATATGCAGTGCCTCGGCAGGCAGGATGTCTTCAATATATTCAGGCAGTAACCAATTACGCACGGTTATAACGATAGAAATAAATCAAATGGTGAAGTTACAATCAGCTCACTATTATGAATAGTACCAATCCAATCAGCATTGATGTCAGTCCGATAAAACGTATCTGACCATCGTGAATCTCAGTCAACTTTTTGAATGTTTCACGCCAGATACGTGGTGATATAAATGGCAACAAACCTTCCAGAATCAACATGAGTGCAAACGCCATTAGAAAAGTTTCCAACATATAACACTTCTCCTCGCCAAATTCAGTATTTGAAATTATTTTGATTGACCCGGCGTGAAAAACAAAAGCGCCGCATAAGGAAGCTTATAATATCTTCTCTAGCGAGCGCCTATTGTTTTATGGATAAACTGATATGAGGCAAACAAATTAAACAAATAATCAGTTTCGCTATTCTGATACGGGAACTACTATCATCACCTAAACCAAAATTATTTTACGTTACCATTCGTTAACTAAGGATTATACGAAAATAGCCTATATCAGCTTATTATCCTCTCATAACTAATTGCTTGCCGGATCTTTGAGATACTTGAAGAAATCCGAATTGGGTTCTAATACAAGCATATCATTTTTGTGTTTGAAGGAATTTTTATAGGCATCCATACTACGCCAGAATGCATAAAACTCAGGATCTTCCTTGAATGCATTTGCATAAATTGCCGCAGCTTCCCGATCACCTTCACCCATAGTTGTTTGAGCATCACGATAAGCCTCAGCCAATACAACTTCTCGCTGCCGGTCTGCATCCGCGCGTATCTTTTCTGATTCAGCGGCACCGGTAGAACGGAGTTCATTCGCGACGCGTTTCCGCTCGGCTTCCATTCTGCGATAGACTGATTCACTAACTTCCTGAGGTAAATCTACACGTTTCAAACGCACATCAACCACTTCCACACCGATCGTCCGTGCGTCTATATCAGCTTTCTGGCGCATAATTTCCATAATCACATCCCGTTCGCCGGATACCACATCATGAACTGTACGGTTACCAAATTCGTCACGCAAGCTTGCATTGATTGTTTGTGACAACCGAATCTGGGCAAGGCTTTCATCACCGCGCACACTAATAAAGTATTGTGTGACATCCACAATTCGCCATTTCACAAACAGATCAACTAGAACGTTCTTTTTCTCGGAAGTAATAAAACGTTCAGGTTCTTCGGAGTCCATTGTTAAAATACGTTTTTCAAAAAAACGAACATTTTGAGCGATAGGAATTTTGAAATACAGGCCGGGTTCTGTTTTGACGTCTACAACTTCACCCAATTGAAACAAAATAGCCTGTTGCCGTTCATCGACAATATATATTGCGGAAGTAGCCAGCAAAAAACCCACCGCTACAATGCCCATTAAAACTGATGTAAACCTTTTCATTTATCTCATCTCCCTTTCGCGCCCACGAAACGACTCCCGCGACCGGATACTGTTGTCAGACATCGTATCAGGCACCATAGATGGCTGCATGTTTTTTGCTGGTGACGACGTGGATGTTGAGCCACTCGCGCCAATTAATTTATCCAAAGGCAAGTAAAGCAAATTGCTGCCACTTTGCTGATCAATCATAATTTTACTAGTACTTGACAAAACCTGCTGCATCATATCTAGATAAAGACGTTCACGTGTAACGCCGGGCGCCTTGCTATATTCTTGAAGAATTTGTTCAAAACGACTTGCATCACCTTCCGCGCTCGCGATTACGCGTGCCTTGTAACCTTGTGACTCTTCAATCAAACGCGCAGCATCACCACGTGCTCTTGGTATTACATCATTCGCGTACGCCTGACCCTCATTTTTTTGCCGTTCTCTATCCTGACCTGCTTTAACAGCATCATCAAATGCTGCTTGCACCTGTTCTGGCGGCTGTGCGTTCTGCATTGTCACTCTGCTGATTGCTATACCAATCTTGTAGCGATCAAGAATTTCTTGCATTAAAACTGTTGCAGCCGACGCAACCTGTTCCCGTCCCTCGTAGAGTACGTAATCCATTTTACTTTTACCGATAATCTGCCTAATCGCCGTTTCTGCAGCCTGTAACACAGCATCATCAGGATCCCTGTTATTGAACAGAAAATTCTCTGGATTATTCAAGATATACTGCACCGCAAATTGAATATCAATAATATTCTCATCGTCTGTCAGCATCAATGATTCCCGAAGTACTTTACTTCTCACGTTGTTACGGTAACCTATTTCTACCGTACGGACCTGACTGACGTTAACAATTTCCACTTTTTCAATCGGATAAGGCAAATGCCATCGCAAACCAGCCGGCGTGGTATTTACATATGCGCCAAAACGCAGAACAACACCCCGATGACCTTCATTGACAATGTAGAATCCACTGGCTACCCACACAACAAGTAACAAGCCCAGGATCAGAATAATACTGCCGCGACTGTGCTGCCTTGGTTCTCTACCGCCGGAACCTCCACCGCCCTTTCCTTCTTTTGATCCGAATATATTATTGATTTTTTTATTGACGTTACGTAGAACTTCATCCAGATCAGGTGGCCCGGAATCGCCTTTGTTTTTTCCCCATTGAGGATCATTTAAACCCATAATTTTTCCTGTTTTATCTGTTTAAAATTAACTTAAACCACAGCACTTCCGCGCTTCATCCTAATACAATCCGTTTGTTTCCCATTTACTGATTCAGATTCTTCCAATAGCACCTCAGACAAAGCCTGTCGAATAAATCCCAAACCTTCTCCTGTTTTTGCACTAAGCCGAATGCGCGATATTCTATCATATTCATCCCGCATAAAACCTATGCCCTTTGCTGACGAATCACACAGGTCAGTCTTATTGAATACCAAAATCTGAGGAATTTTATCTGCACCTATCTCAGTCAACAATTTATTGACCTCGTCGATCTGCTCTTCTTTATTGGGGCTACAAGTATCTACGACATGCAGGAGTATGTCAGCTTCTACCGTTTCTTCAAGTGTAGCCCGAAACGCTGCAACCAGTGTATGGGGCAACTCTCGTATAAACCCAACTGTATCTGAAATAACAACCGAGCCGCATTCGGGAATAAATAATTTTCTTGTCGTCGTATCTAGGGTCGCGAAAAGCTGATCCGCCGCATAGGTCTGTGATCGGGTTAATCGATTAAATAACGTCGATTTACCCGCATTGGTATAACCCACAATTGAAATTGACAATATTTTCGACCGTTTTCTTGAACGACGCTGTACTTTCCTTTGTCGCTCCAGACCGACTAATTTCTCCTTAAGTAATTTCACCCGTTTTTTCAGTAATCGGCGATCAGTCTCTAGCTGCGTTTCACCCGGACCCCGCAGACCGATACCCCCTTTTTGACGCTCCAAATGCGTCCACCCGCGGACCAAACGAGTTGCCAAGTGTTCCAGTTGTGCAAGCTCAACCTGTAGCTTACCCTCATGACTTTTAGCCCGCTGCGCGAAAATGTCCAGAATCAGGCTGGTTCGATCTATTACAGGACAATCGAGCTGTAGCATCAGATTACGTTGCTGAGCCGGACTTAGGTCATGATTAAAAATCACCATATTTGCTGTGGAACTTGCCAGCAACTGTTGAATTTCAGCCACTTTTCCACTGCCAACGTAGGTCTTCGGATCAGGGCAAACGCGCTTTCCTTCAACCACAAACTGAACACTGATCTGATCACTGACAGCGAGTTGCTGCAATTCTTGCAAACGCTCGTTACTCATGCCGTCACCAAAGTCTAGATTGACCAGGATCGCGGCATTCGTGTTACGAGCACTTTGAATACCTGATCTTTCAGGCATTAAGTATCTCTCGTTTCAGGCGCTTCAATGGGTATGGTAACTGCTCTCGCAGGAACGACAGTCGATATAGCATGCTTATATACCATTTGCGTCACAGAATTTTTTAACAACACAACATATTGATCAAAAGAGTCAATATGTCCTTGCAACTTTATTCCGTTAACTAAATAGATTGATACAGGAATATGTTCTTTACGCAATATATTTAGAAACGGATCCTGCAGTAACTGTCCCTTGGTACCCATGCGTTGCTCCCTATTCTAATTATAAATTATAGGAGTAATGACTCTACTTGATTTTGATATGCAAATCCAGTATCCCTTAAACATTTCAGGATACGAATCTCCCAGCAGGTCATGCGCCTCAAAATAATTAAAAATGCTCAGTTTAAAAAATTTCTAATCGGTTAATCAAAGCAACTACAAACCAATTCTTCTATTGACTATCCAAGCCATTTTTGCGACTTGGATAGTCTAAGCTACTGATAAAATAGTTTACTTCCTTTTTTGATACAAACCAAGCCATTTAACTCTTAGAAAGGCTGGGGTCTTGGCGTATCATTGTTTGACGGAGGAAGAATGGGCAACTGAATATCTGGCTGTTCTCCAGTAAGTGTCTTCAGGAAAGCAACGATACTATCGACCTCTTTTTTATTAAAATCACGGTCAAGTTGCAATTTACCCATAATTTTGACAGCTTCTTCAAGTGTCCAGACAGCACCATCATGGAAGTAAGGATAGGTCAATTCGATATTGCGCAGTGTTGGCACTTTGAAAACATGCAAATCTGTATCCTTGCCAGTTACTGCCTTACGACCCTCAATTTTGCTGTCCGTTTGATATGGATGATGAACGCCAAATTTCTGATAGAGAGCCCCGCCTACAGCCGGACCGTTGTGACACCCTGAACAACCACTGCTTTTAAACAGTTTGTAACCCTCAAGCTCCTGCTTATTAAGTGCATTCTTATCCCCTTCCAGCCACTTGTCAAAGCGCGATCCAGGTGTAACTAATGTTTCTTCGAATGCAGCAATTGCAGTTGTTACGCGATCGATATCCACTTTATCTGAACCAAATGTTTTTTCAAATTTCGCCCGATATTGCGGTATTGAATTTAAGATGCTTACGGCCAGTTCATGTGTTGACGCCATTTCCCCTGGATTGGCAATAGGCCCGCCCGCCTGATCTTTTAGATCTTTAGCACGCCCATCCCAAAATTGCGCCAAATTCATACTTGCGTTCAAGACGGTCGGTGCATTGATTGGTCCCTGCTGCCAAGCATGGCCAATTGATGTTGGAATATTATCCGTTCCCCCCATGCTCAGGTTGTGACATGAGTTACAAGATATCCAGCCTGATTTGGATAATCGTGGATCAAAAAATAGCATTTTACCTAATTCAACCAATTCAGGATTTTTTGGTGTAACAGCTTTGATTGGCTGTATCGGTTCATTTGTAGCAGACACATTAAACGAAGTGATAAGCGTGCCGATTGATAGCAACGATACCACCAGTGTACGTATCATCATCGATAATCTCCCTTAAAAACGGCTAAAAAAAACGGCGTAGCCGATTACGCCAGATGAAATACCCACTATGGGAACTCAATAAAAAAGGAGCAATTGCCCCCGTTCCTCTTTTTATTATTTGCGCATCCTTTTTAGCAACGGGCATGCACAATAAAAACTCATTTCATTTTAAGGCACCTATTTGATCCATATACCGAAATCCAGTATTACGGAAACTGCGGCTATTTACCGGAAATACTCTCGGCACTTGCGGACAGCAGTCGCGATAGCTCGGTCAATGCCTGCTTGTACACGTTCCGTTTGAATTCCACAACAGAGTCCAGTTCCACCCAGTATTGATTCCAACGCCACGCATCAAATTCAGGGTGCGCACTTCTTCGCAAAGACACATCGCTGTCTCTACCAATCAAGCGCAATAAATACCAAATCTGTTTTTGTCCTTTATAATTTCCACGCCACTCTCGTCTGATCCATTTTTCCGGCACTTCATAACGCAACCAATCCCGGGTGCGCCCCACAATCTTAACATGATTGGGAAGCAAACCCACTTCTTCCGCCAATTCACGATACATGGCTTGCTCAGGGCTTTCTCCGGATTTGATGCCGCCTTGTGGGAATTGCCAGGAATTTTGCCTGATCCGTTTCCCCCAGAACACCTCATTTCTCGAATTCAGCAAAATGATACCAACATTTGGGCGATATCCATTACGGTCAATCATGCGAACAATCCATTTGACCCATTAAAATAGTGTGGATTTTTTCATACTTTGTTGTAGATTAAAAGTATCATTCAAACAGTACAGAGAAAAAATACCACTCAATCAGTTTATTCTATTCGATAGTAAAAATTATTTCATCGTTATAAACAAGACTAAATCACACTTGAAAAAAGAATTCAAGGTAGAATTGCTTCCCTTTTAATCATAATGGAATCTGGCATGCGCGTCTCGCAATTTTTTATTTCTACACTTAAAGAAGCACCTGCGGAAGCCGAGCTCATCAGTCACAAGCTAATGTTGCGCGCAGGGCTGATCAAACGATTGGGCAGTGGCTTATATACATGGATGCCGATCGGTTTAAGAGTTTTGCGAAAAATTGAAACTATTGTTCGCGAAGAAATGAATCAAAGCGGTGCTATTGAACTGCTTATGCCAGCCATACAACCAGCCGAATTGTGGCAAGAAACGGAAAGATGGGATGTTTTTGGTCCGCAAATGCTGAGAATCAAAGATCGCCATGATCATGATTATTGTTTTGGCCCAACTCATGAAGAAATCATAACCGATCTTGCCCGCCGTGAAATCAGCAGCTACCGCCAACTACCACTTAATTTCTATCAAATACAGACAAAATTCCGCGATGAAATCCGACCGCGTTTTGGTGTCATGCGTGCGCGCGAATTTTTGATGAAAGACGCTTATTCTTTTCACACCGATGCCGACAGCCTGGATGAGACTTATCAATTGATGCATGAAACCTATAATCGAATCTTTACTCGTTTGGGATTGAATTTTCGATCAGTATCAGCCGACCCGGGTGCCATAGGCGGCAGCGGCTCACACGAATTTCACGTTTTGGCTGAATCAGGTGAAGACGTTATTGCATTCTGTCCGGGTTCGGACTATGCGGCCAATTTAGAACTCGCCACATCCCGGTTACCGACCACATCGTCGGAAGACTCAACTGGCGAGTTACAGAAGGTAGCTACACCGAACCAAAAAACCTGCGTCGAAGTAGCCGACTTTCTCGGTATACCGTTACAAAAAACAGTTAAAACGCTCGCCGTCACAGCAAATAACACACTGTACTTATTGTTGTTGCGGGGCGATCATCAGCTTAATGAGCTCAAGGTCCGAAAAATACCTTTTTTAACTAACTTTGAAATGGCCAGTGAACAGGCAATTCTGGAAGCAACCGGTACAATTCCGGGCTACATTGGTCCTGTGGGATTAAAAACGGCGGTCATCGCCGATATGGCTGTCATGCAGATGAACAATTTTGTCTGTGGCGCCAATGAGGAAGGTTTCCATTTCACGCATGTCAACTTCGTTCGTGATCTTGAAAAACCCGAATACGTATTTGATATTCGCAACGCAGCGGCAGGCGAGCTATCACCGGATGGCAAAGGTATTTTGGAAATATGCCGAGGTATCGAGGTTGGACATATTTTCAAATTGCGTACAAAGTATTCCGAAATGATGAAAGCTCACTATCTGAATGAGCACGGACAAACCCGAAACTTTGAAATGGGGTGTTATGGTATTGGTATTTCACGTATCGTCGCTGCGGCAATAGAGCAAAATTACGATGATCAAGGTATTATTTTTCCAGTATCCATGGCTCCGTTTCAATTGGCTATCATACCCATCGGCATGCATAAAAACGAACAAGTACGGTCTGAAGCTGAGAGACTCTACACACTTTTCTCAGAAGCAAAAATAGATGTATTGCTGGATGACCGCAATGAGCGGCCAGGCGTTATGTTTGCCGATATGGAACTGATCGGCATACCCCATCGTATCGTCGTCAGCGAACGCGGATTAAAACAATCATGCGTTGAATATAAAGGACGCACTGATCAAAATGTGCAAACAGTAGCCCTGGATGAAATCAATACTTTTATCGAGGCAAAACTATGTATCAATTGACGGCTATTCTCATACTTCTACTGCTTCCAGTCAGCACACACGCCAACATTCAGCGTTATGAACACCTGATAATCAGCACACAAATCTTTACTCAAACGACAATCAATGACAGCGCTGTAAGCTATCAGGAATATGCCAAGCTAGCGACTGATAAAGCGTGGCTGTCAGTGATGAGCGAACGTCTCAAACGCTTTAAGCCAGATCAAAACGAGCGTGAATCGTTTTTACGTACAGTTTACTATGAAGCTACGCGCGCAGGACTTGATCCACAACTTGTTCTCAGTGTCATTCAGGTTGAAAGTGGCTTTAGAAAATACGCCATATCTCATGCGGGTGCACGAGGATATATGCAGATCATGCCATTCTGGATTGAAACCATCGGGGATGAAACGCATAATTTGTTTCATTTACGCGTCAACTTGAGATACGGATGCATGATTCTCAGGCACTACCTGAACAAAGAAAACGGTGACTATTCCCGCGCGCTTGGGCGCTATAACGGCAGTCTTGGTCAAGCCACCTACCCACAACTTGTTTTTAATTTACTGCACAATACCTGGCATTATTCTCAACCAGCCGGATAACACAGAAGTTAGCAATTCCCGGTACCATTATTATCTTGCATTAATAAAATCCTCAATACTTTCTCGCGTCACTATTCCACGCTGACGTGCAGCCGGCCTGCCTTCTGGGTCGAAAAAATATGTGCTCGGCAACAACGAAATATCATCAAGCTGTGAAGCGATACGTCGACTGCCCAGTACTGTCGGATAAGTAATTGACATGGATTGCGCAAACGCCATGACCACATCCGGATCAGTAAATTCCATGGCAACACCAATTACCATGACATCATCACGCTCTTCATATAATGCTATCAGATCAGGAATTTCCTCTAGACAGGGAGGACACCAGGTCGCCCAAAAATTGACAATAACCCAGCGCCCCTTGTAATCCGCCAATGTATGAATCTTTCCATCCGTATCCTGAAACCTAAAAGCCTGTACCTTCAATGTAATGATCAACAACAAGATACCGACGGAAATTCTTAAAATTCTCCCTGACATTGATGTTAACAACTCTCTGTTAAATTCCCTATACTTATTAGACCTGAGGGTGCGCGCGTTCAAGTTTGCTGTGCAATTTATTTAAAGCACTCAAATAAGCCTTTGCAGAAGCTACAACAATATCCGTATCTGCTCCGTGACCATTAACAATACGACCGGATTTTTGCAGACGCACAGTTACTTCCCCCTGCGCATCGGTTCCGCTGGTAATATTATTAACAGAGAACAACTGAAGCTGCGCCCCACTTATTAACAGCTTTTCGATAGCGCAGAATGTTGCATCAACCGGCCCACTGCCTTCCGATTCAGCCTGCATTTCATTACCGTGGTCAGATATCACAATACAAGCATAGGGAATTTCACCCGTTTCACACCGAATCTTCAATGACAGCAGGCGATACCGCTCCTGCAGTACGAGCGCCTCGTCCGACACCAATGCTTGCAAATCCTCATCAAAGATTTCATGCTTTTTATCCGCCAGCTCCTTAAACCGCACAAAGGTATTGTTCAGCACTTCCTCAGATTCCAGTTCGATACCAAGCTCTTTTAAACGACTACGAAAAGCGTTGCGGCCGGAATGTTTACCCAGCAATAATTTATTAGCGCCCCAGCCGACATCTTCTGCCCGCATAATCTCGTAGGTTTCACGGTGTTTCAAAACGCCATCCTGATGAATACCGGACTCATGCGCAAATGCATTGGCACCTACAATTGCCTTATTGGGCTGTACAGGAAAACCCGTAATACCCGAAACTAGCTTACTGGCTGGCACGATATGTTTAGTATCTATTTTTGTATCGCAAGAAAAGTAATCTTGTCGAGTGCGAACAGCCATCACGATTTCTTCCAGTGACGCATTACCAGCCCGCTCACCAAGTCCATTAATGGTACATTCAACCTGGCGCGCTCCATTCATTACCGCTGACAAAGAATTTGCCACAGCCAGTCCAAGATCATTATGGCAATGCACAGAAAAAACAGCTTGGTCTGAATTGGGTATCCTTTCCCGCAGGGTACGAATCAACTTACCGAATTGCTCCGGCATCGTATAGCCTACTGTATCGGGAATATTAACTGTTTTAGCTCCCGCATCGATAACTTTCTCAATTATTCTGCATAAAAAATCAATCTCAGAGCGCCCTGCGTCTTCTGGTGAAAATTCAATATTGTCGGTATATTCACTTGCCCATTTGATCGCTTTAACTGCTTGCTCAACCACTTGATCCGGCGACATACGCAGTTTGTTTTTCATATGGATGGGCGATGTCGCTATAAATGTATGGATTCGTGAAGGTCCGGTATTTTCAAGCGCATCACCTGTTCGCCTGATATCCGCTTCTATTGCTCGCGCCAAACCGCAAACAATACTTTCCTTAACCGACTCGGCGACAGCCTTGACAGCTTCGAAATCACCGTTAGACGCAGCGGGAAAACCTGCTTCAATCACATCTACACCCATGCGTTCCAACTGCCAGGCAATGCGTACCTTCTCCTCCTTGGTCATGGAAGCACCTGGGCTTTGCTCACCATCACGCAAGGTCGTGTCAAAAATAATCAAATGTTCTTGCATCTATCACTCCACTTCTGGAATAAATATCGTATCGAAATATAAAACCTGTGTTAGATTTTATAGCTTAGAGACTAAAACGGAATGGGATTTGAATATTCAGCGCGCAAGGCGCAGCAGTCGCCTTGCTTCTACTAAGAATGGTAACGCAGCTAGAAAATAATAAGGATATGTAAATGATGGAATCAACATAATGCCCACAATATAAATAGTTTTTTTATTTTGTGCAATAGTTAGGAAGATGTATGTGTGGATTCATGTTTTTTTCTGTTTTTGCTGAACCGCCATACTTTTATCAAGTAGCCTGACAACGCATATCCCGCAAATAAGCAAAATAACACCACGGGTGGGTGGCTCGGGATTAACACAAAAAAGAACAGCATCAACAGCAAAATTGTGACAAAAGGAACTCTTTTCTTAAGGTTGATATCCTTACCACTATGAAATGGTATATTACTGACCATCGTCAAACCGGCAAATAATGTCACGATCAGCACAAGCCACTTGTGATCCGTCCCTGACAGTTGGAAATCCAGCATCACCCATACCAGACCCGCAATCAACGCAGCGGCTGCCGGGCTTGGCAACCCTTGGAAAAAACGTTTATCAATCACATGAATATTGGCATTAAAACGCGCCAGCCTCAATGCCGCACAGGCGCAGTATATAAATGCTGCAATCCAACCCAACTGTCCCGTTTCTTTTAACGCCCATTCATACATAATCAACGCCGGAGCGACGCCGAATGAAACCATATCGGACATGCTGTCGTATTCAGCGCCAAACTCACTTTGCGTATGCGTCATTCTTGCGACTCGGCCATCAAGACCATCGAGTATTATTGCGATAAAAATAGCAATTGCAGCATGCTCGAAATTACCGTTCATCGCCTGAATAATTGCATAAAAGCCGGCGAATAATGCTGCTGTTGTAAACAAATTAGGCAGCAAATAAATACCGCGCCGACGTAAGCGTGACTGCGTCAAAGTCGAGTCTGGCTGAGATTCAGACATGATGTGAGTATTCAGAAAAATAAAATAAAATTGTTTCGCCACCTATCACGCAGAACAAAGTCAAAATCATATGGCCATGTAAAAATTGAAAAAATACGCATAATCCAACAGCGCGTATTTCTTCAGCTTTTTTATTTTCTTAACTCAGCCAAAACCGTCGTTGTCGCATAGACCTTATCACCGATATTGACATTGATTTTGGTTTCTGGCGGCAGATAAACGTCCACACGCGAACCAAAGCGAATAAAACCAAATCGCTGGCCACGCGCAAGATGTTCTCCCGGCACGACATTACATAAAATACGTTTGGCAATGAGTCCCGCCACTTGCACACATGTCACATCAGAGCCATCATCCGCTTTAATCCACAACGCATTTCGCTCATTTTCCAGAGAGGCTTTAGGCAGATCTGCATTAATAAATTTTCCTGGAAAATACCATTTATCACGCACATTACCATCGACAGGGCTACGATTAGAATGCACATTGAATACATTCATAAACACACTGACTTTTACTGCATCACGTTTCAAATAAGGATCGTGCACTTGTTCGACAGCAACTATCCTGCCGTCAGCTGGGGATAATACGGCGTTTGGAACTGAAGGCACTACCCGTGGCGGATCACGAAAAAACTGTAAAACGAAAATAGCAATAAACCAGAAAAATATCGCCCAGATAAAACCAACATAGATGTTTACTAAAAGGGCGACTGAAAATGCAATCGCTATAAAAAGCCAGCCCTCTCTGGCAATCAATGGATGCGGATAGTTAGACATACAGTTTTATCACAAAGAAAATAAATAATAGAAAAACAGCGATAATCGCAAGAAACTGAATTAGTTCTTGCCTTGATCAACCAGCTGATTTTTTTTAATCCAAGGCATCATACCCCGCAATTGTGCACCCACTTGTTCAATTTGATGCTCTGAGGCAAGGCGTCTGCTGGATTTCAGTGTCGGTGCGCCTGCCTGGTTTTCAAGAATAAACTCACGAGCGTACTCACCTGTTTGAATCTGGCGCAGGATTTTTCGCATTTCGGCGCGTGTCTCATCCGTGATAATACGCGGCCCTCTCGAAATATCACCATATTCGGCATTATTAGAAATCGAGTAACGCATATTAGCAATACCACCCTCGTAAATCAGATCGACAATTAATTTTACTTCGTGCAGACACTCGAAATAAGCCATTTCCGGAGCGTATCCCGCTTCAACTAACGTCTCAAAACCGGTCTGAATCAAAGCGGTCAACCCACCGCATAAAACAACCTGCTCACCGAACAAATCCGTTTCCGTTTCTTCGCGGAAACTGGTTTCGATAACACCACCACGGGTACCGCCATTTGCAGCTGCATAAGACAGGGCAATATCCCGCGCCCGACCCGATTTATCCTGATGCACCGCGATGAGTGACGGCACGCCTCCACCTTGCACATATGTCGAACGCACCAGATGACCGGGGCCCTTTGGAGCGATCATGATCACATCCAGATCATCGCGTGGTGATATCTGGCCATAATGAATGTTAAAACCGTGCGCAAAAGCCAATGTCGTATTGTGTTTTAAACCGGGCTCAATTTCATTGACATAAACAGAAGCCATTTGTTCGTCAGGCAATAACACCATGACTACGTCCGCATCTTTAACCGATTCCGCCACTTCCTTGACACTGAGTCCTGCATTTTCTGCCTTGCTCCACGATGCCCCGCCTTTACGCAGACCAACAGTCACTTGAACACCGGACTCACTCAGATTGTTTGCGTGCGCATGCCCTTGAGAACCATATCCGACAATGGTGACTTTTTTCTGTTTAATCAATGATAAATCCGCATCTTTATCGTAATAAACTTTCATTATTTCCCTTTATAATTAATTGTGACCAGATCAATAAGGCATACCGTTTCTGATCGCGAATGGCTTAAACCATCGATTGTATGGACAAACCTAGATTATACCTTTAAAACCCAGTCTCCGCGCCCGATACCTGACGCGCCTGTTCTAACCGTTTCTAAAACAGCGCTATTGTCGATAGCGTCCAGAAAGGCATCCAGCTTGGAACTCGTCCCCGTTAACTCTATCGTATACGATTTATCCGTTACATCGATTATGCAACCGCGAAATATATCGGCCAACCGCTTAATTTCATCACGATCATCGCCGACTGCTTTTACTTTTACCAGCATCAATTCACGCTCGATATGGTTGCCATCAATCAAATCAATCACCTTTACAACTTCGATCAATTTGTTTAATTGTTTGGTTACCTGTTCAATTACCTCGTCCGAGCCCGATGTCACCAATGTCATGCGTGATAATGTCGGGTCTTCAGTTGGCGCTACCGAAAGCGATTCAATATTGTATCCACGCGCGGAGAACAGACCCGCCACTCGGGATAAAGCACCCGCTTCATTTTCCATTAACAGTGAAATAATATGTCGCATTTCTTTTATACCAGAATCATTTCTGAGAGACCCTTGCCGCCAGGTACCATTGGAAAAACATTTTCAGTCTGGTCAGTAATAAAATCCAAAAAGACCAGCTGATCCTTAAGTTTGAATGCCTCTCGCAATGCATCTTCTATATCTTCGGGTCGTTCAATTCTCATACCAACATGACCGTAACTTTCTGCAAGCTTAATAAAGTCAGGCAATGCATTCATATAGGACTCGGCGTAACGGTTACCGTGAAAAAACTCCTGCCACTGCCTGACCATGCCCATATAACGGTTATTCAAATTAACAATTTTTAAGGGCAATTTATATTGTTTGCATGTCGATAACTCTTGTATGCACATTTGAATACTGGCTTCGCCCGTTATACACGCAACCTTACCTTTGGGATTGGCAAGCTGCACACCCATGGCGGCCGGCATACCAAAACCCATCGTGCCCAGCCCACCCGAATTAATCCACCGCCGCGGCTTATCAAACTTGTAGAACTGCGCAGCCCACATCTGATGCTGCCCGACATCGGATGTCACAAATGCATCGCCTTTGGTCACTTCGTAAAGTTTTTCCACTACCATTTGCGGCTTGATAATATCGCTTTGCCTGTCGAATTTGAGACAGTCGCGCTCGCGCCACAAGTCAATCTGCTTCCACCATTCGCTCAAAGCCGTTTGATCCGGATTCTCCTTAGTGCTTTTCAACAATTTAATCAGTTCTTTCAACACATCCGGCACATTGCCTACAATCGGAATATCGACTTTCACACGTTTTGAAATCGAGGATGGATCGATATCAATATGGATAATTTTCCGGTTTTCATTGGAAAAATGCTTGGGATTGCCAATGACGCGGTCATCAAAACGCGCCCCGATAGCAATTAACACATCACAATACTGCATCGCCATATTGGCTTCATAAGTACCGTGCATACCCAACATGCCAATGAACTGCCTGTCTGTAGCCGGAAAACCACCCAATCCCATCAGTGTATTGGTGCAAGGATAATCGAGCATTTTAGCCAGTTCGGTTAATTGCTTTGCCGCATCACTAAGAATAACACCGCCACCAGTATAAATAACCGGTCTTTTCGCACTCAGAATCAGCTCTACCGCTTTTTTAACTTGTTTGAGATTACCGCGAATGACTGGATTATACGAACGCATGGAAACTTTTTCCGGATAGGTAAAAGCCATTTTTTGCTGCGTTACATCTTTGGGAATATCAACCAACACTGGGCCGGGCCGACCTGTCGCTGCAATATAAAAGGCTTTCTTCATCGTGATTGCTAATTCACTGATATCGTTGACCAGAAAATTATGCTTCACGCAAGGGCGTGTAATACCCACGGTATCGACTTCCTGAAAAGCATCCAGTCCAATCGCATTGGTTGGCACCTGTCCGCTGATCACAACCAAAGGAATTGAATCCATATAGGCTGTTGCTATGCCGGTAACTGCATTGGTTACGCCAGGGCCCGATGTCACCAGCGCCACGCCCACTTTATTACTGGAACGCGCATAACCGTCAGCCGCATGCACTGCAGCCTGCTCATGCCTGACGAGAATATGCCTTACCTTATCCTGTTTGAATAACTCATCGTAAATAAACAGTACTGCTCCACCCGGATAGCCGAAAATACAATCAACTCCCTCCGCTTGCAGGCAGCGAATCGTAATCTCCGCTCCGGTTAATTCCTCATTCATGCTGTTTACATCCCAAAATCAAATTCAGTTAATTATTAAAAAATTTAATTGTATTTTAGCAATTACCCATTTCCTGTGCCGCCCACTGTAAGTCCGTCAATGCGTAATGTCGGCTGCCCCACACCAACAGGAACACTCTGCCCGTCTTTTCCACAGGTGCCAACACCGGGATCCAGTGCCAGATCATTCCCGATCATCGAAACACGGGTCAACACATCGGGTCCATTACCTATCAGTGTTGCCCCTTTTACAGGGTAGGTAATCTTACCATTTTCTATCCGGTAAGCTTCTGCCGCGGAAAAAACAAATTTACCGCTGGTAATATCCACCTGCCCGCCACCGAAGTTGACGGCATACAGCCCGTCTTTGACCGATGCGATAATTTCTTCCACTTCCAGATCACCATTATGCATATAAGTATTCGTCATACGCGGCATTGGAATATGTGCAAACGATTCACGGCGCCCGTTTCCCGTAACCGGTAGATTCATCAGGCGCGCATTCAGGCTATCTTGCATGTAACCCTGCAGTATGCCATCTTCGATGAGGGTCGTGCACTGCGTGGGATTGCCTTCGTCATCAATATTCAACGAACCTCTTCTGCGCGGAATTGTTCCGTCATCCACTACCGTAACGCCCGGCGCGGCAACTCTTTGGCCTATCCTTCCTGAAAACGCCGAACTTCCTTTGCGATTAAAATCGCCTTCAAGGCCATGCCCGATCGCCTCGTGCAGTAATATACCCGGCCAACCATTACCCAGCACCACTGTCATCGTACCAGCCGGCGCGGCGCGCGCTTCAAGATTCGTCACAGCCTGATGTACTGCTTTTGCCGCATATTCGCGCAATATTGCATCGGAAAAATAATCATACTCAAATCTGCCGCCACCACCAGCCACGCCTTGTTCCCTGCGTCCATTTTCCTCTGCGATCACTTGTAGCGATAAGCGAACAAGCGGTCTGACATCGGCTGCAAGCACGCCATCACTCCTGGTTACCAGTATGACTTCGTATTCACCGGCCAACGAAGCCATGACCTGAATGACACGCGCATCCTGCGCACGCGCATACCCCTCCAGCTGCTCCAGTATGGAAACCTTTTCTGAATCGCTCAAGCTGGCTAACGGATCTTCTGATACATAGAGTAAAGATCGGTTCTGAATGGCTGTACTTCGACCTACCTTAACGGACTGTTGACTACCCTGATTCGCAATGGCGCGCGTCGCTTTGGCAGCTGACTCCAACGCCGTCATACTAATATCGTCCGAATACGCAAAAGCCGTCTTGTCACTACTGATCGCCCGTACGCCGACACCCTGCTCAATATTAAAACTGCCGGATTTGACGATACCTTCTTCCAGTACCCAGCTTTCCGAACGGCAATACTGAAAATACAGATCTGCATAATCTATTTCATGCTTCAGTATTTGACCGAAAACCTGCTGCAGACCATTGGTATCAATATTATAAGGTGACAGCAGGCAGCTATCTGCTATGGCAATAAAATCAGATGTTCCGGTCATAATCTCACTATTCGTTTTTGTTCGAATTCACTTTATACGGACACAGGCATGTCTACGTATAACTCAGTTTACGATGTGTAAGCGCAGGCAGACTTTTTCGTATCCGGGCCTGGTATTCCGGATCCAATTTCGCGACAACCGCACCCGCCCCCCGTGGCAAACGTTTGATCACAACGCCCCACGGGTCTACAATCATACTGTCTCCATTGGTTTCGCGCCCACTGACATGGTACCCTCCCTGGGCAGGCGCAATCACATAAGCAAGGTTTTCGATAGCCCGGGCACGTAACAACACTTCCCAGTGCGCTTTACCGGTCACAGCCGTAAACGCTGCGGGAGCAAGGATAATATCTACATTTTCCATCTTGCGGTATAGTTCAGGAAATCGCAAATCATAACAGATTGACAACCCGATCCGCCCAAAAGGCGAAGCCAGCGTAACAACCTCGTCTCCCGCCATGATGGTTTTATCTTCTGCATAGTTCTCCTTCCCCATGCTCAGTCCAAACAAATGGATTTTGTTGTATCGCGCAGCCAGATTGCCATCGTCGGCATAAACCAAACAGCTATTATAGATTTTCTCCGGATCTGGGGAGACCAGTGGAACAGAACCACCCACCAGCCATATTCCCAAACGTTTTGCCGTTTCGCTGAGAAATCGCTGAATCGGCCCATCTCCAAACTCTTCTTTCACTAGCAGCTTATCAGTATCCTTCATCCCCATAATGCAGAAATACTCCGGCAAAACAACCAGCTTCGCCTGTTGCGACACCGCATCCTCGATATGCCGTGTCGCCTCCTCCAGATTTGCATCGACACTCGGCCCCGAGGCCATCTGTATAGCGGCGACAATGACCCCGTCATCGTACTCTGACGCAACTTCGCTGTTATTTGCTGGCTCACTCAACATTAAATTCTATCTTTCTCTTTTTTCTATCTTGTAAATGCTGGGCACTTAAAACCTACGTTTCTCTTTCATCTTTCTCTTTCAACACGCAACGTCGCGCATCAGTAATATCATTTTATGGGCATTTTCTTTTGTACCAAACCAAACTTTTTTGTACCAAACCAAACTGTTTTGCGCTTGCACCAAACGCTGATTCTAACATTTACTCCGCCGCGATTCTATTTTCAATTACCCTGTATTATGCAATGCAATCACAGAAACCAAAAAACATTGTTTTAACGAAAATCATTCCGGTAGCGTTACAATAAGCTATGAACGCAAATACCCCGATTCCTCCCATCAGTTTTGATCAAGCGATTTCGTTTAGCCGCTATGTTCAACGTATTATCAACTGCGACCCATCGCAAAAAGATATGCTACTCAAAAGCGCAGCACGGCCTTTCGAAAAAGCAGAGATGCTGGATTTTTTGCGATGCAACACTGAAACCTCAGTTCATGACGAATCCGAGTTAAACAGCATTTTGCGCAAACTGCGCAAGCTGGTGATATCGCGCCTGGCCATCCGCGATATCAGTGGATGCGCCGATCTGAGCGAAGTGATGTCAACCATGACCGATTTGGCAGAAATCAGTATCAATTTTGCACTTCGACATCATGAAAAATGGTTGTCAGTTCCCGAACGTTTTGGCACGCCAAAAAGGAAAAGCAGCAGCCAGTCGCAACAATTGCTGGTTGTTGCCATGGGCAAACTCGGTGGCCGCGAGCTCAACGTCTCATCCGATGTTGATCTGATCTTTGTATATCCCGAAGATGGCGAAACCGATGGCAAAAAGCCCATTTCCAATCATGAATTTTTTACACGCCTTGGCCGCAAGTTAATTGCCAGCCTGAACGATTATACTGTTGACGGTTATGTATTCAGGGTCGACATGCGTTTGCGGCCGCATGGCGAATGCAGCCCGCTGACCATCAGCTTTGACATGCTGAACGAATATCTCCAAACACAGGGCCGGGAATGGGAGCGCCACGCCTGGATCAAAGGCCGCGTCATTTCCGAAAATACAGCCACAGACGATGAATCGAAACTGATGGAGCAGATTGTCAAACCGTTTGTATTCCGCAAATACCTTGACTTCGGCGCCTACGCATCGATGCGCAGCCTGCACAGACAACTTCGTAAAGAAGTGGAGCGGCGCGAAATGCACGACAACATCAAACTGGGTCCCGGCGGCATTCGTGAAATTGAGTTCATCACTCAAGTTTTTCAACTGATACGCGGCGGGCATGACGTCGATCTGTGCATACGTCCGACACTGGATGTACTGCAGCAGTTACAGCGAAAACAGCAATTGCGTTTCCAAACCGTTACAGAACTGGTCGATGCCTACCGGTTTCTGCGCAGATTGGAGCACCGCCTGCAATTTCTTGACGACCAGCAAACGCAGACACTGCCCAAAAACTCGGAAGACCGGCAACTGATAGCGACAGCAATGGGATATACAGATTACGAAGGCTTCCTGCAACAACTAGACGTACACCGCATGCATGTTTCCCATCATTTTGAACTGATTCTTGCGGCACCGAAAAAATCACCCACGCATGATATTTTATCGCACTTGTGGCATTCCCAGTCTGAAAATGCGGCGCAAAAAGAGGCTGCCGCATCACAACTCAGTACGTTGGGTTTTGACGAGCCGACAAAAATCTCCGAACGCGTCCAGCAATTTTATCAAAGCCACTTTTACCAGCAACTCCCCGAACCCAGCCAGCAAAAAACCCGTATGTTGATGCCGGCCCTGATTGAAACAATTGCCGGGTTCCCGCCCGCAGAAACCACGTTGGAACGCATGCTCAAACTGCTGGAGGCAATCAGTTCGCAGAAATCATCGCCGGCATCCTACCTGACACTCCTGCTGGAACACCCCAATACACTGCCACGCGTGACCAAACTTGTCAGCATCAGTCAATGGGCCAGCGATTATCTGGGCAGACATCCGATTCTGCTCGATGAATTGTTGCGGCACCGGGAGCCCAACCCCCTGCCGAATTGGGAAAAACTGAAAATTGAACTGGCCAGCCAGCTCAATCATGTCAACAAACCCAAAAGTGACGTAATTGGATGGCAAATGGACCATTTACGTCACTTTCAGCATGCGCAAGTGTTCCAGCTGCTGGTCACCGACCTGGAAGGTTCGCTCAAACTGGAAACACTCAGCGATCATCTGACAGCCCTGGCGGATCTGGTTCTGGAAACTGTGTTGACCCTGGCCTGGAACGGTCTCAGAAAGCGGCACCGGGACTCACCGCGCTTCGCCATCGTCGGCTACGGCAAGCTGGGCGGCAAGGAACTCGGTTATGTCTCCGACCTCGATATCGTTTTTTTGTATGACGACGACCATCCCGATGCCGCGGAAACGTACACAAAACTGGCGCATAGCGTCAATACCTGGCTCACCAACCAAACATCCGCCGGACTGCTGTATGCCACCGATTTACGACTCAGACCCAACGGCAGCAGCGGCTTATGGGTACATTCCATCGAAGCCTTTTCGCAATACCAGCATACCCAGGCATGGATCTGGGAACATCAGGCACTGACCCGCGCCCGCTGCGTCGCCGGTGAAAATGATGTCGCGCAGGCGTTTGAATCCACGCGCAAAGATATACTCTGCCAGCAGCGCGATAACCGGCAACTGAAACAGGAAATTCTGTCGATGCGCGAAAAAATGCGCGACGCGCACCCGAACCGAAGCGCCCTGTTTGATATCAAACACGATCGCGGCGGCATTATCGACGTGGAGTTTATCGTGCAATACCTTGTTTTAAGCTATGCACACCGGCACCCCGAACTGACAGGCAACATCGGTAATATCGCTTTATTAAAACTGGCGGCCGAATTAGGACTGATTGCGTCACAAAGTGCCGAAAATTGTCGCATCGCTTACCGCGAATACCGGCGCACCCAGCACCGCCAGCGGCTTAACAGCGACGGCAACCTCACCGGCACATCCGCAACCGATGAAACGCTGCAAGCGCTCAACCGCATCGAAACCGAGCAGTTGAGCGACCACCGCCTGGCCGTCACCGCACTGTGGAATGAAGTCTTCGGCAATTAAAAACTCGCCATAATAAAAACTGGCACGGTTCCTGCTTTAAGTAAAGCACACACACCGTGTGGAATGAAAAAGACCAACTTTTAGGAGATTTAAACATGCATAAAGCACAAAAAGGTTTTACATTGATTGAATTGATGATCGTCGTAGCCATTATTGGTATTCTGGCTGCGGTCGCAGTACCTGCTTATCAAAATTATACAATGAAAGCACGTTTCACCGAAGTAACCAATGCTACCGCACCTATAAAAACAGCTGTTGAAGCTTGTATTCAAAGTGGAAACTGTCTTGTTGCCGGCGCTATTACTGTTCCTGGCACTGGAACACCCGCAAGACAAGCTACAGAAGTACCCGCAGATGTCCCAGCTTCCGCAGCTGGACTAATGGGCGGTGTAACGGTTGCTGCTAATGGCTTAATCACAGCCACTGCTAATGCCGTAAACGGATTTGCCGGAGAAAATTTCACGCTTCTTCCTACACTTGATGCAAACCTATCAGTAACTTGGACTCGCGGCGGCACCTGTCAAGCCGCAGGTTTCTGTTAAAATCTTTTCTAGATCACGCAAGCCCGATTAGCACCGCGTAATCGGGCTTTCGCTTTTCCGGCATTTTCATAGCGAAAATACTGTTAAAACCTGAACAGCAACAGCTTATCCGGGTTAAAATACCCGAATGAAACATTCCAGCAACGCATCAAATCCATCCGACATCATCCGTCCCGAAATTCTCGCGCTGAAAGCCTATCATGTCCCGCCCGCGACCGGCATGGTTAAACTCGACGCGATGGAAAATCCGTATGCTTTACCACAAGCCTTGCAAAACGAAATTTCAAGCCTTGCAGCCGATGCGCCGATCAACCGCTACCCCGACCCGAATGCAGCCGACTTGAAAGCGGCGCTGCGCGAAACACTGGCGATTCCGGACCAGATGGAAGTCATGCTCGGCAACGGTTCCGACGAAATCATCCAGATCGTCGCCATGGCAACAGCCCGGCCCGGTGCGGTCGTCATGAGTGTCGAGCCCGCTTTTGTCATGTTCCGTATGATCGCGACATTTGCCAACATGCAGTATACCGGCGTGCCTTTGACTGCGGATTTCGCACTCGATCTCGACGTCATGCTGGAAGCAATTGCGCACCACCAGCCTGCTGTCATATTTCTCGCCTATCCCAACAATCCAACCGGCAATTTATTTGACGAACACGCAATTCTGAAAATCATCGAGGCTACACCCGGGATCGTGGTGGTCGACGAAGCATATCATGCATTTGCCGACGCCAGCGTCATGGACAGGCTGGCTGATTATCCCAATCTGCTGCTGATGCGCACACTGTCCAAACTTGGATTGGCAGGATTGCGGCTTGGCCTGCTCATCGGCCGCCCGGCATGGTTGACCGAATTCGAGAAACTGCGCCTACCGTATAACGTCAATGTGTTGACACAGCATGTCACGCAAACGGTGTTACGTCACATGGATGTGTTATTGGATCAGGCCAGTCAAATCAAAACCGAACGCGCCAGAATGCTTGCTCAGCTAGGTGCACTGGGAGCACTTGAAGTTTTTCCATCCGACGCCAATTTCATTTTGTTTCGGGTCGATAACGCCACCGATATTTTCGGGAAGCTAAAACAACAGGGTATTTTGATTAAAAATCTTGATCGTACGCATGCCTTGTTGGATAATTGCTTGCGTGTCACCGTTGGCACACCCGGGGAAAATACACAATTTGTTACAGTATTAAAAACGTTATTAAGTGAATAAATTTAGATTCAACCCATCAGCTCAACCCGCCTTAGTAGCCTTATTGTTCTATGCGACAGGCACAAGTCACTCGTAACACGCTGGAAACCCAGATTTCAGTCAGCCTGAATCTGGATGGTAAAGGCAGTGCCGTTATGAATACAGGCGTGCCTTTTCTTGAACATATGCTCGACCAGATCGCGCGTCATGGCATGCTGGATGTTGAAATCACGGCCAAAGGCGATCTGCATATTGACGCCCATCATACCGTGGAAGACATCGGTATCACGCTTGGCCAAGCTTTCGCCAAAGCGCTCGGCGGCAAAAAAGGCATCCGCCGCTACGGTCATGCGTATGTACCGCTCGATGAAGCGTTATCGCGCGTTGTCATCGATTTGTCCGGACGTCCTGGCCTGACGCTGAATGCCGAATTCGTTCGCGCCCGTATCGGCGATTTTGATGTCGACCTGATCAATGAATTTTTTCAGGGTTTCGTCAACCATGCGCTGGTTACCTTGCATATCGATAATCTGACCGGAAAGAATGCACACCATCAGGCCGAAACCATCTTCAAAGCATTCGGCCGTGCATTGCGGATGGCACTCGAATACGACCAAAGGGCCGCAGACGTCATTCCGTCAACCAAAGGCACGTTATAAACTCAACTCACTTTCTTCCTTTCTTCCAGCAATGACTGATATAGCAGTAGTAGATTATGGCATGGGAAACCTGCGTTCCGTCCATAAAGCGCTTGAACACGTCGCACCCGAAGCTTCCGTTACCGTGACCAGCGAGCCGTCCATCGTCAATCGCGCCGAACGGATTGTGGTGCCCGGGCAGGGGGCGATGCCCAATTGCATGCAAGCGCTGAATACACACGGCCTGCACGATGCAGTCGTGCAAGCGGCGCGGAGTAAACCTTTTCTTGGTATCTGCATCGGTTTGCAAATGCTATTTGAAGAAAGCGAAGAGGGGCATGTCAAAGGACTGAATATTCTTCCCGGTAAAGTTGTACACTTTCCGGCAAAAGCCATGACGACGCCTGACGGACAAAAACTTAAAGTGCCGCATATGGGCTGGAATCAAGTATTTCATACGCACGATCACCCTCTCTGGGCTGGTATCGCCAACAATGCACGGTTTTATTTTGTCCACAGCTATTATGTGGAAACACCGGACACCGCCATTATTGCCGCACAAAGCCATTATCCCTTCGCGTTTACCTGCGCGGTTGCAAAAGATAACATTTTCGCGGTACAGTTCCACCCTGAAAAGAGCGATCATGCGGGACTGACGCTGTTACGCAATTTTTCAAAATGGTCGCCCAGCATCTAAGACCAGACCCGTTGATTCATGCTGGTACTGACTAATTCGATTTAACAACTCAACTCTAACTAAATTTGGTATGTTGATAATTCCTGCAATCGATCTCAAGGACGGACATTGTGTGCGCCTGAAGCAAGGTATCATGGAGGACGCTACTGTCTTTTCGGATAATCCAGGAGAAATGGCGGCACATTGGCTGGATCAGGGTGCGCGGCGGTTGCATCTGGTCGATTTGAACGGTGCATTTGCCGGAAAACCTAAAAACAAAAGCGCTATTCGCAAAATCGTACAAGCTATTGACAGCCAAATCCCGATTCAATTGGGCGGCGGAATACGCGATCTGGACACCATTGAAAACTATCTCGATGAAGGGGTAAGTTATATCATAATCGGTACAGCAGCCGTTAAGATTCCCGGGTTTCTACATGATGCCTGCAATGCATTTCCAGGTCATATTCTGGTTGGACTTGACGCAAAAGAGGGAAAAGTGGCCGTTGACGGGTGGTCTAAAGTTACCGGTCATGATGTAGTCGATCTGGCCCTAAAATTCGAAGATTACGGCGTAGAGGCCATTATCTACACCGACATCGGGCGGGATGGCATGCTCAATGGCGTTAATATCGGGGCGACTGTTGATCTTGCCAGCAAGCTGAGTATCCCTGTTATCGCCAGTGGCGGCATTACTAATTTGGAAGATGTACGAACATTGTGCTCAATAGAAACAGAAGGTGTTATCGGTGCAATAACAGGGCGAGCAATCTATGAAGGCACCCTGGATTTTAAAGCGGCGCAAGCACTGGCCGACGAACTTCATCAAAATGTCGGTTTCTAATGAAACCATTCTTTTTACCCATTGCCGCAAGTACTTTTCCAGCTTTTCTTCACTTTAGGTGGTTTAGCACATGGGCCTAGCCAAACGCATTATTCCCTGTCTCGATGTAACAAATGGGCGCGTCGTAAAAGGCGTTAACTTTGTTGAATTACGCGATGCAGGCGACCCCGTCGAAATTGCGCGCCGCTATGATGAGCAGGGTGCAGACGAATTGACATTTCTCGATATTACCGCCAGCTCGGATGACCGCGATCTGATTTTGCATATGATAGAAGATGTCGCATCACAGGTTTTTATTCCGCTGACTGTCGGCGGCGGCGTGCGGAAAGTCGAAGACGTGCGCAGACTGCTGAACGCCGGGGCAGACAAAGTCAGTATCAATACTTCAGCTGTTCTCAATCCGCAACTGGTCTCGGACGCCACAGGCCACTTCGGCGCGCAATGTATTGTGATTGCGATTGATGCCAAACGCGTTGAAACAGAAGATCACGAACCCCGCTGGGAAGTGTTTACACATGGAGGCCGCAAGCCAACGGGAATCGAAGTCATTGGCTGGGCGCAAAAAATGCAGTCGCTGGGTGCCGGAGAAATTTTACTTACCAGCATGGACAGAGATGGCACGCGCAACGGTTTTGATATTGCGTTAACACGCGCTGTCTCGGATGCTATCGACATTCCCGTCATTGCCAGTGGCGGTGTCGGCAATTTGGATCATCTGGTTGACGGCATTCTGAACGGTCATGCCGACGCGGTATTGGCGGCTAGTATTTTTCACTATGGTGAATTTACCATCAATCAGGCCAAGCAACGCATGGCTGAAAATGGTATCGAAGTTCGCTTGTAATGCTAGTACTTATTCATATGATTATTAAGATACGATGGCTTCGACATGGCTGAGTGAAATCAACTGGTCTGATGACGGACTGGTGCCGGTAATTGCACAGGAAGCCGAAAGCGGGACGGTTTTAATGGTTGCCTGGATGAACCGGGAAGCGCTGAAATTAACAGTAGAAAAGGGTGAAGCCGTCTACTGGTCTCGCTCCCGCAAAAAACTTTGGCACAAAGGTGAAGAATCAGGCCACACGCAAAAAGTAAAAGACATCCGCCTTGACTGTGACGGCGATGTTGTACTGTTGACCGTGGAGCAAAACGGTGGCATTGCCTGTCACACCGGCAGACATCACTGTTTTTTCAGAAAACTCGAAAATAAACACTGGGTCATCACCTCACCTATTCTTAAAAACCCGGATACGATCTATAAGAAATAATGCAACCGACCATACTGCACCGCCTGTCAGAAATCATTGAAACGCGCAAACGGGCTGATGATACTAGTAGCTCGTACGTCGCAAAACTGCTGCATGGCGGACATGATAAAATCCTTAAAAAAATCGCTGAAGAATCTGCGGAAACTTTAATGGCATCGAAAGATGGTGATGCACAGCATGTTGTACGCGAAACAGCGGATCTCTGGTTTCATTGTCTGATCCTGCTGTCGTATCATGGATTAACGCCGGAAGATGTACTGAAGGAACTGGAAAGGCGTGAAGGCGTATCCGGGATCGCCGAAAAGGCTTCACGTAATGTTGGTGAAAAAGGATAAAACACGATGGAAAATGACAATTGTATATTTTGCAAAATCCTTCGCAATGAAATTCCGGCTCAAATCATTTATGAAGATGACGATCTTATCGCATTCAATGATATTAATCCGGCAGCACCGGTGCATTTTATGATTATACCCAGAATACATATTGCATCACTCATGGCATGCGAAAAAACGCATCAGGCGATACTCGGAAAAATGCTATTATTAGCCCCAACACTGGCGAAAGAACAGGGTTGTATCGACGGCTTTCGTACAATTATCAATACTGGCCGGGTAGGTGGTCAGGAAGTATTTCATTTGCATATCCATATTATCGGCAGTAAAGAGCGCCTGCCCGCCATGATGCAGAAACGCTAATATCGTTCGGTAGCACACAGGAGGCAGAAATGGGCACATTCAGTATTTGGCATTGGGTTGTTGTATTAATTATCGTTGTTCTGGTTTTCGGTACAAAAAAACTACGCAATCTTGGTGGCGATCTCGGCAGCGCCATTAAAAGTTTCAAAGAAGGCATGAAAGATGCAGATACCGAAAAAAGCGCTTCCCAGACCTCGGACCATGACAGCCTGACATTCGATGACGAGCCTAAAAATATGCGTTCATTCAGTACGGAAGCAACTCAGAATGCACACAAGCCAGACGAACAAAAATCCGATAGCAATAATCAATCTGTTAACAGCGCTTCTAAAGAGAATTCACAAACCAGAACATAGCTCAGGTCAGCATGTATGAATACGTGATGAAGCTTTACTTATGCGATAAAAATGACGCCTTCTGCCGGCAATCAGAGAATATCCGCCTATTTACAGTGACAACATGTTCGATATCAGTTTCTTTGAAATCTTGATCATATCTGTGATTGCACTGATAGTCGTGGGCCCGGAGCGGTTACCACAGGTAGCGCGCACATTAGGTCATCTGATCAGTCGATGCCGGCAGTTCGTTTACAGTGTAAGGACAGATATTCACAACGAAATACGCATGGAGGAGCTCAAACAAATGCATCATACCATGCAAGAAACAGTACATTCGATCGAAGACTCCGTACGCAAGGAAGTTGATGAGATTAAAGCAATGAATAAATCTGAATCACAGGAAAACGCGGCTCAGCCGCACTCTGCTGATACTCATTCGAAACCTGGCACTGATACCAAAACAACCGATTCAACATCCCGTCAGACACCCTCTGATCATAATCAGTCTTCACCTTAGCGATCACTTTTGATATCTATATGATTCGCACCGATCATGATTCTTCAATTATCCGCTCCCGCAGTTGAATCACTATGAATATTGAAGGCTCGCTTTTATCTCACCTGGTGGAATTGCGTACCCGACTGATCCGTACATTGGGGGGACTGCTGATCGGTTTCATACCATGCGCCTTCTATGCCCGGGAACTGTACACCATGTTGGCGCAACCGCTTCTGGAAAAACTGCCTCAGGGCGGGCAGATGATCGCCACAGATGTCGCCACACCTTTTTTTGTACCGATGAAGGTTGCGATGATGCTAGCCTTTGTCATTACTTTGCCGCATACACTGTATCAAGCTTGGGCCTTTATTGCTCCCGGCCTTTACTCACATGAAAAGCGCCTTGCGCTGCCGCTGGTTATTGCCGGTAGCCTGTTGTTTTTTTTAGGTATGTCGTTTGCTTATTTTGCGGCCCTGCCTTTGGTGTTTGAGTTCATTACCTATTTTGCACCGGAAGGCGTTGCTGTAATGACAGACATCAACAAATATCTGAGTTTTGTCCTGTCCATGTTTATGGCATTCGGTATAACATTTGAAGTGCCTGTAGTCGTGATGGTTCTCGTTAAAACCGGTTTCATCACAATTGAGAAACTCAAAGAGATTCGCCCTTACGTCATTGTCGGATCATTTGTAATTGCAGCCATAATCACTCCCCCCGATGTTATTTCCCAGTTTATGCTCGCGGTTCCATTATGCCTGCTTTATGAAGTAGGTATTATCATTGCCACACTTACAATAAAAGAAAGTCCGCGCGCAAACAAAAATACCGTATCAGATCAATCAGAAAACGACAAACCATAATCGAAAAATTGCACTGCCATTGTTATTTCCAAAACTTTTCGAAAGCCAATTCTGCAACGCCCAGAAACTAAAAGTTTTTTTCAGACTCCAACGCTTGGTTACCAAAATTGCTTAATTTTGTTCCATCATCAATTGTAAATAATCAATAATCTGGCATGAGGAAATAAAATGTTCTATCGCAACAGAAGTTCGGTACAAGCTGCACTGACTATCGCTTTCATATCTGTTACTGGAACAGCCTTGGCACAATCAGACGAAACCGGCGAATCCGTGATACACCAGTCCGCACCACAATCATTCGCACCCCTGCCCGACACTAAGCCTGATCCAAACCTGCCGCCCCGAACCATGCAGCGTACAAGCACAGCCATTTCCGGCGCCAGAAACAGCATCAGCATCAAAAGCACCGATGCAGGCATTATCCATTATCCACCCGCAGTGCTTCCCCCAAACACCCCCCCTCCTTCTCAGCCACCAGCGCTATCAGGCTGCATCAATTGCGGCGTCATTGATTATATTCGCATCATCGACCAGGAAAACACATACAATGCTATAACCAGCGGTATCGTCGCAGGTACAATAGCAAAAGAAATCAGTGGGCACGGTGCTTATGCGCAATCCGGTCACAAAAGACAGCATTCTCATTATCATGTGGGCATCATTATGCAAGACGGCAGCCAGCAAATTATCAGGGTACCCGATGTTTCTCACCTGCATCACGGTGATAGTATTCAACTGATTGACGGCGTGATAGTGCCTGAACAACCCAATCAATAAAAAACGTCAGCTACACACACTTGTTTTCTAAATCATGTCCGCCACATGATAGCTATGACAGACGTACTAATTGATTCATAACAAATTGTCTATTTTGGACTAAAATTTGACAAACGAACATGAATACAACCTCGCTCAAGCAAATCGAACTTCCTATAGAAGGCATGACGTGCGCGGCCTGCGCTTTGCGCATCGAAAAGAACCTGAATAAACTTCCCGGAGTGGACGCGGTTGTCAATTTCGCCAGTGAGAAGGCGCGCGTCCATTATGATGACCAGAAAATCGAGACAGGCGCACTCATTAAAGCCATAGAAAAAGCCGGCTTTCAAATCGCCCCGCAAACGGTGCAGCTGCAATTGCACAAGATGACCTGTGCAGCGTGTGCAGGACACATCGAAAAAGCATTAAATACGCTACCCGGTGTCACAGCCCAGGTCAATGTTGCAACGGAGATAGCCAAAGTTAATTTCATACCAGGCCTGACAACCGTTGAGCAACTTATTGCCACAGTTGAGAATGCGGGATATGGTGCCAATGAAATCAACGAGACAAGCCATGCCGAAGAGAAAGCGCGCCGACTTGCGGCATATCGCGCCGAATTACGTTTATTCTGGATTTCCGCTGCACTAACACTGCCTCTAGTCATGCAGATGGGCGCCATGTTTACCGGTCATGATATGGATGTATTGCCTCGCTGGCTTCAGTGGCTGCTCGCCACACCGGTACAGTTCTGGATTGGCAAACGCTTTTATATCGGCGCATGGCATGCGTTGCGTGGAGGAGGAGCCAATATGGATGTACTGGTTGCGCTTGGCACCAGTATGGCCTATATCTTTAGCGCGGTTGTTACGGTATTTTCACTGGAACAGCATATCTACTTTGAAGCAAGCGCGGCGATTATTACACTGGTGCTGCTTGGTAAACTGATGGAAGCACGCGCCAAAGGCAAGACCTCAGAAGCAATTGAGGCGTTAATCAAGCTACAGCCCAAGACTGCACGCATCGAACAAGATGGTCAAATAATTGAAGTATCTGCAGACACTTTGCAGGTTGGCGATGTGTTTATCGTCCGTCCGGGAGAAAATCTTCCGGTCGATGGCATCGTCGTCGAGGGCGCATCCAGCGTGAACGAATCCATGCTGACCGGAGAAAGTCTGCCGGTTAACAAACAGCCTGGATCGAAGGTGTTTGCAGCGACCACTAATCAGCAAGGTCTGCTTAAATGCCGTGCAAGCAGCGTCGGTGCACAAACTCAGCTTGCCGCCATCATTCATTTAGTTGAAGAGGCGCAAGGCTCCAAAGCGCCGATCCAACGCATGGCAGATACCATTTCAGGGGTATTCGTGCCAATTGTTGTCGTCATCAGTATCCTAACACTTGGTATTACTTGGTGGCTGACCGGTATCTTTGTCACCGCTCTCATCCATGCCGTTTCCGTATTGGTTATCGCTTGTCCGTGTGCACTTGGGCTGGCAACGCCGACTGCTATTATGGTTGGCACAGGCCGCGGCGCCCAGGCGGGTGTTTTAGTAAAAAATGCGGCCGCACTGGAGCACGCTGAAAAAATTCAAACGGTTATTGTTGATAAAACCGGAACACTGACCGAAGGAAAGCCAGAGGTGACCGACATCATACCTGCCGATTCTATCACCAAAACCGAGTTTATTCAGATTGCTGCTTCACTGGAGCACGGATCCGAACATCCGCTAGCCCGAGCCGTAAGAGAGTGTGGCGAAAAAATGAATATTCAACTAAAACCTGTTGCAGATTTCTCTGCTATTGCCGGCAGCGGTATCAAGGCTAAAATCGGCAATACCCAGTATCTTCTCGGTTCACCCAAATTTTTGACTCAACAGGGCGCACTATTGGATGAATCACTGGTAAACACGCTGCAAGCAGAAGGCAAAACCGTCATTGCTATAGTAGAAACTGCGTTGGATAACAACCCGCAGGTTCTCGGTTACCTTGCCATCGCTGATCGCCTGCGTGATACCTCTGTTCACGCGGTCAAACGCTTGCAGCAAATGGGCATAAAGGTCGTTATGCTCACGGGCGATAACAAGGTCACAGCCGCCGCCATTGCCAAGCTTACAGGGATCGGCGAGTATCGGGCAGAAGTATTACCACAGGACAAAGCAGCAGAAGTCAAAAAATTGAAAGAAAGTGGAAAATTTACCGGCATGGTTGGTGACGGTATTAATGACGCGCCGGCACTTGCTGAGGCCGATGTAAGCTTTGCTATTGGTGCAGGTTCTGATGTTGCTATTGAAACCGCTGATATTACTTTAATACGTAACGATCTGGTGAGTGTAGCTGATGCCATTTCTCTGTCACGTGCTACGCTCAGAAAAATACGTCAGAACCTTTTTTTCGCTTTTGTTTATAATTCACTGGGTATTCCGCTAGCCGCAGTCGGTATGCTGAACCCGGTTATAGCCGGCGCCGCGATGGCAATGAGCTCAGTTTCGGTTGTCAGTAACTCACTGTTATTGAAACGCTGGCAAGCTAATCAATAAAGGAAACACGCAATATGCAAACAACGACCATAAAAATTCAAGGCATGACCTGTCAGGGATGCGTCAACAGTATCAAAACTGTACTTGAAAAACTACCGGATATAATCCGAATCGAAATATCTCTCGACACCGCGCAAGCAATTGTGGAACACAATCCAGCGACTACCAGCATTGATCAATTAAAAACGGCGATTGAAGACGCGGGTTTCGAGGTTATCGATTAATAAAATGATGTACCTATAACACTGGTTATTTTCTTTGCAATAACAAGTTACCCGGTGCGTTTTTTACTTTACATGATTCAGCCACGACGCAGCTTCCATCGCATAATATGTCAATATCCCGTCAGCTCCTGCCCGCTTGAATGACAATAATGCTTCCAAAACACATGCCTCCTCATTCAACCAGCCATTTATCGCAGCCGCTTTAAGCATTGCATACTCACCACTCACCTGGTAGACAAATGTAGGCACTTGAAACTGATCCTTGATGCGACGCACAATATCCAGATAGGGCATGCCCGGTTTGATCATGACCATATCTGCCCCTTCGGTTATATCAAGCCCAACCTCCCATAAAGCTTCATTGGAGTTAGCAGGATCCATTTGGTATGTATATTTATTACCGCCACCTAAATTAGCAGCGGAGCCCACTGCATCCCTGAACGGACCATAAAAACTGGATGCATATTTTGCCGAATACGCTAAAATCCGCGTATGAATATATTGATTATCATCCAATGTATTCCGAATGGCCAGGACACGCCCGTCCATCATATCCGAAGGCGCGACTATGTCAGCACCTGCCTGTGCATGTACTAAAGCCTGTTGACACAACACCTCCACAGTTTCATCATTTAAAACATAGCCCAACTCATCAATCAATCCATCTTGGCCATGGCTGGTATAAGGATCCAGTGCGATATCCGTAATGACACCGAGTTCAGGAAAATTTTGTTTTAACTGACGAACAACTCGCGGCACTAAACCGTCTGGATTATAGGCTTCATCCGCTGTTAGGCTTTTTAGATTCGTGTCAATAACCGGGAAAATAGCTATTGCGGGAATACCGAGCGTCAAACAACGTTCGGCTTGTTTCATCAGTAAATCAACCGACTGTCTTACCACACCGGGCATAGAAGTCACTTTTTCTTCCCGGTGCATCCCGTCCAAAACAAACACAGGATAAATAAAATCATTTACATGAAGAATATTTTCCTGAACCAAACGGCGTGAAAAATTATCACGACGCAGACGACGCATTCTTTTTTTTGGAAACTGACCGAATGAATTTATCATAATTATTTATTATCAATTTAACATTAAAAAATTCCTTTTCCAGGGAACTTGCATGACAGTTATGCTGTCTTCTATGTGGGCAAGATAATTTTGTCCCCTGTCTTTCCTCCCTTAAGGCAGGGCCTTATGTGATATTAAGGCGGTTCCCCCCGGTTTTTTACTCCCCTTTGACCGGGGGTCTTTTATTGCAAATCAGCTGTATTCTGATTCAGCAACACTCGACTACCGTCTATCCAGCTACGCAGCGCATTATTAGCCTCGGCAATTCCGATTGCCTTCGTACTTGAAAATAGCTGAACACTGACTGAAGGATAGTGTCGCATTAAGTTATCTTTCACTTTAAACAACGTGCTCTCAGCCAAATGTCGACTTAACTTATCCGCTTTCGTCAGCAAGATATGTATCGGTTTTCCAGTCACTGAAAACCAATCGAGCATCTGCAGATCCAGCTCTTTTAAAGGATGACGAACATCCATAATCAAGACAAGACCTAGCAAGGGTTCATGTGTCTGCAAATATTTGCTGAGAAGCGTCTCCCAATGGCGGCGCATATCCATGGGTACTCTTGCAAAACCATAGCCAGGTAAATCAACCAAAAAAAAATTGGTATTAATTCGGAAATAATTAATCTGTTGCGTACGTCCGGGAGTTTTACTGACAAAAGCAAGTTTTTTCCTACACGCCAATGTGTTAATCACACTGGATTTACCAGCATTCGAACGACCAGCAAATGCTATTTCAACACCGGTATGTACAGGTAAATCCTGAAGCCGATTAACGGAAGTATAAAAGGATGCGCCATGAAACAAAGACATAATTGGTTTTACACGTTCTGTTTATGTTGTATATCTTGCGCAATATGTATCAGGCCTTCTAGAACAAGATTGTCAATAACCGTAACATCGAAATTTATATGGGGTAACAAATCAGCCCGACCACCACCACTAAGTAAGCAGTGTTTCACTGCCATGCCATGATGAAATTGATATAACTGTATCATTCGTTCGATGGACCCGACAAGCGCTTGAATGATACCGCTGTATATGGCATCGGCCGTGTTAACCGGAAAAGCATGATACTGATAAGCCATATCATTTAAATTAACATGTGTCGTGCATTGAATACATTTTTGCAAGCTGTAAGTGCCAGGAATTATTATTCCACCCAAAAAAACACCATCATCGGATATAACATCAACAGTCATAGCCGTACCAACATCAACTACTACACAAGACTCATGAAATTTATTCCATGCAGCAATTAATGCGGCCCAACGATCACTGCCAAGTTGATCAGTATTTGCATAGCTGTTTGTTACACCACATTGTTTTGCTAAGGCACATATCCAATGTGGTTGAATATTCCAGATCTTAAAAAGCCGTGTGAGCTGAGTATTTAAGCGCTGTCCAGATACCTGGGATACTATGATCATATCAGGTGTTTTCAATGTCTGCCAAACATCAAGTAGCTTATGCAGTTCCTGATTACTAACCTGATTTTGCAACAATTTTCGGTTATTCTCTAAATATGCCCATTTTAGAAATGAATTTCCAGAATCAACTGCGAGGCAGTGCATTTTAATCTTTCGCTTTCATACTGATTTCACCCATACTGAAAACCTTCTGACCTGAAGCAGTGCTTAACACCAACGAACCATTGTTCAACACTCCATCTACGACACCTTCAAAAATTGATCCGTCCCAAAATTTTAGAATTACAGTTTGTCCATGATACGCATGATAGCTTACCCATTCATCACGAAAAAAACCAAATCCCTTTTTTTCAAATGTGCTTAGAATATTGCGAAGCTCGGTTAATAGCAGAGCAAGTATACGATTACGGTCAACTTGTTGACCTGTGATATCAAATAAGTCGGCGACTGGATAGTCTAGACTCTCTACAAGATTAGATGCAAGCTTAAAGTTAATCCCTACGCCTATAACAGCAGTAATTGAATGATGTCCGTTCGTACTGCACTCAGTTAATATTCCTCCAAATTTTCTTTTGTTAAATATAATATCGTTGGGCCATTTAAGATAAATATTGGGTAACTTCAGTTTCCTAAAAACTCTGACAAGTCCTACGCCAAGAATCAGACTGAGTGTGTGAATATTTCGAACATGAGGTGTAAAACACCATAAAAAAGAAAATGTAAGGCTACCGCCTAAATTAGAAAGCCAATTTCTATTTCTGGTACCTCTGCCATTTGTTTGCCACTCGGTAACAATAACGGGTATGCGTTTTTGTTTAAGATAAAACGATTTATTGCGGAGAAGATAGCTATTAGTTGAATCTAATAAATTAAATTTTATTAAATTAAAATGATGACTAATATTGTATAGATATGAATTGATACTAATTTCATTTATCCAAATGAACGGCCTGGGCCAACAAATTGCCGTTCCATAAACGTGTGAAATTTCAATCCCTTGTAGAGTTAACTCAGATATGTATTTTGACAGAGCAATCGTAGTACAGCTAAGCTCAGCAGAAAGCGATTTATAAGTGTATATTTTCTTATCCGATAAGATTTTTAGTAAAAGTAAATATCCTACCGGATGTTGCTTAAACATTTATCATGTGCATAAAGATAACAAATCATATGCACACAACTGAATAATTAAATCATACTTTCTTATTGATTTTCACTCGAGTCGTCTTCAATTTCCTCGATAGGAGCCGGACGATCAACTAACTCGACCAATGCCATAGGAGCATTATCACCTTTCCGAAAACCATATTTTAAGATTCTAATATAACCACCAGGTCGTTGTGCGTAGCGAGGTCCTAATTCGGAAAATAATTTACTAACAATTTCGCGATCACGTAATTTGTTAAACGCTTTCCTTTTATTCGTTAGATTAGATATTTTTCCAAGGGTAATAACTGGTTCAACATAGCTTCTCAACTCTTTTGCTTTTGGCAATGTTGTTTTAATAACTTCATGCCGCAACAAAGAATTTGTCATATTGCGAAACATTGCAGAGCGATGACTGCTCGTTCTATTTAACTTTCGGAAAGCGTTATGATGACGCATGGTTAATATCCTTTGAATGATTTTCCAAATTAGCAGGAGGCCAATTGTCTAACTTCATCCCCAATGTTAATTCTCTCGCTGCTAAAACTTCTTTTATTTCGTTAAGTGATTTTCGACCTAAATTAGGCGTACGTAGCAACTCAGCTTCGGTTCGTTGTATTAAATCACCGATATAATAAATATTTTCTACTTTTAAACAATTCGCAGAACGTACTGTTAACTCTAAATCATCAACGGGTCTTAATAAGACAGGGTCTATCTGAGGCACTTGAGGCTGTTCAGTCGGCATTGGAGTACTTTCCAAATCTGCAAAAATTGATAATTGCTGTACCAGAACCCGAGCTGCATATCTGATAGCTTCTTCAGGATCGACTACACCATTAGTTTCAATATCCATGACTAATTTGTCCAGATCAGTCCTTTGCTCTACCCTTGCGCTTTCTACAGTATAACTGACACGTTTAATAGGACTAAATGAAGCATCCAATAAAATGGTACCAATGCTTTTTTCTTCTTGAGCTGTTTGACGAGAAGTTGCAGGGACATACCCACGGCCACGCGATACTTTTAGCTGTAAATCCAGCTTCCCTCCCGTCGTTAAGTGTGCAATCACATGATCCGGATTTAAAATTTCAACATCATGGCTTTCTTCAATATCGTTTGCAGTCACTACGCCTTTGCCAGATTTATTTAATCGCAACGTGACTTCGTCAGATGTATGTAGCTTTAAAACTATTCCTTTTATGTTTAATAATATATCAACTACATCCTCTTGTACCCCATCCAAAGTAGAATACTCATGTACGACTCCAGCAATTTTAACCTCAGTAGGAGCATATCCGGACATAGAAGACAAAAGTATTCTACGTAAGGCGTTTCCGAGCGTATAACCATATCCTCTTTCAAATGGTTCCATTACAACTTTTGCATGTAATGGTGATATATTTTGAACATCAATAATTCGTGGTGTTAATATATCATTACCTAGCATTTAATAACCTTAAAGAAAGTGACATTTTTAAAAATTATTTTGAATACAATTCTACAACTAATGATTCATTAATGGTTGAAGGCAGATCTGCTCGATCAGGTTTGTTTTTGTACGTTCCTTTCATATTTTTTGGATCAACTTCAATCCATGAAGGGAACCCTCGATCGTCTGCTGTTTGTAGTGAAGATTTGATGCGCAACTGCTCTTTGCATTTTGAATCAACTTCAATAACATCACCTGGGGTTAAAATGTACGAGGGTATATTGACCCGTTTACCGTTCACCAAAATACTGTTATGGCGTACTATCTGACGTGATTCAGCACGTGATGATCCAAATCCCATTAAATAAACAACATTATCTAAACGACTTTCTAACAGTTGTAATAAATTATCGCCGGTTACGCCACGTTGTGTATCAGCTTTTTTATAAACTATCCTGAACTGCTTTTCTAGCAAACCATAAATACGTCGAATCTTTTGTTTTTCTCTTAACTGCACGCCATAGTCAGAAATACGACCTTTCTTCTGTCCATGTTGACCAGGCGGGTAGTTCCTGCGTTCAATTGCGCATTTGTCCGTAAAGCACTTATCACCTTTTAAAAAAAGCTTTTCTCCTTCACGGCGACATAACTTACATTTTGATTCAAGATATCGTGCCAAGAAATTTCTCCTTAAATGCGACGTTTTTTAGGTGGCCTGCAGCCATTGTGTGGAATTGATGTAACATCTGATATACTCACAATTTTGAATCCTGCGCCATTCAAAGCGCGCACAGCAGAATCACGTCCTGGTCCAGGCCCCTTAATTTTAACTTCAAGATTTTTTACACCACACTCAATTGCTGCTTTACCAGCAATTTCTGCTGCAACCTGAGCGGCAAAAGGAGTACTTTTACGTGAGCCTTTGAAACCAGCACCTCCAGACGTTGCCCATGATAATGCGTTTCCTTGTCGATCAGTAATTGTTACAATTGTATTATTGAAAGATGCATGTATGTGAGCTATTCCTTCTGATACATTCTTTTTTATTTTTTTTCGTGCACGTACACTCGACTTAACCATTTAAACTTTCCTAATATAAATCAAATTATTTTACCTTGCCCGTATAGCCTTCCTAGGTCCTTTGCGAGTACGTGCATTAGTTCTTGTTCTCTGTCCTCTGACTGGTAATCCCCGTCGATGGCGATACCCGCGATAACAACCCAAGTCCATCAATCTTTTTATATTCATGGATATCTCACGTCGCAAATCGCCTTCAATAACATATTTCGATATAAGGTCACGAAGTTGATCAAGCTGTGACTCTGAAAGTTCTTTAAGTTTTATATGCGTTGGTATGCCTAACTCACTACATATTTCATCTGACCGAGACCGACCAATTCCATAGATTGCAGTCAGTGCAATTCCTACGTGTTGATGATTTGGTAAATTTACTCCCGCTATACGTGCCATTTTATAACCTGTTATGAAATTAGCTGGCTCAAACTTTAGCCTTGTCTCTGTTTATGTCTAGGATCTGTGCATATAACCCGAACAACTCTGTTTCTTTTTATTATTTTACAGTTTCTACAAATCTTTTTTACTGATGCTAAGACCTTCATTGTAACTCCTTAATCATATTCTTATTTTGCTCGAAATGTAATACGGGCTCGTGTTAGATCATATGGCGTCAAATCAACTGTCACTTTATCTCCTGGCAAAATTCTTATGTAATGCATTCTCATTTTTCCAGATATATGAGCCAAAACCACATGCCCATTCTCTAATTTAACTTTAAATGTAGCATTAGGTAAAGTTTCAAGAACCTCACCCTGCATTTGTATTGTTTCTTCTTTTGCCATGAATACCTAGATGAGATTATCGAGCAGGCAGGCGTCCACTACTTCCTTTTAAATTTGCCTTTTTTAACAAGCTGTCATATTGTGAAGACATCACATGTGATTGTACCTGCGACATAAAATCCATCGTTACTATAACAATAATCAGTAGCGAGGTACCGCCAAAGTAAAAAGGCACATTCCACTTAAGTATTAGAAACTCAGGTAGTAAACATACGAGTGTTACATAAATCGAACCTGCTAATGTTAGTCTTAACATGATTCTCTCAATATATCGCGTAGTCTGGTCACCTGGTCTAATACCGGGTATGAAAGCACCACTTTTCTTTAAGTTGTCGGATGTCTCTTTCGGGTTAAATACCAACGCAGTGTAAAAGAAACAAAAGAATATAATCATTGAAGCATATAAAAAAACATAGAATGGTTGCCCAGGGGACAAAGCTGCACTTATATCACGCAGCCAGATCATGGATTCACCTGTTGCGAACCAACCAGCCATAGTTGCAGGAAACAAAATAATACTCGAAGCAAATATAGGTGGTATAACGCCTGCCATATTTAGCTTTAAAGGCAGATGAGAGCTTTGCCCCCCGTAAATTTTTTTACCAACTTGTCGTTTAGCATAATTTACTAAAATACGGCGTTGACCTTTCTCGATAAATACGACAAATCCTGTTACTAACGCAGCTGCTATAAAGATAAATAATGCAACCAAAAAATGCATTGAGCCTGTACTCACAAGATCAAGTGTTCCGCCAATGGCACTAGGTAATCCGGCAGCAATTCCAGCAAATATAATTAAAGAAATGCCATTACCGATTCCACGCTCTGTTATTTGCTCGCCTAGCCACATCAAAAAGATAGTCCCGGTTACTAAAGTGATAACCGTTGTTAAAACAAACATTGGCCCAGGGTTTATGACTAATCCTGCTTGAGATTGCAATGCTATAGAGATTCCATAACTTTGGACTAAGGCCAATAATAAAGTGCCATAGCGGGTATATTGAGTTATTTTTCTCCGCCCACTTTCACCTTCTTTTTTCAATGCTTCTAGATAAGGTACTGCAACTGTACCTAATTGCATAATAATCGAAGCAGAAATATAAGGCATAATGCCTAAAGCAAAAATCGAAAACCTGGATAAAGCACCACCAGAAAACATATTAAACATTCCCAACACACCACCTTGTTGAGAATCAAACAAATCCTTTAATACATCTGGATCTATTCCTGGTACAGGTACATGTGCGCCGATTCTGTAGACGATAAGCGCCAATAATAAAAACCAAAGCCGACGTTTCAGGTCGGCGAATTTATCAACAGGTTTGTGTGTGAATCCTCTATTAGCCAATTGCTTACCTTTATAACTTAATGCTGCCACCGGCAGATTCAATTATTTTCTTAACTCCTTTTGAAACTTTAACACCTTCAAAATTCAGTTTTGTTTTTAAAATCTCATGCCTAGATAAATAAAATTTTACCTGTGCAACTTTCTTAGAAGTTGAATTATTATTTTTAACCCAGTCCAAGTTGATAGTCGCACCTTCTTCTGCATTCAATAACAGACTGGAGCGCAAATTTAGTGTCAAAACTGCACTTAGTGACTTGAATCCTCTTTTGGGAAGGCGTCTATATAAAGGCATTTGACCACCTTCAAATCCTATTTTGTGAAATCCACCAGCACGTGATTTCTGTCCTTTATGTCCTCGTCCCGCAGTTTTGCCATTATTACATCCAATACCTCTCCCAACTCTTTTTCGTTGCCTAGACGCGCCTTCGCCATTTTTGATTGTATTTAAGTACATATTTATTCACATTTAACGAGATATTGAACCTTTTGCACCATACCGCGTACTGCAGCTGTATTTTCCAATTCAGCTGTGCTGTTTATTTTACGCAAACCAAGGCCTCTAATTGTAGCACGATGGCTTTGCTTGGTGCCTATTAAGCTTTTTATTAACGTTATCTTTAAGGTTTTATTACTTTTGTTGTTCATTTTTTGCTCAACTAGCTTCCTAATATATCTTCGACAGATTTTCCGCGCTTTGCGGCTATTGCAGCCGGTGTATTCATTGAATAAAGCCCTTGCAAAGTAGCTCTTACTACGTTATATGGATTCGTCGACCCAATACATTTGGCCAATATATTATGCATCCCCATAACCTCAAAAATAGCTCTCATTGGCCCCCCAGCAATAATACCAGTGCCTTCGGGTGCAGGCTGCATGTAAACTCTTGCTGATCCATGTCTCCCAATTATAGGATGATAAATTGTGCCGTTCTTTAGTTTTATTTTGATCATAGAACGTTTAGCTTCATCCATGGCTTTTTGAACAGCAACAGGAACCTCGCGAGATTTTCCCTTACCCATTCCAACTCCACCATCACCATCTCCTACTACGGTAAGTGCAGCAAACCCAAGAATGCGTCCGCCTTTAACAACTTTGGTTACACGATTAATTGCAACCATTTTTTCTCTTAAATCATCTTGAGCAGAATCATCCTGAACAGACATTTTACTGTTTGGTTTAGCCATAATATTGTTTTATTCTAAAATTTTAATCCATTTTCTCTAGCAGAATCGGCTAACGCTTTGATTCGGCCATGATATTTAAAGCCAGAACGGTCAAAAGCAATTTCATCTATTCCCAGTTGTTTAGCCTTATCTGCTATACGTTTTCCAACAATCGAGGCAGCCGTAGCGTTGCCACCTTGTGTAGCCTCTTTTTTAACATCGGACTCTAAAGTAGATGCACTTGCCAAGGTTTGACTTTTTGCGTCATCAATCAACTGCGCATAGATATGTTGGTTGCTGCGATGAACAGACAAACGGATTTTCCCTTGCTTAGCAATTCTAATTCTAGTTTGCTTTGCTTTTCTAAGCCTATTTTGTTTAAGGTTAAGCATATTAGTATGTATTAATTACTATTTTATTAATTGCTATTTTTTCTTCGCTTCTTTCAAAATGACAGTTTCATCTTCATAACGTACGCCCTTGCCTTTATAGGGTTCGGGTTGCCTAAACGCACGTATCTCTGCGGCGGTCTGACCAACTTTTTGTTTGTCTATTCCTCTTATAAGAATTTCGGTTGGAACGGGAATTTCAACTTGTATGCCGTCAGGAATCTGATAACTTACTGGATGAGAATAGCCAAGGCTAAGATTAATATTTTTTCCACTGATTTGAGCACGATAACCCACACCTACAAGTAATAATTTTTTTTCAAAACCAGATGAAACACCTTTCACCATATTCGCTATTAAAGAGCGCGTCGTTCCTGACAAAGCATTACTTTTTTTTGTATTATCTGTCTGCTCAACAACTAAAGTACTACTATTTTGTACTAAACGTAGGCCAGAATTAAGCTTATGTTCTAAAATCCCATTCGGCCCCTTAACCGTAACATTACTTGTAGCGATAGTAATTTCTACATTTGAAGGAACAGAAATAGGGTTTTTGCTGACACGTGACATTTTATATTTCCTTTTACACTACTTCGCACAGAATTTCTCCGCCTATACCAGCAGAACGAGCTTTTTGACCGGTCATGACCCCCTGTGATGTAGATACAATTGCAATACCCAGTCCACTCATAACTTGAGGTATTTCACTGGCTGATTTATATATGCGCAAACCTGGTTTGCTTATTCGTTTAACGGTTTCAATTACTGGCGAACCAGAATAATATTTTAATGCAATCTCTAAATGATCGTGCTTCTCAATTTTCATTTTTTGATAGTCACTAATATAACCTTCATCCTTTAGAACTGACGCTATATCCGATTTAATTCTAGAATATGGAATATTAACAGTTTTTTTTCTAGCCATTTGCGCGTTGCGTATGCGTGTCAGCATATCTGCTATTGGGTCACTCATGCTCATGTTGGTTTTACTCAATATATGCAATAATTTTATTATACTTACTTGTTTACCAGCTTGCTTTTATTATTCCAGGTATCTTGCCACTCATAGCAATATCTCGCAGTTTACTTCTTCCTAAACCAAACTTAGAATAAACACCTCGAGAACGGCCCGTTATCGAACAACGCTTACATATTCTAACCGGACTTGAATTACGCGGAAGATTTTGTAGCTCTAAGCGTGCTTGAAATCTTTCTTCATCACTCAAAGACTGGTCATTTATTTTGGCCAGTAACCCTTTTCGTCGTTCTGCAAACTTTTGAACAACTCGAATTCTTTTACTGTTTCTATTGATAATCGCCTTTTTCGCCATTATATTTTTAGTTTCTAAATGGAAAATTAAATGCACTTAACAACGCCTTAGCTTCTTCATCACTTTTAGCCGTTGTGTTTATAGTTATGTTTAGTCCTCGTATGGCATCAATTTTGTCGTAGTCTATTTCCGGGAAAATTATCTGTTCCTTAATGCCCATATTATAATTTCCACGTCCGTCGAATGACTTTGGGGATATGCCACGAAAATCCCTAATCCTCGGTATGGCAATAGATATTAACCTATCTAAAAATTCATACATATGCACACCTCTCAGGGTAACCATACAACCGACCGGATACCCTTCTCGCACTTTAAAGGTCGCAATAGATTTTCTTGCTCGGGTAACAATCGGTTGTTGGCCTGCGATCTTTCTCAGATCAGAGACTGCATGCTCTACCACTTTTTTATCAATTGTAGCTTCACCGAGCCCAATGTTTAGCGTTATTTTAGAAACCTTAGGAATTTCCATTGAAGACTTATAGCCAAACTTTTCTGTTAGCTGCTTTGTTACCTTGGTTTTGTAAAACTCTTGCAAGCGACTCATTTTATTTCAACCGTGTCATTAAACTTTTTCGCCATTCGATCTAAAAACTCTTATTTTTTTTTGTTCAGAATCATACTGAAAACCAACTCGATCATTTTTTTTTGCTGCTACGTTATACAAAGCAACATTTGAAATATGAATAGGTAATTCAAAATTTATTATGCCCCCGGCAGCTCCTGTTGAAGGGTTTGGCTTTTGATGCTTTTTAACTGTGTTAACACCCTGAACAGTGACTCTATCAATTCCGGTTAAGTTTGTTACAGTTCCGCGCTTACCTTTATCTTTTCCGGCAAGAATAACAACGTCATCTCCCTTTTTGATCTTTTTCATCGACATAATCCTATATACTTATAATACTTCAGGGGCCAACGATACTATTTTCATAAAACGCGCGCTTCGCAGTTCTCTTGTAACCGGGCCGAATATACGTGTACCAATTGGCTCTAACTTGTTATTAAGCAAAACAGCTGCGTTGCCATCAAATTTTAATAAGGATCCATCGACACGTCTGACGCCTTTTGCTGTCCTTACAACTACAGCATTGTACACATCACCTTTTTTGACTCTACCTCTTGGTGCAGCATCTTTAACAGTGACTTTAATTATATCTCCAATACTAGCATAGTGCCGTTTAGATCCGCCTAGCACTTTTATACACATTACCGCTCTTGCTCCAGTGTTATCAGCAACTTTAAGCATCGATTGCATTTGAATCATTTTTAGTTCACTTTTTATTCGTTTAAATCAAATACCACATTTTTCAAATTTCGAATATTTTTTATTTTGCGCTTAAGCTTTGTGTGGCTCTTTAAATATAATTAAGGCAATCCGCTTCACCTGATAAGCTTTGAAACAGCTCAACGAAAATCCGCGATTCTACTGACTAATCGTACTTAATGCAAGCTACTAATAAAGTAGTTACAAATATCAAGAAAGTACCGTGTGCGATAGCACCTTTACAATACGCCAAGACTTTGTTTTAGATATGGGTCTGCATTCTTCTATCAGTACTACATCACCAATCTGACTAGTGTTTGATTCATCATGTGCATGATATTTTTTGGATCGAGAAATAATTTTTCCGTATAAAGAATGTTTAACTCTTCGATCAACTAATACAGTGACTGTCTTATCAGTTTTGTTACTCGTCACTTTTCCACTTAAAGTACGATTTAATTTCTCTTTCATCATTTATCACTACTTATTTGGGTCACAACAGTTTTTACTCTCGCAATATCCCTTCTTACCTTTTTTAACTGATTTGGATCGGATATTTGCTGTGTAGCCAACTGCATTCTTAAGCCAAACTGTGCTCTTAACAATGAGTGTAACTCTGCATTAAGTTCAGACAGACTCATTTTTCTTAATTCATTCGCCTTCATCACGATTACCCACCTAATTGACGTATTGTAAATATAGTCTTAACTGGTAATTTTGCAGCTGCCAAACGAAATGCTTCACGGGCAAGTTCTTCATTTACGCCGTCCATTTCGTATAGCATTTTTCCAGGCTTAATTTCTGCAACAAAATATTCTGGACTACCTTTTCCCTTACCCATTCTCACTTCGGCTGGTTTATGTGAAATTGGTTTGTCTGGAAAAATTCTGATCCATATACGACCGCCCCTTTTGATGTGTCTAGTCATGGCCCGCCGCGCTGCTTCGATTTGTCTCGCAGTGATACGTCCTCTTTCGATAGCTTTTAATCCAAATTCACCAAAGCTCACCTTCGAACCACGTGTTGCTATACCTGTATTGCGCCCTTTTTGCTGTTTTCTATATTTTGTTCTAGCTGGTTGCAGCATCATTATCTCCAGAATCCATATTTAAATTAGGCGCTTTAATAGCAGTATCTTCATAAACTAATCTATCTCTTTTAGTGGGTCTTTTCTTATCCACCTCTACAACACCAGGTAATGTTGTTGAAGATGAACCGCCTTCTTTCCCTAAAGTTTCGCCTTTAAATATCCAGACCTTAATACCGATAATTCCATACGTAGTGTGAGCTTCAGACGTCGCATAATCCAGATCCGCTCTTAAGGTATGAAGCGGTACTCTTCCCTCTCTATACCATTCAGTACGTGCAATCTCTATACCATTGAGACGTCCTGAACTCATAATTTTTATTCCTTGTGCACCTAACCGCATTGCATTCTGCATTGCTCTTTTCATAGCACGGCGGAACATAATTCTTTTTTCTAATTGTTGTGCGATATTATCTGCTATTAATTGTGCATCAAGCTCTGGTTTTCTTATTTCCTCAATATTAACATGAACTGGCACACCCATTCTTTTTTGAAGTTCAGTCCGCAACAACTCAATATCTTCACCTTTTTTTCCAATTACAACACCTGGGCGCGCACTATAAATTGTAATCCTTGCATTTTTAGACGGTCTTTCTATCAATACTTTGCCTACTGAAGCATGTTTTAATTTATTGGACAAAAAGTCTCTTACTTTTATATCTTCATTAAGCATCAAAGCAAAATTACTACTATTTGCATACCATTTAGAAAGCCAATTTTTTTGAACTGAAAGACGAAATCCTGTCGGATGTATTTTTTGACCCATTATCTGTTGCCCATTATTGTAATTGTGACTTCATTTAGTCAGCTACAGTGATAGTGATGTGACAAGTTGGTTTCATGATACGATTGCCGCGACCTTTTGCACGCGCACTAGATCGAGGCATAAACGTTGCTTTATCTACAAAAATACTAGAAATCTTTAACTCATCTATATCAGCACCATTATTATGCTCCGCATTAGCAACCGCCGATTCGAGCAATTGCCGAATAATTGTTGCGGCCTTTTTAGGACTAAATAAAAGTTTGTTTATAGCCTTATCAACTGGTAATCCTCTAATTTGATCAGCTACCAATCTTCCCTTTTGCGCTGATAGGCGAACACTTCTTAGTTTTGCAGTTGTTTCCATTATTAGCAATCCTAGCGTTTATTTGTTTTTTTATCCGCGGCATGACCTTTGAATGTTCTCGTCTGCGCAAATTCACCTAATTTATGTCCAACCATGTTTTCTGTCACAAAAATAGGAACATGTTGACGTCCATTATGTACCGAAATAGTTAGACCGATAAAATTTGGAAGAACGGTCGATCTTCTTGACCATGTTTTAATTGGGCGTTTGTCGTTTGATTCTTGTGCTTTTTCAACTTTAGCGACGAGATGAGAATCAACAAAAGGACCCTTTTTTATTGATCTTGCCATTGTTTAATTAACCTTTTCTTGAATATCGATGTCTAACAATCATCATGTCTGTACGCTTATTTGAGCGGGTACGATAACCCTTAGCAGGTTTGCCCCAAGGACTTACTGGATGACGTCCACCTGAAGTGCGTCCTTCGCCCCCGCCATGTGGATGATCAATAGGATTCATTGCAACACCACGCACAGTAGGTCTAATGCCGCGCCAACGTTTAGCGCCAGCTTTACCGATTGATCTCAAGTTATGTTCTGCATTACTTACTTCTCCAACCGTAGCTTTGCAACTAATATGAACTTTCCGGATTTCACCTGAACGTAATTTTAATTGCGCATAATTCCCATCTCTTGCTTGTAATTGCGCAGAAGCCCCAGCAGAACGCGCGAGCTGCGCACCTTTTCCTGGCATCAATTCAATACAATGAACAACAGTACCTACTGGTATACTTCTCAGTGTAAGCGCATCTCCCGGCTTAATTTGTGCACTATTACCGCTAGCAATCGATTCTCCTTTTTTTAACCCCTTCGGAGCAATGATGTATCTTCTTTCTCCATCTTTGTAACATATCAATGCTATATTTGCAGAACGATTCGGGTCATATTCTATTCTTTCAACAAATGCTGGTATGCCATCTTTATTGCGCTTAAAATCAATTTTTCGGTAGTATTGTTTATGCCCGCCACCTTTATGTCGCGTTGTTATTTTCCCACTATTATTTCGGCCCGCATGTTTTTTTTGTTTTTCAATCAATCCTTTAAAAGGACTACCTTTATGCAATTCTTTATGCACTAAGCGGACAACAGAACGTTTTCCAGGAGATGTAGGCCTTAGCTTTACGAGCGCCATTATTTACCCTCTGCTTTCGTTAAGTTTGTAAAAGTAAGTTCTTGTCCTTCTTTAATGCTGACAATAGCTTTTTTCCAATTATTGCGTTTTCCCAAAAACCGACCAAAGCGTTTTTGTTTTCCTTTTACATTGATTGTTTGGACTTTTTTTACTTCAATTTTTTGATCTTTCCACAACAACTCTATTGCATCTTTTATTTCTTTTTTGGTGGCATTTTTTATGACCCGAAAAATAGTCTGGTTATGTGCTTCACCAATAAAAGTTCCTTTTTCGGATATATAAGGTGACTGTATTACTTGCATCAGGCGTTCGTAATTATTAACTGATTTGCTCATGAAAATTGCTCCTCCAGTCTTTTTATGCCATCCGAAGTAATCAATACATGCTTAAATTTTAATAGACTATATGGATCTATTTGACTTACATCCATAGCTAATGTTTTGGGTAGATTTCTAGAGGAAAGGTAAAGATTTTGATCAAATTCATGGGTAAGCAGAAGCACATCTTCATATCCAAGATTTTTTAATTTTTTAGATAAATCTTTAGTTTTATGCGAATTTAATGAAATTGAATCAATAACTGATAATCTTTGATCTCGTACAAGTTGAGATAAAATTACACACATACCTGCACGATACATTTTTTTATTCAATTTTTTTGCAAAATTTTCATCCGGACTGCTTGGAAAAGCTTTCCCGCCACCACGCCAAATAGGGCTTGACGCTCTACCTGCCCTCGCACGACCGCTTCCTTTTTGACGCCATGGTTTCCGTCCTGAGCACTTTATTTCTGATCTTCCTTTTTGAGCTCTAGTCCCAGTTCTTGCATTTGATAAATAAGAAGTCACAACCTGATGAACAAGCGCCTCATTATATTGTCTATCGAACAAGCCGTCTGAAACAGCGACATTACCTATATCCTGTTTTTGCTCATTTATCAGCCTAAGGTCCATTATCGATCTACCTTAAAATTTATTGTTTTACTTTAATACTTGGTCTAATAAAAACTTTTCCGCCTTTTGATCCAGGAAGTGATCCTTTTATAAGCAGTAGATTTTTATCTTTATCTATTCTGATAATTTCCAAATTTTGAATTGTTTTCTTTACGCTACCCATTTGACCAGACATTCGTTTTCCAGGAAAAATCCTTCCTGGGTCTTGAGCCATACCGATAGAGCCTGGTTTTCTATGGGCTTTTGAATTGCCATGTGTTGTTCTATTCGCCGAGAAGTTATGTCGCTTAATGGTACCCGCATACCCCTTACCGATTGTTATTCCCGAAACATCGACTTTTTGTCCCTCTTGAAATATATCAATTTCAATTGTTGCACCAATTTTTAGTTCTCCCAGGGCCTCATCTGAGTTAACCCGAAACTCTTTAATTATTTCTCCCGCCTCTGCACCTGCTTTTGAATAATGACCTGCTAGTGGTTTATTAACGCGAATGGCACGTTTTTTTCCAAAAACCAATTGAGCTGCTGAATAACCATCTTTTTCTTGTGACTTAATCTGTGTCACACGATTATGAGAAACATCAATAACTGTTACAGGCAGACTATCTCCATTTTCTGTAAAAACCCGCGTCATGCCAATTTTTTTGCCGATCAAACCTAAACCCATTATTTTTCCTATTTTGAACTGCAACCACTAATCAAATATGAATTTTCTTAAACAAAGTTATATACTAAAGCTTGATTTCCACATCTACACCGGCAGGCAAATCTAGCTTCATTAAGGCATCGACTGTTTTATCTGTAGGATCAATTATATCCATCAATCTAAGATGGGTTCTTATTTCAAATTGATCACGTGATGTTTTATTCACATGTGGAGAGCGTAAGACGTCAAATCTTTCTATTCTTGTTGGCAAGGGTACCGGCCCTCTAACAACAGCTCCAGTCCTCTTTGCCGTATCAACTATCTCAAGAGCTGATTTATCAATTAGTCGATAATCAAATGCTTTAAGACGTATTCTAATTTTTTGATTTTGCATATCCCACTTCCGAGTTTTAAAACTGATTATTTCTAGTAAAAAATACCATTAAAAACAACCAACACAACTCAGTTTCTCATATTATTCTATAATTTTAGCAACCACACCGGCGCCAACGGTTCGACCACCTTCTCGAATCGCAAACCGCAACCCCTCATCCATCGCAATCGGCGCTATCAGATTGACCGTCACCGACACATTGTCCCCAGGCATCACCATCTCAGTCCCCGCAGGCAGCTCAATCGATCCCGTCACATCTGTCGTCCTAAAATAAAACTGCGGACGATAGCCAGGAAAAAACGGCGTATGCCTGCCGCCTTCCTCTTTACTCAGCACGTAAATCTCCGCCGTAAATTTCGTATGCGGAGATATACTTCCAGGCTTCGCCAACACCTGACCACGTTCGACTTCCTCTCGCTTAGTGCCACGTAACAGAACACCTACATTATCACCCGCCTGACCCTGATCCAACAGCTTGCGGAACATCTCCACACCCGTACATACCGTTTTCTGCGTTGGCTTAAGACCTACAATCTCAATCTCCTCGCCCACCTTAATCACGCCACGCTCAACACGCCCCGTCACCACCGTACCTCGACCCGAAATCGAAAATACATCCTCCACCGGCATAATGAACGCACCATCAATCGCACGCTCGGGCTCAGGTATATAGCTATCCAACGCCTCAGCAAGCTTCATGATCGAGGGCTCTCCAATCTCGCTCTGGTCTCCCTCTAGCGCCTTCAACGCCGACCCGACTATGATCGGTGTATCATCGCCAGGAAAATCATATTTCGACAGCAGCTCGCGTATCTCCATCTCAACCAATTCCAGCAGCTCAGCATCATCCACCATGTCCGCCTTATTCATGTATACAATGATATAAGGAACACCTACCTGGCGTGCCAACAAAATATGCTCGCGCGTCTGCGGCATCGGACCGTCCGCAGCCGATACAACCAGTATCGCACCATCCATCTGCGCCGCGCCCGTAATCATGTTCTTCACGTAATCCGCATGACCCGGACAGTCAACGTGCGCATAGTGACGCTTCTCAGTCTCATATTCCACATGCGCCGTATTAATGGTAATCCCTCGAGAACGCTCTTCCGGCGCAGAATCAATCTGATCGTAACTCTTCGACTCACCACCATACTTCGATGTCAAAATCGTCGTAATCGCCGCCGTCAGCGTCGTCTTACCATGATCCACATGCCCTATCGTCCCTACATTTACATGTGGTTTCGAACGTTCAAACTTGCTCTTTGCCATGACCTGTCCTTTTATACTTTCTTAACTTTATTTTTTGTTAATGACCGCTTCTGCTACGTTTTTTGGAGCTTCCGCATAATGCTTAAACTCCATTGAGTAAGTTGCTCTTCCTTGAGTTGCCGATCTTAATGCCGTTGAATAGCCAAACATTTCAGCTAATGGGACTTCGGCCCGGATTAATTTCATACCAGGCACGTCTTCCATACCTTGAATCATTCCGCGCCTTGACGACAAATCACCAACCACATTACCCATAAATTCTTCTGGCGACTCAACTTCGACCGCCATCATCGGCTCAAGCAAGACGGGACTCGCTTTTCTCATTCCATCTTTGAACGCTATAGACGCAGCCATTTTAAAAGCGTTTTCATTTGAATCGACATCGTGATACGAGCCATCAAACAGCGTCACTTTTACATCCACTACCGGAAAACCTGCCAATATACCATTTGGCAACGTATCAAGCAAACCTTTTTCAACTGCAGGAATGTATTCTCGCGGCACAACTCCGCCTTTAATTTCATCGACGAATTCAAATCCTTTGCCAGCTTCATTAGGTTCCATTTTTAACCACACATGACCGTATTGTCCACGACCTCCAGATTGCTTGACAAATTTTCCCTCAACTTCCACAGGTTTTTTAATTGCTTCCCTGTAAGCTACCTGAGGTGCGCCAACATTAGCTTCTACACCAAATTCACGCTTCATGCGATCCACAATAATTTCTAGATGCAATTCACCCATACCAGAAATAATGGTCTGTCCTGACTCCTCATCTGTTCTGACTCTGAATGAAGGATCTTCTTGTGCCAATCGATTCAGAGCAATGCCCATTTTTTCTTGATCCAACTTGGTCTTTGGCTCGACTGCCACATGTATAACAGGCTCTGGAAAATCCATTTTTTCCAATGTTATGACCGAGTTGGCATCACATAGTGTGTCTCCTGTCGTCACATCCTTGAGACCAACAGCAGCCGCGATATCCCCCGCTCGCACTTCTTTTATTTCTTCACGCTGATTCGCGTGCATTTGCAAAATTCGACCTATGCGCTCTTTTCTCGCTTTTATTGGGTTATAAACCGAATCCCCGGAATTCACAACACCCGAATAGACTCGGAAAAATATCAATTGCCCCACATACGGATCAGTAGCCACTTTGAATGCCAGAGCAGAAAAAGGCGCATTATCATCAGATTTTCGTTGATCCGGATCTCCGTTTTCTTTTATGCCTTGTATAGCCAACACATCTACGGGTGAAGGCATGTAATCAAGAACTGCGTCCAACATTGCCTGAACACCTTTATTTTTAAAGGCAGTCCCACACAGCATAGGTACTATTTCATTATTAATCGTTCTTAACCGAATGCCTTCTTTAATATCTGAAATCCCCAATTCACCACTTTCCAAATACTTGTTCATCAGTTCTTCATTAGCTTCTGCCGCTGACTCAAGCATTTTTTCCTGCCACTCCTGCGCAACCTCTTTCAAGTTATCCGGTATTTCGCGCTCTTCATATTTCAGCCCCCTGCTTTCATCATCCCAATATATAGCCTTCATTTTTACCAAATCAATTACGCCCTCAAACTTATCTTCGGCACCGATTGGAATCTGGATTGGCACAGGCACCGCTTTAAGTCGCGTTTGTATTTGCTCATAAACCCGCATAAAATCCGCGCCCGACCTATCCATTTTATTTACAAACGCCAAACGCGGCACTTGATATTTATTAGCCTGCCGCCAGACTGTTTCAGTTTGTGGCTGAACTCCACCGACAGCACAAAATACTGTGCACGCACCATCCAAGACACGCAATGAACGCTCTACTTCAATTGTAAAGTCAACGTGACCAGGCGTATCAATAATATTGATACGATGCTCAGGGTAATTCCCATCCATTCCTTTCCAGAAGCATGTTGTTGCAGCTGAGGTTATTGTTATACCTCTTTCTTGCTCTTGCTCCATCCAATCCATGGTTGCTGCACCATCGTGCACTTCGCCAATTTTATGCGATACACCCGTATAAAAGAGCACGCGTTCTGTTGTTGTCGTTTTACCAGCGTCAATATGCGCCATAATACCGATATTTCTATAGCGCTCTATGGGAGTCTTTCTTGCCACAATCAAATGCCCTACTAAATATTTAAATTATTACTATACTGAATGAATCAACTGAATTTAGCACTAAAATCTAAAATGCGAAAACGCTTTATTAGACTCCGCCATTCTGTGAACCTCTTCTTTTTTCTTGACAGCACCGCCTCTTCCTTCAGCCGCTTCTGCCAGCTCGCCCGCCAATCGCATATCCATAGATTTTTCACTTCTCTTTCTAGCTGCATCACGCAACCAACGCATAGCCAGCGCATTACGTCGCACCGAGCGCACCTCAACAGGCACCTGATAATTAGCACCACCCACACGGCGGCTTTTCACTTCAACTAATGGACGCACATTCGTTAAGGCTTGTGTAAAAATCTCCATAGGATCTCCACCCGTTTTTTTTTCGATATGCCCAAGTGCTCCATAGATAATTCTTTCAGCAACCGATTTCTTTCCACGCGTCATCAATACATTGACAAATTTGGCTAGCTCAATATTATGGTATTTTGGATCCGGCAAAATCTCACGCTTCGGTACTTCTCTACGTCTTGGCATTATGTCCTCTTATCTTTTAGCGTATTGATTGTTAAGCTGTTTTTGGTTTTTTCGAACCATATTTAGAACGCGCCTGTTTGCGATCTTTCACACCCGCTGTATCTAAACTACCCCTGACCGTATGATAGCGCACACCCGGAAGATCTTTCACCCGTCCACCGCGTATCAACACTACCGAGTGCTCCTGCAGATTATGCCCTTCACCACCTATATAACTCGACACTTCATAACCATTAGTCAGTCTAACCCTGGCAACTTTTCTAAGCGCCGAGTTTGGTTTTTTGGGTGTTGTAGTATAAACCCTGGTACAAACACCTCTTTTTTGCGGGCAACTTTCAAGTGCAGGTACATTACTTTTAACACGCTTTGCTTCGCGTGGCTTGCGTACTAATTGACTTATAGTCGGCATATAACCATGTCCTAAAAAACTGGACGGCGGAGCCGTCCTGACTTATCTGCTGAATTGATTTTTGCTACCACTATCTATGTGAAATGGCATTACCGCACCTTCGCTTGTTGCTTCTTATTTTTGACAGACTTAGGTGCGATAGAAAAGACTGCGGATTCTATGGGGTTTCCTTTCCTATGTCAAGACATAGTTAGACAGCCAACGTCAAACATCGCCAGCAATTTTCATTTAAGCGTGTATTCTTAGACTCACCTTATACTTGAAAAACGCCGCGGGAAATCAACTACTCTTTCAATCAATCTCTGAAGTTCTGATATTGCAACGGAAAATCCGTAATTGTCTTTCTCACTATCTGAATAGCCTCTTGCAAAACATCCCTTTTAGCTCCCGAAACACGCACACTGTCCCCTTGAATACTTGCCTGTACTTTTAATTTATTTTCTTTGAGAATTTTTACAATCTTTTTTGCCAATTCTGAATTCAATCCCGTTTTCACATTGACTTCTTGCTTTACTTTGTTACCACTAACTTTGTCTATCTGACTTTTTTCCAAGCAGCGCACGTCAATTTTTCGTTTTGTCAACTTTGAACGCAAAATGTCCAGCACTTGCTCAAGCTTAAACTCATCGTCAGCAAAAATTGTAAGCAAAAGTTCTGTTTGATCAACGCGCGCATCTGATCCCTTAAAGTCAAATCTCGAACTGACTTCCTTATTTGTTTGATCAACTGCATTTCTGACTTCGTGACTATCGACTTCCGATACGATATCAAATGACGGCATCTAATATAACCTCCCGATAATGAAATTCTCAAAACTAAAATGAAGGTTTAATTTATTTTCCTGTGAGCCGCAATGCGTAAGCGCAACGCATTCAATTTAATAAATCCTGCAGCATCGGCTTGATTATATGCCCCCGCATCATCTTCGAATGTAGCCACAGTCTCGTCAAAAAGTGAGTGTGTTTTTGAGTCTCTGCCGACGATAATGACATTACCTTTATACAACTTCAACCGCACCCAACCATTGACATTTTCCTGGGTACTATCAATCAATGCCTGGATTGCTTTGCGCTCCGGACTCCACCAATATCCGTTATAAATCAAAGCAGCGTAACGAGGCATCAATTCATCCTTTAAATGAGCAACTTCTCTGTCCAAGGTAATCGACTCCATCGCTCTGTGTGCGCGCAGCAAAATTGTTCCACCCGGCGTTTCGTAACAACCACGCGACTTCATTCCGACATACCGATTCTCCACCAGATCAAGCCGACCAATACCGTGTTTCCCACCCATCTGATTCAAGGTAGTCAAAACCTGAGCCGGCGTCATCTTGTTGCCATTTAGCGCCACCGCATCCCCACCCGCAAATTCTATATCGAGATATTCGGCTTCGTCGGACGCATTCTCTGGAGAAACACTCCAACGCCACATGGACTCTTCCGGCTCTACAGCCGGATTCTCCAGGCTCCGTCCTTCATAGGAAATATGCAACAGATTGGCGTCCATACTATAGGGCGAGCCTTGTTTTTTCTTCATTTCAACCGGAATACCATGCATTTCGGCATAACTCAGCAATTTTTCCCGAGAATTCAAATCCCATTCGCGCCACGGCGCAATGACTTGAATATCCGGTTGCAACGCATAATAGCCCAACTCAAATCGTACTTGATCATTTCCTTTTCCGGTTGCACCATGAGATACAGCATCCGCTCCCGTTTCTTGCGCGATTTCTATTTGCCTTTTGGCAATGAGTGGGCGCGCAATGCTGGTTCCCAGCAAGTATTCTCCCTCGTAGAGGGTATTTGCTCTGAACATGGGAAAAACAAAATCACGAACAAATTCTTCCCGTAGATCATCAATGAAGATTTCTTTAACCCCTAATTGTCGGGCCTTGGCACGGGCCGGCTCAACCTCTTCACCTTGACCGATATCAGCGGTAAACGTCACCACCTCACACTGATAAACATCTTGCAACCACTTGAGAATAACCGAAGTATCCAATCCACCTGAAAACGCGAGTACTACTTTATTCACTTTACTCATGTTATAACCGTCCGTAATCATACCTACGCTACACATCACTTCAATGCTAAGAAGTTAAATTGAGAATCATGTATCCTGTATTTTTCCAAGCAGCAAATATTCCATTAATGCCTTTTGTGTATGCAAACGATTTTCCGCTTCTTCCCACACAACAGATTGAGGACCATCAATAACGTCTGCCGCCACCTCCTCTCCTCTATGGGCTGGCAGGCAATGCATAAACACTGCGTTCCTGTCTGCTAATGCCATCATTTCAGCATCCACGCAAAAATCGGCAAAATCCACTTTCCTCTGTTCAGCTTCAGCTTCAAATCCCATACTGATCCAGACGTCTGTCGTTACCAAGTCGACATTCTTAACCGCTTCATGAGGGCTACAAAAAGCCTCGAAATTTGCCGTACCGACTAACCCAATCTGCCCGGGATCCACGTTGTAACCAGGCGGCGCCGAAACATGCACCTTAAAATCGAATACCTCTGCAGCTTGCAGCCAAGAATTACACATATTATTTACATCGCCTATCCAAGCTACCGTCTTACCAGCAATATCGCCGCGTTGTTCTATATATGTAAAAATATCTCCCATGATCTGGCAAGGGTGGTAGTCATCAGTCAGACCATTGATAACCGGCACACGGGAATGCTGTGCAAAGCGCTGCAAAATATCATGTTCGTACGTTCTGATCATTATCAGATCAACCATGCGAGATATCACGCGCGCAGAATCTTCTACCGGCTCACCTCGACCCAACTGCGTATCCCGTGTCGAAAGATAAATCGACGTACCCCCCAGTTGGTTCATACCCGCTTCAAATGACAAACGCGTTCTGGTCGAGTTTTTGTCGAAAATCATTGCCAATGTCCGGTCGACTAAAGGCCAGTATTGACGATACTGTTTAAACGCCTGCTTCATCCACCGCGCACGCTCAAACACATACTCATATTCTTCCCGACTTAAATCAGTGAACTGCAGATAGTGCTTCAATTGCATAAATTACAACTGTCTAGCAGACAGATTATGAAATACTTCAATCTATCTCGCTTCGACAAACTCCTTGATTAATTGACAGATCGTATCCACAACCAGCTTGGCTTCTTGCTGTTGCATCACGAGTGCCGGCAATAAACGTATCACTCTTTCAGAAGTTACATTGATCAGCAATTTTTTATCCAACGCCCGCTTAACCAATTCACCGCAAGGTAGAGCAAGTTCGATACCGATCATCAATCCCTGACTTCTAATTTCAACTACCTTATCCACTCCAGCCAGTTGATTTTCCAGTTGATCGTGAATATAACTCCCCAACTCACTGGCATGATTGATGAGATCGTCGTCCTCAAGCACCGCAAGCGTTTCAATGGCAGCTGCACACACCAAAGGATTACCACCAAATGTTGATGCGTGATTGCCAGGCTTGAATGTATTGGCTGCCACTCCTTGAGCCAGACACGAACCAATCGGAACACCTGACCCCAAACCTTTCGCCAGCGTCATGACATCCGGCAAAATATCGCTATGCTGAAATGCAAACCATTTCCCGCTGCGCCCGATACCCGACTGAACTTCATCTAGCATTAACAACCAGCCATACTCATCACACAGACTGCGCAGCTCACGCAAATAACGCGCTTGTGGTATATTGACACCCCCTTCACCCTGAAACGGCTCAACCAGCACAGCAACCACATTTTTATTATTGACAGCAACCTGCCTGACAGCTTCCAAATTATTGTATGGCACGCGCACAAAACCTGATAATAAGGGTTCAAATCCAGCTTGCACCTTGCGATTACCGGTTGCGGTCAAAGTTGCCATAGTACGACCATGAAACGCATGCTCCATCACTATTATGGTTGGCAGTGACACACCCTTATTATGTCCGTAAAGGCGCGCAAGCTTAATAGCAGCCTCATTCGCTTCCGCCCCCGAATTACAGAAAAAAGCTTTCTCCATGCCTGACAAGGCAGTCAGTCGCGCAGCCAGTTGCTCCTGCTTTTCGATAAAGTAGATATTGGAAGTATGCATCAATGTGCGCGCCTGCTTGCACAATGCCTCCGCCAATCGCGGATGACAATGACCTAATCCGCATACAGCAACCCCGGACAGCGCATCCAGATATTTCTCACCTCTGTCACTCCATAACCAGACACCCTCGCCTTTCACAAAGGTGACAGGCAACTGCGCATAGGTATTCATCACATATGACATGTCTCTATTTTGCTCGCTCATGCAAATTTAAAATAATTCAGGGATATATTTCAGACATTTATTAAGTGCGATACAATCGCCAATACGGCCACACCTAAATTTGAAAAAAGCTAATATCTTCACTCATGTAATCTGCATTTTCAAGCTTTTTTTCTTTCGCTAGCTATAAAAGCGCCGTTTTTTTATCTTTGACAAGTTAAAGTTCAAGAGAAAGGATGGCAACATGGTAGAATAAAAAAATTTTGATCTGCCGAAAACCAAGACCAAAGCCTGCATCTTTACCTAAATTACCTTAACCAGTTGTTTCTTAATTAATCATAAAATATGGATCAATTTGCCAAAGAAACTCTGCCAGTCAGCCTCGAAGAGGAAATGCGCCGCTCCTATCTCGATTATGCCATGAGTGTCATAGTCGGACGCGCACTGCCGGATGTCCGGGACGGCCTTAAACCGGTTCATCGTCGCGTACTTTACGCCATGCACGAGTTATCGAATGATTGGAACCGTCCCTATAAAAAGTCAGCACGTATTGTTGGCGACGTCATCGGTAAGTATCATCCACACGGCGACACAGCAGTTTACGATACTATCGTGCGCATGGCACAGAACTTTTCCTTACGTTATATGCTGATAGACGGTCAAGGCAATTTTGGCTCAATTGATGGAGATAACGCGGCAGCCATGCGCTACACGGAAATCCGCATGTCACGCATTGCGCATGAGTTACTCGTGGACTTGGATAAGGAAACAGTTGACTTCGGCCCTAATTACGACGAATCAGAACAAGAACCCCTTATTCTGCCGACCAAAATCCCCAACCTCCTGATTAACGGCTCATCGGGTATCGCGGTGGGTATGGCTACCAACATACCGCCACATAATCTAAGCGAAGTGATTGACGCCAGCCTGAAACTTCTCAAGAATCCGGAAACCAATATTGATGAGCTCATTGAGTGTATACAGGCCCCGGATTTTCCAACTGCCGGCATTATTTACGGCATCTCCGGCGTCCATGACGGATACCGCACAGGACGTGGCCGCGTTGTAATGCGTGCTCGAACGCATTTTGAAGACCTAGATAAGGGCAGCCGTCAGGCCATTATTGTTGACGAATTACCTTATCAGGTAAACAAAGCCAACCTACTCATACGGATAGGTGAATTAGTTCGTGACAAAAAAATTGAAGGAATCTCTGATTTACGGGATGAATCGGATAAATCTGGAATGCGCGTTGTTATTGAGCTAAAACGCGGTGAACTCCCCGAGGTCATTCTCAATAACCTGTATAAAGAAACTCAAATGCAGGATACCTTCGGCATGAACATGGTCGCTCTGCTGGATGGTCAGCCAAGGCAGCTGAATTTAAAGCAAATACTCGACGCGTTCCTGCGCCACCGACGCGAGATTGTAACGCGCAGGACTGTATTTGAGCTAAAAAAAGCACGTGAACGTGGCCACATCCTTGAGGGTCTGGCTGTATCGCTGTCCAATGTGGATGAAATCATCACACTTATCAAAACTTCAGCCACACCCGCAGAAGCCAAGCAGGCACTCATGGCAAGAACATGGCGTTCCGCGTTGGTCGAAGAAATGCTGGCACGGGCAATGACTGACACACAGGCATTACGCCCGGAATGGCTAACGTCTGAGTTTGGCCTGCAATCGCAAGGCTATCGGTTATCCGAGGTTCAGGCCCAGGCCATCCTGGACCTGCGGCTGCAGCGACTAACCGGCCTGGAGCAAGAAAAGATTGTCGAAGAATACAAAGACATAATGGATAAAATTGTTGATTTTCTTGATATTCTGGCAAAACCTGGAAGAATCACTGATATTATTAGCGATGAGCTTGAAGCTGTTCGGCAACAGTTTGGCGACAATCGCCGCAGTGAAATTGTTACTGATACACAAGACCTCAGTATCGAAGACTTGATCGCTCCCGCTGATGTTGTCGTCACACTTTCTCACAGCGGATATATCAAATCGCAATTGCTAGACGAGTACCGGGCACAAAAACGCGGCGGCCGCGGCAAGCAAGCAGCCAGTACGAAAGAAGATGATTTTATTGACAATCTGTTTATTGCTAATACACACGACTATATCTTATGTTTCTCAAGCCGCGGGCGCGTCTACTGGATCAAGGTATACTCAGTGCCACTGGGCGGAAGAATGTCGCGCGGCAAACCGATCATCAATCTGGTTCAGCTGGAGGATGACGAAAAAATCAACGCTATTTTGCCTGTCAAAACATTTGATGAGAACCAGTTTGTCTTTATGGCGACTGCATCAGGCACTGTCAAGAAAACCGCGTTATCAGAGTTTTCGAGACCGCGCAGCAACGGTATTATTGCCATTGGATTGAGTGAAGACGATTATTTGGTTGGTGTTGCGCTGACCAACGGCCAATCCGACGTGATGCTGTTTTCCGATAACGGCAAGGCCATGCGTTTTAGTGAAAATGACGTACGCCCGATGGGACGCAGCGCGCGTGGTGTGCGCGGAATGAAACTAAATGCGGGACAAAAAGTCATTTCATTGCTTGTCGCAGAAGATGAAACACAGGCGGTTCTGACCGTAACCGAAAATGGTTATGGTAAACGCACACCGATCGGCGAATACACACGCCATAACCGTGGAACGCAGGGCATGATTGCCATTAAAACAAGCAAACGCAACGGGAAGGTCGTTACGGCAAAACTGGTCAAACCCGAGGATGAAATCATGCTGATCACATCCGGCGGCGTCATGATCCGCACGCGTGTCAATGAAGTACGTGAAATGAGCCGCGCTACCCAAGGTGTCACACTGATCAATCTTGATGCAGGCGAGAAACTGGCAGGATTGGAAAGAGTCATAGAAAGCGATGAGGAATAAATAAACAATCTGAACGGTCTCCAGGCACGAAATAAATGAATCAAATCTATAACTTCAGTGCAGGTCCTGCTACACTTCCCAAAGAAGTTTTACAGCAAGCGCGCGATGAAATGCTTGACTGGCATGGCTGCGGCATGTCGGTAATGGAAATGAGCCACCGCGGCCGAGAATTCACCTCGATCATAGAAAGCTTGGAACAAGACTTACGCGAACTGGCCAACATTCCGTCAAATTACAAAATATTGTTTCTGCAAGGCGGCGCATCCAGTCAATTTGCCATGGTGCCGATGAATTTACTTCGCGGCAAAACCAAAGCCGATTATATCCATACCGGACAGTGGGCCGATAAAGCGATAAACGAAGCAAAACGTTTTTGTTTTGTCAACATTGCCGCCTCATCCGAAGACGCCCGTTTTACGTGTATTCCACCTCAGGATCAATGGTCCATTGATCGCGATTCTGCGTACATACACCTGACTTCCAATGAAACCATTGGCGGCGTTGAGTTTCACTGGACACCGGAGCTTCCCCTTGATCATGACATGCCGATTGTAGCTGACATGTCTTCAAATATTCTTTCGCGCCCTCTGGACGTAACCCGATATGGACTTATCTACGCCGGGGCACAGAAAAATCTGGGGCCGGCTGGTCTGGTACTGGTCATTATCCGCGAGGATCTTGCCGGCTTTGCGCAACCAGGCACGCCAACTCTGTTTGATTACCAAGTGCATATCGCGCATGATTCGATGTATAACACACCACCTACCTACGCCGTTTACATAACCGGTCTGGTATTAAAATGGTTAAGGCGGCAAGGCGGGCTTGAGGCCATCGAACAAATCAATATTCGCAAGTCCGCACTGCTTTATGACTTTATAGATTCATGCGATTTTTATCATTGTCCGGTCGCCAAAGCAGATCGATCCAGAATGAATATTCCCTTTACCCTAAAAGATTCCGCTTTGGACACCGCGTTTCTTGAACAAGCCGAAGCAAACGGTCTGGTTCAATTAAAAGGCCACCGCTCAGTCGGTGGTATGCGTGCATCTCTCTATAATGCCATGCCCATGGAAGGTGTTGTTCAACTGGTTGAGTTCATGAAGGAGTTTGCCAACAAAAATGCCTGAACACCAACAAACTGCTTTCAAGATTCTTACTTTGAATCATATTGCGCCCGCAGGGCTGGAGCGTTTTCCAAAAGATAACTATCAGGTCAATGAGAGTATCTCGCAACCCGATGCCATCCTGGTTCGTTCGCACAATATGCTGAACATGGATATTCCCCGAACGACACTGGCTATCGCGAGAGCAGGTGCCGGCACCAACAATATTCCGGTCAAAACCATGAGTGAACGCGGCATTCCGGTATTCAACACACCGGGCGCCAATGCCAATGCAGTAAAGGAACTGGTATTGGCTGGTTTGTTACTGGCCGCCCGGAACCTCTTGCCTGCGTTGCGCTTTGTTGAAACACTGCAAGGTGACGACGAAGCTTTGCACAAACTGGCAGAACGTGAAAAAAAGCGTTTCTCGGGGATAGAATTACCGGGACGCACACTCGGTATTATCGGTTTGGGTGAAATAGGCAGACTGGTAGCCGATGCGGCGATTAAGCTTGGCATGAAAGTCGTTGGTTATGATCCCAATATTACAGTCGAATCCGCATGGAGTTTATCGTCTGAAGTTAGAAAAGCTCAGAGTATCGAAGCATTACTGCGCACCAGTGATTTCATTACCGTTCACGTGCCTCTACTCGACTCCACATGGCACCTCATTAATGAAAAAAGCATCAGCAATATGAAACAGGGCACGATTCTGCTGAATTTCTCGCGCAATGCCATTGTCGATGAAGAAGCTGTGCTGACCGGAATCTCATCCGGAAAAATAAAGTTTTATGTATGTGATTTTCCAAGCCAGAAACTGCAGCATCATGAATCCATTATTACCCTGCCTCACCTTGGCGCTTCAACTCAGGAAGCCGAAGAAAACTGCGCAATAATGGTTGTAAATCAACTCGTTGACTTTATGCAAAATGGCAATATTACCAATACTGTCAATTTTCCCAACATCAGTATGGAAAGAGAATCACTTTATCGGGTCACCGTTGCCAATGAAAATGTGCCCAATATTGTCGGACAAATATCTACAGATTTAGCAAAGGCAGGTTTAAATATTCACAACATGATGAACAAGTCACGAGGCGAAATGGCTTACACACTGGTCGATGTAGACAGCCCGGTTTCACCGCAGGTAATTAGTAAGATAGCCTCGACTTCTGGCGTTTTATCGGCCCGCTATGTGCCTTTCCCGATTCGATAAGTCAATTGATCAGTAATATGACTCTTGAACAATTAGAACAATACCGTAACGAGATAGACAAAATTGACAGCGAAATCCTCAAGCTTGTCAACAAGCGCGCAGAATTCGCGCAACAAATCGGCTTTATAAAAAAAAGCAGTATTATTTACCGGCCTGAGCGGGAAGCACAAATACTGGCACGCATACAACAGGAAAACCCCGGACCGCTGGATAGTGCAAGAATAATACAGCTTTTTACTGAAATCATGTCGATCTGCCGCGCATTGGAAAAACCAATGACTGTAGCCTGTCTGGGACCACAGGGCACGTTCTCAGAAGAGGCCGCCATCAAGCGTTTCGGCAGCGCATTTACCACGCTGCCATGCGACTCTATCGATACAGTATTTCGTACTGTTGAGTCCGGCAACTCCGGGTATGGGGTCGTTCCGGTGGAAAACTCAACCGAAGGGGCGGTGGGAAGGACGCTTGACCTCCTGCTGCAAACCTCGCTGACTGTCTGTGGAGAAATCCAGTTACCTGTACATCAGTCACTGCTATCCATACAAACTGATTTGACAAAAATTGACAAAATTTACTCCCATCCACAGTCTTTTGCACAGTGCCATCACTGGCTGCAAACGACACTGCCGGGCATTTCCAGCGCAGCCTATATCAACGCCAGCAGCAACGCCGATGCTGCCCGCCTTGCGGCACAAGACGAACACGCCGCCGCTATCGCGGGCAAAAGAGCGGCCGATTTCTACGGATTGAAAATCTGCGCTGAAAACATCGAGGATGATTCTAAGAACACTACGCGTTTTCTGGTGCTCGGCACTCAAAAAGTTGCGCCTTCGGGTAAAGACAAAACATCCTTGATTATGTCAACGGGTAATTATGCGGGCGCCATTCATAAATTACTGACACCGCTTGCTGATCATAATGTCAGCATGACCCGTCTCGAATCCCGCCCTTCACGCACCCATCTCTGGCAGTATGTTTTTTTTGTCGATATCGAAGGCCACCAGAAAGATACCAATGTCGCAACAGCGCTTAAGGAACTCAACGAAAAAGCTGCATTCCTGAAAATCCTAGGTTCTTATCCAGCAACATAGATTGTTGACGGTAACAAAGAACCTATCAACTTAAAGCATTGACCAGTTATTTAACCATCAACGATAAATTGACTACTATGAATCTTTGCGATTTTGCACCGGAATATATTCGCGCCATTCACCCCTATCAACCCGGCAAACCGATATCGGAATTAGCCAGAGAAATGGGACTCGATGAGCACAATATTGTAAAACTAGCTTCCAACGAAAACCCGTTAGGCACCAGTCCTTTAGCGCTTGAAGCCATGATTCATACGTTGCATGATGTCGCCCGGTATCCGGATGGCAGCGGTTTTGAACTGAAACAGGCATTATCGAAACTGTATGCTGTCGATACCGAACAAATCGTTCTCGGAAATGGTTCTAATGACGTACTCGACCTCGCAGCACGTGTATTCCTTAAACCCGGTGCAGCCGCCGTATACTCACAACATGCATTTGCAGTCTACCCGCTTGTGACGCAAACCATTGGTGCCAACGGCATTTCCGTGCCGGCCAGGGATTACGGTCATGATCTGCCAGCTATGCTTGACGCAATTACGCCGGAAACGCGCATGGTGTTCATCGCCAGCCCCAATAATCCGACCGGCACACTATCCTCTGCCGAAGATTTGTTGCGTTTTATGGAGCGTGTATCAAAAGATGTGCTGGTAGTCCTGGACGAGGCCTATAACGAATACCTGCCCGCAGCAAACCAATCCAACAGTATCAGTTGGCTGAAGCAGTTTCCCAATTTGATTATCACGCGCACCTTTTCCAAGGTCTATGGACTCGCTGGCGTCCGTGTCGGCTTCGGTCTTGCGCATTCCGAAGTCGCTAACCTCATGAACCGTGTGCGTCAACCGTTTAATGTCAGCAGTATCGGCCTGAACGGCGCATTGGCGGCGTTACAAGACAATGAATTCGTCCAAAGATCATATGCACTCAATCGTTCAGGAATGCTGCAGCTTACCGATGGATTCCGCAAACTCGGTATAGAATATATTCCTTCGTATGGAAACTTTATTACTTTCCGTGTCGAGGGCGACGCAGCCGTCACCACCGGAGTTTATCAGAATCTATTGCGCCAGGGCGTTATAGTCCGGCCGCTAAGCATATATGAAATGCCACATCATCTGCGGGTTACCATCGGACTCGAATCCGAAAATCAGAGATTTCTCAAATCACTAGAAAACGCATTAGGAGAATTAGCGTGATTATCGTCATGAACAAAGAGGTGACCGAAGAACAAATCGGTAACGTCATAAAAAAAATCCAAGACCTCGGCCATGAAGTCAATATCTCACGCGGCACCAAACGTATTGTAATCGGTGCTATCGGTGATGAAACCAAACTTGACCCAGAAATCTTCGACCCGATGCCCGGTGTCGAATATTCAATGCATATTGTCAAACAATACAAAATCGTTTCACGCGAATCGCATCAACAGGATTCGGTCATTGACGTTCGTGGGATTCCAGTCGGCGGCAACCAGATTCAAGTCATCGGCGGCCCGTGCTCGGTAGAAACACAAACACAAATGGATTTGGCTGCAAAGCAGGTATCCTCGGCGGGTTGCCGCCTGATGCGTGGCGGCGCATTCAAACCACGCACCAGTCCGTACACCTTTCAAGGTAAAGGTCGTGATGGACTGGGTATTTTCCGTGCAGCCGCTGATAAATACAATCTGCCCATCGTCACCGAATTAATGGATGTACGCATGCTTGACACCTTTTTGGAACATGATGTTGACGTCATTCAGATCGGCACACGCAACATGCAAAACTTCGATCTGTTAAAGGAAGTCGGACGCATTCAAAAGCCTGTCATTCTCAAGCGCGGCCTGTCCGCCACTGTTACCGAATGGCTGATGGCAGCCGAATATATTGCCGCTGGTGGCAATCACAATATCATTTTCTGCGAGCGCGGCATTCGCACTTTCGAAACTGCATATCGCAATGTGCTTGACGTCACCTGCGTGCCGATGCTCAAGCGTGAAACCCATTTGCCCGTTATCATTGATCCGTCACATGCCGGCGGTAAGGCATGGATGGTGCCTTCGCTCGCCCGCGCAGCTATCGCCGCCGGTGCGGACGGTCTGTTGGTAGAAATGCATCCCAACCCATGCGAGGCATGGTGCGATGCAGACCAAGCGCTAAATCCTCAGGAATTTACGGATTTGATGAGTTCATTGAGAGGGATTGCGCAGGTAATTGGGCGAACGTTTTAATTCCTCTTGCAGCATTGCCATGACACATATTACGTTGAAAAAACTGGTCATTATAGGTGTCGGTCTAATTGGCGGATCATTTGCCCTCGCATCGCGCAAGGCAGGTATCGCCAGTTATATAGTCGGTGTTGGGCGCAGCCGGAAAAATATGCAACATGCGCTGGATCTGGGCGTCATCGATGAAATTGCAACAGACATGGCGTCGGCGTTACGCGACGCCGATTTTGTGTTGCTCGCCATGCCTGTTGGCCAAACCGAAAACATCATGGCACAAATTGCACCGCACCTGGAAACCAACACCGTGATATCGGATGCTGGCAGCACTAAACAGGATGTAGTCACAGCGGCCCGCAACCACTTGAGTAATAATCTAAAAAACTTTGTACCCGGACATCCAATCGCAGGCGCTGAATACAGTGGAGTGCTAGCTGCGCAAGACAGTTTGTATGCTGGTAAGCACGTTATTCTTACACCCATCGAAGAAACACATATCGCGGCAATTGAAATAACCACCCTACTATGGCAGGTCTGTGGCGCCGTAGTCTCGCAAATGCCAGTGGAAGAACATGACGAGACCCTCGCCGCCACTAGCCATTTACCACATATCCTCGCATTTGCACTAATGAATTTTCTACACAATCATTCAAGTCAACCAGAAAACCTGCTGCGTTTTGCCGGCAGCGGTTTTCGCGACTTCACTCGTATTGCAAGTAGCTCACCTGAAATGTGGCGCGACATTTGTTTGGCAAACCGCGAAGCACTGCTCAAACAGATGGCAGCTTATCAGCAAGAACTAATTAGTTTACAGACTATTCTGACCAACAAGGATGGAGAAGCGTTGGAAAAATCACTCTCTCAAGCACGAGAAATGCGAGAGAAATGGCTAAATAGAAACAATTAGAATTTGTTTTTAGATTCGATCAAGTTTTCGGCACTTTAAAAAGGCATGTAATTTCCCCCGCTCACACTTATGTTCTTGTTACCAATTTCAACTTTGTTTCCTCCCGCTTATAACAACAAAAAATTTTCTTAGAAATAGCCTTGAAATTCTATGATTCAGGCCTTATTATTGTTAGCACTCATTGAGAGCGAGTGCTAACATCGTTTTCGGATTACAGAATCCAAGAACTGTCAGAGCGGCTTATCAATAGATTAATAAATTATTTCATACATCTGCGTTAAATTTATAGAGGAGACAAAGCATGAAAATTCGTCCATTACATGATCGCGTGATCGTCAAACGGCTGGAGGAAGAACGTAAAACAGCGTCCGGCATTGTAATTCCGGACAGCGCAACTGAAAAGCCTGATCAGGGTGAAATTCTTGCGGTCGGCAAAGGAAAAGTAGGCGACGATGGCAACGTACGTGCATTGGAAGTTAAAGTGGGCGACAAAGTATTGTTCGGCAAGTATTCCGGTCAAGCTGTCAAAGTTGAAGGCGAGGAACTGCTAGTAATGCGCGAAGAAGACATTATGGGTGTAATTGAAGGGTAACAACATCCAATTTGTTTAATATGGAATATCGCTAAAACAATAGGTTAAAGTATTAGGAGAGAGAAAATCATGTCAGCAAAAGAAGTAAAATTCGGAGATGTAGCACGCCACAAACTTATCGATGGAGTCAATATACTGGCTGATGCAGTCAAAGTAACGCTGGGACCGAAAGGCCGCAATGTCGTACTAGATCGTGCATATGGCGCGCCTACGATAACTAAGGACGGCGTATCAGTCGCTAAAGAAATCGAATTGAAAGACAAATTCGAAAATATGGGCGCACAAATGCTCAAGGAAGTCTCCAGCAAGACATCTGATGTTGCCGGTGACGGCACAACAACCGCAACGGTACTGGCGCAGTCGATTGTCAAAGAAGGTATGCGTTATGTTGCGGCTGGAATGAATCCAATGGACTTGAAACGCGGCATTGACAAGGCTGTCAGCGCAACGGTAGAAGAATTGAAAAAAATGTCCAAACCCTGCGCTACAGCTAAAGAAATCGCACAAGTGGGAAGCATTTCAGCAAATTCCGATAACGAAATCGGTCAGATTATTGCTGACGCTATGGACAAAGTCGGTAAGGAAGGTGTAATTTCTGTTGAAGACGGTTCCGGCCTCCAGAATGAATTGGAAGTTGTTGAAGGCATGCAATTCGATCGTGGTTACCTGTCTCCTTATTTTGTCAGCAGCGCCGAAAAACAAATTGCGCTGTTGGATGATCCCTACATTTTGTTGCATGATAAAAAGATTTCTAATATCCGAGACTTATTACCTGTTCTGGAGCAGGTCGCCAAAGCCGGCAAGCCATTACTGATTATTGCAGAAGATATTGAAGGCGAAGCACTGGCTACCCTAGTCGTAAACAATATTCGCGGTATTCTGAAAACATGTGCTGTTAAAGCACCCGGCTTTGGTGATCGTCGCAAAGCCATGCTTGAAGATATCGCTATTTTGACTGGCGGCACCGTTATTGCCGAAGAAGTCGGCCTGTCGCTTGAGAAAGTCACTCTGGATAATTTGGGCCAGGCAAAACGCGTGGAAGTGGGTAAAGAAAATACCACTATCATTGATGGCGCAGGTGATGCCGCTAACATCGAAGGCCGTGTCAAACAAATCCGCAAGCAAATCGAAGAAGCGACTAGTGATTATGACAAGGAAAAACTGCAAGAACGCGTGGCCAAGTTAGCCGGCGGTGTAGCGCTGATTAAGGTAGGCGCGGCGACCGAAGTGGAAATGAAAGAAAAGAAAGCACGAGTAGAAGATGCTTTGCATGCCACACGCGCAGCCGTAGAAGAAGGCGTCATTGCTGGTGGCGGTGTTGCGCTGCTGAGAACCGTTCCGGTTATCGGTAAACTGAAAGGCGACAACCACGATCAGGATGCAGGAATCAAAATCGTCATTCGAGCACTGGAAGAACCGCTGCGTCAAATCGTAACTAATTCAGGTGACGAACCTTCGGTGGTAGTTAACAAAGTTGTCGAAGGAAGCGGTAACTATGGCTATAACGCAGCGACCGGAGAATATGGCGACATGGTTGAAAGCGGCGTATTGGATCCAACCAAAGTAACACGTTCTGCACTGCAAAATGCCGCGTCAATTGCTAGCCTGATACTGACCACCGATGCTATGGTTGCAGAATTGCCAAAAGATGAATCTGCTGGTGGCGCTCCTGGTATGGGCGGTATGGGTGGTATGGGTGGTATGGGTGGTATGGATATGTAACAACATTGAACGTTATGACGTATGTGCCATAACGCTCCGACCGATACCAGGCAACAACCCTGTTGATTGGGGTTGTTGCTTTTTTTTGGGAAACAGGCTGTTCAAATGAGAATAGATGACCTGAAATATCAATACAATCACATGTCTTATTCTTTTTTCGTGACAGCTGAACCATGATACAGTTCGCCCTATGAATTATTACAATAATTACTCACCACCCGAAAATCTATTGCGAAATCGTGTCATTCTTATAACAGGCGCTGGACAGGGATTGGGGCGTGCTGCTGCAATTGCTTTTGCAAAACATGGTGCTGTGGTCATACTGCATGGCAGAACAGTCAAAAAGCTCGAAAACGTGTACGACGAGATTGAAGCGCTCGGTAAAGAACAACCTGTCATTTATCCACTGAATCTGGAGAAAGCCACAGAAAACGACTACGGCCTGTTAGCACAAGCAATCGCCGAACAGTTTGGGCGACTAGATGGTATTTTGCATAATGCTGCATTTTTGCATGGGCCAAGCCCAATGGAGTCTCAAACACTTGAACAATGGCAAGCACTAATGCAAGTCAATTTGATCGCCCCGTTTGCATTAACAAAAGCCTGCCTGCCTCTGTTAAAAGCCGCACCTGATGCCAGCATCATTATGACAGCAAGTTCACACGGACATCGTCCGGCAGCATACTGGGGTGGTTTCTCTGTTGCCAAAGCAGGAATTGAGGCACTGGTTAAAATACAGGCTGATGAATGGGGTATGCTGCCTAATTTGCGCATTAACGCATTGATTCCGGGTGTAGTCAACACGCCGCAACGTGCAAAAACACATCCTGGTGAGATCAAAAAAGTGTTACCGCAGCCTGATGATTTAATGCCCGGCTACCTGTTTCTAATGGGCTCGGACAGCAAGGCGATAAAAGGTGAAATTATCCAGTGTCAGGCACAGCATTAAGTGCTCAATTGCGGTTAAACGGGTATAATCATAGAGTTGTACTAGTATCCATATGATATTCTCAGGTCAGCATTGTGCCTTTCGGCAATAGAACGACTATTCCCAAAAAGGCATGCCTTGCCATGTAACACTGATAAACTCTCATAACACAGCAATATCATATGAATTAAGACTATGTTTAGGCATCAAAAGGAAATTTAGAACGAAGCGAAAGTGGCGGAATTGGTAGACGCACCAGATTTAGGTTCTGGCGCCGCAAGGTGTGGGGGTTCGAGTCCCCCCTTTCGCACCACCTATACGTTTCCTCTGTTGTTTTTTAAGCATTCAGTTTCACTGAAAAATAACTGAATAGCTGGAGGCTGAAACAGTCGATTATTTAGTTACAATAGCGCTTAATATAAAATATTGACATTTATTTTTTTACTTTGTTTTTCAATCAGGAAGTTTAATGCAATCAAATGTAGAAAATCTCGGAGCACTTGAACGTCGTATTGATATATCTATTCCACAAGATCAAGTACAGGAAGAAATTGACAAACGCCTGAAGCAGCTGGCAAAGAAAGTCAAAATGCATGGCTTCCGTCCTGGCAAAGTCCCATTAAAACTGGTAGCGCAACGGTATGGCGCAGAGGTTCATCAGGAAGTACTAGGAGATGTGTTGAATAAAAAATTCAGTGAAGCTGTTACAGAGCACAATCTGCAGGTTGTCGGCTACCCCCGTTATGAAACAAAACAAAATAACGATAGTCCTGAACAATATGTGTTCAGCGCTCAATTTGAAATATATCCAGAAATTGTTGTCGGCGATTTGAGTCAGCTGTCAATCGAAAAACCTGTGACTCAAGTTGCCGCCGAAAATGTTGATAAAACGTTAGAAATGATTCGAAAACAACATATTCAATACCAAGCCGCTGATCGTGCCGTCATAGAGGGAGACCGTGTCAAACTGGATTTTAACGGAACACTGGATGGCAAAGATTTCGAAGGCGGCAAAGGCGAGAATATCTATTTAGTTGCTGGGGAAGGACGGTTCATCCAAAATTTTGAAGCAGCATTGCTTGGTATGCAGGCGGGCGAAGAAAAAACTTTTGATGTTGTATTTCCGGAAGATTATCATGGTAAAGAAATCGCAGGAAAAACAGTTGTTTTTAATGTCAAACTTAAGTCTGTCGAACTGCCTGTGTTACCCGAAATCAATGAAGAATTTGCCAAGCGGCTGGGTATTCAGGACGGCGATCTCGAAAAAATGCGTGACGGCATCCGCCACGATCTCGAGCGTGAAGTTGCAAAACGTATCAATACCAAACTTAAAGAACAAGCAATGCAGTGCTTGATGGATGCTATTCCAATTGAAGCACCGAATGCGCTGGTTAACCAGGAAGCCACACGGTTAATGGAAAATACACGCAAGGATTTAACCGATCGGGGTATGAGTGCTGGCGATGTGCAGCTCACACACGACATGTTCAAAAATAAAGCAGAGCATCGAATCAAACTGGGATTGATTTTGGCGGAGCTGTTAAAAATACATCAGTTAAAAGCAACACCTGAACAAGTGCGTAAAGTTATCGAAGAAAACGCTCAAAGCTATGAAAACCCAGAAGAGATTGTGAAATGGCATTATGCCTCTAAAGAGCGACTGCAGGATGCAGAATCGTTGGCTTTGGAAGCAAATGTGGTGCAATGGGTACTGCAACAAGTCAATGTAGTTGAAAAACCAGTGACCTTTGATGAATTGATGGGGATTGCCTGATATGACGGAAAAATTCGAATGGCAGCAAGCTATTGAACCAAGAAACCTTGGGTTGATTCCGATGGTAATAGAAACCAGCGGGCGAGGAGAACGGGCCTATGACATTTACTCGCGCCTGCTGAAGGAGCGAGTCGTTTTTATGGTGGGGCCGGTCAATGAAACAACTGCAAACCTTGTTGTGGCCCAATTACTGTTTCTCGAGTCCGAGAATGCAGAAAAGGATATTCACTTATATATCAACTCTCCTGGTGGCGTAGTATCTGCGGGGCTTGCCATTTACGATACAATGCAATACATTAAATCTGATATCAGCACGTTATGTATCGGACAAGCGGCCAGCATGGGAGCTTTGCTGTTAACAGCGGGCGCAAAAGGCAAGCGGTATTGCCTGCCTAATTCGCGCGTGATGATTCATCAGCCGCTTGGTGGATTTCAAGGTCAGGCATCTGATATAGAAATTCATGCTAAGGAAATCTTATATTTAAGGTCGCGATTAAACGAGATCATGGCAAAACATACCGGTCAACCAGTAACTGAGATAGAAAAGGATACTGACCGCGATAATTTTTTAAGCGCTGAAGAATCGGTCAGTTATGGATTGGTTGATGCTGTGCTAACACATCGTGATGAAACTGCCGATTAGAATCTTTTGTATAGAATGTAATAGTATTTTTAACGTTTCCATTGGCTAAATGACATCAGGATAAAAATTATATGGCAGACAAATCTAATAGTGAGAAACTGCTTTACTGTTCTTTTTGCGGTAAAAGTCAGCATGAAGTGAGAAAATTGATCGCTGGCCCTTCAGTTTTTATTTGTGATGAATGTATCGAACTGTGTAACGATATCATCCGAGAAGAAATGCAGGGCGACGAGGCAACCAAGCTAGTCAAATCCAATTTGCCTGTACCGCATGAAATCAATCAGACACTGGATCAGTATGTCATTGGTCAAAAATCCGCAAAGAAAATTTTATCAGTTGCAGTTTATAATCATTATAAACGACTAAAAAATATTGCAAAATCCAATGACGGAGATGAAATTGAACTGTCCAAAAGCAATATTTTGCTGATTGGTCCGACGGGTTCGGGCAAGACTTTACTAGCGCAGACGTTGGCACGATTGTTGGACGTGCCCTTTATCATGGCAGACGCAACGGCGCTGACTGAAGCAGGCTATGTTGGTGAAGACGTTGAAAACATTATTCAGAAACTTTTGCAGAAATGTAATTACGATGCCGAAAAAGCGCAACGCGGTATAGTTTACATTGATGAAATAGATAAAATTTCGCGCAAATCGGATAACCCTTCGATAACCCGCGATGTTTCTGGTGAAGGCGTGCAGCAAGCCTTATTAAAGCTGATCGAGGGCACCACTGCAATGGTGCCGCCACAAGGCGGGCGCAAGCATCCAAATCAGGAATTTGTTCAGGTCGATACAACGAATATTTTGTTCATTTGCGGCGGTGCTTTTGACGGTCTGGATAAAGTAATTCGCGCACGTTCAGAAAAGGGCGGAATTGGTTTCGGTGCTGATGTCAGAAGCCAGCAACGAAAAGATATCAATAAAGTTTTGCAAGATGTTGAACCGGAAGACCTGGTCAAATTCGGATTGATTCCGGAATTCGTCGGCCGCTTACCTGTCGTTGCAACACTGGACGAACTGAATGAAGAGGCTTTGGTTCAGATTCTAACCGAACCAAAAAATGCACTGGTTAAACAATATTGGAAGATGTTTAATATGGAAGGCGGTGTCGATCTGGAGTTTCGTGAAGCGGCGCTCAAAGCGATTGCCCAGAAAGCATTGTCAAGAAAGACCGGTGCACGCGGCTTGCGTTCAATCTTGGAAGATATTCTGCTCGACATTATGTACGATCTTCCGTCTTTGGAAAATGTAACTAAAGTCGTGATCGACTACAACGCAGCCAACGAAGATATTAAACCAATCTTAATTTATTCAGATCAGCAAAAGGTTGCAAAAACTTCCAGTTAACTGATATTACTCCATCTTGATCAGACAGAAATATAGTTTCTCTTTCATTCTATGGCAAACAATACCATGAATTGAGATATATTTCTGTCTATGTCATACCCCTATTTTCTCTTCGCCAGCAATTCTGCATAAAAATAATAGAGTCTAGCCTGGCAAATTAAAATCCCATAACAGAATCAAACAAACAGAAAAATATCCTGCTGTTTTTATTATCTGGCGGGTAGAACTATGTTACTGTAATACGCAGTCGACTTGAGATTTTGATAAACGGACATATACTCATTGTTAAATGCAACAATCTAATCGAAATATAAAACAGATATGACTTCTTTAGTAGATGACTCCGAACAATTAATACTGCCACTGCTCCCTTTGCGGGACGTGGTTGTATTTCCGCATATGGTGATTCCGTTATTTGTTGGACGGCAAAAATCGATTAAAGCACTCGAGCTTGCAATGGAATCCAACAAAAACATTTTACTGGTTGCACAGAAAATAGCCTCCAAAGATGAACCGGAACCTGAAGACATGTATAAAGTCTGCAGCATTGCCAACATTCTGCAGATGCTAAAACTACCTGATGGTACCGTTAAAGTTCTGGTTGAAGGAAATCAACGTGCCCGCATTCTTGACTTTATAGATTCAGAAAGCCATTTTGATGGAAGAGCTGTACCGATCCCGCAAGCCCAAGATGACAAACCGGAAGCGGAAGCCATGCGGCGTGCATTGATGACGCAATTTGACCAATACGTCAAACTCAATAAAAAAATTCCGCCTGAAATCATCACCTCATTAGGCGGCATTGATGAAGCCGGCCGCCTTGCCGACACAATTGCGGCTTATCTGCCTCTAAAACTGGAACAAAAACAGGAAGTCCTTGAGATTTTCGACGTCACAAAACGGCTTGAGCATTTACTCGGACTTCTAGAAACTGAATTAGACATCCTGCAGGTTGAGAAACGCATACGTGGCAGAGTCAAACGCCAGATGGAAAAAAGCCAACGGGATTACTATCTGAATGAACAGGTTAAAGCCATCCAGAAAGAACTGGGCGAAGGTGAAGACGGCGCCGATTTGGAGGAAATAGAACGAAAAATCAAAGCGGCCAACATGCCCAAAGAGGCGCGCGAGAAAGCAGAGTCAGAACTCAGAAAACTGCGCTTAATGTCGCCCATGTCGGCTGAAGCAACCGTTGTACGCAACTATATTGATGTATTGGCCGGTCTGCCATGGAAAAAGAAAAACAAAATCAGTAAGGATCTGAACACTGCGGAAAATGTGTTGAACGAAGATCATTATGGCTTGGAAAAGGTCAAAGAGAGAATTATTGAATATCTGGCCGTTCAACAACGCGTAGATAAGCTGAAAGCACCAATTCTTTGCTTGGTAGGACCACCGGGTGTAGGTAAAACATCTCTGGGGCAGTCCATTGCCCGCGCAGTAAATAGAAAATTCGTGCGCATGGCGTTGGGCGGCGTCAGAGACGAAGCCGAAATACGTGGGCACCGTAAAACCTATATAGGCTCAATGCCCGGAAAAATCCTGCAAAATATGACTAAAGTCGGCGTAAGGAACCCATTATTCCTACTGGACGAAGTAGACAAAATGGGTATGGATTTCCGCGGCGATCCTGCATCGGCATTACTGGAAGTACTTGACCCAGAACAGAATCATACATTTGTCGATCATTATGTCGAGGTTGAATACGATTTGTCTGACGTAATGTTCGTGGCAACCGCCAATTCGTTGAATATTCCGTCTGCACTGCTTGATCGTCTGGAAGTGATTCATTTGTCCGGCTATACTGAAGATGAAAAATTAAATATCGCTGCTAAATATTTATTGCCAAAACAATTAAAAAACCATGGTTTGAAAAAAAGCGAACTTACATTATCCGATACCGCATTACGTGATACCGTAAGGTACTACACTCGCGAATCCGGTGTTCGTGCCCTGGAGCGCGAAATCTCCAAAATTTGCCGAAAAACTGTCAAGATGCTATTGCTTGACCATGAAAAAGGGAAAGTATCAGTTACCTCGCGTAACCTCGACAAATTCCTGGGTGTGCGTCGTTTTTCTTACGGCGTCGCCGAAAAAGAAAACCAGATTGGTCAGGTCACCGGACTGGCCTGGACCGAAGTGGGTGGTGAATTACTGACTATTGAAGCGGTTGTCGTGCCAGGCAAAGGAAAAACGATTACCACCGGAAAGCTGGGCGAAGTCATGCAAGAATCGATACAGGCAGCACTGTCGGTCGTTCGTAGCCGATCTCACCTGTTAGGCATTCCGGAAGAGTTCTATCAGAAAAAAGACATTCATATTCACCTGCCGGAAGGCGCCACACCGAAAGACGGGCCGAGTGCAGGTATCGGCATCTGTGTAGCTATGGTATCAGTCCTGACAGATATTGCCGTCAGATCAGATGTAGCAATGACAGGAGAGATCACATTGCGCGGTGAAGTACTGCCAATTGGCGGACTCAAGGAGAAACTGCTTGCCGCACACCGTGGAGGTATCAAAAAAGTAATAATTCCGGAAAAAAATGTCAAAGACCTTGCAGATATTCCAGAAAATATTAAAAGTAACTTGATTATCAAACCAGTGAAATGGATTGATCAGGTGTTGGACATAGCACTGGAACATAAACCGCAATGCGTTCCAACTACGATATCCACTTCAGCAGCCACAATTCAATCCGGTGCTGAAGATAAAATGACGGATCGCGTCATTAAGCATTGAGCTGAACCAGATCATTTTGCATGGTGGCCGCATTCATGCGGCCACCCTTGACGTTCATTGATTATAATGCAGATTGTGTTCACGCCTTTCCTGCCATTGCAAAACAAGACTGTATATAACCGGTATCACCAGCAAACTGAGCGCTAATACAGTTAACATTCCGCCAAATACCGGTGCTGCTATTCGATGCGTAACATCTGCACCACTACCGGTAGCCGCCATAATAGGAATTAAACCGATGATTGTGGTGAAAGCAGTGATGGTGACGGGACGTACGCGCATGGCGGTGGCAGATTCAACCACTGTTTTAATTTCCGTTCTGGTCAGAGGGACACTTTTTTCCTGGCGAAGTCGGGTGATTTCAAGATTGATAAAATTGATCACCATCACACCAGTTTCGGCTGCTGTACCGGCCAAGGCGATAAAGCCGACGTAAACAGCAATTGATAAATTAAATTCAAGCCAATAAACCATCCAGATACCACCTACCAGCCCAAAAGGAATGGTTAACATGACAATGGCAGGAGCAGTCAGGTTATGAAAAATCATATAGAGCAGCACAAAAATCAATATCAGAGTCAACGGCACAACAATACGAAGCTTTTCAGCAGCGCGTTCCATATATTCGAATTGACCTGACCAGCTGATCGTGTAACCGGTCGGAATATTGACCTGCTCGGTAACAAGCTGTTGGGCCTTTTTGACAAAACCGCCGATATCAGTTGTTTTCAGATCAACATAAATCCAGGCATTAGGACGCGCATCTTCACTTTTAATCGAAGGTGGGCCTCGCCGCAGTTCAAGGTCGGCAACAAGGGTCAACGGAATTTGTGCTCCGGTTGGGGTTGGTATCAGCATACGCTTTAAGCTTTCCAGGTTATCGCGCAGTTCGCGGGGATAGCGCAGATTAACTGGATAACGTTCCAGCCCTTCCACAGTTTCGGTGATATTGATGCCACCAATCGCACTTTGGATAACATCTTGGACATCTCCGACAGTCAAGCCGTAGCGTGCAGCTTCTTCCCGTTTGATATCAAAATCTAGGTAATAACCGCCGACTGCGCGGTCGCCAAACGCCGAAAGCGTTTCCGGTAACGTTTTCATGACTCCCTCAATTTGTTCTGATAGTTGTTGTAAGACATTCAAATCGGGACCTGATACTTTGATACCAACAGGCGTTTTGATTCCTGTTGACAACATGTCAATACGTGTTTTGATTGGCATCGTCCATGCGTTAGTCAATCCAGGAAACCGAATGGCCTGATCCATTTCAGCCATAAGTTCTTGTGTAGTTTTATCTGGATCAGGCCATTGGGATCGTGGTTTCAAGCGAATGGTGGTTTCTATCATGGATAATGGTGCAGGATCGGTTGCGGTATCGGCGCGACCGACTTTCCCAAAAACATGGTGCACTTCAGGAAAAGTCATCAGAATTTTATCGGTTTGCTGCAATAACTCCTTGGCTTTAGTGATCGATACACCTGGAAAAGTACTTGGCATATACAATATGTCACCTTCGTCGAGCGGCGGCATGAATTCACTGCCGAGCTGAGACAGTGGATAGAAAGTCAGTGCCAATAACAACATGGCTAGTATTAATGTCAATGTCCGCCAACGCATTGCCAGTTTAAGCAGAGGTGTGTGGATAAAATGTAATATCCGGTTAGCAGGATTTTTGTGCTCAGAAATTATTCTGCCGCGAATAAAATAACCCATCAGTACTGGCACAACGGTGATAGTCAATATCGCGGCTGCCGCCATAGCGTACGACTTAGTGTAGGCTAAAGGTGTAAACAAACGTCCTTCCTGTGCTTCCATGGCAAAGATGGGAATGAAAGAAACAGTAATAATCAACAGCGAAAAAAATAAAGCTGGTGCTACTTCACAGGAAGCTTTGCCGATTGCCTGCCAGCGTTCCTTGCTGGTCAGCTCCGCCTTCTTTCTGGCAATCGCATCGCTGATATGCTTATGTGCATTCTCAACCATAACAATGGCCCCATCTACCATATCGCCGATAGCAATTGCGATGCCGCCCAGTGACATAATGTTGGCATTGATTCCCTGCCATTTCATGACAATAAACGCCATTAGAATACCCAATGGCAAAGTAATGATGATAACCAGCGAAGAGCGCAGGTGAAGTAAGAACAATGCGACCAATACGCTGACGATAACCAATTCCTGAATTAAAGCGGTGTTTAAGGTATTGACCGCTGCCTGAATCAAATCACCACGATCATATACCGTCACAATTTCAACGCCTTTCGGTAATCCTTGTTTCAGTTCCTCGAGTTTCTCACGTACACCATGTATGGTTTTCTGGGCATTATCACCAAAACGCATGATTACAATGCCTCCAGCGACTTCACCCTCGCCATTTAATTCGACGACGCCGCGCCGCAGTTCAGGGCCGATCTGCACATGCGCGACATCTTGCAGGCGCACAGGCGTACCATTGCTGTCAAAGCCGACCGGAATACTCTGGATATCTTCAAGGGATCGGATATAACCAAGACCACGCACCATATATTCGGTCTCCGCCATTTCGATCAGGCGACCGCCTACATCATTATTAGAACGCTGAATCGCATGTTTAACCTTGGATAACGGAATGTCATAGGCAAGCAGGGCGTTCGGATTGACTTCGATCTGGTATTGTTTGATATAACCGCCGACAGACGCAATTTCCGATACTCCAGGTACTGTTTGAAGCGGATAACGCAAATACCAGTCTTGAATCGAGCGTAATTCAGCCAGATCATGTTGTCCGGTTTTATCAATAAGTGCATATTCATAAATCCAGCCGACGCCTGTTGCATCGGGACCCAGTGAAGGCGTCACACCCTGCGGTAAACGCTTGCTGGCGTAATTCAGATACTCCAACACCCGTGATCGCGCCCAGTAAGTGTCTGTACCGTCTTCAAAAATGATATAAACAAAAGATAATCCAAAAAAAGAATAACCGCGCACCACTTTGGCGTACGGTACAGCCAGCATCGCCGTGGTCAGTGGGTACGTTACCTGGTCTTCAACCACTTGCGGCGCCTGCCCAGGGTATTCGGTGAATACGATAACCTGTACATCGGACAAATCAGGAATGGCGTCCAGGGGCATATGCTTGAATGACCAGATGCCTGCACTGGCCAGAACAATTACTGCCAGTAACACTATAAAGCGATGATTCAGAGAACCATTGATGATGGCATTAATTATGTTCATGCGGTAACTGTTCCAACTGCAGCGGGCCTGGTTCTTCTTCCTCACGTGTTCCCGGATGCATCATCTTTGCAGTTGCTTCGCGCAACCTTGATTCAGAATCGATGAGAAACTGTGATGAAGTGACAACCTGCTCACCTTCTTCCAGCCCATCTAAAACAATGACTCTGCCATCGGCAGAAAGTCCGGTCGTGATGGAGCGTGGCTCAAATTTACCGGAAGCACGTGCGACTAGAACTTTGTCACGTGTACCTGACCGGATAACGGCTTCGGCTGGAATGACGAGTGCGCTGGCCTGCTGGCTCGCATAAATCGTCACATCGGCATACATCTCCGGTTTGAGTAATAGCTCTTCATTATTAAAGTCAAGGCGTACTTTAATGGTGCGTGTTTTGGCTTCCGCATAGGGATATATGAATGCCAGATGTCCGATGAAATCACGTCCTGGAATGCCTATTAGCTGCATTCTCACCAGATCGCCTTTTCTGACCCAAGGTAATTCATTTTCATAAATATCTGCATAAACCCATACTCTGGACAAGTCGGCAATCATGTAAAGTTCAGTGGTAGGTGTGACAAACTGACCCTCACGTGCACCGATATTCACGACTACGCCTGAAGCCGGACTATGAATATGCAGATTTTTATGAATGTTATGGTCACGTGTCAGATCATGGATTTGATGTTCTGGCACATCCAGTAACCGTAGCCGTTCCAGAGAGCTGCTGACGAGTTCATCGGCGCCACGGCGGATATCCTCTATCGGACTTTGTTCCAGTGCTTTCAGATTATTCAGTGCTAGAATATATTCTTGCTGGCTGACAACAAGTTGCGGCGAATAAATACTGAGCAGGTCCTCGTCTTCAAAAACTTTCTCACCTGTTTTATCCACACGCATGGTTTCAATCCAGCCTTCCACCTTGGGATGCAGGCGAACGATTTTTTCTTCGTCGTAGCCGACACGCCCAACAGTACGCACTACGTGCGAAAGCACATCTCTTTTGACTTGTACTGTACGAACACCCATATTTTGTACAGTAACGGGATCAATAGTGACAGTGCCTGCAGTTTCGTCGGCTCGGTCATCCTCCGCATAAACCGGAATATAATCCATGCCCATGGAATCTTTTGCGGGGACTGGTGATGTAATTTGAGGATTCATTGGGTTGCGGTAGAACAACGGTTCCTGGGTTTTTATTTTGCTAACAGTATGTTTAACGTCATGTGTTTCAGAATGAAAATTTGCCAGCCAATATCCGGCACTGATACCGATTATCAACATGGCACTGGCCGTGATGATGAGTCGTCTATTCATAGATATCTTCCTTGCCAACAACCGCAGTCAGCTGGGCTAACGCCTGATTGGCTTCGGTAAATGCGTTCCAGTATTTCAACTCATGACTGAGCAATGAAATCTGGCTGCGAACCAGATTCAGAAAATCAACTTGACTGACCTGGTAGCCCGCTAGCATGGACGCGACGGTTTGTCTTGCCTGAGGAATAATACCGGTTTTAAACAAAATCATTTGTTCTCTGGCCCGTTGATAATCATGGTAACTTTGCGAAATTTGCTTGCGCACGTTGTTCCATTCGTCTTCTAGTGCGTATTTTTGTTGCATCAGTTCACTGTTGCGTTGGTCGACTGCCTTGGCCTGCTTACGATGAAGAAAAATGGGGACATGCATACTTAGATTCAGGCTTAAAAAGTCTGAACGATCAATTCCATTTTGCTGATCACGGCGAAAGCCGTAAAATGCGCCTACGTTGAAATCTGGGTAATAGTCTTTTTTGGCAAGATCAAGGCGCGCTTGTGCGGCATCAATCGATTTGCGTTTTGCCGCGAGTATTGCTCGATAACTTTCAGCTTGTTCATAAAGCGTTTGTTCTGTTCTCAGCGCAGGCAGCGTTTCATCGATTTTTTTAGGCAAACGAATCGGCTTATTAGCCGCTTTACCAAGCAATGCATTCAATTGCGCCACAGTATTTTGACGAGTGTTCTTCAGTATCAGCTGTTGGTCAAGCAAGCCCGACAACTCCAATTGCGCAAGTAAAATATCCTGCTGCAAACCTTTGCCGACTTCATACTTAGTACGTGCTACCTGGATAAACTGACGCAGCAATAGCTGATTGTTTTCTACAATCTCGAGTGCGTGATCAAGATAAAAAATCTGCCACCATCTATGTTTAACATGGCGCAGTAGCCAACTTCTTGCTTCTATGACATTTTCAAACGCGGCTCCTGCTTCAAATGATGCGGCTTCAGCACGTAACGACAATTTTCCGGGAAACGGAATCTGCTGAGAAATTGCCGGGCCAATCTGTGTCATCGGTTCTTGATTGGTATTAAATGTATTCACAGGAAGATTCATTGCACGGATGCTGATTTCGGGGTCCGGCAGTGTGCCGAGCTGCGAAGGAACCGCAGCAAGCGCCTCAGCACGTGCTCGCACTTGCGCCAGATCAGGATTCTTCTGGATAGCCAATTTTGTTGCAGTTTGCAACGTTAGGATGTTTTGCTCATTACTGGCTATAGTGTTTTTTGCGACAAACAATGTCTGAATAACAATTGCGCAAAAGATAATAAAAACACGCCACATGACAGCCTCATAAAATATTATGGAAAAATAAAGCGCGTAGAAGCACCATTAAATTCCCAACTTACTTTTTGTAACTTCCCATATAGTTAATCTTGATAACAGGAAGACGTTCGCGCCCCGGATTGCCGGTGCTGTTGACAGGCATACCGCACTTTTTATGCGATAGTAATAAAATCAAATACGTGGCGGGTGATGTGGAGGACTAGAAATAAAATCCGCTGTTAAGCGGTCTTGTAAATCAGGAATAGACGAGTTGTTTGAAAAATTGTTTGGAAAAAATGAGGCTGTAGGCATCATGTTGCAGCTTGTATGGCATATTGCACCGGTTCCACATCGCTGCTCTCCGGCCGCATTGCCACCCTTCATGGGAAGTTGATGATTAACATAGTTCCTATAATCATCATCGCTCTGTTGAACTTCGGTACTGAACTCATGTAGCGTATTATTCTGATGGATACAATGCGTGATAAAACCGGCTCCGGCATTTTGCGCCGATAACCCGAATACCAGTAAGACCAACAAAAAACTGCGCATCGCTAACTTGATTTAAGTTTATTTACAAAGAAATTCTTGATATAACGCAAAACATAATGAAATACTGTATTAATGTCAATCATATACCAACAACATATTTTTCTGACATACTCCACAAGGAATGAATATTGACAAAAAAAAGATTACAAGATTAACGCTGTTTAACGCATGCTCGGCGTAACAGCCAGGCCACGAGAGTTGAACTAGAAAATCTATAACATGCCAGCATACCGTCAATCTATCACTCTAACTTTCCTCAAAATTTGAATGCTGATTGGTTGAAGGGTGTTATACCGACGAATTTTTACCGTGTTTTGAGAGAATCTTAGTAAATCCCTCATCAATATTGATTTTAGTTGCATTTGCCAAGTGATTATAGAAAACGGCCATGCCTGACATGGCAATAATCTCCATGATTTCTTCTTCATCGAAACCATGGAATTTCAAAGTTTCAAAATCCTGCTCACTTGAAGTGTGCGAATCTTTTGCCAGTTTGACTGCAAAATCGATAGCTGCTTTATCTTTGGCGCTATCTGTTTCACTGATGGTATGGTCTTCAATCAGTGTATTAATTTGCGCCTGTGATACGCCAATATTCAGACAAAAAGCGTGATGCGCTGCTTCGCAATAATGACAGCTTTTTAATGAGGAAATGGCGACAAAAATCATTTCCTTAAGACGCCTGCCAACGCGCCCACGCGTTAAAATATGGTTCATGACAGGCCAGATACCTTTTAACGATTCTGGAGAGGTCGCCCATACACGAAAGAAATGAGGTGTAAAAGGCGCATTCAATGCAATTTGAATTTTTTTAAATGTCTCATCAATTTCAGGTGTTACTGGTGCATCATCAATAATTTGGCTGATGGTTCTCATATGACCCTCACTAAAAAATCATAAAATATTAGATAGATCCTTTACTCGAATAAAAAAGAATTCACTTACTGTGAAATATTTTCTGGCATTGTAGCCGACTCAACCAAAACATAGTGAATGACAGGTTTGTATTCCACTTTGTTTACTAGGAATTCAGCATTTTCACTAAAATCCAAAGCAAATTAAATCCTTTAAAAATAATATCTCGCACTGATTTTTATAATTGAAAAGTTTGTATTTCCTGCCATAAAAGCAGCAATCAAATCGATGTGGAGAATTGCGGATACGCCTGCAATCAGAACGTAGCATCATGGCTCTGCCTATTATATCGAAGCCTTTCAGCTTATCTGATTATGAGCATATAATCTGACCTGACAAATGAGGCAGCCCGCACTGTACCGAGTGAAAGCGGGATTTGTGAATAAAAAAATATGTATTTGAGACCTGTTTTACCTCGTAACGGTCATAATGCAAAACCAAAGAAAATCGGTTATACATTAAACCGGAAATGCATCACATCGCCATCCCTGACAATATATTCTTTTCCTTCCAAGCGCATTTTACCGGCCTCTTTGGCACCCTGTTCACCGTTGTAGTTAACAAAGTCTTCATAACCAGTTACCTCAGCACGGATAAAGCCTTTTTCAAAATCGGTATGAATAACACCGGCAGCCTGAGGAGCGGTATCGCCTTTATGGATAGTCCATGCCCTGACCTCTTTAACACCCGCTGTGAAATAGGTTTGCAGTCCCAATAAATCATAAGCAGCGCGCACTAGTCGATTAAGACCGGGTTCTTCCAGACCGATGTCCGCGAGAAAAACTTGCTTGTCTTCATCGGAAAGATCGGCAATTTCTGACTCCAGAGCAGCACAAATCGCCACAACGGGCGCACCCTCCTGTGCTACATATTTCCTGACTTGCTCCAACAACGGATTGTTTTCAAAGCCATTATCATCGACATTAGCGACATAAATTGCCGGTTTGGCAGTCAGCAGGCACAAGGGTTTGAGCAGTAGCTGCTGGTCGCGATCAAGTTCGAGCGAACGTGCTGGTTTTCCTTGATTGAGGTGCGCCTGCACGATTTCCAGAAAGTCACACAGTTTTATTGCCTCTTTATTTCCCGACCTGGCTGTTTTGGATTCACGCAACAGCGTTTTTTCAATCGTCGCCATATCGGCCAATACGAGTTCTGTCTGTATCACTTCAATGTCGGAGACAGGATCCACCCGGCCTGCGACATGTGTAACGTCATCATTGGCAAAACAGCGCACCATATTGACAATGCCATCAGTCTCGCGAATATTCGCCAGAAATTTGTTGCCAAGCCCTTCACCTTTGGACGCACCCGCCACCAGTCCGGCAATATCGACAAATTCTACGATCGCTGGTTGTATTTTCTGCGGCTTGACGATTTCCGCCAGTTTACGCAAACGCATGTCGGGTACTTCCACAATACCGACATTAGGATCAATGGTACAAAAAGGATAGTTTTCCGCGGCAATGCCCGCCTTGGTCAACGCATTAAACAAAGTCGATTTCCCAACGTTAGGCAAACCCACAATACCGCATTTCAGGCTCATAATCGGGTACTCATTCGAAGTTTCTTGATTTTTTAATCTTCAACAGGATATCGGAAAACTTATCTGGTATGCAGTTTTAGCATAGCGGACTGAAAATCGCCTTGCGCGATCATGGGCCATATCTGCAAACTCCGTTCAATGGCTTCATTAATCAATAGAGTCTCTTCCTTTCCGGGCGGATGCAGCACATATCGCACGACTGCATTGCGATCCCCAGGATGGCCGATACCGATCCGCAACCGCCAGAAATCCCGGGTTCCGAGCTGAGCGGCAATATCCTTCAGACCATTATGCCCACCAAGCCCTCCACCCCATTTCAGTTTAGCCGCACCAGGTAATAAATCGAGCTCGTCATGCACGACAACAATTTCATCGGGCTGAATTTTGTAAAACCGGCATAACGCAGCAACGGATTGACCACTGCGATTCATGTATGTCTGCGGCTCAAGCAACCAGAAATCTGCCGCTTCCACATTGATGCGTGCGCATAAACCGTGAAAACGGGCCTCTGGTTTAAGCAGAACTTTCAGTTCATCCGCTAAACAATCCACCCAGACGAATCCGGCATTATGGCGCGTATGCTCATATTCTTTTCCCGGATTACCCAGACCGACTATCAGCTTCATGGCAATATAAACGCAATAGAGTGTCCGTACGAAATAACAAAAATCTGCTGGGTTTTTGTCTATTGATTCGGTCAATTAAAGTTTTAACTACACAATTGATAAAAGCAATAAATTTCAATGCGCTATCATTTTAGATATTGTGTTAGCTTTAAACTTATTATGGTCGGATCAATAAAACCAGCAGATTTTATTTAGTATGCCACCGCAAAAGCCGGTATGTTAATCTTCCGCAGCAGCTTCTCCTTCAGCCTCGCCACCCTCTGCAGCAGATTCACTGGCCAGAACAGAACGCGGAATAGTAATGGCTGCGATGGCTTGATCATCACCCTTGACCAGTGCTGTAATTTCGACATTGTCCGGTACTGTAATGTCACTGAGATGCAAAGTATGCCCTGCCGCAAGATCGATCAAATCAACGGTAATAAATTCGGGCAGGTCTTTTGGTAAACAAGTAACGTCTACTTCCGTTAACACATGACTGACAATCCCTCCCGATGTTTTAACTCCGGGTGCAACCTCGGCATTGATAAAGTGCAACGGCACTTTCATGTGAATTTTCTTTTTCGGATCAACGCGTTGAAAATCAACATGTAACACCAGCTGCTTATACGGATGCATCTGCACATCGCGCAATAGCGCCTGCTCTTTTTTTCCACTTACGTTAAGAGTCAAAATAGAAGCATGGAATGCCTCCATTTTCAACTTATAATACATATCGTTATGATCCATCTCAATGGACTGAGGGGCATCGTCTCCACCATAAATGATTCCCGGCACCTTACCGGAACCACGCAGGCGGCGGCTCGCACCCTTTCCCTGCACCGTGCGCTTGTCAGCGCTGACTTCAATTTTCATTTTATTTCTCCACAATGATGATTTGTCCGCGACCAAACAAATCGATTACAAACGAGCGAAATATTCACTCCATAAATAACGAGCTGAGAGAACTTTCATTACTGATGCGCACTAAAGTCTCAGCCAGCAGACTTGCAATACTCAATTGACAGATTTTTTCACATGCAATTGAATCTTCATGCAGCGGTATGGTATCCGTCACCACCAGTTTATCGAGATTGGAATTGTTGATGCGCTCAACGGCATTACCCGACAATACTGGGTGGGTTGAATAAGCAATCACCGCAACCGCACCTTCTTCTTTTAAAGCATCTGCTGCTTTACACAGCGTATTGGCAGTATCAACCAAATCGTCGATTATAACGCAGGTTCTACCTTTTACTTCGCCAATAATATTCATGATCCTGGCTTCATTTGGCCTGGGACGGCGCTTATCAATAATCGCTAAATCACACTCCAGACGCTTTGCCATATGCCTAGCCCGCACAACGCCACCTACGTCGGGCGAAACCACTACAAGATCCTGGTAGTTATGTTTCCAAACATCGCCCAACAATATGGGCATGCCATAAACATTGTCAACCGGAATATCAAAAAAACCCTGAATCTGATCCGAGTGCAGATCCATCGTCAGCACACGATCTACACCAACACTCGCTAGCATATTGGCCACCACTTTAGCGGTAATCGGCACTCTTACCGATCGCGGTCTTCTGTCCTGGCGCGCGTACCCGAAGTAAGGAATCGCTGCGGTTATCCTGCCAGCAGAGGCCCGTTTCAGCGCATCCACCATAACTAGAATTTCCATCAGGCTGTCATTGGTCGGCGCGCAAGTTGACTGTAGAACAAACACATCTTTGCCGCGCACATTTTCAAGAATTTCCACCATGACTTCACCGTCACTGAAACGACCAACTGTCGCACGCCCTAGATGGATATTAAGATGTTTCACCACATCATGGGCCAGCTTTGGATGAGCTGTCCCGGTGAAAACCATTAAACTGTCATAAGACATTATATTGAATTAGGCATAAGTTTGACTGGAAATTCAGGAAAACTTACGGCTCCTGAGAACAAAAACCGACAAGTAATGCTGTTCAATCTCAGCCTTTCCGAGAGCATTTTTCTTCAATGCTTCGAAAGTATTTAAAATGGCTGGGGAGGTAGGGATCGAACCTACGAATGCCGGAATCAAAATCCGGTGCCTTACCACTTGGCTACTCCCCATTTTTTATTTCACAGAAGCGTACATCGGATGATAATCCAATCCTCGCGCAACAAATCCTGTCATATCATCCGGCATAAGGTTACAGGCCTCATATGCCGCTTGCTCTGTCGCAAACTCGGCAAACACGCAAGCACCTGATCCACTCATGGCCGCTATTGTAGTATTTTTCAGCTGTTTTAGCCACTCCAATCTAACCGCCACTTCCGAATAAAGACGACATACCACAGGCTCGAGATCATTATGTCCCTGCCATATGGAAAAGGGCGGTATTTTGATAGGTATTGTGTTTCGTGTCAATTCTTTACTTGAAAAAATTTCCGCAGTCGACACATGAACCGGCGGAACAATCACCAAATACCATGCCGCTGGCAATTTAACAGCGGATAATTTCTCGCCAATGCCTTCGGCAAATGCATTTTGTCCGAAAATAAATACTGGTACGTCTGCACCGAGTTGCAACCCCAATTCTAGCAACGCTTCTTTACTCCAGTTCAAATTCCATAAACTATTCAAAGCCATTAATGTTGTGGCCGCATCTGAACTGCCACCTCCCAGACCGCCGCCCATAGGAATTTTTTTTACCAGCGCAATATCAACACCAAGACCAACCCCGCTCATTGCCTGCAGGCGTTTTGCCGCACGCACGCACAAGTTCTGTTCTTCGGGCACCTCCATTGCTGACGAAGACAGTTTTATCAAACCGTCATCACGTAACGTAAAATGCAATTCATCCGAAAAATCAAGCAGACGAAAAACAGTCTGCAACAAATGATAACCATCCGGCCGACGGCCCACGACATGCAAAAACAAATTAAGTTTGGCAGGTGCAAAACAGGTCAACGTCGTCATAAGGGGTATCGCGCTATCCTCATCATCAGATCAAACTTTATTCCACTGATCCACCACCATGCGAATCGTTAAATCCTCGATTCGCAGTTCAAAAATCCTTGGACGTACTGCTGATCGGTCCGACAACACTGCATCGGCACTAAAATACTGTGTAAACATAATTTCCCAGCCATCTTGCCGGATTGCAATGACACGGTCTTCGCTGTCATAGTCCACAGACGCCCGGCTTAACGGTGAATGCTTTCCTTGAACCCAGTACCGCAATCCATTCAACGGCAAGCGCCATCCAAGCAATTCAGCAGTCAGATCTTCCACGTTACCCGCATAAAATGTTTCTTGTTTGGATGTAGTTAAACTGACGCCATCATGATTCCTGAAAATCTCGGCAACTGCCTGACCAAGCGGAGACAACAATAACACCGTGTCCTCATGTTTTGTATGCTGCCAATGTACATTCCCTGAAAATCTCTGCTGCGCATTGCGTACCGATACTCTGCCAAGCAGCTCGAAACCATTCGTTATCGCAGTATCGGATTCAATTGAAGGTTCAAAAACAACTGTTCTGACAACCTGCGTTGTCTGTGTTGTCAAAGTGGCACAACCCACAAGCATCGGCAGTAAAAGAAAAAACACCCACCCTTTACTATTCGGCGAATACCGTTTACACCTGCTTGGAAAAAAATCACAACCCATTTTCACTAATTGGAGTATGCAGGAAACGAGGCTCGCGAGTCTGCTCGTTGATGATATTGATAAAAGCAAGTAGCCATCCAGCCGTCAATTTGTCACCCAGAGGCGAAAAAACTTCAGATATTTACGTGTTTGTCTTCCTGTTGAAAATCAGGCAAAACAATATTCAATTCCAGCGTTTCCTGGTTTTCATCCTGCTCGAACTTCACCGAGATGGCTTCCTGATCGACATGCACATATTTACGAATCACTTCGAGCAGTTCTTTTTGTAATTGTGGCAGATAAGAGGGGCGATTGCGCTCGGTTCGTTCATGCGCCACCAGAATCTGCAGTCTTTCCTTCGCAATGGCTGCTGTCTTCGGCTTGGATGCTCTGAAATAATCCAACAAACTCATAATCTGCCTCCGAAAAGCTTCCTGAAGAATCCTCTTTTGTCGTCAATAAAGCGGTGCGGCCGATCTTCACCAAGATAACGCGCAACCACATCTTCATATGCCTGGCCTGCTTCGCTTTTTTCATCCAATATCACTGGAATACCAGCATTGGAAGCTGATAACACCGATTTTGACTCAGGAATAATTCCCAGCAATTGCAACGATAAAATATCCTGCACATCTTCGAGCCCGAGCATTTCACCCGATTTCACCCGGTTCGGATCATAGCGCGTTAACAACAGATATTCTCTGATCGGTTCTTCATTACGTTCCGCCCGGCGCGATTTACTGGCCAGAATACCCAGCATACGATCCGAATCCCTCACAGACGACACTTCGGGATTGGTCACGACAAATGCATCATCGGCATAATAAAGCGCCAGATTCGCGCCTTTTTCAATACCGGCTGGCGAGTCGCAGACAATATATTTAAAATCTTTAGACAACTCGTCCAGAACCCTGCCGACACCTTCCAGCGTCAACGCATCCTTGTCGCGGGTTTGAGATGCAGGCAATATATAAAGCTGACTACAGTTTTTGTCACGGATCAAAGCTTGATTAAGGCTTGCTTCACCATTGATTACATTGATGAAATCATAAACGACGCGGCGCTCACAACCCATAATCAAATCCAAATTGCGCAGCCCCACATCAAAATCTATCACAGCGGTTTTGTGGCCTCTTTTTGCCAATCCCATGGCGATCGCCGCACTTGTTGTTGTTTTACCAACACCACCCTTTCCCGATGTCACAACAATAATTCTTGCCAATTGAGTCTCCTTAGCTAAAATTTAGGCAATTTCATTAATAATTAACGCATGGTCCTGCAAATAAATCTGCACCGGTTTTTTTTGCATTTCTTTGATGATATGTTCGCTGGTCTTATAATCTCCCGCAATCGAGACAAGCTCAGCCTGCAAATCAAGACAGAATATCCGTGCGCTGGTATTTCCCTGCACGCCCGCCAGCGCCCGCCCGCGCAGTGTATTATAGACATGAATATTGCCCTCAGCCATAATCTCAGCCCCTGCGCTGACCTGGGACATAACCACCAAATCACCGTGCGCATAAATACGTTGCCCTGAGCGTACCGGCTGAGTAACCAGCATGGATTTGGCAAAAGTTGTCGGTACAACAGACTGTACTGATAAGTCAGCAGTAGATGCAGTTGCGGCAGCTGTTTTTGAATCAGCTGGCGTTGCGTCTGCAATTTCTGTTGATGACGTTTTTGTATCAGCCGCAGTTGCGCCACCGGCACCACTGCTTTGCTGCGCAACGCCACCATTATCGTGATCCCGTCCGGCATCAATGGGTATTGACAATTTCTGTGCCTGACTGTTTTGCTGTTCTGTGCCACCACGCAGGCCTATTGGAAACAAACCAATTCTGCGCAACATTTCGACAATTTCGGTGATACTAAAATCCAGTTCTGCCTTATTCAGTTCGCGCACATCAATCACCAGCGGAGAATGTCTAAAAAAATCCGGTGCCAGATTGATTTTTTCCTGCAATGACAACTCGATAGCCGCCATGTCGTTACTGTTCAAAACCAGGATAGGTGTGAAAAAAGTCGTGCTTTTAAACTCAAGGACAGACGATGGATTAAGCATTTTCTGTGGACTCGTCGACATCTCTCATTAAAATCGGATTTGGATTGGCGGTTATAATTATACAGACAGATCAGTATTGATCATATCGGTACCGTCATTAATTGTAGCAACTTCTATCATCACCCTAGTACCACTAACTCTTCACTTTATACATGTCTGCAATATCTTCCCGGATAACGGACCTCATTTAGACACGATGTATTCAAGTAATGCACGTGCTAGCAAAAAATATGTGGGTAATTATAACTTGTTTATGAATTGATAGTACGCATTACCAGGAAAATCTAATTTTCCTACAACACGCTTTTAATGCTATTGTGACGTTATAGTATAAATCTTGTTCTAATGATTTTCATAACGACTATGGTTCGCAAACTGTTTTTTTCCCTGGTCGCCTGCATATGTACCGCTTCATTATTGCTCGGTTTGTTCATTTTTCTGATTATCGATGAAAAGCCTCATGTTGACCAGCAAACGAAAGTTGCACCTGAACATATCGAACGCCTGAAGCGCACATTTGATCAGCAGCGCGAGCGCATTCTGAGCAACCGACAAAAAAATATGGCGATAATCAGCATTCACCCTGAAGATGCGGATATTGCAGTCAATTATCTGGTCAAACATTTCGTCAATGGCCGAGCGCGCATGTACATGACGCATCGTAAAGCTAGAATCCAGGCGAGTCTGCCGTTACCTTTGCAAACCATAACAGGATTTATTAACCTTGAAGCCACCTTTGTGGAAACGGATCATCTGCCACAACCTCATGCAGTTAGCATCGGTCATATTTCAATTCCGGATTTTGTCAGCCAGTTTTTACTCGATCAGACAGTCCGCTGGCTGCAGAACTACTCGAAATATAACAGCGTCATATCTGCAATCCAGCACATGCATATTACAACCAGCGCTCTCAGTGTAAGGTACCAGTGGCAAGGCGGACTCAACCTGTCTGACAGTCACTTCCCCGTACTCAGCAAATCCGAGCAAAAAAAAATCTATCGTTACTATAATCTGCTGGCACATAACAACTCGCAACAAGCTGCGCTCAGTCTTTCAGAGGTATTACAGCCACTGATGAATATGGCCGCCCGTTATTCGGTCACCAACCCGGCGCAAAAAGAAAACCGCGCGGCCATACTGGCCGCCACATTTTATGTCATGGACTTGCCGCTCAATTATTTAGTACCCAAAGCGGCGAACCGGCCTAATCGTCACCGTCCGATCATCACCCTCGATGGACGCAGAGATTTCGCACAGCATTTTATCGTTTCAGCAGCCATTACAGCTTATGCGGATACCGCTTTGTCTGATGCCATCGGGCTCTACAAGGAAATTGAGGACAAACGCAGCGGCAGCGGCTTTTCATTTAATGATATTGCAGCAGACCGCGCCGGCACCCGGTTCGGGGAACTTGCCACGGTCAGTCATACAGATGCTGTTCAGCTGCAGCAATTGATCAATCAGGGAATCGATGACAAGGATCTGATGCCAAAATGGGACGACCTTCCGGAATCATTGTCTCAAAACGTTTTCAGGCAGCAGTATGGCGACTTCGATACACCGGCTTATCTTAAGCTGATCAGCACAATTGAACGACGCGTCGAGGCACTGCCTTTTACATACTGATTTCAGAATTCATTCTGGAGCACATAAACAAAGCGCCTATCATTGCAACCGGGCTATTTTGCTGATTACTAGGTACTAGGCTGTACACAAGCTACTTTTTCAAACGTTCTATGGTTTCGAGCAATACTTCATTATCCGGATCTTTTTCAAGCGCGGAACGCCAGATATCTTCAGCATCTTCGCGCGCACCTTGAACCCACAGCACTTCGCCCAAATGCGCCGCAATTTCACTATCCTGGCTGATCGCAAAAGCACGACTCAAATAGTTCAGGCCGTCTGAAATATTACCCATACGGTAATAAATCCAACCCAGGCTGTCCATGATATACGGATCGTCCGGAGACAACTCAACCGCTTTTCTTATCAACTGCAAAGCCTCGGGCAAATGCAGTCCGCGCTCGGCATAACTGTATCCCAGCGCGTTATAGGCATGGGCGTTATCCGGTTTAAGCTCGATAAGTTTTCGCAAATCCCTTTCAAGAATTTCAAATTTCCCGATCTTGTCCGCCGCCAGCGCCCGGTCATACAACAGTTCTGGATAATCAGGCAATTTTTCTAGTCCACGGTTGAGGATTCTAAATACTTCCTGATGCGACCCTACCCGCCGCATGATCTGAGCTTCAGCCAAAATCAAATGCGCAGTTTGTTGATCGTTGGCAGCCGGCAACTGTTGGATAAGCGAGCGCGCATCATCCAACTGCCCTTTTTGTGCCAGCAAATCGGCATAGCGAATTTGCGCAGGCAGATATCGCCCGCCCCGCCTGACTTGACGGTAAGACTCCATCGCCAAATCAGTCTGTTGCATTTCTTCGTAAACCCTGGCCAGATGAAAATGAATAGCGCTGGCATCCTGATATCCCAAAACCAACGCTCTTTTCAGACTGATCTCGGTCATATCAAAATCGTACAACTCCGTCGAGATCAGTCCAATCGCCACCATGACTTCGGCATCTTCCTGATTCTTCTCAAATAACTCCCGCAATTGCTCACGCGCCAGTTCCTTTTCGTTCAATTCAACCAAAAGCCGCGTGTAGGCGATACGCACCTCGGTTTTGTCCGGATATTTCTTGAGATAAGCACGGTAAAAATTGGCGGCATCGATATTGGAATGACGCTGTAGCATTCTGCCGTTCTGCACGGCGGCTATTTCCCAGTCCGGGCGCAGGGAAAGCGCCTGCTTCATTTCTGTTTGCGCAGTCTCATATTCTTTGGCAAACCAGGCTGCCTGGGAAATGGCGAAATGCACTTCCGGTAATTTTGGATAAGGCGCTGCCAGCTTTTGTATCAACCGTAATATTTCGCTTTTATTCGAATTACGGGACAGCAGCTGGTTAAGCTGCATGAACGCACTACCGACATTTTCCTTGTCCGAGGCCAGTAATTTCTCCAGATGCGGAAACGCCGCATCTAGTTTACCGAGATTAACCAGCATTGCAGCAAGCGTCTGGTGTGCATCCAGCGAGTCCGGATCAAACTCAACCCACATCGAAGCCGCCTTTTCCGCCGCAAACGGCTGGCGTGCGTGCAACGCAATTTCACTGGCGCGTTTGGCAATACGCGGATCGCGTGTAGCATGTGCCAGTTTCAGGTATCGGCTGACGGCTATCTCAAGATCGCCACGCTGCAAAGCGGTTTCGGCAAGCAGAAAATCGAATAAAATCGACGCAGTCAATTCCTGCTTAGGCAGCTTCGCTTCATCAATTTGCTCGTCTTCGCCATCATGATTGGAATCGCCCGAATCAACGGCTTTCTCAGATTGATTTGATTTTCCCGCTTTCTCACCATCGCCCTGCACGGAAATCTGGGCGCACGCAGTCAAACCAAGTATCAATAGAAGAACAAAAATGTTAAGTTTCATGAAAAACCCAGAGACGATTAATGTAAAAAACAGCGTACTGGCTACGCTTGACCTCTAACAGGCTGGATGAATAATCTGGTTGTTTCCCGTTATTTTAATGGATTCTGTTTTACTTTTCACTGAATAAAATACGGGAAAATATGTATGTACTTATTAAAAAGAGCAACTTGAACACAGACTCAATCTGTCAAACCGGCAACTCTATCTAACACCACAGTCAATTATATGTGTTTATAAAAACGGATTTAAACTTCCTGCTACTCTTTTAATATACATAGAGCATACCAAACAGGACTTAATCAATAAGGTAAACAATTTCCCATCTCCCGCTGTGTTGCTTTATCTGAGAACGTGATTACTCTGCGAAAGTTCATTAATATGAGAAACTAAAAAAACAAGCAGTTAGCGTGCATCCAGAATAATCTCGACCATATGCGCCTGCCCCTCGCGATGATAGTGCAATTCGACTGCCTGCATCGCTTCCAGCGTTTTTAGAATTTCAGAATAGGAAGCCAGGTCGCTGATCGGCTGACCGGCCAGTTGCATTAAAATATCGCCCGTTTGCAGCCGTGCATGATCGGCAGGGGTGCCGGCTATCACGTTGTCAACGCGCACACCCTGGCCACGGTATGCAAAATCAGGCACGGTACCCAGCCGCGCGCGACGCCTGACTTTGGGTTCGTCCGTCTGTTGCGCGCTCCGTGCATTGCCGGATTGCAGCGTCACAGTCAACGGCTCGATACGATTGGCCAGATACTCGGTCGTTTCCTTGAGTACAGCCGCAACTTTGACAAGTCCGGCGTCATCGATTTTATCCACCGTATCGCCGGGGGCATGATAGTCTTCGTGCGCCCGCGCGAAAAACTGTACCGCCGGAATCCCCGCCTCGATAAACGCCGCCTGGTCGCTGGAGCCAAAGTCATCGAGCACGGCATTGACCGCAATTCCGGTCACAAAACCCGCCCCACGGAAAACATGCACCAGTTCACGCGCGCTGCCTGCCCCCAATATTGTGAGCGGATGTTCACCCAGCCGCCCCACGGTGTCCAGATTCAACATGGCGGCTATTTTTTCAGCCGGGTAGACAGACGCATGATTGACATAATGTTTCGATCCAAGCAACCCCGATTCCTCGCCGGTAAAAGCAACAAACACGATGCTGCGTTCGGGTTGCCATGTTGCAGCAACCTGACGCGCCAGTTCCAGCATAACCGCCACGCCACTGGCGTTATCGTCCGCACCGTAGTGAATTTTTCCTTTGTTGCCGCTGCGCACGTCCGGCCACCCCGTACCGAGATGATCGTAATGCGCTCCAATCACCAGACTCTCCCCCATCAATCGTGGATTTTTGCTAGGCAGGATGCCGATCACGTTGCGCAGAGTAATCTGCCCCTTGGGTGCGCCAACATCCTGTTGCCAAACCTGGAAATAACTATTGTCATCGCCGCCCGGCTGCAAACCCGCCTGCTGAAATTGCTGTGCGATGTAATCGGCGGCAGCATCGAGTTCCGCGCTGCCAAGCTCGCGCCCTTTGAACGCCTCACTCGCCAGATGTGCGATATCGGTCATCATACGGCTGGCCGAAAAAACTGGCGGTAATTGCGCCAGCGCCTCGCGTTTTTCCAGCTTGGCCGTATATGTGGCGCCGGCGGATTCACCGTCCGGTTGCCGGACAACGGCCGATAGCGGCGACTGAATGACAGGCCACTGGCCTTTATGAATATTCACCAGATCATCGCCATCATTACCCGCAAACGCCAGATAGCTGTATTTACGATAATGCGGCAACTTCCGGGTCAGTTCGGCAACGGCCTGCAGATTGTTCGCCGCCACCCACAATAATGTCTTATCCGGCATGGACGGTTGCCGGGCAGTCAATACAACTGCATGCGCACCATCCGTAAACGTCTGCCCATCGAACGTTAGCCGTGTTTTCTCAAGCCGTACCGCATGTTCCGTCAGCGCATCCGCAACCCGTCCGGCAAAACGATTCTGCCAACCCAGTATCCAGACCATACGGTCGGACGGCAGACGATCGATCTGATCGTCCCGTTTTACTTCAAACCGGCCAGGTTGCGTTCGCTGCCAGGTTTCGGCCAGTCGCTCATATGCCTGAATCATGGAAGCATCGTCATCGGCGGGCAGAATCAGCAATGGCGCCTCGGCGCCAAATCCCTGCGAGAGTGCCGGCGGAATTTCGCGGCTGTCCAAACGCCGAAACAGATCAAACTGCGGATCGATTTCCATGCGCAACGGACGCGCCTGAAAATCCAGTTCGATCCCTTGCTCACGCTGGTTCATGTCCACCCGCGTCTGATAGGCCTGCGCTTCACCCTGCAGATGAACTGCAACCGGCACCTGCAAGCGGTACGCCCCGTCACGTTGAGTTTGTTTAAGCGTCGCTCTCAGCGTGTAGCCTTGTGGTGTTTTTTCCGCAACCGCATCCTGCAACGCCAGCTCAGGCGCACCGGTGCGATGCACCCATTGATCGAAAAATGCGGAAAAGTCGTGTGATTCAATTTCGCCGAACAGATTCTGCAAATCGTTAAAACCCGCCTGCTTGAATTTGAACCGGCTATATAACTGCCGCATCATGCGCGCAAACGCCTCGTCACCGACTTGTCTTCGCAGCATATGAAAAAACATCATGGTCTTACCGTAACCCACAGCCTCCGAACTGGAGCTGTGGCGCGCAACAAAGCGCGCAATCGGAAAGTCCTTACCCTTGCCGACGAAATCGGCGTATTTCTGCAACACATCGCGCCGGTATTCCTCGCCTCTGCCGCGTTGCTCGTTGACCAGATGATCGGCCAGATACGCCGTCAACCCTTCCGCCCAATTGCCCCCGGCGTAATCGACGAACACACCGTTGCCCCAGTAATTATGCAGAATTTCATGCGGATAAGACGAATGCAGAATAAATGGAAAGCGAATCACTTTCGGCCCGAGCAGAGTGAACGAAGGCATACCGTAACCGGTTTCCCAGAAATTCTCGACCAGCGCGAATTTAGTGTAGGGATAAGGCCCGATCAGTTTGTTATACATGCCGATATACTGCGCGGTGGTATCCAGATACTTTTGCGCAAGGGCTTCATCGGCTTCGCGCAAATACACCAGCGCTTGTATCGTACCGGCTGGTTGGCTATAACGCTGGTAACGCCCTGCAACGAGATAAATATCATCCTGCGGACGCAGTTCCTCCCAGACGATGGCAGTGCCCGATTCATTCGTGTGCTCGCTGACTAGCGAACCCTGACTGACCGCATCCCACCCAACAGGCAAGCGCACATTCAGGCGAAACGACACCATCGGGTCTTTAAATTGCGGATACCAGGCGCTCGAATTGGCTAGAAAAACACCCTTGGATGAAATAACACCTGGTGTATAACTGAAACTGCGCGCATACTCCTGCCCCGGCTCCTGCACGGCGTGATGAATGGTGCCGCTGTAATGCAGCGTCACCGGTTCAGACAGGGATTCGGGTATCAACGTATAATGCCGCAAAGGCACAACTGCACCTTTCAGCGCACCGGTCTTTGCAGGCAATACTTGACCGCCGCTCACAGCATCTATCGTCAAATGCGCATGCAGGCTGAAGCGGATTTCAGTTGATGCGCTTTCGAGATAATGTTTCGGGATTTTAATCCGGTCGACAACTTTGATACCGGATGAGTCGGGCTTGATTGACACATCCATCTGATGGTGAAATAGCTCATTACCACCGAATGCGGTCACGCTGAAGAGCAGCCCGGTAATAAAAACAATTAATAACAGACGCATTTGATGCACATTCATCGGTTCTGGTTAATTCTGGAAAACACTCAAATTGAAGATTCGCCGCTTACATGGTAACTGGCGGTGTTAAATTGCGGCACGGGCTTTACTTGCGGTCTAGCATACCCCATATGTTTTGTTAAATCCATCCACGAAAAAATTCGAGCACTGTCCGAACACTGCGCATGCACCCCCATCACAGAAATACAATGACCTCAATTAGGCATGCCATCGCGCTGATTTTACTCACATTGCTCGCGCTATCCGGCTGCCAGCAACTCGACAAACAGGTGCAGCAGGCCGATAGCGTTCGGACAACAGAGATTCCCTATCAACGCAAAGACTGGCCTCACTGGATCGATGCAGACAAGGACTGTCAGAATACCCGCCAGGAACTGCTCATCGCAACCAGCCGGGTGCCTGTTCAGTTCAAAGACGCACGCCGGTGTACGGTCAAAACCGGGCTATGGATCGGCCCGTATACCGGCAAAAAATTCACCAAAGCTTCCGACGTCGATATCGATCATATCGTACCGCTCGCACATGCACACCGGCATGGCGCGGACAAATGGACGCGCACGCAACGCCGCACCTTCGCCAACGATTTCGACAACCTGCTCGTCGTCGACGACGCTACCAACCAGGCCAAATCCGACAAGGCACCGCACGAATGGCTGCCGCCGAACAAGGCATTCTGGTGTGAATATAGCCGCCGCTGGCAATATGTTAAGGACAAATACCGGTTGCTTTACAGTAAGCCGGAACACGCCATTCTGAAACAACTGGCTGCGGGTTGCATGCGTTAACGGAAAAACGTGAAGACCATGCGCCAATCTATTGTGAATTGATGGCTGCATAACTTGGAGAGATAACAAAGAATTGCCGGTGAAAAAATTACCATTATCAAAAATACATTACCAAATAGGGATACAATCAGCATTACGTTAAATTGATCACCATACCATGCTGCAAGAAAAACCCAATCCAAGCAAACAGGTTTTCATCAGCTACAGCCGCACCAACCGTGATGCATGCCTTGCCTTGCGCATGGCGTTAGAACAAGCCGGTCTCAGCGTATTTCAGGATGAAGACGCCATTCGTGTCGGTGACCGTTGGGTAACGCGACTTGAACAAGCCTTGCAGCAGTGTACTGCTTTTGTGTTATTGGTCGGGCGTGATGGCATTCAGCGTTGGGTGGGCGCTGAAGTCCAGGTCGCTTTGTCGCGGCATCTGTCGCCACACGACGATGCACAACGGTTGCCCATTTTTCCCATTCTGCTGGATGCGGCACAACCGGATGCATTGCCGCCTTTTCTAAAATTGTTCCAAGCAGAGCACTGGACACCGCAGAATCCACTACCAGATGATTTGGTTTCGGCCATTCTGTCTCACAGCATCCGTATCGATTCCCAGCATATCCTGGAAGATCGCTGTCCTTACCTCGGGCTTAGCGCATTTACCCGAAATGACGCCGGGTTATTCTTCGGACGACGCCAGGAAATTTTGCAAGCCCTTTCCTGTCTCGGCGATCAGCAGGAAACCAACCCGGAAGCACTCAACAAAAGCGGCGGGTCGGCTTATCATCGCTGGCTGCAGGTTGAAGGTAACAGCGGTTCGGGAAAATCGTCGCTGGTTCAGGCGGGCATGCTGCCGATGATTGAACAGGGTGCCTTATGGGGGCGTACCGGCTATGATCACTGGCGCGTCCTGGGGCCCATGATGCCCGGTAAAAACCCGGTAAAAAGCCTTCAGGAAGCGATCATCAATGGATTGACCGATGCGCCGCTGGAACGCATTGAGTTAGCCAACACAATTCAACTCGAAAAGCCGGACGCGCTGGCTTCCGCCATCAAAGCGTATCATACTGCATCGGCGCAAACCGCTTACCTTCTGATCGTCGATCAGTTCGAAGAATTGTTTACTTTTTCCGAAGCGCCTTTGCGCAAACAATTTGACAGTCTGCTGGCTAACGCATTACAGGATACCAACTGCCCATTGTTTCTGATCAGCACGGTACGTGCTGATTTTCTCGATCGTTTTGAGTATCTGCCTAATCTGCAAACGATATACAACAGTCATTGCAGGCGTTATTTTCTGTCGACCATATCGATCAAAGGATTGCAGGAAGTCATTGAACAACCCGCCCGCCTTGCTGGACTCGACGTTCAGGAAGTCTCGGCCGCTATTTTAAAAGATGCCGAGAATGAAATCGGTGCATTGCCGCTGGTGGAAAATGCATTGACGTTGCTGTATCAGCATCAGCAGCAACCCAATAAGCTCAGCGGCGATTATTACCGGCAGTTAGGCGGTATCGCCGGGATGCTCAGTGAAGCGGCTGACAGACTGCTAGAACGTATTGACCGGACTGTCCCCAAGGGTAAGCTGGCGGCACTCGAATTGTTATTGCGCCTGACGCGGATTAACGACCAGGGGCGGCATACGCGCCAGCGCATTAAGTTGGATGAAGCCAGCTTTGTGGCGGGTAATGGCGATGATGCATCCGGCAAACGCGTTATCGAAATGCTTTCAGGACAACGCGACATCGACAAGCTGGAAACCGGACATCAAAGCGTGCTGCGGCTGATTACACTCAATACGGAGCAGGGGCAGCACTATGTCGACTTGATTCACGAAACGCTGATCCGCGCACAGAGCAAGGAAGAAAACACCACCAAACGCACAGGTTACTGGCCTGCCTTGTTTGACTATATTGAAAATAACCGTGACCGTGACATTTACCGCCAACAGCTGGCCTTTGAGAGCAAGCGCTGGCAGCAAAGCAAGGGGATCGGCCGTTTGTGGAGCCTGTCTTACTGGGGGCTCAACAAATACCGCGCACTGCGGATTCCGCGTGACAGTATCGAAGGCCGTTTTTTTGCCTGGAGCAGGCGCGCGCAGGCCGTACTTATTGCTATACTTTTAGGCATTGTTTCATACGCCGCAGAATCGGTTTACTGGATTCAACAACATGATTTGCCGCCGGACATGATCTGGACACTGCAGCGTTTCCGTTTTGGCGACCCTGCGCTGCCTGTTTTAACAGACAGACCCATCCCGGCCGGTTCCTTCAATATGGGTGAACAGGATGACGAATTTAGCGCCAGTCTGGGTGAACTTGAAAAACACTTTGGTGTGCCTGGAAAAACGGTGCAGATCGCCCAGCCTTTCTACCTCAGCATTACCGAAGTAACCTATAAACAGTACGATTATTACGTCTGGCAGCAGCACCCGCAAGTCGCATTTCCAAATACCGCCAAGGGCGGGCGCGGCAACCGGCCGGTAGTCAATGTCAACTGGCTTGAAGCCACCGCGTATGCCGACTGGCTTGGCGAACAAAAGCATATGCAATGCCGCCTGCCGACCGAAGCGGAATGGGAATACGCTGCGCGTGGCGGCACGCAAACAGCTTATCCCTGGGGCGATGAACCAGGCAATAACAATGCCAATTGCGCTGGATGCGGCAGTCAATGGGATAATAAAGAATCTGCACCGGTTGGCAGTTTTGCTGCAAACGGGTACGGACTGCATGACATGTCGGGTAATGTCTGGGAATGGACTTGCTCAAACTGGCGCGATCAATTTGACGGCAGTGAACAACAATGCAATGACGATACCGCCGACACACAGTCTCGTGTGCTGCGTGGCGGTTCCTGGGCCTTGTTCCGGTGAGCGTGCGTTCGTCGGCGCGTAGCAACCTCCATCCAGACGACCGTAACAACTCTGTCGGTTTTCGGGTGTTGTGTTCGTCCCCCATCCATGATTAGCGGTTCGCTGGCGCGCTGAACGCTGAAGTGCTGTGCCACAGTCCACTGTGCGCCGCGCGCTTCATTTATTCCGGTATGATCCGGTAATTATTCCGGTTGCCATTCCGGTGTAATCCGGTATATATTCGGGTATGATCAAAACCGACGCCATCCCGCTTACCCACGAATTGTTGGCCTTGTTATCCGAGATTGACGAATTCAAGGGCGCATGGCGCGCCCTTGGCACGCTGGCGCCTGATCGGCTGAAGGCTTTGCGCCGCATCGCGACGATTGAGAGCATCGGCTCTTCCACCCGTATCGAAGGAAGCAAGCTCAGCGATCGCGAAGTAGAACACCTATTAGGTCGGCTGGAAATCAAAAAATTCGAAACACGTGATGAACAAGAAGTTGCCGGTTATGCCGAAGTCATGGAGACGATCTTCCAAGCCTGGCAGGACATTCCTGTGACCGAAAACCATATCAAGCAGCTCCACCGTGACCTTTTGCGCTACAGCGAGAAAGACGAGCGGCATCGCGGTGAATACAAAACCGTGCGCAATGATGTCGGCGCATTTGACGCTGATGGAAAAATGATCGGTGTCGTATTCGAAACGGCAACACCTTTTGATACGCCGCACCGGATGACCGAGCTTGTCAATTGGTTGCGCAATGCCCGCGAAATCGGCAGGCTGCACCCACTTTTAATAATCGCTGTCTTTATCGTCGTGTTCCTGGAAATTCACCCTTTCCAGGATGGTAATGGCCGTTTGAGCCGTGTACTTACTACATTGTTGCTGTTGCAGGCCGGATATGCCTATGTGCCTTACAGCTCTCTTGAAAGCGTCATTGAGAATAGCAAGGAAAGCTACTATCTGGCCTTGCGTCAGACCCAGGGCAGCATCCGCACCGAAACACCGAACTGGCAACCTTGGCTGATGTTTTTCATGCGCGCTTTGCAGCTGCAGAAGCGCCGACTTGCCACGAAAGTGGAACGAGAAAAAAACGCCTTGTCTGCTTTGTCAGACTTGGCTGTTAAAATCCTGGATTATGTGCAGGATCATGGCCGTGTCACAACCCGTGACATGGTGCGCGAGACAGGGGCAAGCCCGAATACGCTGAAAGCAACCTTTGGTTCGCTGGTAGCGAAAGGCTTCCTGGTTCGCCATGGCGGTGGCCGCTCCACATGGTATAGTCAGCCATGATCCGTGAACAGCCATCCGGCGTTTCAGTGCTCAGCACGACAGATGTAGGATGTGCTGAATAAAGTGAAGCGCATCGTTCACGATTTGATGCGCCTTCCCAGCACATCCTACCGACTGTGTAGGGTGTTGGGGCTCGTTCCTCACCCCAACCTACGTGCTAGTAGCCCAATGGAATGAATTCCTCCCACTGGTCAGCAATATCCGCACCTGTTTTTGAATAACACAAAAAAATATCGCTCATGTTCAGCACATTCCGCGTACACTATTAGTCATACGCGTTATTATAACTATTTGAATACGCCCTATTATAAAAGTAGGGTGGAAAAGCGCAGCGTCTTCCACCGTTTATTCGGGTAATTGACACTGCGCTGATCCACCCTACAAAACCCGCTTCACTACAACGCGATGCTATGAAAATCAGAGACTTGTTTGAAAAGTGGCAGCTCACCGGGCTGAGAGTCAAAACGCCGATTCTGGATATGGACTGGAAACCGAGCGATCCGGACAAGGATGCGGCGTGGGATCTTTATGTGGAGCTGTTGACGCGCATCACGACGCAGCCGCTGCCCGACGAAGACGGCGTGGAACAGACCGCGCTCGACAGCGTTTATACGCTGTTTGCGCTCACCCGCCAGACCATCAAGACGCACGGGCGCGCCTGCATTGAATTTACCCGTATCGCGGTCATTATACTCAACCAGGTGGTACGGCCGTTTACTGCCAGGTGGCACCGGCTCAGCCAGCATGGCGCGTTTGCTTCGGCTGACCAATGCGCGCAATTCCGCCGTGAACTGCACGATTTGCAAGTACAACTCAGAAATTACACGCGATTGCTCGCCGATCTGGCGGATGTAGAAGATTTGACCGAGCTGGAGGCTGATAACGCCTAGGAGACGGGCGAACAAATTCTGCTGCTCACTTTTTGGCGGTAGTCATCACAGGACGATTGAGGAGATCAATAATGGTTTTTCCCATATCCCTGATACAAATCGGCAGCCGGCCTAAACCGCGTTGCGTTCGGCGACGAACTATTCTCCGATGGAGCATGCGAACGGTTCTGGTGTTTTTGGTCGTTTACAACTGCACCATTGCAAACAGTTTCGCAACAGAAAATGAAACCCGGGCTGACCGGCTGTTTCAACTGGGAATCACTGAAATACAAGCAGGCCGCTTCGAGCAGGCACTGCCCTACTGGCTTGAAGCCCTGAATCTCTACGAAACAGACCGGAATTTAATACAGCAGGCGCGCCTGTCGCGAAATCTTGCCACAGCCTATCAAAAATTAAACCGCCCTACCGAAGCCGAGCAATACTATGCCAGAGCGCTCGACTTATACCAGACATTACAGCAATTACCCGATCAAGCGGACATGCTGGAAAAATTGGGCTATTTGAATTTAAAAAAGCAGAACTGGGCGCAATCTGAAAAGTATTATCAGGCATTGGCGAATCTGACCCGCACGCACCGGCAGACGGAGGGACTGATTTTAGCGCTCGGCAATCTGGCCGAAATCCGCCTGCAGCAAAACGATTTTTCCGAAGCGGAAAAATACCTGGAAGAGGCCCTGCGGTTAAGCCGCGCTACAAATGACGGCCATCGCGAAGCGCTGACACTGAACAAACTTGGAAACCTGGCCGAACGCCAGGAAAATTACCTGCAGGCGATCCGGTATTTCAAGCAGACATTATTGATTACAGGCGAATTACGCAGGAAAGATCTAGCTGCAGATATCAATCGCAAGCTGGGCGTCAATTATTATTTGTTGGGCGACTACGCTGCCGCCATCGAGCATTTCCAAATCAGCCTGCAGCAAATGACGCAGACCAATGATCTGAAAGGCCAGAGTGCTGCGCTGAAAGGATTGGGCGGCGCCTACTATCTCTTGCATGCGTATTCCAAGGCCAGGGATTACTATCAACGCGCACTCAATATCGCCCGTAGTATCGGAGATCTCGGCAGTGAAGCCCAGGCGACTGGTAACCTGGCGCTGGTGAGCGCCCAGTTAGGCGATATGGACAATGCTGTGGCCTGGCACCGGCAGGAACTCGAATTGTTTCGAAAACTGAACGACCGCTTGGGCGAAGCCAGGGCTTTGGCAAATTTTGGCGCTAACCGGATCATGTCGGGAGACTACCCCACGGCTATCGAGATGTTAAAACAGAGCATCGCTTTGGGGGAACAACTCGACGATCAGCGCATTATATTTTACGGCCAGACTCATCTAGGCTGGGCGCTGTTTTTAAACAAGGATCTGGCGCAGGCCGAAGCCTTGCTGGTGAAGGCGATTCGATTGGGAAAAGCTTTGCGCGCCAAGCTATCGAATTTCGACCGCTATTACATCACATTGTTCGACGTGCAGATAACGCCGTACCGAGTGCTGCAAGCGGTGCTGGCGGCCCAGGGCCGGATCGAGGAAGCTTTGGAAATTGCCGAACAAGGCCGGGCGCAGGCCTTTATCAGGTTACTCGGGCGCAATCATCCCGAACCGGCTGCATCAAATAACACACAGGCTTCGACATTTAAATTCGAACAAGCACAGCAACTGGCGCAACAGCGCCATGCGATTATTATCGTGTATTCCATCCTGCCCGAGTTCAGTAAGCTGTATGCCTGGATCATCAGCGCGGAACAAAAACCGGTTTTTGTCGATATTGCAATCCCGGTTCCGCACTCAGGCGTTGCAATCGACGCCTTTTTGCAAAAACAAGTCAAGGACGCACTGCATCAATTAAGTACAGGCGTCAGAGGCGTAGCCCGGGCAACCGCACAGGACACACAGACTGAGAGCGCTTTATCCGGACTCAGCCGCTTGTTACTGGAGAAAGTAACGCCTGCATTGCCGGCCCCGAATGGGCAGGAGCTGATTTTTATACCGCAGGGGCCGCTGCTGATGCTTCCGTTCGCCGCCCTACAACTGGAAGACGGCAGCCGGTTGGTGGATAAATTTCCGATTTCGGTCGCCCCGTCATTACAGGTGCTGACGACTTTGCATCATTCCCGCCGAAAACCGGAACACAGGCTGGCGCCGCTGGTTGTCGGCAATCCGATGCAATCGGAAGCTTTATTCACCGCGGACGGCCGCCGGATCGAATTATCCAATCTGCCCGGAGCGCAAGCCGAGGCAAAAGCAGTTGCGAAACTGCTTCAAACAGCCCCACTACTAGGCGTGCAGGCAAACAAAGAGACAGTCCTCAGGCGCATGCCCGGAGCCGGTATTATTCACCTTGCGACACATGGACTATTGGAAGATTATTTTGCTCAGGGCGTTCCCGGGGCTTTGGTGCTCGCTCCTTCAGCAACCGATAGCGGGTTGTTGCTTGCTGCGGAAATAGAACGGCTTACACTTAACAGCGATTTAGTGGTGCTTAGCGCCTGCGATACCGGCTCGGGCAGGATCACCGGCGATGGCGTAGTAGGGCTGTCACGGTCGTTTCTCGGTGCCGGCGCCGCCAGTGTCATTGTCTCACTGTGGTCGGTGCCGGATATGCCGACTGAATTTTTAATGAAATCGTTTTATCAACAATTAATTTCAACTGGAAATAAAGCCGAAGCATTGCAACAGGCAATGTTGGCAACGCGCGAGCGATTTCCCGCGCCGGTAAACTGGGCGGGATTTATTTTGATCGGTTCGGCGCAATAAAGCGGCTGCAGAAGTATTGCCTGAATCGGGATGAAACAGCGTTTCATCCGGCTTGCCAGGCTATTTCGGCAAATTTCAATTTATGACTAAGCGGAGAGAAGCTATGAAAATTCGTCACTGGTTCAATATTCTGGTTTTTACCATTCTGGGCAGTTTACTGATTCCGGCCCAAGCCGACACAGATAGCGATTATCAGGACGCGCTGACTTTATATCGGCAGGGGCAATTGAGAGAATCGCTGACTGCTTTGGATCGCATCCTTCAATCGAATCCCGAATTTGTTGCGGCGTATTATAGCCGTTGCGTGGTCAACTATGACCTGGGCGCGTTAAGAGATGCGTTAAACGACTGCACGCAAGCACAAATGCGGGCGCCGGACCATAGCCAGGCATGGTATATGCGCGGTTTGATTCGGTCGCAAAATTTCGGAGACAATCAAGGCTCGCTGGCCGATTTCAGCCGCGCCATTGACATCGATCCGGATTACGGCGCCGCCTACCTGAAGCGCGGCAATGCCCGCAATCGCTTGGGCGACCTTGCCGGCAGCATTGAAGATTATTCTCAGGCCATTCGAATCGATCAAAACGATGCGGACGCGTTTTTCAATCGCGGAGTCGCGCTATTCAACAGCGGCGACGTTGCACAGGCGAAGTCCGATTTAAAACGGGCGGAGGCGCTGTATCAACGTCAAGGCAACGACGAGGGCAAAGAACGGGCCAGCAACGCGCTGACCATCATCCATCAGTCAAATCACTCATCCACACCATAGAACTAAACAGTTAGCT
>JACKLV010000001.1 GCA_024235755.1 Burkholderiales bacterium | reverse complement strand
ATGTTGATATTGTTACGCTCGATGGCGATGTCATGTACCGCCAATCGCTGATGCGTGCCATAGAACTTGCCGCTGGCAGAATAGAACCTGAAGAGGAAAAAGCGTCGATTGCTGACACATTCCAGTCGAAACCGCTGCCAGTTTCCCGTGACGAAGCACTCAAGCGGGGCAAACTGATACTGGTGGCTGAAGACAATGAGATCAATCAGAAAGTGATCAAGCAGCAGCTAATATTGTTGGGCTATGCCGCAGATATCGCTAATGACGGACGGGAAGCGCTGGGGCGTTGGGAAAATACGGATTACGGCCTGCTGCTCACAGACCTGCATATGCCCGAAATGGATGGATTTGAGTTGACGCAAACCGTCCGTGAAATGGAATCTGGCATGAAGCATACACCCATTGTCGCATTGACGGCCAATGCACTAAAAGGTGAAAAAGAACATTGCCTTGACGCCGGAATGGACGATTATTTGAGCAAGCCGGTGCAACTCGAAGACTTGCGCATTACGCTGGAAAAATATTTACCGGTTGAAAAACCGGTTGCGGCCGAGCAAAAGGAACAGACACAATCCATGAAACACAACGAGCAAGCGGAACGCACGCGACCATTGGAGGAAACTGCATCGCTGGAAAAAGACGAGGAATCGCAGGCCGAATCCGAATCCACTGCACAGATCCCCGTTGACGTACGGGTACTTGAAGAACTCATCGGTGATGATCAGGAAACCATCCAGGAAATGCTGCGGGATTTCCGTGAGAATGCCGCACAGATTGCCGCTACGCTACGCAGCGCCTATCAAACCGGGCAACTGGTGGAGGTGGGCTCAACAGCACATAAGCTGAAGTCCTCATCTCGTTCGGTAGGCGCGTTAAAACTGGGCGAATTATGCGCTGAAATGGAAAAGGCTGGGAAAGGTAGCGATCAAAAATCGCTGGATGTTTTATTACCGGAATTTGACGTCGAACTTAGGCGGGTTGAGGCCTATCTTGACGCGTTGTTGGCTGGGGATGTTCCGTCGGATCAAGCCCGTTTGTAGCAACAAACGGGGTTTTTATTCGTCTCAAGCGTTAGTGAGTATCGATTGTCACTTGATTGAACGGCTTACTATGAAAAAAGTTACGAATGTTATCGGCAATCTGGTTAAGCAGGCGTTGCCGGGATTCTCTGCTGGCCCAGGCAACATGCGGTGTAATGATCAGATTCGGTTGCTGATACTGAAGCAGCCGGTTGTCATGCGTGGGCGGTTCTTTCGGTAATACATCAAGGCCTGCGCCGGCAATGCGGCCGGTCGTCAAGGCATCGAGCAAATCGGCTTCATTGACGATTGCGCCGCGCGCCGTATTAATCAGAAAAGCTGTGGATTTCATTAAATTCAACTCACGCTGGCCGATCAGATCGCGCGTATCGTCCAGAAGAGGGCAGTGAAGGGTTATAAAGTCGGCTCGTTGAAGCACATCGTCGAATGGTGTTCTGCCGGTGCGTACTGGCTGTCCCTTGTGTTCGGCGACAAGCACCTGCATCCCGAAAGCGGCCGCAACCCTAGAAACCGCTTGTCCTAATTCGCCGTATCCGATAATGCCAAGCACCTTGCCGGACAGTTCTTCAATGTTGAAATCAAGCGGACAGAAATGCCTGCTGGCCTGCCAGCGTCCGTCTTTTACCAGCTGCCGGTACGATTCAAAATTACATGAAAGATTCAACATCAGCATGAAAACATGCTGTACTACAGACGGCGTTGCATAGCCTCGGACATTGCAGACCGGGATGTTGCGTTCGGCAGCAGTCGTCAGGTCAACATTGTTATAACCGGTCGCAGCAATACAGATTAACTTAAGCCGGTTTGCACCGGTAATTATTTCGCGGGTCATTGAAAATTTATTACAAACCACGACGTCCGCATCTTTGATGCGTTCGGCAACTCGACCGGGATCGGTTTCGTCATAAAACTGCCAGGGTGATATGGCCTGCTCCAGCGCAGTGCAATCCATGTCGCCCCGAGTCACAGAACCGAAATCGAGAAAAACTGCGGCCATCAAACAATCCTTTGCGAATTTGATAGTTAAAAATGATTATTTCAGGTGTTTCAAAAACCAGTCGGCTGCATACTGCGCGGCTTGTTCGAGCGTGCCCGGTTCTTCAAACAAATGTGTTGCGCCAGGAATCAGTGTCAATTCTTTTTCACATTGCAGTGCAGCGAAGGCCTGCTGATTCAACTCAATGACACCGTAATCCGCCCCGCCAACGATCAGCAGCGTTGGGGCCGTAACGGTGCTCAGCGCGGCTTCACCGGTCAGATCCGGGCGGCCGCCACGTGAAACTACTGCAAAAATGTGTGCGCCCATCTTGGCTGCGGCTTGTAACGCAGCGGCAGCGCCGGTACTTGCGCCGAAGTATCCGTGTGGCAGCGTCTGCGTATCCTGCCGGGTTTGCAACCACATCGTAGCGGCGAGCAAACGCTGCGTTAAAAGATCGATATCGAAACGCATTGAATATTGCTGATCTTCATCGTGCGTCAGCAAGTCGAACAACAGCGTGCCGATACCATGTTGTTGCAGTATCTGCGCCACGAACTGGTTGCGCGGACTCAACCGGCTGCTGCCGCTGCCGTGCGCAAATAACACAACGCTTCTGGCGGTGTTTGGTAACACCAGTTCGCCATTCAGCTCGACCGAGTCATTTGCAGAAATTTTGACTGCGCCCATTTTAACACTCCTCTTTTACAATAGAGATGGCATCTCAGTGATATAGATATGACCCGGTATTCAAGGCCCGGATCAGACCGATTTCAATGTGAGTCGGCTGTAGTGGTGTTCGGCTATCAGTCAACGATAACCTGTCCCAACGTGCAAGATTAGCAGATTGCCGCCGTTACGTCTTCGCGAATGGGTGAATGGCCGAGCGGATACGGCGTGTAGAAGACACAAGATATCCTGTAGATAATGCTTGACGGCAACGGACAGGATGGGTTTTACTTGGAGTTTTAATAAAAAAATGTTTTAAGCAAACGTCGAGGGGAGAGAACATTATGAAAAAATTAGTAATTATTGCGTTGTGTATTTTTATTCCGGGTTATATTTACTTGATGATTAAATATTTCTAATCATCTTCAGGTAAAACTGTTGAAAGTATAGTCCGGCAGGTGGCCGTATGCTGCTGCCGGGATCTTGGTTGAATTGAGTCGATTGGTATCCATTATCGTAAAATGGCGTGCTGACCAGCCAGCCAGTTTGGTTCCTGTTCCGGTACGGTCAGCAGTTCGGCCCGATTAGTCGCCACAATACGCGGTAACCTGGATTTCGATTTTCATTCTGGGGTCGGACAAGCCCGCTGTCAGCATCATTGCCGAAGGACGGACGTCACCGAAATATTTGCGTGTCACAGGAAAACATTTAGGAAAATCTTCGACATTCGGTAACACATAGGTTACACGCACGACATCTTTTAAGCTGCTGCCGGCTTCGCGCAGAGCGGCATCGATATTCTGGAAGCATTGCTCGGCTTGTTCCAGCAAATCGTCGGATATAGTCATTTTGCTGTAATCAAACCCTGTGGTGCCGGATACCATGACCCAGTCGCCGGCCCGGACGGCCCGGGAATAGCCGATTTCCTGCTCGAAGGTAGAACCGGAACTGATGCGTTGACGCGCCATAATGAACTTCTCCTTTAATTCATTTTTGAAAAATATCACTATAATGCGATTGGTGCGGGATTTCAAAACAGTTTTGACTGGATAGCAAACGGAAAAGCCGGTCAATGACGACAACACTGTTTTGGCACGATTATGAGACATTCGGGGCAGACCCCAGAGTCGACCGTCCCGTACAATTTGCCGGGGTGCGCACGGATGAGGCATTCAATGAAATTGGCAAGCCACTGGTGGTTTATTGCAAGCCGCCACGCGATATACTGCCGCAGCCAGTCGCCTGTCTGATTACCGGTATTACACCGCAACTGGCTGAGGCGCAGGGATTGCCAGAGCCCGAATTCATTCGTAAGATTCATGCGGAATTGGCACAACCAGACACTTGCGGTACTGGGTACAATACTTTGCGTTTCGACGATGAAGTCACACGGTATACGCTTTACCGGAATTTTTTCGATCCGTATGCGCGCGAGTGGCAAAACGGTAATTCACGCTGGGATATTATCGATCTGGTTCGCATGACTTATGCGTTGCGGCCTGAAGGAATAGAGTGGCCGTTGCGCGAAGCCGAACTAAGCAAACAGACTGAACGTAATGAAGCTGACTCGGTGCCGAGTTTTCGGCTTGAAGACCTGACCGCCGCAAACGGTATCGCGCATGGCGCCGCGCATGATGCCTTGTCCGACGTGCGTGCAACAATTGGCCTGGCACGACTGTTGCATACGCGGCAGCCGCGTCTGTATCACTGGCTTTTTCAGTTGCGCTATAAACGCCGCGCAGCCGAATTGCTTGATGTGGCGCAGCATGCGCCCGTGGTTCACAGTTCACGTATGTATCCGGCAAAAACCGGTTGTACAACACTAGTTATGCCGCTTGTCGTTGAGTCCGACAATCCGAACAGCATTTTAGTTTACGATTTGCGTTACGATCCGGAAGAATTTTTGGATCTGGATGTTTCAGCATTGAGCCAGCTGCTGTTTACTCGCATGGAAGATATGCCCGAAGGCGCCAAACGGTTGCCGGTCAAGTCGGTAAAAGTCAACAAATGCCCTGCACTTGCCCCGCGCAATACGCTGAATGCACAGGCGGCCGAACATATTGAAATCGATCTTGACAGTTGCCAACGGCATTGGAAGAAACTTGTTCGTCAGTGTGCGCAAACCGATTTTACGCAGCGGGTTGCGCTTGCTTACTGCAGTAGAACATTCGAACCGGCCGAAGATGTCGATATGGCGCTGTACGACGGTTTTATCGATCAATCCGATATGCCGTTGCTCGCGCAAATCAGGCGCGCTACGCCGCAGGAATTGGCCAAAACCCGGTTTGATTTTCAGGACCGGCGTTTGCCGGAATTGCTGTTTCGTTATCGCGCCCGTAACTGGCCCGAGACTTTGCCACCCAAGGAAGCGCAAGGGTGGCAGCAATGGCGATGCCAGCGGTTGATGCAAGGGGCAGGCAATGGTTTGACGCTGACTGCTTACAAAGCGGAGATAGCCCGGTTGCGCGATGATTGCGTGGATAATGCGAAAGCGCTGGAAATACTTGATGCGTTGACGCATTGGGGTGATGAATTGATGAATTTTTGATCATCCCGCGCCATGCTAAAATCTGTGGCTTAAAATTCACGCGTTGTTAAAATAATAAACCTGATACCTTGCAATTCTTCCAGGCGGTTATGAAAAAAAATTATCTAGAAAGCATTCTTACAGCACAAGTCTACGATGTGGCGGAGGAAACGCCGCTGGAAAATATTCCGAATCTGTCTGAGCGCATTCATAATCAAGTGCTGCTCAAGCGCGAAGATCTGCAGCAGGTTTTTTCTTTCAAACTGCGCGGTGCTTACAACAAAATGCTCAAATTATCACCGGAAGTGCGCAATCGGGGCGTGGTAGCGGCTTCCGCGGGCAATCATGCGCAGGGCGTAGCGCTGGCAGCGAAAAAGCTTGGCTGCAGCGCAACCATCGTGATGCCGGTGACAACGCCGCAGATTAAAGTGCAGGCCGTGATGGCGCGCGGAGCGACCGTGGTACTGTATGGCGATTCGTACAACGATGCCTATGATCATGCAATGGAATTGACTGAGTCACAGCAGGCGACGTTTATTCATCCGTACGACGACCCGGATGTCATCGCCGGGCAGGGCACCATCGGCATGGAAATTCTGCGTCAGCATACCGGGAAAATTCATGCGATTTTTGTGCCGGTAGGGGGTGGCGGATTGATTGCGGGTATTGCCGTCTATGTCAAAAGACTGTACCCGGAAACCAAAATCATCGGCGTGGAGCCGGTCGACGCCAATGCGTTGTATCGTTCATTACAAAGCAAGCGCCGTGTCAAGCTTAGTCAGGTCGGATTGTTTGCCGACGGCGTGGCCGTCAAACAGGTCGGCAGAGAAACATTCCGTTTGTGCCGTGAATTTGTCGACGAGGTGATCCTGGTCGATACCGACGCAGTCTGTGCTGCAATCAAGGATGTGTTCGAAGATACGCGCAGTATACTGGAGCCGTCCGGCGCGTTGTCAATTGCCGGTTTGAAGACGTACGTCGAGCGCGAGAATATTCTGCATGAAACATTGATAGGCATAGCATCGGGCGCCAATATGAATTTTGACCGCTTGCGCCATATATCCGAGCGCGCGGAAATCGGTGAACACCGTGAAGCCGTGATGGCGGTCAGCATTCCGGAAAAGCCGGGTAGTTTTAAAAAATTCTGCAATTTGCTGGGTGCAAAAAGTATTACCGAATTTAATTACCGGTACGCTGATCCAAAGGAAGCGCATGTGTTTGTCGGTGTCTCTGTGCGTAACCGGGAGGAAACCGAGAAACTGATTGCCGACTTGCAAAAAAGCGGTTTGAGTACCGAAGACTTGAGCAATAACGAAATGGCGAAGCTGCATATCCGTCATCTTGTCGGCGGTCATGCGCCTGAAATTGAAAATGAGATACTGTACCGGTTCGAGTTTCCGGACCGGCCCGGCGCGCTGATGAATTTTTTGAATGCCATGAGTCATAACTGGAACATCAGCCTGTTCCATTACCGTAATCATGGTGCCGATTACGGACGCGTACTGATCGGTATTCAGGTGCCGCCCGAGGAAAAATCCGATTTCAAGGCGTTCCTGGATCAACTTGGCTACCATTACTGGGATGAGAGTAAAAACCCGGCGTATAAGCTGTTTCTGGGCTGAAAAATTTACATATCTTGAATACATGGGGAGAGCTTTAAAATGAATGAATATATTGCGGAGTTATCGAATCTGTTTTCCGTGAATGAACTGGTGAAAAGAAGCTGGGTTGAGATTGCGCTGATCGTAACGCCGACGATTCTCCTGATCTTTGTGTTATTCGGCTACATTTCGTTTGTCAAAACGAAGTTTTTGCAATGGACGATTTATACGGCCTGTCTGGTGCTGTTTGTGATTTACTTGCCTTATGAGTTAATGCGGCAGTCGACGGAGATGTCCAGGGCGCAGGCGAATGTAGATAAAATGCATGCCACGCTGCAGGAATTTCTCGATACGGCCAATCTGGGTTATATGAACAATCTGAACAACGAAGCGGTGGCCGCCGAGGTGCTCGATGAACTGGTCGATGGCCTGGGCGCGCGTGAAAAGAAAGAATTAATCGTGATTTCCTGGCTCATGGCGGAAAACGAGAAACAGGCGCTCGGTCAGATTGATGACAAACAAAGACTCCTGGCCGATGATATCAAAACAAGTGTGAGCACAGCCAAAAGTGAGATTATCGATTCCAGAGCGCCCGTGGAGAAGATTTCCAGCGATGTTGTCAAACGGCTTGAAACGGATGTCAACCATCTGCTGGAAGACAAAATGAATGGATTCAAACAGGAGATTGATAAAGCCTTGGACAGCTTTGAAAGCGACATCAATACCTTTATCCATGCCGAATTGGAAACTTATAAAGAAGCGCTTGCCGAAATCACCCAGCAGAACGTCGAAGAACTCAGGGATTATTCCAGCAAGGCCAGTCAGTCAATCGCACAACATGTGAAGCGAATCAACCAGGAATCCTTGCAAAGACTGGATGACACCAAGGTCAGCCTCGACGGTATCGGCGCTGCGATCAGCAATATCGACCTGCAGGCGGTAATCAATCAGATTGCGCAACTTTCCACCAAACTCGAAACCGCGCAAAAGAAAAATGACGTTCTGTTCGATTACAACGAATGCATGCGGTCTGCGGGCATGCTCGATCTGGGCGGCAAAAAGGACGATTGCAAGGAAGCGCTGGACAGCGCGTTGGCAGGATTATAGGTTTGTCCGGTGTTACAAAGTGACAACCGCTTTCTGGGCGGGTATGGCGACATCCCGCCATTGCAGCGTGTCCTGAATGGCTGTTGCCAGTGCAGCCGCACTGCTTGGCTCGCCATGCACCACAAATGTTTTGATCGGCGGTTTTTTGAAATGACTGAGCCAACCCAGTAGGGCTTTCTGGTCAGCGTGTGCAGACAGTCCGCCGATAGTGTAGATATCCGCCCTGACAGCAATTTCCTGGCCGAATATTTTGACGACCTTGGCGCCGTCGACGAGCCGCCGGCCAAGTGTCCTGGCGGCTTGAAATCCGGTGATGACAATGCTGCATTCCGGCCGGTTCAGATTATATTTGAGGTGATGCTTGATGCGGCCGGCATCGCACATGCCGCTTGCGGAAATGATAATCGCGCCCCGCTGAATCATGTTTAGTTGCATGGATTCTTCGACATCCTGGATAAACTGAATGCGCGGCTTTTTATCGTTTGCGCGCATCCACTGCATTGCTTCCTGGCTTTCCCTGTCGAGCATTGCGATATGTTTCATGGTGATCCCGGTAGCCGCCAGTGCCATGGGTGAGTCTACATAAATTTCCATTTCGCCGAGCCTGCCTTCGCGGTACAGATCGATCAGCAAAAACAGCAGGTCTTGGGTGCGGCCAACGGTAAATGCAGGAATAATGACATTGCCGCCTTTGTCGACGAGCGTATCGTTGATAGCGTAAACCAGTTCATCGAGGGTGTCGGTCATGCTGCGGTGCAGCCGGTTACCGTAAGTGGATTCGACCAGCAGGATGTCCGCGCTATGGATCGGTGTGGGGTCGCGCACAATTGGGTGACCCGGTTGCCCAAGATCGCCTGAAAAAACAATTTTTTTGGTTTTTGATCCCTCGGTCAGCCAGAGTTCGATGATGGCCGAACCCAGAATATGACCGGCATCGCGGAAGATGCAGCGCACGCCGGGGAGCGGGAAGTGTTCGGTATTATATTTCACGCTGCGCAGTTGTTTGAGAAAATTCTCCGCCTGCGCCACAGTATACAGCGGTGCGTATTCCTGCAGCGAACTGCCCGAGCGGCTCCGGCCGCGCCGTGCTCTGTTGTGCCATTCGGTTTCCTTCTCCTGAATATGGGCGCTGTCCTTGAGCATCACGTGCAGTAGATCGTTGGTTGCCGAGGTGGTGTAAACCGGTCCTCTGAAACCCCAGGCACTCAATCGCGGCAGCAAGCCGGAGTGGTCGATGTGTGCGTGCGTGAGCAATACGCAATCAATGGTTTCCGGGTCAAAATTGAATGCTGTGCGGTTTTTTCTGTCCGCCTCGCGTCCGCCCTGAAACATGCCGCAGTCGACGAGCATACGCCAGTCCTCCGTTTCCAGCAGGTAGCAGGAACCTGTCACTTCGCCCGCGGCGCCCAAGAATGTCAGTTGCATAAAGAATCCAATATGTGAAGTGTGCCGTTGACGAGCAGGTCGATTTCATCCTCGGTAATCGTATACGGCGGCATAAAATATACCGTGTTGCCCAGTGGGCGTAGCAGCAGACGCTGCTTGAGACCGGCCTGGAAAAATTGCTGAGAAAACCGGAGGTCTTCCGTTTCCACCTCAAACGCCCAGATCATGCCGCAATTGCGAAAATTGCTGACTTTGGGGTGTGATGACAGCGCTGTGGCGGCATGATTGAGATGGGTTGCCTTGGTCTTGTTGGTTGCAAGTATATTATCCTGTTCAAAAATGTCGAGTACCGCCAGCGCCGCGCGGCAGGCCAGTGCATTGCCGGTATGCGTGTGCGAGTGCAGGAAGGCATGCGCAGGGGTGTCGCCGTAGAAGTTCTGGTAAACGGCGTCGGTTGTCAGCACCACGGAAATCGGCAGATAACCGCTGCTGAGTCCTTTTGCCAGGCATAGAAAATCGGGCGTGATACCGGCCTGTTCGCACGCGAACATCGTGCCGGTGCGGCCGAAACCGACCGCGATTTCGTCGGTGATCAAATGCACCTGATAGGTGTCGCAGATTTCCCGTGCGCGTTTAAGATAGACCGGATGATACATACCCATGCCCATCGCACCCTGAACCAGCGGTTCGATAATCAATGCGGCGGTTTTTGCATGGTGTTGCGCCAGATGCGTTTCGAGCTCATCGGCGGCGCGCAGCGCATAATCTTCGGCCGATTCGCCTTTATCGGCATAACGCCAGTCCGGCGTCATCACATGCGCGCACGGACGCAGCAGAGGCGCGTAGGTGTTTTTGAAAATCGCCACATCGGTGACCGACAGAGCGCCCAGCGTCTCGCCGTGATAATCGTTTTGCAGGCTGACAAACTGCGTCTTGTCGGTTTTTCCGGCCAGCTGCCAGTAGTGAAAACTCATTTTCAGCGCAATTTCAGTCGCCGAAGCGCCGTCGCTGGCGTAAAAACAGTGCCCGAGATCGCCCGGTGTGATCGCTTTCAGACGCTCGGACAGCTTGATTACCGGCTCATGCGTGAACCCGGCAAGCATGACATGTTCAACCTTTTCCAACTGGTCGTTAATCGCCGCGTTAATGCGCGGATTGGCATGCCCGAACAGATTCACCCACCAGGAGCCGATCGCGTCCAGATAGCCGTTGCCGTCCGCATCGTACAACCACACACCCTTGCCGCGAACAATCGGCACCAGCGGGAAAGTTTCATGCGACTTCATCTGCGTGCACGGATGCCAGACGGATTGCAGACTGCGCTGCTGGAAAGGAGAAGCTGCTGAAGCAGTGGATTCGAGTGTGGGATTTGTGACGGACATAAACAGATTTTTCTCAGTGAATAATATTAAGGACAACTGAATTAATCACGCGATAGTAAACCGAATCAAGCTCAGTTTCCAGTTCGGACCGCAGGTGAGCAATCAACCGCTGCAAATTCCAGTCTCAGAATGAATGCGAGGATGCGTATAATTTAGAGATTGAAGACAGATAGAATGAGATTTTTGGAATGCGTACCAATATTGTTATTGACGATGAGCTAATGAATGACGCCATGTGTTTAACGGGTGTCAAAACCAAACGCGAGGCGGTCGAGCTTGCGCTCAAATCATTAATCCTACTTGAAAACCAAAAGAAGATTAAGCATCTTCGCGGGAAATTAAAGTGGGAAGGTAATCTGGAAGCGCTGAGGACTGATCATTGATTTTCGTCGACTCCAGTGTCTGGATGGACTATTTGAATGATATGGTGGCTTCTTCTACCTGTTTATGAATTGAAAAGCAAGATTCTTCATGACAGTGATATGTATTGGTTTTACGACCTAAGTAGTCAACATGACCATCCGATCTACAGGGGGTGAGCAAACGCGATAACAGGAGGAAACAGGATGAGAACGAAAACGACTTTCACTGGTTTTTCATTATTGCTTGGAATTCCATTATCGGAATCTTGTAAGTAAGGTAAAACTGCTGCAACCGCATCAACCGCGATCCATGATCCATCGTTTGACGGCTTCAAATTCTCCCACTACAAAACGAAAATGCTTCGCCATCGCACCCAAACTTTTCCAGCCAGGAAATGTTGGAGTTTGGATGATAATACCAGCGAGATCTCCGTTTTTCTCAATGAATGGATCAACCGTTTTCGCGAGCTGCACAAAATCGTTTTCTTCAAGAGAAGATTTTGGTTGTACATAGAGAATTGCGTGCTCGGTATCGAAAGTATATTCAATCATGGCCTGTTCCTTCCTCATGTAGTACCTGGCGTTAAAATTAACACATCTTCCCTGCTTTTTTTTCAAAATCAATAGATTAATTATGAAATAATACGTTCACTGATCCTGCTGAAATCGCATTGCCAGGAATTGATAAGGGGTTGACAATAGACAGCAACTGAACTTCGAGTCCGAGACTTTAGAATTCCTCAAAATTTTCACTTCTGTGACCTGCTAAGACTTTCAGAGGCTTTAATGGCGCGGAACCGTAATTTGGAAATTCTGTTTTTGCCGTTCGGTTATTTCTATTCATTGGCAGAATGTTTGCTGGGCCGTCACCAGCTAATTTGAACACACTTACTGCTTTTGATAACATTCGCGTTTGTTCATTCATCGACTCTGCGGCCGTTGCAGATTGCTCCACCAACATCGCATTTTTTTGAGTTATTTCATCCATTTTAGAAATTGCTTGATTTATTTGTTCAATGCCAGCACTTTGTTCATTTGAAGCAGCGGAGATTTCGTTCATGATGTCTGTCACCCGTTTAACGGAGGTAACAATCTCATTCATGGTTATGTTTGTTTCGTCAACTAATCTTGTGCCCTCTTCTACTTTGGCAACAGAGTTGCTGATCAATTCATTGATTTCTTTTGCCGCCGCAGCTGAACGTTGCGCTAACGTACGTACTTCGGTTGCTACTACGGCGAAGCCTCGACCTTGTTCGCCAGCTCGTGCTGCTTCGACTGCAGCATTTAATGCCAGTATATTGGTTTGAAATGCAATGCCATCAATCACACTAATAATCTCAACAATCTTATTTGAGCTTTCGTTTATCGTGTTCATGGTCTGGACAACTTGTCCGACAACATTTCCGCCTTTCACGGCAACCTCAGATGCTCCAACAGCAAATTGATTCGCCTGACGAGCATTGTCAGCATTTTGCTTTACAGTGGAAGTTAATTCTTCCATTGATGCAGCAGTTTCTTCCAGATTCGATGCTTGTTCTTCAGTGCGCCGACTCAAATTGGAATTGCCAGCAGTAATTCCATCAGATGCTGTTGTTATTTGATCAGTACTTAACTGTACTTTACCTACTAAACTAACCAGATTGTTGTTCATCTCCCGCAACGCATTGATCAATCTATCAAATCCATTTACAGTCCCACGTTGATCAATTTGAGTACTTAAGTCGCCTTTAGCAACCGCGTTGGCAATTGCTATTGCTTCTTGAAGTGGCTTGTCAATGTTGCGCAACAACCAAAATACAAGAACCCAGGCCATTAAGGCTCCGATGATAAATGCAGCTGCAGTAATTATGAAAATGTATTCATAAAGAGTCTGCGATGCATTGAATTCTCTGCCAGCCACATTTTGCTGCAATTCGACTAGTTGAATCATTGTGTCAAATACAGTCCTGTATTTTGGTTCCATGTCGGTGACAAGGCTTTCAATTGCCGCGTCATAATTCATTGCAGCGGCAAAGGACATAACGCGCTCTCGAGATTCAAGGAATATCTTCCACTGCTGAATGTAAGCTTCGATCAATAATACTTCTTCAGTCGTTGGTTTCGACTTTACTTGCAAAAATTTTTGCCAGACGGGCAAAATTTGGGAATCTCGCAGTTCATTCATTTCTATTCTTTCCTGGTACACTTCCGGACTGCGTGCATGAGCAGCAAGTGTTGTATTTAAGCGGATACGTTGCATACGATCAAGAATAAAGCCTAAATCACCTAATGGAACTGTTCGGTCTTCATATACACTTTTAAATGATGAATTGGTTAAGTTCAATCCGTAAATACCCATTCCGCCAACACTTATTAACAGCAATGTCAGCAATCCCATAGCTACCATTAGCTCTGATTTGACAGTCATATTCTTAAACATAAAAAGTCCTTAAAATATCTGTTTTTCACTTGTCGAAGACAATGTTGCAGTTAGAATGCATTACCAATCGGTCCTTGTTACGGGTCTGTACTATCGTACGATTATTGGGAATGTTTAATCTTATAGCCATGAGGAATTGATAAGCTTTCTATTTACCTAGTGCTAAGTTTAAGTATATAGGGGGAAAATTTTTATGCTTATGGAATAAGAATAATAAATCTTTGTTTAATTTTGGTTTATGGAAAATTCACAAAACCAGTTCTGGTTTTTTTATCAAAAATTATATTTTTAATGTGTATCGCTGACGTCAACTGTCTCTTCAGCCAGCTCCTTTATTGGTCTGGTCCATTGACTTGGCAGGAGTATTTGGCAGGAGTATTTGAATAATCTGCCGATTGGCCAGCGCGAAGCCGCGCGGAAAGGCGAAGTTTGGAAATCGGTGCAAAACCATTTTCATCCAGATGAAACGCGTTATGCCGCTATTGAGCGCGAGGTATTGCCGTTTGTATTGCCGGCGATCGATCAGCCGGTTATACAAGCGTCTGAATCAAAAACATAAACGATTGATTACAGCACATCAACCAGCGGTGTTGTCTTTATTCAGTTTGCAGCAAAGGCCTGGCATGCAAAAACCGATGCCTACCTCCGCTGATATTTACTATAAAGTTATCGGCCGAATCGTGACGCTGTCAGCGTGATGTCTGCCTGTGACCAGGCTTTATTAAAGCGCGCCTCGACTGAATCGGCTTCCTGCGTTTTCTGCTGAGCGCGCAGTGACTGTATCAGGCCAAACAAGGCCCAGCCGTTTTCCCGGTTTTTCTGCAAGTCGTCCCGGTAAACGGCTTCCGCTTCGGCTGCGCGGCCGGCCTCCAGCAAAATCGCGCCCAGGGCCAGCCGGGGTGGATAATGCCATTCAGTGGGTTCCGTATACACCAGCGCGTCTTCCAGCTTTATTGCCTTTTCAAGATGTGCGACGGCGGCATCGAATTTACCCTGTGCCGCGGCGATTTCTCCCGCCAGAACCTCGGGTGCGATGGTTAAGATGGTGCGCGTTGTGTTTTTTGAGAACAAATGATCGTCAAGCTTTTCGTCCCGTAAAATAGTCTGTACCGCCGCCAGTGCTTGTTGCGCCTGTTCGAGTTGACCGGATGCGACGAATGCCAACCCGCGCGCGTAATGCCACACGCCGTTCAGAAAAGCGTTGCTGGCGGGCGGCGCTGGTTCTTCCAGTATCTTATCCCACAGTCCGAACCGGGCGTAGGCCCAATAAGGAACCATGCGGAATAAAGCGGTGAATGGTTGTGCTTCCAGAGTGGCGTCGTCGACTTTGCCGGCCAGTTTCAATGCGGATTCAATGGCGATCTTGCTTTGCCCGCCAGCAGTTGCGGAATACCATAGGAAATGAATGTTATGCGGATAATAACCGATTGCATACAATCCTTCAGCCTGGCTTTGCCGGATATAGTCTTCGTCGGCGGCTATCGCAAGCTGGTTGCTTTTGACTGCGTCTGCGTACCGGCCGACACGATGGTAAATATGGGACGGCATATGCACCATATGGCCCGCAGCAGGCATGATCGTCAGCAGTGTATCCGCGGCTTTTTCAGCCCGTTCGGGCGTTGATGTCGGCTCCACCAGATGGATGTACAAATGCAATGCCGCCGGGTGGTTCGGGTGCTGCTGCAATACCTGTTCTGTCAGCGCCACAATTTCAGCGATGCCTTCTTTGGGAGTCTCATCAGCCGTCCAATAATCCCAGGGGCTTACATCCATGACTGATTCCACATACAGCATCGCAATATCCGGATCGTCGGGAAATTGCCGGTGAACGGCCTGCATGGCCTGTGCGTAAGCCCGATCATTCTCGGCCCGCTGCTCCGGATTGTTGGTGTAACGCTGTTCAAGCGCCTGTATCAGAGCCTGTTCTTTACGCGGTGCTGTTGCTGCAAGCGATTTGGCCTGTTTGGTCAGCTTGTACGCCAAGGTCTCATCATCAGGATTCATAGGCGCATTGATATTGGGTCCAAGTACAAGCGCTTGTCCCCAGTAAGCCATTGCAAGCGTTGGGTCGAGTCTCGCGGCTTCCTGAAACGCCCGGCCTGCTTCGGCATGATTGAAACCGTAAGACAGGTTGATGCCCTGATTAATAAAAAGCTGCGCCTGTTTGTTGTCTGTGCTGACAGGGAAGGTGTGCGAACCCAGGTTGTGCAGTTCTGGCGCGTTTCCGCCGGCCAATGCTGTTGCAGATAAACCGGTTGAGATTGCTGTGATCAACAAGATTCCTGCCAGGTAATGTAACGTTCGGGATTGCATGTGACGCTCCTTTAAAAAAGATGCGGCTTGTGATGAGTCTGTAAGTTTACTCGATTCGGCAACCGCAGATTCATTTCAGTTATGACTGGTTAAAACGCCCAGCTCAGTTCTCCGCAGTAGTCGGATCAATCACCGTCCTGACGCGGGAAATACGGTCTGCAGGAAACTCACCCTGATTCGCATGCGCACGAATTGCCGCCTCGTCGGGCGCAATGTAAACACAATAAACGATGTCATCGGTTACAAAACTCTCAACCCATTGTACCCTGGGTTCCATCTGGTTCAATATGCTACATGATTTTTGTGAAATGGCTTGTAATTCGGTTGAGGTCATCGCACCTGCACCGGGTATATTGCGTTCGATTATATATTTTGGCATGTGATTCTCCTTTAGTTTAAAAACGACCGGTCGTCTTAGATAATTTGACCAGATTACCTGGATAACAGCTTTGGTTATCAATCTTTAAGGAACAACTTCAAGGCCTGAAATAATTACCCAATAATTCCTGACAGCATTGTAAAACAGGGCCTGACGTTTTCTCTATCTTTGCCCTGAGCAAAGCACCCTGCCATGTATTGATCAAAAGATCGGCCATGCTCCTGGCTGTCTTGTCTTTTCTGACAGTACCTTGATCCTGTGCTTTCTTCAGTCCGGATTGCAGCAGGTCTCGGTAACGGTTTACCGCGGTCTGTAAAGATTCCTGGCATATATCGCTGGTGTCACCAATTTCGCCCATTAAATTGCCGAGCAAACAGCCGCCTTTGAAATTGTTCCGCACCAGTTCTTCAATTAATTCATCAAAATAACACTGTATGGCGCCGATTGCATCTGTGTCTGAATTGCTTAAATGCGCAGCCAACTGTTTAAGAAAAGGATCAATATAATACTGAATCACTTCAGCGCCAAAGTGCTCCTTGTCCTCAAAGTAATTATAAAATGAGCCTTTAGGAATATTGACTGCATCTAAAATTTTTTGCAAACCGGTTCCATGATAACCCTGTTGCATCAGCATCATGACGCCCTGATTCAAAATATTTTCTTTATTGAAATCTTTTTTGGTGGTTTTAGTTGATTTACGCATAAATTATAATACGACCGGTTGTCTTAAATTGTCAAGCGAACCCGCCAAAAATTTGCAAATGATCTGAAATGTGAAAGCTTCAGGCGGGATGGATAAACGGTAACAGAAAAATTTTTATGCCAGCTTATTAGTTAACATCCGCAGGCCGGATATATGAATTAAAGCGCGACTCTATTATCTGAATCAATATTATTCATAGAATTCAATTTTCAAACAGAATCTTCAGTGTGCCGCGGGTGCGGGCATGGTTGAATGCATCGATACCCTGTTCCAGCCGGTAGCGGCCTTGAATCAACGGTTCCACCTGTATCTGGCTCGAGGCAAGTACAGCCAGTGCATGGTCAAAAGGGCCGCAACGCGATCCGATCACGGTGATTTCGTCGACTACCAGCGCGGATGCATTAATGTTTAATTCGCCTGCATAGGTGCTTTTCAACACCAGCGTACCGCGTGCCCGCAACGCGCGCCGTGCGATGTCGAATCCGGCCGGATTGCCGGTGCATTCCACCGCCAGATCGAAGCAGCGTTGATCGACGGTGTCCGCCGGTGTGGTGACGATGTTTTGGGTCTTCAGAATGGCCAGTTTCTCGGGATGCCGTCCCGCCGCCACAAGTTCGCAGCCAGTTAGCGCCAGTGTTTGTGCGACCAGCAGACCGAGTTTGCCGTCTCCGACAACCAGAACACGGTGGCTGGGCGTGATGTGAACCTGCTGCTGAATTTCCAGCGCTGCGGCTACGGGTTCGGTAAAGACCGCAGTATCTGTGGAAACCGTATCCGGCACCGGATGCAGATTGGCAACCGGCAGGGTCGTGTAGTCGGCAAAGGCCCCATTGCGGTTGACAATGCCGAGCACGGTACGGTTTTCGCAGTGTGTCGGTTGATGTGTTTCGCAAAAACGGCAGTGGCCACAGGCTGCGTTGATTTCGCCCACGATTCGTTTGCCGAGCCATTCAACGGGGCCTTTTTCGACAATGCCGACAAATTCATGACCCGGCACGCCACGGTAGGGGTAGTAACCTTTTACCAGTTCAAGGTCGGTGTTGCAGATGCCGGCCCTGACGATTCGAATCAACGCTTCGTCCGGTGCGGGCTCCGGAGCGGGTAAATCCGGACAAAATTGCAGATGCTGATTTTCCAGCCAGATGCCTTTCATCATCAAAAGTCGATTATTTGTGAACAGTGAAATTGGTGTACGTTTTTTTACAAACCATTGATTTAAAGTTTTTTTATTAATAGTGTCGCCAGGTGCATGCGCTGATATCGCTAGGTACACTAAAGATTACCAAAAAATATGGGATTGAAAATACGTGCTAATACGTATGAACGCATAAATAGGCCGTCAACCTGCAGGAAGACGGCCTGGAATCAATGTGACGTTAAAATTGAGATTTAACGATGACCGATACGGCGAACATCGCCGTCGAATGTAGTTACGGAGAGCACGAACGGGTCTGTTTTATAGCATAACGCCTGCTCTTCCAGAATGCCGATAGCAATTTTCTCGCCCATGCGCAGACTGTCATAATAGTCCGAGAAGTAATGCACGCCAGCCATGTTGCGGGCAATCGAGATATTGGCTGCCAGCTTATTCAATTCACCTTCCAGGGTGAGATAGGTGCCGTCATTGACATCAGTCAGCGCACTTCCCCCATCGTTTGGTACGTATGCGACAGGTGTATCACCTTTTTCGTAATGGGCAAATACAGTGTTGCCATCGCGGCGAACCAGTACCGCACTGGTGTCAAAATACGCCTTGAGAATAGTAACGCATGCACCCGCTACGGTTGCATGCCCCGCGCCATAGGATGGATGCATAGGTGAGCCTTCCTGAAAAGCCATCGGTAACAGCTTGGTGTTCGAGGAGTTGCGCATTTGAACGGCGTTCACTGTCTCTTGTATGGTAGCTTCAAGCTGCGTGAAAAGGCCGCCGACGGCAGGAAAGTCCGCTGCAATCTGGCCGGCTTTTTCAATACGTCCGGCCAAAGCTTCTGGGCGCAACCTGCAGTGTATATTGAACTTTTGGTAGCGTACCGCTTTCAGCGCGCGTGTGGCGACCTCGGTCACAAGCGTCAGAATATGTGGTCCGCCCCATAATGCAAAGCCGCCAGCCTCGCGTTCGTGAATTTCAAAGTAGCGTGTAATGATGGATGGCGTATCAGGGTTGAGACTGTTCCAGTGCAGGGTGCCCTGACCTGAAAGTTTATTAAAACCAGGGTCGGTCGGTGCTCCCATTCCAAGCAGGATGAGGCACGCGTTCAAATAGGCTTCATACAATGCGTCGTAATGCACGTAGGTTGCCAGGTCGCGTGGAGTAGAGATGAAGCGTCTGGTGACATCAGTAGGCGCACCAAAAATAGCTGTTTCATTGCCTTTTTGTGTATCCACGCCATTCTGTACTTTAAGCCAGTCATCCCATTTTGTCATGAAGTCTGTGCCATCTTTGGCCACAGGAACGCGTTGATCGGCGTTTAAAGCGCCATATCGAATAATGCCATTGGTCACATTATCTTCACCGGCAACGCTTTTGTTGCCCAGCAACATAAACTGGGAAAGGTAAGGGCCGTTTTCAACTCCTGGGGATGAGCCCCTGAATGCTGTTTGTGCGGTGATATTGCCGCCGACATTTTTTCGCGGACGGCCGTCTTTGCCGGTAAGGTCGTAGCCGATGTTGTTCAGTCTGGTCAATGAATTGGCAATGTCGGTATTTGTCTCGGTTGCGCTAAAATCTGACAGCGGTTGGTCGCGCAATAGTGCAAGTTCATACACCTCAGCCAACTCATATGCCAGTTCAGTGGAGCCAAGCGCGGGCGCGGGCGGCATAGTCACAGCATGTGAATCGGGTCCTTGCAGCTCGTAGACAAGCCCGGCAGTGGGCGCTTCCCACTGCCTTTGTTTGTCGCGGGCTGAGGGTACGGAAGTGGTAAAGGCGTCGACATAGCCTTCGTCTATGGCAGAACGAAACGCTCTGAAATCTTCGGCATTACAGATTAATCCGTTACTTTTATTATGTTCCAAGCCTTTAGTGAAGCTCATCGCAAAATTCGTACCAGCAAACCGTTGTTCGTCGCCGTTGCTCTGGTGTTTCATATGTTCGCGGTCATGCGCCATGCGGCTTGCCGAATCGCGTATTTCCTTTGCATTTTGTCGTCGATTATCAGTCATTGCTTTTCTCCATTGTGTGGGTAATTGATTCCCGCTTAGGCGCGAGGAATTTTGAACACTCCTCTCCGATCGCGTATATTCCTGACAGGACAGGCTGATACTTTAATCAATATAATTTCATATTGATTACTCCTATAATCCAACAGCCTGCAATGTTGCGCAAGCATTGTTATATTAATAAGTGAATACTGTTAATGCTGTGATAAACCTCACATGAATGCTTTAATATGGGCGTATGCGAGTGCTGTTTGCTGCGCGGCAAACTAACGGGAAAAAATCATGCATACTTTCACAAAAAAAACGAAGACTGTTCAGCAGACAGCGGCTGCAAATTTTCCAAAGCGTGGCCGGTTATTTGCAGGTCAAAGCCGGGAGGTGCAAGCAATACTCCAGCGACATCGAATGACCGGTGATCAGACCGTGCCTAAATCTGAGTTCAACAAAGTCAGCGTACATGCTGACAGTCGATTTGGCGATGTGCGACGTTTCCAAATGAATGATACTGTTGAATCAATTGCTCCCCGCCTTGGATTGCAAATGCCGACGATCCCGGTTTATATCGATGGAAAAGCGCGTAGCCTGACGCGTTCATATGGCGCGGACGGGTTGATGATATCCGGAAACATTTATCTGAATCCGGATACGTACAGACCCGAGTCGGTAGCGGGCAAAGCGGTTCTGACCCATGAGCTCGCACATCTTGCGCAGTATCGAAAGGGAGGGCGAAATAATAATACGTTCAAATCCGCATTTTTGCAGAATCTGTCTGCAGAATTCGAAGCGCGGGAAGCTGGAAAAGCAATCAGGGCCGGCACTCTACCCAGGGCGCCGCGGGAATCGCTGGCATCACCGGATTCTGTGATGGCGGCGCACACCGATGAGGAACAAGCTTCCCTTGAATACTTTATTCCTCAACGCCTCTCTGAGATCGGACAAAGGGCCGGCATGTCGTCGGAAGAGGCGTTGATTCAGGCGCATGACCAGCTGTTTTATGTCATGGTTCCAACCGCTACTTGGCGCGGCTATGATCGGGAAAACGTACGCCGTGCTTCACTGGGTGGCGCGATCTTCGAGCTCCTGGCCCGGACTCCATGGGAGGACTTCGGAGACTATGTGAGTGAAGCATTGGGTGGGAGTGAGGCTTCAATGGGCCTGTTCCAGGCTTATCCGCAGTTCGTCGCCCGGTCATTGACCAATCCGGCAATGCGGCAATGGATGTGGGAACATGGAGATCCGGTTGCACGCCGATTCATTGAAAACCTGCCCGGTCGCGAGTTGTCCGGTGAGCAACGGCCAACTATGACGCCATATACTGTTCCTGCGCCTCAAACGGGGCCGAATCTTGCACCAATGGGGGAGACTTTTATTCGTAGACGCCTGAGAGGAACAGATTCGCCTGTAACGGAAAGTTTTTATCTCTCGCTTGCTGGCAAAATTCAGCACACATTATTTGCCATCATGGAACTGGATCGCACAAATCCCGTGATGCGTAGCCTTCCTCAATCCCAGCAACTGCGTATCTGGATGGACTACGAAACCGATGATGTTGTAAACGAGTACTATGCCACCGGCGAATTTCAGCGGGAACACGAACGGGAGCCATCTGGCGCACCGATCGATCTTCACAACCGCAGCTCGGCACCACAAGGTTCTGCCCAGCGTCATGTCATGGCTCATCTTGGTTTTTCTGTCTGGGGAGAGTCCACGATTCCCAATCCTCCTTGAAAATGAAACATGACTATTCAGTAAGACCCTGCAGCTTTCCATAATGGTTTTTGGTCTGCGCAGGTATAAAGCGAACTTTACGTAGATGTGTATTCAATGAATGGGAAGATACCCTGCAATCATTCGGATACAGAGTGTCAGTCAGCTCTCAAGTTATTTAATCTTTTTGTGATTCTGATCAGGCGGATTGCGTAAAAACATGATGTGAAGCTGGACTGATACATTTAAACACGGCTAGGCCGTTTATCGGTATGACCAAAACAATGCCGGCCACCGGAATGATCACAGCCGGATAAATAAGGTGTCGCGCTGCTATCGTGTGCAGTTGCATGATGTGCGCCGTCAGTTGCAAACAACACAGTTTCTAACGATCTGGCGGTATTCCTTGCTATTTTTCATCCCGGACAAACCGGACAAGAAATTTTTCATGATGCAAAACATGATCGAACTATGTTTTAAAAACCTTCCAAAATTATGACCAAAGGGCAATATTTTGCATGACTACTTTGGGATACAGTAACGCAAAAGCAGAAAAAATGATGAAAGACATCATGCTTAAGGCAATGACAAGCGATATCAACCGGGTGTCACCAGCTCGTTCTGGCAAACCGGTGTGGGTGTCGCTGATCGAATGATTTTTGGTTGATTTTAAAACCGGATTCGAACGGAGATAATCATGGAAAAAATAGTAAGTATTACAAACAATAAAGTGGTGGTTAGCACGCAAGTGATCGCAAAACATTTTGGTCGCAGTCACGATGAATTGATCCACTCACTGCGTTATTTGATGCGCGATTGCGGCGCTGCATTCAGCGAAGAAAATTTTTTCGAACAGGAATGCGGCTATTCTCTCTGGATCACGTATGCAGGATTTCTGGTTATATCGGGATTGTTTCTAGGCGCACGTAATGCGCGTATCAAGATTACATTTATCGATGCGTTCGCTCAAGCGCAAAAGGAAATTGACGATTGCGGACTGAATGTACCCCAGGCAATGCGCGGCGAGTTGTTATTTATGCGTCCGGAATGGGCGCAGACAGCCCATTACGAGAGCGCGAGATTGTAAAAATAGTGGATACAGTTTTCTCAGTCGTTTCGTGCTGAGCCAGATGTTGCAGGGTTTTTTGACGAGATTGATCTGGAGATGTGACTATTGACACCGGACAAGCCGGAGCCAAAAAGTGGTGTTAATCATATGCAATAATAAACAGGCATGCCGCAGCGCGCTTCAGACAAATGGTCAAGTGCTTTGCAACGATGCGCCGGTTGGGATATGTAAAAACATATCGTTTGCGGCATGCAGTCCAATCGCATGATTCAGGATAATATCCTGGCGCGTTTGTCTTGTGTGATCAGAATCACGATGATAATTATCAATAAGTATTTTAAATGCCTTTGGATCAAAAATACCTGTTTGTTCAATTTGCTCCGGTGTTAAATATCTGTTTAGAAGGTCATAAATGGCTTGTGTTTTTTTCTGATCGGTGTGTGCAGGGGGTGCCATGAAAGCGAATTTCTCACGTTTGTAAAGTACATCGGGTAGTAGATTCTTCATGGCTTCGCGTAATACCCATTTTTCAATGCCATTGCGTATGCGCACATGTGGCGGCAGCGTGGCAGCAAGCTCTGTAACATAATGATCGAGGAAAGCTGGGCGTGATTCCAGTGAATTGGCCATATCGACACGGTCACCACCCCAATTCAGAATTTGACCTTCGAGCATGGTCTTGATCCAGCTATATTGTGCTTTATCGAGTGGATGGCGACCTTTGAGCTTTGTTTCGTCCAGGCTGTTAGCAATGGTACTTACAGGATCATAATCTCCCAGCTCTTCCAGAAAAGATTTTGAGAGCAATGGCTTAACTTGCTCGAGCACCAGCATCCAGGGTTGGATCCATGAGGGTGTAAACCCCATGATTTCTTCAAATGCCGGGTGTGAAACAGACTTTTCTGCAAGAACTGAGCCACTGAAAACTTTATTGCTGGCCATAAGTTTCGCATTCATTTGCTCGCCATGGTAATCAGGGTCATGAATAAACATATCGCGTTTGAAGGCGGCATAGCCACCAAAAAACTCGTCAGAACCTTCTCCGGTAATTACCACTTTGAACTGATGATCAGTGACATGCTGGCTCATCAGCATTTTGGCTACGCCCAATGTGTTATAAAAAGTTCGTTCAGAATGCCAGACTGCTTTTTCGAAATTCTGGCCATATAAATCTGTTGCAGAAACATCTAAAATATCCTGGTCCGCGCCACATTTTTTAGCCATTTCTGTCGCAATCGCTGCTTCATCGTACCGTGAGTCATCGAAGCTGATTGTAAATGCCTTAACGGGTGATTGCTGGATAGATGATGCCATGCCTAGAATCGAGCAGCTGTCTATACCACCGGAGAGATAACAGGCAACCGGTACGTCGGCTTCGAGGCGCAGGGCAACTGACTCGATCAATACTTCGCGGACAGCTTCAATATGAGCATCATCAGTTCGCTGTATATGTTCGCCATCAAGCGGAAACTCTGCATCCCAGTAACACTTCTCTTCAATTTCAAGTCGATTGTTATTTTTTTTGATGATCAGCATGTGGCCAGGTTTCAATACATGAATATTTTCGAAAATAGTTTCGCCCGGTACCATTACCTGCATCATCTGATGCAGTTGAGCCTTTGCGGAAATATTACGCGGCACATGGGGATGCGCTAGCAGGGACTTGATCTCTGAACCGTAATATACAGCTTCTTTGGTTATGTGATAAAAAAGTGGACGGATACCGAACCGATCCCGTACCAGAATGAGTTGTTGATTCGTGGCGTCAAAAAGTGAGAACGCAAATTCCCCACGTAAATGGTCGACAAAATCCAGGCCATGTTTGCGATAAAGTTTGAGCGCGATTTCGCTATCTGATTTAGTCGTGAAGTTAAAGCCGTCAGTAGCTAGCAATCCGCGAATTCGTTTGTAATCATAGAACTCACCATTTGCGGTTAATGTCAGCCGTGCGTAGTGGTCATGAATCGGTTGTTGTCCTGTATCCAGGTCGATAATGGACAAGCGTGTATGCGCCATGGCGATACCTTCGTTCGCATCGATATGAAAACCGCGTCCGTCTGGTCCGCGGTGTAACAGCTGTGCAGCCATTTGGTGGACATATTTATCGTTATTCTGATCAAAATTTAAAGGACTCCATAAGCCGGCTATTCCACACATCGTATTACCTCAGTTGTTTGTATATTTAATGTCGCTTGTTTTTTTATGCTATTAGCGTATCGGGAAAAATCTGTTCTAGTCGGTCAAAAATACTCAAAAGTAGTGCCTGGCGGATGAAAACAGCGCCATCAGCCTGATTGAAATAAAGATTATGCGGTGTATGATCCAGGCTGACATCAAGTTCATCTTTCCGTGCAAGAGGGTGCAAGATGACGGCATCCCTTTTGAATTTTGTATCTTTGTTCAGTTTAAAACGGGAACCCAGCATGCGGTAACCATCGCCGAGGAAAGCAATAGAATTCATGTATATAACATCAAGGTCGCTTACCACTGTCTGCAGGTCGTTGCTGATATAAATGGGAATAGGACTGGAATCACAGAAAGACTGAACTTCTACGCCCAATGGGTCGGCCATTTCGGAGACAATGGTGATTCGTTCGATATCTTTTTTAAATAGCAGCGCCATTATCAAAAAGCTTTTCACTGTACGCATGTTTCCAGGTGTGCCGACTATACCTAAATGCAATTGATTCTGAGAGGGTGTATCTATTGCAAGGGTTGGTTTCCATTTCAATAGCGTATACCAGTCGGCAAGTGCTTGTGTAGGGTGTTCATCTGAACCGTTTCCACCGTTAATCATGGGAATTCGTAAATATTCACTCAGTTCTTGTATCGCTTTTTGCTGCGTGTGGCGGATGACAACGACATCAGCGTAACTGTTAAACATCTGGCCGATATCCAACAGTTTTTCGCCTTTGGCTACGCCAGTGGAAGCGGCTTCGGCTACGCTGAGTGTTTTTCCTCCCAGATGCAACATGGAGCTTTCAAAGGATAACCGCGTGCGAGTGCTGGGTTCAAAAAATGCAGTGGCCAGAATTTTGTCGCTCAGTACATTGACCGGAGTAATTCTTTTTAGCTGTAGATAGGCAGCAACTTTACTGACTTCATACAACATTTCGGCATCAAACAGATCTGAGGACAAAATTGATTTGTAAGCCAGCGGTTTGAGTTTTTGCAAGCAAATCCGCGGTTGTTGGTTGATCAGATCTTCCGGATCAGGACATAGTCCGATTAGATTCATTTTGGGTTTGTTTGGAATGATATGTTCGACTTTTGCGGCGGGTTTGGTTACCATAAATTCCCCTTTTTCCATTCCTTTAGTAACAGGATAATCAACGCCGTGCTGGTTATAATGCACCATCCAAGCGCGCCGTAAATTAGATATGAAAGAAATTCGGCTGAAAAAATCATGGTTGATTCTCCTGTAATCGTTTCCAGTCATATTGGCCCGGATGGCAGTAGGCAAAGTAGAGTACACATAGCATGGAAACAGTTGCGCCTACCAATGAAGCAACGTACCAGCCAATCTGGAAATATGCTATCAGTCCCAGTGCGCTGCCAAGTAACATCCCACTGATAGCACCCATAGATGTGGCGCGCTCCCAGTATAATCCGGTAATAACAGGCCAGATCATACTGCCCGCTACTGGTCCAGCAAAAAACAAAACGGTAGCTAAGGTGCCAATACGGGGCAAACAAATGAGCCATGTACCTAGGCCTATCAGAAGAGTAATAATCTGTGCAGCCTTTTTTAATTGTTCGGTGCTGGCTTCGGGACGGCAAGTCTTACGGTAGATATCCTCAGTGATGAGATCAGCAGTTGCGGCAAGCAAACTGTCGATACTGGATGCCAAGGAACAGAAAACAACAATAAAAATAGCCACAGCACCCGTAGTACCAAGGACATTGGCAGTAACGAGTGGGCCTGCCATGTCTGCACTTGGAACAGCAATATCCAACGCTCCTGATGCCAGAGCGATAAATCCGGCGGCAACCGGTATCGGCAGCCAGATAAGTCCTGCAATCACAAAAGCTTTTTGTCCTATGCCATCACGGAAAGCGAAAGCTCTACTCCACCAGACGTTGTTATGAAATACTTCCCCCAATCCAAACAGCAGATTATTAAATACAACCATAATTGCGGCTGGAAACATGACATTCAGTAGCGCTGGTTTATATGCGGCAAGGTTGGCGTGAATGGTTTCGATGCTGACGTGGTTTAATACAGCAAATCCAACAGCAACTATTCCTAACAAAATAATCAGGCTTTGAATAAAATCAGTGCCAATAACCGCATGGAGTCCGCCACGCATGGTGTATGCAATACATACCAGTAGAAGCACGCTCATGCCATATATATAAGGAATGCCGGACAAAGCATTCAACAGTATTCCTCCCGCCATTGCCATGCTGACGAGCCAAGTCAGGCTGTAGAACAACGTAAAAAAAAGAAAAATACACCAGGTTGTTTTACCATAGCGTAAGCGCATAAAATCACCCGATGTATATCCATGTGGCATCAGTGTGCGAATGCGTTTAGCCATTGGCGCAAAAAGAAATAATCCAAAAGCAGCAGTGCTGTATGCCAGCATGCCCCAGACACCCATTTGCAGCGCGAATTGAGGCGCCAGCATGGTTGTATTGGAAGTGATCCAGGTCGCTACCGCCGTTGCTGAAGCGAGAGCCAGACCAACATTGCGCCCGGCAAGTGCATGCTGTTCAAAATGCTTGTTTTTTCTCCCCCAATATATTCCCAGGGAAATCCAAATCAAACTGAGGATTGTCAGCAATATTCCACCTGTTATAGGTGATAAAAATAAAACATCATGATTCACTTGCTGCACCTCTGATGATTACCCAGACAATGCCGGAAAAGACGCAGGCACCGAGAATGAATAGCAACCAGGCCTTGACCAGTGCATGATGTGAAACATGCAGGGTAACAGTATCAGACCATAAGCTACCTTGAGCACGTATGCGGTAGTAGTATGTGCCATCTGATAAACCAGAAAGCATAATCGAACTGTTTTTTCCTCGATAAACTGTAGTGGCGTTGACAAAGGTTGAGTGACTGGCCTGTTGTAATTCGACAGGTATGCGCAATGGATTTTTCCAGCTCAGTAGCATATATCCAGCGTCACTTTCGATAACTTTATTGTGCGTGAATAAAATGAGTTCTGCTTGCCCTGTACCGTTTAGAAAAAAGGTAAGTGTAATAATGATTGTCGGTATTAAATATATTCTAGTCTGTTGTCTGGATACATTGGTTTTAAAAGAGTGCATTGATCTGTCCAGGGTAGTCTAAGGTGTGAAAGTGAACACACAACCAAGGGTGACCAGTTACTAGTTATTGGCTGAGTTTTTTAACCCTGCGTACCGTTATTTATCGTAACGATTTTTTTAAGTAACTTTTCTACTGAGCATTACAAAAAGCCAGTAGATAAAGTGATTTTAGATGCATTGTGCTAGTAAATAGCATTAGCATAGTTGGAGATACTTGATCGAATTTGTTACAAAGATAAGAAAAACAAATACTATTATAGCGCAACCTGGTTCAAATAAAAAATAAGCGAAAGCAGGAGAGCAACGAGAAGGTCTTGTTGGATAAGGCTGGCATGGCTAACTGAAAAAATTAAACGCCTATTTGGTTCAAAAGTTGGAAAAAATTCGATGCCTTTTGACGTTTCAGTGTCCTAGCAATGAGGATACGCTTCCACTTAAATACTAAATCAGTGGCGTTTTGGTAATGGCCTCGAAACCGGACACGACATCCAGCAGTTCCGAGGTGATCACATTTTGGCGGGCGCGGCGGAAGGTCAGGGTTACTTCTTCCAAATGTTCGTCCAGGTTGCGTTGGGCGGACTGCATGGCGGATAACCGGCTGGAATGCTCGCTTGCCTGGGATTCTGCGCAGGCGCGGAAAAGTGTGACAAACAGATATTGCCGTAGCAACCGCGTGAACAATTGCTCGTGATTCATGGTAAAAGTAGGCAGGCTGCGAGAAGGCCAGACTTCTTCTTCTAGGCGGTGGAAACGATGCAGGTTGACGGGTAATAATTCGAAACCGGTTGGGCGGTAGCCTTTTCCGCCTGAATGCCGGTTATAAAACAGATAAACATAATGGACGTTGCTTTGTTCGCGCCATTCGTCTATTTTGAGCAATATTTGTTGTACGCTCAGAGTGATTTGCGTGGCCGATCCAGGTACCAGAAAAATGTCTTCAACCGTGTGTCCTTCGTGTTCAAGATTGGCCGCCACGCGCGCGCCGACAGCGAGCAGCACATGATTGCTTGGATCGGCGGGCGTCGATTGCATGCGCTCCAGCGCGTAGGTTGTTATATCCTCGTTGAACCGCCCGCACAGACCGTGATCGGAACCGAAAACGATACTGCCGAGACGCTGCGCGTGACGTGATTGCCCCAGTCTTGGTGGTTGATGAGTATTCAGCGCTGCAAATGGGATTGTTGACGTGCTTTTCAGCACGACATGCAGGCCGCGCTCGACGGTTCGATAATAGCCGTCCAGCGCTTTCACGGCCTGTTCGTATTGCCTGACGCTGGCTGCCGATAACGCCTTCATGGTTTTGACGATCGTGCGCAGTTCTTCAAGGCTGTCCAGCTGCCTGTGTAATTGTTCTAGAGACTCCATGACAGTCAGTTTTTGTTTTGCATTATGGTACCTCTTCAATTCCGGCGATCGCTTTACGCGCTACTTCAAGAATCTGTTCCCATTGCGATTCGTTAAGTTTTGCGCCTGTTTCCATTTGTTCGCAAAGATCAGGCAGTTCATTGAGCACGTGTTTCTGAATAGCAGTTTCGGCGTCACCAATTTTATCCAGTGCCGTATGATCGAGTAAACCCGCGTTGGCGGCTTTCAATACAGCCATTTGCTCGCTGCCCCGCAATGGGTGATGCTCGGCCTGCTTGAGGACTTCTCGTACACGCCGTCCATGCTCGATGGTGGCGCGCGTTTCTTCGTCCAGCCGCGTTGCGAAACGGGCGAAGGTTTCCAATTCTTCAAACTGCGAATAAGACAGCCTCAAATCGCCGGAAACGCTGCGAAAAGCCGGAAATTGCGTTTTGCCACCCACGCGGGATATGGATTTGCCGACATCGATGGCGGGTAGCAATCCTTTGTGAAACAGTGTGGGTGAAAGATAAATCTGGCCGTCTGTGATAGAAATCAGATTGGTCGGAATATAGGCCGAAATGTCCTGAGCTTGTGTTTCAATAATCGGCAGAGCCGTTAAGGAGCCGCCGCCACTGCGTTGGTGCAAGTGCGTTGATCTTTCCAGTAATCGTGCATGCAGATAAAAAATATCGCCCGGATACGCTTCCCGTCCCGGCGGACGCCGCAGCAACAGCGACAATTCACGATAAGCGCGTGCGTGCCGGGTTAGATCGTCATAGACGATGAGCACATCTTTACCCTGTTCCGAGAAATATTCGGCCATCGTTGTGGCTGCATAAGGGGTGATATAGCGCAGGCCGGGCGGGTCTTCATCCGAGGCAACTACGACGATGGTGTTTTCCAGTGCCTGAAACTGGCGCAGGGTATTGACCACCCGTGCGACAGCCGTGCCGCGCTGGCCGATGGCGCAATAGACGCATATGACGTCCTTGTTCCGTTGATTGATGATGGTATCAACGGCCACGGAAGTTTTGCCTGTCTGACGGTCGCCAACAATCAATTCACGTTGACCACGGCCGATCGGAATCAGCGCATCGATCGTTTTAATGCCGGTTTCCAGCGGTACCGTTACTGGAGCGCGTTCGATGATGGCCGGTGCGGGCCGCTCCACTGGACGCCGTTCCTTGAAACGCAACGGCTTGCCTCGGTCCAGTATGTGGCCAGTAGCGTCAATTACCCTGCCCAGCAGGCCTTCTCCGACCGGTGTGTCGGCTTCGCGTCCGGTGGCGCTGACATCGATGCCTGCCGTCAATTTGTCGCTATCGCCAAGCAGGATGACACCGACTTGGTGCGGTTCCAGGTTGATCGCCACACCCAGTACGTCACCCGGAAAGCTCACCAGTTCCTCCGACCGGATGCTGGACAGTCCTTTGATTCGGGCAATGCCGCCGCCAACGTGCGTTACACGTCCTGTTTCCCGTGCATGCAGCGGATGTGTGCGTTGCCCGACTACCCGATTCAGTGTTGTGAGCGTTTCGTTCAGCAACTGTTCTAACAAGAATTTATTCCTTTTGTGTTTCAGGACGTGCGGCGGGGGAGAGCGCTTTCTCTACATCCTGACCGAGCCGTTGGATATAATCGGCAAGATTCCAGCTCAATTGCCCTTCTCCGGCCATTAATGCAATGCCGCATAACAACTCGGAAGACTCGTCATATTCCACTATGGCGCCATCGATAAGATGCGCGTGAATCGCATGAGTGAGTCTTTTTCGTGCTGCTGAATCCAGTTTGAATGTGCTGGTTATGCGAACCGGCTCGGACGATTCCCGCGATGCTTTCTGCAACAAGGTCTGTGATTGTTGATCCAGGGAACTGAGACGGTTGATAAAGGAAGTAATGATCTGTTCTTCAAGCTCGGCATCGGCCAGGTCGTCCAAGGCTTTGCGCGCAATGTTTTGAACCGTGTTTGAAATTTGACTGCGCATATTGTTCAGGAATTCTTCCTTTTCCTGTTGGAACTGTCTGTGCCAGTGATCTCGAGTTTTAGTGACTTCCTGACGTGCTTCATCCAGCAATTGCCTTCTTTGTTGTTCGGCTTTTTCATGTGCATCGGACAAAATGGCATTTCTCGTGCGTTCCAGTTCCTTGGCCATTGCCTGATATTCCTGTGCCTTTTCGTTGGCGTTTTGTTCGCGCGCTTGGGCCTGGTCCAACTGCGCTGCGATCTGCTGTTCGCGGCGATCCATGGCCCGGATCACCGGCTGGTATAAAAAACGCTTCAGCAACCAGACCAGAATCAAAAAGTTGACTATTTGCGCCGAGACCGTAATCCAGTCTATGCTCATGCATCAACCTCCTGCAGTTGTTACATAATCCCAGAAAGGGTTGGCAAAAATCAGAATCATCGCTACCACAAAACAATAAATTGCCGTGGATTCGATCATGGCTAGACCGACAAACAGTGTCCGCGTAATTGTCGCCGATTCGTCCGGCTGCTGGGCAATCGCGCTTAAGGCCTGGGCTACTGCGCGTGCTTCGCCAAATGCGGGACCGATGGAGCCAATCGCGATCGTCAGACCTGCTGTGACGATGGATATCATGCCAATAAGTGAAATATTATCCAAGCTGAACCTCCTTGATCAATGTTAGTTTTCTGTTTTGGCTGGACCTTGTTTTTCCGCGTGCGCCGAGGTTGCCGAGGCGATATAAACCATCGCTAAAATGGCAAAGATGTAAGCCTGAATCATGCCGGTCAGCAGTCCGAGCAGCTGCATTACAACCGGGAAAAAGTACGGTGTTAGGCTCAGCAGGATGGCTACAATCACCGTGCCGCTCATGATATTGCCATAGAGGCGCACCGCCAGCGCAATCGTGCGTGAAATCTCGCCGATGATATTGAAAGGCAGCATAAGCAGGGTTGGCCTGACATAATGCGCAAGATAGATCAAAGGTCCTTCATAGGCAATACCGTAAATCGGCACGGCAACGAAAACACAGATGGCCAGCGCCGTGGTCGTTGAAAGCGAACCGGTTGGCGCCATATAGCCGGGCACTACATTCAGCAGATTGGCCATCGCGATAAACAAAAATAACGTGCCGACAAACGGTAAATACTTGCCCGGTTGCTGATGGCTGACTTCTTTGATCTGGTCGCGTATTCCGGTCACCAGTACTTCCAGCAAATTCTGCCAGCGTGAAATTTTTGTGCCTGTGGTTAACCGGCGTGTGACCAACCAGGAAATCGCAGTCAATAATGCCATCACCAGCCAGGTGTAGACAATCGTTGCGTTCAGAGACACCGTACCCCATTGCCAGAAAATAATACTGTCTGGACTGATTGTCATAACGGTTTCTCCTTTGTATCAACGCTTGCCGATAACTGGCGGCGCATGTTGCGGACTGAAAGAATACGCACGGCTACGAATCCGGCAAGTACCGCGAGCAAATGCCCCCAGTGCCCATAACTTAGGATCAGATAAAAGACGGCCAGTAGTAAGGTCAGGCGCAGGATCAGACTGGCGATCAGCCAGAAAGCCGGATGTGCGCCGTTCTTGATATACCGTACTGTAAACCATAGGCCGGAAAAGTAAACAACGCCGAGTATCATGCCGCCCGCAAACATTAATATCAGAATAAGCAAATCATGCATCATAATCCCTCACTGAACTTATTCGCGCCCGCTTTCATGTTTGATCCAATACCATGCATTCAAGCAACCCAGGGTTATGCCAATGATTAGAAAGGTCAGCGTCCATGAAACACGGCCAGGCCATTCGCGGTCCAGCCAGAGCCCAATAGCAATGCCGATGATCGTGGGTATCGCCACGGACCAGCCGACGAGGCCAAACATACCGAATCCGAACCAGACGGTGCGCTTGTCTTTATCGCGCGCTTGAAGCTTTCGCCTGGCCTGGTGACCTATCTGCTCACCCAGTTTTTCGACTGGATAAGATTCCTGCTCTAATGATTTGTCTTTTTCGGGAGGCGCTTCTTTGTTCATAGTTTTTTATCCTGCAATTCTTTAAAACCGCGCAACGTGCCTGCTTCAAGCCGCGCTAGCGCCGTGCGCGCCTTGCGTTCATGTTCATCCAGATCGAGAAAACGTTCATCGATCAACGCCGCCAATTGATTCAGATCGGTCCCGCGCACACCGTTCAAAGTCGATACAAAGACTTCGTGACCGCATTTGACCAAAATGCCTTCATCCACAGCGGCAAAGCATTCGCCGCCATCTGGCGGAAAAAAACTTAAAATGCCAGGCACCAGCGCTGCGACAAAGTCGATATGCCTGGGCAGCAGACAAAAAGAGCCGTTTTCTGCTTCGGCAATAATTTTGGTTGCGCGTTCGTCCACCAGTATTTCGGTCGGCAGCAGGACCTGCAACCGCATGTCTGTCACGGTATTTTCCCTATTGTTCTCGTTCACTGTTTAGCCTTTGCTGTCAATTTCATCGATTGCGCCAATCATATAAAAGGCCTTTTCACCAACGTCTGCAAACTCTCCGGCCAGGATGCGTTCGCACCCTTCAATCGTTTGTTGTAAGGAAACCCGTTTGCCGGTTTGACCTGTGTATTGCTCGGTTGTATAGAAGGGCTGAGTGAGAAAGCGTTCCAACCGGCGTGCTTTGTTGACTGTCATACGATCTTCACGGGAGAGCTCTTCTATGCCGAGCATGGCGATAATGTCTTTGAGATCCTCGTACTCTGCCAGCGTGCTGCGCACGCTCTGGGCTACGCGATAATGCCGTTTGCCGACCACGGTGGGGGTCAGCATTTTGGATTCGGTTTGCAGGGTGTCTATCGCCGGATAAAAACCCTGACTGGCCCTTTTTCGGGAAAGCACGATAGACGCAGACAAATGCGCAAAAATATGCGTGGCTGATGGATCCGTTAAATCGTCAGCTGGAACATAAACCGCTTGTACTGACGTGATGCTGCCGTTCTGAGAGCTGCAAATCCGCTCTTCCAGTTTGGCCAGTTCGGTCGCCAGTGTCGGCTGGTAACCTACGCGCGATGGGATTCTGCCCATCAGGCCTGAGACTTCCGTGCCCGATTGCACGAAACGAAATACATTGTCGATCAGCAGCAGGACATCGCGTTTGATCACATCGCGGAAATATTCGGCGATAGTCATCGCGGCATGGCCGACACGAAAACGCGCACCCGGCGGTTCGTTCATTTGTCCATAGACCAAAATCGCTTTTTCCAGCACGCCTGATTCTTTCATCGCGCGGTACATTTCTTCAGCCTCGCGCATGCGTTCACCGATACCGCAGAACAGACTGATACCTTCATACTGTTCGGCCATGTTGTTGATGAGTTCATTGATCAACACTGTTTTTCCAACGCCTGCGCCGCCGAACATGCCCGATTTTCCACCGCGCTCCAAGGGCGACAGCAAATCAATGGCCTTGATACCGGTTTCGAAAATTTCTGTGCTGGTAGTCCGTTCCGCTAGTGGCAGCAGCGGCCTGTGGATGGGCCAGTATGCCTGCGCTTCAATCGGGGTGTCAATTCCGTCAATTGTCTCGCCAAATACATTCAGCATGCGCCCGAGCAACGCCTCGCCGACAGGCATTTGCAGGGTGGTGCCGGTATTGCGTACAGACATCCCCCGGCCTAGGCGCCTCGTGGAATTGAGAGCAATGCAGCGTACTGTGGATGTATCCAGATGTAATTGAACTTCCAGTACGACCTGTTCATCGGTGCCTGTCAGCAATTGAAAATTGCGTGCCGGCAACGGTGGTTTAAAACGCACATCAACCACATTTCCCTGAACCGCGACAACCTGGCCATGTGGTTGATTGCGTTCGGTTGATATGCTTTGATTCATTGTAATAGTTTCAGCCTGAATTCAACTTCCTGTTGGTTAAGATTGGGTAACTGTAATAAAAGGAGTTCATGGTTGAGTGTTACAGCATCATACGGTTTAAATCGGTTGTGTAACTGCAACGATATTAATCGTCTTCATCCAGTTCAGGATTCCAGCCTTTGGCTTTTGCAGTCTGAATGGCGTGGTCGTAGATGCGTGAGTGCCGAGCCTGCAATTCTTCCGGCAAACGGCTTGGCAGGTGACCATAAGGCTCCCACGCAGCATGAACCTTTTCATATAAGTTTTGCATTTGTGAGCGATCCCAGCCTGCGCAGGTCTCAGATTCGGGTAAAATACCAAATACCCATGCATCCCGGACAATGCGACCCAGATGTGTCAATCCATTGTTTTTGTCTTGATTGATGCCAATATACTTTGTTGAATCTGTCATGTTGTATTAAATTGTCTGTTTATTCACGTAAATCCATTCTTTTCAATGACGCAATTCTAGCGTAACTGTACCAAATGATGGAATGAAAATGGAATCAATATGCCCGGCAATATCATATGAGTAAAGCAGGAGAATAGATGACGACAGAGCCGACTATTATATGCCCGAACTGTTCCACGGAGATCAAACTGACGGAATCTCTCGCAGCCCCGCTCATTCAGACAGTGCGCAAGGAGTATGAAACCAGGATTCTACAGAAAGAAGCCGAGGTTGCCAGAAGAGAGGCGGATGTTCGAGCGCAACAAAAAGCTGTAGAGGATGCTCAAAAAGTCATAGAAGATCAGGTTGCCGAGAAACTGAAGCAAGAGAGAACGGCAATTGTTGAAGAGGAGGCCAAAAAAGCAAAGCTGGCAGCGGCAAACGATTTGGAGGCAAAAGCGAAGGAAATCAATGAACTCGAGGCAATACTTAAACAGCGGGACGAGAAGCTCGCGGAAGCTCAAAAAACACAAGCGGATTTGCTCCGCAAGCATCGTGAGCTTGATGACGCAAAACGCGAGCTTGAACTGACTGTGGAGCAGCGGGTTCAAGCTTCACTTGAAGCTATCCGGAATAAAGCGCGTCAGGAAGCTGAAGAAGCGCTCAAACTCAAAGTTTCTGAGAAAGAAGCGCAGATCTCCTCTATGCAACGCCAGATCGAAGAGCTCAAGCGCAAAGCGGAACAAGGTTCGCAACAATTACAAGGCGAAGTCATGGAACTCGAACTGGAGATAACACTCAGTACGAAGTTCCCGCTTGATAGCATTGAGCCGGTTGCCAAAGGAGAATTGGGCGGTGATGTTATCCAGCGAGTGATTGGACCACTGGGACAAAGGTGCGGCGCAATCCTGTGGGAATCCAAACGCACAAAGAACTGGAGTGACGGGTGGCTGTCAAAGCTACGAAACGACCAGCGGGCAGCCAAAGCAGAAATCGCCGTGCTGGTGTCCAATGCATTACCGAAAGACATTGAAAGTTTCGGCAATATCGATGGCGTCTGGATAACGCACCCTCGCTATGCAGTTCCGCTGGTTATCGCACTCAGGCAGTCGCTGATTGAAATAGCGGGGACGAGAAAGGCTCAGGAAGGTCAGGAAACCAAAATGGAGTTGGTATACAAATACCTGACCGGCCCGAAATTCAGGCATCGTGTAGAAGCGATCGTTGAAAAATTTTCCGATATGCAGGCAGATCTGGATAGAGAGCGCAAATCGATGACGCGTTTGTGGGCTAAACGAGAAGCTCAGATTCAGGGAGTCATTGAATCAACGGTTGGAATGTACGGAGATTTGCAGGGAATTGCAGGGCACGCGCTTCAGGAAATCGAAGGACTGGAAACTCCCTTGCTGGAAAGCGATGTGTCCGATCTGGAAAATTGATTGGGAGACTGTGCCGCAAATGGCGTTGATGCCGATTTGAACCCCTACAAGCATTTACATACAATGTGGTGGTAGATACATACTCAAGCAGCGCCTTTTATCGCGGCCGTTTTGCGCCTTCGCCAACGGGGCCGTTGCACTTCGGTTCGTTGGTAACAGCTGTCGGCAGTTATCTGGATGCAAAATCGCACAACGGTGAGTGGCTGGTCAGAATAGAGGACCTCGATCCGCCGCGTGAAGTGCCGGGCGCTGCGCGCGATATACTGGTTTTGCTTGAGAAACTTGGCATGGAATGGGACGGTGAAGTCGTATACCAAAGCCAACGCTATGATTTGTACCGCGCCGCATTGGCAAGATTGAAAAAGCAGGCGTTGGTCTATCCATGCTTCTGTTCGCGTAAAGAAGTGGCGGCCTTGAGTATAACCGGGATTGACGGCCCTATCTATCCCGGAACATGCCGGAACGCGCAGGGTGAAGGGCAAAACGGCAAGTCGCAAAAACGCAGTGCGGTGCGTGTAAAAACAGAGCGCCGCAGTATCGCGCTGACGGATCGTGTGCAGGGTTTTTTATCCCAATGCATCGGTCAGGATATCGGTGACTTTGTCTTGCACCGTGCTGATGGTCTATTTGCTTACCAGCTGGCGGTGGTGGTTGATGATGCAGATCAATGGATGACCCATGTGGTACGCGGGGCGGATTTGTTTGATTCGACCCCGCGGCAGATTTTTTTGCAGCAATTGCTGGGTTATCCGTTGCCTGCATATATGCATTTGCCGCTGGTAACGAATCGGCGTGGCGAAAAACTCAGTAAGCAAACCTTTGCTGCACCAGTCAGTCAATTCAATGTATTATCACAACTGGTGGCTGCGTTGCGGTTTCTTGGCCAGAATCCTCCGCAAGCATTGCTCGACAGCAATCTGGAAACGTTCTGGCGGTGGGCGGTTCAGCATTGGCAGACGGATCGCATACCGTTATCCGGTGCGCCGGTGGGTTTTTTTATCAAATAAAAGGAGAGTGCGTGGCGTTACTGCCATTTTACATACCTGGCAAAAGACGGATAAAAGTGGCGATAGCCGGCGGTGGTTATGCCGGTATGGCAGCGCTGACAACTTTGAAGCGTTTTGCGTCCGCTATTGATATTACACTGATTGATACCGGCGATCAGCATCTCAAAATCACCCACTTGCATGAAACATTCCGTTATCCGCTGTCGGATTTGCAGGTGCCGTTCAGCACGCTGGAATCGCGTTTCGGTTGCCGTCATGTTCAGGCTTCACTCCCCGTGACGGATGAATTGCTGCTGCAGTGGCAGGCTGACAAATATCTTGCAGCCGGCGATGAAATCATTGATTTCGATTATCTGATTATTGCGACGGGTGCCGAATCCCGTCAGGCTGGGCAGGATGAAAATGTACTGACATTGCAGCATTTTATGCATACAGCCGGGCCGGAGTTGCTCCATGAGCACTTGAACCGCGATGACCGTCAAGGCCGGGACCAGCGCATCATTTCGGTGGTGGGCGCAGGCGCGACAGGCATACAGTTTTTATTTGAAATCAGGCAGTACCTCAGCAGACAAAAAATCAACGCGCAATTGCGGTTAGTTCATTCGGGTGAACGGGTGCTTGCGCAGTTTCCACAGGGTTTCGATGCGTATGTGCAATCGTGTATGCAGGATTTGAATATTCAGGTTGTGTCCAATGTTCGCTATCGTGGTCAGACCGGGGAGCAAATTCAGCTTGAGGACGAACAGTCCGGACAGCTTTATCAACTGCCGTCGCATTTGACGCTGCTGTTTTTGGGTAAAAAACAGGAAATGCTATTGTCGGCGAATATGTTCGGGCAGGCCGTGATTGATCAAAAAACGCTGCAGAATATTTTTATCGCCGGTGATTGCACTGTTTACAAATCTCCGGGTTCGAATGTACAGTCGGCGCAATCGGCCGTGCGCAAAGGTAAACTGGTTGGCCGTAATATTCTGCGCCACTCGGGTTTGCTGGCAATCCTTGAACCTTATCTGCATCACGATATCGGGTATGTGGTCAATCTGGGGCCTGTGGATGCTGTCGGCTGGCTGGTTACAGAAGGTAATATTGTTACAGGAATCCCTGCATTGGCCATCAAGGAGTTGGTCGAGGCGCAATATGATTTATTATTAAGAGGGATAGATACGTATGTGGTATGAGAATTTAATGCGGGAGACTATTTATGTTTGGTTTATTAAAACAGACCCCTGTTGTTGGTAAGGCCAACGCACTGATTCATAGTCCGTCTGACAAACTGTTTAACTTTATTGGTGTCGAATTGCTGGAAAATTATCCGCGCTGGTCGCCGGAAGTCAAAGAGCTCGAAAAATTGACAGACGGCCCCGTCAAAATCGGGACGCAATGCCGTCAGGTACGCGTTGATCAGGGAAACCGTTCCGAGTCGACATTTAAAGTAACCGCGTTCGAATCCGGTTCGCGTATCCGCTTCGAAGGCGTTTCGAATCCATATCGATGCGATTATCTAATTGAAGCAGTGGATGAAAAAGTCAGTCGTGTCACCTTTGTTTTCGAATTGCTCGATCTGGAATTGCATATGAAGCCTTTCGAAAAATTGATTCGCATTGCGGTTCAGGATGGTACTGAGAGAACGGTGCGCAACATAAAAAAAATCATTGAAGCAGAGAACGCGGAAGCGGCTAGTTAAATAAGTGTTGAAAACTGGTATTACGATACAGCGTGTAGCTTGAGTATAAACTTGGAGAAATATTATGGACTTTATTGTTGAAAAAGATCCTGGATTGATTCCGCAGGTATTATCTAAAATTCTGGATTCATGCATTAATGGTGTTTCGCTGGCCGATCCCGATCAAGAAGATATGCCGCTGGTTTATGTCAACAAGGCATTTGAAAGTATAACGGGTTACTCTCAAGAAGAAACTCTGGGGAAAAACTGCCGTTTTCTGCAGGGCACGGATAGGGATCAGGAGCAGGTCGCCAAGCTGCGAGAAGCGATTAAAAATAAAGAGCCGGTTGAAGTCACGCTCCGAAATTACAAGAAAAACGGGGAGTTGTTTTACAATCACCTGAAAATGATGCCGTTGTTTGATTCCAATGGTAATCTGCTCTACTTCCTCGGCGTTCAGCATGATGCTACCGAACAAATCAAAGCCGAAGAGGAAATCAGGCAATTGAAAGAACAGCTTGCAGCACGCTGAAAATTGCCGTTGCTGTCGGTGTATTTGTAAAAAAACGCGATACGGAAATTCTGGCCGGTCTAACAATTTTTCCGCGTTCTATTGCGGGTTTGCGGGCAAATAGACTGGCCAAATTACGTATGAAAGAGTATGATAGCCGTTCTTTCAGGGAGGTGTGGCCGAGTGGTTTAAGGCAGCAGTCTTGAAAACTGCCGTAGGGGTGACTCTACCGTGAGTTCGAATCTCACCGCCTCCGCCATTTCCGCATCCGTAACCATCCGCAGTTATCCATTAATCTTAGTAGAATCCTTTATTTATCAGGTTTTTTTTCCGTACTATTCCGTAATTATCCGCTTGCATCCAACTTAAAACAGGGGTAACTTTAGGGGTAACAATTTATACCTCTGCAAAAGTTACCCCACTATGGCCGAAAAATACAAAGATACGCGTTATAGAAACGCTACATCTGAAGGGAAGAAGCTAACCAAGTTATATGACGGTAACGGTCTTTTTCTTTGGGTGTATGAAGATGGTCGGAGGTACTAGCGTTTACGCTACCGGATACACGGTAAAGAAAAATTAATATCACTGAGCGTTTATCCTGATGTAAGCCTGAGCGAAGCCAGAGAGAGCCAAGGTATACCTGCCCGAATGATCAAAGACGATTTGTTTCGCATTACCGAGCGTCAAGAAAAACTCGAGGTGCTAATCAATGATCACAAAAACAACCGGCAAAGACCATTGCTCCATCCGTCTATGGCCTTACGCTATAAACAGACAGTGCAGGCACTACGCACATCGCTGAATAATGAAGCAACAAAAAATGAAGCATCCGAACATATTCGCATGCTGGTTGAAAAAATCGTACTCACACCAAAACCCGGTCAGAATGAGCTATCAATAGATTTATATGGTGATCTGGCTGGAATTCTTAAAATTGCTACGGAGGATAACGCTATGAAGAAAGAAAAGCTATTAACAACAAGACTTTGGAGCATGGTCGCCAACGACAATCACGATTTACAATCGTCTGTTCAGTTGGTTGCGGGGGTAGGATTTGAACCTACGACCTTCGGGTTATGAGCCCGACGAGCTGCCAGACTGCTCCACCCCGCGTCCGTCTCTCGTTACTTGAAACAAGTAAAACCAGCATTATACATCATTTTGCCCCATGCTGTTAATTTCAATGCGCTGCTAAACGAGCTGGTATTGGCCACTACATGGTTTTACGGTGTAAAACCCATTTTAGAATTTTCGTTGAAAATTAATTAAACGAAAAAGTGTTTGAAATACCAGAGAATTTATATCAGGTCTAACGCCAGGGCATTATTGGAATGGTAGAAATACTGTTTTTGGGTGATCCTTCTATAATACGATCGCTGTAAGTCAAATAGATAAGAACGTTTCTTTTAGAATCGTAAAAACGAACAACTTGTAATGATTTAAAAAGTAGGGAAGTGCTTTTTTTGAATACTTCGTCGCCATCTGCGTCACCGTTTTTAATTTTCTCGGGCAGAGAAATGGGGCCAACCTGCCTGCATGCGATAGATGCGTCAGATGTGTCTTCAGCAACGCCGACTGCGCCACTTACTCCCCCAGTTTTGGCCCTGCTTAAATAGCATGTGGCACCGCTAATATCGGGATCGTCAAATGCTTCAATGACAATTTTGTCATTTGGGCCGACCAATTTGAATTTGGTCGATACGCTTCCTATTTTCTCTGCGCCTAAAGTTGGTGCAAATAAAAAAGCACTCATTGAAATCAAAACGCAAGTTATCCAGGAGGGAATGTGTTTTTTTGTATTGATTGTTGAAAGTGTCATGTTTTTTCTTCCTACTAAATTGCTAAAAGTTTTTCAGTCACGCTTGAGTCATCTGTCGCTACACTAGTTAAGTTTTGATTCTGATTATTAAGCATGTTTGTATATAATTCATAATTACCATTGTGAATTCTAACTAAACCATCGATATTTGTTCCATATTTTTTAATTATTTGATAAAATCATGTGCAAATTGTTATGGGCTTCGACAGCCCATTTTTTATTTGTATTGACCGCTATGATGCTGGAAAAATTGCTAGAATTAACGCTTGAAGGTATGGGCTATGAGCTGGTTGATTTCGAGCAATTATCGCACGGTAAACTGTTAAGAGTGTTTGTGGACAAGCAAGGTGGCATAACTATTGATGATTGTGTCGCGATCAGTAACCATTTGAATCGTTTGTTAACAGTAGAAAATATTGATTACGGTCGTTTGGAGGTTTCTTCGCCGGGTTTGGACAGACCACTTAGAAAAGAGAGTGATTTTTTTCGTTTTATTGGCGAAACAATTCGATTAAAACTACGCGTCCCCTTGCAGGGGCAGAGAAATTTTGTGGGTGTTTTGCGGGAAGTAAATGATGGCATTTTGAAACTTGAAGTCGAAGGAAAATTGTTTGACCTAGAAATGCGCAATATTGGAAAGGCTCGTCTGGTTCCAAAATTGTAAGCAATTAAAAATTTGACTGGAGGACTATGAGCCGCGAGATTTTACTGTTGGTTGATGCGTTGGCACGTGAGAAAGCCGTGGAAAAAGAGATCGTTTTCACAGCGTTGGAAATGGCACTATCTTCTGCAACAAAAAAAAGATTTCATGAAGATGTCGATACACGGGTTTCAATAGACAGAAAGTCAGGTGATTATGAATCCTTTCGCCGCTGGTTGGTGGTTGAGGATAATGAGGTTGAAGAATCGTCCCGTCAGATTGCTTTGACTGATGCCAAAAAAATTGACCCTAATTCGCAGGTGGGTGACTATACCGAACAGCCATTGGAGCCAATCGAATTTGGCCGTATCGGTGCGCAAGCAGCCAAACAGGTTATTTTCCAGAAAATTCGCGATGCGGAACGTGAACAGACGCTCAATGATTTTCTTGAGCGCGGCGATTATCTGGTTACGGGGACTATCAAGAGATTGGATCGTGGTAACGCTATTGTTGAATCTGGCAGAATAGAAGCGGAATTACCGCGAGATCAGATGATTCCAAAAGAAAACCTCCGTATTGGGGATCGGGTACGTGCCTATCTCTACAGAGTTGATCGTGCGGCTAGAGGACCGCAATTAAAACTTTCACGAATTACACCGGAATTTCTTGTGAAACTGTTTGAACTTGAGGTGCCGGAGATTGAGGAAGGCATCTTGGAAATTAAGGCGGCTGCAAGAGACCCTGGATCGCGGGCTAAAATTGCTGTGAAATCAAATGATCAGCGTGTCGATCCCATTGGAACGTGTGTCGGCATGCGCGGTTCCAGAGTGCAATCGGTGATCGGTGAACTGGCCGGGGAGCGCGTGGACATTATACTGTGGTCGGATGATCCTGCCACTTATATCGTTAATGCCCTGGCTCCTGCAGAAATCAGTAGTATCATGGTCGATGAAGAGCAGCATAGCATGGACATCGTTGTCGATGAAGAAAACCTCGCGCAGGCTATTGGCCGGGGAGGGCAGAATGTGCGTCTTGCATCAGAATTGACCGGCTGGGTTCTTAATATTATGACAATTCAAGAGTCCCAAAACAAACATGAGCAGGAAGCTACGCTCATTAGACAGCTTTTCATGGATAAATTGCATGTAGACCAAGAGATTGCTGAAATCTTGGTAGAGGAGGGTTTTGCTACGCTGGAAGAGGTCGCGTATGTTCCTTTAAATGAAATGCTGGAGATTGAGTCTCTTGATGAGGATACAATCAATGAAATTCGTGAGCGCGCACGAAATGCTTTGCTAACAGATGCTATAGCCAATGAAGAAAGAGTCGAGAATGTAGCGGATGATTTGCTTTCGCTGGAAGGCATGGATATTGACACTGTGCGCATACTAGCGGAAAAGGGGATTGATAATCAAAGCGACCTGGCCGATCTTGCTGCGGACGACCTGGTAGAAATGACGGGAATGGATATTGAGCGTGCCAACAAATTGATTATCAAAGCACGTGAACCATGGTTTGTTTAAATTTTAATAGACTGAATACTATTATGAATTGATTTAAAAAGTAATAGTTTTGTATTTTGTTTTATTTAGTTTGATGAAGGGTCTAAAAGGTTATACATGGCGCAAATAAGTGTAGAACAATTTGCTAATGAACTTGGCTTGTTACCGGCGGTTTTGCTGGAACAACTGCAAGCTGCTGGCGTAAAGAAAATGTTGGCAGAAGATAATCTAACCGAGCAGGATAAGGCGCAGCTACTCGATTATTTGAGAAAGACGCACGGTGCCAAAGAGATGAAAAACAAAGTGACCCTGACTCGTCGTCAAACTTCAGAAATTCGTAAATCTGATAGTATGGGACGTGCACGCACGATTCAGGTAGAGGTGAGAAAGCGGCGAGTATTTACCAAGCCTTCTTACGAAACAGGCGCTGAAACTAAATCGACTCGAACCGAGATAAAATCCAAACTGCATTCAACAGAGTCTGTAATTGATTCGGAACAGTTAGCATTACGTGAAGAGGAAGCAAAAAAACAGGCAGAGTTAATCGCGCGTCAGAAGGCGGAAATTCAGCGTAAACAAGCGCGTAAAAAAGCTGAAGTCATTCAAGAAGAAAAAGGTCCGGCTGAATCGGCTGCACTTACTTCCGAAGAGACCGAACAGCAGCTGGCCGCTGCTAAAATATCTGAATCAAGCTCTGCTACAGTTAGTGAATTACTTCAAACGACCGAAGGCAAAACTGAAAAAGAAAAATTATCCAGTGTCGTGATGAAGGATGCTACCAAAGTTCAGCCAGTTGACGCAGTTGCTGATGTTGCTACTGAATCATTAGAGACTAAGCCATTACCTGAGGAATCTGAGAAAAAACCGGAAAGTAAAGCCGAGAAAACAGATAAGACTGAAAAGAAAAAAAAGCAGGTCAAACAACCAGGCTGGAAAGAAGAGACTACGCGTAAACGCGGTGTGAAAACGCATGGTGATCTGGCGGGAGGACAGGGGTGGCGCACACGTCGTGAAAAACAGCAAAAATCAATTTCTGTTGAATCGAAGAAAGAGCATGGTTTTTCTGCGCCGACTGAGCCGATTGTGCGTGAGATTGTCGTTCCCGAAACAATTTCTGTTGGCGCATTAGCTCAAAAAATGTCTGTCAAAGCGGCTGATATTATCAAAGTGTTAATGAACATGGGCTCCATGGTAACGATCAATCAAATGCTGGATCAGGAAACGGCTATGATTGTCGTCGAAGAAATGGGGCATGTGGCAAAATACGCAGCATTGGACAGCCCCGAAGCTTTTCTGGCTGATACAGAGTCGCTTATTGCTGAAGCGCAATTGGAGCCGCGCGCACCTGTGGTTACGGTAATGGGGCATGTGGATCATGGGAAAACATCTTTGCTGGACCATATTCGCCGTTCACGTATTGCGGGCGCTGAAGCCGGAGGTATAACACAACATATCGGTGCATATCATGTTGAAACAGGGCATGGCATGATTACCTTTCTCGATACACCTGGTCATGAGGCATTTACTGCTATGCGTGCGCGTGGCGCGAAAATCACCGATATTGTTGTTCTGGTGGTTGCAGCAGACGATGGTGTTATGCCGCAGACTATAGAGGCTATTCATCATGCCAAAGCAGCTGGAATTCCGTTGATTGTTGCAGTCAATAAGGTTGATAAACCTGAAGCCAATGTTGAACGTATCAAACAGGAGTTGGTGGCGCATGAAGTAGTACCCGAAGACTGGGGGGGAGATACTATGTTTATTGAAGTGTCAGCAAAAACTGGCCAGGGCATAGACAATCTACTGGAAGCAATATTGTTGCAAGCTGAGGTTTTGGAGCTCAAGGCACCCAAGAAAACAACGGCTAAGGGTGTAGTAATTGAGTCGCGCCTGGATAAGGGGCGTGGGCCAGTGGCAACAATTTTGGTTCAGTCAGGTACGTTAAAGCGAGGCGATGTGTTGCTGGCTGGTGCAGTGTTTGGCAAAGTACGCGCCATGAGTGACGAAAATGGTAAATTGATCAAACAGGCGAGTACATCAATACCCGTTGAGATACAGGGATTGTCAGAGGTGCCAGATGCCGGAGACGTTGTGTTGGCACTTGACGATGAACGCAAAGCCAGAGAGATTGCCTTATTCCGTCAAGGGAAATACCGTGATGTCAAGCTTGCCAAACAACAGGCTGCAAAACTGGAAAATGTGTTCGATCAGCAAGAAGACGTCAAAATATTATCTTTGATTATTAAAGCAGATGTACAGGGTTCCTGTGAAGCGCTGACACATGCGCTGCAAAAACTTTCAACTGATGAAGTTAAAGTCAATATCATACACAGTGGTGTGGGAGCAATTATTGAGTCAGATATCAATTTGTCATTGGCATCTAAAGCGGTGGTGATTGGATTTAATGTTCGGGCGGACGCAGGTGCGCGAAAATTAATCACTTCTAGTGGTGTAGATGTACGTTATTACAATATTATTTACGAAGCTGTTGATGAAGTGAAAGCGGCACTTTCAGGCATGATGGCACCGGAGCGAAAAGAGAATATTTTGGGTCTTATAGATGTTAGAGAAGTATATCGGATTCCAAAAGTTGGTGTGGTGGCGGGTTGTTATGTTCTGGAGGGGTTTGTTAAAAGAAATTCGCAGATCAGAGTATTGCGGGATGGCAAAGTGATTCATAATTGCGAATTGGATTCTTTGAAGCGCTTTAAAGATGACGTGAAAGAAGTCAAGGAAGGCTTTGAATGTGGTGTATCTCTCAAGAATTACAATGATATCCAGGTAGGCGATCAATTGGAAGCCTATGAAATCATTGAAACAAGCAGAACGCTTTAACTGTTTATTTTATCAGTAGTTTTTTCTTTCAAAGAACTGTCGATGCCTAAGGATTTTCACCGTTCACTGCGCGTGGCCGATCAGATTCAGCGTGAACTAGCCGATATGTTGAGTCATGAAATTAAAGATCCTCGTCTAAAAAAAATTACAATTACAGCTGTCGAAGCAAGCCGGGACTACTCGTATGCTAAGGTTTTTTATACGGCTATGGGCAGTCAGGAAGAAAACATCTTAATTGAAAAAGGTTTAGAAAAGGCAAGCGGATTTTTAAGATCAGGCTTGTCTAAACGGATTAAATTACGCGTCGTGCCACAACTGATTTTTATTTATGACAAATCAATTGAACAAGGTGCATATCTGTCAAGGCTGATTGACGAAGCTATCGCACAAGAAAATAAAGACAATAACTAGATTGACAACAATTTCTTCAATTGAACGTGCAGGTTCCCCACAACCGATTTCACCAATATCAGTAAATCAAAATCAGCAAGGTATAAGCTTGTTTACCCCTAAATATGACCAGGCGTGATATCAGTGGCATATTGTTGTTAGACAAACCCTTTGGGATGACATCCAATCAGGCGCTTCAGAAAGCAAAGCGCTTATATGCATCTCCCAAGTCTGGACATACTGGTACATTGGATCCTTTGGCTACTGGCATGCTGCCTATTTGTATGGGGGAAGCAACGAAATTTACCTCGGTATTGTTGAAAGCCAGCAAAGCGTATGATGCAGTAATTAAACTAGGTTACCAAAGTACTACTGGTGATGCGGAGGGAGACATAAAAAAACTATTTGATGTAGCTAGCACGCAGCTGAGTATGCAAGATTGTAAATCGGTGTTGCGACAATTTGTTGGAAAAATTGTGCAAACGCCACCAATGTACAGCGCGCTTAAGCATCAGGGTAAGCCTTTATATGTCTATGCGCGTAAAGGTGCCGCAATAGAACGTAAGCCACGTGAAGTTACAATTTATGATCTGCAAATTAAATCACTATCAGGCAATGAATTGACCGTGTCGGCGCAGTGCGGAACAGGTACCTACATACGTGTTTTGGCGGAAGATATTGGCAGGGCGCTAGGATGCGGCAGTGCGTATTTGAAGAGTTTGAGGCGCTTATGTGTCGGTAACTTTCATCTTAATCAAGCAAAAACACTTGAAGTGCTGAAAAAAATGAATGAAATGGAGCGTGATCATTGCTTATTGCCCGTTGATAGTATTTTATCTGATATCCCTTCGGTTTCGTTAGATAAAGCTGAAGCGCAGGCTATTTTGTTCGGACGTGTGGTTCGCAGAAATAACGATGAAAGTCGGATAGATCATACGCGACAGGAAAATATTGTGCGTTTATATTATCAGAAATTTTTTCTGGGTTTGGGTGAAATTTTGGCGGATCGATCAATAAAATCTAAACGTTTGCTATCTGATGGTTACATAATCAGTCAAAATCATAATTTGCTCAGTTAATTAACAGACTTAAATATAGTTCAAAATCTATTCAGTGTTACAGATTAAATTCGATGCGTTATAATTTCACGTTTAGCCTCACAAAATAATCATGCTGCAAGGAAACAATCTCGCCTGTGTACGCGGTGACCGCAGACTGTTTAAGTCAATCAATTTTACATTAGAGGCAGGCGAACTAATGCAGGTAAACGGACCTAACGGAAGTGGGAAAACCAGTTTGTTGCGAATGCTCTGCGGATTGTCGAATCCTGCCGTGGGTGAAATTTTCTGGAACGGTGCGGCCATCAGATCACTTGGTGGCGAGTATTACCAAGAAATGACGTATATAGGCCACTTAAGCGGAACAAAAGATGATTTAACTGCACTGGAAAATTTACGTATTTCTAGTGCTCTCGGCGGTGTAAAAATCACTGATAAGCATGCCCGGGACGTACTTGTGTACATGGGATTGGGCGGCCGTGAATTTCTTCCAGCAAAGGTACTATCGCAAGGTCAGCGCAGGCGCGTGGCACTTGCACGCCTGTTGGTCTGTAAAACCAAATTATGGATTCTCGATGAGCCTTTAGCGGCATTGGATGTCAGCGCAGTCAAACTTATACAGAAATTAATTGAGCAACATTTGAAGCAAGGTGGCATGGTTGTCATGACAACACATCAGGAAATCGATGTTACTGCTGCCTCGACTGTGCAACTGCAACTAGCATAAATATGTTTTTTTGGATTGTTCAACGCGACTTACTACTGGCTATCCGTCGGCGCTCCGATGTTCTGACTACACTATTTTTCTTCATTATTGTTGTCAGCCTATTTCCCTTGAGTGTTGGCCCGGAAATGAATATGCTGCGCATGATGGCACCCGGAATAGTCTGGGTGGCCGCCTTACTGGCCTCCATGTTGTCGTTGGGTAGACTGTTTGCTAATGATTTTCTTGACGGAACGCTGGAGCAAATGCTGTTATCACCCCAATCACTGTCCATTCTTATTTTGGGAAAAGCCTTGGCTCACTGGTTAGTAACCGGTGTGCCTTTGGTCATGATGGCGCCGGTTTTGGGCCTTCAATATGACTTGCCGGCAGATGCGTTGTTTGTTCTGACAGTATCGCTGCTGCTCGGCACGCCTGTATTGAGTCTGATTGGCGCAATTGGTGCGGCCCTAACCTTGGGATTGCGTGGGGGGGGTGTGCTGGTATCTTTGCTGGTGTTGCCGCTTTATATTCCAGTATTGATTTTCGGGGCGGGAGCAGTGGAGGCCAATATGGCGGGTATTGAATATGATGCGCACTTGTCACTGTTAGGTGCTTTTTTACTGGTTTCCGTAGTGTTTGCGCCTTGGGCGGCAGCAGCTTCTTTAAAGGTATCCATGGAATAATGGTAGTAAAGATAGGTCATACCTTGCGTTTTTTTAAAATTTAAGATTATTTGAGTTGGGTTAGTACAATTTCTTGATTTATCTGTTTTAGTATAAAATTAACGGCTACAGGTCATAATCTATCTATTTTACTGAAGTTATCAGGCCTGAAAATAATAACAACACATCTTTTGAAGAATATTGTATATGGCTATTAATTGGTATAAATACGCATCGCCTGCAAGTTTTTATTCTCTTGCAGGCAAAATGATCCCCTTTTTCGCAATAATTGCCTTTGGCTTGCTAATTGCTGGGTTGTATATTGGTTTTTTTGTTGCGCCAACAGATTTTCAGCAAGGTGAAGCTTATCGAATTATTTTCATTCACGTTCCTGCTGCATGGATGTCAATGTTTCTTTACGTAGTTATGGCGTTTTGGGCGGGTATTGGACTCGCATTTAATACACGTCTGTCTTCAATGATGGCAACCGCTATAGCACCTACAGGTGCTTTGTTTACATTTCTGGCCTTATGGACCGGGTCGCTTTGGGGAAAACCAATGTGGGGAACCTGGTGGGTGTGGGATGCGCGGTTGACTTCTGAGTTGATTCTACTGTTTCTTTATATCGGTTTTATGTCCCTGCAAGCTGCAATTGATGATCCTCGAAGAGCCGATAAAGCTGGGGCAATCATTGCTCTGGTCGGTGTAATTAATATTCCAATTATCTATTTTTCTGTACAATGGTGGAATACTCTGCATCAGGGTGCTTCAGTTAGCGTGACGCAAGCACCGACAATGGCTTCAACCATGTTGACCGGGATGATGGTCATGGTGTTTGCAAGCTGGATGTATTCGATAGCGGTGATTTTAAAACGCGTACGCGTCATTATTCTTGAACGAGAAAGCCATACCGCATGGGTCGCCGAGCTTAGAGAAAAAGGAGCATTGTAATGAATTGGTCAAGCTGGTCAGAGTTCTTTTCAATGGGAGGGTACGGTGTTTATGTATGGGGATCCTATTTTGTTACATTTGCATGCGTAATCGGCGAAGTATTACTGATTTCCAGGCGCAAAAGAACTTTGATTAAAAGTTATGGTCTGATACACGACTCAGATAAAGAAACATATTCAGTTCAGGGTGAGGAATTGAATATAGAGCAGAAGACATCAAGTGAACAAGAAATCTCGGATATAAAAGAGATTTCAAATAAAAAAGAGATAAAAAATGAAACCACGTCATAAAAAACTTGCTGTAATCACTGCTGGTGTTACAGCATTAGGCTTCGCAGCAGTTCTAGTGTTAAACGCATTTCAAAGCAATTTGGTTTTCTTTTTTAGTCCGACACAGGTAATGGCCAATGAAGCGCCTATAGGAAAAAGTTTCCGAATCGGCGGCTTAGTGGAGGAAGGTAGCGTTAACCGTGAAGAAGGAACAACAGTTAGATTTGCAGTAACAGATACATCTGAGGCGATTCAAGTCGTCTATACTGGTATTCTTCCCGATTTATTTAGAGAAGGAAAAGGTGTCGTCGCACAGGGTAAATTAAACGAAAATGGCATTTTTGTAGCCGATGAAGTTCTGGCAAAGCATGATGAAAATTATATGCCGCCTGAAGCAGCGCTTGCGCTGGAAGAAGCTGCAAAAGCTCAAAAGGCTTCTCTGACACAATAAATAAAGATTCTAAAACATGTTCATGTGTTTTAGGTTGTTTCCAATTGTTTTTGTATTTAGACAAAAACTTTATAAATATTAGACATCATGATTCCAGAAATTGGCAATTTTGCGCTCATTCTCGCGCTGTTACTGGCAATTACACAAGGTACTTTACCGCTGATTGGTGCAGCCCGTGGAATTACTACGTGGATGGCATTAGCTAAACCGGTTGTACAAGGACAGTTTGTTTTTGTCTTGATAGCTTTTTTATGTCTTGGTTACTCGTTTGTCTCAAGTGATTTTTCTGTTTTAAATGTTGCGAGGAATTCCAATACAGAGCTTCCATTGCAATATCGTATTGCGGCGACCTGGGGATCTCACGAGGGCTCTCTTTTACTTTGGGTGTTAATGTTGGCTGGCTGGTCGATCGCGGTCAGTGTTTTTAGTAAACAGTTGCCTGACGATATGATCGCCCGTGTTCTGGGAGTTCTGGGTCTGGTCAGCGTTGGATTTCTGTCGTTTATGTTATTGACATCTAATCCGTTCGATCGTCTGTTGCCGGCAGCCATGGAAGGCAGCGATCTTAATCCTCTATTGCAAGACCCCGGGATGGTTATTCATCCACCTATGTTGTACATGGGTTACGTCGGTTTTTCCGTTGCATTTGCGTTTGCAATAGCTGCTTTGTTGAGTGGTAAACTGGATGCTACATGGGCACGTTGGTCGCGACCGTGGACAACTGTTGCGTGGGTATTTTTAACTTTTGGTATCATGCTTGGCAGTTGGTGGGCCTACTATGAACTAGGCTGGGGAGGTTGGTGGTTCTGGGACCCCGTTGAGAATGCTTCTTTTATGCCCTGGTTGGCTGGTACAGCATTGATGCATTCACTGGCAGTCACTGAAAAGCGAGGTAGCTTCAAAAGTTGGACAGTTCTGTTAGCAATTTGTACGTTCGCGTTATGTTTATTGGGAACATTCCTGGTGCGTTCGGGCGTGCTTACTTCAGTACATGCTTTTGCAACTGATCCGGAAAGGGGCGTATTTATACTTGGATTTTTGTTTGTGACCGTTACATTATCGTTGCTTTTGTTTGCTTGGCGAGCACCAAAGGTTGGTCTGGGTGGCAAATTTGATTTACTGTCACGTGAATCAATGCTATTGGCAAACAATTTATTATTATTGGTCGCCGCTGCCAGTGTCATGTTGGGGACTCTGTATCCACTGATTATCGATGCGCTTAATCTTGGAAAAATTTCAGTCGGTCCCCCTTATTTTGAAGCTGTTTTCGTTCCGATTATGACCCCGGCAATATTTTTAATTGGATTGGGGCCAATCTCCCGTTGGAAACAAATGAGCTTACCATCGCTGGCTGTCCGTATCCGCTGGGCAATTGGTGTTAGCGTTGTAAGTGCGATTATCGTTCCCTTTTACATGGGTGAATGGAAGCCGCTTGTTAGCTTTGGTTTGCTGCTGGCATTCTGGATCGTTATGAGCATACTGGTTAGTCTGAAGCACCGTTTAAGTAACAGTGGGCAAGGTAATGTTTTTGTTAAGCTTGCTAAACAATCCAGAAGTTTTTACGGAATGCATTGCGCACATTTGGGTGTCGCGGTGTTTATTATTGGAGTGACGCTAGTTAACGGTTACGAAACAGAAAAAGATGTGCGTATGGATATAGGCAGCCGTGTGACCATAAGTGAATATGCATTTCAATTTAATGGTGTATCAGATGTCGTCGGCCCCAATTATATGTCTGTACAAGGAGATATTGATGTATTCAAGGATGGCGAGTTTGTACGAAAACTATATCCGGAAAAACGTACTTATAATGCATCTGGTATGGTCATGACAGAAGCAGCAATCGATACGGGGATATTCCGTGATCTTTATGTTGCTCTAGGTGAGCCTTTAGCCAATGAGGCATGGGTAGTTCGTGCTTATCACAAACCTTTTGTAGATTGGATCTGGTTTGGGTGTCTATTGATGTCTATCGGCGGTATTTTGGCCGTGAGTGACAGACGCTATCGCTTGAAAATCAAAGAAAGAAGCAAACAGTTCTTGGACAAAAAATTTACCGAAACATCTCAGGCTACAGATAGCGCGGCTAAGCCAGTGAGCGCAGAGGGTGGTGCAGCTTTGGCTTCAGATACAAGGAAAGTCTAATGCGATATTTGTTGCCTTTGTTTGCTTTTTTAGTGTTAGCTGTCTTTCTATTTGTTGGTTTGTCATTAAATCCGCGCCAAGTACCTTCGCCTTTAATAGATAAACCGGCGCCTGAATTTGAACTTTATAGTCTGCATGAGTCCGACAAGATTTTTTCTTCGAAAGAAAATTTAGGTAAAGTTTGGCTGCTGAACGTTTGGGCTTCATGGTGTGTGGCTTGTCGGGATGAACATCCATTATTAGTGCAGCTTGCGAATTCAGGCTTGGTGCCGATATATGGCCTCAATTATAAGGATGAGAATACAACAGCCAAGCAATGGCTAAAGCACTTCGGTGATCCGTATATCGCAAGTGTGGTTGATCCAGATGGTGCAGTTGGGATTGATTATGGTGTATATGGAGTGCCAGAAACATATGTTATTGATAAGCAGGGCATTATTAGACATAAGCAAATAGGCCCGGTTACCGTTGATTCATTGCAAAACAAGATCATTCCGTTGATTGTCGAATTGCAGAAGCAAACATGAAAAATTTATTTAATCCATTTGTCCATGATTCTGTTCGTGTATCCGGCGATATGATTACCCTGAAAAGTAGAAAAAGTGTATCTGTCTGCTGCATGACTATTATGATGGTGATTTTGTATATGCTATCGCCGGTGAGTCGAGCTGAAGTTGAATATAAAGAGGCAATTCCAGTAGCGGAAAATCCGGAAATAGAAAAAAGAATGCTGGCATTGACTGAAGATCTTCGTTGCCTAGTATGTCAAAACGAATCAATTGCAGATTCCCGAGCTGATTTTTCCAACGATATTCGTCGGATAATTCGTGAGCAGATTAAAGCTAATAAAACTGACAAGGAAATAATTGAGTTCCTGGTTGACCGCTATGGTGATTTCGTGTTGTATAACCCGCCCATGAAAACTACGACAGTGTTGTTGTGGTTTGGACCGTTGATTTTCTTCATCTTCAGCGCTTGGTTTTTGGTTAAGTATCTCAAGGGACGTCGTTTGGAAATTAAAGAAGTTACTTTGAGTGAAGCAGAACTACAAAAAGCAGCTGTACTGCTGGATACGAACCAAGCAATGGTAACCGGAAACCAACGCAGAGAAAATGATAACTCAAACAACCAAGATAATTCTTCAACTCAGGAACAGCATCCAATGGATGATGCTTCTGCGCGTGAAAATAAAGGTAACAATGTATGACGGCTTTCTGGATTATTTCAGGTATTCTTATTGTAGTTGCACTTCTTTTTATTATCCCTACTTTATTAAAAAATAAAAATGTTCAAGAAGAACGTATAGAACGTGACGCAGTAAATATTACGGTTTATCGTGATCAACTTCAAGAGTTAGACAGAGATCTTGAAAACGACATCCTGACTCAGGAACAATATAATCAAAGCAAACAAGAACTGCAGCAGCGCATGTTGCAGGATGTTCAAGAGATTGAAGCTGTCGAGCGCAAGAAAACGAATAAGGTAATGAATATTGCCATTTCAACAGTATTTGCGCTGACGTTACCGATAGCAGCCATTTATTTATATCTGGAGATTGGCGATACACGTGGTTTATTGCCTCAGGCACAATTAGCAAATGCCGTGCAAATGTCTCAAGGTGGCGGCAGTAACAATGCTACACCTGAAGGACATGATAACTTTAATTCCGTTCTGGATAATCTGATAGCGAGGTTAAATAACAATCCGGATGATATAGAAGGTTGGTTTATGCTGGCGCGCACATATGCAATCATGAAGCAGTATGATGAGGCCGCAGCAACTTATGCTAGGTTGAATGAATTCATTCCAGACAATCCCCAGATTCTCAGTGATTATGCCGATGTTTTAGCAATGACGAATGACGGCAGTCTGGTTGGCAAGCCTAATGAATTGATTCAGGAGGCATTGAATATTGATCCAGAATATCCCAAGGCGTTAGCATTGGCAGGAACGGTTGAATTTGAGCAAAGCCATTTTGATCAAGCTGCAGTATATTGGGAAAGATTATTAGCAGTCATTCCAGCTGATTCTCAACTTGCTCGATCCGTTAGTGAAAGCATTGCAGAAGCCAGATCTCTTGCAGGTGAAAAAACTCCTGCTTCCCAGACACAATTGGCTGCTGCAGAATCACCAGAAACTGCGACGCAACCTAGCGTGATGGAGCGTCCACAAGCTTCGTCAAATGTATCAGAAGAACCTGCTTCGTTGTCAATCTCTGGCAGTGTTTCTATCAGTGATATTGTCGCAGCCAGAGCCAATCCAAATGACACATTATTTATTTATGCGCGCGCTGAAACTGGCCCTAAAATGCCATTGGCTATTCTAAGATTAAGTGCTAGTGATCTACCAACAACATTTACACTTACTGATGCAATGGCGATGACGCCGGCAATGAAACTGTCTAGTTTTCAAAATGTAATCATAGAAGCGCGTATTTCTAAATCGGGACAGGCTGTCCCCACGAGTGGTGATTTGCAGGGGTTAAGTGAGCCCGTAACAATTGGTGATAATAATGTTTCAATTGTCATTGATTCAGTTATGCCATGATGAAGGCCTTTTGGCATCACATCTTTTATGTTTTATTCTGTTCTCGATTAATTAAATTTTTATTTCACAGAGTTGAATGCTGACGATTGATCAACGTGTTGATGATTTCCAATTGCCTAGTACTGGTGGAAAAATATTTTCACTATCTGAAGCGGCTGGAAAACATTTGGTTATCTATTTTTATCCAAAAGACAATACTCCGGGATGTACAACAGAGGGTGAGAATTTCAGGGATACCTATGCGGCATTTAAAAATTTGAATTGTGAAATTTTAGGTATTTCGCGTGACAGTATAAAATCGCATGAGAATTTTAAGGAAAAGATGAATTTTCCGTTTGAGCTTTTAAGCGATTCTGACGAACAGATATGTAAAATGTTTGATGTTATCAAGATGAAAAGTATGTATGGTAAACAAGTGCGTGGAATTGAACGCAGTACATTCATCATTGATGCAAAAGGCGTACTTAGAAAGGAATGGCGTGGCGTCAAAGTGCCAGGTCATGTAGAAACAGTCTTAGCTTTCGTTAAAACACTCTAACAGTTTTCTGCAGGTTTTAAGTTAACAAATGCATGATAGCACTTTGTTCAGTGATTAATTCTTCGTAGCTTTTTTGCATTTTTCTTTTATCAAAATCGCTTAATTCCAATCCCTGAACAATTTTATATCGGCCGCCATAGCAGGTTATTGGAAAACTGTATACGACTCCTTTTGGAATGTTATAGCTTCCATCAGACAAAATCCCCATTGATGTCCAGTCATTATCACGCGTTCCGAATATCCAGTCCTGCATATGATTTATGATGGCATTTGCTGCGCTTGCTGCGCTGGATCGACCATGCCTGGCTTCAATAATTGCCATACCACGTTTTTGTACAGTCGGAACAAAGCTGTTGGCAATCCAATCGTCATCGTTAATAAGTGATCTGACAGAAATATTATCAATTTCGGCGTGACTTAGATCCGGATATTGCGTGTTAGAATGGTTGCCCCAAACAATCATTTTTCTAATGCTAGTTACGGGTTTTGACAGCTTCCTAGCGACCTGCGATAAAGCCCGATTATGATCGAGTCTAAGCATTGCAGAAAAATTTTCAGGATTAAGATCAGGACAATTTTGAAGAGTAATATAAGCATTTGTATTAGCTGGGTTGCCAACAACTAATACCTTGACATCTCTATTGGCTACAGCATTTAACGCTTTACCTTGTTCAATGAATATTGGCCCATTTGCTTCCAGCAAGTCTTTGCGTTCCATGTTTTCTCCGCGTGGACGCGCTCCGACCAGTAGTGCAATGTCAGCATCTTTGAACGCTAAATAGGGATCATCTGTTGTGATGAGCTCTGTCAGAAGCGGGAATGCACAGTCTTGTAACTCCATGACTAAGCCATCAAATAGTGGACGTGCATTTGGAATGTCAAGTAATTGCAAAACAATCGGTTGATCTTTACCAAGCATATCACCTGCTGCGATACGAAACAGTAGGCTATAACAAATCTGGCCAGTTGCGCCAGTGACAGAAATTCGAATTGGAGATTTCATATTTTCAATCCTTGAGATATTCCTGTAGGCTCATTAAATCAACATTCATGGGGAATTCGACTCTGAATTATACTTGTTATCCAGGTCTCGAGGAAGACTAGTATGAATTCGAGAACTAAATAATGCATCAAGAAGCTAAGGAATAAGTGATCACTGTTATACCGTTGAATTAGTGGTTGGTCAGAATTGTTTGTTGATATATAAAAGGATATTTACTTAGCGAGTCAACGAAAATATCGATTCTGTTGCAAATCCGAAAATCGATAACAATTTACCTGCAGTTTTGGCGAAGTTCTCTTGATAATTCTGAATGGATTGGCCCATAGTAGCCTGGTAATAAAGGAATGTTGAATAATGATTGCTGCCACAAGCTTCGTGCTTGGAGATCTGCTAGCAGTATTCGTAACTGTCTGCAGTAGTTTTTAGTTTGAAGCGATTGTTCGTTCGATTTTAATTGCGTTGCTGCATTTTGACTTCGTAATGAATTTCTTTGCTTCATTTCCTGTAGTTTTCTAACCATAGCCTCCTGCTTTTGTTGCTCAGTTGTTGCTGTCTGTTCTGGAAGTTGTGTTAAATCAGAAATCATTGCGCCAGCTACAGGGGTTTTGCTGTATTGAATTTGTCCCCAAGGATCGCTCCATTGATAGATAGTTTCAGTAAAAGCAGGAAAAGAACAGTTTAGTAGAAGTAAACCAATCTGTAGTCGTGTGGACATAAAGTAAAATGCTTTATAAGGTATTCTCAGTTTGTTGCGTTTTCAAATTCTAAGATTGTGCGTGATAAAAGTTTTTGAAATAGATTTTTATATTAGTAATTCGTTTATTGAAAGCTGTATAAAGGAAAATAAAAATATTGACCAAGTAGTTAACTAAGCATATCAGTAAAAAAAGACGTGTCAACATATGCTATTGACATTCAAAAAGTTTAACAACATATAGTCTGTAGTCAAAATTTAATTAATAAATCACGAAAACAATATCAAAGCAATGAAAAGAAAATTGCAATTGAACCATGAAAAAAGTAAAATCATAAAATTTTTCTATATTGTTCAAAGCAGGTAGAAAATAAAATTTTTAATTTAGTTTAAGTTGTTTGGCTTTGTAAAAAAGCGAGGAGAAAAATCTTTATGGCAAATAGTGCGCAAGCTAGAAAAAGAGCAAGGCAGTCGATTAAACGACGAGAGCATAATGTCAGTATGCGATCAAGACTTCGTACAGCAATCAAAAATGTCAAGAAAATAATAGAAACCGGAGACAAAGAAAAAGCTCAAGTGGCTTTTACTCAAACAGTAAGCACTGTGGATTCTATTGCTGAAAAAGGGATTATTCATAAAAACAAAGCGGCTAGACAAAAAAGTCGATTATCTGCAGCCATAAAAGCCATGGCATGATCTTGAGCGGATAAATGAGATCGGCCGCAATAAATTAAGCTTCAAATGACTTGACAGTGTGAGGATGACTGAGTAGTCTTTGTTGGAGTTATATGAAGGGATATGGCCTGTGTAGTTTTTAGGAGGGGAGTTGTATGCTGCGAGGGTTGTATTGAGGGTATGGATATTTTTTCTGTGCTGATGCGTTTATATTTTAGAGTTGAGGATTACAATTATTAAAGGGATGGTGTTGTAGCTGATAGTGGATATAGATGCGTTGGTGGTATGGAGAAGATATAGAGAAGCGGTAGAAGAGAGTAACAAAACAAAAAAAGAGAAGAACTAGAACTGGAAATTAACAGAAATACAAAGGAGAGAGCAATGATTTCCAAGCTATGGCTAAAGGTGGTCATGTTTGTAAGTGCATTAGCACTGTCGGGATTGGTATATGCGATACCGAGCGTACCTGACGAGACATATGAGGCATTGGGGCTTGATAGAGGGGCGACGCCGAAGCAGTTGCATGAAGCGTTGGTGAAGCGTTACAAGGATCCTGAGCAGGGATTTGGCAAGGGCACGATGGGAGATTACTGGGAGCCGATTCCGTTGAGTACGTATATGGATCCGGCGACGTTTTATGAGCCGCCGGTATCGATGCGAGACAAAGCGGATCGTAAGGAATGCGTGGAATGTCACTCGGACGAATCGCCGGTGTGGGTAAATGCATGGAAGAAGAGTGCGCACGCTAATCTGGACAAGGTACGTGCGTTGAAGCCGACGGATCCGACCTATTACAAGAAAGGCAAGTTGGAGGACGTAGAGAACAACTTGCGTTCGATGGGCTATTTGAAGGAAGGCGAGCAGCTGAAGGAAGTGAGCTGTATAGACTGTCACGTCAACATCAAGCAGGAAGGCAAGATTGATCACAGCAAAGACTTGATCATGCCGACGGCGGATGTATGCGGTAAGTGCCATCTGCAGGAATTTGCTGAGCGTGAATCAGAGCGTGATACGCTGATCTGGCCGCATGGTCAGTGGCCGGATGGACGTCCTTCGCATGCGTTGGACTACAAAGCGAACGTAGAGACGACAGTATGGGCTGCGATGCCGCAACGTGAAGTTGCGGAAGGTTGCACCATGTGTCACATGAACCAAAACAAATGCGACACATGTCATACACGTCATGAATTTTCGGCGGCGGAATCACGCAAGCCGGAGGCATGCGCGACCTGCCATAGTGGTGTAGATCACAACAACTGGGAAGCGTATTCTATGTCCAAGCATGGCAAGATGGTAGCGATGCTGGGCAACAACTGGAACTGGGACGTGCAGTTGAAAGACGCATACAGCAAAGGTGGCCAGACAGCGCCGACCTGTGCGGGCTGTCACATGGAATATGAAGGTGAATACGCGCACAACATGGTCAGGAAGATCCGTTGGGCGAACTATCCGTTTGTACCTGGCATAGCGGAGAACATCAACAGCGAATGGTCGGAAGAGAGGCTGGACGCATGGGTAACAACCTGCACGCAATGTCACTCAGAGCGTTTTGCGCGTTCATATCTGGATCTGATGGACAAAGGTACATTGCAAGGTCTGGCGAAATACCAGGATGCGCATGAAGTTGTAGAGAAGCTGTACAACGAAGGGCTGCTGGCGGGACAGAAGACCAACCGTCCGAATCCACCTGCACCTGAGAAACCGGGATTCATGATCTTTACACAGTTGTTCTGGTCGCAAGACAACAATCCGGCGTCGATGGAGCTCAAAGTGCTGGAAATGGGTGAAAACGACCTGGCTAAAATGCACGTAGGGCTTGCGCACGTCAATCCTGGCGGCTGGACCTACACCGAGGGATGGGGGCCGATGAATCGTGCGTACGTAGAAGTACAGGACGAGAACTTCCGGATTCGTGAAATGGTTGCGTTGAAAGAACGCGTAGCGAAACTGGAAGGCAAGCGCACGAGCTTACTGGATCTGGATAGCACGGCGGAGAAAATCTCGCTGGGTGGTTTAGGTGGTGGCATGCTGCTGGCGGGCACGATAGCCCTGGCGGGATGGCGCAAACGTAAGCAAAACGAAGCTTGATACCCGCAGAGACGACCGGCCGCGACACACAAGTGAAGCGGTCGGGGGATAAGCTGCTCCCGTCATTAGGCATACTCCTGGTGACGGGAGGTTTGATTTTATTGGGGTGGTTTGCGTACCTGTGGTTTGAGCCGGCGGATGCGCCGTATCATTATCAGCAGACATCCACAGGCGGCCCACAAGACTATCCAGAACTGGAACTTGATGCGTGGCCGGATCTGAAGATCAGTCGGTATGACGTTATCGTACCCGAAGCGGAAAAGCCTGTGGCGCAGGCGACCGTAGCGCAGCGGGACGGTGGATCGCCGGTACTGATCAAATGGCAGAACAACAGCAAGGAAATACTGCACGCGCTGGACTGGAAATCGTCCGAATTGAGCGCGCTGGCTGCAGCGATCAGCCAGTATGCAGAAAAAGACGCACTTATCTTGGCGTGGTGGGACATTTCCCAGCAGATCAACCTGCTGACCGGTCATGACACCCTGTTTACTGGTCATCTGAACGAACCGTTAATCATTCCGCAGCACTGGCAGACATACATAGAGGCCATCGACGCCTATGAACAATCGTTTTGGCAGAGCAAACCCGATCGGCGGGAACTGGAACAGTTCGAACGCTTCAGTCTGGCATTGACAGCCGAGCCCGAAGCTGGTGTCGCACAACTGCGTGAGTTGGTTGGCGCGGGACGGACAGCCTACATCATTGTTCATGTAACCGATCTGTATAAACTGGGGCTCTTGTATCCGGAGAAAATCGGCGTTGCCTATCAAAACTTTCCACTGACCGGCAACATCCATGGCATGATCAACCACATGAAAGTGCAGCTCAAAGAACACGACTTTGACACCTATACCTTGCAATCGATTACTGACACGGAAATCAGAGTCTACTTTCTGAGCGACGAGCAAAGCAGTAAGACTTTGCTGGCGCGCATGTTGCCATTCACAGATAAAGATGCGCCGACGGAACTGGAGGCGTTGCAGCTACTCTATCAGAGAGGGGGTTACTGGCTGTACAAAATACCGGCTGCAGAGTAGCGCAAAACAAACAGACGACAATAAAAAAGCGAGAACCGCGCATATAACCATTTACACAAACGGGTGATCGCGTACAATACGCGGCTTATACACATGAAATAAAAAAAGTACGAGGAGGAAGGATGAAACACCCAATAACCTACATACTGGCGCTCGTTGCGATGTTTGCATTTTTCTCGGGCACCGCGTTGGCGGACTTTGAAGGCCGTAAGAAATGCAGTTCATGCCACAAATCGCAAGCTAAGTCATGGGGCGAGACGGCGCATGCGAAGGCGATGGAATCGCTTAAAGCTGGCGAGCGCAAGGAAGCGAAAGAAAAAGCAGGTTTGGATCCTGACAAGGATTACACGCAGGACAAGGACTGCGTAGGCTGTCACGTGGATGGCTGGGAGCAAAGAGGGGGCTACACTGTAGAGCGGCCGAGAAAAATGTTGGCGGCGGTAGGTTGCGAATCCTGTCATGGAGCGGGCAAGAAATACCGTGGCGATCATCGTAAAGGCGGGCAGGCATTTGAGAAGTCAGGCAAGACCACCCCGCGTAAACGGTTAGCGGACAGAGGCCAGGACTTTCATTTTGAAGAAGCGTGCGCGGCCTGCCACTTGAACTATGAAGGATCGGGCTGGAAGGGAGTCAAAGAGCCGTACGTTCCGTTCACTCCGGAAGTTGATGAGAAATACCGGTTTGATTTTGACAAGATGGTGAAAGACGACAGCGCGATGCATGCGCATTATAAGCTGGATGGTGCTTTTGTAGGCGAGCCGAAATTCAAATATCACGACGAATTCCAAGCCAACGCAGAGGAAGGCGAGAAAGGCGACGATGACGACGATGACGATGATGATGACGATTAACGGGAGACCTGAATGACTGCATTACAAAAAGGCGCGATAGGAACGCTGCTGACGGGTGCGTTACTGGGTATAGTCCTGGTAGGCGTAGTATTTGGAGGAGAGGCGGCGTTATCGACGGATGAATTCTGTACCAGTTGTCATTCGATGACCTATCCGCAAGAGGAACTGAGGGAATCGACGCACTATGGGGCGTTGGGTGCGAATCCTGGCTGTAAGGATTGTCATATACCGCAGGGATTCAAGAACTTCCATTTAGCGGTATATACGCATGTAGTGGATGGAGCGCGGGAATTGTGGTTGGAGTTGGTGAATGATTACTCGACGTTGGAGAAGTTTAACGAGCGGCGGTTGATCATGGCGCATGATGCGCGGATGAATCTGAAGAAATGGGACAGTGTGACGTGTCGAGATTGTCATAGGAATCCTGATCCACCGGGAGATGATGCACAGGCGGCGCACAAGCGTATGGAGACGCATGGGGCGACGTGTATAGACTGTCATCAGAATCTGGTGCATGAAGAAGCGCCGATGACGGATTTGGATGCCAGTAAGGCGCAGGGCAAGCTGGTTCTGAAGGCGGATGACTGGGATGACTGGGACGAAGACGACGATGACGATGATGACGATGATTATTAGTCTTTGCTTTCGATAAGCATCAGTTTGATTCTGAATGATCATCTATGATGATTCAGCGGGTTATAAAAATAAAAAATATAAATCGTCTTCTCTAAATGTGAAACTAGGCTGGATTATTTATATCATTGAATATGAAGTGCCTTGATTAGCATGGTATTAGAGCTATCTGACAATCAATTAATTACGTACGAAATTTGAAATAATTACGTATTTTGGATTTTATAACCCGCCGTAGGCGGGTTTTTTATTTCGTTGAGGCCAAAAATGTTGGATCATTTTCCAAAAGCCGGTATTGAATATCCGCATCAAGCACGTGATTATTTTATACCGGTATTTACTTTCTTTTGCTGTGCAGTCAGTTTAGTTATAGATGGCAGCGGCAGCATGGCAATGCAAAATGCATTAGGTGTTACTGCGTGGATATTTCTTACTATTCTGCTGGTGGGTGAGAATAAAGAAATTAGAATGCAGGTAGCAGTTGCTGTCGCTTTTGCGACTGTTGGCGAGTATTTTGCTTCCATTTATATGGAGGGTTATACATATCGGTTTGAAAATGTTCCGCTATATGTGCCTCCTGGCCATGGTATGGTGTATTTAACGGCTGTAAAGCTTGCTCGTTCTGGATTTTTCCAAATGTATGCGCGTAAAATTGCCTTGTTTGTATTTGTCACGGGTGGCTTGTGGGCGCTTTGGGGCGTCAGTGGCATTCCAGAACAAGGAGATCAAGTTGGTGCATTCTTATTTGTTATTTTTGTGATTTGTGTTCTTAAAGGTAGATCTCCGTTAGTTTATCTTGGTGCTTTTTTTATTTGTACGTGGCTTGAGATAATTGGTACTGCTGCTGGAACATGGAAATGGGCTTCGATTGAACCCGTTTTTGATTGGACTCAGGGCAATCCACCTAGTGGTGTTGCGGCATGGTATTGTTTAGTGGATGCGGTCGCGATCGGTCTTGCACCTAAACTTTTAAGTGGATTGCAGAAATTGAATATGTGGTATAAAACAATCATTATGAATCGAATATAACGTGATATTACACGAAATTAAATTATTTAACTTTTTTTATACAACTTTATATTTATGAATTGAGGAAATTCTGTGACTGTAATTCGATTGCCGGATGGCTCTGAACGGGTTTTCGATCACCCTGTGACCGTTTTTGATGTTGCATCGTCGATAGGACCGGGTCTTGAGCGAGCAGCAGTAGCTGGTAAAGTCAATGGAAAACTCGTTGATCTTGATAATCTCATTGAAAATGATAGTGAACTGACAATCATTACTGAAAAAGATGCAGAGGGGTTGGAAGTTATTCGGCATTCAAGTGCGCATTTGCTGGCGCATGCAGTTAAAGAATTATTTCCCGATACCCAAGTGACAATTGGTCCAGTAATTGAAGATGGATTTTACTATGATTTTTCTTATAAGCGTCCCTTTACCCCGGAGGACCTTGCAGCAATAGAAAAACGCATGCTGGAGATTGCCAAACGGAATCTTAAAATTGAGCGCAAGGTCTGGGATCGATCCGAAGCGATTAATTTTTTTAAGCAACAGGGCGAACATTACAAAGCACAGATTATTGAATCTATTCCCGGTGATGAAGACTTGTCGTTATATTCGCAAGGGAATTTTACAGATTTGTGCCGTGGACCGCATGTGCCAACTACCGCTAAATTAAAAGTTTTTAAACTGATGAAAGTGGCAGGAGCGTATTGGCGTGGTGATTCCAATAATGAAATGCTGCAAAGAATCTATGGCACGGCCTGGTTGACAAAAGATGATCAAAAAAAATATTTGCATCGGTTGGAAGAAGCAGAGAAAAGAGATCATCGGAAAATTGGTAAGCAACTGAATTTGTTCCATATCCAAGAAGAAGCACCGGGTATGATTTTCTGGCACCCAAAAGGTTGGGCACTATGGCAGCAAATTGAGCAGTATATGCGGCAAGTGCAAAATGATAATGATTATCTGGAAATACGTACACCGCAAGTGATAGATAAAGAGTTGTGGGTCCAATCCGGTCATTGGGACAATTTTAGGGAGAATATGTTTGTCACCGATACAGATGAACGCAGCTTTGCTATCAAGCCTATGAACTGCCCAGGTCATGTTCAGGTATTTAAACAAGGATTAAAAAGCTATCGCGATTTGCCAATCCGTTTGGCGGAGTTTGGGTCATGTCATCGAAATGAAGCATCGGGCGCTTTGCATGGCATGATGCGTGTACGCGCGTTTACTCAGGACGACGCCCATATTTTTTGTACAGAAGACCAAATCCAAGAAGAAGTTGTCCGGTTTATTCACTTACTCAAAGGCGTATATAACGATTTTGGGTTCAAGGATCTTTTAGTAAAGCTTTCTACCAGACCGGTAAAGCGTGTCGGCACCGATGCGCAATGGGATAAGTCAGAAAGCGCATTGGAATCTGCCCTGATGGAGGCCGCGCTTGATTGGGAACTTCAACCAGGCGAAGGCGCATTTTATGGACCAAAAATTGAATTTTCACTAAAAGACTGTATTGGACGTGTCTGGCAATGTGGCACTCTGCAACTGGATTTTTCTATGCCTGAAAGACTAGGGGCAGAATATGTTGCAGAAGACAATTCTAGGCAGGTGCCTGTTATGCTTCATAGAGCCATTTTAGGATCGCTTGAACGGTTTATTGGTATTTTGATCGAAAACCATGCCGGTGCGTTTCCATTATGGCTTGCGCCAACACAAGCAGTTGTGCTCAATATTTCTAAAAATCAGATAGATTATGCTCAGAGAGTAACCGAAGAACTTAATAGTCATGGATTTAGGGTTAGTCAAGACTTGAGAAATGAGAAGATAACCTATAAAATCCGGGAGCATAGCCTGCAGAAGCTTCCATATCAGATTATTGTGGGTGACGCGGAAGTCAGTTCAAAACAGATTTCAGTACGAAGTCGTAGTGGACAGGATTTGGGACAAATGCCTGTGACCCAATTGATAGAACGATTTAAAGAAGAAATAGCTATAAAGATATAAAATTATAATCATTCTTTTAATTTATTTGGAGAATTGCCATAGCACAAGAGAAAACAGCACGTATAAATGATGAAATCGATGTGTCTGAAGTTCGCCTGATTGGTGTGGATGGAGAACAAATCGGGATAGTGAAACTTGCTGATGCTAATGCGCTGGCTGACGAAGCTGGTGTCGATTTGGTTGAGATTGCACCAACTGCGCAGCCACCTGTATGTCGGTTAATGGATTATGGAAAATTCCGTTACCAGGAAAGTAAGCGTAAGCATGAGGCTAAGCTGAAACAAAAACAAATTCAGATAAAAGAAATCAAATTTAGACCCAACACTGATGAAGGTGATTACCGTATTAAGTTACGTAATTTAACCAATTTTCTTAATGAAGGGGATAAAGTCAAGGTAACACTTCGGTTTCGTGGCCGTGAAATGGCGCATCAAGAATTTGGTATTCGGCTACTCGAACGGGTGAGAGATGATCTTGAAATGCATGCTGTTGTGGAACAGTTCCCTAAAATGGAGGGCCGTCAAATGGTCATGGTGCTTTCTCCAAAGAAAAAAGATACTAAAACCGGCAAACCAAAACAGGCTGCAAGCAATCCAACTACCGCTTCATAGTAAGAGTCGGCATGTGGTATGTAGTCATATGGCTAAGAAATTTAACAAGTGACCCCGGGTTTGACAAGCTTTCCGGTCTGGAAACACCCTGTGTCATATAATAGGAGGGTATAAATGCCAAAAATGAAAACCAAGAGCGGTGCTGCGAAACGTTTTAAGGTTCGCGCAAGCGGAAGTATCAAGCGTGCTCAAGCGTTCAAACGTCATATTCTGACAAAAAAAACGACCAAAAATAAACGCCAATTAAGAGGAATTGCTGCAATCCATCCTAGCGATGTGGCGTCGGTTCGTTCCATGTTGCCTTATGCTTAAAAGGAAAATGTGATGCCTAGAGTAAAACGTGGTGTAACAGCACACGCAAGACATAAAAAAATACTGAATTTAGCCAAGGGTTACCGCGGCCGTCGTAAAAATGTCTACCGCATTGCCAAACAAGCGGTAATGAAAGCAGGTCAATATGCCTATCGGGACAGACGTCAACGTAAAAGACAGTTCAGAGCATTATGGATCGCACGTATCAATGCTGCAGCAAGAGAATGTGGATTATCTTACAGCGTATTTATGAATGGGTTAAAGAAAGCTAGCATAGATATTGATAGAAAAGTTCTGGCCGATCTCGCAGTTTTTGATAAGCCCGCTTTTGAAAAAATTGCAGAACAGGCAAAAACCGTTTTGGCAACTTAATTCAATGGCATTTTGTATAAAGGGAGGGTGGGTGTTTGTCCCAGCCTCCCTTTTTGTTGCAGAATAAAAATTATATCCCTGATGAATATTCATGAGAAGTTTAGATGAAATTGTAGGAGAAGCAATCACCTTATTCAATTCGATCAACGACGTGACTGAATTGGAACAGGTAAAGGCGCGTTATTTGGGTAAAAACGGGGAATTGACCGACTTACTGAAAGAACTGGGCAGGTTACCTGCAGAACAGCGTCCGGCGATGGGAATGCAAATAAATCAGGCTAAAAATCGATTAGAAGCCTTGCTGAAAGACCGTCGGTTGAAACTTCAGGAAAAAAAGTTGGAAGAAAAACTGAAGGAAGAAGCGTTAGACGTTACAATGCCTGGCCGTGGGTATGGCAAAGGCGGGCTGCACCCTGTGACGCAAACGCTTATACGGATTGAGTCTCTATTCCATTCGATTGGTTATGAAGTTGCTTCCGGTCCGGAAATAGAAACTGATTTTTATAACTTCACTGCACTTAATATCCCTGAAAATCATCCTGCGCGCGCCATGCACGACACATTTTATGTGGAAAATGGCGATTTGCTGCGTACACATACTTCGCCAGTACAAATACATTTTATGTTGGAAAACGCGCCGCCGATAAAATTAATCGCGCCGGGCCGTGTTTATCGCTGTGATTCAGATGTAACGCATACGCCGATGTTTCATCAAGTTGAAGGTTTATGGATCGACAAGCAAGCCAGCTTTTCCGCGCTTAAAGGCATTTTGGCAAATTTTATGGCTTGTTTTTTTGAACGGGATGATTTGTCGGTTCGGTTCAGACCATCATTTTTTCCATTTACAGAGCCTTCAGCTGAAATGGATATCAGTTGCGTGAAGTGCAATGGCAAAGGCTGCCGGATATGTAGCCACACCGGTTGGCTGGAAGTGCTGGGGTGCGGTATGGTTCATCCCAATGTGCTGAAACATGTTGATATTGATCATGAGCAGTATGTCGGTTTCGCTTTTGGTATGGGTGTAGAAAGGCTGGCGATGCTACGGTATGGGGTCAGCGATCTAAGGTTATTTTTTGAAAATGACATGCGATTCTTAAAACAATTTAACTAAACCCGGTAAAAATTATTTATTTCTAACTAAATAACCACTAATGAAGTTTTCCGAAAACTGGCTCAGAACCTTTGTCAATCCCGGCTGTACAAGCGAACAACTGGCTCATACGCTCACGATGGCCGGATTGGAAGTTGAAGCGGTTGAATCCGTAGCAGATTCATTTGATAAAGTTGTTGTGGCTGAAGTGTTGGCTGTTGAAAAACACCCGGATGCCGATCGATTAAGTATTTGTCGGGTTAAAGTCGGCGATCATGCCGACGAGGCGCTGCAAATTGTTTGTGGCGCACCTAACGTACATGCCGGAATTAAAGTGCCTTGCGCGCTGGTTGGTGCACAGTTGCCAGATATGGCAATTAAAAGCGCGAAATTGCGCGGTGTGCAATCCTCTGGGATGCTGTGTTCGGCGCGTGAACTAGGTATCGGTGAGCATGTAGACGGATTGCTCATTTTGCCTGATACAGCGCCAGTTGGGCAGGATTTCCGTACATACTATGAGCTGAATGATCGTGTTTTTACATTAAGCCTTACTCCAAACAGAGCAGACTGCCTGGGTGTCTATGGCGTGGCGCGTGAAATTTCCGCATTAACCGATACGCAACTGTCGCCTTTTAAAATATCACCGGTTGAGCCTGAAATAGAAGACAGTCTCGATTTGCATGTCAACGCGCAGGATGGGTGTCCACTGTATTGCGGCCGAGTTATGCGCGGCATCAATTCTAATGTGGAGACGCCGCTATGGATGAGGCAGCGACTCGAACGCAGTGGCTTGCGTTCGATCAATACGGTGGTTGACATAACTAACTACGTGCTGCTCGAAACAGGACAGCCAATGCATGCATTCGATCTGGCGAAAGTAGATGGCGCCATACACGTGCGTTATGCAAGAGGCGGTGAGACGATTCGGTTATTGAATGAGAGTCAGGTTGAATTAACAACCGATATGCTATTGATTGCTGATGACCATAAACCGCTTGCACTTGCCGGTATCATGGGCGGTCTGGACAGCGGTGTTGCGACAGGAACGAGTGACATTTTCCTGGAGTGTGCTTTTTTCAACCCGGATGTGATCTCGGGTAAATCATTCAAGCTCGGTTTCAATTCCGATTCGTCATACCGGTTCGAACGCGGAGTGGATTTTGCCGCGACGCGGAATATACTGGATTATGCAACAAATTTAATTCAATCGATTTGCAGTGGAGCAGCGGGCCCTATCCTAGAAAAAAGCAGCAAATTGCCGCAACGGTTGCCGGTCACGGTCCGTACCGAAAGAGTGCAACGGATTCTGGGCATTGTGCTGGAAAAGGATCAAATTGCGGAATATCTGTCGCGGCTGCAGTTCGATTTTTCTGAAAACGAACATGGATTTACGGTTACACCGCCAAGTTATCGTTTCGATCTCGCCATAGAAGAAGACTTTATCGAAGAATTGGCGAGGATTCATGGCTACGATGAGATACCCGCACAACAGCCAAAAGCCGAACTTGTTATGCTGCCGTTATCAGAATCAATGCGTTCTGCGACGCAAATCAGACAAATGCTGGTTTTGCGTGATTATCAGGAAGTGGTCAATTATGCTTTTGTGGACAAGGCCTGGGAAATCGATTTAATTCAGAATCATAATCCTGTTGCGCTAAAAAATCCGATTGCAAATCATCTAAATGTAATGCGCAGCAGCCTGCTGGGCGGGCTGATCGCCAATTTACAGTTTAATTTGAATCGTAGGCAGGACAGGGTGCGTTTATTTGAGCTCGGTTGCTGTTTTGAAAAAAGCACTACGGAGCATTATCTGCAAACTGAAAAGCTGGCAGGAATTGCCTATGGTGACGTTTTTTCCGAACAATGGGGTATTCCTGCGCGTTCAGTTGATTTTTATGATGTCAAATCGGATGTAGAAACGCTCTATCAGTATCAGGAGATCAATTTCCAGGCAGTTCAGCATCCGGCTTTTCATCCCGGAAAATCTGCACAGATTATGATTGGCGCCAAGCCTGTAGGATGGTTGGGCGAACTGCATCCACGTTGGCAGAAACAATATGATTTGTCGCGTCCGGCCGTTCTGTTTGAATTGCTATTGGATAGCCTGTTGCCGGTATTGCTCGCGCAAGTTAAAGAGATACCCAAGTATCCAGCTGTTAGACGTGATATCGCTGTCATTGTCGATAATCAAATGCCGGTGCAAGCAATTCTATTCGGCATGCGTGAGAAAAAGCCGGAAATCGTAACAGAAATTACCCTGTTTGATGTTTATCGTGGTGAAACTGTGGGTGAGCACAATAAAAGTCTGGCATTTAAAGTCATGCTGCAGGATGCACAGAAAACTTTGACCGATGATGAGGTTGAGGCCGCAATAGCAGGCTTGGTGGAGATGTTAAAAACAAAATTCGGCGCAACGCTAAGAAATTAGTGCTGGGCATGTTGGATATCCGGCGAGAAGACCGCCGGGTTTCACGTTGAAATAATAAAAGCGCTTTAATTCATTTGCATGAAGTTGTTATACTATGATATTTGTCTATCATCTTGTGTAAAAAGAAGAATAAGCTTGAAACAACGACCGTTTGTCAAAGCCTGGATTAAAGAGACATGTCTTTATGAATGATAAGTCAGAGTAAACGCCACCTTTAACAACAAACAATCTTAATTTAAAAATTCTGTGGAGAAAAATATGGCTCTTACAAAAGCTGAGCTAGCCGATTTGTTATTTGAAAATGTTGGACTCAATAAGCGTGAAGCTAAAGATATGGTCGAATCGTTTTATGAGGAAGTGCGCGTCGCACTTGAAAAAGGCGAAGGGGTGAAATTATCCGGTTTCGGGAATTTTCAATTACGCACCAAACCGCAACGCCCCGGCAGAAATCCTAAAACCGGAGAAGAAATCCCCATTACAGCGCGTCGTGTTGTAACTTTCCATGCTAGCCAGAAACTGAAAACCATGGTTGAGCAGAATTATCATGGAAAGCAAAAAACCAAATAATCAATTTCCACCGATTCCGGCAAAGCGCTATTTTACAATCGGTGAAGTAGGGATGCTATGCGGCGTCAAGCCGCATGTGCTGCGTTACTGGGAACAAGAGTTTACCCAGTTAAAACCGGTCAAGCGACGTGGCAACCGGCGTTACTATCAGCATCAGGAAGTTTTGCTGATTCGGAGAATCCGTGAACTGCTGTATGACCAGGGATTCACGATTAATGGCGCGCGAAGCCGGCTCGGACAAAATTCGCCCCATATGCAGTCTTCTCAGGAAGCGGTTAAAAATCAGCCATCGCAAGCCTCAGTTGACCTGAACTATCTCCGCAATGAAATTAAAAGCATACGTTCTATTTTGCTTTCTTCTACTTAGTATTTTGAATTAAACCTGAACGGAAGTTCAGGCAGGCGTTGTAATAGCTAGACTGACGCGATGGTTAGTAAAGTAACTTAAAAAATTGCAAAACGGTTAACTAGCTTTGTTGCATAGTGCCTGGATACGCCCTCTGAAGTTTGGCGATTAATACGGCTTTGATAGGGTTTCTCCGGAACGCATTGTGTTCGTACTCTCATACCCTGTCTTTAAGCTGATAGCCAATTTTCGGAATAAATGGAAGAGTTATTCAACCAAATTCTCTTGTTTTTCAGATTTAATTTCAAAAAAACTGTAATAGATATTGAATCCCATGAATAACCAAACCCTCAAACTGCGCCGCATCGCCATCGATACCTACCATGAAAACGTGGCGTATCTGCACCGCGATTGCGCGGTGTATCGCGCGGAGGGGTTTCAGGCATTGTCGAAAATTCGTATCAGCGCGAATGGCCAGCGGATACTGGCCGTGTTGAATGTGGTCGACGATGCGGCGATTGTGACGCCAACGGAATTGGGACTGTCCGAACAGGCATATGCGCAGTTGAATGCGTGCGAAGACTGCGCGGTCAGCGTGGATCATGCGGAGTATGCGGCGTCGATGGATGCAGTGCGGCGCAAGATTAACGGCGAGCGGTTGACGCTGGCTGATTTTGAGGCCATTACGCAGGATATTGCCGCAAGCCGGTATTCAAAAATGGAGATGGCGGCGTTTCTGGTGGCGACCGGGCAGAACAGTCTGGACCGCGATGAGGTGTATTACCTGACCCGGGCGATGCTGGAAACCGGGCAGCAATTGAACTGGGGCGAGTTGCTGGTGGTGGACAAGCATTGCATTGGCGGTATCCCGGGCAACCGCACGTCGATGCTGGTGGTGCCGATTGTCGCGGCGCATGGCATGCTGATTCCAAAAACGTCAAGCCGCGCGATTACCTCGCCTGCCGGCACGGCGGATACCATGGAAATCCTTGCGGAAGTGAATCTGTCGCCGGAAAAACTGCACGACATTGTGCGCAAGCACCGCGGCTGCCTGGCTTGGGGCGGCACAGCAAAGCTGGCGCCGGTGGACGATATGTTGATCGCGGTGGAGCGCCCGCTGGGCATCGATTCGCAGGGACAGATGGTCGCATCGATTCTGTCGAAAAAACTCGCTGCGGGCTCGACGCATCTGCTGGTCGATATTCCGGTCGGCCCGACGGCCAAGGTGCGGCATATGCAGGCTGCGCTGGCTTTGAGAAAACTATTTGAATTTGTTGGCGACCGGCTTAATATCCATCTTGAGGTGATTATCACCGATGGGCGTCAACCGATCGGGCGCGGCATCGGCCCGACACTGGAAGCGCGCGACGTGATGCAGGTGCTGGAAAATGATCCCGACGCACCTTCCGATTTGCGCCAGAAATCGCTTGAACTGGCCGGGCGCATCATTGAATTTGACCCGGATGTGCGTGGCGGTCAGGGCTACGCAATTGCGCGCGATATTCTGGATTCGGGACGTGCGTTGGCGAAAATGAATGCGATTATTGAAGGGCAGGGGCTGCGCACGGTTGATTTTACACCCGGCCAATTTTGCTACGAAGTCCGGGCAGACAGAGCAGGTATAGTGACAGGTATCGACAATCTGCAAATGGCAAAAATCGCGCGTATTGCCGGTGCGCCGATGGATAAAAAGGCTGGTGTTGATTTGTTACGAAAAACCGGCGATACGGTCAATGCGGGCGATGTACTGTACCGCGTTTATGCTGAATTTATGTCAGACTTTGAATTTGCACAGAAACTGGTAGAACAAAACAACGGCTATACGCTGAATAAAGCGGGAGTTGCTTCAACAACATGAGATATGATTAAAATGAAAGGTTTGCCATGTACACTGACAAGCTTACTGAACCCGGTAATATCATATGGATAGTGTACTAATAGTGGGTTTTGAAGATTACCACGCACAAGCGCAGGCGCTTTGTGCGGCGTTACAGTTGGATTATCAGGAAATCCGGCTGCATGGTTTTCCGGATGGCGAAAGCCTGGTGCAGGTGCCGGTCGATCTGCCGGCGCATGTGGTGCTGGTCAGAAGCCTGAATCAACCCAACAATAAGCTCATTGAACTGTTGTTGAGCGTATCCGCGTTGCGAAGACACGGTGCCAGACGAATAACGCTGGTCGCACCGTATTTGTGTTACATGCGGCAGGATGCGGAAAATCATCCGGGCGAGGCGGTCAGTCAGCAAGTAATCGGCCAACTGCTCGCGGATAGTTTTGACGATGTGATTACGGTCGATCCGCATTTGCACCGTGTACGGCGATTGGTTCAGGCGATACCCGCGCGGCATGCGCTGGCGGTAACCGCCGCCGGAGAAATCGGGCAATTTCTGAAACAGAAGTATACAGATGGATTGCTGGTCGGTCCCGACTGTGAATCCGAGCAATGGGTGAGCGAGATAGCCACTGCCGTTGGTTTTTCGTATGCTGTGGCAAACAAGGTCAGAAGCGGTGACAAACAGGTTGCGGTTAGCCTGCCGGAGCGTGATTATGCCGGACAGCATGCGATTCTGATCGATGATATGGCCAGCACAGGCCGAACACTGGCGCAGGCGGCTGAAAAGCTGTTACAGGGCGGTGCCCGACAGGTCGATGCCGTAGTTACCCATCCGTTATTTTGCAGCGATGCGGAGCAGGTGATTCGTCAATCAGGTGTGACGCATATTTGGAGCACCGACAGCATTGCGCATTCGACCAACGCCATATCTATGGCGAACGTGCTGGCTGATGCTCTCAGACAAATTACCTGATCCACTTAATCACTTCGCCATGTCGGGCAAGAGACTGCCGGGATGGATAATATACGCTGTCACTGGCTGTGTTCATAACAATCGCGTGTTCACGGTGTTCGTTAAAAAATATCGTATCGCGTTTAGTTAACACAATAGATTATCCAAATTAATTTGTGTCTTGGGTAGGATTCAGATAGAATCTAAGCCCTGAATTAACAGGCCAAACAAAATCGGTATTTATACTGCGATTCTGTGAGGTCTGCGCAGTTTCTCAATAGGCGTGTAGCTCAGTTGGTTAGAGCACCACCTTGACATGGTGGGGGTCGTTGGTTCGAATCCAGTCGCGCCTACCACATCACTTTCCGCACTTATCAAAGTAGTACTGCATTGTATTTCCCATTGTAGGTACCGTCGTGCATAATTGTTATGCAGCAAAGATGCTATCGCAGTAATTCAATCATTCGTTAGTTCGTGTATAATTTTCCCATGATTGGATTGCGGTGGGATAGTTGAGATAATGTTTAGTCTGGAACAATTTGGGATTGTTTGGATAGGGTGTGCAATTAAATGTCCCGGATGTCGTTTAGGCTGACAAAGCGCAGTGAGATGTAGAAAATATCAATTGTAAAAGGGCTGGAGCACTATGATTACACAAACAATCGATTATCAGGATGGCGATACGACGCTCGAAGGTTATTTGGCTTATACAGGCGATACGGATACTGCAAGACCCGCTGTACTAGTGGCACATGACTGGAGCGGTCGCCGTGAATTTGCCTGTAAAGCTGCCGAGAGAGTTGCCGCAATGGGCTATGTCGGTTTTGCGCTGGATATGTACGGGAAGGGCGTGTTTGGTAAAGATGGAGATATCGAAGGCAATGGCGCGTTAATGAGCCCGTTTGCAAACGACCGGGCACTGCTCAGACGCAGAATAACGGCAGCATTGCAGGCAGTCCGGGATTTACCTTATGTCGATGCTTCAAAAGTGGCGGCTATGGGGTATTGTTTTGGAGGAATGTGTGTACTGGAATTGGCGCGTTCGGGCGCCGATGTGCGGGGTGTGATCAGCATTCATGGCATTTTTGCACCGGGAAACGTGGCGAATGAAACGATTTCCGCCAAGGTGCTTTGTCTTCATGGACATGACGATCCCATGGTGCCTCCTGAGCAGGTACTGGCGTTTGAGCAAGAAATGACCAATGCCAACGTTGACTGGCAGGTGCACGTATATGGCGGTACGATGCACGCTTTTACCAATCCAGTGGCAAACAATCCCGGTTTTGGTACGGTTTATAAAGAATTAGCGGCGAATCGCGCCTATCAATCAATTGCTAATTTTTTGCTGGAAATCTTTTGATTTCTTTGAATAAGATCGTAAAGCAATCAAAATAATGAGATTTTGATTGTATGTTACTCATTTTGCATATCATATTTGTGTATATCATGTAATGAAAAGCTAGAAAATCTTTTTGATAACAGGTGGCTGTGTGGTTGAACATTCTTCAAAGGCTGATAATCAGAAAACTGAAAAAGTTCCCTCTTTACTGGGCAAACTAGCCTCGTTAACGACAATACGTGACACTGAGTTGTTTGAATTCAGTTTGCTGAAAACTATGGCGGAGTTACTGAAAATCAAACAGATTTCAATGTATAAACTTAGCCGGGATTATTCGAAGTGCGGTTTGATTGTTTATTCGATGCAGTCAAACGAAGACGAACTTAAACAGTGTTTGTCAGAATCCCGGGAGACCGGCGCATCAGAGATTGAAATACCTGAAGAAATTAAGTCTGTATTAAAGCGGGTAGATACAACCGGAAAACCGTTTGTAAATGATCATAATGCCTGTTATTCGATTATCTATCCGGTCAAAAGTGCACAAAAAATAGAAAGCCTGCTGTCGTTTGAACTTTCACACTCTTTAACCAATAGTGAAGTGCTGGTCATCAGCAGTCTGCTTGCAATTGCAGATAACTTTCGCAAACTGCTGGATGAAAATCAGAAAGACAAGCTCACCGGTCTGCTTAACCGCCATACATTTGAGCAAAGCATTGACAAAATTCAGGCTTTGTCACTGAATTCTGGCGGTAATGGTCTTATAAAACAGTTTGGTGAGGACAAGCGGAAAGCTGGAAAGGATTTGGAAAAATATTGTCTGGCGATCATCGATATCGATAATTTTAAACAGATTAACGACGGTTTCGGCCATATAATCGGAGATGAGGTGCTGTTGCTGTTATCGTATATCATGAAACAGAATTTCCGCGCCAAAGATTTGTTGTTCCGTTTTGGCGGAGAAGAATTTGTCGTGATTTACCGCACTCAACGTAAAGATGAAGCGCAGAATGTTCTCGAACGGTTTCGTAAGGTGACTGAGAATTACCGCTTTCCTCAGGTTAATACGGTGACAATCAGTATTGGCGCAACATTTATTGATAAAAACTTTCTGCTTGCAGCGGAAATAATAGGCAATGCTGACAAAGCCCTGTATTTTGCAAAGAATAATGGCAAAAACCAGATTCATTTTTATGAAGACCTTATCAAATGTGGGCATTTGGTCGAGCATGAAGAAACGGGAACGATTGATTATTTCTGACTTAATTATCCTGCGCTGATGCTGTCATTTTCCAGCTGAGTCGTTCGCCCGCGCAAATCGGAACCAGTGTATCTGAAGCAAAATGAATTATTTCAGGTATCTGCCAGTCGGTTTTACTGAGCGTGATTGATGTCTTGTTTCGTGGCAATTGATAAAAATCGGCGCCGTTCAAACTTGCAAACGGTTCCAATTTGTCCAGTGCGCCAGCTTGTTCAAACGTTTCCGCATACAATTCTATGGCGGCATGCGCTGTGAATATGCCCGCGCAGCCGCAACTGTTTTCTTTTAATGAGCGTGCATGAGGTGCGCTGTCCGTACCAAGAAAAAATTTTTTATTACCGCCGATTGCCGCTCTGATCAGTGCCTGGCGGTGAACCTCACGCTTAAGTATCGGCAGGCAATAATAATGCGGTCGAACGCCGCCCTGGAATAGTGCATTGCGGTTATAGCGCAGGTGGTGGGCGGTGATCGTGGCGGCAATGTTGCTGGGCGCGTCGGATATGAACGCCACAGCATCCTGGGTTGTGATATGTTCCAGCACTATACGAAGTTCCGGAAAGTGGCGAGTTAACGGTGACAGTATACGGTCAATGAAAATTTTTTCCTTGTCAAAAATATCGATTTGCGGATCGGTAACTTCGCCGTGGATCAGCAACGGCATGTTGTATTTCTGCATCGTTTCCAGTACAGCAGTACAGCGCGCAATATCTGTGACGCCCGCGTCGGAGTGAGTTGTTGCGCCTGCCGGATACAGTTTGACGCCGTGAACAGAACCGCTGTCTTTTGCACGGATAATTTCGTCGGGTTTGGTGTTGTCGGTCAGGTAGAGCGTCATCAGGGGCTCAAAAGCATTGTTGAGATCGTCAGGTAACGCTGCCAGAATGCGTTGCCGGTATGCCAATGCCAAATCCGTCGTTACAATAGGGGGCTTCAGGTTCGGCATAATGATGGCGCGCCCGAATTGTCTGGCGGAAAAAGGCAGTACGGCTTGCATTTGAGCGCCATCACGCAGGTGCAGGTGAAAATCATCAGGTCGGGTGATACGCAATGTAGGGGACATATCTAAATAAAGATCTTTGAGCAGTTTGTTGAAAAGCAGTCGTCGTAAACAAAGTCCGATTTATTAGTTACACAGTCATTTTTTTAGTGATAAAGCGAATTGATATAACGCATTTCTGTTTTCCCCCGAGATTTCAGAAGTCAGTTTCACGGCCTGTTTTAACGGCAGTTCTGTCAACAGAATTTTAAGCGTGCTTTGTGCTGATTCACTGATATGGGATTTTTCTTCAATCGGTGCGCCATTTACTACCAAAACGAATTCGCCTTTCTGGTGGTTAGCATCGGCGTTGATCCATACAATCGCTTCATCTAGCGTACAGGTATGAATCGTTTCAAACAGTTTGGTCAGTTCCCGAGCGATGGTTAACTGTCGTTGAACGCCGAAAATGGCTGTCATATCGGTAAGGCATTCAAGAATGCGGTGCGGGGCTTCATAGAAAATCAATGTATGCGGTAATGTTGCCAGCGTCGTTAAAGCACGCAGGCGTTGGCCGGATTTTACCGGTAAAAAACCATAAAAAAGAAAATGCGGGTTTGTAATACCTGCAGCAGACAACGCGCAAATAGCTGCATTGGCGCCGGGTACCGGTATAATTGTAAAGCCTTGTTCGCGTATGTGCTGGACCAAAAATGCGCCAGGATCCGAGACTGCAGGAGTGCCGGCGTCAGTCAGCAACGCAACGGATTTCTCCGCCGTTAAAAAAGCGAGGATTTTGTTGGCCGCGTTTTTTTCGTTATGTTGATGCAGCGCCATCAGCTTGGTATTTTTTACATCGATACTATGATGAGATAATAAATGCATGGAATTTTGAACATGTTCGGCTGCTATGACATCGACCTGGCCAAGTAACTGAATAGCGCGCAAACTGATATCGTTGAGGTTTCCTATTGGTGTTGCTACCACATATAATGCACTTTTAACTGACATAAATGATGACAATGCGACGTTTACACATCGTTCGTTTTTACCATGTTATTTGGCTGGTGTGCGTGACACTATACGGTAGCCAGCCTGTTTTTGCTACTCACCCGGACGGATATTTCCCGGATGCTCCTGTCCCGGTACCTACACCCATGCCCGGTTATTCAATGGTGCCGCACATTGCGTTGATTCTGCCGTTGCAGTCACGCGCATTCGGTTCGGCGGCGGAATTGGTGAAACAGGGCTTTACCACTGCGGCAGAACGCGAAGCTGCGCTGCCATTGATTGTGCGCATTTATTCGACAACCGATGATCCACTGGATGTTCTGATTACTTATCACCAGGCGCTGGATGCGGGCGCGGTATTTGTTGTCGGCCCATTGACACGAAACGGTGTTACCGCGCTTGCCTCCAGTCACGTAGTCGCCGTGCCGACATTGGCCTTGAATTCGACGGACAGAGACATGATGCTGCCGCCTAACTTGTTTTTATTTGGCTTGCAGTCCGAGTCCGAAGCTGTTTATATAGCTGAAATGGCACTGTCTGCAGGAAAAAGTCATGCCATCATTATTCAAGATAATAGCGGGTTGTCGCAGCGTCTGCAAAGAGCCTTTGCAGACCGGTGGTTGTCCGAATTCGGCAATACGGCGGAATCGATTGAATACGATGAGCCACAGGGTTTTTTTTCGCGATTGCGAAAATATACCGGTGGCGAGCAGAATCTTGTTTTTTTAGCGCTGGATGCGAACAAAGCGCGCCGCATCAGACCCTATTTGAATCCACAAACACCGGTTTATGCGACTTCGCAGGTTTTCGTGACCAGAGAAGACCCATTGTTCAATCACGATCTGAATGGAATCCGGTTTATGGATATGCCCTGGTTGCTACAGCCTGATCATCCGGCCGTTATGGCTTATCGCAGTACGGACAAAGCGCGAGACAAAGATAGCGAGCGCCTTTTTGCGCTCGGTATCGATGCATTCCGTTTAATGCGTTATATGCTGCAAATGCATTCACCCTACAATATTGCGTTTGATGGTGTGACCGGTAATATCCGGTTTGCTGCACCGGCAAATTTTATCCGCGAACCGGTCGCCGCCAGAATTGACGGCGGCAAGGTAAAGGTTTTAGAAAATCGGCGCTAACTCCAGTACTCTGTCCATGCGATGTTGCAAGGCACACCGTGCCATGAACGCTGACAAGCTCACTGAATCCGGCAATATCGTATGGATAGACTAATACATGAAAGGCAGTGATGCCGAGCAAATAGCAGCAGCCTATCTGCTGCGTCAGGGCCTGGTGATGAAAGAGCGTAATTACCGCTGCCGTTTTGGCGAAATCGACCTGATCATGTCCGAGGGTCAACAGTTGGTTTTTGTCGAAGTCAGAATGCGGGCCAGCGATGCTTTTGGCGGTGCTGCCGGTAGTATCACTGCAGCTAAACGAGCAAAGCTGTTGCGTACGGCACGGCATTATTTGTCAGGACTGGGCAATGAACCTGCATGCCGTTTTGACGCAGTGCTGATTTCCGGCGATCACAATCCGGTTATCGATTGGATCAGGAATGCATTTGGAGAATAGTCGGTTAATCGGTTAATCGGTTAATCGGTTATAGGTGAATGCTTCGTCCGCCATCCACCGCAATAATTTGACCCGTTATATATGGCGCATCATCAATTAAAAATTGCACGGTTTTTGCAATGTCGTCCGGTTCTCCGGTGCGTTTTAACAATGTTCCCTGAATAATTTTCTCGCGCTGCTCGGTATCTGACCAGGTACTGTTTTCAGGCCACATAATGGGTCCGGGCGATACACCGTTCACGCGCACATCGGGTGCCATTTCGAGCGCCAAAGATTTGGTAAGCGCCTGTAAACCTCCTTTGGCGGCATTGTAGATGACAAAGTTTTTCAACGGCCGCTCGGTATGGATGTCCACAATGTTGATCACGCAACCGCGTTGCGCCTTGAGGTATGGTTCGGCTGCCTGTGTCAGAAATAACGGCGCCATCAGGTTGCTGCCGATCAGATCGTCCCATGCATCGGTTGTACATGCGGACAACGGTGTTGCAAAAAAGCTGGAGGCGTTATTGATTAAAACATCCAGACGATCATGACGCGTTACAGTTTTTTCGATAAGATCCGGCAGTAGGCTGGTATCCAGTAAATCTGCCTGTACCAGTGAAGCCGAATCGGCTCTTTTTTGGTTAAGCTCATGCTGCAGTGCGCGCGCTTCTTCCATTGAACTGCGATAATGAATGACAATCACAGCACCCTGCGCATGAAGCCGCCGGCAAATTGCCGCGCCTACGCGTTTTGCACCCCCTGTTACCAGAACAACTTTTCCTTGCACGGCGATCTCCCGTAAAATACTTGATAGTTATTTTGTGCGTTCTGAAAACGCGCAAATCTGATTTAAACTGCAATTTATCATAATGAAACTGATTTAACGATGTCTGTCGATACCACATACATAACCCATTCAGCATTATCGAATTTGCCAGCATGCGATGATATTGCTCTGGCGCACAGTCAAAAACTGCAGTCGATTATTCGTGAAGCAATAGCCTCTGCCGGTGGTTGGATTCCGTTTTCACGTTATATGGAATATGCGCTGTACCAACCCGGGCTCGGGTACTATAACGGCGGCGCCACAAAGCTAGGCGGCAGCGGCGATTTTGTTACAGCGCCCGAGATTTCCGCATTATTCGGCTATACGCTGGCAACGCAAGTGCGACAGATTTCCGATTGGGTTGCCGGACAAAACGGCGCAGCAGATATACTCGAGTTGGGAGCTGGCTCCGGCAAACTTGCGGTAGATTTGCTGCAGGAACTTGAGCGGCAGAATTGTTTGCCGCGACACTATTATATTCTCGAAGTCAGCGCAGAGTTGCGCGAGCGTCAGCAACACCTGCTGGCCGAAAAGATACCGCATTTGAAGTCGCGCGTCAGCTGGCTTACGCAACTTCCCGATCAATTTGCTGGTACCATTCTGGCAAACGAAGTATTGGACGCGTTGCCTGTTCATTTGGTGAAATGGCAGGGCAATCAATGCTTTGAGCGGGGCGTTATCTGGACGGATCATGATCGTGCCGGTGAGTTTGCCTGGGAAGACCGGCCGATCGACAATGAGGCACTCGAGGTGACTGCATCGGCGTTGTCCAGGTTGATGAATCCTGAACAGCAGGCTGATTTTAGCTATATCAGCGAAATCAATCTGAACGCCGTGTATCTAATGCAAACCTTGGCAGGCATGCTGCATTCCGGTGCGGCGATACTGATCGACTATGGTTTTGGCCAAGGCGAATACTATCACCCGCAACGCAATCAGGGCACACTCATGTGCCACTACCGGCATCATGCGCATCATGACCCTTTTTTCCTACCTGGGTTACAGGACATAACCAGCCATGTCGATTTCAGTGCACTGGTCGCGGCAGTTGAAAATACAGACTTGTCATTGCTGGGTTACACTACACAGGCGCATTTTTTGTTAAATTGCGGCGCGACAGAGATACTTGCCCGGACGCCGGCAGAAGATGTGCAGAACTATCTGCCGCTGGCCAATCAATTGCAAAAGCTAGTCAGCCCGGCTGAAATGGGCGAACTCTTCAAGGTTATTGCGTTTGGTAAACAGACCACTGAACCGTTGATTGGCTTTGCCGGTGGAGACAGAAGCCGGATGCTGTAAATTGTATTATTTCATTCCGATCTAACGGATGGTGTCAAACGGCAGTGAAAGCTGACGGTCGGATTGAGTCGGATTTCGGCGGCAATCGGCCAATCACTAATTTTCATAGAATGATTGGTCAACCTTAAAGCAGTCATTGTACCGGGGCTTTGCAAAATAAATGTATTTATTTTAGGCATGCAATTGTTAAAATCGCCCAAGTAAGAAACAAAGAGTTTGAATGTCTGCAGGCGATGCACATCATTCTGGAAGCATTTACAGATCTGAAGTTATTTTAGCCAATTCTTCAGTGATACCAACGGAAGTGTTGCTCAAATATTCTTCGTATTTCGTTTACAAAACTATTTTGTATTTCGATATTTAAAGTTGAGAACCCGTGCAACCTATATTGCATTTTAAGATAGATGCTTGTTAACCAGGCTGCAATTCAATAATTAGTGGACAATGCTGGTGAACGCCTTCGCTGGTATACGGACCCTTCTTTTGAAATAATGCTGATGTCTCCAAAGGAAAATGTAATTGTCTATCCTGAATTTTCCACGAAATTTTGGCTGTTATCACCCAGTAGACTTCATGTTGAACCATCAGTAAAAAAGATCCGAGCAATTCGGTATTGGTCACGGTACTCGACCAAACCCGTTCTTCATTCTTTCAGCAACGGACTATGGATATATCTTGTTGTGGATGACGCCGAATTAGCAATCTTGGATGGTTGCATCTGTACCCGCCTATTAATATTGGGTTTTGCACAACAACCGATACGGTGTTCTCCAGATGGATATATGAATCAACATAGCCACTGGCTTCTCATCCATGGCTGTGCAGTCTATCCAATTATCTGGAATGGTGAACCATACCGCGCCCTAAGACCCAAGCGTTTAATGGTTTATGGGCATCTTGAGTCGCCCATACTATCCACCGACAGTCACCCCCAAATACTATTCCCCAGAAGAATTACCAAACCCTGATATAGTTTAGAAGATTATTCCGGTCATTCTGATTTAATCGACAGGAATTCCCTCGTCACTGATTTTCAAAATCTAAAAACTCTTCTGTTCTTCGTGTTTCTAGAATTCATCAATCCTTCTACCACTGGATATTTCTTGTATAATCGGCGCGGTCCATATCAATAACTGCTTTCAGCCTGAAAGTCTTCGTCCAACATTTGATTATAAATCTTCTGAATATTATCCAAAATCGTGATATTGATTCTGACATGATAATGTTGCCTGCCCTGTTTGCATTCACAGCGTATGTAGCTTGTAGCCCGGATAAACTTGTGGAATCCGGGATAAACGGTTACCAGACATCAATTATCATTGGTTACAAGGCAAACAGAATGGCAATATAGACGCAATCGTGTTTTGGGTGAAGCTATTTTTTACCATTACGTTGCGTGATCGGAAATCGACTTTATTGATCAATCCATTTGACATTTTGCGTGAAGCGATGCGGAAACGCGAAAACAAGGCCATTTACGATAAAGCCTGGTCTATTGCCGGAACATATGCATGCTCTCTGGACCTTGCCACCGGACGACGTTGATTATTCTTCCCGCTGGCGATCCATTAAAGCCATTTTACATCAACTGCGAAAGCAAATACCATTAATCGAAACACCAGGGCGAGTCCGCACTCTGTAACATTGCGCTTTGGAGCATACCTTCGCGATGATGTTGATTTTCACGGCATATTGATTATATCCACTATAATCCAGTTAATCATGGTCCATTTTAAACAGGCGAAAGACTGGCCTTATTCAAGCTTACACCGTTTTGTTGCGTAAACGGTTTATCCATTGAATTGGGGTATGCGAATAATGACACGTTTGATCAGTATCAGTTTGGAGTGATTTTCTGGCACAGGTTCAATTTTCCCAGATTTCGCGAGCTCCATCCGGCTACTAGAACCAGAGCTCTGAAATGTAAGTAACAGCCCAACCCATCATTCCCCGGAGCGTGCGCATAAGGCGTAAGATGTGAATCAAACGTTGGCGTAAATTTGGAGGATCGCCCGGCAGGTCACCAGACAAGCATAACAGCAACAACTGCGTATTGTTGAACTTCAAGCGTTATATGATACGGGAATTTGATGCCGTTTTCTCGTACGCGACGATGGGTACAAAGGCCATCTCTGCAAGACAGCGTCTGCTCCTCAATCGAGCTGGAGTCGATAGAATAGTTTTGATCGCGGTCATACGTCACAGAGAAGTCCAGATTCGCAATAATTAATATCTACTGAATCTGTATTCACAATAATTTAGATCAAAGACACGTCAGATGTAAACAACTGGCTCAGGGGAAAGAGCTACGGTACCACGTATGTCCCAATATATGGTACTCCGACGCACAAAAACAAGCAATGGTGTGTTTGTTCTTGATGATCGATACAAGAGAGTCCGGATAATGCAACGATTACGCATTACAACTTCTATAATGTTGAATGACAAAAAGTGCACATACATAATCGTGATTGGTGAGGGGAAGCTATTTCTTCACTGTCACCTTTGATCGGTCACGATTAGTGACCACATGGATGTTGAGTGCGGAAAACGACGAGAATTCGCAGTAGGGTTCCGTTTACGAAGAGGTGTTCGACGAAATTATTACGCCGAGACGCCCGGATGTTACGTCTGCGATAAAATCCGCTATGCAAATTTCAGAACAATAGCCCAACCCCAAGGCGGACCTGGCAAAGGCGCAGTCCCCACTCTACGTTGAATTGCAACCATGGTCGCTGATCCAACAGTCAAACAACCTCTGATCAAGTCCATTGATTGCATTTGCGACTATTTCAGATTGAGTCAATTCGGGCACTGATGTCCGGTCTTTACATCTATTTGATGTTTGGCAACAAGCTCTTTGCGCATTGTTGAAGCGAAGTTCAAGACGTTTTATCAAGAAGGACGCTAGACCAGTTGTACTGAAGCGTTCTGTAATGGAAACTGTGGCTAGTATTTGGGCTGGGAAGTCCGTCGGATACCGACTTTCAGATTCGGGAACTTGATGTCTTTGTCATCGGGCGAAGAGATAAAGAGTCAAAGATGGCAACAAATCTATGAATGTTCATCGGCGATTGATCATCTTGAAAAGAGCGTTTGCGGGTTTCCGATTGAAGTTTGACCAGTTGTCGAATATGCTATCCAATTTTGCTGACGCTACGGGATTTATCTACGTAATGAAGAGACAAACTCAGGTCATTTTGGGCTGAACCCACCTTGAGATGACCCATAGAGTTGATGAAACTATGCGCGTTGCTTGTGGCGTCACGTTTATTGAACTGCTGCTACAAATGCGACCTCGCATAGAGCTTTATTAAAGAATCATGACTTAGGGCAGTCTGCTCCGCGAGCGATCAACAAAAATGGCAGCAGACTGAACTGAGTTCTCAAATTTGCATTCGCCATGCTCATTTTATGCAATTTGTTTCCACCATTCAGCCTGTAAATGAAGCGTTATCTCTGTTGAAGATGGACTTTCCCTATCCCACCGTCCGCTTCGGGTCGACTCCGGCACTTATCCTTGACTCACTGAATGTCTTCTATCAGGAAGCAAGAAATTAAATCGTGAAATATGATGATGCTATCCATTGTGCCGTGCATCGCACGCGCTAGCAATGGCTTGTAGCGTATCTTCATCGAGCGCTGTCTGGGCTGCTTCGAATAGTTCGCGCTCCTCAAAACGAATGTGCCGTTCCAGCAGTTCACCAAGAGACTGTAGATTGGCTGTGCTGCAATTGCTATCCGGGGATAACAAGGAACGCAGCGATGCATGCTCTTTATAAAGCCTGTCAACCAGTTGATCGAGGTGAGGATCGCCGCACGCGCTCAGCGCGGGGCGATATACGATTCTTCGATTTCAAAATGAGCAGCCAGTACCGCGTCTGCGTGTTCCTGCAATTGCGCCCAGACGGCCTGCAGTTCGTTGTCGCTTAATTCCTGCGCTGCTGCCTTTTTGGCTTTGTGCGCCAGTACCAGGCCGTGATGATGGTCGATGGATAACGCTTTCAGTGCGGGATTTCTTTTCAAAAGATACTCCAAACGATACAAACAAATTGTTTTCTGCTATTTTATCCTTTTGCGCGTATTTATAGTACTTCGTGCGGATTCGAATTCAATAAAATAGATGGAGGCCAACCATGTTTCATGATCGTGACGATGCGGCCGTAAAACTGGCAAAACGGTTGGCGCCGTATCAGGGACAGAATCCGCTGATACTGGCGATACCGCGTGGCGCGGTGCCCATGGCAAAGATCATCTCCGAGGCGTTGCAGGGCGATATGGATATTGTGCTTGTCCGTAAGCTGGGCGCGCCCGGTAATCCAGAGTTGGCCATTGGTGCAGTTGATGAAACGGGATGGACTTATCTGACGCCAGAGGCGGAGCAGATTGTGCACGATCCGCAATATGTCGAACTGGAAAAGAAAAGACAGCTTGAAATCATGCGGGCACGGCGTGAATTGTACACACCTGTCCGGCCGCCATTAAACCCGGAAGGGCGTATTGTCATTGTGGTGGATGACGGCCTGGCGACAGGTTCGACCATGATTGCGGCATTACATGCATTGCGTGCCAGAAATCCGAAAAAACTGGTTTGTGCGGTACCGGTGGCCCCTCCCGAGACGCTGGAAAAAGTGGCGTCTTATGCCGATGAAACAGTCTGCCTTGAATCGCCGGTCTTTTTTTATGCGGTCGGGCAGTTTTATCAGGTATTCCAGCAGGTCGGCGACGATGAAGTCACTGCGTTACTGGCAAAATAAAATGCGGATCAAGGCTGGCGGGGCTCAAGAACTGCTGTCGTTCGGTATACAATAGAACAATCTAATGCAATTTTTAAGGAGTCTCCATCCATGAATATTCGAACAATTGCAGTCGTTATGCTGATGCTGGCGCTGTCATCGTGTGCAACGTCGCCAACGGGAAGAAGTCAGTTGATTTTTATGCCGGACGATGAAGTTGACGCCATGGGATTGCAGGCTTTTAATAATCTGAAGTCTGAAAAACCGGTCAGCGGTAATCCGCAGGTCAATCAGTTTGTACAGTGTGTGGCCGACGCCATTACCGCTGAAGTCGCTGGAGACTGGGAAGTGATTGTGTTTGATGATGACACCTTGAATGCGTTTGCTTTGCCGGGAAATAAAATCGGTGTCCATACCGGCCTGGTGAATCTGGTTGATAACCAGGATCAGCTGGCTTCGGTCATTGGGCATGAGGTGGGACATGTGCTCGCTAAACACAGTAATGAGCGTATGTCGCAAAAGTTAGGCGCACAGATGGGCGTATCGTTGATCGCTGCCGTCGCAGCGCCTCAGACAGCTTTGGGGCAGACAGCGGTGAGTCTGCTTGGCGTTGGTGCGCAATATGGCGTTATCATGCCGTTCAGCCGCTTGCATGAAAGCGAGGCGGACAACATCGGTGCCGAATTGATGGCCAAGGCGGGATTCGATCCGACCGAAAGCATTCGGTTATGGCAGAAAATGGCGCAGGCCAGTCAGGGCGCACATCCACCTGAATTCTTATCCACACACCCGTCTCATGCAACCCGCATTGAAGATTTGCAGGCATTAATGCCCAAAGCGCTCGGCCTGATGCAACAGGCGCATGCAGCCGGGAAAAAGCCGCGCTGCATAAAGTAAACCAAGCAGTAATCCTGAGGTGGATAGATGCCAGTCAAAATTCTGTATTGTTTCATATTTCCAAATATACAAATACAGAATCAGGATTCATCCAGGCGAAACAATGATCCGTAAGTTCTTAAGCGTATGCCGTCCATTGTTCATTTATGGTTAACAGATAAAAAATGACATGAAAAGTACCAGAACCCAATGGGCCGGTCTATGATAAAACCCTTAGACAAGCATCAGCTTTATACGCCTTGCGATATTGATCGTTTCGATTTTGAAACGACGGATCAACTCGATAGCTTTAAAGGAATCATCGGTCAGGATCGTGCCATGCAGGCGCTGCATCTTGGCGTGAATATACAGCATGACGGTTATAACCTGTTTGTGCTGGGACCTACCGGCCTTGGAAAGCATACAGTCGTCCGGGAGTATCTTGAATCGTTACCCAAATCACGGGAAACACCGCCCGATTGGGTATATGTCAATAATTTTGAAAAGCCGTCCGAGCCGATTGCGATCAGCCTGACCAGCGAACATGCTTCTATTTTTCGCGATGATATGCATCAATTGGTCGAGGATTTATGCAGCGCAATTCCCGGTGCGTTTGAAACAGACGAATACCGTTTGAGACTGCAGGAAATCGATGACGAACTCAAAAAAACGATCGAATCGGCTTTTGGCAAGCTCAATGATGAAGCTGAAGCAAGTCATATGCGCCTGCTTCGTACACCGCATGGCTTTGCATTTGCACCTGTTAAAAATGACGAAGTAATCAAGCCAAAAGAATTTGATGCATTACCGGAAAGTGAGAAACGACGGATTGAAGAAACTGTCAATGCGCTTGAAGAAAAGTTGACCGGTATTTTGCGCATGCAGCCACAATGGCAGCGCGAAGCCAGAAACAAGGTCAAGGAACTTAACCGTGAAATTGTTATGTTTGCTTCGGGTCATCTGATTGATGAATTGAAGAACAAATATAAAGATCACGCGGTTATTCAGGCTTATCTGGAAGCGGTTCAGCAGGACGTTATTCAAAATTTGCAGAATTTTCGCCGGGATGAAGAAACACCGGAACATATGAATGTGCCGCTGATGAAAACGCCCGCCTTCCGTCGTTATGAAGTCAACATCATTGTGGATCATACTCAGCATGATGGCGGCGTGCCAGTAGTCACGCCGGATTTGCCCAATTATGCGAATCTGATCGGTGTGGTTGAACACACCGTGCATATGGGAGCTTTGCAGACTGATTTTACCCTGATTAAAGCGGGCGCTTTGCATCAGGCTAACGGCGGTTATCTGATCATCGATGCCATTAAGTTGTTGATGCAGCCGTATGCCTGGGAAGGACTCAAGCGTGCGCTGATTTCTCGGCAAATTAAAATACAGTCGCTCGGGCAGATTTACAGTCTTGTCAATACGGTGAGTCTGGAACCTGAACCGATTCCGCTGAAGGTCAAGGTTGTGCTGATAGGCGATCGCATGCTTTATTATTTGTTGCATGCCTATGACCCTGAATTCAAGCAATTATTCAAAATTGCAGCTGATTTTGAAGAGCGTGTTGCGCGTACTGCTGAAAACCAGCATGTGTATGCCCGGATGATTGCCGGATTGCTGCAACGCAACAATTTGCGGCCGCTGGAACGTTCAGCTGTGGCACGTATTATTGAGCACGGAGCGCGGTTGGCGGGTGACGCTGAAAAGCTGTCCATTAATATGATGGATATCGTTGATGTGCTGCGTGAAGCTGATTACTATGCTGGTGAATCGGATTTGTCTGTAGTCGGCCGTGCGCATATACAGCGTGCAATTGATGCGCAGTTTTATCGTGGCGACAGAATACGCGAGCAGCTACAGGAAGCCATAAATCGCGGTATTTTGATGATCGATACCGAAGGCGCCAAGGTAGGTCAGATTAACGGGCTGGCCGTAATGCAGCTGGGAGATGTCAGTTTTGCTGTGCCTTCGCGGATTACTGCAACAGCACGCCTCGGCAGTGGCAAAGTGATCGATATTGAGCGCGAAACAAAGCTTGGCGGCGCCATTCACTCCAAAGGTGTTTTCATCCTTTCATCATTTCTGGCTGAGCGTTACGCTAGAAATTATCCTTTGTCGCTTTCCGCCAGCCTGGTTTTTGAACAATCCTATGGCAGAATAGAAGGCGATAGCGCATCGATGGCGGAATTATGCAGTTTGCTTTCCGCTTTATCGGATTTGCCTATTTTGCAAAGTATCGCAATGACGGGCTCTGTTAATCAGCGCGGTCAAGCACAGGCTATTGGCGGTGTGAATGAAAAGATTGAAGGGTTCTTCGATATTTGTAAGTTTAGCGGCTTGACGGGCACTCAGGGTGTTTTGATCCCGGCCAGTAACAGGGTGCACCTGATGTTGCGGGCCGATGTGATTGAAGCCTGTGAAGCAGGTCATTTTGCCATTTATACCTATAATACCGTCGATGAAGCAATGGAAATACTGACAGGCGATTCTGCAGATCGAATTAACAAGCAGGTTGAAGGGCGCTTGCTTGAACTGGAGAAAATCCGTCAGAATCTGGCAAAACAGGATAAAGACCCCTCCGGTAACCATGAAAAAGATACAGATTAAGCGGATTTTGGTTGCGCTGGATGCAAGTACAGTTGACCGGAATATTCTACAAGCCGGCATAGCATTGGCTACGCGCTTTAATGCGCGTCTTGATGCGCTGTTTATTGAAGACATAGATTTGTTGCATGTCGCCGAACTGCCGTTTGTACGTGAAGTGGTTTATGGGGCAGCTGTCGGGCGATCAATCAATGTTGCCGGAATGGAACGCTCAATCCAGACACAGACCGCCCGCCTGCGCAAACTGGTGGAATCGATAGCGCAGCAGAATCAAATAGAAATTGCCTTGAGTGTTCTGCGTGGCAATGTGGCCAGTATGTTATGTGACGCGTCCAGACAGACGGATTTGCTGATCATCGGAAAAAATACGCAGTTATTGGAGAAAAGCCAGAAAATAGGCAGTATAACCCGCTTTGTCCTGTCAACGGCCCGTTGTAATGTCGCTGTGCTGCAGTTTGGCAGCAATATTGAACGGCCTGTCGTAGTGAGTTTTACAGGCAGTGAAGCCAGTCAGCATGCGCTCTCGCTGGCGATTGAATTGGCACATGAAGACCACAATCAATTAATTGTTTTGCTGCCCGCAGTTGAAGATTCTAAATATCAGCAGCTCAGCAAAGCAGTCAGTGAAAGTGTCGATGATCAATCACTCAACGTTAGTTTGATCAGATTGACTAACAACACGGCAGAACAAATTTTGCAAGTTGTTCACCGGCATCAAGGACGGTTATTATTGCTTGAGAGTGGCAGCACTTTTTTATCCGAGACACAAAAGCAGACATTGATTACGCAAGCCAATGTTCCTGTTATTCTGTTGCATTAATAATCTGCTAGGTTTGGGTCGGTTCAACGGCTTACAAAGAGAGGGTGTGCAGAGAATATTAAGCCAGCCGCTTTGTCGTAATTACTTCAATGCACTACTCAATTGTTTTAAATGCGCATCCATTCTGTGGCGCATCTGTTCGCGACCGATAGGACGTTTAATACTGCTGCCAAGTCCTGCGATTTGATCGGTAAAAGTCTGGTTCACATAAAAAACAATAGAACCGTCACGAAAAGGTAAACAAATAATTGTAAACTGGTTGGAATTATAGGAATGCCCAACGTAAAACTGCCGGGAAAGAATAATTCCACCTTTTTCTGTAGCTAAAATGATGCGATGAACTAGATCGATAGTAGGGCGATTTTCTACTAGACGATTAACCAGAAAAAACCGTTCGTCGGCATCTGCCGGTAACGTGGCCGGGTAGTTCAGCCACGCATAAAAAAGTTTTGGGTAATAATTAGCCAGAATTTTGTTGTTTATAGCCGCTACCTGTAATTCTCTCGCCGGATCTGCCGTTTTACCAGCGCCACGATCATAAGTTGCAATGCCATGCAAACCTTTTTTACGATAATTCAACCATCTTTCCCATAATATTTTTGTATATATTTGCGATGCAAATAGCGCCGGATTGACATTAGTCGAATCGATAGATTGTAGCGTTTGAAACTCCTGGCCTGAAAGATTAAACTGACTGCCCGGTTTTGCCGCCAGAAAATTGGCTGCCTCTTTGCTATCGCTCGCATAGCTAAATTTTTTGAAGGTATCCAGAGTGGCATTCGGCGAAATAAAATCCTGCATAGTTACTTCTGTTTCAATAGAAGCCATGCCATTATTTTCGATAAATTCAAATATTTTGCTTGGTGTAGCTGCAATATGAATGACTACCCCTGCAGCTAATTCTTTTTCGTGATTTTCCGCAATATTAAAAAAGAGCGTTTTATCCCGTTCCAGGTTGGACAGATGTTGATTTTGAATTCCAAATTGTTGAATTAAATCCTGCAAATCAGGAGTATTTTCAGCATGTGCGAAAAAAGTGCAGTTCAAAAACAAAATGACAATTGTTTTGTGCCATAAAAGGTGTTGAAGTCTGAACATAGTTTTGCAAATAATCCTTCTATATAAATCCGTAAACAAGGAAAATGTAGCTTCATTTGTTCTCTATCATTCAGACTGAAATCTTGCATTAATTAGAGAGGTTTTGAGAAATGAACTTTACTCAAAAGAAGTTTAAATATCCAGTAAAATTTTCTGATTTTTACTCTGATTTTTTACTGTAAAATCAATAGATAAATATTTATCTGGGATAGAATGCTAGAGCCAGCCTTGTAATCGATACCAGGCCACAGCGTCACGTGCTGCTTCACGGATCGGGCGGTAGTTTAACCCTAGTTCATTGATGCTTATTGAGGAATCAAAAAACATGTTACGCCGGGTCAGGCGTACGCCGGTTATTGTGGCCATAGGCATTTTGCCGCTCACATAATCAGCCCATAACTCACTGAACCAGGCCACTGTTAACGCAAACGAGTAGGGAACCTTCCAGCGCGGTACGGGTTGACCCGTCTCTTTGCTCAGGATATTCAGCCATTCTGAGAGGAGGAGATTCTCGCCACCTAAAATATAACGAATTCCAGTTCTCCCTTTTGCCATGGCTAGCATCATGCCAGTTGCCACATCTCTTGCGTCGATTAGATTGATTCGGCAATCCAGATAAGCAGGTAGATCGCCTCTGCAAAAAGCCACCGACATGCGAGTCGGGGGTGTCAAGGAGCGGTCTCCCGGTCCAACAGGCAAGGTCGGGCTTGCTACAATAATTGGAGCGCCTTCCATCACCATACGAAAAACTGATTCCTCCGCATGAAATTTGCTCAGACAATAAGGGCCTAGCATGTCACTGGCTTTTAGGTGTAGATTCTCGGCTGCGCCGCCATTGAATTCCTGTGATGTCAAAATGCTTTCTGTACTGGTGTACAAGAGCCGCTCGGCACCATTGTCAAGTGCTGCGCGCATCACATGAACGGTTCCCAGACGATTGACACTGTCGAATTCGCGCCGATCACGTCGCCAAAGATTGGGATCGGCCGCTAAGTGATAAACATATTGGCAATTTCGGGTCGCTTTTTGAATTGCTTTCTTGTTGCGAATATCAGCGGAAACCAGTTCAATTCGTTCTAGCGGTAAATGGTCGACATTGGCTTCCGGACGTTCCAGTACCCGGACAGCGTGACCCGCATCAAGTAATTGTGTGACCAGATGAGAGCCCAGGAAACCGGCGCCCCCGGTAACGAGGATCAATGTAATATTCCTTTTGGTAAGCTCTCCGCTAGATGTTGTAAAAATTTACGCTGTGGTTTTAAGCCTTCACCCGTTACTTTTCCAACGAGTGAGAGTACGGCACGGTTTAATGGGCAAGGAAAATCTCCAGCAAGGCGAATCAGATGGCCGGTATAGGCATCGATTTCAGTGCGCCCTTGGTTGATCAGAAAATCGGGCGCCATAGAACAATAAGTGCCGTGCAGTGATGGACGGAAAAACATTGCCATCAAAGCTGGTAACCAGGGAGTGCGCAGAATCAGCGAAACTGTGTCTGGGTGAAACGGTCCGATACGAGCAAGTGGGATTTTAGCATGGCGGAGAATGGCATAATTCTCAAGTAGCAGCGCAAAAAAAAGCGCTTTGGCAAGTTGGTCGGATAACAATTCACCATTATCCACACCCGCCATTGCCGCCAGCGGCGAAATAGCTGCATTGTACAACAGCTTGGTTGCTTTATATGGCCGGATATCTTCTACGCATTCAACGGTAAAAAGTTTGGCTGCTCCCAGCGCTGCTGCGAGTGATGCCAGATTGCTGCATTCGTCATCAGTGAGCGATCTGCGACTGCCGATATGCAGACTGCCAGGGCGCGTTATCCGTGTAACAGGACAATCGCGTTGACATTCCGATACAAAAGACGCAATGCCCTCGCATCCATGATCACGTAGTTCAAGTTCCGGGTCAAAGCCGTTCTGTATAGGGACTACGAAAGTACTAGTTGGCAGGCGAGCAAGAATAACTGAATTATCATACGTTTTGGTACATAGCAGAGTAAAGCTTTCTGGCGGCGCAACCCATTCTTTGAAGGTTATAATCGGAATTTGAAGTGTTTCATAGCCGTCAACTGATATCCCATTTTTCTGGCCTTCAGCGACTTTAAGCGGATTTGCATCAACTAAAGTAACTGGATAACCACTTCGTGTCAGGCTCCACGCCAGGGCCGTGCCAATACCACCCGCTCCTAGGACAAAAACTGGTTTGTCAGAAAAATCGGCCATTTATACATCCTAAATCCGTTGTTGAGCAAGTATGGCACTATACACTATAGAAGCGGTTGCAAATATGTTGTTAATAGCTCTGCCACGGCATTTTCGAGGTGAGCCAGATAGCCGGTGTTTTTTTGAAAAAATTGGCTTCATTCTTGCCGTGATTTGCAAAAACGACATCGGTATCATCGGTATTTAAGATATTTGCTCAAAGTTATTCCCATGACGCTAACCGATAGCGAAAACAACCACATTTTCCCAAATGATCGCGGGTTTTTTGCTGCGTGATAGGCTGCGCTAACTCAATGGATTGGTTATGCAGCTTGAGGATGACAATGTTGCGTTTACGTCGCATATGACTGCAACGGCGCGTCTAAGCAGAGAGAAAGTGAAGCACTTAGAATCAACTCATTAAAACTGTATGTTACTGTGGATAGCGGCAGATCTGTTTATTTAGCAGGCGCAGGTTCGTCAGCAGCAAAATCCAGTTCGATTTTGGCGCCGTCCGGATCGTAAAAAAATAGCTGCCAAACTCCGAGTTCCCGCATCTTATTCAACTTGTAAGTAATATTATGCTGTTTGAGCTTGTCAATGGCCGATTGCAGGTTGGTAGCGGTAAACGCCATGTGATCAATGACGCCGGGTGCTTGCTCCGGCATCGGTCTTTCGGCCATGATATGCAGAATCGAATGTTTCTGATCGCCAGCATAAAGCCACGCTCCTTTTGAATCCATCGGCGGCCGATAGCCTTCGCATAATCCGAGTATCTCAAAATAAAACGTTTTGCTTTTTTCCAGATCGCTACTGATGACTGTAAAGTGATTCATCCCTTCAATTGTCATGATACCCCCGATAATTTACTGTTAAAAAACCGACTGACGCATGACAGTGTATATTGTATTATGACGTCGGAACAGTCCAATTGGGATATAAACAATCCCGGACAGTTTGGTCGCGCGCGTCAGAATCCGTCAGCAAAACACAAGATTCAGGAGATTGATTATGCAACAGTCTGTTTGTTATCAAATGAGTGTTAACGGTATGCAACTGCTTATGTCGATTGAGGCATTCAGAGGGAAACCTTATGACGATCAAAGCGGTGCAGAAATCTCGGATTGGGTCAAGGGGGCAACCATCGGCTACGGCCATCTGATCAGTCGGAATGAATGGAATCGTTCGGGCGATACGTATAAACAGGGAATCACCAAAGTTCAGGCCGGCGCTTTATTTGAGCAGGACATGGCGCCATTTGTTAAGGGTGTCAATAATAAGGTGACAGCGGACATTTCGCAAAATCAGTTTGATGCATTGGTAATACTGACCTTTAATATTGGTTTGGGTAATTTGGGCAGTTCTTCCGTGCTCAAACTGGTCAACAATCCGTCCGCACATACCAGTTATCCCAGTCTGGAAGCGGCATGGAAAGCCTGGAACAAATCCCAAGGGAAGGTGATGCAGGGACTCGTCAACCGGCGCAATGCCGAGTGGAAGATTTACGCCGACAACATCTATGAACGCTGGTAACAGAATACCCAATGGGCCGGCATGTAAACCCATAAGCTGTATATGCAGTCTGATTTTGTTGTGCTGGCTATGTATTTTCAGCGGCATTGTACAAGCTCTGGACAATCCGGATGCGCCGGATTATGTCGGCGAATTCAACAAACGTGCTCAAGCCTATGAGCAGGATATTCAACAAACAGCGCAAACTACACAGGATTATCTGGCAGCATACGTGGCATATGAACATTTCCTGGATAAGGAGTTGAATCACATATATCGACAATTGATAGCTCATTTAAATGCCGAAACCCGCGATGCACTGCGCGTATCACAACGTAAATGGCTTCAATACAGAGATGCTGCATTTGAGTTTATAGCGCTCAACTGGACTATGGAAAGTTTCGGCAGCGCTTCGGTTATTTCCCGCGGCGATTACCGCACCACAATTATCAGAGACCGCGTTTTGCTATTGCTGAACTATCAGCAGAACTATTGATGTATTTATTTATAGGGAGCATTTGAATGATTAAAGCTTACGCTGCATTTGAAGCAAAGCAGGCCCTTCAATCGTTTGAATATGATCCGGGCGTGTTGGGTGAACATCAGGTTGAAATCGAAGTTGCCTATTGCGGTATTTGTCACAGCGACATCAGCATGATAGATAACGATTGGGGAATGAGCACCTACCCGCTTGTGCCGGGGCATGAAGTGGCCGGCATGGTTTCCCGAATTGGGAGCAAAGTAACCTCCCTGAAAATTGGCGATCGAGTCGGGCTGGGCTGGCACTCGGGTTATTGTAATCATTGTACCGCCTGCAATACGGGCGATCATAATCTCTGTGCAACAGCGGAACAGACAATTGTCGGCCGTCACGGTGGATTTGCCAACAGGGTGTATGCAGATGCAAACAGTGTTGTAAAAATTCCCGATGGAATTGATTTAGAGATCGTTGGGCCTTTGTTTTGTGGCGGTGTGACGGTATTCAATCCTTTAGTGCAGTTTGATGTTCGACCGACAGACAAAGTCGCTGTGATTGGAATTGGCGGACTCGGTCATATGGCATTGCAGTTTATGAACGCCTGGGGGTGTCAGGTCACTGCGTTCACAACCAGCGATGCCAAACGTAAAGAGGCATTGGATCTGGGTGCGCACCAAACGCTTAATTCCCGAGACGCTGCAGCGCTTGGAGCCGCTGCTGGACGCTTTGACTTGATTATTTCTACAGTGAATGTCAAGCTCGACTGGCACTTGTATCTGGGCATGCTTGCACCCAAGGGCCGTTTGCATTTTGTCGGTGCAACGCTGGAACCGCTGGATCTAAATGTGTTCGATCTGATAATGCAGCAAAGGTCAGTTTCCGGTTCACCAGTGGGCGATCCATTGACTATTGCAAGAATGCTGGAATTTGCGGTTCTGCATAATGTTAAACCTGTGATCGAAATTTTCGATATGGCTGATGTCAACAAAGCCATTGCGAAGTTAAAAGCAGGCGATGTTTATTATCGTGCCGTTCTGAAAGCATGAGCATTATCCTAGACATTAAAATTTCTGCTATTCCGATTTGTTGACATTTTATCGGATAAGAAATTGTCTTTTGGTCGATCATCCATAGACGTGATTTTGATAGGCTGTAGTAAAAGTGATGGAAATTAATAAGCTGTTGAATCGTTGTTGGCACTGTCACTGTTGCTGTACTAATGCGTTAATTGCAAGCTTAAAACATGTATTTGGAGATCAAAACACCCTGTAAACTTTTTTAATACCTGCTAAAGATTGTGTCGGTATTTACGATAAAAACGATAATGAAATCGCGGGTCTGATGGATTTAACGCTGTATAGAAATTGATAGACAACCGTGAAAATTAAGTGATTATAAGGTGAATGTTTTGAATGTACATAATCGACAGGCGCTCAATGCGAATTTGCGTGAGACATTACAACAGACTGAACTGATTCCGCCACTTTCTGAAACTGCTGGAAAGCTTTTAAAGCTTCGCAATAAGCAAGATGCCAATTTAGAAGAGCTGGTCAGCGTGATAGAAGACGACCCTTCCTTGGCGGCTTTTGTTATGAAATATGCACGCATGGCGATTTTTGGTTACGGCGACCGAATTACTTCGGTGACACATGCAGTTTCTCTTGTGCTTGGCTATACAACAGCACTAAATGTGACATTGGGCGTCGCCTCATCCGGTTCGCTCAAAATGCCAAATTACGGACCGCTTGGGCGTGTTCGTCTCTGGAGAGATGCGCTGCAATGCGCTCAATTGTGCCGCCAATTAAGCCGGTTAATGAGACAAAAACAAGGCTTAAACCCCGATCTTGCCTATTTGGGAGGGCTGCTTCATAATTTTGGCTATTTGCTGTTTGGGCATTTGTGTCCCAGAGAATTTGCAAGCCTCAATGAGATGTTTGCGCAAAATCCCGAACAAGACATTAGGCCACTTGAGCTACAGCAATTCGGCATTACCCATGATCTCGTCGGCTTGTATCTGCTGAAGGCATGGTGCCTGCCAGAAGAAGTGATCATGATGGCTGCAAAGCATCATTATCCGGACAGTGTCGGCAAACACGTTATCTATGTCAAACTTGTAGCAACTGCGAATCGCCTGTTGCATAATGATTGCATTACTGATGCTTGTAAGCATATTGAGACATCCGCGCTGCTGGAAGAATTAGGTATCGCTGAAACTGATGCAGAAATCGAGCTTGAAAAGGTTATGGCAAGCCAAAATGAACTGGAAGAACTAGCTAGAGGCCTAATGGCATAGAAGTAGCATTCTCATTGATACTCACAACACAAATCGCGTCATATCAAAAATCACACTGCAGCAACTCTGAGTCAGACAGTCATTGTTAGCAAGTCATTATTTATCTTCAAATTATTCGTTAAATATTGGTAAATGCAAGCAAGTCAGAAACGAGTTTATGAAATACTTTTTTGGGGTCGTTTTCATCAGCTGTCGCAGTCGTTTCGTTGCCTGACTGAATGTTCGCGGGCTGCTCGCTTGCTGCGCAGATTTCGTCTGTAATATTACGGCAAAAATCGCAATATTTATTCCATGCTGTGTTATAACTGAGCAACTGATCCTGTGGAATAAAAATTCTTAACACTTCAAAATTGTGTTGCATCTCGGGCAAACGTGCACAAAGATACTGATTAACATTTTCAGGCCATCGAATATGCCTAGGGTACATACTGGCTAATTCTGTTTCTATTGTATAGCGGAAACTATCAATTGCTTGTTCGCGACGTTTGCGGTTAACGATTTCAACTGCAATAGCAACAAGACCTACCACCCCAAGTAGAAAGAAAGGCCAAAGCGGCACGGTTTCAAAGTATCTGGAAATTTGATCAAGATATTCTTCCAAGTCAACCTCTATATTTACATTAAATTAATAAATAGTTTGTTCTGGTATTTTTTAAAACACACTGTTTGTGTTCATATCAGTATTGCTATTTGTATGCTTGCACAAAAAATTGTTTGAATCTTGCCATAGACAAGTCAATGTATCAATATGATAACAGTGATAAGAACTGTACGAATTTTTATAAACTAGTTTTATTGAAATGTTTTAAGGATATGTTGATTATTCATTCGCTTCTGAAAAAATGTAGTTATGGCTGGTGGATTTGTTGTTTTATCGCATGGATTAGTTATTCCAATCCGGTCACTGCAGACATGCCGGTTGCAGTGGTGTCGGCGCATCGTCTGGCAACTTCAGCTGGTTACGAGATTCTCGATCAAGGTGGAAATGCATTTGATGCGGCTATTGCCGTAAGTGCAGCGTTGGCCGTTGTGGAACCTTATGCTTCAGGTTTGGGTGGAGGAGGGTTCTGGCTGTTATATGAGTCAAAAACTGGCCGCGAAGTGACGATCGATGGGCGCGAAATTGCGCCAAAAAATGCTTTTGCTACGATGTATTTGGATAATCAGGGACAGTTGGTGCCGGGTAAATCGCTAAATGGTCCTTTGGCGGCTGGGATACCGGGTTCGCCTGCTGCGCTTGTTCATTTGTCACGCCATTACGGCAAGCTGAAGCTGAGTCAAAGCCTGGCACCCGCAATACGGTTGGCGCGGGAAGGTTTTAGAATCGATCAACGTTTTGCCCAAGCGCTCGATTTTCATAAAAAAAAGCTTATGCAGTATGCAGATACAGCAAGGATTTTTCTGCCGGATGGCCAAGTGCCGACCGCAGGCCAGCTGTTTCGTCAGCCGCAATTGGCTGAGACATTAAATGCAATTGCGCTATCAGGCAAGCAGGGTTTTTATGCAGGCCCGGTTGCACGGGAATTGGTTCGTTCGGTTAAGGAAACAGGTGGAGTGTGGCGTGCACAGGATTTAATCGATTACCGTGTTATCGAAAGAAAGCCTGTTCAGTTTGACTACGGGACTGCGCGAATTACAACGATGGCATTACCTTCTGCAGGAGGTTTGACCCTGGCGCAGGCACTAAATATGCTTGAATGGCTGCCATTTGATGAAAGTGACGAATCGGATCGGGCACATTTGGTCGCAGAAGTCCTACGACTAGCGTACAAGGATCGCGTTGAATTGCTTGGTGATGACGATTACGTGCAGGTGCCTGTCAAAAAACTAATCAGCAAAGCTTACGCACGCCAGCGGGCTGCTTCGATAGATCTGGAACGTGCCGGTGTAAGCCAGCCTAATCTGTCTGTTGATAACGACGGCAAAGAGACCACTCATTTTTCAATCTTGGACAAAGACGGAAACCGTGTCGCAGCCACGATGAGTATCAATACTTTTTTTGGTTCAGGATTTGTAGCGGGCAACACAGGAGTTTTGTTAAATAATGAAATGGACGATTTTGCAATGGGTGCGCATGTTCCCAATGTTTTCGGCTTATACGGTTCGCAGGCAAATGCTATCGCACCGGGCAAACGTCCGTTGTCGAGCATGTCGCCGACTTTTGTGGAAAATGATGAAGGTATATTGATTTTCGGTACACCCGGCGGGTCGCGTATCATCAGTATGATCTTGCTGGTGATTCTCGATTATGTGAATAACGGTCAGACAGATCCTCAGAAATTGGTGGCAATGCCGCGGTATCATCACCAATATCTGCCCGATCTTATTCAAATTGAACCTAAAGCATTTGGATCCGACTGGATTATGTCACTGCAGTCCAAAGGACATGTAGTGCGTACAATGCAGCGTAAATGGGGCAACATGCAAATGATCTTTTATGATAAAAAAAACCGTCAGTCGCAGGTTGCGAGCGACCCGAGAGGGATGCGCGATACGCATTACTAGAATCAATGGGGGATCATCAGCTAATAGATAGTGCAGGCAATCTTATTACCAAGCGAATTTGATTGTATTGAGCAAAGAATCAGGCCGGCATGATAAAATAGATTTGACCGAAAGTAGTTGATTACGCTATTTTCAAAAATTACAAACAAATTACAAACGTTAAACCGCTTTCTATTTAACACGTTTCAAGGTTTTATGGCAAAAACACCAAAAGCTTCCGTTTCATCGCAGCCCGAAAGTTTTGAAGCTGCGTCTATGGAACTCGAAAATATTGTGACAGCAATGGAGGCGGGACAGATGTCGTTGGAGGCTTCACTGACCGCCTACAAACGAGGTGTTGAATTATTACAATATTGTCAAAAACAATTGCAAGACGCGCAACAGCAAGTGCGTATTCTTGAGGCCGATCTGTTGAAAAACTATACGCTATCCGAAATCCATGACCGCTGATTTTCAGAGCTGGGCGAGTCATTGTCAGGCATCTATCGAAAATTTCCTGGATTCACGCTTACCTGCTGCAGACTGTGTGCCGGTTCGTTTGCATCGGGCGATGCGATATGCTGTACTTGGCGGTGGAAAACGAGTTCGTCCATTGTTGGCTTTTGCAGCGGGCGAGCTGGGACAGGCTGATGTTGAAAGCGTGACGGTCGTGGCTGCGGCTGTTGAGTTGATTCACGCGTACTCGCTGGTGCATGACGATATGCCCTCCATGGATAATGATGTACTCAGGCGGGGCAAGCCGACTTGCCATGTTGAATTCGACGAGGCGACCGCGTTATTGACCGGCGACAGTTTGCAGACACTTGCGTTTGAGCTGCTTACCGAAAAACGGCTGACTGAGAACACAGTGACGCAATTGGATATGATTAAACAGCTTGCAAGCGCTTCCGGTTCCAGAGGCATGGCGGGTGGCCAGGCATTCGATCTTGATAATGTAGGAAAGATGCTGACATTGCCGGAGCTTGAGTTTATGCATATTCATAAAACAGGTGCCTTGATTCGAGCAGCAGTGATGTTGGGCGCGCATTGCAGTAACCAATTGGATGAAACACAATTAAAAAAATTGGATCATTTTGCAAAATGTGTGGGCCTTGCATTTCAAGTCGTCGACGATTTGTTGGATGCAGAAGCCACGACAGCGACACTTGGAAAAACAGCTGGCAAAGATGCAGAAAATAATAAACCCACCTATGTCAGTATCATGGGTATTCGCGAAGCGCGGGATAGAGCGGAAAAACTGCAGCAGGATGCTGACAGTATCTTACAAGAGTTTGGAGATGCAGCCCTGCGGCTTCGTCAAGTAACCGATTTTATTATAAAACGCAAATTCTAATAATCTTCATTTTGTTAAATATATTTTCAGAACCAGAATGTCTTCACTGCTAGATCGTATCAATTCTCCTGCACAATTACGCGAGCTTGAACTCAAAGAGTTACTTGAGTATGCCGAAGAATTGCGCAATTTTCTAATTGAGTCTGTTTCAAAAACCGGTGGCCATCTGTCTTCTAACCTGGGTACCGTTGAGTTAACGATCGCGTTGCATTATGTGTTCAATACACCGCACGATCAATTGGTATGGGATGTAGGTCATCAGACATATGCGCACAAGGTACTCACGGGTCGGAAAAACGCCATGGACAAACTGCGCATGCAAGGTGGCATCTCGGGGTTTCCGAAAAGAGACGAAAGCGAATATGATGCTTTTGGTACTGCGCATTCGAGTACATCGATCAGCGCGGCATTGGGCATGGCAGTAGCAACACAGCTGGAAAAAGGAGACCGGCGTGCAGTCGCCATCATTGGCGATGGCGCTATGAGCGCTGGTATGGCATTTGAGGCATTGAATAATGCGGGGGTAGTGGATGCCAACTTGCTGGTTATTTTGAATGATAACGATATGTCCATATCCAAGCCGGTAGGGGCGCTGAACAATTATTTTGCTAAGCTTATGTCGGGCCGATTTTATGCTACGGCTCGCCGTGCTGGTGAAAAGATGTTGGGTGTGGTACCACCCATGCTGGAATTGGCCAAGCGAGCGGAAGAGCATATGAAAGGGATGGTGACACCTGAAGGCACGTTGTTTGAAGAATTTGGATTTAATTATATTGGTCCCATTGACGGCCATGATTTAAAAGTACTGATTACCACGCTGAGAAATATCAAACACCTTGAAGGACCGCAGTTTTTGCATGTGGTTACCCGGAAAGGCGCGGGGTACCAGGTTGCTGAAGAAGACCCGGTTCTGTATCATGGTGTGAGTAAATTTGATCCGGATCAAGGTATTGTCGCCAAACCGTCCAGCAAGCCAACCTACACACAAGTTTTTGGTGAATGGCTTTGTGATATGGCTGCTAAAGATTCACGATTGATAGGCATTACACCGGCAATGCGAGAAGGTTCTGGTCTGGTTAAGTTTTCACAGGAATTTCCAGACCGCTATTTTGATGTCGGCATTGCCGAGCAGCATGCTGTGACGTTTGCGGCAGGTTCGGCCTGTAACGGATTGAAGCCTGTTGTGGCCATTTACTCAACATTCTTACAGCGAGCCTATGATCAGTTGATACATGATGTCGCCATACAAAATTTACCGGTTCTTTTCGCAATTGATCGAGCGGGGCTGGTTGGTGCTGATGGGCCAACGCATGCGGGCAGCTTTGATTTGACGTATTTGCGTTGCATTCCAAATATGACTGTAATGGCGCCATCTGATGAAAATGAATGCAGACAGATGCTCTATACTGCATTTAGACTTGATACGCCCACTGCGGTCAGATATCCACGTGGCACGGGTACGGGTGTTGAAATTCAACAGGATATGATGGAGCTGCCTATTGGCCGTGGAGTGGTTCGCCGTAATGGTGAAAAAATTGCTTTCCTGGCGTTTGGCAGTATGCTCGCACCTTCTCTGGCCGCCGCTGAAGAATTGAATGCGACAGTAGCCGATATGCGCTTTGTTAAACCGTTGGATGATGAGCTGATTGCAACATTGGCCCGCGCTCACGATTTATTAGTTTCAGTTGAAGAAAACACCATTATGGGTGGCGCTGGAAGCGCAGTCTTTGAATCTATGAGCAGGCAAAAGATCAGTGTGAAATTACTGCAACTGGGGCTTCCCGATATTTATTTGGATCAGGGAGATCATGCTCAGATGCTGGCGGACTGTGGATTGGATAAATCCGGTATTGTTCATGCTGTGCGGACGTACTTATCCTGAAAGAGGATGAGCTGGATTTGCCGACCAACAGACAAGTTTTTCAAATCTGTTTGCGATTTGTAATAACAAGATGGAACAACCTTTTTAAAAGTTGGATGGGGTGGATATGAATAAAGAAATAGATTTACCCATCGCTGATGTACAAAGTACACACGATACGCGACGTATTGCAATTGACAGAGTCGGCATCAAGGCAATTCGTCATCCTGTTGTGGTCGCAGATAAGGACGATGGCGTACAGCACACCGTGGCCATGTTTAACATGTATGTCAATTTGCCGCACAAATTCAAGGGCACGCATATGTCCCGTTTTGTGGAGATTCTAAATGGTCATGAACGGGAAATATCCGTGGAGTCGTTTAAAACCATCTTGCAGGAGATGGTAGAGAAGCTGGAAAGTGATTCCGGACATATTGAAATGACTTTTCCATATTTTGTGGATAAGGCAGCACCTGTATCCGGTGTAAAAAGCTTGCTGGATTATGAAGTTACTTTTATTGGTGAAATTAAAAACGGTGCATATACTTTTACAATTAAGGTTGTCGTGCCGATCACAAGTTTGTGTCCCTGTTCAAAGAAAATTTCTGATTATGGCGCGCACAACCAGCGTTCGCATGTAACTATTTCTGCGCGCACCAACAGTTTTGTTTGGATTGAGGATCTGATCAAAATTGCAGAAAATAATGCATCATGCGAGCTTTATGGATTGCTTAAACGCCCTGACGAGAAGTATGTCACTGAAAAGGCCTACGATAATCCAAAATTTGTTGAGGATATTGTCAGAGATATCGCCGATACACTGAACAAAGACAAGCGTATTGACGCTTATGTGGTGGAGTCGGAAAATTTTGAATCAATTCATAATCATTCCGCTTATGCATTGATCGAACATGATAAACAAATAGCAAGTCATTGATCATTGAGTTATCAATTTTGCCCCGGATTTTACTCAATTTGTTGTTTATAAAAATCTTTTATTCTGAATCCGAGTAACCAGAGGGTCGCAAAGTAGCTGCCTGCGCCGATAGAGATAATAGCGGCGAGTCGGCTGGCACGTGTAGCTGCCGTATCAGCCAGCCATGATGCGCCCGTGCCCGAAGTGAACCACAACACCACGCCCAAGACAAGCAAAGCGGCTAGAATCTTGAGCAGAAAAATAGTCCATCCAGGCTGTGGTTGATAAATATTTTGACTGCGGAGTTTGTAATACAGTAAACCTGCATTCAAACAAGCTCCGAGTCCAATTGCCAGCGCCAAGCCAGCGTGTTTAAGCGGAATGATAAAAGCGAGATTCATCAACTGGGTCGCAATCAACGTAATGACAGCGATTTTTACCGGGGTTTTGATATTTTGCCGGGCATAAAATCCGGGTGCTAAAACTTTGACTAAAATGAGTCCAATCAATCCAAGGCTGTATGCCACAAGGGCGTCTCGGGTCATGAATACATCATTGTCAGTAAACGCGCCATAATGAAACAGTGTCGTGATTAACGGCACCGACAATAAAGCCAATGCAAGTGCGGCAGGCAGCGTTAGTAACACTGTCAGGCGTAGACCCCAGTCCAGCAGTTTTGAGTATGCTTCTGTACTGTTGCTGTTGTAGTGTTTCGCGAGCGATGGCAATAATACCGTTCCTAGTGCGACACCCAAAAGACCGGCCGGGAATTCCATCAAACGATCGGCATAGTAAAGCCAAGAGACGCTACCCGTTATCAGTAGTGAGGCGAAAATCGTATTAATCAGCATACTTAGCTGGCCAACCGATACGCCAAATACAGCCGGACCCATTAATTTGATGATTCTCCAGGCTCCTTTGTCTTCCGTTTTAAGACTTATTCGTGGTATTAATTTCAAACGAGCCAGATAGGGAATCTGGAAGCACAGTTGCAACGCGCCGCCTATGAATACAGCCCATGCCAGTGCACGCACAGGGGGATCTAGATACGGGGTGAGCCATAACGCGCAGGCAATAAAAGAAACGTTTAGCAATGCCGGTGTCAGTGCCGGTACATAAAATTTTCCGTATGTATTCAGTATGCCGCCTGCAAGCGATACCAAAGAAATAAAAAAAATATACGGAAATGTGATTCTGAGCAGTTCGACGGTCAAATCGAATTTTTCGGCGTCAGCAGCAAAACCGGGGGCGCTGATATAAATAATCAGCGGCGCAGCTATCACACCAATTAAAGTCACAATAAAAAGTGCCAGACTCAGTAACGTTGCGACATGATCAATTAATAGGCGCGTTTCATCAGCAGTGCGTTTGTTTTTATATTCTGCCAGTATCGGCACGAACGCTTGGGAAAATGCGCCTTCAGCAAATAAACGTCTGAGTAGATTAGGAATGCGAAATGCGACGAAAAAAGCATCTGCTGCCATTCCTGCACCAAAAATACGCGCAATCATGACATCTCGTATAAAACCGAGAATACGGGAGATAAAAGTCATGCTGCTGACAGCAGCCAGAGCGCGTAATAAATTCAAAATTGGTTTATTTGCAGTAAAGGTAATGAAGAATTTGTACTGATTTTAAGTCATTTCATCGTCTTTCTGGCAAATATTGCATTGTGGATTCAATGTATAAGTCAGGAATGAATAGCGGGGCGTTGAAAGCATCTCAAACCGGCTGGTGCAAGTTAAAATGATTAAAAATCCGAAGAGAGATTTTGAACAATTCGATGCCCGTTGGGGGGAGTACTTATTGTGTTAAAAGACGAAATTTATGTTAATAACTACGCAATGTTGAATCTGTTGTTGACACCGTGGTTGTGACATAAATAGTTTTAGTGAATTCATTGGGTGTCAAATAAAAAAATGTATGCCATCGCTTTGTAATTAACGGCTCGTCAGCTTGTTGCTTTTCGATACTGACGAAAGCCGCAGATTACAAAGTACAAAGTTGTAGACGTACTGATAGAAACGTATGCAAGACACCGAAAAAAATTACGGCTAAATTTATCGTGGTCCTAAAAAATATCAGCCTAGGTAACAACCGATTTTCCTGATAATATTGGCTTCTGGCCATGTCCACTCCAAGCGGTATTCCGCTCCCAGCCTGGGTTCTTTGATTTCGGTTTCAATCCGTGTTTCGCCGGTAACGACGGGTGGCAATAATGCTTCTTTGTTACCATTATAAACACAGTATGCGTGTGCAGAAGAGATAGGGCGCCCTTTCGGCAATTCGACAACAAGTTTGAGCTGATCGGTTTCATCGTCTACTGTATGTGATAGTGCGCATTCTGTTCTGCCAAATGCACCGGTACAGGTATATGACAAAATTGTATCCAGCCCATTCGTCGCTTTCGGGTCAGTCGGTAATGACATACAGACTTGGTGTTTATTATTGCTATCTTTTGTTTGTTCGGCCGGTGTCTGGTTATTGATACGGAATCCGCTGATTGAACCGGTGGGATTTATGCTTCTAAACCAGAATACAGTGTTATCGACATGGCAAGCTGTTGTTTTTTGTTTTTGCATCAGCTCGGCTTTATTACCGCAGGTGTCTTTAACAGTCAGAATTTTTTCCAGCCCGGAAATACTGAAAGCGCCTCTGTTTTGATGTATCTGTTCGTAGATTAACAAGGCGGCGCCAATTATAAACAGTAAACCGACTATTAAAAAATCACTCATTATGATTACTGTAATGCCAAAAACCATGATCAGAATATTGGCATAAAAAATCAACTGGTTGCGTTTATCAAACATTCATAGCTCCTTAAATCTGGCTTCTCTTCTTTCTAGTTATAACGTTATTAAATATTGTGATATGGCCTTTTTCTGTAACAGCAGGTAAATTTTATGTTACTGACCGGGTAAATTGACGGATTGAATTAAATTGCGTGTCTACTACTAAGTAATGACGTATTATTTTTCCTCTGATTCTGTGTTTACAAAATATAGATGTTTTCAATAGTGTTTTTTTGAAGGGCTGAGTGTATCAGAGAGCTGCTTGCAAAAAAAGTAAGATTGTGTAATGTTGTGTGTATAAAAATAATTTACAAAACATGGGTTGTTATTGTTGTCGATGTCGGTTCAATGAGTTACATGTAACTGGCATGTATTTGTAATATAAAACCGAATGAGCATTAGCCAATTCCAAAGCATGGTAATATTGGTTATTGGTATAGGTTATGTTTGTATTGGTATATTAGTTAAATGGTTCAATTTTTATCTATTATTTTTACGGAGAATGTTATGTCAAAAAAAACATTAAAACCAGTTTCTTTTGCCGTTGGTACGGCTTTCGTTGCCACATTGGCCGCTAGTAATGTTTCAGCGGAAACTGTTTCTAAAAATAATCCTTTTGCAATGAGTGAATTGTCTGGCGGTTATATGCAGCTTGCTTACGGTGGTGGCGGTGGCGGTGACAAATCAGATAAAAAAGATAAATATGGTGAAGGCAGCTGTGGCGGCAAAAAAGCTAAAGAAGAAGGCAAGTGCGGTGAAGGCAAGTGTGGCGAAAATATGAAAAAGAATATGGAAGGTAACTGCGGCGGCAAAAAAGCTGAAGAAGAGGGCAAGTGCGGAGAAGGTAAGTGTGGCAGCAGTAAGTAGTTGACATAATGACGTTTTATTCATGATCACGTTACAGTATCCTGTTCATGGTGCGGGGCTTGGTCTGCGTCGGGCGATGGTGCATTCGTTGGCAGACCAGTCCGCATGCCCAGTTGATTTTTGGGAAATTGCGCCGGAAAACTGGATAGGCGTCGGTGGTTATTATGGCAAGAAACTGCATATGTTTACCGAGCGTCATCCATTTATATGCCATGGCCTATCATTGTCCATAGGTGGGCCATCACCGCTTGATGAGGCATTTTTGCAGCGACTCAAACGTTTTTTGAAAGAGCATCATATTCGCTATTACAGTGAACATCTGAGTTATTGCAGCGATGACGGCCATCTCTACGATTTACTGCCAATTCCATTTACAGCGGAGGCTGTTCAATATGTCGCGGGTCGAATAAAACGGGTACAGGATGTTCTGGAACAGCGCATTGCCATTGAAAATGTATCCTACTATGCGGCACCAGGCCAGCAAATGGCCGAAATAGATTTTTTAAATGCTGTGCTTGAAGAAGCTGATTGCGATTTGTTACTTGATGTTAACAATATCTATGTCAACAGTGTTAATCATTGTTATGATGCCGAAGCCTTTTTAAGGCAAATTCCTGCTAAGCGCACTCGTTATATTCATATCGCGGGCCATTATAACGAAGCGGAGGATCTGATTGTAGACACGCATGGCGCAGATGTGATCGATCCGGTCTGGTCGCTGCTTGAGAAGACCTATCAACAATTTGGCGTCATTCCTACATTACTGGAGAGGGATTTTAATATTCCATCATTGCAGACGCTGTTTCACGAAGTAAACCACATTCATAATCTGCAATTAAAGTGGCGAAATTATGCCGGGTATGAGCGTACCGGACACGCCTAAACAACCTGATTTTGTGCGACAGCAATATGCATTTGCCGCATACATAAGAGAACCTGATCAGCGTCCATGTCCGCACGATATTGAAGAACGACGCATGAAAATTTATTGTGACTTGTTCTACAATAATATTGAAGGTTTTATGGCTAATACCTATCCGGTTTTACGCAGTATTATGCCAGACGAGCGTTGGCATGCCATGATACGAGATTATTTTGCCACTCACCGGTCGCGTACTCCGCTATTTCCTGAAATGCCGCGTGAGTTTCTGAGGTATTTGCAGTACGAGCGCGGTATTAATTCTGAAGATCCCCCATTTATGCTGGAACTTGCGCATTATGAATGGGTAGAACTTGCATTATCGATACTGGATGAGAAAATCGATCCGGATAAATTCAACTCCGAAGGTGACGTTCTATCAGGAATTCCGGTGATCTCTCCTTTGGCGTGGTTGCTGAGTTATCGATTTCCGGTACATAAACTCAGCTCCAAATTTCAGCCGCAATTACCTGGCGAAAAAACAACAAATTTGATTGTATATCGTGATGCCCTCGATAAAATTCATTTTATTGAAAGCAATCCCGTTACTGCGCGTCTGATGCAGCTGATGATTGACAATGAATGCGACAACGGGCGAATGTTGCTGACTAAAGTTGCCGTTGAACTGCAGCATCCACAGCCGGACATTGTGATCCAAGGCGGTTATGAAATCATGCAGAATTTTCTGAATCGAGGTATTTTACTGGGTGCACGTTACTAGAAAATCTCCAGAAACATTTTGCAAATCCAATATTCATTACGTTGAAGTCGAATGGAAATTTCTTTATTTTGATCACTTCAGCGAATTGTTTCGCGATGCATGTGGTGTCCCTGGTTCAGTTGTAACGGTTTCAAGCCCGCAATTGCAGTGCCAGCATAACTGAAAATTGGATGGATTTTCTTCGCCGCATGTGGGACATTGGATGATTGTATCGGACTGAGGGATTGCTTCATATTGTTGAACAATTTTGCGTCCGCGCTCATAATCCGCATCTCGTATCACCCAAACCTCGGGATAAGCGTGCGTGAATGGAATATCGCCTGTGCCGCCTTGTGCGTGTTGATTGAATAATTGTGCCGGAATTAGTGCATGTTCCAGCATATCGAGCACAATTTGCGCTTCCATAAGGTTGTTTGCAGAGTAAATTTTTTTCATGACGTTTTTATTCTTGGAGCGGCTTGCCAGCAAGTTGTTAATTGATTTCCTCGCAGTTAATTCGTAAGGATTTTATAATAATTTGGTTGGTTTTGAGTAAGCGGAACGTTACTTTGTTTTTTTAATTGTCCGAGCAGTTGTATGAATATGCAAAGCAATTCAACTTATGGATTTGACTGATTTAAATAATGTGGTTTAAAAACTTGCTGATTTACCGGGTATCCGGTGAAAAAATTGATTCAATGCAGCTGAATGATGCATTGAGCAAACTTGCATTGCAAGATTGTCTGCAAATGGAAATGCAGAGCCTGGGTTGGGTGCCGCCAAAAGAAGGGACGGATCAGTTCGTTCATGTCTGTGATCAGCATCTGTTATTTGCATTGGGTATTAAAAAAAAATTATTACCCGGTACGGTCGTCAGTCAGTACGCCAAAGAACGGATAGCAGTAATGGAGCAGCATCAAGGCTATAAAGCAGGCAGGCGGCAGGTCAGAAACGCTAAGGAAGCGGTATTAATTGAGTTGATACCGCGGGCGTTTGTTCAGCGTCAAGTGACTTATGCCTGGATTGATATGGCTGCAGAGTTATTGGTAATTGACGTTGCCAATCTCAAAAAAGCGGAGGAACTGATTGAGTTGCTGCTGAAAACAGTGACTGGCTTGCGCTTAGCGCCACTTGTGACAAACATTTCTCCTTCGACTGTGATGACACGCTGGTTGTCGGGCGATGAGCCGCCGGCTGTTTTTACAATTGATCGCGATTGCGAGTTACAAGGCGTGGATAACGAAAAACCCACAATCCGGTATATTCATCATACGTTAGATAGGGATGAGACAGTCAGACATATCGCTGCAGGCAAGCGAGTTATTCGCTTAGCCATGACTTGGGCAGACAGAATCTCATTTGTGCTCCATGACAATTTCCAGGTCAAGCGTATCGAACCATTGGATATCATCAAGGAATCATCCGATGCAACAGATCCGGAAGAATTGTTTGATAGTGATTTTGCGCTTATGGCGGGCGAGTTAAGCCGGTTTTTACCCGATCTGGTGCATGCACTTGGTGGGGAAAGCCAAACCGGCGGTTAAAAACCGGACTTGCTTGCAAGGCAGATTTTCCAATTTGAAAATGCTGCCTTGCCGATTATGCCACAAAATCTGAAACAGTAAATTATTCGGGAGAAGCAGTGTTAGTGTTTGTTTTGTGAGTGATCTTTAATACCGGACAGAACGCCGGTTGCAATTTTATGAATAAAACCGGCTGTTGTCTGAGTCAATTGAGCTCCGGCTTCAATTTGTGCATGTCCGACGGACGCGGCCTGTTGGGCAAAAGTGGCGAGTGTTTCTTTCAACTGTGCGCCGACAATTGTTCCATTGTTTTTTGCATGACTGGTGATGTCGTGCAGAATATCCGAAATCGCACCTTTGGCAGCCGAAGCGGTGTTTTGCAGTGTATCCAGAAATAAGCTTTCCAGACTCTCCAAATCCGAGCGCGTTTGTGTCAGTTCTTTATCAGAAAATTTTTGTGCCCGTCCGGATGCTTCTTGAACAGCAAGTTTGGACGCTTCAGCAAATCTCGCCAGCGCCGAATCCAATCCAAAAATGGCTGCTGTAATCTGGGATTTTGCAGTTTGTGTCTGATTATTCACTGCAAGAAACTTCTGCTGAGCGCCTTCGTGGACACCATTAGCTACTGCAGTGACGATACGCCGAATAGAATCGATATCTAACCGATCAGCTTTCATGGCTTTCAGTGTTAAATCGTGTACGGTTTCCTGCACATTGATACCATCCACAAGCGCGTCATGAATATCTCGTTCTAATTCGCTCAGGTCGTCATTGATATCCGTCGTGCTGTTCTGGTGCGTCTCGCCGTTATTTGTTTGCATGGTCACTTTTCCCGTTATTTAAAATTAATGTTGCAATAACTTCATTGTCCTCCGGCAGTACATAATTGGTCAAGACCATTCATATACGGACGAAGTATTTCAGGGATGATTACGCTGCCATCAGCGTTTTGATAGTTTTCCAAAATGGCGACCAGCGTTCTGCCTACGGCCAGACCGGAGCCGTTTAGAGTATGTAAAAGCGTGGTTTTTCCACTTTCGTTGCGAAAACGGGCTTGCATGCGTCTGGCCTGAAACGATTCACAGTTGCTGCATGAAGAAATCTCTCTGTAGGTATTTTGTGCGGGTAGCCAGACTTCGATATCATAGGTTTTCGCAGCTGAAAACCCCATGTCGCCCGTACACAGTGTGACGACACGGTAAGCCAATTTCAGTTTTTGCAGGATAGTTTCGGCATGCCCAACAAGCGCTTCTAAGGCAGCATAGGATGTTTCCGGATGAACGATATGTACCAGTTCCACTTTATCAAACTGATGCTGACGAATTAAGCCACGGGTGTCTCTGCCGTAGCTGCCGGCCTCGGAACGGAAACAGGGTGTATGTGCGACGAACTTCAAAGGAAGGGCGTGCGCTGCCACGATTTCATCGCGCACGATGTTGGTAAGCGAGACCTCAGCGGTGGGGATCAAATACAAACCGGATGCGTGTTCTTCATCATTTGCACTCCCGCCTGATTTGACTGCGAACAAATCTTCCTCAAACTTGGGTAGCTGTCCGGTTCCATACAAACTGTCATGATTGACCAAGTAAGGGGTATACGTTTCCGTATAACCGTGTTCCTGTATATGCGTATCCAGCATAAATTGCGCTAAAGCGCGATGTAATCGGGCCAGGTTGCCTTTCATCATGCTAAAACGTGAACCGCTGAGTTTCGTAGCTGCCTCAAAATCCAGTAATTTCAGTCCTTCTCCAATACTCACATGATCTCTAATCTCAAATTCAAACGAGGGGATAACGCCCCAGCGCCGAATTTCCAGATTGTCGGATTCTCCATTACCATGTGGAACACTGTCATGTGGCAAATTCGGTACTTCGAGCAAAATTTTTTGCAGTTTGGACTGTATCTGTTCTAACTGGATAACAGATTGTTTCAGTTCATCTCCTAGATTTGCAACTTCGGCAAGAATGGCGGTGGTATCTGTGCCTTTGCTTTTAGCTAAGCCGATCTGTTTTGACACGGCATTGCGTTTGGCCTGCAATTCCTGGGTATAAGTTTGAATTTTTTTGCGTTCAGTTTCCAGATGGTTGAATTGATCAACCGGAAAGGAATAATTTCTACTGTTCAGTCTTGCGATAACATAATTGGGATCAGTGCGTAATAATTGGATATCTAGCATGCAAACTCCGGGTGACAGATAATGAGCAATGATGTTTTGTCTGAAATTTATGCGTGGTCTATTGTTATACCTGAAATTGCCTAACGTTTTTGGCCAAAAGGCTTATGCTCCTTTGCCTGTTTATCCAAGCTGCGTAAATAACTCAGTTTTTCCTGGATTTTATTTTCAAGGCCGCTGTCCGTTGGCTGATAAAATTGCAATTCCGTTATATCCTCAGGAAAGTAGTTTTCGCCAGGTACATAGGCTTCGGGATAGTCATGGGCGTACCGATATTTTTCTCCAAATCCCATTTTTTTCATTAGCTGTGTCGGGGCGTTACGTAAATGTAATGGTACCGGGCGGGATTTGTCTTCAGCGACAAAAGCGCGTGCTTTTTTATAAGCTAGGTAAGCTGCATTGCTTTTAGGCGCACAGGATAGATATAGTGTTGCTTGTGCCAGCGCCAGTTCGCCTTCCGGGCTGCCAAGTCGTTCGTAGGTCTCACAGGCATTCAAGGTCAATTGCAAACTGCGCGGGTCAGCCATGCCTATGTCCTCGACGGCCATGCGTACAAGACGTCGTCCGATATACAAGGGATCGGCACCGCCATCCAGCATACGGCATAACCAGTAAAGCGCCGCATCCGGTGATGAGCCGCGTACCGATTTATGCAGCGCAGAAATCTGATCGTAAAATGCATCACCGCTTTTATCAAAAAAGCGTGCATTGCGGGATAATGCGTTTTGCACAGCCGGTGTGTCGATTTCATCGATTGTACCGTTTTCGGCCGCAATTAACATATGTTCCAGCATATTTAGCATGCGTCTTGCATCGCCGTCAGCGTAAGCGATGATTAGTTGACGTGCATCGTCGGTAAATTTCAGTTGGCGTGACAGTGTTTTTAATACCCGGTTAAATATCTGCGTCAAATCGTCATCGCTCAAAGCCGTTAATGTATATACCTGCGCACGTGAGAGCAGGGCATTATTCACTTCAAATGACGGGTTTTCAGTGGTTGCGCCGATAAAAGTAAACAAACCCTGTTCGACATGCGGTAAAAAAGCGTCTTGTTGAGACTTGTTGAAACGATGTACTTCATCGACAAATAGAATCGTGTGTCGGCCATTATGCTGTAAAACGGCCTGCGCTTTTTCAATAGCGTTGCGAATATCCTTGATACCCGATAATACAGCCGATAGCGCAATAAACTCCGCGTTAAACACTCGGGACATCAATTGCGCCAGTGTTGTTTTGCCGCTACCGGGCGGACCCCATAAAATCATAGAATGCGGCTTGCCGGATTCGATAGCAAGCCGTAACGGTTTGCCCTCGCCAAGTAAATGTTGCTGTCCGATAACGTCTTCTATGGTTTTGGGGCGCAATTGCTCTGCGAGCGGAGCCTCAGGCATATGCACATCAAATAAATCATTCACTGATGACATCTGCACCGTCCGGTGGCACAAATTCAAAAAGTTTATTGGGTAGCACGGGGTTTTTGATAAGTTCAGAGAAAGTAAGATAAGTGGTTTGACCAAAATTATCTCTTAATGCCATGTACTGCAAATCGCCATTGAGTGAGAAACCCAATTGAATAAATTCGAAAGCGCTGTCTTTGTTTTTTGGAATCGCTTCCATCCATTCAATATCATCCTGTACGCCGAGATTAATTAATTCGAAGTTATCTTCAATCGTGCTGTTGCCGGCTAAAAGCGCTGCAGGACTGCTGCCAATCGCTATGTTGAATTCGCGAACCGTCACCTGGTTCAGATCATGGTCATAAAACCAGACCTGTTTTCCATCGCCGACGATAGATTGTTCGTAAGGAGTTTGGTAAATCCAGCGAAATTTATCCGGACGTTCAAATTCCAGTGTGCCGCTGGATTTTTGAATGTTACGCGCATTTTTATCGAGTAATGTCTGGGAAAATTTGGCGCTTACGGTTTGTGTTTCCCGAATGAAGGTTTTCAATTGATTAACAGCAGCCGCATTGGCGTCTCCAAGTATTAATACCGGTAGACTCAAAGATATAATCCACAAGAAAAATATACGGTTAATTATAAGGTGCATAAGTTTTTTAATTTATGACGATCTGCGCTACAACACAACGTGTATGTGCTTCGAACTATTCGCCGCGTGCCGGAACAAGGACTTCACGATTGCCGTTACTTTGCATGGCAGATACTAAACCAGCGCGCTCCATTTCTTCGATTAGTCGCGCTGCCCGATTATAGCCAATTCGTAGGTTTCTTTGCACCAGAGAAATGGATGCGCGTCGCGTTTTGATGACAATCTGAACGGCTTCATCATAAAGCGGATCCTGCTCTCCACCGATTTGTTTTCTAGTTTCTTCCAGAATATTCCCGGCACCTTCCTCTTCACCCGCTTGTAGGATTTCATCAACATAGCTGGGTTCTCCATGTTCTTTAAGATATTCTACGACTTTATGAACTTCATGATCAGCCACATAAGCGCCGTGCACGCGTTGCGGATAACCGCTGCCAGGTGGTAGATACAGCATGTCGCCCTGGCCTAGCAAAGTTTCTGCACCCATCTGGTCGAGAATGGTGCGTGAGTCAATTTTGCTGGATACCTGGAAAGCGATACGCGTAGGAATATTTGCTTTAATCAGCCCGGTAATGACGTCAACAGAAGGGCGCTGCGTGGCCAGGAGTAGATGAATGCCTGCTGCACGGGCTTTTTGGGCCAATCTGGCAATCAGGTGTTCTACCTTTTTGCCTGAGACCATCATCAAATCTGCCAATTCATCGATGACTACGACAATCAGCGGTAACTCTTCGAGCTGTTCCGGCGCTTCTTCTGATGCAAGAGGATTCATAATAGGCTCTTCTTTTTTTTCAGCCTCATGAATTTTATGGTTATAACCGTTTAAGTTGCGAACGCCTAAAGACGACATCAGTTTGTAGCGGCGCTCCATTTCAGCTACTGACCAGCGCAGGGCATTTGCTGCCTCACCCATATCCGTGACAACCGGTGTGAGCAGGTGAGGTATGCCTTCATATACGGATAATTCCAGCATTTTAGGATCGACCAGTATCAGACGAACCTGGTCGGGAGTGCTTTTATAAACCAAGCTTAAAATAATGGCGTTAATGGCTACTGACTTGCCCGAACCAGTCGTTCCAGCAACCAAGGCATGTGGCATTTTAGCAAGATCGGAAACGATAGGGCGTCCGCTGATATCTTTTCCAAGTGCGATCGTCAGTGGCGAAGTGGTATCGGCATATGGTTGTGAACTGAGAATTTCAAGTAGACGAACGACCTGTCGGTTAGGATTGGGAATTTCCAGTCCCATTGTTGTTTTACCCGGAATGGTTTCTACAACACGGATACGAACAACTGAAAGTGCACGTGCCAGATCCTTAATCAGATTGATAATTTGATTGCCTTTGACACCTACAGCCGGCTCGATTTCATAACGTGTAATGACCGGTCCGGGATATGCGGCGACAACTTTGACAATAACGCCAAATTCTTTGAGTTTACTTTCAATCAAACGCGATGTTGATTCAAGAACGTCTTTGGAAAGCACTTCGACATCCTTGTCAGGTTCATCTAGTAAATGCAACGGTGGTAAAGTTGATTCCGATAAACCGGAAAACAAAGACTTTTGTTTCTCCTTTACTGCGCGCTCCGATTTTTCTATATGGGTTGCTGGCAATTCAATGTGAATTGAACGCGTATCAATCGCTGTTTTTTTCTCTGTTGCAGGAATTACTTCACGTTCGTATGCACCATTAATTTCCTGTGTTTGTTGGTGACGTTTGCTGTGCCATTGTTCCTGGAGCCAGAGAATGCCGTTTTCGATGATCTCTCCAATTTTTTCAACAAAGCGCACCCATGATAATCCCGTAAACTGACTAAAACCAATCGCAATGAGTATTAGCAGTGTCATGGTTGCGCCGGTAAATCCTAGCAGTTGGGACAAATAATAACTGACGGCTTCTCCAAATATACCGCCTGACTGATAAGGTAGGTCAATATTCAGTGAATGAAAGCGCAGTGACTCTAATCCGCTGCTTGCGATCATTAGCAATAAAAAACCACTGATTGACAGAAATATTGAATGACGGTCAAAGATTCCGGCAACATCAATGCGACGGTAGCTCCAAGAAACTGCAGCAAGAAAAAATGCTACCCACCACCAGGCTGATGCGCCAAACAGGTAAAGTAAAAAATCTGATAACCATGCACCGATATGCCCGCCAGCATTGTTGATATGCTCGTAGTCACCACTGTGCGTCCACCCTGGATCCCCACGATCATAACTGTGAAAGATTAAAATAAGATAGAGCGCACCACCTACAAGTGCTAACCACCCGGATTCACGCAGCAATCGGGATACGCGCGGCGGCAAAGTGCGGCCAGTTGATTTGCTGGCCATGGATTTATTGATCAAACTCATGGATATTTCAAAGCGTTAAGGCTTTATTCAATCTGATGAGTTCTGAATTATATAAGAAAATTATCCAAAAAACGTTAGTGACTGACGATTACCTGCCTTTTTCAGTTTGCTTTTATTCCCGGTTTTTGTGACTTCAACAAATTAGCCGGATCTGGGTCGGCACAAAATTGCCGGTATGTGAGTTTTGTCGGATCGGGGTGTCTCCGGTAACGTTGCTACCCGGTTTTTGCCATTTTGTTTGGCAATAACAAGGGCGTCCTCAGCGCGATTATAGAGTTTTCGAATATAGTCTTTGTCGCTTAACATGGTAATGCCGACATTCACGGCCAAGCTCTGTTGTGCGTCTTGCTGGTTCATTTGCGAAACTTTCTTGCACAGCGCTTCAGTCGCTTCTTTGGCTCTGCTGATATCCGTTTCAACGTAAGCGACGACAAATCGATTAAGGTCAACGCGATATAATTGATCAGAACTCCGGATGGATTTTCTGATTTCGTCGGCAAGTGTCTTGATATAGTGGTTGTTAATGCGAATAGCTGAATTTTCGGTTGTAACTGCAGCGCCGGTATCAGTTATCTCAAAAATGGCCAGGGATAAATTCCGTTTGTAGCGTTTGCTTCTTTTGATTTCGATTTTGGTTTCTTCTTCGAATGCGCGGCCGTTTTTACATTGAGTTAGCGGATCGACACAGTTTTCTGAGATGAGCGTGTAGAGTTCATGATTGATTTTTTTGATTCTAAGTACCATATAGGCGGTAACGGTTATAATCAAAAGCGCCAGGATACGATTGGTTAAAACGACATCGATTGGCGCAACAATGTTTGGAGACAGGATGAAACCTGCCAGAGTAAGAGAAAGCCCTATGGTTGCTGCGATATAGGTGCTCCAGTTGCTTTTGAACCATATGCTTGCAAAAACGATTAACGCATAAGGTGTGCCAGCGGCCACACCCAGAGGCGTATGTAGATCAAATAAAAAGATACCGATTGAACATGTCAATAGAAACAACCAGTAAATATGATTGGCGTACTGATTTTCAGGTAATTTTAAACGGTTAATTTTAGGAAAAATTAGTGAACGCATATGGCCACCCTCTCATCAGAGTTGTGAAAAATTAATTACACATTATTTACGTCATGATTCAACTTTTTTGTAATTAAAAATCCATTTTAATAAAACAGGTATTTTAGCATATTGACTTAAAAATAGATCATTTCTTGTTATAATGCCTGTAGTTAGAGATTTATTTGTGGATGAAGGAAGATAAAAGCATAGTTGATCATTTATTTAAAAAGCGGCTAAAAGTTGTGGAATGGTCTTTGGATAAAAAAACAGGGTAACGTCAATAAATTGTTGACGAGTTTTTTGGATTCAGTTTAGTTTTTTACAAATTACAAAAGAAACGTGGTGCATACATATTTCGAGAATACCGAGAATAATTTATTTCGGTTTTACCGTTATAGTGACGCTACTATGTTAACGCCTTTGTTTGATTGTGGAAACAAGTCATAAAAGGGTGTGTGTAAAATATAAAAATCTTAGTTTTCAATTCTGATAATACGGGTGCCAGCCAGTCTGTCATGTAGAAATTGATGGTCCCGATCAATTAGTGCCCAAAGGATTCCGATACCAAATAGCATAATACCGATAACTGCAATCAAATAGCGAGTGATTGCTTTTCGTTTATCCAGTGTATTGCCATCCACAGTGACGACGCGTATTTTCCAGGTCTGCATTGCCAAAGTCTGTCCACCATGCGTCCAGAACCAGATGAAATAATAACCCATGATAATCAGTAAATAGAACTGATATAACGGTATGAAGTAAAAGGAATTTGCATCACGGAAAATAAGATGAAAAATAAAGCTGGCAATGAAAATTACCGCCAGCAAAATTAAGAATTCATAAAGCAGGCTAACAAATCGCCGCCAGAAACCAGGAAAAATTAATGTCATGATATTTGCTATTTTATGGTCTTGTTTAGAACGTTTCGCGGTTGATTATAGCGCAGACAGTCAGAAGCTTATGAAAAATAGTATTGAAAGTACATCAGTATTTCGGCATTCGTCGAATGAAGTTTTTTTGATGACTTTTTTGAGCAATGGATTTTTGAGTGTAGGTCGTATGAATACAAGTGAAAAATTAATAAAAAAACAAAAGGACAAAACGCCCAAAAAGGGTAGACCATTAGGATATGATCCTGAAGAAATGCTTGAGACAGCTATGCAACTTTTCTGGACGGGTGGTTATGATGCCACCTCTCTGGATGATATTCTGAGCGCTGCAAATATTTCAAAAAGCAGCTTTTATCACATGTTCGGTAGTAAACAGCAATTATTTGAACGTTGTCTGGGCAGGTATTGCGATAGACAGCTTGCGCTGATTGAGGATGGACTGCAGCAGTCTTCAACCGGTCGTGATTTTATTGAAGCGCTTCTGTATGGCTTGGTCGATGCTGCTAGAAAAAAAGAAGAGCGATATAAGGGTTGTTTTGTGACCAATACCATTTATGAATTTGTTGACCGTGATGAGAATATTTCAAAGCTGATATCAGGTACTTTAGCGCAACATAATCAGCTGCTGCAAGCGGCTATTAAAAAAGGACAGGCTGAAGGCTTGATAACCAAGCAAAAAACACCTAAGGTGCTTGCGAGTTTTCTAATGTGCAGCATAGCCGGAATTAGAACGATGATTTTTGCCAAGGTCGAGATTGACCAGCTAGTGGATGCTGTTGATGTAGCACTGGCTGCACTTGATTGAGTGCGTGTGATACTCCAGCATCAACGGCATCATGCGAATGCTGGAGTATCTATATGCACTAGAATAACTGATCTTTCAGGTTTTGCGGTGCTTGCTCAGGCTCGTACAGAAAGTCCGTAGATAGTGGCGGCAATTGTTCTTGCAAGAAATATTCTGTAATACCGTTTGACAGAACTCTTAGTCCGGTTTCTGGATTAATTCTTTCGACGGTTATACCATCTGGAGGCGAATATTTTGCAATTGGCTCGTTTTTAAGTACTGTTTCCATATACTGTATCCACATCGGTAAAGCTGCGCGTCCTCCTGTTTCGTTTTTTCCCAGCGACTGAGGCTCGTCATATCCTATCCATGCGGAAGCAACTAGGTTTTTCTGGAAACCACAAAACCAAGCATCAACAAAATTGCTGGTCGTGCCAGTTTTTCCGGCTAAGTCTGTGCGACCTAGCTGTTTAGCTCTGGTTGCGGTTCCATAATTAATTACATCCTGCATCATGCTGGTCATGATAAACGCGTTACGCGGATCAATAACGCGTTTGTTTGCTTTTGAAATTGATTCTTTCCGAGTTTGTTCAAGGATGTTGCCATTATTATCTTCAATACGACTGATGAAGTAGGGTTTAACTCGGAATCCGCCATTTGCAAAGACAGCATAACCGGTTGTAATTTGTAATGGTGTTACTGAACCCGATCCCAGCGCCATGGGTAAATAGGGCGGATGTTTATCTGCATCGAATCCAAACCGGGTGATGTAATCTTGCGCATATTGAAGATCTATCGCTTGCAATATGCGTATGGATGCCAGGTTCTTGGATTTGGCTAATGCCTCGCGCATGCGTATCGGCCCGCTATATTTACCATCGAAATTTCTGGGCTCCCACAACTTACTGCCAGTCTGTGCCGCGCTGAATGAAAGGGGGGCATCGTTTATGATGGTTGCGGCTGTGAAACCTTTTTCCAGTGATGCAGAATAAATAAATGGCTTAAAGCTTGAGCCAGGTTGCCGCCAGGCTTGTGTAACATGATTAAATTGATTGAGATGAAAATCGAACCCGCCAATTAATGCACGGATTGCACCATCGTTTGGATCGATGGAGACAAATGCAGCCTCGACTTTGGGAAGTTGTACGACTTGCCAGTTTTTCTTCGAGTCTTGCTGAATATGTATTACTGCTCCCGGACGAATATTTTTTTTATTGTCTGTATTTTGAGTGTTTAAGAACTTTTCTACAAAACGCAGTCCTTCAGCTTGTATGGCTACAGTTTTGCCATCCTTTTTATAGACTTGAATTTCTTTGTTTTTTACCGCCAAGACGACTGCGGGAACAATATCATCACTTTCGGCAACATTATCGAATGCTTCTTCCAGCGCTTTTTCCTGATCAGTGCCGTATTTTGACAAGTCAATATATGCTGCTGGACCGCGGTAGCCTCTACGTTTGTCGTATTCCATTACATTTGATCGTAATGCCCGGTATGCTGCTTGTTGATCGAGTAGCCGAATAGTTGTATAAACCTTGATACCTCTACTGTAGGCTTCTTCATTTAACCGATCGTATATGATCTGCCTGGCCATTTCCGCAATGTAATCGGCAGGCATGGCAAATTCTCTGGATTGCTTGACAATGGGAACAGGCTGATTCTCAAGCTGTTTAAACTCCTGTTCGGAAATGTGATTCAGTTTATAAAGACGGGATAAAACATAACGCTGTCTGGCTTTTGCGCGTTTAGGATTGACTACAGGATTAAAACTTGAAGGCGCCTTGGGTAGCCCGGCCAACATGGCCGCCTCAGCCAAATTAATGTCCTGGAGCGGCTTGCCAAAGTAGGTCTGAGCCGCTGCCGCAAAACCATAACTGCGTTGCCCAAGGTAAATCTGATTGACATACAGCTCAAGAATCTTGTCCTTGCTTAGGCTGTGTTCGATTTTAAACGCAAGTAATGCCTCACTGAACTTTCGTGTAAGTGTTTTTTCTCTAGTTAAAAAAAAGTTTCGCGCAACCTGCATGGTGATTGTGCTGGCGCCCTGACGCACGCCGCCTGCAGTGAAATTGGAATAGGCAGCACGTAATACACCCATGTAATCCACGCCACTGTGTTCATAAAAACGATCATCTTCAGCGGCAAGAATAGCTTGTTTTAAGTGTGTGGGCACCGCATCAATGCTAACGAGGTTGCGTCGCTCGGCACCAAACTCTCCAATCAATAAACCCTCTTCACTGTAGATCCGTAAAGGTATTTTGGGTTGGTAGTCCGTCAAAGTATTTAATGACGGAAGGGAAGAGAAAGTCACGAGCGCTGCAAAAACAACCAGCAATACACCGATTAAGCCTAATGCAAAAAAAGTAATGAATGAATAATAAAGCCAGCGGGTAATCATGAAGATGGAATAAAACGTGTGAACAAAATCAGGTTAAAACAGTTATAGAGGGTATATCTCCCTTTTTTCCACAAATCCTTTTTTTCTGAGTCTGTCAGAATGCAGCCATAGTGTTGGTTTCTCAGGATTAACAATATTTTTATGCCGGGATATCAACTTAAGTCTTGGAAAATTTGAAAATTAACTAACATGTGAGTATTACCTCAAATAACACAATGTTCAAGGGAAAATTTGATTTTAATCTAGACTTTCTGAAAATGAAGTCGCCATCTTTGGTCGGTGTTGATATCAGTTCATCATCAGTAAAAATGGTTGAATTATCTAAAGCCGGAAAAATGAGCGATAGTTTTCGCGTTGAACGATACGTGATTGAACCGCTTCAGACGGATGCCGTACAAGATGGCGCCATCGTCAATATGGAAGCTGTCAGCGAGAGCATACAGCGTGCTTGGAAACGTTTAGGCTCACGTTGCAAAAAGGTTGCACTGGCTTTGCCGGCTTCAGATGTAATCACCAAGAAAATTATTGTGCCTGCTGGGCAGCGCGAAGACGATCTCGAATTTCAGGTGGAAAATGAAGCCAGTCAATATATTCCGTTTCCGCTGGATGAAGTGAATCTTGATTTTCAAATTTTAAGATCTTTACCCAACAATCCAGATGAAGTGGAAGTACTGATCGCAGCGTCTCGTAAAGATAAAGTCGAGGATCGTGTGGCCGCATCGTTAACCGCCGGTTTAAAGACCGTTGTAATGGATGTAGAGCCTTATGCCTCTCAAGCAGTTTACGAGTTGCAAAAGAATCAGTTCCCCGGAGGGGATAATCAAGTGATCGCAATTGTGGATATTGGTGCCACTGTCATGAAAACCAATGTTCTACACAAAGGCGAATCTGTGTATATGCGGGATCAGCCATTTGGTGGCGATCAACTTACTCAAGAAATTCATAATCAGTTTAATCTAACACTGGAAGAATCAGAGAAAGCCAAACGAAGCGGTGAACTGCCGGAAAATTATAAAACTGAAGTCCTTCAGCCATTTTGTGAAACACTTGCAATTGAAGTGATGCGGGCCATACAGTTTTTTTATACATCGACGCAATATACTGAGATCAACTACATTTTGATTGCCGGTGGATGCGCTGCTATACCCGGTCTCGATAAAATCATCGCTGCACGCACACAAGTGAGCACACTTGTTGTGAATCCATTTTCGAGTATGGAGTTATCCAGTCGAATTATTCCACGGCAAATCAATAATGATGCGCCTTCTCTTTTAATTGCATGTGGTTTAGCTATGCGTAGTTTTGATCCGTTATGATGCGAATTAATCTTCTTCCCCATCGAGAATTAAAACGTAAAGCACAGCAACAGCAGTTTGCAATTTTTGCCGGCATTATCTGTGCGGCCGGCTTGCTGACTATCTGGGTTGTACACTACGTTATCAATGAAAAAATTGAATTTCAGCAAGAGCGTAACCAGTACCTAAGTAATCAGATTGCAGTTCTTGATAAACAGATTGCCGAGATAAGAGAAATTAAGAATCAAACTCAGGAGTTGCTTGCGCGCAAGGGTGTGGTTGAGTCATTACAAGGCAATCGTTCCGAGGTCGTTCACTTGCTCGATCAGTTGGTAAGGTTGTTGCCTGATGGTGTTTACCTGAAAAGTATCAAACAAGCAAACCGTACGATCAATTTAACCGGTTTTGCACAGTCGAATGCATGGGTTTCAACACTGATGCGTAACCTGGAATCTTCGCCGTGGCTGGAGTCGCCTGTGTTAATTGAAATTAAGGCAGTGACAGTCAATAACACGCGACAGAATGAGTTTAATTTGAACATTCAACTGAAACCTGCAGTGGATAACGATAGTGAAATGGCTGTTGCGGGTTCCAATATTTCGTGAGATCTGTGCGTTATGAATATGCTTGAAGAATTACGCCATCTTGACCCAAACGATCCTGGAAAATGGCCGGCACCGGTAAGAGCAATTGCATTGTTTGTCTTGATGTTGATTATGATCGGTGCCGGCTACTATTTTATCTTGCAGGACCAGCTAAATAGTCTCGACAGTGTTCGAGCTGAAGAACAGACGCTCAAAGATTCATATCTCGTCAAAAAAAGAAGTGCGGTTAATTTGCCTGTACTCAAACAGCAGTTGATAGATATTGAGCGATCATTAAGTGCGTTACTGAAACAATTGCCCAATAAATCAGAGATGGAAGCATTATTGGTCGATATCAATCAGGCTGGACTTGGCCGCGGGCTTCAGTTTGAGCTATTTAAGCCTGCCGAGAATGAAACCATACACGAATTTTACGCAGAATTGCCCGTTTCCGTCAGAGTGACCGGTGGATATCATGATATTGGGTCTTTTGCTAGTGATATTGCTCAACTGCCAAGGATTGTAACGTTAAATAACATCAATATTGTTCCAGGTGCTGAGAGTACGTTAACCCTGGATGCTGTTGCGAAAACATTCCGTTATCTCGACGAGAATGAAATGATCAATCAAGGGACACAAGGGCAATGAAAGTAAGATTCATAGCGATACTAGCTATCACAGCATTGTTTACGGCTTGCGAGAACAATGATCATGACGATCTCGCTGCATTTATCAGTAACGCGGGTAAAGGACTGCGCGGGCAAGTTGACCCCTTGCCGGAAGTCAAATCCTACAAATTTTTCACTTATGATGCCTTTGAGATGCCTAGTCCTTTTGAGCCGAGAAAAAACGAACAAGCACAAAGTACGGGCAGCGGCATTAAACCAGACTTAACTCGAAGAAAAGAGTATTTGGAGAGTTTTCCATTGGAGAGTTTGGAGATGGTTGGTTCGTTAGAACAGAATGAAGACATCTACGCAGTAGTTAAAACGCCTGAAGGCAGTCTGCTTAGGGTTGGCATTGGAAATTACATGGGCCAGGATTTTGGCAGAATCAATCAAATTTCTGAATCGCAAATCAAATTAAGGGAATTAGTGCAAGATGGTGTCAATGAATGGACAGAGCGTATCAGCACGCTTATGCTCAAAAATTAGGAGTTTATCAATGAAACTTTCCAGCAACCGAGTTATGTTTTTTAGATCATGGTTTGTTACGTTGCTTTTGCTGCTATCCTGTGCTGTCCATGCCGATACCATGCATGAAAAAATATTCAATCAATTGACTTCGATTGATATTTCCACCATAGAAGACGGAAGAGTAGTCGTCAAATTGGGACTTGAACAACCGCTTGCGACTTTACCCATCGGCGTTTCTCTCAGTAATCCACACCGAATATATTTTGATTTTCATCATACTTCGAACGGACTCGGGAAAAATTTTCAAGAGGTGGAAGAGGGTGATTTGCAAAGCATCAATTTTGTACAGGTGGGCGAGCGCACGCGGGTTGTATTTAACCTTCATGGCTTGATGCATCATGAAACATTATTGCAGGATAATTCGTTATTAATTAGCCTGAAATCCATCGATGAATATCAGAATGCGGGGCCGGTCGCCCAGTTTTCTCAAGATAAACTCGAGAAAGAATTAAATAACATTCTCGACGTAGATTTTCGTCGAGGTGAAAGCGGCGAAGGTCGGATTATTGTAGATTTAATGCATGCCGGGGCAGGTATTGATGTTTACCAGCAGGGGGAAAAACTTGTTGTAGAGTTTATCGATACTTATTTACCCAATAATCTGGAGCGCAAACTGGATGTGGTTGATTTCGCTACACCCATAAACATAATCGATACGGTCATGCAAGGAGACAACGTACGTATGATGATTGAATCATCCGGCCGTTGGGAACATACAGCGCGTCAAACAGATACACAGTTTGTGTTGGAGGTGCGCGCATTGGCTGAAGATGAGGATGAGCTTGCGGAACGTAGGCGCGCAAACGGTGGTTACATTGGCGAAAAATTGTCGCTTAATTTTCAGGACGTCGAAGTTCGGGCGGTATTGCAGGTAATTGCCGATTTTACAAATCTAAATATTATAGCCAGTGATTCTGTTGGCGGTAATCTGACATTGCGGCTAAGGGATGTGCCTTGGGATCAGGCGCTAGATATTGTTTTGCAGGCAAATGGTCTTGCAAAACGTCAGACAGGAAATGTGATTTTTGTTGCGCCGAGTAAGGAAATGGCTGATAGAGAATTACTTGAATTGGAAGCAAAACAGCAGGTTGCAGAAATGGAACCTCTTGTCACGGAGACTTTTCAGCTGAATCATCGCAGAGTTGATTCAATTTCATTTGATGGCATGTTAAGTGAGCGTGGTACGATTAATCTTGATGAAATCAGTAACACATTAACCGTAACTGATATTCCGCTAAGAATTACCGAAGTCAGAAAGCGGGTCAAACGTTTGGATGTGTTTGAAAGACAAGTCATGATAGAGGCGCGGATTGTGGAGGCGACTGAGACATTCAGTCGTGATCTGGGAGCCCGGTTTGGTGTTAAGAATGTTTCCAATATTGGAAACCGTCGCCTGGGCGTGTCAGGTAATGTCACTGACTCAAGCAATCTGGCGATCGGTGAACAAGTACCTGCAGGAGAAAATCTGAATGTGAATTTGCCAGCTGCAGCCGGTGCCGGCTTGCTTGGCGGTCCTGCAGCTTTGGGTCTGAGTTTATTAAAAATCAACAACTCCCGGTTAATCAACTTAGAGCTATCGGCGTTGGAAACAGACACTAAGGGGCGTGTTATAGCCAGCCCGCGCGTTGTAACAGCGCATGGTGTTGAAGCGATTATCGAGCAGGGTGACCGAGTACCTTTCCAGCAGGCGACAAGCAGCGGCGCGACCAGCGTGCGTTTTGTGAATGCGGTGTTAAGTCTTAAGGTAAAACCATTGATTACATTTGATAATCAGATTGATATGGAACTGACCGTTAATCAGGATAAAATCGGTGAAAGCGTCAGTGCGTTCTTACCGCCCGCAATTAATACAAAACAAGTAACAACCAAAGTTCTGGTAGAAAATGGTGGAACTGTAGTAATCGGCGGTATCTTTGAGCGTACGGAAAATAACATTGTAAATAAAGTGCCGCTGCTCGGTGATATACCCTATATTGGTTATATCTTTAGAAATACATCAAAGCGTGACGACAAACGTGAATTGCTGGTTTTTGTAACGCCACGCATTCTGAATGAAAGACTGAATCTGCAATAGTCAACTATATACCAGATTGGTACCCAGACTGTCGCCATGCTTCATACGTGATGATGGCGACAGTATTCGATAAATTCAGACTACGGCTGTTTTTTACCATGGGCACGCGTAGTCGCATTTGATCGGAAATGTTGTTCATGATATTTTCGGGTAACCCTTTCGTTTCGGAACCGAAAAGAAACGCATCGCCGCAACAAAACTCAATTGTGTCATATCGAGTGCTGCCTTTAGTTGTTATGGCAAAAAGTCGATTGGAGTCAATCTGGTTTGAGCAATCCATCCAATTATCATGAATTTTGATACTGGCAAATTCATGATAATCAAGACCTGCACGCAGCAGTTGTTTATCGCGTAACGTAAATCCAAGCGGTTTAACTAAGTGTAACTGTGTCCCCGTGTTAGCACATAAACGGATGATATTACCTGTATTTTGTGGGATTTCTGGCTGGAAGAGAATAATGTTAAACATGCTTATCTAGCGCAACACAGATTGACTGCTCTTGTTAATGAAATTTTAATAGAGCCGTGCTTGCAAACGGTCTCTCTGTACTCTGGCTACAACCCAGTTCGTAACTTTTTTTGCGCCTTGTTTGCATAATTGTTGTGCCAATTCGTTCAATGTTGCACCTGTTGTCATGACATCATCAATAACCGCCAAATGCTTTCCAGAAAGATCTAGATCGCAGCTAAAAACATTTTTTACATTATTTTTCCGCATTTTCCATGGTAACTCAGTTTGAGGTGGCGTATTCTTGATGCGTTTACAGCCATCTGGAGATAATTCAATTTTCACTTGTCGCGCTACATGGCGACCTATTTCTAATGCCTGATTAAACCCTCTCTCTTGCAGCCGTTTGGGGTGTAGTGGCATGGGGATAATCAAATCCGGGTATTCGGTCAATCCTTTTTGCATAATTTTATTGAAGAGTAATTGTGCCAAGATAGGCGCAATCGCGAGTTGCGCGCGATATTTTAGAGCATGAATTAACCTATCAGTCGGGAAAGTATAGGTTAATGCAGCGATCGTTTCGGAATAAGCCGGTAGGCTTGCTAGGCAATCACCGCAGTAGCCATCCTTGCCGGAGGCGATAGTTTTTGCACATACCATGCAGTAATGGGTAGAAAGCTTCGTAATATCTTTAAAACAAGCATCGCAAAAATCGCGATAGGATAATGTGTCGCAAAGAAGGCAATTTTTGTATATCAGCTGCTTCATGTTATTTCTCTGGAAAAAAAGCAGTTGCTTAAATTGACAACACTGCTTGAATCCGTAATCATCCTCATCATTATAGATTGAAACATGGAATGATAGTCCTATTATTGTCTAAGGGTATAGGTATGCGATGTAATTCGATTCAACCAGAGTTGGTTAATGATCACAAGAATGATAAAGGTAAGGTATTGAAAAATAGTGAGTCTTGTAGATGGCCTATAAAGGCAGTACAGGCACTGTTTGATATGCCTTTTAACGACCTGATTTTTCAGGCTCAACAGGTGCATCGCCAGCATCATGAAGCCAATACCGTTCAATTGTCGACATTGATATCTGTCAAAACAGGGGGATGTCCCGAAGATTGCGGTTACTGCCCGCAGGCCGCGCGTTACCATACTGGCGTGGAAAATCAGGCGATGCTTTCTGTGGACAGTGTGGTAACAGCGGCAGCAGCGGCTAAGGAGCAGGGGGCAACGCGTTTTTGTATGGGGGCGGCTTGGAGAGGTCCTAAGCAGCGCGATATTGAAAGTGTAACGGAAATGATCAGCGCAGTAAAAGCACTGGGAATGGAGACATGCGCTACTTTGGGTATGTTGAAACCCGGTCAGGCCAAACAATTGGGGGAGGCCGGTCTGGATTATTACAACCATAACCTGGATACGTCTCCCGATTACTACGACGCTATAATCTCTACGCGCGAATACCAGGATCGCTTGGACACTCTGCAAGAAGTAAGGGATGCAGGTATTAATGTCTGCTGTGGCGGTATCGTGGGAATGGGAGAAACACGAGAGACACGAGCCGGTTTGGTTGCTCAACTTGCGAATCTAAATCCTTATCCTGAGTCTGTACCGATCAATCATTTGGTGCAAGTTGAAGGTACACCTTTATATGGTACAGCCAAGCTCGATCCCCTGGAATTTGTCAGAACCATTGCCGTCGCACGTATTACCATGCCAAAAGCAGCGGTTCGTTTATCCGCCGGCAGGCGTGAAATGTCTGAAGCAGTGCAGGCACTGTGTTTTCTGGCCGGGGCCAATTCTATTTTTTATGGTGATAAACTGTTGACTACCGGCAATCCCGAAGTACAGCAAGATCAGGCATTGCTCAATAAATTAGGGATGCGTTCATTAACCGCTTGATCCCGAATGAGCATTCAGATCAATACATGTTTTCCGATTTAGCTGAGCAACTGTCAATTCGTGAGCAACAGGGTTTAAAGCGTCATCGAGCAATACTTGACAGTAAACAGTCAAGATATGTCGACATTGACGGATGCGAATATTTATCCTTTGGCAGTAACGATTATCTTGGATTGTCCAGCCATCCGGCGTTGATTCAGTCAGCTTGTCAGGGTGCACAACGCTATGGAGTCGGTGCCGGAGCATCGCATTTGCTTTATGGGCACAATATTGCACACCACGAGCTGGAACACGCACTGGCACGGTTTACGGGTTTTCCGCGTGCACTGTTATTTTCCACAGGATATATGGCCAATACTGGTGTTGTGACAGCCCTTGTTGGACGCCATGATGCTATTTTTGCGGATAAATTGAATCATGCATCACTTAATGATGCAGCGATCCTGTCCAGGGCGCAATTGATACGTTATCCGCATCTCGATTTGCCTGCACTAGAGCGACATCTAAAAAAAACAAAGGCCAGACGCAAATTAGTTATTACAGATGCAGTATTCAGTATGGATGGTGATATCGCACCTGTTTCAAATTTGGTTGCGTTGTGTGAACGCTACAATGCGATACTGTTGCTGGATGATGCGCATGGTTTTGGGGTACTTGGCGAAGAAGGGCGGGGTATATTATTTACAGAGAATAACCTGTCTGTATGCGGCTCCAAGGTTCTGCATTCTCCAAATATTGTTTACATGGCAACACTTGGAAAAGCTGCTGGCGTTTTTGGCGCATTCGTTGCCGCATCATCTGAAGTCATAGAAACCTTGATACAAACGGCCAAGAGTTATATTTACACAACTGCGAGTCCGCCACTATTATCGTACGTTTTACTGTGCAGCTTAGCTTTGATTGAACGGGAAAGCTGGCGGCGCGAACATTTGTTCCGTCTGATCAATCAATTGAAGCAAAAACTGGAGACCTCGGGTCTGCGGTTACTGCCTTCGAATACACCGATTCAACCCGTACTTGTCGGCGGTGTCCAGGATGTCGTGCGCATTAGCGAAGGACTGAAAGCACAAGGTATTCTGGTTCCAGCAATTCGGCCACCGACTGTGCCACAGAATACTGCCAGGCTGCGTATTTCTTTATCGGCCTCGCATCAGGAAGCGGATATTACGCGTTTGGCGGACGCGCTACGGTATTTGGCATAATTTTCCGTCGATCTCATACAGTTTATGTCAGGAAAAAACGTGCACGTTGAAACGTTAGGTAGCGGGACCGATCTGGTACTGCTTCATGGTTGGGCAATGCATGGCGGTATCTGGAATGGGATCCGTGATCAATTGGCGCAGCAATTTCGTTTGCATATACTTGATTTGCCCGGGCACGGGCTCAGTTCCGCTTGCGATCCAGGCGATTTTGATCATGTTGTCAATATAATTCAGGAAACACTCCCGGCAACATATATCGTTTGTGGCTGGTCGCTTGGCGGTCAGGTGGCGATGGAACTCGCACTACGTGATTCCAAACGGGTTAAAGGTTTGGCACTGGTATCGACCACGCCCTGTTTTGTCAAACAGTACGACTGGCCGTGGGGAATGGAAAGCAAGTTTCTGCAATATTTTATGGAAAATTTGCATCAAAATTATCGTACTACGATCAACCGATTTTTGACATTGCAAATCAGTGGCGAACAGAATATGTCGATCGCTTTGGCGCAATTGCGTCAATTTTTCTTTGAACGTGATCAACCAGATCACAATGCCTTGCATAAGGGATTGTTGATTTTGCAAACCAATGACATGCGTGAAAAATTGCCTCGAATCGAACAACCAGTCTTATTACTGCATGGTGAAAATGACATGATCACGCATCGATCCGCCGCACAATGGATGCATGCACAGTTGAAGCACTCGAGCCTGGTTATGTTTCCGCGTTGTGGACATGCACCGTTTTTAACTGATCCTGAAAAATTTGTTTCCAGTTTAAATGAATCATTTTTCTTTGAATAAACGTTTGTTGCGCAATGCGTTTGAGCGTGCAGCCCAAAACTACGATCGTTCAGCCGTGCTGCAGCGCGAAGTTGGAGATCGGATGATTGCGCGTTTGGATTATATAAACTATGCGCCGGATACGATTCTCGACGCAGGCTGTGGGACAGGTTATTGCACCCGGAAACTCAGTGCCCGGTATGAGAGCAGCCGTATGATTGCAATGGATATTGCGCAAGCGATGCTGCTGCAGGCTCGGCCTGTCAAAAACGGTTGGCGGCATTATTGGCCATTTAATCGCAGGCAAGAATACTATGTGTGTGCAGATATCGAGCGACTGCCATTTTGTGAAGACAGCGTGGAAATGGTCTGGTCGAATCTAGCGTTGCAATGGTGTAATGATCTGGATATGACCTGTCGTGAAATGAATCGGGTACTGAAGCCGGATGGTCTGTTGATGTTCAGTACCTTTGGACCGGATACACTGCAAGAACTCAGGCAGGCGTTCAGTCAAGTGGACAACTATATCCATGTCAATCAATTCATCGATATGCATGATATCGGCGATACGCTGGTGCGTAATCGTTTTGCAACGCCTGTGATGGATATGGAGCATATCACTCTGACTTATGAAGATGTTATCAGCGTCATGCGTGATCTTAAAGCGATTGGGGCTCATAATGTCGCGCAGGGCAGGCTTCAGGGTTTAATGGGTAAAACGAAATGGCATAAGGTGGTCGAAAGTTATGAAGCAATGCGCATAGACGGAAAGCTGCCCGCTACGTATGAAGTGATTTACGGTCATGCCTGGAAACTGCCGCCTAAGGAAACCGTATTAACACCGGAAATTCGTAAACAAATTTTGATGAATGAATAGCATTAAGGCGGGTTTTTTTGTAACCGGCACAGATACAGGGGTTGGCAAAACATTGGTCAGCAGCCTGATACTGCATGCATTGTCGACGCGCGGAAAGAAAGTCGTCGGAATGAAGCCTATTGCTGCCGGTAAGGAGAACGGTAAATGGTTGGATGTAGAATTGCTGCAAACTGCAGGTAATGTGCGGGTTGCGTATGAATTGATGTGTCCTTATGCTCTGGATCAGGCAGTCGCGCCGCACATTGCGGCCAGTCAGGAAGGTGTCGAAATTGATTTGGCAACTATCAACAGTGCATTTCAGGTGCTTAAGAAGGCAGCGGATTATGTGGTTGTAGAAGGTGTTGGCGGTTTTCTGGTGCCTGTCAATTCCTATCAGGATACTTCGAATATGGCGCAGTCGCTGGGCCTGCCGGTGATTCTGGTTGTTGGCATGCGGCTGGGGTGTATCAATCATGCCTTGTTAACAGTACAGGCAGTTCTCCGTACCGGATTACCGCTGCTTGGCTGGATAGCGAATTGCATTGACCCTGAAATGCAGGTGCTTGAAGAAAATATTATGGCTTTACAGCATCGTATAGATCGGCCGCTACTGGGAACAGTGCCGTATAATTCCCCACCTGATTTGCGTGTCTTGAGTCATTTTGTCGATTTGTCGGAAGTTATATAACCAAAATTCAGGTGTCGCGCCTTGCTGATTCATTATGTTGGTAGCAGAGAAAATTCGTCCATTTCGCTTAAATGCTGAGGAAGATTGCGGATAGTCTCCGCATTGCTCCATGAAAATACTTTGTCTGCGGCCTTACGCCACGGCAACCAGAGATAATTGAGGTGTTCTTCGGGTGCAATGGTGATGGCCTCTTTTTCAGGCAGGCAGAGACTGAAGACATGCTCGGTATTATGAGTAATATCCGGTGCGTACCGCCAACGCCATTCTTTGAATATTTCGTAACGATACTCGGTTTCCCAGTCTGACAACGGATAATCGCAAGGATTTAATCCGGTTTCTTCACGAATTTCGCGTAATGCTGTTTGTCGTAATGATTCGCCATGATGCTGGCTGCCAGTCACGGATTGCCAGTAACCTGGGTGACCCGTACGTTCGAGTAATAAAACATCCAAATCCAGTGTATGAATCACAACCAGAACGGATACAGGCAGTTTATACATGGCATTGATAATGATACAAGTAAAATCGGCGATCAGCTTTTGGGCTGATCGGTTTTGCGCAAACGAATGTTCAATTCCCTAAGTTGTTTTTCATCAACGGTATCCGGCGCATGTGTCAGCAGGCATTGTGCACGCTGTGTTTTCGGAAATGCGATTACGTCGCGAATCGAGTCCGAACCGGTCATCAGCGTGACTATACGGTCGAGTCCGAACGCAATGCCTCCGTGCGGAGGAGCGCCATATTGCAGTGCCTCCAATAGAAAACTGAATTTCTCTTTGGCTTCTTCTTCTGAAATATTTAGCGCCTGAAAAACTTTTGTCTGTATATCCTTTCGGTGAATACGAACGGAACCACCACCAATCTCCGAACCGTTTAAAACCATATCGTAGGCCTTTGACAAAGCCTGACCAGGATGATCAAGCAGTAGATCTTCATGACCATCGGCGGGTGAGGTAAATGGATGGTGCAGCGCTTGCCAGCGGTTTTCTTCTTCGTTCCATTCGAACATCGGGAAATCGACAATCCATGCGGGTCGCCAGTCCGAAGAGGCATGGCCGTGCTGATGACCGATTTTGACCCGCAACGCTCCAAGAGATTCGTTGACGATGTTGGTTTTATCAGCACCGAAGAAAATCAAATCGCCGTTCTGTGCTCCTGTGCGCTCTAAAATGGATTGAATCACTTCTTCCGGCAGAAACTTTAAAATCGGAGATTGCAGGCCTTCGGGCCCATCTTCACGTTTGTTGACCTTGATGTAAGCCAAACCCTTGGCGCCGTATATACTGACGAATTGCGTGTAGTCGTCGATTTCCTTTCGTGTCAGCTGGCTGCCGTTAGGTACCCGTAAAGCGGCAACGCGACCATTGGGTTTTTCCGCTGCATCTTTGAATACTTTGAACGGAACGTCTTTCATAATATCTGTCAATTCCGACAGCTCCAGTGAAACGCGCAGATCCGGCTTGTCGCTGCCGTATTTATGCATGGCCTCTGCATACGTTAAGCGTGGAAAGGGGTCAGGCAAATCAATATTACCGGTCGTTTTAAATAGATAGCGGATCATTTCTTCCATCAGCGTCATGATTTCTTCTGCGGTAAGAAATGAGGTTTCTATATCGATTTGGGTAAATTCGGGTTGCCGGTCCGCACGCAAATCCTCATCGCGGAAACAGCGTGCAATCTGGTAGTAGCGGTCAAACCCAGATACCATAAGCAGTTGTTTGAATAGTTGCGGTGATTGCGGCAGTGCAAAAAAGTGATTGATATTGACGCGAGACGGCACTAGATAATCTCGCGCGCCTTCCGGTGTAGATTTCGTCAAAATGGGTGTTTCGATATCGAGAAAATCCTGTTGATCGAGAAAAACTCGTACCGCCATGGTAACTTTGTGGCGCTGGCGCAGATTAGATTGCATGACCGGGCGACGCAAATCGAGGTAACGGTGTTCCAGGCGAACAAACTCGCTGATATGTTCATCGTCCATCAAAAATGGGGGTGTTAACGAGGTATTCAGAATTTCCATGTTAATTACCAGTACTTCGATTTCGCCACTGTGCAACGTTGGGTTGACTGTGCCTTCAGGGCGTCTTCTGACTTTGCCGGCGATCTTTAATACAAATTCGTTACGTATTTTCTCTGCAAGCTGAAACGTTTCGATATTATCTGGGTCACAGACAACTTGAACCAGGCCTTCGCGATCACGCAAATCAATAAAAATGACACCGCCGTGATCGCGGCGCCTGTGCACCCAGCCATACAGGGTAACGATTTCGTCGAGATATTGTGAGTTGATGGCACCGCAGTAGTTTGTTCGCATGGTTTAAGGATGTGTTAGGCTGGTATTGAAATCAAGATTTATGGGTTATTCTGTACTAAAAAATGGCCGGTTACGCTGTCAGTCTGCCGCAGTTGCAGTTGAGCCGGGCTTGCTGTCAACGGTTTTCACCGATCCCGTTGTTGATTCCGATGTTTTTTTCGCCGCATCCGACTGGCTGTCTTTTTGTTTGGGCAACTCGTCGTTTTTTTCCGTTTTGGCTGTCGGTTGCGAAGGTTTGTTTTTGAAATCTGTTACGTACCAACCGCTACCTTTCAACTGAAAGCCGGCGGCAGATACTAGTTTCGTATAATCCTCACTGCCGCATTCAGGGCAGATTTTAATCGGCGCATCATTCATTTTATGGATATGTTCTTTTTTCGCACCGCATGAATTGCAAAGATATTCATAAATCGGCATAAAAACCTCCTACAATTCAAAAATAAATAAATCGGGCATTATACCGCAACCTGATGATTGCATCAGTATATGGGTTATTCGAAAAAATCAATTATGCTTGCTGTATCCGTATGTGCATCTATTCAAAACTCTCAAATAAACCGACATTATGTGTGTTGCCGCCTGTGACATGTAGTCGATAATGGATTGTTGGTCGCTTATATAGACTAACTTCTTGTCCGTTATCATTTTTCTAAAATTGCATCTTTCGCCAGCCAGCCCAGATTCTTTGCGTGCAAACTCTGTATATAAAGCCTGTTACCCACTTCAGTAACGGAAGTGGTTTCGGGGTAGGCGCCTGCGGGATCTTGCAAATCAATAACAATTTCACCATCTTCAGTAAATGCTATTACATGACCGTAAGCTTCAGGCATGGGCCATAACGCGCGTGGAAATCGCAACACTATTTTACGCAGTAGGGGTTTATCGGCCAAATAATCAATGATTGCATTTCGTGGTTTGGCAAAACCTAACCAGATTCTACCCATATCTCCACGCATCAGATTGTCGGGATAGCCTGGTAGATTGTCGAAAACGATATCCGCTAACGGGGATTCCTGACTTATTTCAAGGTTGTCAGCGGAGACTGCAATTTTCCATACGCGGTAACGCCCGGTTTCGTTGACAAATAAGGTTTGTTCGTCATCAGATAAAGCGATGCCATTAGCAAAACTTAATCCCTTGGCAACAATACGTGTTTTGTTCAGTTCCGGGCGATACTCTAGCACGCGACCGGTAGCAGACTGCTCGACAATATCTAACATGCTGGCTTCAAACGTGCCACCCCAGTCGGATGGTGCAAAACGACCGGAAGAATCGGTAACGTAGATCATGCCGCTGCTTGCTACTACCACGCTATTGGGATACTGAATCGGATCACCGTTGACGTGATCGACCAGCATTTTAATAACACCTTCCGGTGTTATGGATAAGATGCCGCGCATTGCATCGGCAGCGATCAGATTGCCGTCTGAATCGAAATCAAAACCCAGTACGCGACCACCGGTGTGAGCGAAAACCTCCAACATGGTTCCGTCTGTATTCATTCGCAGAATATTGCCGCTTGCTACTGCAGTGTACAGCTTCCCATCCTTGCCCAACGCTAAATGCTCCGGTCCCGTGTCATCGTTCAGTGTGATCAGTTGCAAACCGGCAAGCCGCTCATTCGGTGAATGCGGACCGGTGTACCCAGAGGCATCAGGGACATCCCAGCTGACCGGTTCTATCGGTACCGGCCATAGCATGAAATAAGTCGTCAGTATTAAAAACAGACCAGTAATTATTTTTTTCATAGACGCTCAATTGTACTAGACAATGAAATGTGTGAGCTAACGTGCACCGGTCCATACACATCAACTGTGATTTTTCTCACATGGATTTGTACTGTATTTTCGGTAGGATACAATTTTTATGGAAATAAATATGTTGAGTGCACGTACGAAATTTTTGATTGTTGGCGATATCGAGAATTTGCAGAAACAACTTAAACAGATTCTTAAAGATCTGGGTTTTTTGAATGTCGATGAAACAAAGGACGGTCAGGTTGCGCTGCAGAAATTAGTAGCGGACGATTTTGATTTTATTATTTCGAGTTGGCATATGCTTTCGATGGATGGGTTGAGCATTTTGCGGAGTATTCGAGCTATAGAAAAACTGAACGGTGTGCCCGTATTGATGGTGGCGACTGAAATAAAGAAAAAGCATATCGTGGAGGCCGTCCAAGCGGGTGCAGACGGTTTTCTCGCCAGCCCTTTTACGGCTACTGTGTTATTCGAAAAGCTAGATCTGATTGTCAGAAATCATGTAAGCAGCATATCAGAGAATTAAATCTGACTATTATCTTAAAGGGTTACTTTATACTCAAAGGCTTTATATTGATCCCGTTTTGATAATCAGTGAAACTCGTTAGCCTGTGGTTTTCTGTGGTTTTAAAAGTTTAATTGCAGTGAAATGCGTTAGCAATACTACTAGGTATGAAAAAGTGTCAGGCAATGTAGTTTGCTGGATTAGGCTTGGTTGCTTGGGTGTGTGTTGACTGGGCTTTATTTTCAAGCCAGCGGCTAAATGGTTCGCTTACTTCAGGGTGGTTGCACGCAACATCTACGACGGCTTTCAAGTAACCGATTTTGCTGCCGCAATCATAACGTGTTCCACTGAAATGATATGAAAAAACCTGTTCTTTCCTGAGCAAATTCGCTATCCCGTCGGTGAGTTGAATCTCTCCGCCAATCCCTGGTTGTTGATTTTTTAATTCATCAAAAATGGCTGATGTTAAAATGTATCTGCCAACTACCGCCATAGTACTGGGCGCTTCGTTTGGCGAAGGCTTTTCAACGATACTACTCATACCGAACAAACCCGGTTTTACTTCAGATCCACTAACGATACCGTACAGATTCGTTTGTGATCGGGGGACATCTTGAACTGCAATGATGCTTTTTTGCAATTGATGATATTGTTCAACCATTTGTGCCATAACCGGTTGTTCTGCAACCATAAAATCATCGGCTAAAATTACGGCAAAATCACTATTGCCAACAAGCTTCTCAGCACAGAGTATAGCGTGACCTAAGCCGAGTGCCCGGTTTTGCCTGACATACATGCAATGCATGTCATCAGGCGTAATGTTGCGGACGGACTCAAGCAATTGCTGTTTATGTGAGTACTCCAGCACCGATTCGAGCTCGTAAGCTGTATCAAAATGATCTTCAATTGCCCGTTTTGTGCGTCCTGTTACAAAAATCATTTGCCGGATACCTGCGGCATAGGCTTCTTCGACAGCATATTGGATCAGTGGTTTATCAACAATAGGAAGCATTTCTTTAGGCGAAGCTTTAGTGACAGGAAGGAATCGTGTACCTAATCCGGCTATTGGAAACACGGCTTTTGTGATTGAGCGAGGCAGTTTTTTGTGCATGAGTCTTGCTCCTAAAAAGTGTCAATAAAATTGAAAGTATTCAAAATAAATTCGTGTGCATAGTAGCGCTTGAAGATCACGATGTACCCGATTTTACATGGGTGTTATTTATTCGAAACGTGACAAATTGTCGCAGATGCTGTCCTTATACGAGTGATAAACTTATACTTTAGTCTGAATTACATACTCGTAACCATAAAGTGAATCATGTCATAATAGTCTCTTCGGCTCAGTTTGGCTATCATATTGATACTTACTATTATTGTAAGTATCTTAAACACAAATGCCGGGTAACTTATATTGGATGGGACCTGGGTTTTGCTCCCATTGCTATGGATGGGATTCAGGTCATTTCTGTCAATCGACAAGGCGGACTCATTCGCGCCATCCGTTTTTTAACCGCATTTTGGAATCTAACAAAAAACAAAGAAGCCATTATATTTGTCAAATATTTCAAATTTGTGTCGTGGTTAATACGGTTAATGCGTCCGAAAAATGCAATGGTGCTCGATATTCGTACAGGTTCGGTCGAAAAAAACATATTGGCGCGTAAATTTTACGATACTGTTCTGAAAATTGAGGCGCTGTTCTATGAAAATATAACAGTCATTTCCAGTGGACTTTCTAAAAAACTGGGATTGGCTAAGAAAGCAGAAATTCTACCTTTGGGGGCTGAAGTGATTTCTTCGACAGACAAAGTCTTTAATGACCTCAAAATATTGTATGTCGGTACTTTATATAACAGAAATCTCGAGAAGGTAATCTACGGGTTAAAGAAATATCTTTCACAATCAGAAACGCCCGAAAAAGTTGCCTTGACCATTGTGGGCGATGGATTACCCGGTCAGCTTGATCGACTGATCATGGAAACGGAACGCTGCGGGATCAGTGAAGTCGTCAAATTCAAAGGCAGAGTGCCGCATGATCAGCTGAAACCGTTATTTGATACGCATAATGTCGGTTTGTCGTATATTCCACTGACGGCTTATTTTGATGATCAGCCACCTACTAAAACCTATGAATACCTTATGTCCGGTATGCCAGTTATTGCTACCAAAACAAGCGCTAATCAATTGATTATTAATCACGAAAACGGTGTGTTAATCGGAGATGCCCCACAAGATATCTGCACGGGAATCAAATTGATTGAGCAAAAAATGGACCGGTTCTGCTCGAAAAGTATCAGAATGTCGGCTCAAGATTATCAATGGCAAAGAATTGTCGAAAACCTTCATACTTACCTATGCAACCTCAGATAAAAGCATGAAAAATACTTTGTTGTCGCTGAATACCTACAACTACCGGCGCGGTGGATCAGATGCTGTTTTTTTTGATCACCAGAGACTGTTTCAGAGCCTTGACTGGAACACGGTTGCATTTACCATGCATCACCCAAAAAACGAAGCGTCGGACTGGGAACGATATTTTGTCGATGAACTGGAATTCGGTAATGATTACAATTTGTTACAGAAGATAGTCATGGCAGGTAAAGTCATCTATTCGTGGGAGGCCAAGGCAAAACTTAAAAAACTCATTCAGCATGTACGACCCGATATTGCGCATGCGCATTGTATTTATCATCACTTATCTCCATCGGTTTTGTCTGCACTTAGTGAGGCAGGCATCCCGACCGTCATGACCGCGCATGATTTAAAAATTGCGTGCCCAGCGTATAAGATGCTCAATAAAACGGGTGTTTGTGAGCAATGTAAACATGGAAATCTTTGGCATGTCGTTAAGAATCGATGTATTCATGATTCGTTGGCGGCGAGTCTGCTCGTAAGTGTCGAGTCAAGCGTGCACAAAGCGCTCGGTTTGTATAAGAAGAATCTCGATACGATTATTACGCCTAGTCTTTTTTATCGGGATAAATTGATTGAATGGGGGTGGGATGCAAATAAATTGGTTTATATTCCAAACTTTATTCACTATCAATCTTATCTGCCACAGTTCAAAGTGGGTGATTATTTTTTGTATTTCGGGCGTCTTGCTCCTGAGAAAGGCGTTGATACACTGGTTAAAGCTGCCTTAGCAGCAGGAATAAGATTGAAGCTGGCAGGTACGGGGCCGTATGAGGAAAATCTGCGCCGGTTGGTTCCTGATGATTGCAATACTATTGAATTTTTGGGATATCGCAGCGGTGAAGCTTTGCGTTCTCTGATACAGCACGCCCGTGCTGTTGTACTACCATCTCAATGGTATGAAAATGCACCGATCAGCGTACTCGAATCGTATGCTTGTGGTAAACCTGTAATCGGTGCGCGTATAGGAGGTATTCCGGAAATGCTCAAACCGGAGGAAACTGGATTGTTGTTTGAAACTGGGGATGTGTCGGCGCTGACAGACCGAATGCTGGCAGTTCAATCGATGCCGGACGCACGAATAGAAACAATGGGGCGCGCGGGTTATGATTTTGCAACATCCACATTTACAGTTGAACGTTACCTAGACGGTATGCGCACTCTGTATCAATCGCTGGGTGTAAAATTCAAGCATTGATAACCATATTTTTGGTTCTAAACGAGTAGAAGAGCGCTATTTTTTACGCTGGTTTTGAGGCTCGTTTTTGATTGTTCTGGCTTAAGGCAACCTGCCACTTCCAAGCCGAATCCATCATGTCGTGCAGATTATATTGAGGTGTCCAATTAAGTATTTGCACCGCTTTTGTGGCATCGGCCCAAATCTGTTCAACATCTCCGGTTCTTCGCGCGCCTATTACGTAAGGTAAAGATATCCCGCTGGTTTGCTCAAAAGCTTGGATGACTTCAAGCACACTATGTCCTGTACCGGTGCCTAAGTTAAAAATCTCACAATCTTGATTCATCGACAATGCGTAATCCAACGCTTTAACATGGGCTCTGGCCAAGTCTACAACATGAATGTAATCGCGTATATTGGTGCCATCGGCGGTATTATAATCATTGCCGAATACTGTTAGCTTCTCCCGTATGCCTGCAGCTGTTTGAGTGATATACGGAACCAGGTTGTCGGGCACTCCGAGTGGTAACTCGCCAATGCAGGTGGATGGATGTGCCCCCACAGGGTTGAAATAGCGCAAAATGATTCCTTTGAAGCCGCTGTATCTGCATAACTCTTTCAAGATTTGCTCGCACACCAGTTTGGTTGTTCCATATGGCGAAATGGCTTCCGTTACCGGGTGTGTTTCAGCGATTGGTGAGTGTTTGGTATCGCCGTAAACAGTACAGCTGGAAGAGAATACGATTGTTTTAACATGGTGTTGATGCATGACTTTTTGTAAAGTAATCATGCCATCGATATTATTCCGGTAGTATTTAAACGGTTTTTGAACGGATTCGCCGACGGCTTTATGCGCTGCAAAGTGGATGACGCCTCCAATTGTCTCCTGTTCAAACAAAGTCTTGAGCGATGATTCGTCAGTAATATCGCCTATATACAGTTTGACGGGAATTTGGGTGATGGAAGTAATCTTTTCTGCGACCTCGCTGATGGAATTTGACAGATTATCGATTACGACGACATCGTAGTTGCTTTCCTGTAATTCGACAACGGTATGGCTGCCGATATATCCCAATCCACCAGTTACAAGAATGGTTTTTTTCATATCACTTTCATTCAAAGTTAATTTTCCTGGGAAATTTAAAAATAGCCTTCGCGCTATGGAAGAGCTGAGTATGCATGATTATTGACCATTGATCTGATAGAAGATACGCAGTAGCAGTTTTGTTGTGACAATCAGGCTTTATAGGCAATACTGTTTTGTCGGTTTAAAGGCGTACAGTTGATATTTGGTTGGCAATGAGTAAAAAACATCGAACAAATCAATCTTCGAAGTGGGTTTGGCATTGCAAGGTTCTATGAGACGGACAATAATGAAAAATATGATATAAAAAACTTAATCTAATGCAATGATTAGAATTGCATAATATTCTAACATTCTTTACAGTGTACAGTGATGTAAGCAGCCAACATGTTTGTTTTTAAAGCTGTACGTATAAGGCAAGGCACGTGGCTATATCTGGACGCAAGTTTGAAATTAGCCAAAACATCTCGCTATCAAAATAACAATGGAGTGTTAAATATGTCAAAAATCTGGGTTCTTTCGGCAAATAGCGGCAACGCTAAACTTTTTTCAGCGGATACACCCATTGGGCCTTTAACTGAAATTGAAACTTTCGATAACCCTGAAGCACGTTTAAAACAGTCTGAACTCACAACAGATCGGCCCGGACGCAGTTATGAAAGCCATGGTGATGCGCGTCACTCAATGGAAGTTGAAGTATCTCCACATGAACATGAACAGATTCGTTTTGCAAAGTTGCTTATGGACCGAATAGAACAAGGACGTTTAAAAAACAAATTTGACCGTTTTGTCATTGTAGCGGCACCTGCATTTCTTGGATTGTTGCGAACCAATCTTAATCCCACGCTGAGCAAATTGCTTTCCCTGGAAATTGATAAGGACTACACTGCACTGAAAACGGACGAATTACGCACCCGGCTGCCCGAACGGCTTTAAGGGTTTTCAATAAATCACCTACAGAGCAAAGCATGCAGATTCAGATTAATACCGATCGTAATATCGAAGGCCATGAAACATTGTCAAACCATGTTGAAACCATGGTAGTGCAGGCATTGGAGCGTTTCAGTGAACAGATCACCCGGATTGAAGTGCACATCAGCGATGAGAATAGTGACAAAGGCGGTGAGAACGATAAGCGCTGTATGATAGAAGCCCGTATCGAAAACCTGCAGCCCGTCGCAGTTACACATCAGGATGCAAATCTTGATTCTGCCGTGCGCGGTGCTATCGACAAACTTAAAAATATGCTGAATAGCAAGCTCGGTAAGAAAAAAAACAGATGACGGTCGTCTTTTGAGTGTAATGAATTGCTATCGATAAATATCGGGATGTATGCCTTTTCTTAACACCCTGATTGCTTCTTCTCGACTGTTGACAATTTGTTTGTGCGGGCAAAACAGATTTTTCGACAATTCGCGTTGTGCGTAAAACTGCCGTACAAAATCAAGCGACTGCCAGTCAGATACTCTCGGTTCAGACCAGGTGTGGTCGTCGCGGCCGATGGCGTACAATTTTCTCTCATTGGTGATACAACGAATACCTTCATAGCTGATATTCATGACACCAGTTGAGGAACGAGTAACCAATGTAAAACGAATCACGCCGTCTTGGCCGATACTGATAGAGTCTGGGTCTATGGCATGACTGTAATCGGTGATCGAACCTACGTCAAACTTAATCAGATTGCGTAAATCAGGGAAGTCCGGAAGCTGTGCAAGCTGTTCCACCCAGGTTTTTCCAGCATCAAATTCGTCTTTGAATTCTTTTTTGGCTGCGCAAGCAATCAGTAGTAGCAGGAGAACTGTCAGGAGAATCCATGTTATCAATCGTTTATTGTTCATTGGATGTCAATAAGGTCGTTGACCAGCGAAACGCGACTTTGATCATCAATGGATTCAATCGCCATCCGATACGCTGGATGATTCACGCCCATGGATAAATTGCCATGCTGGCGTAATGCGCGAATCATATCTCGCGACAGCTCAAACCTGAGAAAATGCACAGAAGAAGTTTTTTCGGTATTTTCTCGTTCAAGATCTTCGTCTGCAATTGCATAGACCGGCGGAAAATTATCGATTTTTACCCAGACTTTATCTTCAATTCCGACCATTTCAGCAAGGTGGGCAGCGCGTTCAGCTGGGTCTGGATACTCAATCATCATGGTCGCTTTCCAGTTGGTACCGTCCGGCACCAGCGGAAGATAGGTTTCCAGCTCGTGCGTGATTTCATCTTCTTGAAAGATACGTTCTATATGAAGCATTTCCTGGATTTGGTAGCGGATTGTAACGTCGTCTTCAAATAACAGGGTAACATGATCGCCAAGCGGAATCTTGCGCGGTTTTTTATGCGCCATGACTTCACTGCGTTTTTGTTTGCGTACCTTGGCGTAATCTTCCAGGGTTAACAGGCTGTCACGTGTGATTGTATTCATTTCCTTTAATCGGTTTTTTCATTAGCTGAATTGTTGGACAAACCGGATTGCTGTTCGTTGCCAGAGTGGCCATTATAGGCCATGCGCAGTAGAGAAAGTGGGTGTATTTTTCTTGCGGCGTTGTCTGTACCCATACCCTGTTCTATGTGCCGAGCAGCAATTGGACAATCTGAACTGATATAGTCGGGTTGACTGGCAGCCATTTGCCGGAAAACCGGGCGGCCGATTTTCATTGAGTCATCAAAATATTCACTTTTGACGCCCCAAGTGCCGTCATGGCCGGAACAGCGCTCAACAATACTGATTTCCGTGTCGGGAATTAATTGCAAAATATCGCGCGTTTTTTTGCCGATATTTTGTACGCGCTGGTGACAGGGAATATGGTAAGCCACTTTGCCCAGCGTTGTTTTGAAGTCAGTTTTCAGCAGTTGATCCTGATGCCGCAGCATAAGATATTCAAATGGATCGAACATGGCTGAGGCGACAGCCTGAACCGCTTCGTCGTCGGGAAATAACAGCGGTAATTCTTGCTTATACATCAGTGTGCACGATGGTATTGCAGATAAAATAGCATATCCGTCCTGAGCCAGTTTAAGTAAGTGCGCGATATTTTCGTTTTTGAGTGCTTCAACGGTTTCAAGATCGCCGAGTTCCAACTTGGGCATTCCGCAGCATGCTTCTTTTATTACTAGAGTTGTGGGTATTTCATTATGCTCAAGTATCTTCAGTAAATCATGGCCAATGCCCGGTTCGTTATAATTGATATAGCAGGTAGCATAGATGGCTACTTTGCCGCGTGTACGCTCACCATTTTTGACGGTAAAGTGGTCAACAGTCGCGGCATTCGAGCGGAATTTTCTGGTAGTGTATTCGGGTAGTTTACGGTCGGCATGTATTCCAAGCGTGCTGTCCAGAAATTTACGTACGGCAGGGGTTTTGTTGAGCGCATTAACGCTTTGAGCAATGCCGGGCGTCGTCGCTAGTTTGCCCACTTGATCGGTGTTCGATAACAGTTTGTCACGAAAACCAGCCCCTTTGGTTTTGAATTGAACGGCTTTTGCGCGCAACATCAAATGTGGAAAATCGACGTTCCATTCATGCGGTGGCACATAGGGACATTTCGTCATGAAGCACATATCGCATAAAAAACAACGGTCAACAATTTCCCAGAATCTATTTTTATCGACACCGTCGAGTTCGCCGGTAGTGCCTTCATCAATTAAATCGAACAAACGCGGAAAAGCTGTGCACAGATTGACGCAACGACGGCAACCGTGACAGATATCAAAGATACGCTCCATTTCATTCTGAAGACTGGCTTCATTATAAAAATCAATTTTTTTCCAGTCTATCGGATAGCGTGTGGGTGTTTCCAAACTGCCTTCGCGAGTTGCCATAGAGAGAAATAGGTGAGAAAAAATGAGACTGTCTTACTGTACAGATGGAATTTACCTCTGCTGAGAAAAATTCCATCCGTCATTGTTTTATATGACAGTTTTCCCTATCCGGGAAGATGAAGCAGTTACAAATTAATCTGCCAAACTGTCGAGCGCACGTTGAAAACGGTTGGCATGTGAGCGCTCCGCTTTAGCTAGCGTTTCAAACCAGTCGGCAATTTCATCAAAGCCTTCATCGCGGGCGGTTTTTGCCATACCTGGGTACATATCGGTATATTCATGCGTTTCACCAGCAATCGCAGTTTTCAGATTGTCACGGGTGGCGCCGAAGACCAGTCCGGTGGCTGGGTCACCGCATGATTCCAGATATTCCAGATGGCCGTGTGCGTGTCCAGTTTCACCTTCGGCCGTTGAACGAAATACGGTCGCGACATCATTTTGACCTTCAACATCGGCCTTGGCTGCAAAGTATAAATAACGTCGATTTGCTTGAGATTCACCTGCAAAGGCTGCTTTGAGATTACTTTCGGTTTTAGATCCTTTAAGTTCCATCGTTTTATCTCCTTTGTAACGTAACGCGTTTCAATACTCACAAAAAATAGTTTTTTTTATAATAAGAATTATGCATCATTCTGACACAACGCCAGCTTCAATGATAGAAATACGAGCATTTTGCAAATGCGGGTGGTTTCTGGCTGCGAGACTATCGAAGCGATTTATTCTTGTCAAGCTTGTCGGTCTGGCATTTGTTGATAGCAGTTCGCAAAACAGTTAGCCAGGTTTGCCGTCGATACGAGGGCGCCAATAAATCGGTATGTAACGAATTGCCCATAAAGTGAAACATGTCAACCAGATCAGCCCCGCGATCAAATACAATGCCGGTGCAAACTGGCCTATTGCGGGAACCAGTTCAGGCAAGACTCTGATTACGGCGGTTGCCTGAAAGCCGATAAACAACTGCCATGTAAAGCGATCCAACACCAGAGGACGGCCGGAATGCCCGATGGTGACACGTGATGCCATGCCTAGAACCATGCTGGCGAAATAGCCGATAGCCAGCGCATGCAAAGGTGCCATGCCCAGAATCCATGTTTCCGTTTCGGTCTGCATGAATACAAGGCTTTGCAGTCCGAACAGCAGCATTGAAACACTGAGCCAGGCGAAAGCAATATGCAATACAGCGAGCAGGCTGACCTGAAAGCTGCGCAGCAATCCCCAGCGGATAGACAAATACAGCGCGCACAACGCCAAAAGGAAGTCTGACAGCCAAAGATACTGAAGTAACTGCATAAGTTGCAGCAGGCCGTGCGCGACTGTACATGCCAACATGATCCAGAGTATCCAGTACGGTCTGACGATCACGTAATTATCGAGTACCCGGCTGGAAAAAAACGGAATCATGCGGTGTGAGACGGCCAGCAATATCGGCATCAAGAAAAACCAGATACCGGCATGGCGTGAAAAATCCAGCAGAAGCTGTGCTTCGGTCAATAACCAGAGTAGATATGCTGCAATTCCCAGACACCCCATAAGTAGTGCTGTACTGGTTACGATAGCATGACGCCTGTCCTGTCCTTTAGCCTGAATCAGTACCAGCTGTAATGCTCTAAATGCACTGATAAATCCTCCCAGTATAGCAGTGACACCCAGTATGCTCAGCCATTGGCCATGAATCAATCCGGTATAGAATAAAGCTACGCCAACAACCATCAGCAGGCAAGTTGTCATATACACATTTTTAGAAATTTTTTTTCCGTTCAACCAATTCGGATAAGTAGTGAATAGAAAACCGAAAATAAAAAATGGGAAAAAACAGTAAATCATTAAAAATGCATGTGACCACGTAGGCGCAATGCTCCAGACTGAGAATGAACCTAAAAGCGCATATCTCCCGGCGAGATCATACACCCACCAGGTTAGTGTAAAAATACCCTGCAGTGCACCTGCCAAAAACAGGCTGCGGTGTGGTGCTGATGAAATGTTAAGCCATAACTTGTTAAGCATTCAGAGTCCTATGAACATGAATTTGATATAATAGTCTAGTCGTTTATCATCAAATCGCCGGTTTAGCGTATGTTTTATCCGGTTGGTTGCTGATACGAATTGAATTACTTTCTTGCTTTCTTTTCTTGTCGCACTGTCTCATTATAAAACACCGAAAATTTCTTTATGCTTGATATTGATTTGCACTGCCACTCTAACGTTTCCGATGGCGTTTTAACGCCTGCTCAACTGATAAACCGGGCCGCACAGCGCGGCGTGGTTGTGCTGGCATTAACGGATCATGACGATGTTGCCGGGCTGGATGAAGCACGTTTGGCCGCACTCGAAAAAAATATCACATTTATAAACGGTGTGGAAATTTCTGTCAGCTGGCGTGGCCGGACTATACATATTTTAGGACTGAATATCGACCCAGAATACCAACCGCTTTTTGACGGCCTGTTAGCCATACGGACTGGACGCACACAACGCGCGCAAAATATTGCTGCGGAACTTGAAAAAGCCGGTATTGCCGGCAGTCTTGAGGGCGCCTATGCCTATGTTGGCGAACGGGGGTTAATTGGCCGGACACATTTTGCGCGTTTTCTAGTTGAAAAGGGATATGCTAAGGATATGAAATCGGTTTTTAAGAAATATCTAGTCAAAGGAAAACCGGGCTATACATCCCATGAATGGGCTGCGCTCAGCGAAGCTATTGCCTGGATAATAGGCAGTGGCGGCCGAGCAGTGATTGCTCATCCGGCCCGCTATAATCTGGGCAAGAATGTTTTAAATGATTTGCTTGACGAGTTTAGTGCTTTAGGTGGTTCCGCTATTGAAGTAATCAGCGCCAGTCATACGCCCCAACAAATGGAAATTTTTGCCGCACATGCAAGAAACAGAGGCTTGTTGGCCTCATGTGGATCAGATTTTCATGGACCGGGTGAAAGCTTCTATGATTTAGGCCGACTACCAGAGCTGCCAACGGGCTGTGTGCCAGTATGGCATGACTGGAATGCATTTCAAAATAACTGATACGCTGTGAATTAACTGAAGTACAAAACTTTCTATAGGCTACCGCAGGAAAGTCTGTCAGCATGCATTAATCGACTAACAATCATTTGATATAATCTGTTGCTATGGCTCAATTTTTACGATTCATACAGAAAATCCGCATTCACGACTGATCAAACAGGCCGTGAATATCGTACGCAATGGCGGCATTATCGTTTATCCTACCGATTCATGTTACGCGCTGGGTTGCCAGATCGGCAATAAAAATGCCATGTCACGAATACGGGCGATACGTCAGGTAGATGAAAAACACCATTTTACGTTGGTATGTCGGAATCTGGCCGAAATCTCCCTGTATGCCAAAGTGGATAATGCGCAATACCGTTTGCTTAAGGCCAATACCCCAGGCAGCTATACGTTTATACTACAAGCTAGTAAAGAGGTTCCGCGCCGTCTCCAGCATCCCAAACGGTATACCATCGGTTTACGCATTCCGGATCATCCCGTCGCACTGGCATTATTGGAGGAAATGGACGAGCCGTTGCTAAGTTCGACGTTGATACTGCCAGGTGATGAATTGCCCATGAATGATGCGGAAAATATCAGGGAGCGCCTGGAGCATCAGGTTGATCTGGTCATGGATGCGGGTTCTTGTGGTTTGGAGATGACAACAGTGATCGACCTAACCGATGATATCCCGGTGCTTGTCCGGACAGGTAAAGGCAGTCTCGATCCTTTCGGAATTGAGCATGGATCTTGACGGCATCATACAGGGAATTGCCATTTATGCTTTACCGGTTATTTTTGCCATTACTTTGCATGAAGCTGCGCATGGCTACGCGGCTAGATATTTTGGCGATTTTACTGCATATAACCAAGGAAGAATCAGTCTAAATCCGACAAAGCATATTGATCCGATCGGAACGATCCTGGTGCCCGTAACGCTTTTTATTGTCAGTAAATTGGCTATGGGGGCGGGCTTCCTTTTCGGTTGGGCTAAACCGGTGCCTGTTAACTTTGCTAATCTGCGACAACCCAAGCAGGATATGCTTTGGGTTGCATTTGCTGGCCCGGGAGCCAACTTAATTATGGCTTTTTTTTGGGCGCTGGTCATGAAGCTTGCTATTATCCTGCCTGTCAGTGATTTTACTGGGCCTTTGTTATTGATGGGTAGAGCAGGTATTGAGATCAATGTAATATTGATGGTATTAAACCTGTTGCCATTACCACCTCTTGATGGCGGACGCATGGCTGCAAGTCTACTTCCGCACCAAATTGCTCATCATTTCGCTAAAATCGAACCTTATGGTTTTATGATTCTGCTGGTTTTGTTGGTTAGTGGTGTTTTGGGCGTTATTGTCGGGCCGCTGATAATATTCATCAAGTATATGATGGTTTCTTTTTTTGGGTTATACGTTTGATCAAATTTTCCAGCGTTCGAACATCTTCAATTTTTAAATGAATAATTCATACTATCTGATAATTAGGACATAATTTATGTTTGCTGATCGCGTTTTATCGGGGATGCGTCCAACAGGCAATTTGCATTTGGGCCATTATCATGGTGTGTTAAAAAACTGGGTAGAACTGCAACAGCAGTATGAGTGCCTTTTTTTTGTGGCAGATTGGCATGCGTTGACAACACATTATGATTCGCCTGAGATTATCGAAAAAAACGCCATAGATATGGTGATTGATTGGCTAGCAGCCGGTGTTGATCCTTCTAAAGCAGTGTTGTTTATACAGTCTAAAGTACCGTCGCATGCCGAGTTGTTTTTATTGCTGTCAATGATGACGCCGTTGGGCTGGCTTGAACGTGTTCCGACCTATAAAGATCAACAGGAGAAGCTGACCGAAAAAGACCTGAGTACCTATGGTTTTCTTGGCTACCCTTTGCTGCAAAGTGCCGACATACTGATTTATCGTGCAAACCGTGTTCCGGTCGGAGAGGATCAGGCGCCGCATATTGAATTTACTCGAGAAATTTGCCGCCGTTTTAATCACCTTTATGGAAAAGAGTCCGGTTTTGAAGAAAAGGCCGAGGCAGCTGTCAAGAAACTCGGTTCAAAAAAATCAAAACTATACAAAGAATTGCGTAACCTCTATCAGGAACAAGGCGACGAAAGTGCCCTGGAAGAAGCCAAGTCATTGCTCGATGCGCAGCAAAATTTGAGTATGGGTGATAAGGAACGCTTGTTCGGATATCTCGAAGGCGGCGGGAAAATGATTCTTTGTGAGCCTGAGACACTGCTGACAAAAGCTTCACGTATGCCGGGACTGGACGGCCAGAAAATGTCCAAATCGTACAACAACACCATCAGTCTGCGGGAAGATCCCGAAACTATACGCAAAAAAATACGCACCATGCCGACCGATCCTGCGCGTGTCCGACGAACCGATCCAGGTAATCCGGCCGTCTGTCCGGTATGGCAGTTTCATCTGATTTATTCTGATGATGAAACCTGTAAATGGGTTCAGCATGGCTGTACAAGCGCGGAAATCGGATGCCTAGACTGTAAATCTCCTGTGATCGAGAGAGTGCTGGCCGAGCAGGAGCCTATGCGCGAACGCGCACTCATTTATGAAGAAGACCCGGTATTGGTGCGTAATATCATTGCCGATGGCTGTGAAAAAGCAAATCGCCTTGCAGAAGAAACAATGCGCGACATTCGATCCGCCATTGGACTGAACTATTCCTGATTTTTTAGAAAGAAATGATTTCATCAACGGGATCAGTGGTCGTTGAACCATTGAATCATTCTGCCCAACAGCCTATTGCAAAGATCTGTGGCGAACCTATGATGGAGGTGCCGCAAGATTTATACATACCGCCGGATGCATTGGAAGTGTTTTTGGATACATTTCAGGGTCCGTTGGATTTGTTGCTTTATCTGATCCGTAAACATAATCTCGATATTCTTGACATACCGATGGTGCCATTGACACAACAGTACATGGCTTACGTTGAGATGATGGAAGTAGAGCAATTTGAACTGGCTGCGGAATATTTATTAATGACGGCTTTGCTGATAGAAATAAAATCACGAATGTTGTTGCCGGCTTCCAATATTGAAGCGGAAGAGGAGAACGATCCTAGAGCTGAACTGGTTGAACGGTTGCTAAAATATGAACAGATTAAATTGGCAGCAATACGTTTAAGTGAATTACCGCAGGCAGGCCGTGATTTTTCAACGGTCCAGGTCTGGATGGATCATTATGTATCCGATCAACTACCGGATGTTACCGTCGATGATCTTCGCCAAGTCTGGCTGTCATTGCTGGCAAGAGCCAGGGTCAATCGGCATCACCAAATCGTTCGTGAGACACTCTCTGTACGCGCTTATATGAGTCAGGTACTGAGGGGTTTGCAGCAGCGTGGACAAACAGCGCTTTATGATTTGTTCAATCCGGTTGCGACAGTGGCGGAAGTAATTGTCACTTTTCTGGCAGTTCTGGAACTTGCCAAGGAAATGTTGGTGATTATTACACAACCAGAAACGTCGGGAACTATTTATGTCAAACCGTCCGATACGACTTAACCAATCTAATCTTGTTGAAGACAACCCAGCGGCTAAAACAGCCAATGCAACCGATAGCTGGAAGACAGAAAAAATAAAACAAGTGATTGAAGCAGCTTTGCTGACCTCACAAGAGCCGTTATCTATAGCTATGCTGAAAAAACTGTTCAACAATGAAGTCGGCACAAAACAAGTAACCGAGTGTATTGAAGTGCTGTCTGAAGATTGGGCTGACAGCGGTATTGAGCTTGTTCGGGTAGCGAGTGGGTGGCGATTTCAGGCAAGAGCGGAAATGCAGTTGTTTCTGAATCGTTTGAATCCACCCAAAACGCCTCGTTATTCACGTGCGGTGTTGGAAACATTGGCTATTATTGCCTATTATCAGCCGGTTACGCGGGGAGATATTGAGGAGATCCGAGGTATCAGTGTTTCATCATCCATTCTGAAAACATTGACGGCGCGTGGATGGGTGGATCAGGTCGGACATCGAAATGTGCCTGGAAAACCGGAATTGTTTGCAACAACGCAACAGTTTCTGAATGACCTTGGTGTATGCGCTTTGGAAGAACTCCCACCGTTAGAAGAGCTTGGCGCACTGATTGAAATGCAAGCCAAAGATTCAGAGGTACTGGAACCGGAATCTGGTAATCAGTCAATGATTCCTGAAGGGCACTGAATACTTGTAAGAGTTGCAATGCAACGCAAAAAATTCTAAACGATTATCTGCGTTTTTGTGCAGCCCGGTGATTCTCAATTAGCGCCTGACTCAAGTGTGGCTGGATAATTTGTAGCAGTTGTGCAAACACTTTTGGATTCCCGGCGAGAATCTGGCCGCTTTCCAGATAAGAATCATTGCCTTCCAAATCGCCCACCAGTCCACCGGCTTCCTGGATTAACAAACAACCGGCGGCCATATCCCATGGAGCCAACCCGATCTCCCAGAAACCGTCATACCGGCCTGCAGCCACACTGGAAAGATCCAGTGAGGCCGATCCCGGGCGGCGAATGCCTGCCACCCTTGGAATAATATCTTTGAAAATTTTTAAATACGCCTCTAGGTGTGTCAAGTCCCTGAAGGGAATACCGGTACCGATCAGGCAATCTTCCAGGCGGGAGCGTTTGCTGACACGTAAACGTTGATTATTTAGGTATGCACCGCCCCCTCTACTGGCAGTAAACAATTCGTTGTTACTTGGGTTATATACAACAGCTTTGTTTAATAAGCCTTTATGTTTTAATGCAATCGAAACGGCATACTGAGGGAGGCCATGCAAAAAATTCGTAGTGCCATCCAATGGATCGATAATCCACTGAAATTCGGCATTCACTATATCTCCACGCATACCGCTCTCTTCAGCGAGAATGGCATGATCTGGATATGTGTCATGCAGAATTTTTATGATGGCATCTTCGGCAGCTCTATCGACCTCGCTGACATAGTCGCTACGGGATTTTTTGGAGATATTCAATAAATCCAGATTGCGTGAAGCCTGGATAATGATGTCGCCCGCCCGTCGTGCGGCCTTGATTGCAATATTTAACATCGGGTGCATAGTGTTTTAAATCTTAAGCGCAACAAAAAGGCGTAATTTTAATATGAATCGAGTGTGTTCGTGAGGGAAAGTGTAACGTGAGTTAAACGGAAATTGAATAGACAGTAAAAAGCTTTAATGCAGCGCATAAGCCAACTGAATGCTTGAGAGTACTCAATTTTTAAGTGATATATCCGTAGACATGAAAAACAAACCTGTCTTGCCCAGCCTGTTGTCTGGTTGTGCCAGATGTCTGAAAACTCAAGAAAAGTATGAAAAAATCATTGAGGAATATACATGAACATAGTTGAGTTGCTCGCATTTGTAGTTAAAAACAAGGCTTCCGATTTGCATTTATCCGCCGGGATGCCGCCGATGATTCGCGTCCATGGCGAAGTCAAGCGAATAAACTTACCTGAGATGGAACATAAAGAAGTCCATAGCATGGTATATGACATTATGAATGATGGGCAGCGTAAGTTTTATGAAGAAAATCTGGAATGTGATTTTTCATTTGAAGTGCCGAATCTTGCACGCTTTCGTGTTAATGCTTTTAACACACAACGTGGCGCTGCTACAGTTATGCGGACTATCCCTTCCAAAGTGCTTACACTTGAAGAATTGAATGCTCCTAAAATTTTTGCAGAAATTGCTCAGCAACCCCGCGGTGTCGTGCTGGTCACAGGGCCGACAGGGTCAGGTAAATCAACTACGTTGGCAGCGATGATCAATCACATTAACGAAAACGATTTTGGGCATATCCTGACACTGGAAGATCCTATAGAATTTGTACATGAAAGCAAAAAATGCCTAATAAATCAACGTGAAGTCGGGCGTGACACACACAGTTTCGAAAAGGCGCTACGCTCGGCCTTACGTGAAGATCCGGATATTATTCTAGTGGGTGAATTGCGTGACCTTGAAACGATACGTTTAGCGATGACGGCTGCAGAAACGGGCCACCTAGTTTTCGGTACCCTTCATACCAGCTCTGCCGCAAAAACCATAGATCGTATTATTGACGTATTTCCGGCCGAAGAAAAAGAAATGATTCGTGCGATGTTATCAGAATCTTTAAGGGCGGTGATATCACAAACACTACTCAAAACAAAGGATGGTAATGGGCGTGTCGCAGCGCATGAAATTATGATTGGTACGCCGGCAATTCGTAATTTGATTCGCGAAGCCAAAGTTGCGCAAATGTATTCGGCAATACAAACCGGACAGAGCGTAGGTATGCAGACATTGGATCAGAATCTGACCGAGTTGGTCAAGCGCAATGTTGTGACAACAGCGGAAGCGCGTGTCAAAGCAGCAAATAAAGATAATTTCAGATAAAACCTAATACTCAGGAAGCAAAAATGGAAAAAGCGCAAGCGACGAAATTTATGCACGATTTGCTGCGTCTGATGCTCAGCAAAAAAGCATCGGATTTGTTTATTACAGCCGGGTTCCCACCAGCTTTGAAAGTCGATGGAAAAATGACGCCTGTCTCACAGCAGGCGCTCTCCTCGCAGCATACCGAAGCATTAGCACATGCCATTATGAATGAAAAACAGGCGGCTGAGTTCGAGCAAACCAAGGAATGCAATTTCGCCATCAATCCTGCCGGTATTGGACGGTTTCGTGTCAACACGTTCGTTCAGCAGCAAAGAGTAGGACTGGTATTGCGTACTATTACAACAAAAATTCCCGACTTTGATGAACTGAAGTTGCCTCCAGTACTCAAGGATGTGGTAATGAGTAAAAGAGGTCTTGTCATTTTTGTTGGCGGCACTGGTTCAGGTAAGTCAACTTCAATGGCTGCTCTGATTGGCCATCGTAACAAAAATACTTACGGTCATATTATTACTATTGAGGATCCGGTGGAATATGTCCATGAGCATATTAACTGCGTGATCACGCAGCGCGAAGTGGGCGTCGATACCGAATCCTGGGAAGCCGCGTTAAAAAATACACTTCGGCAGGCGCCGGATGTGATTTTGATCGGAGAGATTCGTGACCGGGAAACCATGGAACATGCTATCGCATTTGCCGAAACAGGTCATTTGTGTATGGGGACGCTGCATGCAAACAGTGCCAATCAGGCACTGGATCGGATTATCAATTTTTTTCCTGAAGAACGCCGGGCGCAGCTGCTGATGGATTTGTCGCTCAATTTGCGTGGTTTGGTTGCCCAGCGTTTGATACCAAATAAAGATGGAAAAGGGCGAGTGGCCGCGATTGAGATAATGTTAAATTCTCCATTGATTTCTGATCTCATATTCAAGGGAGATGTGCATGAAATCAAGGAAATAATGAAAAAATCACGCGAGTTAGGTATGCAGACATTCGATATGGCATTATTTGAATTATATGAAAGCGGCCAGATTAGTTATGAAGATGCCTTACGAAATGCAGATTCTATGAATGAGCTGCGTTTACAAATCAAATTAAAGGGGAATGAAGCCAAAAATGCGGATTTAACGGCAGGCATTGCGCATTTGGCTATCCAGGAATGACCAATGGTTGTTTAGTCTTTTAAACAGTCTTAGTATTGCATTTATGCAAACTGAGCGACATTACACTAAAAATCCTGTTGATTTTGTGGCAGAGCAGGGCGGCAGTTATGCATTTGTATTAGGTATTGTTCTGAATGATTTGAAGTCCAATGAGATATACAAATGGTTTCTCGCCGCCCTGTTTTATGGTGCGCGCATATCCGAAAAAATTGCTACACATACTTGGCAGGTATTTAAAAGCCATGATGTTTTATCACCTGAAAAAGTACTTAGTACAGGATGGGATGGACTGGTTGCCCTTTTGGACAAAGGGGGGTACGGACGTTATGATTTTAAAACAGCCACAAAACTGTTGACTGTCAATCAAACATTGTTAAATGATTATGCTGGTGATTTAAACCGGTTGCATGACTTGGCAACTGATGCGCGGGATCTTGAACAGCGGATTATTGCGCTGGGTAAGGGTATAGGCAAGGTGACAACACAGATTTTTCTACGCGAATTGCGGGGATACTGGTACAAGGCCATGCCGCCATTGTCGCCACTGGCTTTGCATGCAGCGAAGACAATGATGTACCTGCCGGAAGATGCCGATAGTGATACAACGGCTGTGATCCATTTGCAACAATTGTGGAAGGATTATAAGCAATCAATCAAAGAATTTGCGCATTTTGAGGCAGCGTTAGTGCGCTATGGTTTGTATCTGCGGCATCATGATAAACAGAGGTCTGCCAAATTGTCATAATTCAAACAAGTCAAGACTAGTACTTAAACAACTGGTTAACTTGATTCTTTCAAATTTACCCTTACGTTGTAATTAAGTCCGATTTATAGGTAGCATAATGACGAATATCCATTCTCCTTCCGTTCGCAAGCCCGCCGTGGCTGGTTTGTTTTATCCAGCGGGTGCGCAACAGTTATCGGATGATGTACAAAGACTGATGTTAGAAACGGAACAATACACCTTGACGCCAAAAGCGTTAATTGTGCCACATGCCGGATATATCTATTCTGGTGCAATTGCAGCGACAGCCTATCGAACACTACATGCTGTGGCGAAAACTGTTGAGCGAGTTGTTCTGCTGGGTCCATCGCATCGTGTAAGGGTACATGGCTTGGCATTGCCTGGCGCCGAATACTTTGATACGCCATTGGGTTCTGTAGAAGTAGATATTGAAGCTGTTCGGTCTATTTCGGATTTGCCGCAAGTGATCACCAATCCCGAGGCACATGAACTTGAACATTCACTTGAAGTTCAATTGCCCTTTTTGCAGCAGGTGCTGGGCGGATTTAAAGTGCTGCCTCTAGCTGTTGGAATGGCGTCAGCGAAAGACGTTGCAGAAGTGCTCGATAGAGTCTGGGGTGATGATAAGACACTCATAGTTATTAGTTCCGATCTTTCACACTATCTACCATACACAGTTGCGCAGCAAGTGGATAGTGCAACCGTGCAATCTATTTTGCAACTCAAACTGCCAATCGCACATGATCAGGCTTGTGGTGCTACGCCGGTTAGTGGATTGATCGTCGCCGCCCGGAAGCATCATTTAAAACCCTATTTGCTTGATTTGCGTAATTCGGGTGATACCGCCGGTTCGCGCGATCAAGTGGTAGGGTATGCGGCGATTGCATTTTGTCAAAATTAATGGATAACTACAAAGCGTGCTATCAAACATAGATCAAAACGAGCGGGGTAGGATATTGTTATCAATTGCCCGGAGATCAATTGCAGATGCGCTGCAAATTGACACTGCGGGGGATGTTGCATTCGTTGACACTATGGCTCAATGGCTGGCAGAACCTGGCGCAACCTTTATCACGCTGACACAACAACAACGTTTACGAGGTTGTATCGGTTCTTTGCAGGCGCACCAGTCACTGCTTGAGAATGTGCGCAGAAATGCAGTAGCGGCTGCATTGCATGATAACCGGTTTTCACCTGTAACAGTACGTGAATTTGCGTCGATCGACATAGAAGCTTCCTTGCTATCTGCATTAGAGCCCCTTACGTTTGTCAACGAGAAGGGTGCTTCATCGCAATTACGTCCGGGTATTGATGGCGTGATCTTGACCTGGGGTGTACATCGCAGTACTTTTTTGCCACAGGTATGGGACAGCCTGCCGCAAACGCACGAATTTTTAGTGCAGCTAAAACTCAAAGCAGGACTAGATGCCGATTTCTGGGATGACGCAATTTGTTTATCGCGTTATACCGTTCAAAAATGGCGTGAAACGGATTTTAAAGAGGAAATAAACAATGGATGAACCGATCAGTGACAAAGAAAGGTTCCCGGCAAAATACTGGCATACGTTAGAAGACGGCCGTATACAATGCGATCTTTGTCCACGCGACTGTAAACTGCATGATGGGCAGCGTGGTGCATGTTTTGTCAGGGGTCGCGTCGGGAATACCATGGTGTTAACTACTTACGGGCGATCTTCCGGTTTTTGCGTGGATCCGATTGAAAAAAAACCGCTCAATCATTTTTATCCGGGTAGCAGTATTTTGTCATTCGGCACAGCAGGTTGTAATCTGGCATGTAAATTCTGTCAGAACTGGGATATTTCCAAATCGCGTAGTTTTGACAAACTAGCGGCTCAGGCTGGACCTGAAGAAATTGCTGAAGTGGCGGTTTCGCTTGGGTGTAGAAGCATCGCATTTACCTACAACGACCCGGTGATCTTTGCCGAATATGCAATGGATGTGGCGGATGCATGTCATGAAAAAGGAATAAAGACGGTTGCGGTAACAGCGGGTTACATACATCCCGAACCGCGTCGTGAGTTTTTTTCTAAAATGGATGCTGCGAACGTCGATTTAAAGGCATTTACGGAAGCGTTTTATGTCAAGCAAACCGGTGCACATCTACAACCTGTATTAGATACACTTAAATACCTGAAACATGAAACACAGGTCTGGTTTGAACTAACCACATTATTGATTCCCAAGCTTAACGACCCGATGCACGAGATTGAAGCCATGTGCAACTGGATAGTTAAAGAACTTGGTACAGACGTGCCTTTGCATTTCAGTGCATTCCATCCGGACTATAAAATGACGGCTGTTCCATCCACGCCAACGTCAACATTGATTCAGGCGCGTAAGATTGCACTCGAGATTGGTCTGCACTATGTTTATACAGGGAACGTACATTTCCGTGAAGGGGATACCACTTATTGTCAATCATGTGGGCACGAGGTTATAGCCCGCGATTGGTATGAAATAGAACAGTATCATTTGAACGATAATGGGTGTTGTTTACAGTGCGGCGAACGGATAGCCGGTTGTTTCCAACATTTTAGTGGCGGTTTTGGACGACATCGCATTCCGGTCGATATTCAATCCAGAATTCATCCGCGACCCCAAACAGAAATTAATCTACAGCATAAGCCTTCAATCTCCAGTTAACAGCTGTAACAGAGAACCAGTGCCGATACGGCTTGGGATTCTGCTATTTGTTTCAGGCGTCATTCTACTGCAATGGCAGGCTGAGCTGCCGGCAATGCAGACTGCACTATTCTTGCCGTTGTTATTCATTGCTTGCGTATTATGCTGGCGCAGCCGAAAGATTGTATTGCAGGCGGTCAGCCGGTTTTTGTTTATATCGCTTTTATTAGGTGGAGGATATTTCTGGGCCGCCGGCATGGCGCACTGGCGTCTTGCAGATGCTTTGCCAGAAGCATGGGAGGGCAGGGATATTCAAATAACCGGTGTGATTTCGGGCCTGCCGCAGTATACTGGCAGCAGTGTTCGGTTTGAATTCGAAGTCGAACAAGTACTCACACCTCAAGCACACGTGCCCAAGCGTGTTTCGATGTCCTGGTACCCGGAGCGCTCACAAAATGATAAAAGTCGTGCATGGCCATCCATTCACGCCGGTGAGCGTTGGCAACTTACAGTACGTTTAAAACGTCCACACGGTCAAGCCAATCCACACGGCTTTGATTATGAAGCTTGGGCGCTGGAGCGTAACATCCGTGCAGTGGGTTATGTACGGACGGCAACAAATAATCTTCTGCTAGACGCTAAGGCTAGTAGCCCAGCTTACTGGATTGCAGCGCAACGTCAGCAGATTCAGCAGCGGTTTGGTTCGATTCTTGACGGCCACCGCTATGCGGGTGTTCTTATGACGCTGGCGACTGGCGATCAGCGCGCAATACCGACCGATCAATGGCAAATTTTTACACGCACCGGCACTAATCATTTAATGGCCATATCCGGGTTACATATTACACTTGTCGCCAGCATAGTGTATTTTCTGGTTTTCGGAATATGGCGTCAAAGTGCGAATCTGCTGCTTCGTCTTCCAGCACGACGGGCTGCTGCTGCTGCCGGCCTGTTGGCGGCGTTTGTGTATGCGTTACTCTCTGGTTTTGCGATTCCGGCGCAACGCGCATTTTTTATGTTGACTGTTGTAGCGGTAGCGATCTGGCATGGTCGAGTGACAACACCCTCGATGGTTTTGGCCTGGGCGCTGCTTCTGGTTGTCATTATTGATCCTTGGGCGGTGTTGTCAGCGGGATTTTGGCTTTCATTCGGTGCAATTAGCGTTATTATGCTGGTTACTGTCGGCCGTATTGGTACGATGCACTGGCTTGTCGGCTGGATACGCGTGCAATGGGCAATAACTCTGGGATTGATTCCGTTGTTGCTGGCACTATTTCAACAGGTATCTATGGTGTCACCAGTTGCCAATGCAGTCGCAATTCCGCTGGTCAGCCTGTTTGTCGTGCCACTTACATTGCTTTCCATGATTCCTTCGTGTGAATTTCTGTTACCACTGGCACACGGAATATTAAGTATTGTGATGACTGTTCTTCAAGGACTGAATGAATTGCCGCAACCGGTTTGGCAGCAGCATACGCCACCATTATGGGCCATAGCCGTTGCTGTTATCGGTATCATTTGGTTGTTGCTGCCGGGTAGTCTCGGCTTGAATTTTTTTTCGGGATTTCCGGCGCGTTGGCTCGGCATAGTTGCACTGTTGCCATTGTTTTTGGTTTTTCCACCGAAACCACCTGAAGGCGCACTTTGGTTGACGGTTCTTGATGTTGGGCAAGGACTAGCTGTGGTGGCGCAAACGCAGCATCATGCCTTATTGTTTGACACTGGCCCAGCCTATGCCGAAAGTGACAGTGGGGAACGTATTGTAATACCGTTTCTACGCGCACGGGGAATTGGCAAGTTGGATAAAATAATTGTTTCACATGCCGATTCTGATCATAGCGGAGGTGCGTTATCGGTACTTAATACTTTGAATGTCCAAATGCTGCTTTCATCGCTGGACGTGAATCATCCCATTTCACAGGCTGCCCATCGAAGCGTATTGTGTGTTCAAGGTCAGTCCTGGCATTGGGACGGTATTGGTTTTGAAATCCTTTATCCGAATGCTGATATTTATCAGGATGCGTCGCGCCAGACCAATGCCAGCAGCTGTGTCTTAAAAATAACGACAGCCACAGGTAGCATACTTATACCAGCCGATATCGGCCGTGCAGCTGAACGAAAGTTGATGGACGTTCAACATGAAAAACTATTATCCACGGTGCTGATCGCTCCGCATCACGGCAGCCTGACCTCTTCGAGTAAAGCCTTTGTAAAACAGGTGAATCCGGCGGTTACCGTTTTTACCGTTGGTTATCGTAACCGTTTCGGGCATCCGAGGGGTGATATCGTAGAACGCTACCGCGAACAGGGGAGCATGCTGCTGCGCAGCGATTGGCATGGCGCGATACTGATGCGCTTCGAACCGGAAGGTTTTGTTGTCGGCAGTTGGCGGCAATTACGACCGCGTTACTGGCAGCAAAATTTTAATATCAAACTAACTGAATAGTTGATTGGTTTGTTGAATTAAATACTTCTTGACAGGTTGCTTGATAACCAGTAGCTTCTCTATAAAGGATAAGAATTATGACTTAATTTCATGAAGTTATTGAAAGAGCAATCATATTTTGCGATATCCTGCGTAAAGAAAAGACAGAAAATTTTGATTGTATTGATTATCAGCCATTTCGCGCGGTATTGATAGGGTAATTGATACGACCGATTTATCATGTCAGTTTTGTTAATCCAATAATGAGAAAAATAATATGAATACACGAAATCAATATATAGCAGGCGTTATTAGCTATCTATGTCTTGGTATATTCGCTGTAACAGTGCAGGCTGCGCCGGCACCTGTGGCAACGTATACATTTGATAATTCTTTTAGTGCACAAGAAACGGATGTGGTCGCGATTACACCCATTGACCCATTGTCTGAAAACAGTTTTATGACCGATATGGTATTTGGTGAAGAACGCGTGGTGTATCGCTTTGACGGCAATAGACCGTTCGATGAACAAGCCGGATTGCTTCTTTTGTCAAGAAGTGCACTGGGAAACAGCAACGCCTACTCGGTGGAACTCGTGTTCCAGTTTGAAGCAGACGAATCGGACCCTGATCGGTATAAAGTTATTTTTGGCGTTTCGAATCGTCAAAGTGACAACGCTTTTTATGTAGACCCGGAAAATCGGCTTGAGGTTTACCCAGATCTGACAGCAAATGATACGTTCAGCTATGACACCTATCATCATGTTGTGTTAACACACAATAATGATGATGTGGTTTCGGTCTATTTAAATGGTGTATTACAAGTTCAAGGTACATCCACATCGATGGATTTTAGTACTTATTCAAACAATCCGGAACGGTTGATTCACTTTTTTGTCGATAACGGTTCGGAATTTTCAGATGGACGGGTTGCGTTGGTTAGACTATACGATACTGAACTGACCATGGCAGATGTCCAAGAGATCAGCAGCAATCCTTTTGAACGTTGTACCGCCACTTTTTCTGCTAATGGAACGTTACTTGTTCCTTGCGTCAGAATCACCAATGAATTTGGCGTTGTAAGTATGTACGACGCTGAACTTCAGCTTGTATCGTCAGGTGGTGCACCGTCATTCAAGCTTATTTCAGCGCAGCAGATCAGTGTGTCGCAAGTCAATAACAACAGCTGCACAGCTGTCTATTCCAACAATAGCGCTGTAAGCCTGCCTTGTGTCAATGTATCAGATATCTTTGGCGGAGTGACGCGTTACAGTGCTGATTTGGAGCTAATTATCGGCTCAAGTCCTTTGACATTTTCACTCAAACAGGCCGAGCGGCGGAATTGATGCTATTTAACTGAGCGGCGTTCTGAGATTGGTTAATTTAATCATTTAACTTTCGCCAGACGAGCAAGCGATTATTGGCAGGCATTGCGTAATTCTCCTGCAGTCTTAGATCGCATTGCTCGGCCTGGTACTGTAAATCCCCAATGTCACGAATACCGCTTCGGTAATCGCGGCCTTTAAGCCAGCTGTCGAATTGCGCATTGCTTTTACTGGTATAACGGCCGTCAACATTAAATGGCCCATAGGTGCAGAAAATCCCGTTTGAAGGCAGTAATGTGCTGATCTGATTAAACAACCTGCATACTTGCGGCCAATGGATAATGTGCAGTGTATTGGCTGTAAATACGGCGTCGACTTGAGCAGTAGCCCAATTACCATTATCAATGTCCAGTGCAATGGGTCTGGCCAGATTTTCTGAGGGATGTTGCAGGCATTGATTTAGCAACAAATCTAGTTTATCTGGCAGTTCAGAAGGCTGCCAGACCAGTTGGGGCAGGGCAGGAGCGAAGTAAACAGCATGTTGGCCGGTGCCGCTGCCAATTTCGAGCACGGACTTACTCGATGCGAGTAGTGTACGAAGCTTCTCTAGAATCGATCGTTTGTTACGTTCCGCCGCTTCAGAAAAGGCAACTTGCATTAGTATTACTTGAAATATTCAATTAGCCGCCGGCACCAGCTTCAGGATCTTGCCGTCATCTTCATCGGTCAATAGATAAATGGCGCCATCAGGGCCTTGCTCTACGTCACGAAAACGCAGGGTGTTTTTCAGCAGTTGTTCTTCAGACAATACTTTATTTTCGCTGACCGATAATCGGATCAGATGCTGACCGGCCAGTGTGCCCACAAATAAGCTGTTACGCCATCCCGGAAACAGGCCGCCGGTATAGAACAGCATACCGGAAGGTGCAACCGATGGCGTCCAGTAATAAATCGGTTCTTCATACCCCTGTTCGGCATGCTCGTCTTTGATCGGTATCATTGAATAGTGCATGCCATAACTGGCGTGCGGCCAGCCATAGTTTTTTCCGGGTTTAGGAATATTGATTTCATCGCCGCCGCGCGGACCGTGTTCATGAATCCATAGTTCGCCGGTTTTAGGATGTATTGCTGCACCCTGAACGCTGCGGTGACCGTACGACCAGATTTCGGGTTTTGCCTTTTTATCATTTACAAAAGGATTGTCGTCCGGAACGGAGCCATCCGGACGGATGCGGATAATGGTACCGATATGGTTATCGGTATTCTGTGCTTCTTCCATGTGATTGCCACGGTCGCCAAGCGTGATAAACAGGTTGCCGTCCGGCGCAAACACCAGGCGTGAGCCAAAATGCTGTCCACCCTGTGTTTTAGGATCCTGCCGGAATATGACTTTTAGATTTTTTAGACTGTTGCCGTCCAGTTCTGCACGCGCGACCGCAGTGCTGGCGATAGTGCCGTCCGATGTTTTGACAGGCTCGGCATAAGACAGATAAATCAGCCGATTGGTAGTGAAATCGGGGTCAAGCGCTACATCGAGCAGGCCGCCCTGTTTTTCGTGATAAACTGCGGGTACATTACTAACCGGTTCGGAAATGCGGCCATCTGGCGCTACGATACGCAACCGGCCGGCTCGTTCTGTGACCAGCATTTTTCCATCGGGCAGAAAAGCCATTCCCCACGGGTGATTGAGTCCGCGTGCAAGCAGCTTGACATCAAATGCCGTCTGAATACGCTGCGCATAGACTGCGGTTGTCAGCAAACAACCACACAGCCAGATCACCAGTAAGCCGGTTATCGTTTTATGAAGACGTGTATTCAACGAAAATGAATAAGCCATTTCTTCTCCTCGGGATTAATAAAGTATTGAACGCAATGTATCATCGTTGTGAGACTGTCTCAATAGTTGTGTCGATCAATCCCTGGGTTGTTGGTCAGAATGGTGTAATACGTAACCTGATGCCGCCATACATATTGACTGGAGCGCCCGGTTCGAAATAACGGTCGAATGCCGCGTTGATACGGGTGTTGGCGTTATAGCGTTCATCGAACAAGTTATTGATCCCCGCAAAAATACTGCCCTCAAGCCAACGCAAGCGCGCTCCCCAACCGAACAGTAGTTGTCCGAGGGTATAGGCATTGTTGGTGACCGAATTCGTATCGTTTACAAAAAATGTACCGACATGTTGCACATGAAACTGGCCGAAGAATCCAAACGGATGCGCATAGCGCAGCAAACCTTCCCAACGGTGCTCGGGTATGCCCGGAAAAGTATTTCCCTTTAAACTGATCGTATCGACGGTGTATTTCTCGAATTCAAAGTCAGAGTAGGTATAACTGGCCTCGCCGCGTAATCCGCGCCATTCAGGCGTGGCCAGTCGCGTTTCAACACCCAGACGGCTGGATTCACCGGTATTGCGAAAAAAAGCGCGTCCCGGCGCTTCGGGTAATTCAAACGGTAAAATTTCATCCCACGAATAAATGTAGAACAATGCGGATTCATACTGAAATCCGTATATCAGGCCGCGCAGACCCAATTCCTGGCTAAGCGATGTTTGAGGTTTTAAAGCGGAATTGAATCCGCCACGACCGGTTGGGTTGTTGATCAATTCTGTAGTGGTCGGTGTTTCAAAGATTGTGGCGATGTTGGTATAGATCTGATGCTGTTGGTTGAGATGATACACCAGTCCGGCTGTGCCGCTTCCCTGGGAAAACGTTTTATCTCCGGATTGGTTGCCATCTGCTTGATAAGTGTCTTTTACTTGAAAATGCAGCCAGTCCCAGCGTCCACCCAGAACAAGATTGAACTTGTCATGTACGCGCCATTCATTACGAAAAAAAGGCCCGACATTTTGCACCCGTTCAATCTGATTCAATGTCAATGCGCCACGCCTGCCATCGGCATTATTAAACCGCTGCCGGTCATCGTTTTGAATGCCATAATCGACACCGATGATCAGGCGATTGGGCTTGTCGAGCAGACGGTGATCATGACGGTATTGCATTGCAACACCGCCCACTAGACGGTCAAACTGTACCTGACCGCCGTCGAAAAACGGCAGACGGTTTTGAAAATCGCGGTGCAATATATGCGCTGTGACAGACAACTCCTGGTTTGAGGTCGGTTTTTTGCGAAAACGTATGCCCATTTGTTCCTGATTGACTTCTTCGCCAGCATTGAATTGCGTGTTTCTCGCAGATGCCTGACGCGGATCATCGCGCACCTGTTCGCGCGTCAGGCTGCCAGGATCCTTGGCTTCAGGTGAATAAAACTTGCGAAATAACAGCATTAGATCCGAATCGTCACTGATTTTAAAATTTAATCTGGCCTGGGAAAAATAGTTCTGGACATTGCTGTGATCGCGCCAGCCATTTTGCTGTAAATGGGAACCGAATACGGTGTAGTCAAGCCGTTCATGTCGTCCGCCGGCAAACAGTTCGGATTTGAACAGACCGTACTGGCCGAAAACCTGCCGTGGCGACACCATAAAACGTTCCTGTGGCGCTTCGCGCGTTGTCATGCCGATCATCCCGCCGGATGCATTGCCGTACAAGGATGCCAAGGGGCCGCGTACGATTTCCATCTGTTTAATCAGTGATGGATCGATGGAATCAAGTTGCGTCTGTCCGTCGGGTAGCGTTTGCGGAATGCCGTCGACATACATCTGAATGCCGCGCACACCGAATGCCGAGCGTGCACCAAAACCGCGAATCGATATACGCAAATCCTGCGTGAAATTGGCCTGATTCTGAAAAAAAACGCCGGGCGTGTTGCGTGCAAATTCGTCAAGCGTTATACCGGGTTGGAAATGTTGTTGCGGGTAGCGGTCAAACTGCGAAACCGCATTGGGAATCTCCTGAGTTGAGCGCTCGCTGCGCGTAGCCGTGACTGTAACCGGGGAAAGAATGCTTGTCTGTTCTATTTGGGGCATTTGCGCAAATACGGGTAACACGGTCAGCAATAATGCTGACAATCCGATTGTATTAAATAAACGGGCGTAGTTATTCCATTTCATAATCAGCCGTCAACATTTCCAATAGATGTCCGTTTTCATCCCGAAAATAAACACCTCGACCGCCATAATTATGGTTGATGCGCATGTTATCCGGTTCAAAAGGCCCGCTGCCATATGGAATGTTTTCATCTTGGATGCGTTTGAAAATTTGATCGAATTCCGCTTCTGATACCTTAAAAGCATAATGGTGTGATTCGAATGTATCGCGATTGGCAAAATCCAGACATAACGTATCGTTGACGCGGACTACATAAAACGAAGCAAAGGGACCGATATATTCGAAACCGAAAATACGCGCATAAAATTGCGCGCTTTTTTCTTTATCATGTGCGGGGACAATGGTGTGATTCAATGTAATAGACATAACGATATCTCCTTTTCTTTTTTACCATAATTGGTTATTCCAACAATATAGCGCATGTAAATTTTTCACTGGGGTGTAACACGCTTGTCACATTAGCTTGGTAGATTTGTCAGACCTAGGTTTACAGCATACTTAATTTGGAGAGAAAAATGCTAAGGTCAAACAACAAACATATCAATTTATCAGTACTGTCGGCAATCATGTTGGGTGCGTTTTCAACAAGCAGCCTCGCAACAGCGACATTTGATCCCGCAACGGGAATTGTCGACATGCCCGTCGTAGAAGTTTTAAATGGGGCGTCGTCCGAATTTTACAGCGCACAATTGCAAATCAGCGGCGATGGATTGCAGATAATTGCTGCACAGTCAATACCGGCAGCCAAAGGGCAACAGCGCGTGGTATTTGATTCGGCAACTACCTCTGTGCATGTACCTTCCGTTGTCGTCGGCGCAAATGATTTTTACGCTAAACTCAAGCTTGTTCCTGGTTCAAATCCGTTACGTTTTACAGTGGATCAGCTGGTCAGCAACAGTTTCCAGGGTTGTCCGAGTTTCTCATCGCCTGGTCCTGCTGAAGGTTCGTGTGTTCTGAGCGGAGAATACAACCAGGATATAACGCTGACAAAAAATATTCAATGGATCGTGTCGAGTGGTGTTTATATCGGTGGCGATAACGTCAACAGTGCGACGCTGACCATCAACCCAGGAACAAAAATTTTCGGTCAGCAAGGTGCGGATTATCTGTGGATCAGACGCGGTTCAAAAATTATGGCCGAAGGTACGCCGGATAATCCAATCGTCATGAGCGGCGCATTGCAGCAATCCGCGGGTGAATGGGGTGGTCTGGTAATTTCGGGCAATGCACCTGTTAATGGCTGTAACGAAGGCGTCAGTCCTTGCGAAGTACCATTTGAGGCAGTTACTTCAGAATTATTTGGCGGCAACAATCCCAACGATAACAGTGGACTGGTCAAATATACCCAAATCCTGTTTGCAGGCTTTGCTGTTCGTCCCAATGAAGAACTGAACGGTTTGACGCTCAATGGCGTGGGCGCCGCCACCAAACTTGAATTTATTCAAGTACATCAGGGGCTCGATGATGGCGTTGAAATGTTTGGCGGCACAGCGCAAATGAAATATATGGTGCTGACAAATAACGGCGATGACAGTCTCGACTGGGGTAGCGGCTGGACTGGCAAGGCGCAGTTTGTACTGATCAAACAGGCTTCCGATGACGGTGACCGCGGTATTGAAGCAGACAACAATGAGGTCAATAATGACATTGAACCGCGCGCTAAGCCAATGTTATCCAACATGACTATAATTGGCGGATCGGCAGGCACGCAAGGTATCCTGCTGCGCCGCGGTACTGGTGCTAATATCTGGAATACGGTTATTACTGGTTTTCAGAATTGCATTTCAATCGATGGTGAAGCTACATTCCTGAACGCAGGCGCGCCCGGCAATCTGAGTGGCGAATTGACCATCAACAATTCATTTGTACACGGTTGCGGCACCGACTTTTTGGATGGTCCCGGCGCAACCTTTGCAACAGCTGATTGGTTCACATCGCAATCCGGTAACAGTCTGGAAGATCCGCTGTTGAACGGTTATCTGCCTGCCGCAGGCTCACCTTTGCCGCTTTCTGGTGCGCCTGTTAATGACGCTTTCTTTGATACAGTCGATTATGTCGGCGCATTCAAAGATGCGGATGACGACTGGACAGATGAGTGGACCTTTAATTTCTGAAAATAGACGGATTCCAGTCTAGTGCCAACAAAGACCCTGCGAAAGCAGGGTCTTTGTTATTTAAAAAGAAATGTCCTTCGAAAACAAAACATTCGCCTTGAGGATTGAAGTAGAGGCAGTTGCTATGCAACACTAGGGGTTTGATGATTACTGATCGCCGCGTGATTTTCAATAATCATAGAAAGGTTTTTTATCTGCTCCAGATAGTATGCTTCGTATTCTGCAATTTCTTTAAGTTTATCTATATCCAATAAAATAATTTCATATGAAGTTGCATTGATAAGTTTGTCCAGCCGCAATTTTTTTAAAGTTCTGTTCATATGAACGAGACTCAGGCCCAGCGTATCGGCCAAAAAATGTTGTGCAAGTGGCATTGAAAAAGCGTTGTTTTCTGTTTCCCCAATAATTTTTAGTCGATGATATAGCTCTAACAGTAGATGCGCTGTACGTTTGTATGCAGAGCGCCGGCCAACACGCACAACTTGTTCCGCAACTATCGAATCTTCACGGCCCAGCAGCCATCCGTAAAGCAAACCTAACTTAGGCTGAGTGGCAATCAGTTCAATCAAATATTCAGGATTAAATTCACTGACTTCCAGGCGTGTAATGCTCGCAACAGAATAGGTTGTTCTTGGCATTACCACGGCAAAAGGACTTATAATATCTCCCGGCAAATAAAAATTAATTATCTGACGGCTTCCATTACTTAAATCGTTAAAACGGTATGCCCATCCTTGAGTAAGGATATAACATTTTTTGTGTATATCCCCATAATTTAGAAAAACTGTACTTTCATCAATAAAATGCGATTTATTGTGCATCCTCATCAGAGCCTTGGTCTCTTCCATATTGAGTGGCTGCACAAAATTGAACTTTCTTATCAGTGGAGGAATGTCTTTGCTTAACAGTTCATTATCTATTAAATTTGCAGTCTTCATAGAAACACCTCGCCACTTAAGATAAAAAAAGATTGGTTTTTTAGAAACTGTTTAGAGATGTATAAAATAGAAAACAGGGACTTATGGACTATACATAGTTTGTTGATAAAAAGATAGAAGGCTTTGTCGATTCGACTGTTCCAAGGACATTCTAATTTGCCGAATTGTTTTGTGTATTATTATCTTTATCAGCCTCTGTAGTGTTGCTCACTTCATCAACTGCCTGACTAATGGTTTCAACTGCCGTACTGACAGCTTCTTTCATTTTTTCCAATTGATCATTTCCGGTTTCTGTCGCTTGGTCAATTTGTTTTTTGAGATTTTGTTTAAAGGGTTTTTTGTCATGCTGTGTTGAGTTTAGATACACACCTAATGCAGCACCGAATGCAAGACCGACGCCAATCAAAACCAAAGGTTGTTCATGTAATTTATGTAAGGAATGTTCTTCCTGGCTATCATTCTGCTGGCTGGTTTCTTCTTTAGAATTTTTCGCGTTAACGTTGCTGTTTTCATGGTTCACCACGCTCTTATCTTGAGTTTCAGCAGGTCTCCCAGAAACTATTAGCCAGCCCACCCCTAGCCCAATTAATGTTGTGGCGACTGGATTTTTTTTGGTAGTTTCGGTCAGGCTAGCAGTGTTAATGTTACTTTTCAAAATCTTGTCACTAAAATATTCAAGGGCACGATCTAAAAGCTGATTCGGTGACAAGCGATCATTGATCTCGTCCAGAGTTTCACTCATACGCTGACGCGTTTTTTCTATCTCAGTTTCTATCGTTTGGGGGTTTTTGTGATTATCATCCATTCAGCTTCTCTTCCACCATTTTTTTGTTACGTTGAAGTGAATCCGCAGTTCTTGGTGCCAGGTTTTCCGGTGCCAAATTTGATTTGTTCATTACTACGAGCATGTATCCGATTGCGCTTGTGAATATGCCCACAATCAATGCAGCTAGCCATGGTGAATAATCAGGCGGCAATAACTCAGCAAGGCCGTAAACGACAGCATCAAGGATATAAATCAAGCCGACTATTAACAACCCAGCACCCGTTGCCAAAGCTGTTAAATTCTGCTTGGCCTCCGATTTTCTCTCTGACATTTCAACTATTGCTAATTTTGTTTCTTGACGAATCAGATCTGACGATTGTCGTGCTAAATCATTCAACAAAGTACCAAGTGTTCGTTCTTTCTTATCAGTATGCATAATGTCCTCCTAGAAGTGCTAGACGAGTGATGTTTCGCTTAAAGTTATTTCCCACTGTTCTTTTTGATACTTTCTTGGGTGCGGTCACTTGAGTTTTTTAAAAACTTGATTAGAAAAAAACCGACAATAGCTGCGCCACCCAGAACAACGGCCGGTTGCCGACGTGTATAATCTTCAAAATCGCGGACTAAGGTACCAAAGTCTTTATCACCAAGTGATCCTGACACTTTCTCAAGCGCTTGGGCTGTTTGCCGGGTGCCATCAGCTATCCAGGAACGGTCATCCTCCATGTTGTCAGCAGTTTTTGTTAAAGCGCCGGCGATGCTATTGATCTGCCGCGCTACATTTTGCAATTGTTGCTCAACTATTTTACTGGTTTCTTGTTTTGTTTCATCAATTAATTTGCTGGTTTCCTCTTTTGCTTCGCGTACAATCTGCTTGCCTTTTTCTTTGGTGTCTTCTATTGTCTGATCAATTTTCTTTGTAGTTTGTTGGCGAGATTGTGTGCGTTTGCTTCTCGTATTTCTCGTCTTAGGTTGTGACATTTTGATTTCCTGTTAAGGTTGTGCGCTATTAATTACTACTTTAATATGGAAATTGAAAAATGGAAGTTAAATATGAACCCGGTTTTGGGGCAGCTGCTTTAGAAGTTATTTTCTCTGTGTTCACCAAATCCTGAAACGTAATGAATCAATCATAGACCTGATCTGAAGTTGCTAACAAGACATGATGTATTAATTCTCATTGAAAAACCAAAAATATTTTTTGGTTTTGAGCGCAAATTTCGACCAACCGTCAATGTTGCAACGCATATTCATCTGCTCAACTACTAACCGGATTTCTTCTGCATTTATGTTCGCCCCAGACAACGCAGCCATTGTGATGATATATTTGAATGTAGTTGAGGCATATATTGGCGGACAAATGCCAGCGCGGTAAGCCAGACAAGAAAGCCTTTGGGTTGCTTCGGTTAAACCAATGTTAGATAGCTAAGGCTGATTGTTGGGAACGGTAATATTTTAACCGGTTTTAAAGAGCGGTTTATACTAGCGACAAAATCACACGGATAAAGTATTAGCCATGCTCGATAGTTGCTCTGGCGTAATTACCTTGATAGCCGCTGGCACCAAAGTGATTTCAACAGTCGAGTGGCCGATGATTTCACCGTCACCACGTACCGGCATGCGTTTGCTTGTTGTCATCACTCGAATGTTGCGAACCGCATGATAGTAGGTTAGCTTAGGATACAATTTATGACGACGCCACAAAATACTGCTTGCTAGCATTAAATAGTCTTTTATGGTTCGCGCATGAACAACGCAAATATCGATTCGGCCGTCATCGAGTAAAATATTATCGCCCCAGCGAAGTTCGGCAGCACCCAGTCCACCTACATTGGCTATCATAATAAATGAAGCGCGCAGAAGAATTTCTTGATCGTCTACAGTTAGCGTCATACGCCAGGTACGACCGCTTAGCAGCTCTGGTAATGCATTCCAGATGTAGGCAAGTTGTCGAAAGTAGCGCTTGGCAGTTCGTGAAGTACGCTCAGCGATCTTTGAATATACTCCGAGGCTGATATGTGACAAAAAATATTGCTCACCGACACGCATTGCATCGAGTCGGCGCTGTTTGTCACTATTTACGGCCAATTGACAAGCTGTGGCTAGATCAAATGGAATATCCAGCTCGCGCGCCAGGAGATTGGCAGTGCCAACCGGTAATATTGCCAACGGAATTTCTGTACCAACAAGCCCGCTGCCAACCGTAGCTACAGTACCGTCGCCTCCGGCGGCGACTACGCGACTACAGCAATTATTAACAGCTTGGCGTACAGCATAGATGATATCTGCATTTTTTTCACCGATCGATGTAAAATGGCATTCCAGAGTGAATCCAGCATCGATGCAAGCTTTTGCCAACGTACGCTGTACGGTTTCGGCGTCACAACTTCCTGCAACTGGGTTAATCACGGCAAAAAGTTTGTTGTGATGAGTATGCATGACTGAAGTTTGTAAATGTTAAATACGCCGCGCTTGACAATACTTGCCGTATTATTTCAACACAGATTCTGTGCGCAAAAATATGCTGCTTAACATATCATTTTTTATGAGGGTATTAATATTCCGCATCTCGGATTTTATCCGCCCTGTCTTCTAGTTGGTCAGCCTTTTCTTCAGCAGATTCACGAATTCGATCTGCGTGATCCTCTAGACTGTCGGCTCGTTTTTCCCGAATCTCTTGTCTGTTTTCTTGCATCTTTTCATTTGTTTCTCTAATTCGGTCTGCTCTTTCTTCCAATCGGTCTGCTTTTCTTTCGATCGCTTCGTCCATACTTTCGGTATTGGGGTATTCAGCATGACTGTTGAATGTTGCAAAAATGAATACTGTTGCCACAATAGTAGTTAGTTTGGTTTCAAATATCTTCATCATTTTGAGTCTCTCCCTTTGGTTGATTTTCATGAAATCAGATTCTTAGCAAATAAAAATATTGATATTTACGGTACTACTATAATCAAATTATGCGATTAAGATTATTAACTATGTTAAATGACAGCTTGTGAATAATTGCGAGCTCACAGCTATAATTGGTCGAAACCCTGTGTTCTCAGTATTTCACTGATATAAAATTACTTTGGTTTCACCTTAACGAAACCAGGAAAACTCACTATAGTCTAGTCATTTAACGAAATGTTAAAAACCGTTTTCTGGATAGCCAGTACAAGGTAAAAATTAACAAACAAGGCAGTGTTCTGGACTAATGCAACAAAAGAACAAGAACGATTTAATGTCAATCTATTCCACTACATACACTACACAGTAACACTTAAATCCTTCATTAACTGTTTAACATAGTTAATACCACCTATCTGCTGACCTGTATATCGTATCGTATAAATACGTTTTTTTATTTTAATAATTAAAGGAGGTGAAGTGTTCGGAGTAGGTGCTTTATTGCTTGTCGAACTATTTTAAAGTTTAAATATTATCGACGATTTAGGTTAGAAGTCACAGAGGAACAACTTGAATGTTACCTAATTTCAAATTAATGACGCGTAATTTTATTCTATATCAATTTGATTTGTAACATTTTTTATACCAATATAACGAGTAGGAGAGATATTATGAACTGGGATCAAATAGAAGGTAACTGGGCACAAATAAAAGGAAAAGCACAACAAAAATGGGGAAAGTTGACCAACGATGATTTGGATATTGTTAAAGGCAAACGAGAAGAGATGATTGGAAAAATTCAAGAACGATACGGCATTGCCAGAGAACAGGCAGAAAAGGAAGTCGATGAATTTTCAAACAATTGTTAACCTAGAATTTTAATTCAAAGGCTTACAGACAATGTCTATCCAAATTAAAAACTTTATTGATTTGGATAGACAGTCTTTACATATTGCTAGATGGCAGTATAGCAATAGCAGCAATACTCGACATCATAAATATAACCAAAAAAGCTTTTACTATTTCGATTTATAACTCAAGGGAAAATAAATTATGGACTTAATTCGTATCATTTTTGCAATATTCATTCCACCATTAGGTGTTTTTTTGCAAGAAGGTATAGGAAAACATTTTTGGATAAATATCTTACTTACGCTACTTGGTTATATTCCGGGGATTGTACATGCAGTCTGGATTATCGCTAAAAAATAAATTTCCAGAAAAAATTATTGGAAGCATCCTTTAATATCATACATATATTAGATATTGGCTCTATCACTTTTAACTGTTGGCGTTATAGGAAATAGCCTGATTCTGCTTTGAATTGCTTATAAATAATTCATATCAGGTATAGATGGATTTTTCCTTTAAATTCATCAAAATGCACAATTACCAACAACTAACGATGAAAGAGCCTAGATATTAGATCGGCTCAAAATTTTATCCGGTAGGGTTATCTGGAAATTATTGCGTACGTATCATTTGTATTGAAGGAACTTGATGGATTCGGCGCAACCGTTTCTTCTTTTTTGGAAGTATAAGATATGCAACCGGTCAATCCTACGAATATAATTGAGACAATAAAATATTTTATATTTTTCATTGTTTACCTTTATTTATTTTGATGTCAACTAACTAAAAAATTTTTTAAATCGACTCTTATTCTCTTATTTTATTATAAAACGCGCCCGTACGATAATAAAGCCGACATATATTATCATACCGTTAAAAATTTTGGATAACTACATACTGGTGAAAAGTCAATGCACCAAGTCGATTGTTGAAAAATAGTCGTTAAAAATAATAGTATGCTGGCGAGGCTCTTTTTAAGCTTTTCGTTGGTTGATATTATTTGTTGTTTTAGCAATTTTTCGCAACCTGTTTCAAAACATTATCCAATTAAGGCAATGCTTCGAAACAGATTTAATAGACTGTAATGCTACTAATTATTTAATGTTTAATGCTGGTCGGGACCATATTGCGGAAAGCGCCGATCTTCAATGCCGGATCCCGCATAGTCAAATCCCGGCGCGGACTCCAAAGCTTCTTTGGTGATATTTTTCAATGTAACATTTTCCTGGTCTTTATCGAATTGAAGATTATTGGTTGGTACTGCAACCAGTTTATCACCAATTCCCAGAAAACCGCCAACAGACACTATGGCATACTGTACATTGTCCGTATCAGTAATCAGCATGTTTTCAACTGAACCGATTTCTTCTCCATCTTGATTGACAACATCCTTGCCAATCATTTTGGCCGCATTTTTATCAACACGGTATTTAAGATTTGCTCCGCCGAATTCAACTTCTTTAGCGGCATACGAAGAGCCTGTGCTTTCCTCAGCACTTACAGCAACAGAAATTGATAGCACTGTTGCTCCGAGCAGCATAATTAATCGACTGTTAGGCATATATAACTCCTTTTGTCTAAATTTAAAGTATCACTGATTCTCGGCATATCCGAATTAAATCAGTTATTAATAAACTATAGGATTTGCCGGCACATTAATATTAACTATGTTAATCTTTGCAATGAGTTGGGCATAACCTGTTGAACAAAAATATATAATTGATTTTTAATGTACTATTTGGTGGAATATCGGTGTGCAACCTTTTCTAAGGTTGAGTGAAACGAGCTGTGTCCGAATAAAACTAAACGACTTTCAACCACTACTGAATAACTACCGGCATCAACCAGTCATTATTCAGTAGTCAAAAAATATGTTGTTAAAAATATTCAAAAAAGAACGGGTAGGATAAAAATTGGTAAGCTTGGAATATAAAGTTGTAGGCATAGGCCTCAATGCGAGTTTTTATGTCGGATAGGGTAGAGCATAATCATGATTAAATGCCTTTTATGATAAATAATGTCGCTAAAATAAAGTTCGGCGAAAAACGTAGTATCGTTCGAGCCGGTTACTTCAAAATGATGGCCAATACGGGAAAGAAAGCGTAAATAAGGATTAACGCGTTCATTTTCTTTTTCCAGAAGATCGACTTTTGTGAGAAAAGGCACCAATCTTGAGATATGATTGTTGTCTTTATTACTGTTAAAGCAGTCTGGGAATTTTCCAGCGCATTCATCGGACTCGATTATAATACCGTCTTCTGAAACGACAAGTGTCAAGGGAATAGAGTATGTCTTCATGCTTTTCTGGTTATATTTGTCATATATTTCTACGGTATCGTGTGATTTAATATGCATGTTCATTGTGTCGCCTCCTGTTCGGCTGCCAGCCAATCATCCAGTTCGTGCCCTGGCTTAAATCCACGTTCAAGCGCCTTAAAATAAGCTGCCTCTCTTATATGCAATTGCAATTCTGGCAATCTGCTTTTGGCGGTATGTGATTTTCGTGGTTTAGCAGTAGCGTCGCTACTTTGGTTCGGGTTGTTAGTTTTCGTTACTTTCATTCGGTTCTCCAAAATTTAACTGATTAAACAAATGAAACGATTACAAGGCAAATTAAAATAAAATCATAGGTTCGTATACTTATCGCTTGAAATTATGCTGCGCTGTAAGCAAACTTTAAATCTGGATTAGTTTTATTGTTAAGAAAGGCAAGAAGATTTTCTGTCTGGACTAGATCAAAAGGCTGGTATTCGGCAATTTTTTTCAACTTTATAATATCCTTTAAGACAACCTGATCTGCGTTGAAATGTACCAAATTATTAATTCGCAGCTTTTTTAAAGTCCGGTTCATATGAACCAGACTCAATCCGAGTGTATCCGCAAGAAAATGTTGCGAAATTGGCATCGAAAAAGTGTTATTCTTCGTTTGACCCACTGCTTCCAAACGATGAAATATTTCCAGTAACAGATGTGCCGTCCGTTGATAAGCAAGCAGTCGCCCGATTCTGATAGTTTGCTCTGCCATAATCGAATCGAGACGACTAAGCATCCATCCATAAAGTAAACCCAACCTGGACTGGGTTATGAGCGGATTAATAAATCCCTCCAACTTGAATTCAGATAGTTCGAGAGGCGTAATACTGGCCACAGAATACGCAGTTTTGGGGGTTAATGCAGCAAGCGGATTAATTATGTCTCCTGGTAAATAAAAATTAATTATTTGCCGACCTCCATCGCTCAAGTCAGTATAACGGTACGCCCAGCCACGATTGACAATATAGCTTTTGTTGGAATGACTTCCTTGATTTAAAAAGGTAGTTTGTTCATTTAGTAATATGGAATTTTCATGCATCTGAGCCAAGGCTGTAAGTTCAGTTTCATTCAATTCGCATAACAGATTGAATTTTTTTACAAGTGGCAGAGTACGCGGATTATATGGCTTTAACTTTTTCACAGTTAATTTTGATGGATTCATCAAATCACCTCGCTTTAAAATTAAGTTATGGTTTTAATGATTTTGACGAGTCGCCTCAGTTCTTGGTCGAGCGATGCTGGGTAGTTTCGTCATTCAGACGTTTTCAGAGTCAGCGCAACACTAACGGAAATACCTATATCATTAATGTTCAATGACTTATTATTTTTTTGGGCATCAGGAGTGTTTAATACCAGTGGAAATGGGTATTAACAATGACTCCAGATTTTTTTTGGGAGTGTGGGTGAAATAGAAAATTGGGCTTAAGCCAGTTAACCACACATTGACAGGGAAAAACCTTACCACGCCACTCAACGTGATAAATCGTTGTAAACAGATTATATTAAATCGAGACGGTTCGTCAAATAATCTTTTGCAAAATATAGCGTTTACGTTACGAACAATTCCAGTGAATATTGTTTTTTTAGTATTAGCCAATGAATCGCTGGACCTGGTTGGTGTTAAGGTACTGCGGCTATGTTTTAATTTAGCCGCAGTACAGTATTGTTTTTTGTTCAAAGAAGCTTTCATCAATCTCTCCTGTATCAACCAATCTGTGCTTTTAACCTTGATTGATAGCAATAAAATACGTGTTTGAATTTGCTATGTTTTCAATTAACTGGATTGCAGTTAATGATTGACAAAATTACTTCCTACTGTCGTGTTAAATTTAGCGTTGCAACAAAATTTACGCTTTTAAACGGGTGGCGGACGTCGCCCGATTACCCAAAAAACAATCGACAAAACCAAACCGACAACAAACAAAATCCATGCAATTTCGACAGCAATGCCGGCAACGCCGGTTACACCCAGCAAGGCTGCGATTATCGCAATAATTAAAAAAGTTATAGCCAAATTAATCATTTTATGACTCCGTGTTTAGGATTATAAAAAAGAGCGCACCCCGTCATATCGAGTAAAGTTATTAATGTGACCGAGGTGCGCCAGACGGGAAGTTAATTCATCAAGACACCGGTTTTATCAGCATCTGTTACAAAATTCATCTGCTTGTTTTTCAGCTTCTTCTTTTTCAATGCCGTACCTTTCCTGAATTCTGCCAACTAATTCTTCACGCTTTCCTTCTATAGTATCTAAGTCATCATCAGTCAATTTACCCCATTGCTGCTGTGCCTTTCCTTTTACTTGCTTCCAGTTACCTTTAATTTGGTCCCAGTTCATAGCGTTTTCTCCTCGTAAATAAAATTGCCATGTTTGAAAATATCCAGAAGTGGTTTGGATTTCGACATTAGGTTTTGTTGAATTTGAACTCAGAAGCTTGTTTTAGCTGCTTTTGGGTGACGTTCAGCATCATCTTGTTTTTGGTTTCATTCATGCGTAGAGACTGAAATGGTACTGCAACTAGCTTATCGCCGATTCCCAGTACGCCGCCGACTGACACGATTGCATATGTGACTTTATCGTTATTATCCAAAACAAAATCTTCTATACCGCCTAATTCATTGCCATTTTGGTCTAATACAGCTATATCGAAAAGTTCTTTGGCGTTAATGTCAAAGTCAATGTTGGTTGCACTGTATTTGCTATTCCCGCTGCTATCTGCAGGCCGGTTATCTGTTTGATAATTGCGGTCGCCGACATATTCGTATTTAAATTCCGGAATGCTTTTTAACTGATCTTCAGACAGATTGACGACAATTTTTTCATCCTGCTCGTTGATCTTTAAGTCATTTAGCGGAACCGCAATCAGTTTGTCGCCGATGCCTAACAAGCCACCTGCTGATACGATTGCATAAGTTACTTTTTCGTTATGACTCAATACTAAATCGTCAATTTTTCCCAGATCATTGTCGTTTCCATCTACGATGTCCATTTCCAGCAACTTCTTGGCATTCATGGTGTAAGTAAGATTGGCCGGAGCAAATTTTAAATCCATTTCGCTGCGGTCATGTCTGGTACCTTTCTTGTCGTAATCGTTTTTTTTGGTGGAAGACTTCTGGTTATCACTGTCGCCACCTAACATCCCTTGATCCCGGGTATCGTCGTAATTTGATTCATGACCAGAATGTTTGCCGTGGCTTGAGTCTTGGTGGGATTTTTCAGAATCCATATTGCTGCTGTTTTTTTCGGAATCTCTTTTTTCACCTGCATACGCAGAAAATCCGGTCAGTAATAAAAAAGTTAAAAAAGCGATAATTGACAAATTAATAGTAAACTTAATTCTTTTCATGATTAACTCCTTGAGTTTGGAATGAGACTTTACAGTTCAATAGTAACGTTACGCTGATAATCTAGTTCTTTTTGAAAATGATTACTATTAACTATGTTAATCGTGATTTAGATATCTACAATTGGTGCCAATCAGTTCCAGCAAAGGAGAGAAAAAATTGATACTCACTAAGATGTGATCAAGTATCGGAATACATGCGGGCATGCATGATGTATACTACACTATCTTGATGGACATCCACTTTTCTACGTAATGCCCGTACCTCATTTATCTGCCGCGTTGCGCGGGCCTGTTCTGGATCTGGAAAACCGGATTAACACTGCCAGACCACAGATTGAACATTGGTTGCGCGGCAAATGGAGCGAATGCAGCATTCCTTTTTATTGCTCTGTTGATTTGCGTAATAGCGGTTTTAAGCTCGCGCCAGTAGATACCAATCTTTTTCCCGGCGGCTTTAACAATTTGAATCCGGAATTTTTTCCGCTGTGTGTGCAAGCCATGATGACAGCGGTAGAAAAAATCTGCCCCGATGCCCACAGTATTTTATTAATCCCGGAAAATCATACGCGAAATACTTTTTATTTGCAGAATGTCGCATCGATACAAGCGATCATGCAACATGCAGGATTGAACGTGCGCATCGGCTCATTAATCCCGGAGATCAAAACCGCTACAGCATTCCACTTGCCGGATGGGCGATCAATTACACTCGAGCCGATAATTCGAGAAAACAATCAATTGCGCGTTGACGACTTCGATCCCTGTGCAGTTTTGCTGAACAACGATTTGTCCAATGGTATACCGGGATTGCTGCAGAATCTGGATCAAACCATTATTCCGCCTTTACATGCTGGTTGGGCGACGCGCCGAAAATCAGACCATTTTAAAGCATACAATACTGTCGCCGACGAATTTGCGGAATTGATCGGAATTGATCCTTGGTTGATTAATCCTTACTTTACCTCGTGCGGAAAAATCGATTTCCGTGAGAAGCAGGGAGAAGATTGTGTGGCGAAATCATCCAACAAAATCCTGGGTGTTATTCGCGAAAAATACAAGGAATACGGAGTCAAGGAAGATCCGTTTGTTATTGTCAAAGCCGATTCAGGTACCTATGGTATGGGAATCATGACGGTTAAGGATGGCGCGGAGGTTTATCAGCTAAACCGCAAACAGCGCAATAAAATGGCGGTGGTCAAGGAAGGCATGTCGGTGACCAATGTATTGGTGCAGGAAGGCGTTTATACATTTGAGCATATTAACCATGCAGTTGCCGAACCGGTGATTTACATGATCGATCATTTTGTTGTTGGCGGTTTTTATCGCGTGCACACCGGGCGTGGTATGGACGAGAATTTGAATGCGCCTGGGATGCATTTTGTGCCGATATCGTTCGAACCGGATTGCCTGTTGCCCAGCGGCACCCAGCAACAGGGTCTGATGCCGCAGCGGTATTATGTTTATGGCGTTGTCGCACGGCTGGCGCTGTTGGCCGCCGCGCTCGAATTGCGGCAAACGGCCGACGGATTCAGTGCGATTTGAGATTTTTGTATTGAAATGAAGCTGGCCTTTATTCTCGATCCGCTCGAAGCCTTGAAAATAAACAAGGATTCCAGTTACGCCATGATGCGCGAAGCCGTCGCTCGCGACCATGAAATTTATGCGGTTCATCAGGAAGATTTGATCTGGAAAGACGACGCCGTCGTTTGTTACGCGCGCAGTCTGACGCTGATTGAGCCGACTGGACCGGGTGATCGCTGGTATCAGGCCGGTGAAAAACGTATGTTGCCGCTGCACGCATTCGACGCCGTTCTGATGCGCAAAGATCCGCCATTTAATATGGAGTATCTTTACAGTACATACTTGCTGGAACTGGCGGAGAAACAAGGAGCACGGGTAATCAATAGTCCGCGCAGCATTCGCGATTTTAATGAAAAACTTGCAATCACCCGGTTTCCGCAGTTCATGCCGCCGACACTGGTCACGCGTCAGGAGTCGCTGATCATGGAATTTCTGCATCAGCACCGTGACATAATTCTGAAACCGCTCGACAGCATGGGCGGATCGGGCATTTTTCGGGTGCACGATGCAGATCATAACGTCAACGTTATTCTTGAAACCATGACACACTATGGTACGCGCACTATCATGGTGCAGCGTTTCATTCCCGAAATCGTCAAGGGTGACAAACGCATTCTACTGATCGCAGGCAAACCTGTACCCTACGCGCTGGCACGCATTCCCAAACCGGGAGAAACCCGCGGCAACCTCAATACCGGCGGCACCGGCGTTGCGCAACCGTTATCGGATCACGACAAAAAAATTGCGGAAACTCTTGGTCCGGAACTGGTCGAGCAGGGCTTGCTGCTGGTCGGTCTGGATGTCATCGGCGACTGTCTCACCGAAATCAACGTCACCAGCCCGACCGGCATGCAGGAGATTTATAAGCAGACAGGATTTAATGCGGCGGCAATGATGATTGATGCGATTGAATAAACATATCGTATAGTCTGTTTATTGTTTTGCCCCCATCGCCAGTGAGCGCTGTTTTGATTGTTCAAGCACTTCCTGCGATGGTTCCGGTTCCAGCCATCCCTGCAGATTGGATTTGGCAATGTCGGACAGCGCGGCAATCCAATCGTCTCTTTCGTTCAGGCAGGGGATATAGTGGTATTCCTTGCCGCCGGCCTCGATAAAGGTTTTTTTACCTTCGATAGCGATTTCTTCCAGTGTTTCCAGACAATCCGATACGAAACCGGGGCAGGTGATGTCGACGCGGCGGGTTTGGGCCTTGCCGAGCTGTTCCAGCGTTTCGGCGGTATAAGGTTGCAGCCATTGTGCGCGGCCAAAGCGTGACTGGAAGCAAACCTGGTATTGATCTTCATTCAGTTTCAGCGCTTCGGCAAGCAGACGGCCCGTTTTATGGCAGAAGCAGTGGTAAGGATCGCCTTTGTCCAGATTTTTACGTGGAACACCATGAAAGCTGATAATCAGTTTGTCGGGTTGACCCTGTTGGTCCCAGTAGTTGCGTATGTTTTGAGCCAGCGCCGCGATATAGCCCGGATGGTCGTGATATTGTTTGACGGTTCGAATGGCGGGCATGTTGCGAATAGACCCGAGCGCGGCAAAAACGGCATCCATGGCGGCGGCGGTGCTGCTCGCGGCATATTGCGGAAACAGGGGAATGACCAGAATGCGGTCGCAACCGGCGTCGGTCATTTTGTTGATGACGCTGGCGACGGATGGATTACCGATATTCATAGCGTATTCAACCATCGGCGCCGGGCTGACTGTATGACGCAACGCGTCAGCCAGCAGTGCTGTCTGACGTTCGGTATGCACTTTCAGCGGCGAGCCTTCGGATGACCAGATCAGCGCGTATTTTTCCGCCGATTGTTTGGGTCTGAACGGCAGAATGAATCCGTACAGTATCGGCCACCAGATCAGCCTCGGCACTTCTATGACGCGCGGATTGCTCAGGAATTCTCTGAGGTAGGGTCGCAGGGCTTCCTTTGTTGGAGCATCGGGTGTGCCCAGATTGATCAGAAGCACGCCTGTTTTATTCGGCGTGCCATGCTGGTAATTGGTTTCATCGATCATGGATCAAGGCCTTTGATACAAATGTGTAAGAAAGCTGCATAGCATTATTGCTGCGATAAACTGCTGGATAGCAGTTTCGCGGTCACATCGACGATCGGAATAATGCGTTCGTATGCCATGCGCCTGGGGCCGATTACACCGACAGTGCCGACAACAGAGCCTTCCGCTTCGTAGGATGCAGTGATGACGCTGAATTCGTCGAATGCGGCGGTGTCAGATTCGCCGCCAATGAAAATTTTGACGCCATGTGCGTTACGGCTGAGTTCAAGCAGCTGCAGCAGCTTGGTTTTGCGTTCAAATAATTCAAACAGTTTTTTAAGGCTGGCCAGACTTTCCGACGCGTCCAGCGTATCAAGCAGCCTGCGCTCACCGGCGAGCACGACGACTTCGCTGCTTTCTCTGACGGCATCGCCGCCGGCCTCTATCGCCGCGTTCATCAGGTTTGTCATATCCCGTCTGAGTTGTTTCAGTTCAGTTTGGACCCGGCTGCGGATTTCATCGAGTGTGCAACCGGCATAATGCTGATTGATAAAATTGCCGGCCTCAATCAGGTCGGACTGGCTGTAGGGCGTGTCGGTAAAAATGATGCGGTTTTGCACGTCGCCGTCGGGCGTGACGATGATCAGCAGAATTCTTTTTTCCGATAACGCCATGAATTCTATATAGCGGAATACCGCACCGGTGCGCTTTGGTGTAACCACAACACCGGCGAAATGCGTCAGCTCTGACAGCAGCTGCGAGGCTGCATTGACCAGACGTGTCGGATTATCCGGATGCAACTGGTTTTCAAGGTGGTGCAGTTCTTCTTCCCGCAGTGATTTGATCACCAGCAAATGATCGACAAACAACCGGTAGCCTTTAGGCGTCGGAATCCGGCCGGCGGAAGTATGAGGACTCATGACCAGCCCCATTTCTTCAAGATCGGCCATAACGTTGCGTATGGTCGCCGGACTTAAATCCAGGCCCGAAAACTTGGAGAGCGAACGCGAACCTACCGGCTGTCCTTCATGGATATAGCGTTCTACCAGTGTTTTTAACAGTATTTGAGCTCTTTCATTCAGCATATGTCGATTTTACAACAATCCAAGTGATTAAATACGTCTTGTCCGTTCAGATATCGACGGGCATGTATCAATTCTCTCATATAATGCTAAACTACTTTTCACAGGAATATATGGCTGTGAAACGTTTTTTCTACCCGCTTTTTTAAATTTTTTTCAAGTCTGGTCATCAATATACTGTTTGCTGTTGTTGCCGGGTGTATCGTATTTTCAAGTTGTACGACTGACTATTTTACAGTTGTTTGCCCTGCGACCGTTAAGCGAATTTTGTTGAATCGGCTGATACTATCAGACATTGAAATCATGCACTGTGGTGAATTTGCACAAATGACAGTGGTACATAAATTGCAGTTTATTTAGATATCCAGTAATGAGTTTTCCGTTTAAATCGATAGCATTGATTGGTAAACATAAAAACCCGGAGATAGCTCTGCCTATTCTGGATCTGGCTGAATATTTGACTCGACTGCAATTCGAAGTGTTCGTTGACCACCTGACCGCTTCGTATCTGCCGAATGAAACATACAAAGCGCTGACGCTCGAGGAAATCGGCCGGCAGGCCGATCTGGCCGTGGTCATGGGTGGCGACGGAACAATGTTGAATATCGCGCGCATGCTGGCTTCCTACGATGTGCCGCTGATCGGAATCAATCAGGGACGTTTGGGTTTTTTGACGGACTTATCGACCGACACCATGCTGGAAACCTTGCATGAAATGCTTCAAGGAAAGTATACGGCTGAACGCCGCATGTTGTTGTATACAGAAGTAATACGCGAAGACAGCAGTGTTTTCAGTGCGCTGGCGTTTAATGACGTGGTGCTGTACCGGGGCATGAGCAGCGGCATGGTTGAATTTCAGATTTACATTAATAATGAATATGTCAATACGATGCGTTCGGACGGTCTGATCGTTGCAACACCGACAGGTTCGACTGCGTATGCACTGTCTTCGGGCGGGCCCATACTCCACCCAAGCCTGGATCTAATTGCGTTGGTGCCGGTTTGTCCGCATACACTCAGTAACCGGCCGATTGTAATCGGCCCCGATGCAAGCGTGGAAGTGCACATGCTCAGTTCGCTCGATGCGCGCGTGCATTGCGACAGTCATTCCAACTATGATCTGGAGCAGTCTGATCGCATCATTATCCGGCGTTTCCCCAAAACCGTTCGCTTACTGCATTCCGTCAATCATAGCTATTACCGTATGCTGCGCGAAAAGCTCGGCTGGAGTGAACTGCATTAATCCATATCCCTGATCATGCTCAGACTGCTCAGCATCAGCAATTTTGTCATTGTCGATCGGTTGGAGTTGGAGTTTTCTCCGGGATTTACGGTATTAACCGGCGAGACCGGCGCCGGCAAGTCGATCATGATCGACGCATTGTCACTGACGCTGGGCGAACGCGGCGATTCAAGCCAGATAAGACAGGGATGTGAACGCGCGGAAGTCAGCGCATTGTTCGATATCGAAGCGTTACCGGAACTGCGTGATTGGCTGGATCAACACGATCTGCAGGGCGATCCGGATAGCTGCATATTGCGGCGCGTTCTGGATGCCAGCGGCCGTTCGCGCGCATTGATCAACGGCCATGCGGTAACGCTGCAGCAATTGCGCGCAGCCGGGGAATACCTGATTGCCATTCACAGCCAGCATGCACATCAGGCTTTATTGCAGAAAACGGCGCAGCGCGATTTGCTCGATGCATTTGCCGGTAGCAGTGAACTCGCACATGCTGTCAAAGCCGCGTTTCAAAACTGGCGGAACTTGCAACAAGAACGGGTTGACTGTGAGCAACAGTTATCTGCTTCGCAAGAAAAACGTGAACAGCTTGAGTGGCAAATGCGCGAACTCTCTGAGCTGAACCTGACCGCCAATGAATGGGAAACGCTGCAAACGGATCATAGCCGGCTTTCAAATTTGGCCGGTTTGTTGGAGACGACTGAAAACGGAATTGCATTATTGTCGGAAAATGATACGGCCGCAGTTACGCAAATTAACGCGGTGAAAAATCAACTGCAAGCCATGCTTGAATATGACAGTCAATTGCAGACTGTGGTGGACTTGCTGGATTCCGCCCAGATTCAGGTACAGGAGGGGATATACGAACTCAGGCATTACCGGCAGCAACTCGATATCGATCCGCAGTATCTTCAGGAAATCGAGCAACGGATCACGGCCATTCACGGCATTGCGAGAAAATACCGCATTGCACCCGAAACACTGCCGCAAATGCTGGAAGACGTACGCACTGAGTTGGAATCGCTGGAAAGCGGCGGCAATCTGGCGCAACTGACTGAACAGGAACAGGCTGCGCAGGCAGCCTACCGCAAACTTGCGGAAAAACTCAGTGCAAAACGCCGTAAAGCCGGAAAAACCATGGCAAAAGCGGTAACCGAGGCAATGCAAACGATTGCGATGGCCGGCGGTCAATTTTCAGTTACGTTTGAACCGTTGACGCAGGGGAACGCAAGCGGGCTGGAACAGGTCGAGTTTCAGGTTGCCGCGCACAAGGGATTGACGCTTAAACCGCTTGCCAAGGCTGCGTCGGGTGGCGAACTGTCGCGTATCAGTCTGGCGATACAAGTGATCGCCAGCCAGGCCGGTTCAGTGCCAACACTGGTTTTCGACGAGGTGGATGTCGGCATCGGCGGGCGCGTTGCTGAAATTGTCGGCCGGTTGCTCAAACAACTGGGCTACTCGCGGCAAGTGATGTGCATCACGCACCTGCCGCAAGTGGCTGCCGCAGGCGACCAACATTTGCAGGTAACCAAATCGGAAGATCCCGGTAGCCGGCAGATACAGAGCCGGATAAAGACGCTTGGTGACAATGAACGCGTGGACGAAATCGCACGCATGCTCGGCGGCGTGAAAATGACCGAAGCCACGCGCAAACACGCAGCGGAGATGTTGCGCAACAGTGCTGCCGAGAAAGCCTAATCAGTTTGACCCCGGTCAGTTAAGGTTCTTAGGTTTAACTGTAGAGCAGCCTGTCAGGTTTCGCGGAACGTATCTATCAGTTCTTTTAAATCCTGCAGGACTTTTCGGACCTCATCCTCGTTCAGTAAACGGGTGCGATGATGGTCTATGACCGATTTATCCAGTTTCATGGTGCTTGTCAATCGGCATGTAAAACTTACCAGGATTTTGGGTAAATCGGCGTTGAAAAGTTTCCACTCTGAGATGATAAATTACCGGCATTTAGCCGGAGAACTCTGGAGTGATAGAGATGGATATAATTGCCGAATATTGCGGCAAATCACAACGCCATTTGCCGGCTATGTTGAACACCTGATGAAAGCCTCCAGAACCTGCCTGGTGCGTGTTGACCGGAATCAGTACAGTGTACCAGCCCAATGGTCGGGTAAGGTAGTTTCGATCAGAGTATTTGCCGATCATCTTGATATTGTGGCAGAGGGCAGAACGATTGCGACGCATCAACGCAATTTCCTGCGCGATCAGCTGATCTGCAACCCCTGGCATTATCTGTCCGTGCTGGAGAAAAAGCCCGGCGCCATTCGTCACGGCGCGCTATTCCAGAACTGGGAACTGCCGAAAGCGATCCGCCACGTACGTGAGAAACTTCAGAAACAAGACAAAAATGAACGCGCTTTTGTTGATCTGTTATTACTGACTCGCGAAGCGGGTCTTGATGCGCTTGAGACAGCCTGCGAACTGGCGTTGGAATCCGGCGCCTGATTGAACCGGTTCGCCCCAAGGCACTGAATACCGGCGATGCCTTGCAACTGACTACTGAACCGCTGGCGGACTTCCAGCGTTACGATCATCTGCTGGGCAGCCGCCATGTCCACTGATTTGCTCACCCAACTCAAAGCATTGCATCTCCACAGTATGGCACAAGCCTGGTACGAGTTAAGCGCTGAAATGCCGCAACGCAAGCAAGTATCGCCAGAAACCGCATTAAGCCAGAAAAGTAGGGTGCAATAACCAACGGGCATTGCACCATTGGGCGCATCTTTAAGGCGCAATGCGCTGCGCTTATTGACACCCTACACGGCGCGACGGCGAACGGGGGACAGGCGGGGGATGGACTGCGGGTTGTTTTGCTTTGATGCTATAGTTTTTGCACTTATAATCCCACATATATGAAATTGAAGAAAGGTGAGCTATGGGTCAGGTAACCATTTATCTGGAAAAGGAAGTCGAAGAAAAAATGGCAGCGGCGGCAAAAGCGGCGCATCTATCCAAAAGCAAATGGATTGCGCGCGTGATCGAGGAAAAAATCTCCAATGACTGGCCGGAATCGATAACCGGACTGGCCGGTGCTTGGCAGGATTTCCCATCGCTAGATGAAATTCGCGCGAGTTCCGGAAAAGACAGCAAACGTGTGGATTTATAGTGTGAGTCAAAAATGTATGTACTCGACACCAATACGCTGATCTATTTTTTCAAGGGAATGGGGCGGGTGCCGGAAAATCTGCTGGCAAAATCGCCCCATGAAATTGGCATACCTGCGATCGTGTTGTATGAATTGGAGTACGGCATCTTGAAATCCGCTTCACCAAAAAAACGTATTGAGCAATTACATGCGCTTTGTGCGTTGATCACTGTGCTGCCGTTTTCGCAACGTGAGGCCAAAATAGCCGCAGCTATCCGGTTCGATCTGGAACAAAAAGGCCAACCCATCGGGCATTACGATATATTAATTGCCGCCACCGCTTTGCAACAAAACGCCGTATTAGTCACCAACAATACGCGCGAATTTTCCCGAATTGAAATCTTGAAGGTCGAAGATTGGTATTAATGATTCGTGCCTATGATCAACATCCGTAAACATACTATTTTTCCCGAAGAATTCCCCGAAGCCTGGGCTTCCGACTGGGGTGAGGATGAATTCGGGCTGTGGATGGCGTTCACCTACAAAGGCGTACGGCAAGCGTTCCGCTGGTGCGAGCCGGGGGTGTTTTTGATGGGATCTCCGGAGAATGAACCCGAACGAAATAGTGATGAATTGCAGCATAAAGTAACATTAACTAAAGGCTTCTGGATTGCCGATACGCCAGTGATGCAAGCCTTATGGCAAGTGGTAATGGGTGAAAATCCAAGTAAATTCAAGGGGGATGAAAGACCGGTTGAAATGGTCAGTTGGCACGAAACACAGCAATTCATTGACAAGATGAATGGTTTGAAAGCGGAATTAAAGCTTTGCCTGCCTAGCGAGGCACAGTGGGAATATGCCTGTCGTGCCGGAACAACAACGCCGTTTAGTTGGGGCGATCAAATTGACTCAAAACTGGTTAATTTTGATGGAAATTATCCCTATAACGATGGCAGCAACAGTGAATACCGGGAACAAACCGTCAATGTTAAAGAATTGCCGTGTAACGACTGGGGACTGTACCAGATGCATGGCAATGTGTGGGAATGGTGTCAGGATTGGCATGGCGATTACCCGTCAAGGCCGGTAACCAATCCGCAAGATCCAGGTACGGTAGGCAAGCGCGTGTTGCGCGGCGGCTCTTGGTTCGCCGATGGCAGGTACTGCCGTTCTGCTTACCGCATCGGCCTCGTTCCGTCTCTTCGCTACGCTTATACTGGCTTTCGTCTTGCCCGAGGTTAATGAATAGTAGGGTGCAATAACCAACGGGCATTGCACCATTGGGCGTTTGTTGATGGTGCATGCGCTGCGCTTATTGACACCCCACAGAAAGAAAGCTTGGATACGGTGGCAGGCTGGATTTGTTTTATACTTTAGCTTTTGTTGAGTAATTACCTGAAACGGTAAATGTTTCTCATAATCAAGGCATATTGAATGACCACAGCCATTAAAAAAGTGTTTGTGTCCTATTCCTGGCGTGTAGAGCATGATACCGGTATCGTGGATACACTCGAATTGCTATGCAAAGCGCGTGACATTCAACTGGTGCGGGACAATAATGTTTTGCAGCATGGGGATTTGATCCGTGATTTTATGGATCATCTTGCCGGTGGTGAGCATGTTATTACGGTATTCAGCGACGCGTATTTCAAATCTACCTGGTGTATGTATGAGTTGCTGACGACGTGGCAAAGAGGCAATTTCAAAGATCGCACATACCCTATTCTAGTTGATGGAATCAATTTACAGGATAGTAAGTATCGAACTGATTTAACAGAATTCTGGAAGAAGAAATACGCGTCGGAAAAACAAAACCTGAAGAAGCATGAGCCAGAAGATGTTAAGGATGAATATGACAGGGTTGATATATATCGAGATATCTATCAGAAAATAAATAAATTGTTGAATTTCGCTGCAAACCGTCTTACAACCCCGCTAGATCAACTCAACGCACAGCATTACATTCAGATTCTTGACAAAATAAGTTCTTTAAAAAATGGAATCAAAGATTCTACTGACACAGATGAATCCAATCCTGCTAAAGGAACTGATAAAAAGAATTCTCGAACTACACCGAAATTTCAAGATAAATATATCCAGGTTATACAAAAGCACATTGCTGATGCACTGTCAGTTGAATCAATGGCGGTATGCAAACAGGTTTTGTGTGCAGAGTTAAATACAGTTTTGGTGATGCTCAAAAGGGAAAAAGTTGAGTGTAATTCCAAGGATATAGCAGAAAATTTAGTTTTTGCGTTACAGCATGGTGGTAAAAATTGTCCAGTCATCAATAAGGTTCTGACTAACACCGTTGTCCGTTGTTTGGATAAAGAGAAAGGGGGATTAACTTTTGAAAAATCGATTCCTCATCGCAAGGACATCATTGACAAAATTGAACTGATCTTAGGTTATCTTGTATTGAGTCTTGTAGATGAAGATGATGCACGTGATGTGTCAGACTGGTTAAATGACAACCTTGATGGATTCTATTTTGAGTTGCGGGTGCGAACAGTGGGCGGTGTTGAGTTGTTTATTGCCAGACAACAAGAAAGAAAAGCGGCAATTACTTACGGCGATGGTTATATTACGGGTAAACATTTGATTTTTATAGATACAGATCCACTTAGCTGGCATGATCAAGTTCGTTTGGATGAAGTAAAACGTATCATCTGGAATAATATTATGGATGATGAACGAGAACAGTCATTAGATGAAGATGAGTTGGAAAGGTTAAAAGCTAAAATCAATACGATGCGTGAAATTGATCATGACCCTAAAAATTATTGCGTAGCGATTAAATTTGAGGACGGTGGCGATGATTCATACCGAACAATTTGTGAGAATTTTTTAATGCAGCTTGAAATACCATTGGTACGTTTTGGTATAAAAGATAAAGATGTGACTCAATCTTCTTTTGGTGGTATTGAATTTAACCTGATGAGTGCGATAGAAGAATTTCTTAAAACAATAAATAAATATACATAACCTATGAATATCCCTGAACTCAAAGCCTTTATCGATATCAAGCATGTTTTGCCTGCGATAGGAACGTGGCGTAAAAGCGTGCATGTTTTTGATGTACGCACTGCACAGGCGATACGTGCAGCGTTGGCGTCAGGACGGCCGCTGCTGGTGCGGGGTGAACCGGGAACAGGGAAAAGTCAATTGGCGCGCGCTGCAGCCAAAGTGCTGGGGCGCAAGTTTTTATCGCATGTGGTCGATGCACATACGGAAATACAGGATTTGTGGTATCGCTTTGATGCAGTTAGCCGACTGGGAAATGCGCAGGTACTCAGTGCAATTGGCAATAAAAAAAATGAACACGAAATTGATCAGATGTTAAGTCCTGAAGAATATTTAAGTCCCGGTATCCTCTGGTGGGCATTTGATTGGAAAGATGCTTCCAGTAAGGTAGGAAAGCACCCTTTTTTCATACCCGATGAAAATGACCCAGGAGATGAAATCAATGGTACTGTACTACTGCTAGATGAAATCGACAAAGCCGATGCCGATTTGCCCAATAGCCTGTTGGAAACGTTGGATAACGGGCAATTTACTGTGCCCTGGATCAAGAAAACAGTAGGTGTGGCGCAGGGTGAACTGGCGAATCGTCCTTTAGTTGTGTTGACTACCAATGAAGACCGACAATTGCCGGGTGCTTTTGTTCGTCGTTGTCTTGTGCTGGATTTGCAATTGTCCAAAGAAAAAAATGAATTGATTCGGAAATTAAAAGAACGGGCTGTTTTTCATTTTCCCGTCATTAAAGCGGGTGAAACAGAACGTGATACCGAGATTCAGCGTGATGAGGATGATATGCCGCTGCAAGAATGCAGATTGCATGAAGATGTATTACAAGAAGCAGCGGATCAACTTTTCAAAGATCGCCTGGAAGCAAACAGTCTGGGTGTGACCCCACCTGGCCAGGCTGAATATCTGGATATGTTGCGCGTGCTGGATGAACTGGTTCCTAATGATACCAAACAGCAAAAGGAGTTGCTAAAAACAATCAAAGACTTTGCATTGAAGAAATATCCGGGGATGCAACAGCAACAGCAACAGCAACAGCAACAGGTTGACAGTAAGGCACTAAATAGAAAAGAAACGCCAGAAGAAAACGAGGCATCTGAGTGAATGGTGCCAGCCAGCCTGCAAAGCGCTTGAATCGGGCAGATTTATTACGTGCGCTGAAGCAGTTGGGAGGCGATGCGCTGGATACAGTTGCAGAATATAGTGGGTACGTTCCACCCGTTCGGAAGAAAGTGCAACTCATACTGCCGTCATTATTTAAGAATGAGTCAAAGTTTTTTAAGCATAAAATTACGATAGAGCCAGCACCGTCGCCGCAAGAACATCCGCAAGCTGCTTATTACGCGATTACAGAGAGAAAGGGAAGCGATTTACTTCCAGAACCTGTAAGCAGAAAAGAAATATCCAAACCTCGCTGGTATCAAGAAGCCAAACGATTAAATCCGGATATTATGCATCTGCCATCGGATGAACCCCCAGACAAAGAACCGCTCGTGCCGTGGTCCAGATTATGGCCGGTATTGCAGACATTACTGAGCGAGACCAAAGTGACCCGGCAACCGAATATGCCGCGTATCATCAGAACGATTGCAAATGGTTTGTTACTGCAAAAAATACCGCGCCAGATGCGCCGTCGTTGGGCGGCATCGGTTCAAGTTTTAGTTGATAGACCAGAACGAACTCATTTGTTCAACCATGATTACAATCAACTTTTATACCAGTTAGAGAAATTACGGGGTGGAACGGGACTCGACATTCAAAAAATCCTGCGGCAACCTGGTGGCAATGTGCAAATTGTCCAAGGTAAAACCATTACTATCAAACAATGGAAAGCACCTGTTGCGGGTAATACGGTATTTGTCTTGAGCGATCTGGGTTTGCTGGATAGAACAGGGATGGCTTTACGTTCCTGGTTGCGAGTGGGCAATCTGCTACGCCAGGCCGGTTGTCGAACGGTTGTATTAGTGCCTTTGCCTGAACGTTATCTGACACCGGAATTGATCGGCCTTTTTGATTGTGTCTGTTGGGATAGAGGCAGTCAACTGTCGCCTGTAAGATACGTGCCACCGCCGGACGATAGTGTCGAAACGCCGATACAAAAAGACGCCAGTGGTGCTGAGCAGTTACTGGCATGGTTGTCACCGGCTGTACGTGTGGAACCGGCTTTACTAAGAGCGGTGCGTCATCGCTTGCCGCTTTCCGAAGTCGACATAGGACATGAAGTGGCGGCATGGCATCATGATGATGTCGTGCCAACACAACTAGGTTTCTACTATCAAAAAAACAGCATCAAGCAGTATCGGCAGCAATTCAAGGCTATGGCCGATGAAAATCCGGAATTAGCCAAAATCATTACCCGGTTAATCCGCAATTATCATCGCCATGTGTTTCAAACGCAGCGTGATGAAGAACTGTTAATCCTTGAACAGTTAATGAAAGACAATCTTGATGCGGAAGATCGTGAAGAAATTGAATCTGCACGGTTAGCCATGTGCGAATTAATCAAAGCATCCATCGAACAGAAACAGGAAATACCGACGCTGCCGTCTTTTCTGGAAAATCTTTTGGATAGGCAACATGAAGAAGTGCTTTCCAAGAATCCCTGTTATCAGGCTATCTGGGCAGGTCGTCTCGATAAGCAAGGTGTAAACAGTGAAGTTGTTATACCGGATGATTGGGACATGCAGACGATTATGTCTTTTCTTGAATCAAAAACATCCAAACAGCAAACCTATGTTCTATACCAGCAAGGCGTCAGAGAACTAAAACTGACCCTGTCCGATCAGTTTCAGGAAAAGGCGGACGGTTTTAAATCAGGTAGTATGTTGGCTGAATTTGTTACATCATCATCTTGTATGTTGCGGCAGCTTACCGGAACCTTGGGAACTTCCACTAATACTCTATTACCGTTAAACAAAATTGGTCAATATGTGTTTACGTTGGAAGAACAGGAAAAGCAAAAACTTCACATTGGCGGAGAAGAATTAACTGTAGAACGCTTCACCAAGCCTGATTGGGCGATATTGATTGCTAATGCAACCGCTGGTTTGTATATGGAATCAGTGGATAACAAAGGTAATGTCTACCGCTGGTACTGGCATCCACCCGAATGGGATGCTACCCAAGGCATGCTGCCCGGCTTCTGGTTTTATTTGCCGGGATCTGCAACTACGCTCAAGCCCGATTGGGCAACTGATGCCGGTCGTGATCGGTACGGCTTCTACGCCGACGCTGAAATCATTGGCATCACCCAGCGCTTCCGCTGGATTGAACCCAACAGTTTCATGATGGGCTCGCCGGAAGATGAAGCCGGGCGATATGATAATGAAACACAGCATCAGGTAATTCTGACACAAGGCTACTGGCTGGCGGATACGGCTTGTACACAGGAACTGTGGCAGGCAGTGATGGGTGATAATCCAAGCAGATTCGAAGGCAATAATCGACCGGTTGAAGACGTGAGTTGGGATGACATTGGAAATTTCCTCGAACAGATCAATAAACTTCATCCCGAATTGAAATTGCGGCTTCCGACTGAGGCTGAATGGGAAAATGCCTGTCGTGCGGGAACTGACACGGCGTTTAACTTCGGCGATGAAATTGGGCTTGGTAAAGCCAATTATCGCGGTACCTGGGAATATGAATCCTTGGATAAATGGGGTAAAGGTGCATTGGAACAGACTGCGGCGGTTAAAAGCTATCCACCGAATGCGTGGGGACTATATGAAATGCACGGCAACGTGTGGGAATGGTGCTCGGGTTGGTATGACGATTACCCGTCAGAGTCAGTGACCGATTCGCAAGGCCCGGAATCTGGAGACGGGCGCGTGTTGCGCGGCGGCTCGTGGTTCATCGGCGGCAGGCTCTGCCGTTCTGCTTTTCGCGATCACTTCGTTCCGTCTCACCGCTACGGCAATTCTGGCTTTCGTCTTGCCCGAGGTCATGAGCTCAAGCCGGTCAGAACAGTCGGAGCAGGCCAGCAGCCGGCTGACCGCAGCGCGACGGAGCGCGCGAAGGCTCAGGCGGGGGATGGATTGCGCAGCGGCGGAAAAGAAAAAGAATTGCTTGACAGTTTCAAAGATTTCTTGAAACGATGAAGTACAAATTTTTCACCATTTTGGCGCGGCATCCGGAAGCAGGTGAAGAGGCGTTAAACCAATTTTGCAGCCAGCATCGCGTCAGTTTTGTCGAGAAACATCTGGTGACGGATGGCGCGAACAGTTTCTGGTCGGTCTGTGTGACGTGGCTGGAAGGTGAAGGAACGCTTTTGGCAAGTCAGCACAAAAAACCGTCTGTCGACTATAAACAGATTCTCAATGAAAACGAATTTGTCATCTTTCTGGAATTGCGCAATTTAAGAAAGCAACTGGCGGAGAGTCAGGGTGTCCCGCCGTATGCGCTGTTCACCAACGAGCAACTGGCCGCGATGGTGCAGCAGCGCATCAACAGTAAAGCGGCATTGCAGGCGATTCCGGGTGTGGGTCAATCACGGGTTGAGAAATATGGTGAAGCTTTCTTGCAAAAGCTGTCCGAACTGAGGGCACAGGATTTGGCGGAAACCGACGATGAAGCGCGTCCGGATCAATCTTGAACAGATAGCTGAGTTATCCAATCTGGCGCTCGCGCTACACAGAGCGGCTCGAGGCAAACGGTGTCGTGACCAAGTCAGCCGGTTTTTGCAGCAGGCCGAGAGAAATCTGAATCAGTTAGCGCGAGATATTCTGGATGAACGCATGCCTTATGGTGATTTTCGTTCTTTTATCATCCATGACCCGAAGCGGCGGACGATTCATGCCGCTTGCTTTGAAGACCGGATTTTTCACCATGCCGTGATGAATCAAGCTGGGCCGACGTTGGAACGCGCGATGCTGCCGGTCAGCTTTGCCTGTCGTCCTGGCCTGGGCGTTCATCGTGCGGCCGATGCCGTGCAACGGCACATCCGCCGGTTTGACTGGTATGGGAAAATTGATATTGACAGCTATTTTGCATGCATCGATAACGGTATTTTGCTGGCTATTTTGATGCGCCGGTTTAAGGGCGATGCATTTGAAGCGCAGTTGCAGCGTATTCTGGCCTGCTATAACACGATACCCGGTAAAGGCTTGCCGATCGGCTCCCTGACTTCGCAGTATTTCGCCAATTATTATCTGGATGGGCTCGATCGGTTGTTGGATGCCATGCCGCAAGTACGTGCACATGTGCGCTACATGGATGATGTTGTCTGGTGGTGCGACGGCGGGCAACAGGTAAAGATTGTTTTGCAACGGGTGCAGGAATGGTTAACTGAACAACGGCAACTGGCGATTAAACCCGCCTGGCAAATCCAGAAAAGCAAGCACGGCATCCTTTTTTGCGGTTACCGGATTCTTCCGGGCGTCATGGGCATGAGTCTGCGCCGTAAACGCCGCTACCAGCAGCGCCGCCGCTATTGGGAGCATCAATACCTGCAAGGATTGATTACACCGGTGCAGTTGCAAACGGCTTATGCCGCCGTGCACGCAGTGACGCATGGCACCGACAGCGAAGGCTGGCGGAAAATGAATTTGCTGCAACATCCCGCGCCGGTTGTGTAGAATAACAGTGGGTGAAGGTCGAAGAGGAGACAGGCGCGTGTTGCGCGGCGGCTCGTGGATCAACAACGGCAGGAACTGCCGTTCTGCTTATCGCAATCACAACGATCCGTCTAACCGCAACAACAATACTGGCTTTCGTCTTGCCCGAGCTCAGCGCGCTGTTGGAATGAGCGTGTGTGACCAGACTTTCATCCCGTTCAGCTTTGTAGGGTGCAATAACCAACGGGCATTGCACCATGTGGTGTTGTATTGGTGCAATGCGCTACGCTTATTGACACCCTACGGTACTGACAAAAAGCAAGGCCGCCGGATGCGCTAGTCATGCAGGTGGATGCCGCATAAACGCCCGCCGGTTGGCCGCCTTTTCAATTAAAGTATCGTGTATGTTCAATATTCGCAAACACACCGTTTTTCCCGAAGAATTCCCCGAAGCCTGGGCGTCCGACTGGGGCGAGGATGAATTCGGGTTGTGGATGGCGTTCACCTATAAAGGCGTGCGGCAGGCATTCCGTTGGTGCGAGCCGGGGACGTTTCTAATGGGTTCGCCAACGGATGAACGAGAACGATATGATGATGAATTGCAACATGAAGTGACATTGACCAAGGGGTTTTGGATTGCGGATACGCCGGTGACGCAAGCTTTATGGCAAGTAGTCATGGGTGAGAATCCCAGTGATTTTAAAGGGGGCGACCGACCGGTTGAAACGGTCAGTTGGGACGACGCGCAGGCATTTATCGCCAAGATGAACGGCCTGAAAGTGGAGTTGAAATTATGCCTGCCAACTGAGGCGCAATGGGAATATGCCTGTCGTGCCGGAACAACCACGCCATTTAGCTGGGGTGATCAAATCGATTCTACTCTGGTTAATTTTGATGGTACCGAGCCTTATAATAAAGGTGGTTCTAGCAAATACCGAAAACAAACGGTCGAAGTCAAAGCGCTGCCATGTAATGACTGGGGGTTGTATCAGATGCATGGTAATGTATGGGAATGGTGTCAGGACTGGTATGGAGAGTATCCGTCAGTGCCAGTGGCTGATCCGCGAGGCCCCGAATCTGCAATGTGGCGCGTGCTGCGCGGCGGTTCGTGGGCTTACAGCGGTCGGGTCTGCCGTTCAGCTCTCCACACTCACGGCGTTCCGTTTGACCGCATCAACAACTTCGGCTTCCGTCTAGCCCGAGGTCACTGAGCTCAAGCCGGTCAGAAAAGTAGGGTGCAATAACCAATGGGCATTGCACCGTTGGGCGCATCTTTAAGGCGCAGTGCGCTGCGCTTATTAATACCTTACCACTACACCACCTGGTGTTGGCAAGGGATTCGCGTAATCTGAAAGACTATTCAATATTCTGTACCTGCTCGCGTATTTGTTCGATCAGGACTTTCAGTTCCATGGCGATTTTGGAGATGTCGATATCGACGGATTTGGAGCCGATGGTATTCGCCTCCCGGTTGAGTTCCTGCATTAGAAAATCGAGCCGTTTGCCGGCGGCGCCGCCGGTATTCAGAATGCGTTCGACTTCATCCAGATGGGTTTGCAGGCGGGACAGTTCTTCGTCGATGTCGATTTTGGCGGCGTAAATAGTGATTTCCTGGCGGATGCGGTCGTCATCAAGGTGGTTAAGCGCTTCTTGCAGGCGCGTGGTGAGTTTTTCATCGAACGCTGCGATCAAGGCGGGTATGCGCGGCAGAATCGCGTCAACATGCTGGCGCATGCGGGTAACGCGCTCGAGCAACACTGCTTGCAGTTTCTCGCCTTCGCGCATGCGGGCCGCTTTTAAGTCCGGCAGAACCGACTGCAACAGCGCCAGAATGTTTTGATGTAGTGCATCGATGGATAGCGTGTTGTTGCCGAGCATGCCGGGCCAGTTCAAAACCTCGGCAACAGACAAATCGGCGGCTTCAGGCAATGAGGTTTTGACTGCCGTGTTTAATTCCAGCAATTTCTGCAGAAGCGCCGAATTGAGTGCCTGCGGGTTTTCAATGGCCGAATGCGGGGTGAAGTTCAGGCGGCATTCGATTTTTCCGCGGTATAGCTGTTGCGCGATGTGTTCGCGGATTTTGGGCTCCAGCGCCCGGAAATCGTCCGGCAGGCGCAACTGAATGTCCAGAAAACGATTGTTGACGGCGCGTAATTCCAGCGTCAATGTGCCGTAGGAAGTGGATTGCGACCGGGTCGCATAGCCGGTCATGCTGCTGATCATAGGGGATACGTCCTGTGTGTATAAAAAAATTTATTGCGTTTGAAAAACCAGCCCGGCATGTTCGCGCATTTTATGAAACTGCACGGACGGCCAGTTTTCTTCGGCGACGCTGATTTCGGCACCGAATGAAGCCAGAAATGTCGGCGCATCGACTGCGTCATACGCAATACGGTGAGCGTTGGCTTCGATAAAGCGCTGCAGTTCGCGTGGATCGTCCGCCGTCACCCAACGCGCCAGCTGATATTTGGCCGGCGCGATCCGGGCGGCAACGGCGTATTCATGCTGCAGCCGGTGCGCGACAACTTCAAATTGCAGAATGCCGACCGCGCCCAGCAACAGCATGTTGCCGAGATGCGGACGGAATACCTGGATCGCGCCTTCTTCGCCGAGCTGGGTCAGCCCGAGCTTGAGCTGCTTGCTGCGCAACGGATCGGCCACTTCGACGGTGCGGAAAATTTCCGGTGCAAAAAAAGGCAGGCCGGTGAACTGCAGCGATTCGCCCTCGGTCAGGGTGTCGCCGAGCTGCAGGGTGCCGTGATTGGGTATGCCGATAATATCGCCGGGGTAGGCTTCTTCCAGAATGTCGCGGCGTTGCGATAAGAATGACACTACCGTGTTGGTGCGGATGTCTTTGCCGCTACGCGCAACTTTAAGATTCATGCCGCGTGTGAATTGGCCTGAACAGATGCGTAAAAAAGCGATGCGGTCGCGGTGCGCCGGGTTCATATTGGCCTGAATTTTGAACACGACGCCGGAAAATTTCTGCTCGTCGGGCAGTACTTCGCGCTGCATCGCCTGGCGTGGTTCGGGGGGCGGCGCCAGATCGACCAGTGCATCCAGTACTTCGCGTACGCCGAAATTATTGATTGCCGAACCGAAAAAAACCGGTGTCTGTCGGCCCGCAAGAAATTCCGCAAGGTCAAATGTCTGCGTGGCGCCTTCAACCAGTTCAATTTCCTGCCGGGCATCGCTTAAGGTGGAACCGAAACGCATTTGTACGTCTTTGTCGTCAAGATTTGTAATAAATTCGTCTGCAGTGTCGGCGCGATCGGCGCCCGGCTTGAAGACACGCAAGCCTTGCTTGCGCAGGTCGTATACGCCATGAAAAGCACGGCCCATACCGATCGGCCAGGTGAAAGGCACGGCGTCCATGCCGAGCGTGCGTTCAATTTCGTCGATCAAATCGAGTGGCGGCTGCACCTCGCGATCCATTTTATTGATAAAGGTCAGGATCGGGGTATGCCGTGCGCGGCAGACTTCGAGCAGGCGCAAGGTCTGTTCCTCGACGCCGTTGGCAGCGTCGATAACCATCAACGCCGCGTCGACGGCTGTCAGAACCCGGTAGGTATCTTCCGAGAAATCCTGATGGCCGGGCGTATCCAGCAGATTGATCACGCAGTCGCGGTATTCCATTTGCATGACCGAACTGGCCACCGATATGCCGCGCTGTTTTTCGATTTCCATCCAGTCCGACGTGGCGTGCCGGCTGGCTTTGCGCGCCTTGACGCTGCCGGCGATATGAATCGCCCCGGCATACATCAGCAGCTTTTCAGTGAGTGTTGTTTTACCCGCATCCGGGTGGGAAATGATGGCGAACGTGCGGCGCCGCGCGACTTCGTTTTTAATGCTCATGTTGGTCAGTAGTGTGCTCCTGTGAGTAAAGATAACAATGGGTATAATGCGTTGGGCTGATAATGCTGGCTGCCGGATAAGACTGGCTGCAGACCGGCATGGCACGCGGGCATCGTGGATGAAAATGACAGCCTACCGGTGGCGAGGCGGGCGATGGCAAATCACCTTTCAATTTTATCATGGATGCATTGACGGATTGGTCGATCATCGGGACAGCGGACAATAACGCCTGTGTATACGGATGCCGGGGATTTTCAATCACTTCGTCGATTCGCCCGTATTCTACAATACGGCCCAGATACATGACCGCAATTTCGTCGGCCAGGTATTCGACGACCGAGATGTTATGCGTGATAAACAAGAAAGTCAGGCCAAAATCGTCTTGTAAAGTGTTCAGCAAATTCAGAATCTGCGCTTGTACTGAGACATCCAAAGCGCTGGTTGGTTCGTCGCAAATCAATAATCTGGGGTTGACCGCCAGCGCCCGGGCGATTGCTATCCGTTGCCGCTGACCGCCTGAGAATTCATGCGGATAGCGCCATTTCGCTTCCACGGGCAAACCGACGCAATCGAGCAGCGCATCGACTGCTTTTTCACGTGAAAGCGGTGTCTGCGATGTCTGCGTATTCATGGCTGGGGCGTCGATATCGAGCGCGTTCATGCCTTCCTGAAGGATATCAATAATACGCATGCGCGGATTCAGGGAAGAATAAGGATCCTGAAACACGAATTGCAGCTGCGCGCGCAACGGACGTAATTGCTCACGGCGCATGCCGACCAGTTCATGGCCGTTATAGCGGACATTGCCTGCTGTCGGTTCGATCAGTTGCAAAATGCTTTTACCGACAGTGGTTTTTCCACAACCCGATTCACCCACCAGCGCCAGTGTTTTTCCAGCATAAATGTTCAGTGAAACGCCATCGACAGCTTTGACTTGCCCAACCACGCGTTTGAACAGTCCTTTACGTATCGGAAAATGGACTTTGAGTCCGTTAACCTGCAATAAAGGTTCGTTGGCCGGCGGCTGCGGCAATGCGGCTCCGGTTTTCAACGCGATGTCAGCGATCGGTTTGTTCTGGACAGGCGCTACTGCCGAATCGTAAAGATGACAGCGGACTTTATGGTTGCCGGCAATGGCATGCCATTGCGGTTCGGTATCGTGGCAGCGCGCAAAAGCATGCGTGCAGCGGTCTGCAAAGCGGCAGCCTTTAAATTGCTGCGACAGTGAGGGCACCGTCCCGCTGATAACGGCCAATGCCTGATGGCGTTTCTGTTTGGCCGGAAGCGATGCGAACAGTTGTTGCGAATAAGGATGCGCCGGTTGTGCAAAAAAGTTTTCCCGCGGCGCTTGTTCGATAATTTCTCCGGCGTACATGACCGCGACCATCTGCGCCATTTCACTGACGACGCCGAGGTCGTGCGTAATCAGTAAAATAGCCATGTGATTCTGTTGCTGAACCTGTCTCAGCAGATCGAGTACCTGCGATTGGATGGTCACGTCAAGCGCGGTCGTGGGTTCGTCGGCAATCAATAATTCAGGTTGGCCAGCCAGCGCCATGGCGATCATCACGCGTTGTTTCATGCCGCCTGAAAACTGGAATGAATATTCGTGCATCCGCCGGCGCGCGTCGGGAATACCGACCTGTTCCAGCAATTCCATGATACGGTGTTCTGCGGCGTCATTTTTCAGTTTTAAATGCTGCTTCAATACTTCATCGATCTGATCCGCAATAGTCATGACCGGATTAAGGCTGAGCATAGGCTCCTGAAAAATCATGCTGATCAGTTTGCCGCGAATCCGGCGCATCGAGGCCTCGGGTAATTGCAATACATCATTACCGTTCAATCTGACTGCGCCTGCCTGAATCTCGCCTGTATCGGGCAATAATCGCATAATGGATAAGGCCGTCATGGATTTGCCGCAACCCGACTCACCAAGCAGGGCGAAGGTTTCGCCCTTATTAATGGTCAGCGACAGGCCATCGACTGCACAGACTGGATTGCTGCCGGTGTGCAATACCGTTTTCAGATTTTCGATTTCCAGAAGCGTGTTCATGATTGCCGCGGGGGTCTGTGAACTGTATCGGCAGAAACCGGCGTGATGCTCGATTGTGCCGCCGCCTGCTGTGTTGTTGCAGTCGCGGCGTGACTTTGGCTTAAGCCTTGGTTTAATTGACGGTTATTATACTGGTATGTCCTGATGCGTGGATCAAGCGCTTTTTGCACCGCATCCGCAAACAGGTTGGCGCAAAGTACCAGAGTGAACATGAATGCGAACGCGGCCAGCAGCGCCCACCATACCATCGGTTCACGTGCCATTTCCAAGCGCGCTGCATTAATCATGGTGCCGAAGCTGATCATGGACGGGTCGACACCTACGCCGACGTAAGACAGCACGGCCTCGGCGAGCACCAGACCGCTGAAATCCATTACCGTGGCAATCAGAACAATATACATGACATTGGGCAGGATGTGACGGCTGATAATACGCCAGTGTGAAACACCGAACGCATGCGCCGCCTGAATGTATTCCATTTCCCGCAGCTTGAGCGTTTCGCCGCGTAACAACCGGCACAAGCTGGTCCAGCTGGTAATTCCCAGTATGATGCACAAAAAAAGCAACCGTATATCGGCGCGCGCAGCGATTGTTTCAAATATTTCCGGATGAGTCTCAATGTAAACCTGCATCATGAGCACGGTCGCAGCAATCAAGAGGACACTGGGAATTGAATTCAAGGTAGTATAGATGTACTGAATCACGTCATCGACCCAGCCGCGGAAATAACCGGCCGTGATACCCAGCAGCAGTGCGAAAGGCAGCATGATTAAAGTGGTCAGCGTGCCGATGATCAATGCTATGCGTATGCTTTTAAGCGAGAGATACAGTACATCCTGCCCGACTTTGTCCGTACCCAGTACATGATAATGTACTGCGAGCATGGCGATAGCGCCGATCAGAATGAAGATGAATGCCAGTGTAATGAGAATGGCGTGCCAGGGAATTTCTGTCGTGCGCCGCCAGATGGCTTGAAAACACTGGACGAAATTGTTTTTTGAGCGGCGCGCCATCGACAGGCACAACAGAGCATGAAGTCCGCACCAGGCCAGTAATCCCAGACAAGCGCCAGTAATGGCGCGCCAGCCGATATCCTGCAGATGCTCTGTGTCCGGGTCTTGGAGGTGTGCGCCGCCGAACTCGAGTCTGGCAAAAGTACGCTTTTGACTGCCGTCAGGAAGGTCGACGGTTTCTTTGGTATACAAATGCGTAGCCAGCGGCGCTGAATAGGTTTTCTCGACATTGGTTCGTAGCGGTGTCAGCACGATATCGAGCACGCTGAGCACTTCAACGCTGTATACCCTTTCCCCTTGACTGTTGGTATGCTCCAATGCGGGCCGGAAGTGCAGCGTATCCAGAAAACCGATGGCAATAAAAACCAGTAAAACTGTTAATGCGGACATGCCGCTGGTACTGTGTCCGACTCTGCGCCATGGTGCAAGTAAATGCTCGTTGTTGCGGACGTACCAGATGGTGATCAGCACAATAAAAACCAACAAAAATACCAGTGCATCAGTCCAGAGAATAACGGGTTTAAATGGCATTTCGGCTCAGATTAGGCGACAGAGTCATAGATCAATGAGTATAGGCCAGTGGTTATAACATAATTGTATCGGGTTCACCATTAACTTGCCATGTTCGGGTCAATAGAATGTCGGTGTGATTTTTTAAGTGAATAACTGCTGCGTACTGCTTGAAAGTTTTCAATTAAGTTTACTCGGTATGCAACGCATCGACCGGATTCAGTTGGGCGGCGCGCATGGCCGGCACTACACCGGCTGCCAGGCCTATCAGTATGGAAATGACCAGAGCGCCTAAAACATAGTCCCACGGAATGTTTACCGGTAAATTGACGACAAAAATTTTGAGCAAACCGGCCAGACCCGAGCCGACGACCAGCCCGGCCAGCCCTCCTATTGTGGATAACACTGTCGATTCAATCAGAAATAAAATCCGTATGCGTGCGCGCGTCGTTCCCAGGGCGGTCAATAATCCGATTTCAGCTACACGCTCGGCAACAGCAATATGCATTAACGTCACCATGCCGACAGCTCCCACCAGCAAAGAAATACCGCCTAAAGCCGCAACAGCGAATTTGAGCACATTCAGCACGGTTGAAAGCGTGCTGAGCATTTGCTGTTGTGGTGTGACCGTAAAATCCTCGCGCCCGTGGCGTGCGATGAGAATATCCTTTAGCTCGTCAACCACGGCTTCCAGTGGCGCGTCCGGTTGATAGGAAATATTGATTTCCATAACGCCTTCCCGGTTAAAAACTTCCAGCGCGCGCGTGGTCGGTATGTAAACAGTGTCATCCAGATCAAATCCGAGCACATGGCCCTTGGGCGCCATAACGCCGATGATTCGGAACCGGGATCCGCCAGCTTGCAGGATTTCACCTAGCGGATTATCGCTGCCAAACAGTTCCTGGTGTACCTTGGCGCCGAGTACGACATAAGCACGCGGATTGCGCGGATCGTCATCTGGAAGGAAGCGGCCGATGGCAACCTGCATATTAAATGCACGTGCAAAATCGGGTCCCTGGCCGTACAGCGTAACGCGCCGGCTGAGTCTGTTCGCCTTGATTTCCGCATTGCCCATCACGCTGGCATTGGTATAGTGCGCATAACGGGAGTTGCCAAGCGCGATCGCGTCATCGATAGTCAGCAGGCGGGCACTGCCAATTGCGCCCAGCGATCCACCGTGCGTGGTGATCTTGCCCGGGGTAATGGTGATGATGTTGGTTCCGAACTGGGTAAATTCGGATAATACAAAACGCTGCACGCCATCGCCAATAGCGGTTAATAAAATAACCGCGGCGATGCCGATGGCAATGCCCGAAGCCGATAATGCGGTGCGCAGACGATGCGCGGTCAGCGAACGGAAGGCAAAATACAGTGTATCGATCGTGTTCATTTTTTGCTCAACGCCTGAACTGCGTCTAGACGCGCGGCTTTGTTAGCCGGCAGGATGCTTGCCAGTATGCCGGTAATCAGGGCGACCAAAATACCGGCAATACTGGCCCAGGCAGGCGCCCAGGCCGGCAGGTCCGGATAAGCCAGCCGCAGCATAAGGCTACCCAGTTGACCCAATAGAAACCCGAAAATCGCGCCTGCTGTAGATAGCCACATGGCCTCGGCAAAAAACAAAAAGCGGATATCCGCAGCAGGTGCGCCAATCGCTTTCAACAGCCCGATTTCCGAAGTGCGTTGATTGACAGCCACCAGCATTACATTCATGACCAGAATGCCCGCAACGATCAGGCTGATTGCGGCAATACCTGCAACTGCGAGTGTCAACGCATGCAGAATACGGTCGAATGTCGCCAGGACCGCATCTTGCGTGATGACGGTAATATCTTCCTCGCCGTCGTGACTTTGTTTGAGTGTTTCCAGGATGGCTTGTTTAGCCGGCTCGATGGCATCGTGGCTTTTGGCTTCGACCAGTATGCGAAATAGCGACGTTGTATTGAATAATGATTGCGCCTGTTCGACCGGTATGATTACGATTTCATCGGTATTGTGGCCCATGGTCTTGCCCTGAGGCGCGAGCACACCGGACACTAGAAAGCGGCGTTCATTCAATCTGACGCGCTGACCAATGGCCGGAGTATTCGGAAAGAATTCTCGGGCGAGTTGGGAACCGAGAACGATCTGCGCGCTATAGTCGGCGCCACGCTTCAAAAAACTCCCTTGCGCCAGTTTCATATGCCGTATGGGAATGAGGTCTGCGTTGCTGCCAAGTACAGTGACTTCGCGCAGCCGGTTTGTGGCGGACAATTCTGCCTCGCCGACATTCAGTGGCGCATACCGTCTGACTTGCGGCAGTCTGCCAAGCAATTGTGCATCTTTCAACGTCAAGTCGCGCGGAGTCTGTCCCAGTACTGCGCCGGGAAAGGCGCCGGAAGTTTCCGCACGGCCGGGCATGACAACGAGTAAATTGGTACCGATTGAAGAAAACTGGTTGACGACATATTTCCGGGCGCCATCGCCCAATGCAGTCAGCACGACAACGGCTGCGACACCCAATGTCATGGCAAGAATGATCAAAACCGAGCGCAGGCGGTAGCTGAGCACGGTTTTAAACGATAAGTGAAAGGTATCAGCCAGCGTCATGTTTTTTGTCGGTTATGATTTTGCCGTCTCGCAACATCAGTTGACGGTGCGCTCGATCGCCGAGTTCGCGGTCATGCGTGACGACTATCAGGGTAGTCCCGGTTTGGTGCAAATGCTCCAGTAATGCAATCACTTCCGCGCCTATTTGATGATCCAGGTTGCCGGTTGGTTCATCTGCCAGTATCGCTGTCGGCTGCATGATGGTGGCGCGGGCGATGGCGACACGCTGCCGCTGTCCGCCGGAAAGCTCGGATGGTCTGTGGGTGGCGCGGTCTGAGAGATCGAACGCACGCAATGCATCGTTGACCCGCAGCTTGCGCTCACTGGGCTCCAGACCACTGAGAATCAACGGTAGTTCAATATTTTCTGCGGCTGTCAGACGTGGCACCAGATGAAACGATTGAAACACAAATCCGATTTTTTCGCGGCGGATCTGTGCTTGTTCGGCTTCGGACAAATCGGTGACTGTTTTGCCATCGAGCCGATAACTGCCGCTATCCGGCTTGTCGAGTAAACCAATGACATTCAGCAATGTTGATTTGCCGGAGCCGGATGGGCCCATAATGGCCACGTATTCACCATCCTGAATCTCAAGATCGATACGATTCAATGCATAAATGGTTTGCCCGCCCATGTGAAAAATGCGCGTAATTCCGGTCAGTTGGATCATGATAGTGGCGTGTCGGGTGCTTTAGGCTGTACTGCGATGCCCGGTTTGATTTCATCGAGATCGAATGAAATCAGCACCTGGTCGCCGTCCTTGAGACCGCTGATGACTTCGGTGAAACTCCAGTTTGCCAGGCCTGTTTCCAGTTGTCGTTCTATGAGGGTATTGTCCGGGCCAAGCAGCCAGACTTTGTTGTTTTGACGCAACGCCTGAGTCGGTATGCGCAGTACGTGCTCGCGGCTGTCCAGTATTACTTCAACGTCGGCACTGTAACCTGCCAGCAGCGGATTGTCTGGCAACTCGGTGAAATTGACTTCAATATCGACGGTTCTTGCCTGTTTTTCAACTTCCGTAACATAAGGAGCGATGCGCCTGACCTGACCCGAAAAGGATACTTCCGGCATGGCGTCCAAGGTAATGCGGGCGGGCTGGCCGATTCTGATCTTGGGTGCATCGATTTCATCCATGGGCGCCATTACGTACAAACAATCAGTGTCGATCAAGTCGATGACAGGCGGCATCGCGATGCCCGGTGGAGAAGGCGTGGCGTACTCGCCAACTTCACCGGTTATTTTCGCGACGACACCTGCAAAAGGCGCTTTTAGTACGGTGCGTTCGAGGCCGGCTTCCGTAACGCCGACCTGCGCTTTGGCGCGCTTGATGTCGGATACTGCCGCATCGCAACTGGCTTGGCGTGCTCGTGCATTGGCATCGGCGTCTTCCGCGGCTTGCGGACTGATGAACCCCTTATTGACCAGCTGTTGCGTGCGTTGCGATTCCCGCCAGGCATTTTCAGCCAAAATACAGGTTTCCCGGCGGCGTTCCTGCGCCATCGATAGCTGGCGTTCGGCGAGTTCCCGCTGCGCGATGAGATCTGCGTTCCAAAGCTCAAGCAAAATCTGGTCCTGCTCGACCCCGTCGCCTTCATCGACAAGGATGCGGGCAATCTGGCCGCCGAGTGCGGGCGCCAGTTTGGCGCGCTGGCAGGCTTTGACCGTGCCGGCACGCGTATTGACAACGGTTGCTTCTACATTACCATAGGTCACGGCAGCCAGTTCAACTTCAGGAGGTGCCGGCCGAGTGAAATACCATATTGCGCCCAGTATCAAGGCAATGGAGCCGCCGTATACGATAAAGCGGATTGTTTTTTTTGGTAGCTGCATAATTGAGAAAGCAGTTTTGTTTGTATTTTTAAATGGAATACCGGTATTTTACACACTCAATCTACCCGGTACTCTATTCATATGCTACTGCCAGGTACAACGTTATACAGTGTTACCGTAGTGTTATGCAGTAAAGCGCGCCTTGCCATGAACGCTGATAAGTATACTGAAACCGGCCATATCACACGGATGGAGTACTAGGAGGCTGATTGATAATAGTGTAATCTACTGCGAAAATGCGATTCTGGTCATATTTTCCGATTATCTTCGTTAAATAGCGCAACTATTTGCCTTAAATAAACAAAAAATCTGTTTCAAACTGTTTTTCTCGCTACGATTACGACTCTTGAACAGCCTTCTAGCTCCTGCATGATTAAAAAAATATATGAATAATTCCAACCAAGCGATTCCCGATGAACTTATCTGGCGTCACCCATTTATTCTTTCCAGCGGCGATCAGCCCGCCAGCATAGACAATTTCAGACCTGCCGAGTCCGATCATACGGTACTGGATCCTAAAACCTATGAAGCGATCGAGGCGGAGAAGCTGTTCGCCTGTATCAACTATACCCGGACGGAAAACGGTCGCTTGTGCTTGTACCGTTCACTGGCGCGTCCGCTGCCGGATGCGCAGGTATTGCAAATGAAGCAGGAAGCGTTACGCGAGATAGCGTCGAATCAAGAAATACGCGAAGCGCTCGAGCGCTATGTTGAGAAAAGCGTTAAAAAAGAACCGGAACTCAAGTATTTGTTGTACGGTGAATTTTCCGGCGGATTGACCACCGATGTACCGACAGAGCGGACAGGAAAACTTGAGTTCGGTGGCTTTGGCTACCATCAGTACCGGGAGGGGACGCAGTATGTCGTCGATAGGGTGGCGGCTGCAAAAGCACTGCCACGGCCTGAAAGCCGTTATCTGCAAGCCCTGTTTTCAACGCTGCAGGCATTTGATCAGACGCGTGCTTACCAGTTGATGAAAGGACCGGTATACATGGCCAACGACAAATTTAAAACGCAGCAGGAGAAACCCAAATTTTTACCGCTGCCGCGATTCCGTCCGACCATTTTCAAGTGGATTCCTGCAACAATATTTATTGCGGCGGTTTATGCGATTATGCTTTTTTTTGAAATTCTGGCGCCAGAACTGGGCGCATCGTACATCGGCTACGGTATTTTGGTTCTGACCGTTCCGGTTTTTCCGATTTTGTTGCTGGCAATGGGGGCATCCGATCGCGATTCGGTCATTTATCCGCTGCGCAAGCAATACCGGCAAAGCGAGGATCTGGCCAGATTTCTCGATTCCATGGGCATGCTCGATGAATTATTGTCATTTCACCGCTATCGTGATTCACTGCAGGAACCCATGACGCTACCCAAAGTGCTGGACGAGCCGCATCATTTATTAATTGCCGATAACGTCAAGAACCCGTTGCTGATTCCTGACAATGCGAATTATGTGCCGAACGATGTCGTGCTCGACACGGTCGGCAGATTGTTGATCATCACCGGTCCCAATAGCGGGGGAAAGACAGCGTATTGTAAAACGATTGCCCAGATTCAGTTACTCGGACAGATTGGCTGCTATATACCCGCAACCAATGCTCAGCTGGTTCCAGCAGAACGCATATATTATCAGGTGCCCGATCCGGGTCAGTTGGAAGCGGGGATGGGGCGATTCGGGCATGAACTCAAACGTACGCGTGAAATCTTCTTTAACTCGACGCCGCTTAGCCTTGTCGTGCTTGACGAATTATCCGAAGGCACGACTTTTGAAGAAAAAATGACGTTGTCAGAATATATTCTGAAAGGCTTCCATCAACTGGGAGCCAGTACCATACTGGTTACCCACAATCACGAATTATGCGAACGCTTGCAAAGTGAAGGCATCGGGCGGTATTTACAGGTCGAGTTTGTTCAGGGTGCGCCAACGCATCGTATGGTTGATGGTGTATCGCGCGTCAGTCATGCACACCGTGTGGCCAGTGAGATTGGTTTTAGCAAAGCGGATGTTGAAAAACATATCAAAAAACATTTGTCAGGCGATGACAAACAAACCGGCTAACTTACTGAACTGAAGTACGCACTGCGTTGAGTAAATCGGAATCCAGATGGCCATCAGCGACGCGTTGCGTTCTTTGTTGAAAAAGACTAATGGCCTTACGTGTCTGCGGACCCATAACGCCGTCTACGCCACCCGCATCGATCCCCAGCGCATGAAGATCTTGCTGCAGTTGCCGCACCTGATCGCGTGTGATTTTGATTTCATCTACAGGCGGCAGTTGAGATAGTCCGGGTTCGCCGGCGATACGGTCTGCCAGATGACCAACCGACAGGGCGTAATATTCAGAGCGGTTCCAGCGCATAATAACGTGGAAGTTGTGGGTAACGAGAAACGCGGGCCCCTGATGACCGGCCGGAACCAATAATGACACTTGCTGGTTCGTTGCCAACAAACCTGGCCCTGATACCGGTGTGACGCCCAGTGCTATCCAGTCACTGAGCGAGCGTTTGTGATGGCTGCCGGTCAGAGAATAGTCGAAACCCGACGGCAATTTAACCTCCTGTCCCCATTCAAAATCCGGATTCCAGCCCATTTTGAGCAGAAAATTTGCCGCTGAGACCATGGCGTCTTCAAGACTGCCCCATAAATCTCGGCGACCATCGCCGTCCGCATCGATGGCATAGCTTAAAAATGTGGAGGGCATGAATTGCATGTGACCCATAGCACCCGCCCAAGAGCCCTTCATGCGCTCGGGGGTGATGTCGCCTGCGTCGATAATGCGCATGGCGTTAAACAATTCCTGTGTGAAGTAAGCACTGCGGCGGGGATCGCAGGCTAGGGTCGTTAATGCATCCGGCACCGACCAGTCGCCAAAGTATCCGCCAAAATTGGTTTCAAGACCCCAGAATGAAACCAGATATTTCGACGGAATACCGGTTTTCCGTTCAATTTTGCTGAATAAATCACGGTGTTCCGCGAATAATTTGCGTCCGTTACGAATCCGCTCATCGGTAACGCGCGCATTAAAATAACCTGCGAATGTTTGGGTGAATTCAGGCTGACGGCGGTCTAGCTCTATCACGCGCGCAAGATATTTGGCCTGGCCCAGTATGCGGTTGACCGTATGTTCCGATATGCCTTGCTGCAACGCCTGCGGTTTAAGTTCTGCGACACATTGACTGAACTGTGAATTCGCAATCGCACCAGCGCTGAAAACTGCTATGCCAATGGTCAGCGCGGCAGTGTGAATAACCTTAGCTGGAAAAAATGCCTTATCGGGCAAGCGCAAAACGGACATTATTCGTTAAACCTTTAAAGGCAGAAAAAGATTAAAGTTATTTGCGGTGTGGACAGGCATCGCGCATGCATTCGGCATAAAGTGATAGCGAATGATCTCGCAATTTGAATCCACGTTCTTTTGCTATCGTCACTTGGCGTTTCTCGATATCGGCATCATAAAACTCCTCTACGCGGCCGCACTGCATGCAGACCAGGTGATCGTGGTGGCCTTCGTTCTTAAGCTCGAAAACGGCTTTGCCGCTTTCGAAATGATGGCGCTCTAATAAACCGGCTTGTTCAAATTGTGTTAAAACACGGTAAACTGTGGCTAAACCGATATCTTCATTTTCATTAATCAACTCTTTGTAAACGTCTTCCGCCGAAAGATGGCGTATCGGACTGTTTTCAAACAGATTCAATATTTTGAGCCTCGGCAGCGTGGTTTTTAGGCCGATGGTTTTCAGATCGATGCTTTTGGCTTCTCCAGAATTGCTCATGGTGATTTCTGTCATGTAATTAATTTACTGTATCATATCGTGCTCAATCATGCTCAGTCTACTGTACAAACATTACGAATTCGTGTGTATCTATAAAATGATAAAAAGAATCATTATGTTGCTTTGTTTTTTTAATTTAACGGGATGTTTTTTAATTCCGCATGTTCTTTATAAAATCGACGTGCAGCAGGGCAATGTAGTGACTGACGAAATGCTAGACAAATTAAGAGAAGGAATGACCAAACCTCAAGTACGGTTTGTGCTCGGTTCGCCGCTGATTGTCGATGTGTTTCGCGATAACCGTTGGGATTACGTATATATACAACGTAAAAAAGGCGACCTGGTCGAACAAAAAAAATTGACTATTTATTTCGAAGATGACCGACTGATGCGGATAGAAAATAAACAGCTGTATTCGCTTCACCCGATTGAATCAGATGCCCGTGGCACAAAGAACACGGAGCGATTGATTGAAGAAGAGGCCGATGAACAGCCTGAAAGGCATTGAATTGTATATTTAATTATTTCACAGGAGTTACATGTCCATTCAAAATATAGCTATAGCTGGCAGCGCCGGTCGCATGGGGCGCGCATTACAGGAAGCGGTTACGCAGGCTGACGGCATGCAGCTGGCAGCTGCGCTGGAGCACGGCGACAGTCCTTTTCTAAACAAAGATGCGGGAGAATTGATAGGTTCTAGCAACGGCATTTCAATTACCAGCGATATTGATACGGCTCTGGCAAACTGCCATCAGATCATCGATTTTACGCGCCCGCAGGGTACGATGGCGCATTTGGAAGTGTGCAGGGAGAGGGGAGTAAAAATGGTGATCGGCACTACCGGTCTCTCCGAAACGGAAAAAGACCGGTTAAAGTTGGCGTCAAACGATATAGCCATTGTATTTGCACCCAATATGAGTGTGGGCGTCAATGTTACTTTCAAACTACTTGAAATCGCGGCTAAAGTATTACACCAGGGTTATGATATTGAAATTATCGAGGCGCATCATCGTCACAAAATCGATGCGCCTTCGGGTACTGCGTTGCGCATGGGAGAAGTGATTGCCGATGCGTTGGGACGAGATTTGAAAAAAGTGGCGGTTTATGGCCGGGAAGGTGTCACGGGCGAACGTTTGGACGAAACCATCGGTTTTTCGACCATCCGTGCCGGCGATATTGTCGGTGAGCATACTGCGATGTTTGCAGGAGCGGGCGAACGGGTTGAAATTGTGCATAAAGCGAGTAGCCGGATGACCTTCGCCATGGGCGCTGTGCGCGCCGTGCGTTTTCTTCGGGATAAAACCAGCGGCCTTTATGACATGCAGGACGTGCTCGGTTTACGGTAAAGCGGCCGATTTCAAAACTGCATATAAACAATGACTGAATTTACTGACCAGTCATTCATTGAACGGACTGTTGAAAAACCTATTCGAGGTGGCCGATGCAAGGCAAAAACAGATAAAAAAGTGGTGTATATGGCCTAATAAATGCGTATTTTAGTCTGTTTTTAACGTTTACCGGCAACTGTAAGCAATTCCTGGCAATCTCGACTAATCGCCGATTACTGAAAGAAATTGAGGATGACAGAATGACAGGGTTAATCAAAACTTGCTTGACTGGATTACTGTTGTGTTGGACGTACTCGGTCTGGGCAGACCGGTTCGATCATACTGCCTGGGATCGACTGTTGCGTGATCATGTGATTATGATTAACCAAGGGCGCGCCAGCCAGGTCGACTATGCCGCTTTTTTACAGGAACGTCAGGGGCTGCAGCACTACTTGCGACGGCTATCAGCCGTCAGCGAGAAAACATTTGCAAGCTGGAGCAAGCCGGAACAGCTCGCGTTTCTGATCAACGCGTATAACGCATTTACCGTAGAACTGATTCTGACACGCTATCCGAAGCTCGATTCGATCAAGGATCTGGGTTCGTTTTTGCGTAGCCCCTGGAAGAAGGAATTTGTGCCGCTGCTTGGCAAAATGCGTTCGCTGGATGATATCGAGCATGGCATGATTCGCAAGCCCGGTGTCTACAGTGAACCGCGCATCCATTTCGCAGTGAATTGCGCTTCAATCGGCTGCCCTGCATTGCTGAATCAGGCATTTGTCGGTGAAAAGCTCGAACAGCAATTTGAAATCGTTACCAAAGCATTTTTGGAAGATCGCACGCGCAATCGCTACAACGCATCGGCTAACCGCCTGGAGTTATCGAAAATATTTGACTGGTACACTGAGGATTTCGAAAGCGGCTGGGGTGGTTGGCATTCACTGAATCAGTTCCTGGCGCATTATGCGGACAGCCTGACGGATAACGAACAGGACAGACAGATGGTTGCAGCAGGCGGTTTTAAAATACGTTATCTAGATTACGACTGGAAATTGAATGAAACACAGTAACGTATGGTTAAAATTATTGTTTTTTCCTTGACCAGCCGGTTCGTTATTGCAACAACGGTCATCACGTTTTGCGGATTGATCTGGACTGTGCCAACCGCTGCGAATGCTGGATCGCAACGGTTGGTGTTGACGGGTTCGAGTACGGTCGCACCCCTGATCAATGAGATAGCGCGACGTTTCGAGGCGCAATCTTCCGGTGTACGCATCGATGTGCAGACCGGCGGTTCATCGCGCGGAGTCAACGACGTGCGCAAAAACATTGCCGATATTGGCATGATCTCACGTGCGCTGAAGACGGATGAAAAAGATCTGCATGCCTTTACTGTTGCACTGGACGGTATCAGCCTGATTGTACATGCGGACAATCCGGTTACTGCTCTCGGCAGGCAACAGATTGCTGACATTTTTACCGGAAATGTTTCACGCTGGCGCGCAGTCGGCGGGACGGATGCGCGTATCACCGTTGTAAACAAGGCTGAAGGACGCTCAACGCTGGAACTGTTTCTTGAATATCTTCAGGTTAAAAACAGCGCAATTAAACCGCACATCATTATCGGAGACAACGCGCAAGGTATCAAGACGGTAACCGGCAACCGCAACGCCATCGGTTATGTATCCATCGGCGCCGCCGAATATGAGGTACAGCGAGGTGCCTCTTTACGCCTACTGGCGCTCGATGGTGTCGAGGCCTCAGTGGAAAATGTGCGTAACGGAACATTCCCGTTATCGCGCCCACTTAATCTGATTACCGCCAGTGAACCCAATGGACTGGTTAGGGAATTTATCCGGTTTGCTCAGTCGCCGCAGGTGCATGATCTGATCGAAGCGCAATATTTTGTTCCGGCCGATGCAAACTGACAGGCTGCTGACCGGCGTTCTTCGCGCCGGTGCGGTGTTGGCAGCACTGGTTATGCTGTTGATTCTGTGTTTTCTACTGCTCGAATCCTGGCCTGTTTTAACAGGATTGTCAGTATTCAGATTTCTGACAGACGCATCATGGCATCCGCTTGAAGGCGCATACAATTTGATGCCGATGCTGGCGGGAACGCTGCTGGCGAGTATTGGCGCGCTAATACTCGCCGTGCCTCTGGGAATCGCGTCGGCCTTGTTCATCGTGTTTTTTGCGCCGCTGCATCTGGCCTCGATTTACAAGCGATTAATCGAATTGCTTGCGGGTATTCCTTCGGTGGTTTTCGGTTTCTGGGGATTGACGACGCTGGCGCCGTTGATCGGCGAGTGGCAGCCGCCCGGTGCTAGCCTGTTGGCCGGTGTGCTGGTGTTAACGCTGATGATTCTACCGATGATAACGATAACCGCTTATACGGCGCTTGCAGCCGTGCCGAAGGAGCTATTGCAGAATGCCTCGGCATTGGGGTTGTCGCGTTGGGGCACGGTCAGAGGCGTCGCGCTGCCCGCAGCGCGGACAGGCATTACTGCGGGCGTTATACTCGCTGCGGCAAGAGCGCTGGGTGAAACCATGGCGGTGTTAATGGTTGCAGGCAATGTGGTGCAATATCCTGAGTCCGTTTTTGATCCAGTACGTACACTCGCGGCCAATATTGCGCTCGAGATGGCTTATGCTATGGGTGACCATCGTTCGGTTCTGTTTGTTTCCGGGCTGTTGCTGATGTTGTTGGTAATGGTGCTGTCGGCAATGGCCGGTTTACTGGAAAAACGCCGGTATGCCTGAAACGATACCACTGCAGACAAAACAAAAAATCCGCGACTGTACGGCTCAGGGATTGATTTACCTGGCGGTACTACTGGTCAGTGCCGTATTTGTCTGGTTGCTGACCGATCTGGTGCGCGGTGGCATTGCACATCTTTCCTGGGCGTTTCTGACCGAATCACCGCACGATGCCGGGCGGACAGGTGGGATTGCATCGATTCTGGTTTCAACGCTGTTGATTTTGTTGGTGGCATTGATCACTGCAATACCGCTGGCATGGTCAACGGCTATTTTGATGGCGGAGTTTGTGCCGGTTGAAAGCAATTTCGGCAAAACAGTGCGTTTCAGCCTATACGTGTTGGCAGGAGTGCCGTCGATTGTATTCGGTTTGTTCGGAAACGCGTTTTTCAGCATTTACTTGGGACTCGGTTTTTCCATTTTGTCCGGCGGCCTGACGCTGGCCTGCATGCTGCTGCCGATCCTGACCAGTACCGCCGAGGCCGGTCTGCGCGCCGTGCCAGACACTTACCGATTGTCTGCAGCCGCGCTAGGGATATCGCGTACCGCGGCATTGATTCATTTGATCATGCCTGCTGCCGCGCCCGCATTGACTGCCGGCTTGCTGATCGGTGTCGGGCGCGCGCTGGCTGAGACCGCAGCGCTGTTGTTTACCAGCGGCTATGTCGATCGTATGCCTGGCTCATTGCTGGATTCGGGCCGCGCACTGGCGCTGCATATTTTCGATCTGTCGATGAATGTGCCGGGCGGCGACAATGCTGCGTATGCTTCCGCGCTGGTGCTCGTGTGTCTGTTATTATCTATCAATATTCTGGCCATGAAATTGGCTTACGGTTTACAACGCAGAAAAATCATGACATGACCATTGATACGAACGCTTTTACACTCGGACCGCTTGAAGCTGGTCCGCCCTGCTGTGAGCCGCAAACTGTTATTCAAGTGCGTAACTTGTCATTGCACTACGAAAGTCAAGCTGCACTGGACAATGTATCCTTGGATATTTACAAGGGTTGCATTACTGCATTAATCGGTCCATCCGGTTGCGGTAAAACCAGTTTTTTGTCGGCGATAAACCGCATGACCGATCTGATTCCGGGTTGCAGCGTTGACGGCCGTATTCTGGTTGACAATGAAGATATTCATCATCCCAAAACCGATGTGCAGTCGTTGCGCCGCCGTATTGGCATGGTGTTTCAAAAACCTACGCCTTTTCCGTTGTCTATTCGCCGCAACCTTGCATTGCCGCTCAATGAACATGGCGTTACGCAAACAAAAGAAGTAATCGTCATTATTAAGAAAGCGCTGCAGGATGTCGGCCTGTGGGATGAAGTATGCGACCGTCTGGATGCGCCGGCATTAAGCCTGTCCGGCGGGCAGCAGCAGCGCCTGTGTATTGCCCGTGCGCTAGCACTGAATCCGGAAATTCTGCTGATGGACGAACCCTGCAGCGCACTTGACCCCATTGCATCCGGCGTTGTAGAAGATCTGATTTGCCGCTTGCAGGGCCGTTACACCATCGTCATCGTCACGCACAATTTGGCGCAGGCACGCCGAATCGCTAACTACGCCGCATTTTTCTGGGTCAGGGAACGTACCGGACAACTCGTGGAATTCGGCCGCTGCCGGCATATCTTCGAATCACCCCGGGATGCACTGACGGCGGCTTATGTGAATGGAAACAGGGGATGATTTCATCGGAAATCATTAAACTTTGCAGGAATTATCCTGTTCAGCGGCATAGAGGTGACTCCGAAGCAGACTAAAAATCGTTTCACCGGTTAATCGGTTCATGTCAAATTCAGAGTCTTTTTGTATCTGCATAAATTCTTGGGCTGCCAAATTTTCCTGCCCGACATATGCCATTGACCAATGAGCGAAACTTCGATTCTGTATCGGTTTGAAATCGAGAATAGCGACTCTGGAATGTCGAGGATCGCACTGTATGCGCTCGAATGTTTCTTGAATACGATGATGGGCGCCTTCGAGTATCTGTGCGAAACAGTTTTTATTGAACATTAATGCGCCTGTTATTCCAGCATCAGCATTCAGTTTTCGCGAAATCGCTAAAATATCCCCGATTTCCCTGTGGATGCAATTGCTATTTCCGGTGATTTCGTTATGACTCAAATAAATCAGGCGGTATAGTTCTCTCATTAGCATAAGTCTTTATTGCATGAATTAAACTGGAATGAATTTATAAACATACGGACTTTATGCGCAGGTACTGGTTTGCCAATGTAGTAACCCTGCGCTTCCATGCAGCCGTTTGCAGCCAGATAATCGAATTGTTGTTTTGTTTCGACGCCTTCAGCCAGCGTTTTAATTTTTAAAGCTAAGCCTAGCGATATAACAGCTTTTACCAGCGCCCGTGATTTATCCGTTTGCTTGCCACGTACAAATGATTGGTCAATCTTGATTTTAGAAAACGGAAAACTGTTTAAATAATTGAGCGAAGAATAACCGGTACCAAAATCATCCATTGCGACTGACACCCCCAATGCTTGTATTGCCCAGAGCTGCTTGATGGTATTTTGGATATCTTTTATCAATAATCCTTCCGTAATTTCGAGTTCAAGCCGTTCCGGTTTTAACCCACTTGCGGTTAAAGCAGCCTTGATCGTTTCCACCAGATTCCCATTTTCAAACTGCTTAGGGGAAATATTTACGGCAACTTTGAGTGTGCCCGGCCACGCCGATGCTTCTTTGCAAGCCGTAAAAAGCGCCCATTTCCCAATCTTTTGTATTTCTCCCAGATTCTCAGCCAGTGCAATAAAGCTATGTGGCGATAACCGGCCTTTAATTGGCCTGTTCCAGCGTATCAATGCCTCAAAACCAACCAATGCCTTGCTCTGCATGCTCGCTTGCGGCTGATAAAATAATTCAAATTCCTGTAAAAACAGTGCACGCCGCAAGCTGACTTCCAGTTCCTGTTGTTCTTGTATCTTTTTTTCAAGGTTACGTTCAAACCATTGATAACTTCCTCGGGCGTTATTTTTGGCTTCGAACAGTGCAAGTTCAGCATGCTTCGTCAAGTTTCCGGCTGTGTCGTTTTCACTGTGCGCAGTTGCCAGACCGATGCTGGCGCTGATATTAATTTGTTGGCCATCGATCAGGAATGGCCGCTGCAGCAATTCTACAAGGCGCTCGGCAGTGGCTGTTGCGCTTGATGGTTGCGCCTGATTTGTTTGGAGAATGACAAAGGTATCGCCTTCGTAGTATGCAACCGTGTCGCTGGAACGCGATACGCGTAGCAGCCGTTGTGCAACAAAATTCAGTAGCTGACTGGCATTAGCGCGACCTATAGTTTCGTTAACCTGCTTGAATCCATCGAGGCCAATCATGATTGTTGCTAATGAATCATCCGAACCAGACGGCTTCCACTCCGAAATCAGGGCATTTAACGCATTTTTGTCAACCAAGCTTGAAATAACACTATTATTTCCGGCGATACAACCATTTCCATAGGTTAACTGTTTATTTATGGGCGCATTTTCGAGTAAGAGCAGACGGAAGGGTTGTCTGAATCCGGATATGTGCAATCGCAAAACTTTTTTATCTGTTTTTGAAGTCAAATCATAAAATCCGCACTGATCTCTAAATAATATTTGTCGAAGGCGTTTAGTTGCAGACGGATCGATATTGTTTGTTACACTCAGAACTGATTTGCCAAGATGGTCAGCCGACGAATCGAGTAAATGAAAAAAAGCAGTATTAGCCGACAGGATTTGTGCTTCTTTATCGATAAGTGCCAATCCGCACGTTGAGTCGACTGATTCTAAATCAAAAGCGGTGCCGGTTATTACGTTGAGATGATGGTCTGCGTCGACTGGCTGCATGTTTAATATGCAATGGAATTGATTTAATCAGGGACTTTGTGTTTGGTAAGAAACTAATGTTGGTTAGTTTATATTGTAAATAAATACAGCAATTTATGAGATATCGACAGACTCTCTGCTAAACTTTAACGTGATTGGTTATAACTATTGTTGCTTATAAATTACTGTGCTTGATTTTTTAATGAATTGAATGATTTTGCCATGTATTGCGCGGAATTAACCAGTTTAGAAAAGCACAGTGCAGGCGAAATAACTTCATGTGAAAAAATAGTATATGATCTGTCTCGAGATTATTGTCGATAGTAGAGCCGATGATTGAACTGTTGGGATGGGCAGGATTGGTGATTTGTTTCGTATTGATGTTATATCATCGCTACATGCACGCCAATCATGACAGGGTTTATGCCTATATCAAGCAAAAATATACCGAAGAGGGCAGTCAAATGGCATTTCCTTCAAAAGAAGATCACGCCGGGTATTCTCGAAAGTATTCCAATTACACCATCTTTTTTGCCTGTTTACTGATCATTCTGAGTTTCTCTCGGCAAACGCTTCTATAAAAGATGCGCATAGTAAATTATCGGGGAAGTCTTTCACCGCTTTATTGATTGTCTATGCAAGTCAATTGTATGGGCAATAAAACAAGTTACTGAAATACTGACCCGAAATTTTGTGTAAATAAACCGATTTCGGCGATTGCATCAACAGAAGGTATAACCCACCGATGCTTATTCAGCCTTAACCGTGGTAATTCCTGTGCGTATAATAGTAGTCAAATAAATACTTTCACATGGGCGCTGACAAGCTCACCCACAGGACGCTACCGTGGTGTCCTGCAGCCGCGTTACAGTACTTGAAAAGGGAACGCTTTCCTGCATACTGTGTCTTGCTTGCTGCATCACACCCCGGTAACGCTATACCTGGCAATATCATATGGATAGAGTACTAGACCTTCAATCGATTTTTGCATCAGACGGCCTGTTGTCTAAACAAATACCGGGTTATCGGGTACGTGCCCAGCAGCTGGAAATGGCGCAAGCTATTGCCGAAACCATGGCGAACAACAGCGTATTGGTTGCAGAGGCAGGAACAGGTACTGGCAAAACATTTGCTTATCTCGTTCCTGCATTGCTGGCGGGTGGTAAAGTGATCATTTCCACTGGGACCAAAACGCTGCAGGACCAGTTGTTTAACAGGGATATTCCAAATGTACGCGCTGCTTTGAATGTGCCGGTGAGCGTGGCTTTGCTTAAGGGGCGCGCGAATTATGTCTGCCGCTATCATCTTGAGAGAACATTGCAAGACGAACATCTGGCCTTTGTCAATCGCAATGAAATTAAATACCTACAGCTGATTGAATGCTACGCGAGGGATCATAGCGGCAGCGGTGATAAAAGTGGATTGACTGCAGTTCCGGAAAACGCTGCTGTCTGGCACCATGTGACAGCGACGCGGGAGAACTGCCTCGGAACTGAGTGTTCACATTATAAAAATTGCTTTTTGATGGAAGCGCGTAAAAAAGCATTGGCCGCAGATGTGGTGGTAGTAAATCATCATTTATTTTTTGCGGATGTCATGCTGCGTGATGAAGGACTAACCGAACTGCTGCCAGCGTGCAATTCGGTGATTTTTGATGAAGCGCATCAATTGCCGGAAACTGCGAGTCTTTTTTTTGGCGAATCGATCAGTACCGGACAGTTACTTGACCTGGTGCATGACAGTAAAGCGGAAGCACTTGAAGCCGCCCGCGACTGTCTAATCCTACCAGATGCGCTTGCTGCGATGGAAAAAGCTGCCAAGGATTTGCGTCTGACAGTTTCTGGAGACCATGTTCGTTTCGCATTACCAGCCTTGGCAAAAAATCAGGCATTCAATACCGCATTGGATTCGCTGCAGGAAAAACTTGCGGAACTTGTCGCTGTTCTGGAGGATCAGGCGGAACGCTCGGAAGGACTCGAAAACTGCTGGCGGCGCGCAGTCGATCATGCCCACCTGATCAAGCGTTGGCGAGATGATGCTGAAACCAGAGATTATGTGCGTTGGGTGGAAGTTTATAGTAAGGTAATGCAGCTTAACGCAACGCCGCTGTCAATTGCGGAAATTTTCGGTCGTCAGCTCAAAGCTGCGCCACGTGCCTGGGTTTTTACCTCGGCGACGTTATCGGTTAACAGAAATTTTGATCACTATTTGGGTGAAATGGGGCTTGACAGCGCGAAATCCGTGAGCTGGGACAGCCCGTTTAACTTTCCGGATCAGGCGCTGTTGTATGTGCCGACAGCCATTTCGGAGCCACAGCACAAAGATTATTTTAATCAAATTGTCAGGGCGGCAGTGCCCGTATTAAAAGCCAGCCGCGGCCGGGCTTTTTTTCTATGTACTAGTTTGCGCGCTATGCAGCATATTCATGACCGTCTTGCTGCGGTGTTTGAATCTGAACAAATTGATTATCCGTTGTTGCTGCAGGGAACAGCATCGCGCTCCGGCATGTTGAAACGTTTCAGCGAGCTTGGCAATGCGGTTTTGATCGGCAGTCACTCGTTCTGGGAGGGCATCGATGTGCGTGGTGCGGCGCTATCGCTGGTGATTATCGACAAGCTGCCTTTTGCACCGCCGGATGATCCCGTGCTGTCAGCCCGTATTGATAAAATTAACCGCGAAGGCGGCAATGCATTTATGGATTATCAACTGCCGCGTGCTGTGATCAGCTTGAAGCAGGGTGCCGGCCGTTTGATTCGCGATGAATCGGATTGCGGTGTATTGATGATCTGCGATCCGCGATTGACGACAAAACCTTACGGCAGAAAAATTTGGCAAAGCCTGCCTCCGATGAAACGAACGCGACAATTAATCGATGTAGAAAAATTTTTTCAGCAAGCGGTATTTGCAGCGGCACTTTGAATTTTATGTTTTAAATTAACGTTATGGCGACCCGCATTTGATACGATCGCTATAAATACATTCAATAGAATAAGAGTTTTATGATAAGCGTGACTGGCACTGACAATTTTCCGATAAGCAGATTTTTTCTGGTTTTATTATTGATACTTCTCAGTAGTAATTATTTTTCAATGCAGGAATGCAGGGCGGCGGATGCTAGTGACAAGCCGCAGTCTGGCAATGGCATGATAGTTCCGTCAACAACAGACGCGTTTCCTTTACCTCGAAGAAAACCGCCAATTGAATCAGCGGCGGCGGAAAAAGTATCTATAGATGAACCTATTTTCAGCAAACTCAACGCCATTGTAGATACGATCAGCGTGTTGAAAGCAGAACTCGAGGCAAAATCAAAAGTACTGAAGAAAACCAATCTTGAACAGGAAAAAACAACGATCTTGAGTGAAATTGATGAGATCAACCGGACAATCAAGGAACAGCAGAATACCTTCGAATTGATTCAGACGGGGGGATTGGATCTGGCCAAAATCGAGGATTCGAGCGATAAAACTTTTGATTGGCAAAAAAATCTGCTTGAGATTCTACAACCGGTCATGAATGAATTGCATGAATATACAGAGGGCAAGCGGAAAATACTTGAGCTTCAGAATAAGATTGCTTTTTATCAGTCTCAGATTGACGACAGCAACAAAGCACTGGAGAAAATGGCGCGTATCAATCAGGATGCGTTGGAAAAAAAAGCGTTGGACAGGTTTCTTCTGGTCAAGAAGAAGTGGGAGAATCTGTTAAAAGACAGTGTACATCAACTGGATGCCGCTAAAATCCAACTGGATGGCATACGGCTGCTGGAACGAGAAGAAGCGGTTTCGTTCACGGACCAACTGAAACAGTTTGCGTTGGGGCGGGGCGCTACTATCTTGATGGCGCTGTTGGCATCACTGTTTGTATTCTTGATACTGTCACTGCTGTGGAAAGGAATACTATGGTTAGTCATGCGAAAACAAGACGGAAAGATGTCCTATGTGCAGCGCATTGCCAATCTTGTTTTCAGTGCAATAACTGTATTGCTCTCGATCATAACCGTGTTTATAGTGCTGGATCTGCGGGGTGATCAGGTGCTGGTTGCCTTAGCGGTATTGCTGCTGATTATTCTTGTATGGGCGCTTAAAAATTCCGTGCCCCGTTATATCAAAGAGTTACAGACTATGCTTGATGCAGGTCCGGTGCGAGAAGGGGAGCGTATTTTATATAATGGCGTACCCATGAAAATTGAGCGGTTGAATTTCTTCAGCAAATTGATCAATCCGGCAATACCCGAATTTAAACTGAGATTGCCGCTGTCGGAATTAAACAATCATGTTTCGCGTCCTTATGCGGATGACGAACCTTGGTTTCCCTGCAAACCAGGCGATTTTGTTTTACTTGAGGATGAAAGGTGTCTTAAGGTCAGACGAATAACGCCGGAATATGTGCAGCTTTCGTTACGTAACGATTCAATGCCGCAAATGTATGCAATACAGAACTTTATGGAGGCCTGCCCTAAGAATTTGTCTACGGGATTTATTGTTGCCAGTACAATAGGGATAGACTATCAATATCAGCAAATAAGTACGACGGATATACCCAAAATTTTTCAGGAAGGCATTCTAAGTAGGATGCAGCATGAAAGCTACGGTCAAACCATCAGAGATATATCCGTGTATTTTGATCAAGCGAATTCATCTTCGCTGGACTTTAAAATTATCGGCACGTTTGATAGCGCAGCAGCGCCCGATTATTATATGATCAAACGTGATTTACAACGGTTTGCCGTGGATGTCTGCAACCAGCAGCAATGGACGATTCCATTCAACCAACTGGTGGTGCATCGGCCTGATTAATTTGGGGGCGTCTGTTACACAGGATTTTGTTCCGGTTTGTTCAAGGTTGCCGCAGGTCAATGGTAATATCAGCACCGAATTCATCGGTAGTGAAGGCCGATTCACTGAATTCCGGAAAACCAAAGTGTTGTTCCGGGTTGTTTGATAATCCGAAAGGTTCCTTGGGCATCATATTCCATTTTTTGTTGAGTTTGCGGTTGCCGTCGATATCATGGTAGCTGGCAACGGCGTAAGTACCCGGTTTTTCAATATTAAAACAAACTTTGTGCTGGCTTTCGGTTGCCGGAATGCGAATACGTTTTGTACGGCCTTTTTTGTACAAAAAATTATCCGGATCATGATATAGCTCGACACTGAGAATGCCGCCGGAGCCGACGCCGTTCACAGTTACTCTGACTTGAGCGATGCCCGGATCGCATGGATCGGGTGCTTCATAGGGACGAATGTCCAATTTTTCCTTGGCTATTACAGACGGTGACGCCAGGAAGCAAACCATGAAAGTCGTAAACAATCCTAATCCGGCACGCTTTAAGAATGGAAGAAAAGTTTTTTGTTGATGGTCGTTCATTATCTCGTCACCTCGTATTCTCGCTCACCAAAAAAGGTAAGTGCTTAAAAATACCACAAATATACTGCCTAAAAACATTAGACGCAGAGACTTACACCGGGTTCGCGCGCTCATTCACGTATGTCAGTCGATTTCATTGACAAAGTAATGCGATTGCGCGGTTCATCCACGTTGACTACACTGACCTTGACAACCTGGCCGGCCTGGACAATAGTGTGGGGATCCTTGACGAAAGTATCGGACAGTTTGGAGATATGCACCAATCCGTCCTGATGTACACCGATATCAACGAATGCGCCAAACGCCGTAACATTGGTGACAATGCCCTCAAGCAGCATGCCAGGGTATAAATCGCTGATGGATTCGACACCTTCTTTGAAAGCGGCCGTGGTAAATGACGCACGTGGATCTCGGCCGGGTTTCTCAAGTTCCTGCAAGATGTCTTTGACGGTTGGCAGACCGAAACGCGCGTCCGTGTATTTTTCCGGGTGAATCGCTTTAAGCGCTGCACGGTTGCCGGCCAACGCAGAAATATCCATTTTGATATCCGCCAGTATCTGTTGTACGAGCGAATAGGACTCCGGATGTACCGCAGAAGCATCGAGCGGATTCGTGCCGTTGTGAATGCGCAGAAATCCGGCAGCCTGTTCATAGGTTTTTTCACCAAGACCCGGAATGCTTAGTAGTTCGCTGCGCTGTAAGAACGCGCCAGCCTTGTTACGGCGGTCAATGATATTATCTGCGATGCGGGTGTTAAGTCCGGCGACATAACGTAACAGTGCAGGAGAAGCTGTATTGACATCCACGCCAACGGCATTTACGCAGTCTTCGACAACGGCGCCTAGCGTCAGGGCTAGTTGTTTTTGATTGACATCATGCTGGTATTGACCGACACCAATGGATTTCGGGTCAATTTTCACCAATTCGGACAAAGGGTCCTGCAAGCGCCTTGCAATCGAAACCGCGCCGCGTAATGATACATCAAGCCCGGGCAACTCTTCGGATGCCAGCGGAGAAGCCGAGTATACTGAAGCGCCGGCCTCGGATACCATAAGCGACTTCAATTTTAACTGCGGGCATTGTTTGATCAGTTGTTTGATCAACAGGTCGGTTTCTCTAGATGCAGTACCGTTGCCGATGGCAATCAATGATACCCGGTATTGTTTTATCAGTCGTTGCAATGTTTCAATGGCTTCGTCCCAGTCATTGTGCGGTGGATGCGGATAAATCGTGGTGGACGTCAAAATTTTTCCAGTTGCATCGACGACGGCCGTTTTGACGCCCGTTCTGAAACCTGGATCTAACCCAATGGTGATATGCGGGCCGGCTGGCGGCGCCAGTAGCAATGCTTTCAGATTTTGTGCAAAAACCTGGATTGCTGAAACTTCTGCATGTTGTTGCAATTGATTCAGCAACACTGTTTCCAAGTGGCTAAAAATTTTACTGTTCCAGCTTGAACGCACAGTGTCTATTAGCCATGCATCTGCGGGACGTTTCCGGTCTTCGATTTTAAATTCCCGAGCAATGATGGATTCACATGGATTAAATACGCCGCTTTTTGATTTTTGTGGTAGATCAGAATCTAAATGCAACTTCAATTTCAGAACCGATTCCCGTTCTCCGCGTAATAAAGCCAGTACGCGATGAGACGGAATTTTGCCAATTGCTTCGGAATAATCGTGATAATCCGTGAATTTGGTGTCTGTTGCTTTATGTATCTTGGCCACCTTTGCGGTTAGAACAGCGTGACGGTTCAGGTATGCACGTAATTTCTGCAACAAGGCGGCATGCTCGGCAAAGTTTTCAATCAGAATCTGCTGTGCCCCCTCTAACGCCTGAGCGGCATCGGTAATGCCGGGGTGTTCACCTGCTTCTGTGGTAAACGGTGGCTTCAGAAATTGTGCTGCTTCAATATCGGGATGCAGTGCCGGATTGTTCAGTAGGCGCTCAGCCAATGGCTTGAGACCCGCTTCATGGGCCATCTGTGCTTTGGTGCGGCGTTTTTTCCGGTAGGGTAAATATAAATCTTCGAGCGCTGCAATGTCCTGTGCATCGGTTAACACCTGGCGCAGCGTGGGGGTCATTTTGTTTTGTTTTTCGATCGCAGTGATAATTGCTTCGCGCCTTTTTTCAAGCTCGCGCAAAGCATGCAGTCTTGCTTCTAACAGGCGCAATTGATCGGCATCCAGACCGCCGGTTAATTCTTTGCGGTAACGCGCAATAAAAGGGACTGTGGCACCGTCGTCAAGCAGTTGAATAGTCGATCGAATATACAACTGTTTTACTGCAATTTCTTGTGTCAGGCGTTGCTGAATGCGCTGTTCTGTAATGGACTCAAACATAGAATGCATAATTAATTAATCGAAAGTTCATTATGTGCAGTATATTAAAATCAAGACTTTTCTCAGGTTTGCAAAAAACGGCGTCAAGCGTATGCTTTGCGAAGGACTATACAATAAGTTTACTGATAAAAATGGAAACTTGCTTGAGAATGGTGTGTGTCGTGTGGTTGCTGGCGGTAAGTCTGCCGGTGCAGGCGGGTGAATCCATGCGTTGCGGCTCCAATCTCATTATGTCGGGTAATACCAAGTTTGACGTGCTGAAAAATGCGGGGAACCGGACTATATTGAGGTGATATCGAGCGTTATTGAACGCGGATGGAAGAATGGTATTACGATTCGGGCGCTGCGAGTTTTCCACGAATTTTAACGTTCGAAGGTTACCGATTAATCAGTATTCAAACGGTATCTAGGCGGTGAGTTTTTCAAGTCAATAATATAAGAAGTGTTTTCTTCGACGAAATGATACATTTTCATTATCCAAGTAAACTGATGCCGACTAGAGTTAATCCACCAATTCCGTAAATAAACGGACTGTCCCAGGTGTGAGGCGAGATCGCTTCGGCCAGGGTAATTAGCGGCGGCAATGTGATCAACGCGATGACCAACTGCACACTGCTGAAATGATGATGAAAAAGGAGGACGGCAATGAGTGTTGCGAGATATACACAGGTGCTTCCCAGATAAGTACGAATATACTGCTTTTCCGTAAAGAGTGCGGTTGTAACATAGAATCGTTTGCCAAAGCGTATGCCGACAGGCTCGGCCAAACCGTCGCCAACTCCATTAGCCAGTATGATAATCATAATCCATGGCAATATGTCTTTGCTTTCGAAGTAAGCCAGCAACGGAATCAGCACTAAATAGCTGGCAATAAACTGGGTATAAAGCCAAGTTAGCGTCAATGGCCGGTCTTCAGGTCTGTCAACTGAACGGAACATTATCTGAACCGGTTTGATTCGGTTGCGGATGGGCGCGATAAACAGCGTCAAAAAAATTAATGCAAACACTATATCCATGAGAAACGTAGCTGCGCTATAGGAATATTCAATCACAGATAACAGTAGAACCGGTAAGAAGAAAAATGCGAAGTGATTGATTTTACGTGTGTAGTTGACTTTGATGTGGCAGCGGATGACGAACTGGCCGTTTACATAATGGATTATACAAAGCAGTACATAAAATAGTGCATGATGCAGCCAGTATTCTAAAGGAATATCCATTTCAGTTTTGTTCTGTTCGAGTCGAAAAGTTTGCGATGACGGGTTCCTGACCGTCCGATATGCAATTAATGCGACCGCATATTTTTCCTGCGTTCTTTCATGGAAAGCAATAATGTTTTCGGATTACTTTTTTTCTTCGATTCTGAGTAAATTCATGGTTTGGGTGAAAAACAACCCGATCATATTCCACAACTTTGGCAACAGCCAAATGAGCAGTGCTATGAAAACAATAAACATGGCAAGAAATACGGCTGGATAATTCAGTGCTGTCCATAGACCACCGAGTACCAGAAGATCTTCGGAGAAAGAAGCAGTCCAGTTGGAAGCCGGTTCTGGTGAAGTATTAATCATCAACCGCGCACTGGCCTTGGCTGTATGACTTGTTGCGGCAATGCCGCCACCCAGTATGCCAGCGGCAATCTCCACGGCTGGAGAAACGTCGCCAACAGCACCTGCAGCCAGCATAACACCTGCCGGAATCCGGACAAAAGTATGGATGATATCCCATACTGTATCTACACCGGGAATCTTATCGGCAAAAAACTCGATAAAATACATCACACCGGCGGCGCTCATAATCAATGGATCTTCAAGCACTGATAATTCAGCGGGCAATTCGATATATCCCGTTGAACTGCCGAAACCAAGCACCAGCAAAACAGCATATAAATTAATTCCGCTGGCCCATGTAGTTCCCATCAGCAGTGCAAGCGTTGTCAATAACGTATCATAGTTTTCCATATTACGACGGATGGCAGCACCCAGAGGAATAGAAGTCTGAATTGTACTCAGTTTTGCGCTGCATGCTGCGATGAAAGTAGCTTTTACAAGCAAAAGCAGCTTGCTGCGAATATTGATAGCTTGCAGGGCTTAATGATAGATGATGTTTGAAAATAAATTAATTCAAGTCGTCATCAAGGGCAGCCACTTCGTCCTGTGTCAGGTAAGGCATATTTTTTTGTCGTTGCGTACGTAAGTACAGCGCAGTTTTTGCAATTCGTCTTGAGCTATCGCAGGGGAATGGTTAAAGTAAGCTGAGAAGGACTCAGAACTGCCGGATTCATGAGAGTGACCGGTTTCCAATGATCTGCACTGGGTTGAAGTAAGCGTGGTTATTCCGATTCTTTTTCCGATCAAGCATGCAATATGCAGCTTGGCGCGTCGTAATTGACCTGTCTCGCGAATTTGATGTTTGGACGGTGTTGTCATGGCGAAGCAATTGAGTCGAAGGCAGATTCACTGAATCTAAAACAAAATGTATCATTTTGGAATGTGACAAATTGCCGCGTCGCCACGACGCTACGCCACTGCTTATTCAAGTTGCTAAAAGCTTAAACGAAAGTCTTTGAAAAAATGCTAGAATTTATGTTTTCTGGACTTTGTTGTTGCATATTCGAAATATCGATCAATCTAAAATAATTGGTTTTAAGTAATTTTAATGACAGAGTGATAGAGCGAGCTGTTATCAACGCCGCTCTTAACATTATCGCGTTCGTTTCGAGCAAACAGAGATACCGTATGATGCTTTCAAAACTGAATAATCGGTTTTTTTCTGCTACAAATGCTTTAACTAAAAAATAGGTGTGGCAAACAAGCTGTAGCCACTCTATTGCGAGCACGGATTTGATTACATAAATCGCCAAGCCACTAAACCGCGATGGTTTCTGAATTCGGTTTGTAAACTCGTTGTAAATCGCTTGAGGCGTGTGTGTTATCAACGCGCATTTTGGAACTTGATTTTCGATTTGTGACAAGTTTGTATTACAATGCAATTCTGTTTTTTTCTTCTATTGTGTTCAATAGGTTAGACGTGTTATTGCAACGCTCATGGTGTACAGTGCCAAAAAGGGTGTAACGGAGCAGTCCTAAAAAATTTTATTTGATTCGAAGAAATAATCGGCATCCATCTAATCGTTAATGTCCTTAAAATTACAAATCCAATTGTTCTTGTTTTTATTCGGGTTGCTTGTACAAGCACCGGTCGTTGCAAACAACAAAAATAATCCGGTTTCGAAACATCAAGACCCCATATTTGAAATGAGTCTTGAGGATTTAATGAATGTAGAAGTGGTGAGCGTATCGAAAAGAAAAGAAAAATTAACACAAGTTGCGTCAGCAGCATTCGTTATTTCCGGGGAAGATATTCGCCGTTCAGGCGCCACCAGCATTCCTGAAGCTTTGCGGATGGCACCGGGCGTGCAGGTGGCGCGGATTGGAACTGACAAGTGGTCTGTAAGTATTCGCGGATTTAACGGACGCTTTTCTAACAAATTGCTGGTGCTGATGGATGGGCGTAGTGTCTATACACCTTTATCTTCGGGTGTTATATGGAGCCAGCAGGATACCTTTATTGAGGATATTGACCGGATTGAGGTGATCCGCGGTCCGGCCGCGACATTGTGGGGTGTCAACGCGGTCAACGGTGTCATTAACATCATTTCTAAAAATGCGGCCAAAACCCAGGGAACTCTGCTCACCGCTGGGGGGGGCAGCTTTGAACAAGCTTTTGTAGGCGCCCGATACGGCGGAATGATTAATGAACTTACGCCGTTTCGCATTTATGCGAAAGGATTCATCCGGGACCACACCACAACTTTATCGGGTAACAGTGCAAATGATACCTGGCACTCCGCCAGAGCCGGCTTTCGCATAGACCACTCACAAGGAATCGACGAACTTATTTTACAGGGCGATATATTCGTCAACGGGATCAGTGACACCGTGCAACAGCCGCCGATTTTTCAATCGAACGGTGGCTTGAATGTAATTGACCGGAACGAAACCGGTGGAAACATACGTTTGCGTTGGGATCGGACGTTTTCTGAGCGCTCTGCATTAATGTTTCAAGCTTACTATGACCATGTGCGCCATCAACTAGCGCCTCAGGCCAAGTATGTTGAAAGTTTCGATACAGATATCCAGCAACGATTTCCACTCGGAAGACGCCACGATATAACTTGGGGTCTGAACTATCGTTTGTATAATTCAAATCTCGACAACACGCTCATCACGGCTTTTGTTCCTGATAAAAAATCAAATTATTTTGTCAGTGGTTTCTTACGTGACGAATTTGACTGGATTCCAGAAAAACTGAAGCTTTCGGTGGGTGTGCGGCTTGGGTACAATAATTTGAGCGGTATAGAAGTTCAGCCGAATGCCCGTATCATATGGACGCCGGACGAACAAAGCTCATTATGGGCGTCGGTTTCACGTGCGGTCAGGACGCCCGCCAGAGGCGAACATGACGTGATTATCAATAGGGGCATTTTGCCACCGCAGCCGGATTTAACCGGGTTGCCGTTGCCTATTATGCAGGCGATTATCGGTTCGAATAATTTCAGTTCAGAAAAATTGATCGCTTACGAATTGGGTTACCGGCGCCAGATACAAACAAACGCGGCAATCGATATAGCAGGTTTCTTTAACGATTACAGTGATCTGCGTGATTTTGAATTGGGAATGATCATGTCCGCAGTGGGAATGCATCGCGATGTCTTTTTTTCTTTGCTGCAGCAAGAGCATCTCATGTTACCCATTTTGTTCAACAATAATGCCTCCGCCATTTCATACGGTACCGAGCTATCTGTTGACTGGCGTCCGCATGAACGATGGCGATTGCAAAAAAGCTACAGTTATTTGAATATCGATACGAAATCGAATCCTGCTTTCCGCGACATCGATGCTTCAACCGGTGGCGCCGGTACGGCGAATCCACGCCATCAACTATCGCTGCGTTCCAACTACGATTTGACAGAAAGACTGCAATTTAATCTTTGGTTGCGCTATGTTGATAAACTGGCTTTTTATAATATTTCGGATTACGTTACCATGGACGCCAAAATGTCCTGGAAGCCGGTGAGAAATATTGAATTTTTCTTGGTTGGACAGAATTTGTTCAGTGAGCATCACCGTGAATCGCAATCGGATTTTATCGATACGGTACCTGCGCGCATTCCTAGAGGAATATATACCGGAGCGCGCCTGGATTTTTAAGGCCGTTACACTGATGCAAGATTAGTTTATTTGCCCTGGATAGTGTCTCATCGTATTGATGACGTGCATAATCATGTATTAACATATGTTAATGTTATGTCGAGTGGAATGTGAGAATATGCCCTTCCTAGACCGGCAGGCGTGCTGAAAGATGATTGAAATAATGCATACCATGGATAGATAAGACATGGGTGATGCAAATGGCTTTCAGCAGCCTGCCGTTTTTTTTAATCCACAGGAGTCATTTCATGCTAAAAAATAACTTATTGTTGGCTTTAATCTGTTTGTTACTATTCGCGACAGGCTGTGCGGAGCAAGGGCCTGCCGAGAAAGCAGGCGAGAAAATTGACGAAACTATGGAAAGAAGCATGGATACTGTTGACGAAGCTGTCGGTGAAGCCGAAGACAATGCGGAAGCGGCGAGTGAAGCTATTGAAGACCAGATAGACGAAATCAACGGCGGATATTGATTTTTGTTGTGTTTCTGTGTCCTGTTGCCGGAGCAAATCAGGGCACAGTTTGATTTTTTTATCAATTAACTCATTGAAATATAGTTAGTTTTTCTGAGATAGTATTAATTTAGCAACCGAGTATCTATCTGACTTGTATAAGCACCGATTTTAGTGTCCCTTTCGGGGATGGTTTAAACCCCTCGTCTTAGACGAAGCAAAGTTAAGCGGTATGTTCGAAGAACATACGCTAAATTATTATTCAGAACTGTATTCAATCGACTTCAAGTCGACATGATCAAGAATTAAGGGCATGAATTAGATTATATAAAGTCGAGGGTTATTCAGTTTTGTTGAGTTTGCTTTATAACACTTGCCTTGAAAACGTTTTTTAGCAGCCTATCTCAATAACCGATTGGAGAGGGAACGGTATTCATGGAATTTTCTGCTCAACTACTTATGAGTGAGTTTGTGACGCATGATGTCAAACGCTTTGTTCTGGAAAAGCCGCAAGGGTTTAACTGTGAGCCAGGTCATGCAGTTGATATTGTGATTGATCAAGATCAATGGAAAGACAAAGCAAGGCCATTTACGCCAACTTCATTAACTGATGACGGTGTGATTGAGTTTATCATCAAACAGTATCCGGATCACCCGGGTGTAACCCAAATGTTACATAAGCTAAAAGCGGGTGCTTTACTGAAAATCAGTAAACCCTTCGGCACCATTCAGTACAAAGGCCCGGGCGTATTTATTGCGGGTGGCGCAGGTGTTACGCCTTTCATTGCTATTTTGCGGTATTTGGCGCACAAAGATGAATTAAACGGGCAAACGTTGATTTTTTCCAATAAGACACCGGCCGACATCATTTTAGAAAAGGAATTTCGCTTTCTGCTAGGCAACCGTTGTCTGCTGACTTGTACTGAGAATAGTGCGCCCGGGTATGATAATTCCATGATCGACAAGGATTATCTGAAAGAACATATTAACAATTTTGATCAGCGTTTTTATCTGTGCGGTCCCGAAGGCTTTATGGAATCGATTACAGAAGCATTGAAATCGCTTGGCGCGAAGCCCGATACATTGATTTTTGAGAAATGATAATAGCGTTTTTGTTGGTAGTTCAGTTTTTGTTGTTTGGACATCTCGTCTTCATAAATCCAATCAGGAGTTGAAATGACCGGTATTTTTTTTCGAAAAAAAATGTACGCAATGATCGGATTGTTAGTGTTATTGTGTATTTTATCGTTGGGTACTGCAGCTGATTCAAGGATAGATCTTGGCTCGAACGACTATATTTCGGGCCGTGATATCAGCGTCAGGCATATAACCGGTATCGAAGTCATCGATGTAAACCAAAAAAAATAGGAACGCTAAAAGATTTTTTATTCTCCAAAAATAATAAAGTTGCATATGCAGTAATCGCTATAGGCGGTGTGTATGGTGTAGAAACCGAAAAACAGGTTGCTGTACCATTTGACCGGCAGCGAATCATAAAAGAACCGACAGACACTGAAAAAGTGCTCGCATTGAATGTGTCGTTACAAGTTTTGCAACAGGAACCTGAGTACAAACGGAATGATGCTGACGCCTCTCGGTTTCATGGTGCGGTTGGCGCAGGAACAATTATTGGTTTAAAGGTATTCGGAAAAAACGATAGCTTATTGGGTGTGATTGAGGATTTGATTTTTAATAATAGCCATGATGTCAGGTACGCAATTATTCGCACCAGTGGTGTGAGTGGAATCAGCAACAAACTGGTCGCCGCACCTTATCGTGAATTGACTGTAAATAAAACAGAAGAAGAAAAAATAACTTTGAATATCACAGACGCAGCCCTGGAGTCGGCTCCCGGGTTTCAATATTGATAAGCTTCATACGGACATATCTTTTTTAGCCGTATCGAGTTTCTGAGTAATCAGTGGTTCTTTAAATGTAAGCGTACGATAGGGGTAAGGAATTTCGATACCGGCCTCGTCCAGCCTTTTTTTGACGGCTGTAATGATTTCAGCACGTGAACGGCGAAGGTCAACGGGCTTGTTATCAGTCCACCAAGTTACCTCTATATCGATGCCGCTAGAGCCAAAAGCTTGCGGAAAAATTTCTACAGGCTCTGACAGCGCGACAGTGTGGCAGTTTTTGACGGCACGCTCAATAACTTCAACGGCTTCGGATAAATTTTCACCATACGCTACACCGGCTGTTATTGTCACACGCCTGTAGGGTTTGTTTGTAAGCACATTAACCGGATTTTTGAATAATGTTGAATTCGGTATCAATACCAGTTCACCTGTAGTGAGACGTATTTCTGTCATGCGGATATTGACCTTTTCAACCCTTCCTGTAATACCTTGACACTCGATAAAATCTCCGTTTTCAAATGGAAAGCGCCACAACAAGAGAATTCCCGCGAAAAAATTTTGAAAGATGTCCTGAAAAGCGAAGCCAACGGCAATAGAAGCTATGCCTAAGCCACCCAACGCAGTTGCCGGTGTAATGCCTGGAAACCAGAGCATTGCTGCAAGCAGCAAACCACAGACCCAGATACCGATAGTAATCAGCCGGATGATTAAATCTCTGAGCGATCTACGCAGTCTCCGAAAATTAAATAACCGGCTTCCGAATCTGGAAAATACATTGGCTATAACCCACGTCAGAATTAGTGCCAGAATGCCCGCGAGTAGATATGGCGTATGTTCCAGAAAGTTTTTCCAAATGTCTGCCAGTGTTTCTTTTAATGTTTGTGCGATTTCCGCAACAGAATCAGGCGCGTCAATCTGGTTAAAGTTAGATGGTTTTTGCTTTGGTTTAAGCAAAGTATTACTTGAATCAGATGGGGCGTATTCGTCAGTCATTGAGTTTTCAGATATAAAAATGCAGTAAAAAATTTAACATGCCTGATAGTTGTCATTATATTACTGTGTAATCGCGGCGATGCACAGATATATACATAAACACATATTAGTAGGCTAAAATACACTAATACGCCGTTTTTATCTGGGAAATGAGAATGGATCAGACCAAAGAAAAAATCACTGTTTTTTATGACGGTGCGTGCCCCAGTTGCATTAAAGACCGCGAAGACTATAAAAAAATGGCCGGTGAAGCGGGTGAGGAAGTAGGCTGGTTTGATATTACCGGTCGGGATGACCAGCTGCGTAACATCGGTATCGATCCATACAAAGCCAAAACAGAATTGCATGTGCGCGACGAGAATCAGCGGGTTTATTCTGAGCTTGATGCCTATATTTTGCTGATGAATCGCGTGCCGCGACTCAAGCCGTTTGCATGGTTAATCGGTTTGCCGATAATTCGACCCGTAGTGTCAACCCTCTATCGCCGTATGGTCAAACAACGCCTAAAAGCAAGCGGGCGTTTGTGATGTGAGAATGCTAGTTACCGCACTGACAAATCCTATTTTATACAATCATTAGCGACCAATACTCAAAGTGACCAGCTAAAAAGTTGACATGCGGGCTGTCGCACGTATTTCGGAGAGCATTACAAAGATAAGGAGATTCAAACTATGCACGTAGGAGAATCAGGATTACTTGTGTTTGCGTTGACGCTATTTGCTGCTTCCGGTTGTAATATGCACTTGGGAAACACGGTGTCCCAAGTGTCGGATGTCGAAAAAAAGATTGATTTCAATGCCATAAAATGGTTTGCCGTGCGTGCAAGTGCAGCCTACAATTCAGAAACGGAGATTAAAGCGGCTTTCCGGACACCGCGCGCGTTGCACGGGTTGGTAATACGCAGGTACAGTATTTTCTTGAATTCGATACAGCACGGATAATCCAGATTATCAGTGTTCGCGGAACCGCAAATCTGAAAAATATCAAGGAAGATGCGGAATATATCCAATCAAAAAATAACAAGCTGAACATCTATGTGCATAAAGGATTTGATGAAGATGCATTCAAAATTTATCAGGATATTCTACCTTATTTAAAAAAAGATTATGCGGTGAAACTGACAGATCATTCGCCAGGTGCTGCAATCGCTGCTTTATTGATGATTTATCTGTATGAAGACGGTTTTGATATCGATAGACTCATAAATTTCAGTCAACCCAAATTTACCAACAAACAAGGTGCGCTGCGGTATCACACGCTTCCATTAACACGAATAGTTAATGAAAACGATGTTGTTCCTTTATTACCGCCCGCCACATTAGTGAATGCGCTGCATGGCAGTTACAAGCATATGGGAGACGAAGTGATTCTTCTGAAAGGTGTTGAGTATATTTATCTTGAACAACATCAGGCAGAAACAAAGAAAGTGGAAGGTTTCTGGGACAATATCGACCATGAAAGCGTCAAGGAACACTTCATCGCCAATTATCTAAAAAATATCAATAGCATACTTGCCAAAGCCATTCAGGTGCCTTACTCGTCACGCGAAGTTTATCTGGATCAGCATGCAGATTAATGGGATAAGCTGACGGATATGGAATCCATATCGACACTAAAGGCTGATTTGATTTATACACAAATCTCGAATCAAGTTGCAATTCGCTGAGTCAGTTTGTTTATCTATGATCTGATTTGATTTAATCCGAAAGTAAGAGGGGGTGGCATGAAGAAAACACGGTCAACAACATCGGAGCGCCAGGAAAACCAGACTCAAGCCGCTGCGGACATCAGATCCCGGTCACTTAATTCGTCGAATAATCAGGTAGGTCGAGCAGAAATGATTGTACAACAGAAAATGTTAGCGGATATCCATGGCAGCCCAAAAATGATTGCGCAGCGTTTGTCTATTCAGTCTTTGCATAACAGTCCGCGTATGGCTGCGCAACGCAAACAAGCGAAACAGAACAGCGCTCGAACCAATCATGCCTTGCCTCAGATCAGCACCAATCTAACCAAACCTGTTACTGCGGTGCAAAGAGTCATTAAGTTGGACGGTGCTGATGTAGATACTACTCAGTTGCTTGCAGAAGTGGCTGACATGGCAGAAAAAATAATCATAGCAAACTGGGATTGGTCACAAACCGTGCATAATTTCACAAAAAATGATAAACAAAACTTGTCCGCAAAACAGAAGTTGCTCAATGCGATTCAGCGTGCTAAAAACCAAGTCAGAACCGTGCCAGCTTTGTTCAGTGCCGCCAATCTTAAGTTCCTAACCCAGGCTGAGGACAGACTGCCCACCTTATATTTTGTACAGGGGACAAATAGCGGGCGACTAAGGCAACAACACGGCAGCGGCCCCGCAGTGTTTACTGAAGTGAATAAAATCGACTATTTTTTTGCTTCAAAGTCCAAGATGCGTAAATTCAAGACGGCCGCTAAGCTAGCCATGACGAACCGGGAAGACTTTAATCCGGATTTAAGCGCTTATGAAGCTACAACGATACCAACAGCCGGTTATGCGCATTTTGAAACTACCTACAGTGGTCGTAAATTGATCAAGATTCATCCTTCGGGTGGTGCCGTGGTAACCGGTCTGGATGCGTACACAGATCTTAAGATCAAAGCAATCTACCAGGGAATTATTGGCCTGACTACTTGATTAACAATCAGTATTCAATCCAATTTTTCACTGCAAATCCTGTGTTCTATCAAGAATATTAATACTTTTTGCGTTTAATACGGCGCTGAACTATAGAATTTCACAGCCCCGGCGATCAATTAATTCATAATTATTTCGGTAATGCATATGATGGCTATCAGCGTTAGCGGCCAGTATGCCACTTTCGGTATCAGATTGTCCCGGTAATGAATAAAAGTCAACCGCTTTGCGATACCCATTGAGAAAATGTAAGTATTCATGACAGCAATCACAAGATAGATATACATCAGTATATAGAAGTATTCCATATAGACGATTCCGGAGCCTGAGAACTGTTCTCTGAGTTGTATATGCGCAAGCATAACTACAAAAAACAACGCAGAGCAAGCGCCGATAAAACCTGATGTGTTGAAACCGTGCTTATTGATCAATCCAGGTTCCTTGCTGACCGTTAACAAAGCGGCAAAAAGCAATGTGGCGACCAGTAATACCGGCAATAAAAAAATAATAAATGCATTCTCAAATTTGCGTTTTATAACAATGTTGAAATGCAATTCAGGAAAGCCTTTCTGTCCGATATAATCGGCAATACCAAAATCGGTGTCATAACTGGAATATTTGTAATCGAAGTATGTGTTTTCCTGATTCCAAGTGCCGAGAACGATATTTTTTTCTATACCAAAGATTCGGTCGGGTGCAGTCGATTGATAAGCGCCAAAATCCGGGACCAGAACAACATTCTTCGAAAAATCATAGTGCCACATTCGTATCCAGACAGTTTTGTGGTCAAAAGGATACAACTTATATTCAAACGGTTGTCGGATTGTTGCTTCAAAATACCAACCGATGATTTCTTCATCGTTACTTCGTATCCGATATGCTTCCTGCGGTACAATCGTATCGCCAGAGTTGACTTGTTCCGGTAAAACAAAACCGGCTTGGGGAGGTGCGGGTTTAATCGTATCGTGAATGCCGGTCAGATATCGTTGCCAGATATAACCTGAAAGCTCGACATCGGATGAATTGGAAAATTTTAGCGATTGAATGAAAATGCCTGTTTTGACTTTTAGCGTGGGCTGGTCGACATACCCATATTCTTTAAGTCTGTTTTCCCAGTGCTTTTGTAAGTAAGCGTTGGTCATAGCTTCATTAACTAGTTCCGTTCGCTCCACTTCGTACATGTTCATCCTGAACCATTGATGAGACAGAAAAATCATCAGTGCGATGGAAACAATCACCGAAAAGAGCCACCAATTTTTTTCATTCATAGTTTTTACCGGGATTAGTCGCAACCAAAATGTTAGCATAAGTATGTAACAATCAACTGCTTGTCGTGCTCAAATGTATGCGTGAAAAGAACTTGAACGCAATTCATTCCTACAGGAATGGTAAAATGTTTTGCAAAAATTTGAATGCGTTGCAGACTGGATTTTCAGCAACTCTATGATTCAATGTTAGCAACTCTATTATTCAGTATTTACGTGCTCTGCGTATTAACACTGTTTGTCTATGGTGTGAATTGTTATTACATGGTGTGGCGTTTTTGGAAAACACGCAGACACGCCAGCATATTTGGCAAGCAGTTACAGGCTGTCGATTCCGATCCCGCCTCATTGCCATATGTAACTACGCAAATTCCACTGTATAACGAAGCGAACGTGGCCGAACGCGTAATCCGTGCAGTCGCTGCGATGGATTACCCGGCGTCCAGGCATGAAATTCAGATTCTGGATGATTCAACAGATGAAACCCGGCAGATCGTCGATACAATCGCTGCATCGCTGTGTTTGGAAGGTAAAAATGTTCAGGTGCTCAGGCGCAGGAATCGTCAGGGATATAAGGCCGGCGCACTCGTAGAAGGCTTGCAGTGCTGTAAAGGAAAGCTTGTTGCAATTTTCGATGGTGACTTTGTTCCTCCCAGAGATTATTTAAAACGCATGGTGCCGCCATTGCTCGCCGATGGCAGGATGGCCTTTGTACAGGCGCGCTGGGGGCATTTGAATGCAGGGCATTCTATCCTGACACAAGCGCAAAGCATCGGTATTGACGGTCATTTTATGATTGAACAAAGTGCGCGCGCCTACAGCAATTTTTTCATGAACTTTAATGGTACGGCTGGACTCTGGCGCAAGGCTGCTATTGAAGATGCAGGTGGCTGGCAGGCCGACACATTAACCGAGGACATGGACTTGTCTTACCGCTGCCAGCTGGTCGGATGGCGTGCGGGTTTTTTGGCGGATGTTGTTGTACCAGCTGAATTGCCGCAGTCTTATACTGCATTTAAAAGCCAGCAGTTCCGTTGGGCCAAAGGCTCAATACAAACCGCCCTCAAGCTTTATCCGCGCGTGTTACGGTCACAAGCCAGTTTGATGGCTAAAATCCAGGCGTTTTTACATTTAACGCATTACGGTATTCATCCGATTATGGTGTTTTTGTCCGTGTTGACACTGCCTGTGTTATTAACGCTAAATATGCAGATACCCTGGCAGTTAATGGTTATTTGCATGTTGTGCATTCTGATGGCAGTCTGCGGTCCTAATGCATTGTATATCAGTAGCCAGGTTGCAACACGGACCGGCTTTAAAAAACTGCTGTTTCTGCCGGCGCTGATGTGTGTCGGCGTCGGTATCGCATTGTCGAATACGCGCGCAGTTTTCGAAGCGATTTTCAACGTTAAAAGCGGTTTCGTGCGTACACCTAAATGCGGTGGCAGCGATCGATCTAAAACAAACAATCCATACTATGCATACCGTGTCAATGCACCGGTCTTCCCGATATTTGAAATTATCCTCGGGCTTTATTGCACGGTCAGTCTGATTGTCTATATTGAAGCAAAACATTATATGGTTGGGCCTTTTTTATTGATTTATGCGTGTGGTTTTCTATGGGTGGGGTTTTTCTCTTTTAAAGAAGGGCTCGAGAGCGGTCAGTAAAGCATGCGCGTGCAGAACTCAATCAATGCAGTTATTCATTACTTAATCGGCAAAAGAAATGAGTAGCATACGTTCGGTCTGTTTTGTTTGCTCGCTGATAGTGGTATTTTTTGCGGCAGCACTGCACTGGACGCATTGGGCGGCGATGAACAGGGCTTCGGTGACGCTTCTTTCCTATGGAATCATGTTTATTGGATTTATTGGCACCTGGCTATGCTTTCCTGATGGGCTAAGTACGTCCCGGAAATTCGGGTTAATCCTACTGATTTCGCTGATTGTACGTATGCCAACAATGGGCGTGCCAGTTTCCGATGATGTTTATCGGTATTTATGGGAAGGAAAGATCACTGCGATAGGCGAGAGTCCATACCGGTTTCCGGCTGATCATGCATATTATGACAGTCACCGCGATGCTTACTGGGAACACATGAATCACAAGGACAAGTTCACAGTGTATCCACCGCTTGCCGAGTTGGTATTTGCTGCTGTCGGCGGTATAGCTTATACACCCTGGATGTTTAAGTTAGTATTTGTCATCGTTGATTTATGCGTCATAAGTGTGTTGATTGTCTTGCTCAAACAATACGGAATGGATGTGCGGAATGCGATTTTTTATGCACTCAATCCGTTAACACTGTTCGCAATCGCCGGTGAAGCGCATTTTGACGTGCTGATGATACTAGCGATTATGTTGTCATTACTAAACGTTGAGAAACGTGCATATTCCTGGGCTTGGTTATGGCTGAGTATCGCCATTCAGATCAAAATTGTCGCTATTGTGCTGGTTCCGTATTATCTTTGGCACTGCAACTGGCGGTATGGCTGGTTGTTGCTTGTTCCGCTGATGTTGTCTTCACTGGTTTTTCTAGATACTCTGCCTAATATGCTGCAGGGTCTGTGGGCATTTGGCGGAATGAACGCATTTAACGGCCCGGTACATGGCGTGATTAATTATATGCTGCACGGACAAGTCATTTGGGCAACGGGTATTGTGACGGTGCTATATGGATTGGTTGCACTGTGGACTATTCGGACTGTCAAAAATCCTCTCAAGGCTGCCTATTTATTGATCTCAGCATTGGTATTCTTTTTACCTGTCGTACATTACTGGTACATTCTTTGGATTTTACCATTTATTGCGTTGTATCCAGGCTTGTCGTGGCTGGTGCTGAGCCTTACAAGTGGCGTGTATTTTACTTCGTTATACAGTGTAGAGCAGGGGGGTACGTGGCATCTGCCGACGTGGTCCATGTGGGTAATGTGGTTGCCTTTTCTGCTGGTTTTGGTGTATGAGCTGCGATTTGTTGCCGCGCGGCGATTTCGGCCTGATACGCCCTGGCCAAAACCTGAAACGCTGTCAGTTTTGGTGCCCACACTTAACGAACAAGATCAAATCAGAAACTGTCTACTGGCAGCAAAATCATTATTGCCCCGGGCAGAAGAAATTATTGTATGCGATGGTGGATCAACGGATCAGACAGTGGCTATAGCTAAGCAACTGGGTGCACGTGTGGTGGCCACTAGGCCGGGTCGCGGTACACAGATTCGGAAAGGTGTAGAGGTCTCACATTCGGATGTGGCACTGGTGGTTCATGCAGACTGCGTTTGTGATGGAAATGTCAGCCAAAAAATCATGAACGTGTTGGCACGCAACCCGGACGTTGTCGGTGGTGCTGTCGGACAACGGTTTGCTACTTCAAATATGCGATTGCTCATTATCGAAATGCTCAACGATGCACGCGCAACACTTGGGGGCGCAAGTTTTGGTGACCAGGGACAGTTTTTCCGTACGGCTGCCATCAAAAAAATAGGAGGTTATCCAGACTATCCACTGATGGAAGATGTAGAACTCAGTTTGCGCATGCAAAAAATCGGCCGTACGGTTTTATTGGATAGCGGTATTTGCAATTCAGCACGACAATGGCAACAAGGATTTATCAAACGCATCTGGCTAATTATAAAGCTTGTAACTGTGTTCCGGTTAAACCGGATGTTGCGGCGTGATGTAACTCAAAAACTATACGCTATTTATTACGGCCGGAAATAAACCGGACAATGCGTTAATATAGCAACGAGTAATAAACGATCGTAATTCAACCGGAAACTGAACTATGCATATTCATATCCTAGGAATTTGTGGCACATTTATGGGCGGTATTGCCGCTATTGCAAAAGAATCCGGCCATACCGTTACAGGCTGCGATCAAAATGTTTATCCACCTATGAGCGCACAGCTCGAATCTTTAGGCATAAGGTTAATTCAGGGATTTTCTGCAGATCAAATTCAGCTTAAACCGGATATTTTTGTGGTTGGCAACGTTGTTACTCGCGGTAATCCACTGATGGAAGAAATTCTGAATTTGAACTTGCCGTATATATCCGGTCCGCAGTGGTTGTCAGAAAATATCCTTGATACCCGATGGGTACTGGCGGTTGCAGGAACGCATGGTAAAACAACCACAAGCTCAATGCTGGCGTGGATTCTGGAGTATGCCGGTATGTGTCCGGGTTTCTTGATAGGCGGTATTCCGGAGAATTTTGGCATGTCTGCACGCATCGGTTCGATACAGTCCAATTCGCGGAGGGCAGCAAATGATGTGTCGCCATTTTTTGTTATCGAAGCGGATGAATATGACACGGCATTTTTTGATAAACGATCAAAATTTGTTCACTATCGTCCCAAAACAGTCATTCTCAATAATCTGGAATTTGACCATGCCGATATTTTTGATGACCTGGCGGCAATTGAACGGCAATTTCATCATTTTGTCAGAATTGTGCCAAGCATAGGGCTGATTGTCGCCAATGGTTGCGATCAGAATCTGGATCGCGTTTTGGCTAAAGGGTGCTGGACGCCAGTAGAACGATTCGGTATTCAGGCCGGCTGGCATTCTGTTACACACAAAAATAACACTTCTGAAGTGTTTTACATAGATGAATTACAGGGAATGCTGCAATGGGATATATTAGGCCAGCATAATCGTATGAATGCACTGGCTGCACTCGCTGCCGCAAGACACGCAGGTATTCCGGTAAAAACGGGTATCGAGGCTTTGCATCAATTTAAAAATGTGAAACGCCGCATGGAGAACCGTGGCGTAGTGAATCAAATTACTGTATATGATGATTTTGCACATCATCCCACTGCCATTCAAACAACGATTGACGGTTTGCGCAGCCATATCGGTAATGCGCGGATGATTGCAGTACTGGAGCCACGTTCCAATACCATGAAAATGGGGGTCTGGAAAGATAAGTTAGCCAGCAGTCTGAATGGTGCGGATGTTGTTTATTGCTTCAGCCCTGATGACGACTGGGCAGGGCAGGCATTAGCGAGTCTGGGAGAAAAAGCAAAGTGTTTCAGAGACCTGCAACAACTCATTGCTGCGATTGCAGAGATTGTGATAGCAGGTGATCATGTGTTAATTATGAGTAATGGCGGATTTGGCGGAATTCATGAAAAACTCATGGCGCAAATTCAATGTGTAAGTGCTTAAAAATAAGCACCAATTGAAAAAAACCAACTAAATATGGCGGCTGACTTAGTCTGAGCGAACCAATATAACACCGAGAAATATCAAAATCAGTCCAAGGGTTTTTTGCATGTTAATTTCTTTTATTTCCATTCCAAACAAACCAAATTGATCGATAAAAATCGATCCAATGAGCTGACCTGCGATAATGCATACGATAAATGCAGCCATACCAAGGACTGGCGCAATAATGATACTGCTTGTGACAAATATGGCACCGGCAACACCCCCGACAATAATCCACCATGGAAGCACCCCAAATTGGCCTAAATCTTTTCCGCTATCATTGAGCAACCACAGCATAAACATCAATATGCAACTGATAAACAAGGATACTGTCGCGGCAAGCAACGGACTTTCAAGTATTCTTGCCATTGACGCATTAATGGGTGGTTGAAATGATATCAGTACACCTACAATCAGCGCGACAATGATATAAACAGCTGTGTTACTCATAGAAAATGATGATGTCTATGGGTGGATGTAAATAGTGTACGTATCGCTGCTGTCAGTTTAGAGCTTGACGGATTAATCATTAGCAAATTCACATAATGAAAATACTTTACAGCCCAGTTTTTCCAAGCGTGACCGGCCACCGGCATCCGGTAAATCAATTACAAAGCAGCATTCAACGATCTCACCATCCATTTCCCGGATTAATCTGACGGCTGCTTCAGCAGTGCCACCCGTTGCAATTAAATCATCAACGAGGAGAATACGTTCTCCCGGCTGAATGGCATCGGTATGAATTTCGATACGATTACTACCGTATTCCAGCTGATAATCACGGCCAATGGTTTGCGCTGGCAATTTGCTTTGTTTGCGGATAGGTACGAAGCCTGTTTCAAGTTGGTATGCAACAGGCGCGCCAATGATAAAGCCGCGAGATTCAATTCCAACGACTTTGTCAATTTGTTGTGGCTGATACCGCTTGATAATTTCTTGTATCGTTGTGCGTAGGCCGATTGGATCTTTTAGCAGCGTTGTAATGTCGCGAAACATAATCCCTTGATGGGGATAGTGGGGTACAGTACGGATACGGGATTTGATTGGCATTGGTGAAAAAAAGAATAAGAAAATAAAAATAGCGTTGTTGCTAGAAGCTGCAAACAAATCAAATCAATAATAGAAACGGCCCCAACCTTGCGGATGGGGCCGTTTATGCTTAAGTCATTAAATCAATATACAGTCAGGTATATTGGCTTAGTGATCCATGGCTGCTTTGGCGTCGAAGCTTGCTGGTGCTGTGACTTGTGTCATCATGTCATCATCCCATTCACCTTCAACATTCATGTGCAATGCAGCACCCAGCAATACCGCTTCAATCAGATTATGGCTGAGATATACATACAGACCTGGTTGATGGAATTCATAGGCCGCTGCAACTGCCGAACCAGCTGGAACAAACCATGTCTCTTGGCTTGTCAGCGGAACATCACTGAATGAACCGCCTACCCAATACAGATCAGCGTGACCGCCAATCAGATGTGGATAAGAAGCACGGTTAGCTTGTGAGTGGACAAACAGTACTTTTTCGCCTACTTTCGCTGATAAAGCGTTGTCACCGGTAATTGCGCCAACGGAACCGTTGAATACAACATGTGTTGGAATCAAGCCTTTAGCCAGTTCGAGCATTTCATGCATACCGGCAGCTGGTGAGGCATATTCTTTGAAGTTGCCTTTGCCGTCGTTAGGCAGGTAATAATCTTGCTCACCGATGTAGAATGCACGGTCATAGCGGTATGGATTGCCTTGAGCGTCTTTCAGGCCGTCACGTGGCAGAACCATAATTGCGCCGTTCATACCAGAGATAACGTGGAAAGGAATCATCGTTCCACCAGGTGCGCAGTGATAGACAAATACACCAGGTTTCACAGCTTTCCAGCGTAATACAACTTCTTCACCGGGTTGAACCAGTGTTAAACCGGCGCCACCCAATGCACCTGTTGCAGCGTGGAAATCCACGTTATGTGCCAGTGTGCTTTCTTTTGGATTAACCAGGGTAAGCTCAACATAATCGCCTTCGTGTACAACGATAAGTGGGCCAGGTACAGAACCGTTAAATGTCAGCGCCCAAACTTTTGCGCCGGGTGCAACGTCCATCAATACTTCTTTTGTTTCCATGCGAACTTCAACAACTCTAGGCCCGCCTTTAACAACCTGATCGTGTTTAGGAACTGCTGGCGGAGCCACCAATTCTTGTTTGATACGCGGTAGTTTTGAGATGTCTGTCGCGGCTACAGCAGATTGTGTAGCGGCAAAGCACAGTAATCCCAGTCCAATAACAGCTTGAACAGCTTTAATCATATCTCCCTCCATAAATGATAAATTTTGCGTTTTTTACATACGCCTTCTTATCTGTCCATGTATCAATTTCGAAAATTATACGTATCTTTGAATCAGATACACGAACACCTGCCCTTTTCTAAAAGAGCAAAGGGCGGAACGCAGACTATACACTTTCGAGGTGAAACTGTCCATGTCTGTACGTTCAATATAATACAAAAAACCCTTAAAAAAGGGCATGTTGTCAGTAGGGTTACTGAAAAGTTGTACAAAAATTCAATTAACTTTTTATATCTCTCCGAGTGTGGTAAATTGACTCTGTAAACAATTTTATCCCTGCATTAACCGAATTTCCGCTGCGGCCAGATTTTCCTGCGTTCCCCTGAGTACAACAACATCGCCTGTTTCAAGTCGGGTTTCGTCAGAGGGAAGCAAACCTCTGATATTTCTTCTTCTGACAGCGGTTACTTCTACGGACAGATCAGACAGACCGAGTTCTCCCAGAGTTTTGTTGATTGACACTGCGCCCGGAATGATTGTTATCGTTAACAGACGAGGCAGCAACCGTTCATGGCCGTCGTCATTTTCATCTGTAGCGCCAAAATAAAAACCGCGAAAAAGACTGTAGCGCTGTTCACGTGTTTGTCGGATACGTCTCAGAATTCGTCCGGTTGAGACTTCCATGAACATCAAAGCATGTGAGGCCAGCATTAAGCTGCCTTCCTGGACTTCAGCTACTACCTCGGTTGCACCGGCTTCTTTTAACAAGTCAATGTCAGAGTCATCACGTGTTCGGACAACGACAGTAAGCTCGGGCCTTAACATACGAACGTGGTTCAGAATCTTAAGCGCGGAAATAGTATCTGCATAGCTAACAACCAATACTTTTGCACGCAGAACGCCAGCTGCAATCAATACTTCTTTGCGTGCTGCATCGCCATAGACAACAGCTTCTCCCGCCATTTTAGCTTCATGAATCCGGCGTGGGTCGAGATCCAAAGCTATAAAGGGAACCGATTCTTGCTCCAGTATGCGAGATAGATTTTGCCCACTTCTGCCGTAGCCACAAATAATGACATGGTTTTGTTCGGCAATTGTTTGTGCTGCAATGGATGTGATTTCCATTGCCCGCTGCATCCATTCGGATGTGTAAAACCGTTGCACGACACGTTCGCTGTATTCAATCATGAAAGGCGCAATAAACATTGACAACACCATTGCGGCCAGAATGGGCTGAAGTACGGCATTTTCTATGAGACCGCTCATGGTGGCCTGGGCAAGTAATACAAAGCCGAATTCACCACCCTGTGCAAGATTAAGTCCGGTGCGTACCGCGATACTGGGTTCTGCGCCAAATAACCGCGACAAGCCAGTAATCAAGATGATTTTTATAAAAATCAGACTTGCAAGAATAGCAACAACCCACAAAAAGTTATCGATAACCACACGAATATCTAGCAACATGCCGATAGTAACAAAAAACAGGCCAAGCAAAATATCGCGGAATGGTTTGATGTCGTCTTCTACCTGATAGCGATATTCGGTTTCAGAAATTAACATGCCAGCCAGAAAAGCTCCAAGTGCTAGTGATAAGCCCGCCATTTCGGTCAGCCAGGCCAGACCCAACGTAATCAATAACACGTTTAAAACAAACAGCTCGGATGATTTTTGGTGCGCCACAAGATGAAACCAGGGGCGCATGAGGCGTTGTCCGAAAAACAAAATCAAAGCCAGTACTGCCAACGCTTTCAGCGCAGCGATTGTAAGCATGGTGCCATAATCAACTGATTCGCTGTCTACTGATGATGCCAGCGCCGGGATGATAATTAGAAGAGGAATGACAGCCAGATCCTGAAACAGTAAAACACCGATTACCTGTCGGCCATGCGGAGAATTTAATTCCAATCGCTCAGCTAACATTTTAATAACAATAGCTGTAGAAGACATTGCCAGCGCGCCACCGACAGCGAGTCCAATACGCCAATCTAAATTGAGTAGCCAAGTGATTAACATGACGATTACAATGCTGATGATAACTTGCAAAGTGCCGAACCCAAACACAATCCGTTTCATTGTGACCAATTTGGATAAACTGAATTCAAGTCCGATACTAAACATCAAAAAAACCACACCAAATTCTGCTAGATGGCGAGTTTCTTCACTTTCAGGTATCCAGCCTAAGGCGTGTGGACCGATGAGAACCCCAGAAAGCAAATATCCAAGCATGGGTGGTAGGCGTAGCAGTCTGAAAATGACTACCGCTATAACTGCAATTGATAACAAAATCAGTACGGGTAATAGTGAATCTGTCATGAGTAGTAACTAGATGAAATGGCGTGTGTTGGCAATGACGCTTTAGTGGCAAGTAAATATGGCTACGTCATTTAGAAACCGTAAGGATAGATATCATATCAAAATATTAACTGAAATTATTCAGTGAAATAAATAAAAAAAGCTCTGGATAAGGTTTTGAGGTGGAAAAGAAAGGCATTTCCTTCTTTTACTAAAACCATTGAATTTTGCAATTTAGCTAATCTTAAAAGAAGGTCTGGCGGCAAAATACTCTTTCCAATTGCCGGATAATTATCTAAAACTTAAACAATTTGAACAGCACGAACGTACCACAATAAGGTAAAAGCTTTTTGTTTAAAAAATATCGGTTAAAACAACGAAAGTCGAAGGTAAACTTAAGGGTTTGAGTAATCCCATCTCTCATATAGGAAAATCCCCATGTTTTTAAATATTAAATGAGGAAATTACTAAACATAATATTTTAAAAGAGTAACGTAATTAAAATGTATAAAGCTCAAATAATGAGCGAGGTATTACGCTACAAGCTCAATACAGGAGTATTCATAAACTGCGCCAGAACAAGTGCTGTAAAAATTACCAGCCCTATAATGCTGGAAAAAGCAAAGAAGCGATATTTCTGGGCTAGTTTTTTTTGACTAAAAGTCGATAAAATAAACGGACGATGTCTTTTTTTTGTGTTCTCAAGTATATAAATAGTGGGTGTTTTTGATAGTTCTTTCCGACGTATCTCTGCTTCTTTGCTGGCTGCTGTTCTGACCCTGCTCCACTCGTCCATATCTATCGCACCATTTTTATCTTGATCGAAACGGTCTAGAATCTGATTGTAATCGCGTTTCCATTCACGAATGACGATACCGGTCATTTGATGATTGCTTGGAACTCCACGTCCGCCACCGCTTGTCTGAAAATTTCCAAGAGCATAAATGGTGTCGTGTGGGCGTATCAATTTCTCGATATAACGATAGCGCTTGCCGCCCATAACTCTAAAAAAAATATGTGTGCTATGTGCTTGATCTGGTCTTTCCGTATAGCCGTACCAAGTACGTGAGTGGCCGGTTTGGACTTCTGCACCCATGGGATTAATCATGCAGGTGCCAGTGCTATCGTTAATAGCAAAGTGCTCGGTACTCGTTTGTTCTTCAATTGTCGACCAGTGACTACTATTACCAGAACGCCGGTAGCGTTGTATTTTGTAAGAAAACCAGACGCAGGCAGTACCAGACAATGGTGCTGTCAGGATATGCTTCTTGGCACTGGATACGGTACCTACAATTTCAACATAACCTTGTGCGGCAGAGCGAATTTTTGAAGTGGGTGTATCTTCAATCAGTCGAGCGCGCTTAAGATAATAAAAGAGCAACCAAAAACAAACAAATGCCATTATGGATGAAAAAAATAGCAAGAAAAGTTTGCCGTCACTTTGAAACAGTATATTACTGTCAATTGAAATCATTGAAATAATAGACTTACATTGACATCCGCTTTATCTGTTTCGGAAAACTCTAGTAAATCAAATGCCTTGAATCCAAAAATTTTTGCGACCAGCACATCGGGAAACTGTTCAATTCGAATGTTATTTAAATTAGTGGATTCGTTATAAAATTCTCGACGATCTGCTATGTCATGTTCCAACGCAGTGATGCGTGATTGTAAATGCTGGAATGATTCATTTGCTTTTAGCTCCGGATAAGCTTCTGCTAAAGCAAATAAGTTACCTAAGCCTAAACGGAGTTGTGTTTCCGCGACGCCTAGTGCTTTGATATCTGAATCTTTTTGTGCATGGGCTACTGCAGAACGCGCCTTGATAATAGTTTCTAGCGCATTTTTCTCATACCCCATGTATTGCTTACATGTTTCAACAAGTTTAGGAAGCTCGTCATGTCGCTGCTTAAGTAGCACATCAATATTTGACCAGGCTTTAGAAACATTATGTTTTAGCTGAACAAGATTGTTATACATCAATATTAGATATATAACCAGCAAACTAAGTGCGATTAAAATTACTATTGTAGAAATTTCCATCTTTGCTCCTTATTATTGAGTGCAATCAAGGTGTTTAAATATTTTTAAATTTAGCGCTAAAAAAAGTAGTGAATTTAACGGATTGTTAAGTACTGGAGTTGAGTGGTTTAATAATTTTTGTATCAAGGATTGTATGTTTGCATGTCACAAAACAGAAATTAATTCTCAAATAGTAGGGTAATTTATAGTCTTTTCTTGCTTTTGTTATAACTAGATATTAGTATCGTTAATGATTTTATGAGTTGGATTGTAATTATGATTTTTCTAAAAAGCGTTCAAAATCATTGTTAATCTGTCTAAAGTTTTTTAGTTAAGTGTCGATGAAACACTCAATTAAAATAATTGATAAGGAATTTAAATTGAAAGTCGATAATTCAATACAATCGGTAACAAATGTTTCCGCTGGAGACGTCAAAAAGCGTCCTGAGAATTCAGCTTCTTCATCCGGTGTTGAATCTGAAAACGCTAATAGCGCTGTTCACATCAGTTCACACTCAACAAATCTGAAAACGACTGAGAGCATTTCTAATAATGAGGCTGTTGTTGATATATCGCGTGTTCAAGAGATCAAATCAGCGATAAGTGAAGGTACTTTTAAAGTTAATCCTGACGTAATCGCGGATCGCTTGCTTGAAACCGTAAAGGAATTGATACAAACTAAAGAAGGGCGTTCTTAATGACTGTAATTCAAAGTCCTGAGGGTTTTGTTGTTGCCATTGACAATGAAATTTGCACAGTCAAAGCATTCGTGAAGTTATTAAAGAAAGAAGAAGATGCGTTGATTCATGGCCGAATTGATGAACTGGACATGCTTGCTTCAGATAAAACACGATTAGTAGAGAAGCTAGAGAGTTTTTCAAAACAAAGAAAACAATATTTGTCTTTTCTCGGCTATTCTCCCGATAAAGGCGGCATGAATTCATGGTTGACGAAGCAAACAAATACTGAATTGCGAGAACAGTGGAGTCAATTAATAGAACTTGCAAAAACAGCACAGCAGATTAACCTGACAAACGGAAAAGTGATTTCAACGCATTTGCAATATAATCAACGTACGTACTTGGCGCTACAAAGTGCAGCCGGTAATATCTCGCTTTACGGCCCTAAAGGACAGGCCTTTATTTAATTCGCTTTTAAAAGGTCTTTACTTCACCGCCACCTACAATATTTTTGTTTACTTTTAAATAAAATTTCTTGTTAAGATCAGTATAAAGTTAAAGCTATAATCTGGCTCTTTCCTCTTCAGAGCTTTGATATTGCATTGTGTGCATTATTTCAATGCCGGATCATAAGCATTGCGGTTTCCGCTATCAATAGAAATGGTGTTTATATCCTGAATAACTGGTGAAGGTATCAATTCCAGTTTATCCACGACAATCTGATTATCTAAAGTCAGTTGACCAGTCACCTGTACACGCTGATTAAGTTTAAGCCTTTTATCGTCTGGCAACTTAATTTGTGCAGCAGGGCTAATTTGAACCGATTGGTTATTTAATTCGAATGATTGTTCATTGAGCGAACGAACGTACCCTTCCATTACGATACGTTGAACATTTTCTAGAATTTTTCTGGTTGGTTCAACGTATAAAGCTTGGGCAAGGATACTTGTGCCATTCCAATGACCACTTACAGAAATTTCCATACCTTTAGTCAAGTCATTTGGCCAGGATTGTGGGCTAAATTCTACACGTGTACCATCAATAATAATTTCGCCAGGATTAATTTGAGTAATTAATCCGTTAATGGTTGATTGTTCAAGCGGTTTAATTAATTGGATATGAGATGCGATGATTTTTCCGCTCGCCAAACGTAGTCCGCTGACACGCACCCATTTTTCATATAGTTCTTCCGACACATGATGTGACTGCAATTGTATAGTTTGATTGAGTACTTTTATTTCATTGGTGGCAGAATTGACATGAGTCACAGGACCAATAGTTGCATGCAAAATTGCAATTTGTTGTGCAATAGCTTTACCGTCAGAGCTTTCAGCGCGTACTACAACCATTTGTCCTATCTTTAAATTACTTATAGACGCAGGTAACCCATCCATTATCACGAGCGTGTTTTTGTTATAGTGTATTTCAATCCCGTTTACGCAGATACTGGCAAAACCAGTAATGAGACCGATAATGCCAGTACCGTTTAACTCATTGTTGTCAATAATTGTTTTTTCACCGTTATCGCTGTAGTCACTGATTTCTATGCCGGTACCGCCAATACCGCTGCTACCAATGCCTGTACCTCCAATACCTGATTGCGCCATTTCGATACCAGTATTACCCAAACCTGAGTGAATTTCAGTGGCGAATAAACTTGACGGATTGCTGCTAGCTTCACAAACCTCCGCAGCATGTGAGATAAACGGAAAAATGCAGAATGTAACAAGTGCCACTACACTCATAGCACTGGATAAAAAATATCCGTTCAATGGAACTAATGGTTTGAGCAATGTCATTTTTATTGATGTGGCGAATGGTTATTGTTACGCGACACATTTTCTGTAGTCGGCTTGTCTGTGGTACCAGGTTTGTCCGATTCCATTGGTTCGCTATAAAAATAAATGCCTAAAGTTATACGGTGCCGCTTGCCATCGTTGGCTGTGTCGTTTTGTTCTAGTGTCATGGCTTTTTTGTTGATTGCTAATAGTGTTTGCATGCCTAGCAATTCAGATTGTTCCGCCAGAATTTTAATTGAATCGTGACTTAATGCATCATAATGAACACTTCGCTCTAAAAAAGGTCGATTTTCACCGATTAAATTGGATGCAGCAGCGGCGGTGTGATCATGAAGATTATGGCCGAAATAATATGCCTTTTCATCAAAACCTTTTGCCGGAACAAATGCCTCAACTTTTAAACAAACACGACGTTGATCATCAAAATCTACCACACCGAGTCGCAGCCATTCATCTAGAACTACACGAGAACGAATGTCCTTGCTGACGCTAGCAACAAGACCTTCAAAAGAAATATCACCACCATCGCGTATAAACCGGGGTAAAGGTTTAGGGCGACCTTTTGCATCTAAATAAATGGAATCACTGGTCCATTGACTAACAAGTCGTGCTCCCATAGAAACTGTTTCAGGGACAATTTCTGCTTTGGTGTTGACTGTGGAGCGTAACCGTTTAATATCTTTGCGGTGTATACCTGTTAGCAAGCTTAAATGGCTGTCAGTAACTGGTTTACCATTCATCTGGAAGTCATTGTCCCCGACCTCCACAAAAATTTTTTTCAGTATATCTGTCAGATATACATATGTTATACCTTTGGCTAACATAAGTTTAACCAAAGGACGTAATACTTTGCACAAAGCTGACACAAGTGCTGTAGAAACTGTTGTGACTCCGGTTTCTTTTTCTGACGAAGGCAATCTCATTAATTATTATTTCAATTTTTGGATCAAGAGAGTTTGATTTTAATATGCGTGGGAAATTTTTACAAATAACTAATTTGTCTACAGAGTGTGTTATGTCTTTGACTGATTTGGCGCTAGAATAATATTCGTTAAATCGCAGCAAGCAGTGATCTGAATCGGCTCGGTTTTTCCGGAGACATTTTAGTTTGAGTCAAGCCAAACAGCTGACCCTTCCAGTTGGCAATAATATGCCTTTTCAAATTTAGCCGGTGGAATATTTCCGATTGGTTCCAGTAGTCGATCCTGGAAAAAATCTTTTTGAGAAATATCTGCACGATAAACTTAGACTGAGATTATTTTTCCACCTGTACACTTTTTCTCGGGAATTTCAGGAAGCAATTCTTATTTTTGCCTTATTTCTACTTTGTCAGATTAGAAGGCCTACTCTGCGGCTATTTGCGCGGATTGTTTCAGTCTGAGCGGGCGAATATGCTGCGCATGGGAGAGTCAACGAAGTTGATCATCAGGCGATGCAGCACATGCTGACATCGGAGGCGATTGACTGGAATGGTTTTGGCGAACAGATTGCGCGTGAAACGGATGCGCTGTTGGGTGGAACTGAGGCCATCCTGATTATTGACGAAAGTGGCTTTGCCAAGAAAGGAGAATCATCCGCGGGTGTTTCCCGGCAATGGAATGGTCGTCTTGGCAAGGTGGACAATTGTCAGGTTGGTGTGTTTGCCAGTCTGTGTCACAACGACATGGCCAGTTTGATTGATACACGCTTGTATTTGCCACAGCATTGGGTAAATGATCCGGATCGTTGCAGAAGAAGGCGGCAATACCTAAGGCATGCCAGCATTATCAAAGCAAGTGCGAGATTGCATTATTGATGATCGAAGCAGCCAAACAACGTGGCGTGCGTTTTGGTTATGTCGGTATTGATGGCGGCTATGGCAAGGATCCTGCTTTCTTGCGTGGTGTTGATAAACTTGGCTGCACATTTGTCGCTGATGTTCACTGTCGGCAGATGATTTATCTTGAAGACCCAATGCCGAGTATTCCTGCCAGGAATAGCCGTGGCAGGCAACCGAAACACCTGAACTTTCATGAAGCGAATGCGGCATGGCCGATTATCAAGTACGCCGGTGGGATGCATAGCATCATCACATGGCGCTGGTCATGCTGGCAACGCTATTCTTGGTCAAGCAAAAGATGCTTGGGCGCAAGCAATGGCCGATGTTATCCTTCCAATGACCTGGTGACCGCATTAGCGCACATGCTGCTGCAAAGACAACTTACCACCGAGGATCTGGCTGATATCATTCATAAGCAGCACCGGCGACGGCTCAGCGCTAAAAAGTCTTCTGCCAGGCGAAAAGTGGCTTTTGAGTAATCTGACAAAGTAGAATTATTCACCGTTGGAAAAAATAGCCCAAAAATGGCTAACAGCCATTGCTTCAGATTCAAGGCACAAGCAGCCATCAGCAGGTTGATGAGATCACCGATCGCACCTTTCAAATTATTTCTTGCCAGTCTATGATCCGATTTCAAGTGACCAATAATTGGTTCAATGGCCGCGCGCCTTCTATTTTGTTTCGAACTTAGGTTTTGCGCTAATACGAAAACAATCCAATCATTTTTCGTATTAGCGATTTGTGCGATGTGGCAAAGAAGCTCAATAAAAAATCAAATTACACATTTATATTATGTGTGAAATATTAACACGTTAATAATTTGTTAAAAATATTACAGTATTATTTATTCTGACTGTATGCCAAGCCACTAGATTAATAGGGAAAATTAATGATTTACAGAAAAAGAAAAATCAGACCAAGCCTTTTTGAATTACAATAAAACTAAAATTAGTCCCGAAGTAATTTTCGGAAGTGTTAAATCTAGGTACGGGTTTTTTGAAGATTCGGGATGTGTGTGATTTATCCATCTACTGTTTTTTTGAATGAGTCTGTCTTTTTTGCTAAAGATTGATGAGTTAATATGCCGCGATCTATTCTTTTTCTGTCGAAAAATATACTCAATCAGTTACCGTTAACAACACAGGACATAGTGGAAAGTATTGAACATTTGTTACTGAAAAAGAATTGTTCGCAGGTTTGGAATGCACCGAAATCGGTAATCACGCCGCCAGATGGTAGATATATGATGGCGACACTCTCTGCTGCCAATGACCCTCAAATTTTGGCCGTTAAAACATTATTGTTGAATCCCAAAAATTCCCATAGAGGGCTACAAAGTATTTATGCACTAGTCACTCTTTTGGACAGTGATACCGGTGTGCCGCTCGCTGTGCTAGATGGCGCCTGGGTCACCGCAGAGCGAACTGCTGGTTTGAGTGCGGTTGCAGCAAAACGTCTTGCAAAAGCTGATTCTTCTATTGCAGCTTTTATTGGTTGCGGTGTTCAGGCACATAGTCATTTAAAAATATTTACCGATTTGTTTCCATTAACTGAGATCCGCGCATTCGGTCGTGGCGCTGAAAATCGGAATAAGCTTTGTCAGTATGCAAAAGAACTGGGATTAAGAGCGACTAAATGCGTTACGGCACAGGATGCGATATCAAATGCTGATATCATTGTCACGTCAGTTACCATTTCACCCGAACTGCAGCCTTTTATTGATGCAGGATGGTTAAAACCAGGCGCTTTTGTTACCATGACAGATCTGGCGGCACCTTGGTACGTTGAGAGTTTGTCTGTTTTTGATCGTATCGTTATCGATGATCTTGAACAGGAAGCGAGTATGTCAAAACCTCTGGTACCTCCAAAACTGGTTTCGGGTGATTTGACTGGCTTGGTAAACGGAAAGATAGCAGGTCGTACCCGAGTCGAAACGCGTACCGCATTCATATTTCGTGGCCTTGCATTGGGTGATTTGGCTGTTTCAGCGCTGGCTTATCAGTGTGCATACGACAACTCAATGGGACAGCCAGTTGAGCTGTGATTTTTTAACTTTAGTCTGGAAGTAATTGTAAATGTGAGTCAATTTTATAATCGGCTTCAGTAAGCTATTACGTGAAGTATAAATTGATTTATAATTCACGCTTTAGCTTCTAGAAGAAAAGAAGAAAAATTTAATGTTTAAAAAGTTAAAAGAAAATTTTTGCAAGCTTTGTTGGCAAAATAAGGGAGATAGGGGAGATCAGCAATGCATATAGGCATACCCGCAGAGATTCGCGGGGGAGAAACGCGTGTAGCAGCTACACCAGAAACCATTAAAAAATATACTGCAAAAGAAGCCCATGTAGTGTTTGTTCAATCGGGCGCGGGCGCAGGTGCCAGTATTCCAGATTCGGAGTTTGAAGCGGCTGGCGCAAAAATTGTTGCAGATGCAGCAGCCTTGTATAGCCAGTCGGAAATTGTACTCAAAGTGCGCGGCCCGGAAGTAGAAGAGCTTGCCATGATGCGAAAGGATGCGGTATTGATTGGATTGCTGGCACCGAATAAAACTGAAGGCATAGAAGCCATGGCTCAACATGGCATCACAGCATTTGCCATGGAAAAACTTCCAAGAATTACACGTGCCCAAAATATGGACGTATTGTCGTCTCAAGCAAATATTGCCGGCTATAAGGCGGTGCTCATGGCCGCTAACATTTATCAGCGTTTTTTTCCAATGTTGATGACTGCGGCGGGAACAGTAAAAGCGGCACGAGTGCTAATTCTAGGCGCAGGGGTGGCGGGTCTACAGGCAATAGCTACCGCGAAAAGACTTGGCGCGGTCGTTGAAGCGTTTGATGTAAGACCGGCAGCAAAAGAACAAGTCGAAAGTCTGGGCGCCAAATTTGTTGAAGTGCCGCTCAACGAGGAAGAAAAGGCGAATGCTGAAACCGCAGGCGGTTATGCTACTGAGATGTCGGAAGACTACAAGCGTCGTCAGAGCGAACTGGTTCATGAAAGAGCCGTAGCCGCTGATATAGTGATTACTACAGCTCTGATTCCAGGTCGCCCAGCGCCTGTTTTAATCAAAGAAGAAACAGTGAAGGCGATGAAACCAGGCTCTGTCATAGTTGACATGGCCGTTGAAGCGGGCGGCAATTGTCCTTTATCCGAACTTGATAAGACGATAGTCAAACACGATGTTCACCTTGTGGGTATCGCCAATATTCCCGGTCTAGTTGCCGCAGATTCAAGTACATTGTATGCAAGAAACCTGATGAATTTCCTGAATCTGATCGTTGACGCTGAAAGCGGTAAACTAAATATTGACCGTGAAGATGAAATTGTTGCCGGAACATTGGTTTGCGGTGATGGCAATGTTGTAAGTCAAGCTTAGTATATAAGTAGCTAAGGCATACAATTAATGAATATAAAGGAGTGAAAATGATAGGTGACATCGATCCCCTTATTATCAATCTAACTATTTTTGTCCTGGCAATATTTGTCGGCTACCATGTGGTGTGGAATGTAACACCCGCCTTGCATACACCGTTGATGTCTGTAACCAATGCCATTTCAAGTATTATCATTGTTGGTGCGATGCTGGCTGCCGGTCCTGCCGAAACGGACTGGGGTGTATGGCTTGGTGCGGTTGCTGTAACGCTTGCTGCGGTGAATGTATTTGGCGGGTTTCTGGTCAGTCAGCGCATGCTGGAAATGTTCAAGAAAAAAGATAAGAAAGGAAGCGCATAAATGTCAGCAAATATGGTAGCACTCGCATATCTGGTAGCCTCAGTATTTTTCATACTGGCGCTGAAAGGTTTAAGTTCACCGGAATCTGCGCGTCGCGGAAACGTATTCGGCATGCTCGGCATGTTGATTGCCGTTGCAACAACGATGACACTGACAGACAACTGGATGTTGATCATTGGTTGCATCGCCATTGGTGCTGTTATCGGTACCATAATCGCTAAACGGGTGCAAATGACGGCGATGCCCGAGTTGGTTGCTTTTATGCATTCGTTGGTGGGTTTGGCGGCTGTATTTATTGCGATTGCAGCGGTCAATAATCCTGTTTCCTTTGGTTTGCCGGCCGTATTGCCAGCGGGAAGTAAACTGGAACTGTTTTTGGGTACGTTTATCGGTGCGATGACTTGGTCTGGTTCAGTCATAGCGTTCCTGAAGTTGTCAGGCCGTATGAGTGGCACACCCATAATCTTTACCGGGCAGCATATGTTCAATCTACTGCTGGCAATCCTAATGATAGGGTTTGGCCTGTGGTTCTTCTTTAGTGAAACAACAAATTGGACTGCGTTTATCGCAATGACGGCAATTGCTTTTTTATTGGGCTTTTTGATCATCATACCGATTGGTGGCGCAGATATGCCAGTTGTTATTTCCATGCTGAATTCATACTCAGGTTGGGCGGCTGCGGGCATTGGTTTTTCGCTTGGGAATCCGATGTTGATTATCGCTGGCTCACTGGTGGGCAGTTCCGGTGCGATACTTTCATACATTATGTGTAAGGCTATGAACCGGCCATTTTTGTCGGTAATTCTAGGCGGATTTGGAAGTGATGGCGGCACGGCGGCGGTCGACGATGGAACGCAGAAAACCTATCGCAGCGGTAGTGCTGAGGATGCTGCATTCCTAATGGGTAATGCTGATAGCGTGATTATCATTCCGGGTTACGGATTAGCAGTTGCAAGAGCGCAACATGCTGTCAAAGAGTTGGCGGAAATGTTGCATGAAAAAGGCGTTAACGTACGTTTTGCCATTCATCCCGTTGCTGGACGTATGCCAGGACATATGAATGTGCTTTTGGCGGAAGCAGAGATACCTTATGAACAGGTATTAGAAATGGAAGAGATTAATAGTGATTTTTCCAATACGGATGTGGTTTTAGTGCTCGGTGCCAATGACGTAGTGAATCCAGCTGCCAATGTGCCCGGCAGTCCAATTTATGGTATGCCGATTTTGGAGGCACATAAGGCACGCACTGTCATGGTTGTCAAACGGAGTATGGGTGTTGGTTACGCCGGGTTAGATAATGATCTGTTTTATATGGATAAGACAATGATGATTTTTGGAGACGCAAAAAAGGTTGTAGAAAATATGGTCAAGGCGATCTGATTCTTTGTGTTTTCTCAATTAGCGACGGTGTTAATGGAAAAAATCTATAAACGCCGTCGCTTTTCATTTTATTTGTTTTGTGAAACCGAGGAGGAATTAGTAGTTTTTTGTAGTAATGCCAACAGATTATTTAGTGGATAAGGCTTCTCGACACCAAGACCTTGGGCATAATGGATGCCAATTTCACGTAATTTGGATATCGTTTCTTCATTTTCTACAAGCTCTGCAATTGTTTTTATGTTTAGTTGACGCGCAATCTGATTAATGCTTTTAACTTTCGTGAGTTCTTCATGCTCATAAATCATATTGCAAACAATGATGCCATCAATTTTCAAAAAGTCTATTTTTATTTTTTTCAATAACTCAATGGACTGAGAATCTTGACTGAATCCGCATAAAGTAACCAAGCATCCTAATTCTCGTATTTTTTCTGTGAAAAACATTGTTTCGATCAAATTTGATTTTGCATCAATTTCTTCGATTTCAAAACACAGCTGATTTGCAGGAATCTTCGATTTTTGTATTTTGTCTTGTATGAACTCGACAAACGTTTTGTCACATAAAGTGTCCCTGGCGACATTCAGGCTGAATACTGATCTGCACTCTTGTGCATTCGTTGATAATGATTTGACAATATAATTGGCAACCCATCGATCAAGTTGCGGCATCATTTTAAGCTGATCGACAAGCGGCAGGAATGAACCCGGTGGCATTAGATTGTTTTCCTCTTCTGCCATACGGATCAAAATTTCATATTGAGTCGGAAGCAAGGCATTCGAATCAAGAGGAATAATTTTCTGGCAATAAAGATAGAATTCACCGCCTTTTATTGCCTGGATAATCCGATCTGTAGAAACTCCTGTTTGAACAGGTTTTTTTGTTACCTGATGTGTGTTTTTTTTATTACTGTGTTCAACCGCCGGTTTATCGGTTTGATCATTCTTTTTAGGAGCCAGGCGTTTTTTGTCTTGAGCGCATGGTGTATGCAGCGTGTAAAACCCGACTGTTTTACCTTTGCTATCTAAGTGAGGAACGTACTGCTCCGTAAAAATATATGGAAAACCTTTTGTCGATTTCAGAACACGCTCTTCATGAACCGTTTTGCCAGAAAGAATATCTTTGAAATGCTTTTTAATACTGGACGCAAACTCATCATCAGCAAATTCCTCCAATAGTTTGCCATCAATTTGATCAGCCTTTAGACCAAACCATTTACGAAAAATCCGATTATGGTATTTGCAACGCTGATCGAAACTAAAGTAAGCAAGCAGGACGGGAATGTTTTCATCGATTATTTGTGATTTTATTTTGGCTTCTGCGGTTGACTTTTCTGCCCATAATCTATGTTTGATTTCATTGGTCAGTCTTTCTTTGTTAGCTGTTAACTGATAAGAATAGCTATGCATTTCTTTTTCTGCATGTATAAACTGTCCAAGCATAATGAGAATAGCGGAAAACAGAAGAATCCATAATATAGCAGTCCAGGTTATTGCGATATCATCGAAGTACAGATCAATGATGACCAGTAGTGTTGCCATAAACAAGGCAACACTGGCAGATACAAATGGTTTGAATGTATTTATTAGCATAGATTAGGTAGTTATCGTGTTATATACAGGTGCGATTAAACCCAGTACAAAATCATGTTTGATTATCGGCATAAAACGACAATGGTTTTATAGTTGCCCAGAATTTCCATAGACTGTTACTAGTAACTATGAAATTAAGGGCGGCATTTTCATTTGTCGTTGAAATTTTTAATGTTTTGATCTGATTATTTTTTAGTGCTGTATATAACGGCGTAAACCAGGTTTTCTCCAGCTTTTTTAAGTTTTCACGCCATGCTAACGCATTGTTGTATTTGTCATGATTTAATAAGGAATCAAGAACAATGAACTGCCAATTTTCGGATCTATACTCTTGTAGCCATTTTGCAATATTGTCAGGCAGCCTTTTATAGGGTGTAAGGCTAAAATCAGCCAACGCGCGTGAAAAAGGCTCGTCACTCCAAATGTTCGAATAAACAGGTTGTATAGATTGTGGCAGGAGGCCACCACCCCAAAACCAAACACTGTTTATGACAATTTGATTGCGCGCCGCACGTTCTAGGTTAAGTGGATGATCATGTAGCAGCATCTGAATTTCATTAAACATTTTACGCCATTTGCCACTATCATTTCCTGTCGGTAAGAGATTGTTGATGTTTTGACAGGTTGCAGAACTGAGGGTATGTGTATGTATTTCGGGTCTGTCTTTTAACCGGATATACCACCGAGAAGAATGAAATGGTAAAACTATTAACAGTTCATCGTTTAGACATTGATTAATTGCGCTGGTATACTGCACGGCCTCATCTTGGGTAAGCTCAAACACGTTGCTGTCGGCCAGCATAATATGGTTTTGCTCAACGCGTAAGTGTACAGGATCAGCGCGCAGCCAATAATCCTTATCCGATACAGTTATATGATTGTTTTTATCAGTTTGTAACATGACTGGTGCGACTGGCCAATCATGTTGCTTTTCTATTTTGAACGTATTACACAGCCATGCACTGAAGTCTGTTGTGTCTGTTTTTTCGATTTTGCTTTTTGCTAAAAGTTTTTCAAGTGATGGCAAGTAAAGATCTTGATAAATTTCAGGAATGGTGGTGTCTGACCAGAATAAGGAAGGTATGTAAAGGTGTAGGTTCATAATAAATTAAAAATGGAATCAAAAGGAATGCGGCTACGCATACTATAATGTTTTATAATTACTTCAGAAAAATTCGAATATCCATTCGTTTTTTTTAAGTATTGTATGAATATATAAAAATTGATTCAAAAATGATGAATATGATTTATGGTGAAAGGATTTATCAGTGTACTGATAATTTGGATAATTATTTTTACTATTGCCTATCTTTATTTTGATACAAGACTAGAACCAAGAGTTTCAGTTGCTAGAGAATATCTGGAAAATGGGGCTGTGATTATCCCCAGATCTTGGGATGGGCATTATTATGTGAACGGTTCTATAAATGGTTTCCCAATTAAATTCATGATAGATACCGGCGCAAGTGTAGTATCTGTGGGTAAGCAATTCGCTCGATTGGCTGATTTGCCAAAAGGCAGGCCAGCAAGTTTTGCAACAGCTGGTGGCGTCGTGCAAGGAGAAATGGTTTTTAATCAAACCATAGAGGCTGGCGGCATTGTAATGAATGGTTTGCAAGTTTCTGTTGGATTACATGGCGATGTGGCACTACTTGGCCAAAATTTTCTACGTAGTATAGATGTGATTCAGTCCAAAGACACGATGATATTGCGAGTCCGGACTGAATAACTTTCTAAATTTCAAGTTATTATACAAATGCAGTTAAAAATATCTTTTGCGAAACTGAGAAGAAAAAGCTGTTGATGACAATCAACTTAAATGATTGAAATATGGAATAGGATTACTGTGCAGAATGTGTAAGGTAAACGATTGCATCGCACTATAATAAAATGTTTAATCTAATTAAATGGCTATTTTGGAGATACGATGTATCAGCATATAAAAACGCCTGATAGTGGTGAAAAAATACAAGTTAATGGTGATCTGACACTCAGTGTGCCAAATAATCCTATTATTCCTTATATTGAAGGGGATGGGATTGGTGTTGACATTACGCCGGTGATGCAGCGCGTGGTTGATGCAGCCGTCGCCAAAGCTTATAGTAATCAACGAAAGATAGCCTGGATGGAGATTTACGCTGGTGAGAAATCAACACAGATATATGGCCAGGATGTCTGGTTGCCTGATGAAACACTTACTGCTGCTAAAGAATATGTCGTTTCAATCAAAGGACCTCTAACAACACCGGTTGGTGGTGGCATACGTTCTATTAACGTTGCATTACGACAAGAATTGGATCTCTACGTTTGTCTAAGGCCCGTCCGATATTTTAAAGGAGTTCCAAGCCCGCTTAGAAATCCTGAAAAAACAGATATGATAATTTTCCGAGAAAATTCTGAAGATATTTATGCCGGTGTCGAGTGGGAAGCTGAGTCTGCTGAAGCCAAAAAAATCATTAGTTTTTTGATCCAGGAAATGGGAGTTAAAAAGATTCGTTTCCCAGATACCTCGGGTATCGGAATTAAACCGATTTCAAAAGAAGGTACGGAACGCTTTGTAAGAAAGGCGATTCAATATGCAGTTGATAATCAGAAAAAATCCGTAACCCTCGTGCACAAAGGCAATATAATGAAATTTACCGAAGGTGCATTCAAGCGCTGGGGTTATGCGCTTGCAGAACGGGAGTTTGGTGCAGTACCGTTAGATGGCGGTCCGTGGATGCAACTGCCCCAGGAGAAAGGCGGTGTAGTTATCAAAGATGTTATTGCCGATGCTTTTTTGCAGCAGATTTTACTGCGGCCTGAAGAATATGACGTTGTAACAACCATGAACCTAAATGGCGATTACATTTCAGATGCATTGGCAGCACAGGTCGGCGGTATCGGAATTGCTCCAGGGGCTAACTTAAGCGATTCCGTAGCTATTTTTGAAGCAACTCACGGCACCGCTCCAAAATATGCAGGCAAAGACCAGGTTAATCCCGGATCAATTATCCTGTCGGCAGAAATGATGTTACGGCATTTGGGATGGGGTGAAGCGGCCGATATGATAATTCGAGCAATGGAAAATACAATCCAAGACAAAATCGTAACTTATGATTTTGCCAGGTTAATGCCGGGAGCGCAAAAGGTGTCTTGCTCAAAATTTGGTGAAGCCTTGATAGAGCGTTTGCACTAAGCGTAAAGTAGATCAAAAGCAATCAAAGAATAGCCTATCAAAAAACCCCTTGCTGAATGAATCAGACAAGGGGGATTATATTTATCATTGATTTTGCATCAGATCTTATTATGGCCTGGCTTAAGACGCACAGCCAGAAATTTATACAAATGAACAGTTATATATAGTTTATGTAGATTGAATATTCGCAGCCTGTTTTCCTTTAGGTCCTTGAGTGACGTCAAAACTTACTTTTTGTCCCTCTTTGAGCGTTTTAAACCCTGACATGTTAATGGCTGAAAAGTGTGCAAATAAATCTTCACTGCCATCGTCAGGAGTAATAAAGCCAAAACCTTTAGAATCATTAAACCATTTTACTGTACCTGTTGCCATTTCTACTTCCTATAATACGTTTAAGAAACCGGGCCGGAAACCCCAATACTATTTGAATTTCAAGGCCACAAACGGCTAACAAAGGTACCGCAGAGAACTTGAAGCCAAACACCACATAGAGTTTTACGCAAAACCGGTGCTTAAGTCAAGCGGTTACAGCATTTTTATAAATTTACACAGGTTTATTTGCCTAAGCCACTTGAAAAAAATGTCGTAATCGTCAACTATTATGCAGAACATAAAAAGGTGGATATTGGCTGTTTAACGATTACTGATTAAAATTGTTAGGGGGCTTTTCATGACGGATAGGAGTTTGGAAACCGTTATTAGCACGAGGGAGGAGGATGAAATTAAAGTGCCTCCAATGTATAAGATTTTGTTATTGAATGATGACTTTACACCGATGGATTTTGTAGTAGAGGTATTAAGATTGTTTTTTTCTATGGATCAGGAACAGGCAACTCAAGTTATGTTAAAGGTTCATACTGAGGGAGCTGCTGTTTGCGGTATATACCCCAGCGATATCGCTAACACTAAAGTTAATCTAGTTATTGAATTTGCACGAAGTAATCAACATCCGCTAAGATGTGTGATGGAGGAAAACTAAAATGATTGCTCCGGATTTGGAAGTAAGCTTACACATGGCTTTTGTAGAATCCAGACAAAAGCGGCATGAATTTATTACAGTGGAGCATTTGTTACTGGCAATGCTGGACAATGCTAGTGCGGCTGAAGTATTGAATGCTTGCCTGGTTGATTTGGAAGATTTACGTGCAATTTTGTTAGACCATATTTCACGGCATACACCCATTATCAGCAGTGATTCAGAGGTCGATACACAGCCTACCTTAGGCTTTCAACGCGTTATTCAAAGAGCAATACTGCATGTTCAATCTTCCGGCAAAAAGGAAGTGACGGGCGCGAATGTTCTCGTTGCAATTTTTGGTGAAAAAGATTCACATGCGGTGTATTACCTGCAGCAGCGTGGTGTTACGCGACTCGATATAGTGAATTACATATCTCACAATATTAGAAAAACACCGCAAGAAAGTGAAAACAAAACTGTTGGAGAAAGCGAGCAGGAACAGGGGCAGCAGGAGCAGGGGTCGACTGGCAATAACATGCTGGAGAATTATACCGTGAATCTGAATGTACTCGCGTTGACCAATAAAATCGATCCATTGATTGGTCGCGATCAGGAAATCGAGCGCGTCATTCAGACACTGTGCCGCAGACGTAAAAATAATCCATTATTGGTGGGTGAAGCAGGTGTCGGTAAAACAGCTATAGCAGAAGGACTCGCCAAACGAATAGTCGAAGGTGATGTACCCGATTTATTAGTTAATCATCAAATCTACGCACTGGATATGGGTTCATTGCTAGCCGGCACAAAATATCGCGGCGATTTCGAACAGCGGCTGAAAGCTGTGCTCAAACAGTTGACCGACAATAACGATACGATACTTTTTGTTGATGAAATCCATACGTTGATAGGCGCTGGCGCTGCTTCCGGAGGTGTTTTGGATGCATCAAATCTACTGAAACCGGTATTGAGTTCAGGGCAACTGCGTTGCATTGGGGCGACAACATATACCGAGTTTCGCGGTATTTTTGAAAAAGACCATGCATTGTCGCGGCGCTTTCAACCAATTGATGTTAATGAGCCCAGTGTCAGTGAGACTGTTGCCATTTTGCGTGGCTTAAAGTCGAGATATGAATTGCATCATGACGTCAAATATACCAACAACGCACTTAGTTTGGCTGCCGAATTATCTGAACGTTATATTAACGACAGGCACCTGCCGGATAAGGCAATCGATGTGATTGACGAAGCGGGCGCCGTTCAGCGTATCATGCCGAAATCAAAAAAACGGAAGATTATCGGTAAGACCGAGATTGAAAACGTCGTGGCGAAAATCGCACGTATTCCGCCTCAAAATATCTCCGCAAATGATCGCAACCGATTGAAGACGTTAGAACGCGATATGAAAGCAGTCGTATTTGGTCAGGACAAGGCAATCAGTTCATTGTGCGCTGCGATCAAAATGTCAAGAAGCGGTTTGGGCAATCCCCGTAAGCCAGTTGGTTCATTTCTGTTTTCTGGCCCGACCGGTGTCGGAAAAACAGAAGTCGCGCGACAGCTTGCGTATACACTCGGCATTCAATTACATCGATTCGACATGTCTGAATATATGGAGCGACATGCTGTATCACGCTTGATCGGCGCGCCGCCCGGTTATGTTGGCTTCGACCAGGGTGGACTTTTGACCGAAACGGTGGTGAAGCATCCGTATTCCGTGCTGCTACTCGATGAAATTGAAAAAGCCCATAGCGACATTTTCAATATTCTGCTGCAAGTTCTGGATTATGGTACGTTGACAGACAACAATGGTCGTAAAGCGGATTTTCGTAATGTCATTATCATCATGACAACAAATGCCGGTGCCGAGTCATTGACAAAAACAACAATAGGTTTTACCAAATCAGCACATGCCGGCGATGAAATGGCCGAAATTAAACGTTTGTTTACACCGGAATTCAGAAATCGTATTGATGCCATTATTTCATTCTCGGCACTGAATGAAGAAGTGATTCTTCAGGTTACCGATAAGTTCCTGATGCAATTGGAAGAACAGCTACAAGAGAAAAAAGTGGAAGCTACATTCACTGGACGCTTGCGTCAATTTCTCGCCAAAAATGGTTTTGATCCGCTCATGGGCGCCCGACCGATGGAGCGTTTAATCCAGGATACCATTCGCAGGGCGTTGGCCGATGAACTGCTGTTTGGCCGTTTGGTAAACGGTGGCAAGGTAACTGTGGATATTGATTGTCATGGCCAGATACAACTTCTTTTTGAAGAAGAAGCTGTCGAAGTATAAAGCGGATGCTCAAAACACCAGTAACAATCTGTATTGACAATAATTTCTATCACTTTATATGCCTTGTCCCTGACTGTTTCCGAAACTTTATTCAATCCGTTCAAGAATCTGTAATAAACACATGCAATTGAAGCTGAACATCAGATTCTTCATTGCGTTATGTTTGAGTATAAGTCTGCAGCCTGTTCAGGCGCAGTCGGTAATTTATCAATGGCGTTTGGCTATGTCCTGGCCGGAAGGAACGCCTATGCTGCATAATGCAGCTGCACGCTTTGCCAGAAATGTTGAGACGTTGTCAGGTGGGCGCTTCAGTATTATTGTCGATGCGCCCGGCAGACACAAAGCTCCGCTAGATATTTTAGGTATGGTTCGCTCAGGCGCATATGAAATGGGTCACAGCGCATCGTACTACTATAAAGGCAAAGATCCCGCCACGACCTTTTTTACAACTACGCCTTTCGGCATGACGCCGACAGAAATGAATGCCTGGTATTACTATGGCGGTGGGCTTGAATTGTTGAACAAGGTCTATGCGCGCCATAATGTTGTCGCCTTTCCAGCTGGCAATACGCATATCCAGATGGGTGGCTGGTTCAGAAAAGAAATCAAGTCGATACAAGACCTGAAAGGTTTAAAAATCCGTATCCCGGGACATGCGGGGGACGTAGTCGGCAGGGCAGGTATGAAACCAGTCAGCATTCCTCCCGGTGAACTCTATACAGCTTTGGAGCGTGGCACAATCGATGCGGTTGAATGGGCGGGACCGGCGAATGATATCAAAATGGGTTTTCATAAAATCGCACCCTTTTATTATACGGGTTGGCATGAGCCGGGTGCAGAATTGCACGTGTTTATCAACAAACAAAAATTTGATGCACTGCCTGATGACCTGAAAGCAATTATTGCCGTAGCTGCCAAAGAAGTATCGTTCGATATTCTCTCGGAATCATTTTATCGCAATGTATTGGCCTGGGAAGAAATGAAACAACACAGTAACATACTGATTCGTACCTTGCCGGATGATGTGTTGGAACTGTTCAAAAAAGCAAATGAAGACTTGCTCGACGAAGTGGCAGCGAAATCGCCGCTGGCGAAAGAAGTCATCAATAGTCAGCGTGAGTTTCTAAACAAAGCGAAAGACTGGACGACTATCACCGATGCCGACTATCTGCGTTTAAGATAAAACATTTCTGCCGTTTTACCCAATATCTTCCAATTTCTGGTCGTTAAAATAAACCACACTGCCTATCCTGCTGCGCTTTGAAATCTTAAATTCAGCGCGTATCGTTAATAATGGTAATATACGTGGTTTATAACGGTTTTTATAATTTAAAAGGTTTGATAACACCATGTTTTCGCAGAATCACACAATAGAGCACGTTGATCCAGATTTATGGCAAGCCATGCAGGGTGAGGTGAAACGGCAGGAAGAATATATTGAATTAATTGCATCTGAAAACTATGCCAGCCCGGCGGTTATGCAGGCGCAAGGTTCCGTGCTGACGAATAAATACGCAGAAGGCTACCCTGGTAAGCGATATTATGGTGGTTGTAACTACGTCGATGTAGTTGAACAACTGGCGATTGACCGGCTCAAATCGCTGTTTAATGCCGAGTATGTCAACGTGCAGCCGCATTCCGGTTCTCAGGCCAATGCGGCCGTGTATCTCTCTGCGCTTAAACCGGGTGATACGCTATTGGGGATGTCACTGGCGCACGGGGGGCATCTGACGCATGGTGCGACCGTCAACATGAGCGGTAAAATTTTTCATTCAGTCTCCTACGGGTTGCATCCAGAAACTGAGGAATTGGATTATGATCAGGTTGAACAATTAGCGCACGAGCATAAACCGAAAATGATCGTGGCCGGCGCGTCAGCGTATGCGCGTGTCATCGATTGGAAGCGATTCCGTAAAATTGCAGATTCCATCGATGCTTATTTATTTGTTGATATGGCGCACTACGCCGGTTTGATCGCGGCCGGTTTTTATCCGAATCCGGTCGGTATCGCCGATTTCGTGACCAGTACCACGCACAAAACCCTGCGGGGCCCGCGTGGTGGGATTATCATGGCCAAACCTGAACATGAAAAAGCGCTTAATTCAGCAATTTTCCCGCAAACGCAAGGCGGGCCGTTAATGCATGTAATCGCAGCCAAAGCGGTTGCGTTCAAAGAAGCAGCGACCAAGGAGTTTAAGAAATACCAGGAGCAGGTTATTGAAAATGCGCGTGTCATGGCAAAAGTGCTAAAACAACGTGGCTTGCGCATTGTTTCGGGCAAAACGGATTGCCATATGTTTTTAGTCGATTTGCAAGCAATTCAACTCACTGGTAAAGAAGCGGAAGCAGCACTCGAACACGCACATATCACCGTGAACAAAAACGCAATTCCAAACGATCCGCAAAAACCGTTTGTTACCAGCGGCATCCGTATCGGTACACCGGCAATGACCACGCGGGGATTCAAAGAAATTGAATCGGAACAGCTTGCGAATATGATTGCCGATGTGCTCGAAGCACCCAGCGATGCGACAGTCATTGCGCGCGTGGCCAAAGAAGCAAAAGCACTCTGTGCCAAATTTCCGGTCTACGGCCAATAGGGTTAGAATACTTTCCGCATGAAAAATGAATTGAAATTAGTGGATTTAGGTGATGCGAACAATCGCTTATGAAATGTCCGTTCTGTAACGCGGAAGATACGAATGTCATCGACTCACGGGTAAGCGAAGAAGGTAACCGCATTCGCCGCAGGCGGCGCTGTCCCGCCTGCGACAAACGTTTCACAACCTACGAAACGGTAGAATTACGCTTGCCCCAGGTCGTCAAACACGACGGCTCGCGGGCAGAATTCGACCGCAACAAATTACTCACAGGATTCAAGCGTGCGCTGCACAAACGCCCGGTGCCGACTGATTATGTCGACGCAGCGATTGATCGCATCGTACAAAAGTTCCTAAGTCTGGGGGAACGTGAAGTTTCTTCCAGAAGCATCGGCGAAAGCGTCATGCATGAACTTTATAAACTCGACAAAGTTGCCTACATCCGGTTTGCGTCGGTATACAAAAGCTTTCAGGATGTCGACGATTTTCGTGATGCCATTCGTGAAGTAAACAAGGTCGATGCACTCAAAGCAGACACAAATACAAATGCCAACAACTCCAAACGAGATCAGCAACAATCCTCTAGTGATGAAAAGCAAAAACCATAGCCCCAAATATAGCTGAACCAGGAAGACGGCATGTTTTCTCCAGCAGACTATACATTTATGGCGCAAGCCTTGCAGCTCGCAGAAAAGGGGTTGTACACGGCGACGCCGAATCCGCGCGTCGGATGCGTTATAACCCAGGATGATCAGATTGTCGGTAGCGGCTGGCATGAAAAAGCCGGGCAAGCGCATGCGGAAATCAACGCACTGGCCATGGCCGGGGATAAAGCGCGCGGTGCAACAGTCTATGTCACGCTGGAGCCATGCACCCATCACGGACGCACACCGCCCTGTGTCGAAGCGTTAATCAGAGCAGCAGTCGCCCGTGTTGTCATTGCCATGGAAGACCCCAATCCACTGGTATCAGGCAGCGGCATTCAAACATTAAAACAGGTCGGTATTGAAGTCCAATCGGGATTGTTGCAGGAACAGGCGTGGGCGCTCAATTCCGGTTTTGTAAAACGCATGCAGCATCGCAGGCCTTGGGTACGGCTGAAAATTGCCGTGAGCCTTGATGGCAAAACCGCATTAAACAACGGACAAAGTCAGTGGATCAGTTCCGAAGCGGCGCGCATAGACGGTCACCGCTGGCGTGCGCGCTCCTGCGCGGTTTTAACCGGCATTGGCACTATACTCTCCGACAATCCGCAATTGACCGTGCGGCATATTTCCGCTTCACGGCAACCCAAAAAAGTCATTATCGATAACCGTCTGGCCATACCGGCTGACGCCCGAGTGCTGCAAGGCGAGGATGTTTTTATATTTACCGCTTCTGTAGAAGAAACCAGCAAAATTGATCGCCTGGAAAAAACGGATACTGCTCAGGTCATTGTTTTCGAGGGTTCCGGTCGCCGGGTGAATCTGAATAGTATGATCGAAACGCTGGCAAAGCTCGGATTGAACGAGATACTGGTTGAAGCCGGTACCGGACTCAGCGGCGCCTTAATACAGGACGGTCTTGTCGATGAATTGATTGTCTACATGGCGCCCAGCTTGTTGGGTAGCGAAGCAAAAAACATGTTTCAATTACCCGAAATGGTCAATCTGGATCAAAAAATTGCTTTGAGCATAGAAGATGTACGGATGATCGGGCGGGATATCCGGATAATAGCACGGCTTTAAATCACTTTCGTATGAGAATTCCTGACTTTTATGCATAAATCCGATCATGCATAATACGGCCTGATAAGAAAAAAGGCCTGTCATGAGTTGGAAGCAGCAATTAGTTGAAGTTGTGTTTTTTAACAGTCTGGGCACTGTGCTGGCCAAAGCGCTGCCACAGCACTGGCAACGCCGTGTGAACGAACGGCTAAGCGACTTTAATCCATATAGCGTTATCGCAGGCAATTATGATTTGCTGCGCGCGGCACGGCTGGCGTGGATCAAAGCCGCGTTTTTCTGTATTACCAAACTTTGTATAAATAATCTGGGTAATCTTTTAAGGTTATACGCTATGGCCTGCAAGATATGCCAGGCATGTGCTTTGTTTAAGCCACAATAACGCAATATTTTGCTGCCGAACCAACAAACCTGGCTGCCAAAAGTACGTTCAACAACATAGCGGGACTGGGTGATTAAGCGATTGCGTTGTATCTGTCGCGGCGTTAACGGTTTGTTTCTCGCTGCTTTATCCTGGATACCATTTTTGATACCACGTGTTTTCAGGGCCTCGCGATGTTTCTGGCTGGAATAGGCTTTGTCGGCATGAAGCCGACAACCTGGTTTTACTGCAGCTTTATCAAGGAGATCCAGCATAGATTTGCTGTCATGCTGATTGGCAGCGGTTGTTTCCACCGCCATTACCAAACCATTGTCATCAACCAGTGTATGTTGCTTATAACCAAATGCAAATTTGCCACCCTTCTTAACCCAACGTGCCTCAGTATCCACGCCAGGTTGCGAGGTTTCTATAACTTTCATGTTCGCTTGAGCGCCGGTTTCATCATCCCGGTCCTCGCGATCATTGACTACTTCATACGCCGGTTTTGTCTTCGGTTTGCGCGAACTGTGTGTAATACTCGCATCAATGTGGTAGCCCGCCTTAACCGTGACATTGAGTGCTTGAATTTGTTGATTGATCTGTTCGAGCAAATCATCCCATGCTTGCGCAGCCGTCAAGCGCGTCCTGAAACGAGACAAAACAGAATGATCGGGAACGTCATCTTCCAGGTCTAAACCTAAGAAACGCATGACATGCAAGTTAGCGTTGGCCATGTCTTCGACTGATTCGTCACTCAGACCGCCATTCCAGATACCAACCAGCAACATTTTGAACAGTAATAGTCCCGAGTAAGCTGGACGGCCCGTAACATCGGATGCCGGTGCATAGTGTTGTGCAATTGTCTTTTCAATGGGAACCCAGTCTATCAGTTGATCGATTTGATTGAGAAAGTTGCCTTTGCGGGTTCGGTGGGTGACATAATAGTCCGAGAAACTCATGCTCATTTAACTAAACAACTGATTGAAAATATTATTATAACATTTCGCCCTATTGAGTAGTCATTTTACCGTGCAAAGATCTCAATTAGTTGATGTTGTGTTTTTAGCGGTCTGGGCACTGTGCTGGCCAAAGCACTGCCTGAACATTGGCAGCGCCGTACGAACGAACGGCTGGGCGATTTTAATCCTTACAATGCTATCGCAGGTAATCATGATTTGATGCGTGCGGCGCGGCTGGCATGGATCAAAGCCGCGCTAGAAGTATTGAATACGGCCAAAGAATGCGCACAGTCCAGCGGCAGAGAATTTGGCCAAAAGAATGAAATCCTGCGTTTTGAGTCGGTAGCACGCCAAAGCTTGATCAAAATTCGGTCCGATGCACTTGACCGACGCGCCCATCCCGGCGCCACGCCGATTGATACGCATCTGAAAACAATCATCGAGGGAACATCGGAATTCACCGCACCGGATGAAAATCCTGCGCCGAATCAGTCACCAGCCCTGGACTTCGACAAAACACTCGCGGCGATTACCGGATGGCCGGTGCATGAATTACCTGCCATGTTCAAACAGATTGCGCGAGACGGTCTTCCTACGGTGGATCAAGGTGCGAAGCGGCCTTTTGGCGAGCTGGTTTTTGCCGCATTTGCGGAAATACTGAAAAGCCCGGATCAGTACCCTGAAGCCGGAGCTGCATTTACTATTGCCCAGCAGAAATTTGTTATCGACATGCAGAAAGCTGCACGCAAGCTTTCCGAGGAAATACTGGAGTATACGAAAGGAATTGATGACAAAGTAGATCAACTGATTGCGCTGACCGATGCACTGGCTGTCTTTCAAACCGGTGCGCGAACGTACCTCGAACTGCTGCCGCGGCTGCTTGAAGGGCAGGCACGGCTTGAAGCATTGGCACTGACTACTCTGAACGGCGTTCAGGCGGTCAAAGCGGATACGGAAGAAATCAAGGATGTTCTACATCGTATTGAACAATCCGCAAAATCGAACCCTGCCGCCAGCGAGGAAGAAATGCTGGCCGAATATTCAAAACTGCTCGCTCAGCTTGACCAGCGCGAATTCAAGCAAATACTCAATGCGATTCCTGAAAGCCTGAATATTTACCGCGCACAGTGCATTGCGCGCTGGTCGCAACCCCGATATGCCATTGACAAGCAGTTCACGCCACTGACATTGCTGCTTGATCAGGGTGATGAGCATGAGGGTGAACGTTATCAGAGAAGCCAGGAATACCGTGATCTGCGCGATATTCTAACCGCAGTAGACGCTGCAACAGAACCCGTCATTATTGTGACCGGTGGGCCGGGCAGCGGCAAAAGCACATTGCTGCGCCGTCTGGAGCTGGACCTTGCCAGCAGTGCTTTGCGTTCGGAGGATGTGGGAGCGCCGTTGACGATATTTTTGCCGCTGAATGACTTTGGCGATAAAAACGGCTTTCCTAAACCGCTGAACTGGATTAAGGAATATTGGAATCAAAATGAAAAATTCTGGTTGTCTTCTGAAGACTTACTGCGCCAACCGCTTATCCTGCTGCTCGATGGCTTGAACGAAATGCCGCGCGTAGATCGCGCTGACTACGACGACCGGCTGGCGGCCTGGAAAAATTTTTTAAACAATCTGGCGTTGAATCATCCGAGTGTGCGCGTCATTTTCAGTTGCCGCACGCTGGATTACGGCACTAAATTAACCACCAAAGACCTGCCGCGCGTGCCGCAGGTGGAAATCACGCCGTTAGACAATACGCAGGTAGAGAAATTTCTGCAGGTGTATAGTCCGGACACTGCGGCGCATTTGTGGAATCAACTCAATGATTCTGAACAGCTTGATTTATACCGTTCTCCGTATTATCTCAAGTTGTTGATCGATCAGACCAGTGATGGCCGGATACCTGAAGGCCGTGCGGCGTTGTTTACCGGTTTTGTGCGTGCCATGCTCAAGCGTGAAAATAACAACAATCGTTTGCGCGATGAAAAATTGCTGCATCCACGTGACCGGGATCGAATCGGGGAGAAGTGCGGTGTTTATGAATTACCAAAACGCGGATTGTTATTCAATGCATTGGCATCGTTTGCATTCCAGTTGCAGAGGGATCGTAATGATGGCGATACTGGAAACACCGGCAACAAAATGCAAGTGCGCATTGATTTTGACGGCGCGCTGGATTGTCTTTCGACTCGGATACCGGACGAGTCACAATGCGAAAACCTGCTCAATGTAGCGGTCGATCTGCAAATCCTCGATATGCCGGGTGACGATGTGTTGTTCGTGCATCAGTTATTGCAGGAATATTTTGCCGCACGGCATCTGGCAGCGCATATAAATACAGCGCAAAAGGCGGACGACGCGAAGCAAAGCGCAGAATTAGTCAAATTAGCTGAGACAGCCTGGCTTGAGGCCGATATTTCGCCGACTGTGCAAGAAGAACTTGCAACCTTGCCGCGCTCGGGCACTTTGCCCGATCTGCCGACAACCGGATGGGAAGAAACCTTTATGCTCGCGGCGGCGGCGATGACCGATACGCCCGATGACTTTCTGCATACGCTGGCGCAAGCCAATCTGCCGCTCGCAGGGGCGCTGTGCGGCGCAGCCGGATGTGAAAGTTTCGGGCGAGTTGCGCCGCGATTTGCAGCAACGATTGGTCGCGCGTAGCCGCGATCCGGAAACCGATTTGCGCGCACGCATTCACGCCGGTGATGCGCTCGGCCGTTTGGGTGATCCGCGGTTTGAACCGCGGCAGGGAAAAATACGCCCGTTATGTGTTGCCGCCGATGGTTGAGATCGATGGCGGAATCTATAGCATCGGCAGCGATGAAGGCATCGAAGCCGATGAAGCACCGCGGCATGACGTCGAACTCGCACCGTTTGCGCTGGCGCAGTTTCCGGTTACCAATGCGGAATTCAAATGCTTTATCGATGCGGGTGGTTATGACGATGAACGCTGGTGGGATACGCCGCAGGCGCAACGCTGGCGGCGTGGTGAAGGCACCGGTGAAGCAAGCCGGATAAACTGGCGCCACTTCCGTAACCGGTTCAAAGACGATGGAACATTTTTACACGGCTCGTTGAGGAACAAGCCTGGACTGAAGAGCAGGTCCAGCAATGGAAAGGTTACATCGATATGGACGATGAAGCGTTTGAAACGCTGTTGGAGGATCAATGGCCACACCAGCGCTTTACACTGCCACGGTTCTGGAACGATCCCAAATTAAATGCGCCTAACCAGCCGGTTGTCGGTATTTGCTGGTTCGAGGTGCGTGCGTATTGCGCCTGGTTGAGCGCACAGACGGGGCAACATTACCGGCTGCTGACCGAAGCGGAATGGGAAGCGGCCGCAAGCGGCAAGGTAGGCAGGCGTTATCCGTGGGGCGATGCATTCGATGCAACAATGTGCAATACGATTGAAACCCGGCTGCGGCGCGTGACGCCGGTGGGTGTTTTTCCAGCCAGCGATACGCCATCGCCGGTATCTGGAGCCGGTATTATGGATATGCCGGGCAATGTCTGGGAATGGACCGGCAGTTATTATCAGGCTTATCCGTACCAGGCCGGTGATGGCCGGGAAGCGGTTGACGGTGATAATATCCCTCGCGTGTTGCGCGGCGGCTCGTGGTTCAACTTCGGCTGGTTCTGCCGTTCTGCTTATCGCAATCTCATCGTTCCGTCTCTCCGCTTCCACAATACTGGCTTTCGTCTTGCCCGAGGTCACTGAGCTCAGCCAGGCAAGTCAGGCCAGGTCTGCCGTCAGCAGCCATTTGGCAGCCGCGCGTCGGAGCGCGCGGGGGACAAATGGGGGATGGCGGCAATGCACCGGAACAGCAGTGTTACGTTTTTAATGCCGGAAAATCAATGGCGCTTCTTCGCCGGAACATCAATGATGCGCCTCATATTTCGGCACATCCTACGGGGTTAAGGTTTCCGGATGAATATCGCGTAGGATGTGCCGACGAAGGAGGCGCATCACTTGATGTGCTACAAAGGCAGCGCATCAATCAATTGAGAAATAACATGACCGGCAACACATTATTACCATGACCGCATACCGGCGTATTCATGTTCCCGGCGCATCCTGGTTTTTTACCGTCAATCTTGCTGTACGAAAAAACAACCGGCTGCTGGTCGACAAAATAGATTTATTGCGTGAAGCGTTTGATACCGTCAGGCAGCGCCGCGCTTTTCGTATCGACGCCGTGGTGATTTTGCCGGATCATTTGCATTGCATCTGGACATTGCCGCCATCGGATGCGGATTTTTCCACTCGCTGGAATATGATCAAGGGTTATTTTTCACGTCATATCGAAACAGGCGAGCCCATCTCTGACAGCCGCCAATCCCGGCGCGAAAGAGGCATATGGCAGCGCCGCTTTTGGGAGCACTTGCTGCGCGACCAGAACGACTTTAACCGGCATATGGATTATATCCACTGGAATCCCGTTAAGCATGGATGGGTTGAAAAGGTGCGCGATTGGCCGTATTCCAGTTTTCACCGATACGTGAAGCAGGGTGTTTATCCGGAAGACTGGGGAAATGTTATTCATGGCGAGATAGACGGCGTTGAATGACCGGATTGTTGCGTATCATGCTTCATATCATTGATGCGTCTCATGACTTCGGCACATCCTACAGGGCAAGGCGTCATCCGTAGGATGCGTCGACAAAGGAGGCGCATCGCTTGGCCTCCTGCGTTGGCACAGCATGATGCGCTTCCTACGTCAGCACATCCTACGGGATTTGGGAAGGGTTTGTTGGGTTTGGAATTTTGATGTGTTCATCGATGAATTGACCGTCTATTATGCCGCGGTTTGTTTTCTTTCGTACACAAACCTGCCTTCGCCTTTGACGATGTTGCGCACGAACGATTCGAACATCAGCAGCGTCCACAATGGCGCGCTGTAGTCGCGCCTGCCGGACTGGTGGTGATCGACCAGTTCTTCAAGGTAGTCGCGGTTGAAAATACCGGTTTCGGCGAGTACCGGGCCTAAAACGGCGTCGCGCACGCGCTGGCGCAATGGGCCGCGGAACCAGTCGGCAGTCGGTATCGAGAATCCCATTTTGTTGCGGTAGAGTATGTTTTCGGACAGATACGGTTCCAGCGATTTTTTGAAAATATATTTGCCTTCGCCGTCTTTCAGTTTGATCGAGGCGGGCAGAGTGGATACCCACTCGACCAGTTCGTGATCGAGCAGCGGCACCCGGACTTCGAGCGCGTGCGCCATGCTGGCGCGGTCGACCTTGGTCAGAATGTCGCCGACCAGATAGGTTTTCATGTCGAGATACTGCACGCGCGAGAGCGCATCGTCTGTGGGGCATTGCTCGGCGTATGCGCGTAAAACATCGACCGCCTGATATGCCTGCAAATGGTTTCTGAACGATGGTGCAAACAGGCGCTGGCGCATGGCGTCGCTCATGATCGAGACGCTGTGAAAATAGCCTTCAACCGCGTCGCGCGCGAGCGCCTCGAACGTTGCCTTGGCGCGGAACATGCGCGGCGCCCAGTCGGCCTTGGGATAGACATGGCCGAGAAAGCCGAACAGCGGCTTACGGATCGCCAGCGGTAACTGATTGCGCATTTTTTCTTCAATCATATGCCAGCGGTAACGCCGGTACCCCGCGAAATTTTCATCGCCGCCGTCGCCGGACAGCGCGACGGTGACGCGCTCGCGCGCCAGTTCGCAGACGCGGTAGGTGGGCAGGGCGGAGCTGTCGGCATACGGTTCGTCATACAGCAGCGCCAGTTTGTCGATGAGGTCGAAATCGTCGTGTTCGACCTGTTTGACATGGTGGCGGGTATGGTAGCGGTCGGCGACTTCCTGCGCGTAGCGCGATTCGTTGAACGCCGGATCGCCGAACGAGATCGAGCAGGTGTTGACAGGCTCGTTCATGATGCCGCTCATCATCGCGACCACCGCGCTCGAATCGACGCCGCCGGACAGAAACGCGCCGAGCGGCACTTCCGTCATCAGGTGAATATCGACCGATTCGCGCAGCTTGGCGATCAACGCTTCTTCGACTTCCGATTCGTTGACGGTGTCGCGCCGGTTAAACGGCACGTCCCAGTACTGCCTCGGCTGCAATTGCGTTTGTCCGCGCTGCACCGTGAGCTTGAATCCCGGCGACAGTTTTTGGGCCTGCTTGAAAATGGTTTTCGGTTCCGGGATATAGCCGTAGGCGAAATAGTCCTCAACCGCGCAGGGATCCATTTCCCGGCTTAACGCCGGGTGCGCGATCAGCGCCTTGAGTTCGGATGAGAAAATGAATTGCCCGTTATCCAGCAGTGCGTAATACAGCGGCTTGATGCCGAGCCGGTCGCGCGCCAGAAACAGGGTCTGGCGGTTTCTGTCCCACAGGCCGAATGCGAACATGCCGCGGAAACGGTCGACGCACTGCTCGCCCCATTCCTCCCAGGCATGCACGATGACTTCGGTATCGCAATGGGTTTTGAACCGGTGCCCGGCTTCGGTCAGTTGTTTGGCAAGTTTCTGGTAGTTGTAGATTTCGCCGTTGAAGACGACCACCACGCTGCCGTCTTCATTGAACAGCGGCTGCTGCCCGCTGGCGACATCCATGATGGAAAGGCGGCGGTGGCCCAACCCGAGTCCCGGCTCGGTATAGACTTCCCCCTCGTCCGGCCCGCGGTGCACCTGGGTCTGATTCATCTGTACCAGCAACTGCCGGTCGATTTCATTGTTGCCGCGCGTATCAAACAGACCTACTATTCCACACATTGTCGCTTTCTCACTTTAATACACTGATTATCGTAAAAAATTAAACCGCTATCTCTGAAAACTATGCCACCATTCTGAATTTCTACCAGACGCGTATTCTACGCAAGATACAGCCGAGCCTCCAGGCAATTTTCCACTGAATTGCAGTCAAAATAATAGCTTTTAAGTAAAAATTTCAAGAAGCAAATAATTAAAGAATGTCCGTCTAAATCGCTGTTTCAAGTTTGACACAGACGAACAGACGAATAAGCGAATTGCCAGCCTATTTTCAGGAATGCATAAATCAATACGTTAACGGCTAAAGTCGGTGGTTTCAAGTTACGGCTTAAAGCTGGACTAGCCGGACATACGGCCGACTAGCTCCACTTGAAGTAAACAGTTAGAACAAGGGTATATTGACACCACATCAATTTTAGCTGCTTCGCCGTTTCCCCTTATTTAAACTTTTTCTCCAAAGGAGAGAAGGCTTTCATTGGTTTCCGTCAAAACGTGGAAGTTACAGATACTCTATTTATGATTCTAAGAGTCACATAGCCGAAAAGACGGTATCAATGGCGCAATGCACTGTGCTGATGGACATCCTGTATTTAATCG